>NZ_PDNV01000003.1 GCF_002849615.1 Pollutimonas nitritireducens
CAATTAATAAATCTCTGATTCCTAAGATAGAATTTACTGGGGACATCGGCATTGCTTCCATTAAACGTGTTTCGTCGCAAAAACAAGTCTAATGAATGTCGGCGTCCCCCGTTAATGATGAAGAGCCCGATTCAGGTGTTCTTTAGGACATCTTTGGGAAAAGTTGGCCGAATCACATCGAGGCCAGTGCTTTGGTGGGTGACGCACATAATGCGTCCATTCTGGCCTTTTCTCTGACACTCGCCTCACCATCGATCCACCTTGCGTACACCCTAAAAAACATCCTGGGGTTCGTGTCGCCCATCTGTCTGGATACGTAGTCGCCATACCGTAGCCACTGGGACCTCCGTATCCTTATATCGCTCCCAGGCCTGGGCTAGGCGCACGATGACGACGCGAGAATAGTGGGATGGGGTGACTCAACTCTCCGTGCAGTATGGCCATATCCAATTGGCCTCCCATGCTACACTCCTCTGGTCATTTGGGGAGTAGTCTGCTTCCGGCCCCGGAAGCGCCCGCGTCAACATTCTCGGCACCTTCACGTGCCGTGGCGCTGGCAGCCATGTCTGGCTTGGCGAGACCATGGGCATACCTGCGCATTCGGTCGGGCGCGCGGGCATGTCATGGATTCGTCGCCCGGCCAGGAAGCTTTCCAGTGAATCTAGCATCCGTTGTATTACTGGCTTTCGCCATGTCCACAGACGCGTTCGCCGCGGCGGTGGGCAAGGGCGCGGCCCTGCATAAACCTCGTTTTACCGAAGCGCTCAAGACTGGCGTCATATTTGGCGTTATCGAGGCTGCCACTCCTATCGTCGGATGGGGCCTGGGACGTGCCGCTGCGCCCTATGTATCCGCCTGGGATCATTGGATAGCTTTCGTTCTGCTTTCCGGCCTGGGTGTACTCATGATACGCAATGCCTGTATGGCGGATACCACCGTGCCCGAGGGTAGACCGGCCAAGCATTCCTTCTGGCTGCTGGCCCTGACCGGCTTCGCTACCAGCATCGATGCCATGGCCGTCGGGGTGGGTCTGGCCTTTCTCGACATAGGCATTATTCCGGTCGCCGCCGCGGTGGGCATCACGACCTTGGTAATGGTCACTTTTGGTGTCATGCTGGGGCGGGTCCTGGGCGCCGTGGTGGGCCGTCGCGCCGAAGTGATCGGCGGCATCATTCTGATTGGAATCGGTACTGTAATCCTGATAGAACACTTACGCGCAATGCCGTAATTCTGGCTGACCTTACGATTGCTGCCTGACCGGGCGCCTGAGAGCGGCGTGGTAGCGCGCCACATAACTGGAAAAGTCTTCGGTGTCGCTCCTTTCCAGGTGTTGTTGTTCGATTACGGAATTGCGAACAATCGTTTCGTATTCCTGAAGCGTGCTGGAGCTCAGGGCTTCGGCACGCAGCGTTTCATGATGTCTCCGACTTTGTTCCAGCGAGTAGTCATGAAGGCTTGCACCATGCTCGCGCAATTGGGCTAATAGCAAGGCCGATGGCGTCTGCTGGCTGTCGCGTATCTTTTCAGTTTGGCTCTCGACGGCCTGGGCATATTGGACTCCGTCATGCGTTTCATCCAGCAGTTTTGCATAGGGTGCAATGCGCTCGAGCAGTTCTTCACCCCAGGCCACAAGCGAAATTGGCTTGTTCTGTTTGACCAGCATGGCGCCAGGTTTGCGACCTTCCTTCGATACCAGGCTGAAGTTGTCGTGGCTGTCCCGACAGTAGCCATTGTTTGGAAACAGTGGGCTTTCTTCGATGGCGCAAAATAACAGGAAGGCATCCATGAAGCGGCTGGTCGTTGCCGAAATGCCAATGGGTGTAGTGGGGTCAATGTCCAGGCAGCGGACTTCGATGTATTGCACGCCGCGTTCGGCCAAGGCCGTCGCGGGCCGCTCACACCGACTTGTAGTGCGCTTGGGGCGGATGTTGGAGTAGAACTCGTTTTCGATTTGCAGGATGTTGGTGTTCAACTGGATCCACTCGCCATTCCGGTGAGTTCCAATCTTGACGTAGTCGGGCCAGGGTGTTGTTACAGCCGTATAGAGTCGTTCCAGGAAGGTATCGAGATCGTTGTAGCATAACTGTAGGTCGGATTGCGCCTTGTTCTGGTACCCGATGTCGCTCATGCGCAGGCTGGTGGCATGGGGCAAATAGAATGTGTCGGCGTCCAGCGTGTGCAAAGAATGATCCATGCCCCGCATGAAACTCCGCGAAACGGCCGGGGAGGCGCCAAACAAGTACATCAGCAGCCACGAATAACGGGTAAAGTTGCGAATTAGGCCAAGATAGCCTTGCGACCGCTGGTCTTCCGGGGACGACCCAGGCGTGCCGATAATTTGCCAGATCGAATCAGGCAGGGAAAAATTGTAATGAACCCCTGCAATGCACTGCATCGCTTTCCCGTAACGTTCCGCCAGACCACGCCGGTAGACATGCTTGAGCATGCCTGTGTTCGACGTGCCATACCAGGCGATTGGGATATCGCGTTCAGTCGGCAGCGTTGCGGGCATGGATTGATTCCAGATCAGCTCGTCCCGCAATTGCTGGGCAACAAACTGGTGTGTCGTTTCGAGCTCGGCCAGCAAGCCTTCGACGGTGTCGTGCGTCCCGGTGATGAGTTCGAGCAATGCTTCGGAGTAATCGGTGGTGATCCGTTCATTGGTAAGCGCCGAGCCCAGGCTCTTGGGGTGAGGCGTGGTGGCGAGCTTTCCTTGTCCATCGACACGCAGTCCTTCTTTCTCGATACCGCGCAACATATATTTGAGGGCGTGCCGGTTTTGACCCAGCAAGACGAGGCGTTGATTAGATGAGATCATTACAAGGTATCTTTATTTTAGAAGTCGTTGTCGTTGCCGATTTTACCTGAGGGGTCTGGTGTTAATGCGTTTTGGATTGTTAGTGATGCTGGTGGCCGTGCTGGCGGGATGTACGCCCAACTATAACTGGCGCGAGGTCACCGTCGCCGATGGTGCCGTGAAAGCTTTTTTCCCCGACCGCCCCCTTGCCCAGCAACGGCCTTTGACGTACTCGGGCCACGAGGTTCCATTCAACCTGGCAACTGCCACGGTGGATAAGGCTGTATTTGCCGTGGCTTATGCGCCGCTACCCGAATCATTGCGCCAAAACCCGGAGCTGGCACGAAGATTTGCGTTGTCGGTGGTCGGCTCACTTCATCGCAACCTGGGCGTTGCAGAGCCCGTCGAACTGCCGAAAGAGGGTGTCCCCTTTGTTATCGAAGGCGCATCGCCCCAGGGGCGCGTACGGATGCAAGTTATTGTTTGGCTGACAGCGCACGCATTGATCGAGGGTATTGTGACGGCTGATCAGGCAACGTTTCCGCAACAGCAGGCCGCCCAGTTCCTGCAAAGCCTGGAAGTGGTTCGGCAAGCGTCGCCGTCATCAGGCCGGACTGGAACGCCACCGTAATGGCTGCCTGGCGGCCGTGCACGCCAAGTTTCTGGCAGGCGTTATGAACATGAAAATTGACCGTGCGCTCGGTCAAGCCCAGGATGACTCCCATTTCCCAGCTGGTCTTGCCGACTGCCGCCCACCGTAGGCAAGTAAGTTCGCGTTCAGTTAGTGGTTTCATGCACTGTGAATCCTATTGGTATGAGATTTTTCTATGGGATTTACAGCCAAATGTATCAATTATTTTCATTTTTCATGAAAATAACCGGACGAAGGGCAGTGGTATTTAGGAGCGCAGCGCGGTGGACACGTCCTTCAACAGTGATAAAATTATGTTTCTACAGAGCGCCGATTTGCTTGATCTGCTTGCGGGCGCCTCATAAATCCAGCTAAAGAGGTCCATATGGCCGCTATATCCACATCTGTTGTTTCTGCTATCCATCCCGTCGCCACCGATCATCCTGCGCATCAAGTCGTCGTGCCACCTGGCTCAGTGGGCGTCGTGGCACCTCAACGTATTGCCTTCGACGAGCCGCTGCATTTAAGCAGCGGTCAGGTCCTGCCTCGCTACGAGCTCGCGGTGGAAACGTATGGCACGCTGAATGCCGAGCGCAGCAACGCCGTGTTGATATGCCATGCCTTGAATGCTTCGCATCATGTCGCCGGTATATCGGCAGATGACCCGAAAGACATAGGCTGGTGGGACAACATGGTCGGACCAGGAAAAGCTGTTGACACCGACAGGTTTTTTGTCATTGGCGTCAATAACATTGGTTCATGTTTCGGCTCGACCGGACCGGCCAGTATCAATCCGGACACAGGACAGCCCTGGGCTGCGGCCTTTCCAATGTTGACTGTCGAGGATTGGGTACAGGCGCAGGCACGTCTGGCAGACCGCTTCGGCATCGACAAGCTTGCAGCCGTCATGGGCGGTTCATTGGGCGGGATGCAAGCCTTGAGCTGGGCGATTACCTGTCCGGAACGTATTGGCCACTGCATCGTCATCGCCAGCACTCCGCGTCTGTCGGCCCAGAATATCGGTTTTAACGAAGTGGCGCGCCGCTCGATCATCAGTGATCCGGATTTCCATGGCGGAAATTACTACGCGCACCACACAGTGCCTCGTCATGGTCTTTCGGTGGCACGCATGGTCGGACACATTACCTACCTGTCGGACGACGACATGGCCCAGAAGTTCGGGCGCACCCAACGAGCGCCGGCCGACAACGGCGAGTTCCATTACGGCTACGATGTCGAATTCGAGGTGGAGTCCTATCTGCGTTATCAGGGCGAGAAGTTTTCCACGTATTTTGATGCCAACACATATTTGCTGATCACGCGGGCGCTGGACTACTTCGACCCCGCGCGCAGCCATGGCGGCGACCTGGTGCGTGCGATGGAGAAGGTCCAGGCCGATTTTCTGCTCATCTCTTTCAGCACCGATTGGCGTTTTCCACCCGCCCGTTCCCGCGAAATAGTGCGCGCCTTATTGAAGAACAAGCGGCCCGTGACGTATGCGGAAATCGACGCACCGCACGGCCATGACGCATTTCTGCTGGACGATCCCCGCTACCATGCTGTGATACAGGGGTACTATGACCGTATTGCGGCCAGGCTTGGACTTGCAGAACGCATTCAAACCACAGGGGTGCTCAAGTGACCGAAGTCAGCGTGGCGCCCAAGCATGTCAGGGCGGACCTAAAACGGATCGCCAGCTGGATCGAACCGGAAAGTCGTGTCCTGGATCTAGGTTGCGGCGACGGAACGCTTTTGGCTTACCTGCAGAACAACAAGAATGTTACCGGCGTGGGCGTGGAACTCAGTGATGAACTGGTGATTGCGTCGGTGCGGCGTGGCGTGCAGGTAATCCAGCAGAACCTGGAAGAAGGGCTGGCTCTATTCGACGATCAACAGTTCGATACCGTAGTGTTGTCACAGACGCTTCAATCGATGCATCATACAGAGCACATACTTCGCGAAATGGCGCGCGTGGCCCGTTTTGGCATCGTGTCGTTTCCGAATTTCGGCTATTGGCCGCATGGTTGGTCAATATTGTCTGGACGCATGCCTGTCACGGGCGAGATGCCGTATCAGTGGTTCGATACGCCCAACATCCACTTGTGCACACTCAAGGATTTCGAAGACCTTGCCTCGGCACTCAGGTTGCGCATCACTCACCTTGCAACGTTCAACGGTAACAGGGAAGTCAAGTTTCTGCCCAGCTGGCGCAGCACGCTGGCGGTGTACCGTTTCGAAACACCAGATTAAAGAGGACTACCATCGCTTCGTTTATCAACGTTTATGGCAGTCCTCGTGTCATCCCGCTATTGGTGCTCGGATTTGCCAGTGGCCTGCCTTTGGCGCTCACTGGTGGCACCTTGCAGGCCTGGGCAACGCTCTCGGGCGTATCGCTGCAGAATATCGGTTTCCTCACACTCATCGGAACGGCCTACACACTGAAGTTTTTGTGGGCACCCCTGGTTGATCGCTATGCACCGACTATGTTGGGACGCCGCCGCAGCTGGATCTTCGTCACGCAGATTCTTCTCGGGGTAGTCATTGGAGCCATGGGCTTTTATTCGCCGTCCGATAATCTGATGGTATTGGCGATGCTTGCCGTATTGGTCGCATTTTTATCGGCAACGCAGGATATTGCATTTGATGCTTACAGCACGGACGTGCTGCGCAAAGAAGAGCGCGCTGCGGGCGCGGCGTTAAAGGTGCTGGGCTACCGCCTTGCCATGATCGTATCGGGCGGCCTGGCGCTGGTACTGGCGGATCAATGGCTGGGCTGGAGCAATACCTATCTCGTCATGGGTGCTCTCATGGCCTTGTGTGCGATTGCCACCTTGCTCGCCCCTGAGCCGGAAGTCGTTGCACGCGCGCCCAGGACGCTTGCCATTGCTGTTGTCGAGCCGCTGCTCGAATTTTTCAAACGGCCCGGTGCGTTGAGCATTTTGCTGCTTATTGTGTTGTACAAATTGGGCGATGCCTTTGCGGGGGCCTTGTCCACGACCTTTCTTTTGCGAGGCGCCGGGTTTACTGGCACCGAGGTTGGGGCGGTCAACAAAGCGTTTGGACTGGCTGCCACGATAGTCGGCGCGCTGGCTGGCGGGGGCCTGATGACCCGCCTGGGTTTGTACCGATCGTTGATGTTGTTCGGCCTCTTGCAGGCCTTGTCCAATTTTGGTTATTGGGTCCTGGCTGTTACACCTCCCCATATTTATTCCATGGCGCTGGTAGTGGGTGTCGAGAATTTATGCGGCGGTTTAGGAACCGCGGCGTTCGTGGCGCTGCTCATGGCGCTGTGCAAGCAGGAGTTTTCAGCGACCCAGTTCGCCTTGCTGTCCGCATTGTCGGCGGTCGGGCGTACCTACCTTGCCGGTCCGCTGACGCCACCGTTGGTGGAATCCATAGGATGGCCGGGGTTCTTTGTGATTACTGTGTTTATTGGGTTGCCGGGCCTGATCCTGCTTCGCATGCGCCGGGTTGAAATCGACGCGCTCGAAACGGTGCGCTGACATGCTGCTTGCCTTGTACCTAATAGCCATTACGGCTGAAGCCATGACGGCAGCGCTGGCCGCAGGGCGGCGCGACATGGATTGGATCGGCGTGTGCATCATCGCCTGCGTGACGGCGCTCGGTGGCGGGTCGGTCCGTGATGTTCTGCTAGGTCATTATCCGCTGACGTGGGTGATGCACCCCGAGTATCTATGGATAACGGCCGCTGCCGCATTGCTGACTGCGCTTGCGGCGCCCGTCATGCGCCATTTGCATCGGCTGTTTCTTCTGCTGGATGCCTTGGGGCTGGTCGTCTTCACCGTGATAGGCTGCCAGGTGGCGTTGGGGATGCAACTTCCCATAACAGTCGTGTTGGTCAGCGGCATGATCACTGGGTGTGCGGGGGGCGTACTGCGGGACGTGCTTTGCAACGACATTCCATTGCTGCTGCGCAAGGAGCTGTACGCGAGCGTGTCGGTGGTGACGGGTGGGCTGTTCATTGGCAGCCAACATTTTGGTGCGAACCTGAATGCCTCCATGGTCGGTGCCATGCTGGTCGGTCTTGTCTTCCGGCTACTGGCACTGCGCTTCAATTGGCAGATGCCCAAGTTTGTTTACCGCGACGAATGGCGATAGGCGGGCATCGACCATTCGTCTCTGTCATGTCAAGCCCGCCAATTCCTGGCGGCGGCTTTCGCCGATTATGCTTCCACGTAATCGCCTGGATGGGAAGAAGCGTAGTCGAACAATTCTGCCTTGACCTGGGCGCGGGACTTCGAGCTTTCCGCCGCTGTTACGGGCGGATAAGCGCCTTCCCCAACAGGTATTTGACCTGCCTCGATCGCAGCGGCGAGTTCGGCTTCAACTTGCGAGCGGTCTTTCGCGCTCGTTGAATTGAGCGCGGGTGGGTAGTCCAGTTCACCGGTGCTGATCAAGCCAGCCGATCTGGCTTGCTGCAAATCGGCTATTACCTCGGCCCGTGATAGGTAAGAATCATCGGCAGCCTGGGCGGCACTGGCAAACATACCGGCGGAAATCATTAATGCTGTAACAAGGGTTTTCATACTGAGCTCCAATAAAAAGGTAGGATCGAATCGACGCCGCTGTATACATGTACGGCGTTTTTCGGTGAACTCAGTATCTATCAGCCAGGCCTAGGGATAAACCCTAGATTTCCGTATAGTCAATTCTGATTTAAGCAACAATCGCTAGAACTCCCAGGGGGATAGTCGAACACTATTGCGCTATTAGGAATAAACAATGAGACCGGCACGTTTGCGGTGTGGCTGTTCAGTCTTGTTCCAGCGCCCGGCCCAGAAATTCCAGCCGATCTTGACCCCAATAGGATACGCCGCGGTACTCATACCAGGGGGCGCCGAATACCTGCAATTCCATGGCATCTTTAGTATGTTGCCGGTATAAATCGGACGCGGATTCGCGTCCGGCATATAAGCCCGAGCCGTCCAGGCCGCATTCATTTCCTATTTCAACCAGCGTCTTGGGGTCTGCAATATTTCGCTCCTCGGCCCACACCGCACGCAATAGGGCGCCAGTCAGCTTTAATGCGCCATCATTGTCGCCAGCCCTTATGGCCGCCGTCACCATTTTCGCGGCAGGAACATCGTCGACAGGGAAGAATTTCGGATGAATAGTAAGAGGCATGCCCAAGAATTCCGACCAACGCTTCAGTTCCGTGATGCGATACGCCTGCCGTTGTGGCGGTCGTTTATCGAGGGGCAGTCCGCCGGATACCGGGAAGATGCTGCCCAGGTCCATAGGCTTGGGCAGCACGACGGCTTCATGACGCCGGGCCAGATCCAGCAGTCTATCGTGGCCCAGATAGGTCCAAGGCGATTTGGGTGAGAGATAATAATGGATAGTTTTCATTGTCGGCCGTCCGTCGGTAGTTGTCTGTCAGAAATGTTCGATACGGTTGCGACCCGCCGTCTTGGCCCGATAAAGCGCGGTGTCGCTACGAGACAGGGGGCTACTGGCGTCATGATCATCTCCATTCGCGGCTGATATGCCTATGCTTACAGTGAGGCTGATCGTGTAGTCCGCTGTAATCAAAGGCGTTTCCATAAGCCGTAACTGCACCCGCTCCGCGAAACACCCTGCTTCATCCGATTCGGTACAACGCAGCATGACGGCAAATTCTTCGCCGCCTAACCGACCGGCCACGTCAGTGTTACGCAATTCAGCGCGCAGAAGGTTTGCAAAATGCCTAAGAGCCAGATCGCCAACGTTATGTCCCCACTTGTCATTGATGGATTTGAAATGATCAAGGTCGCACATGAGTATAGCGGCCGATTTGCCTTTGTAGCGACGCATTCTTGCCAGTTCCGCTTCCAGTTCAACCATGAAATGACGGCGGTTGGGCAATTGCGTCAGAAAATCGGTAGATGCAAATATTTGCAGTTCCGACTCTGCACGTTTGCGATCCGTCACGTCGGTAATAAAACCATGCAATGTAGTGCTGCCATCGATCATTCGTTGCGGGTGTGCACTACCGTGGCGCCAGCGCAGGCCTTGCTTGGGTAACACCACCCGGTAGTCGAATTGCCAGGGTTCCAGGCGAGCTGCCGACTCTTCCAGTGAGGAGTGATAGGCGGCCAGGTCTTCGGGATGAATGATTGTGTCCAGAATGTCCGCACTGCTTGCTACCTGTGCCGCATCGATCTCGTATATATCCTTGATGCCTGCGCTGGCATAGGAGAAGAAAGTCTTTTTATCCGGGAACCGGCGATACTGGAACACCAGGCCCGGCACTTCATCGGTCAGGCTGGTCATCAAGTCGACGGTTTCTTGTAGCGTGTTCGACAACGCGCGCAGTGCGGTGATGTCAGTTGTAGTGCCTATCATACGCAATGGCTTCCCGTCCATATCGCGGCTGACTACTTTGCCGCGGCTCGATACCCATTTGTAGCTTCCATCTTTGCACCGAAGACGATGCTCTACTTCGTAGCTGGTCGTCTTCAAGTCGAAATGTGCTTGTATCGTGGCTTGCACATAGGAGAGGTCATCGGGATGGACGCGTTTGTAACTGTCGGTGATCCGATTGCCGATCTCTGAATCGCTATAGCCCAGGATTGCCTTCCAGCCGACCGAATAGTGGATTTCGTTCGTCTGGACATTTCGGTCCCATATGCCTATTCCGCTGCCGTCTATGGCCAGTGCCATCCTGTGTGCGCTCTCGGTCGGCGTTGATGGAGAATGGTATTGCCTGACAACCAGCGTCGCGAGGCGGCCGATATCCTGCAATGCCTCAAATTCGTCGTTATCGAATTGCCGTGGGCGGTCATGGATCAAACATAAAGTGCCAAGGCGCGCTCCATCGGTGTCCCGCATGGCGCAGATGGCGAAAAAACGGATGAAAGGGCTCTGAATGACCAAAGGGTGATGGCGATAACGATTGTCCGCCAAAGTGTCAGGTACTGCCAATGTGGCTTCGTTGTCGGCAAGTTCGGCGATGAGGGCAACGCGTTGCAACGATGTCCCGAACGTAGGTCCGCTACAGGAGCGCTGGATGTGGCGGTTACCGTCGAGCAACGTAATGGCGGCCGTTGTGACCCCCATGTGACGACGGGCGATTCGGGTAAGGGCATCGTAGCGTTCGTCGGCAGCCTCTGAGTCGAACGGAAGTAGGGTTCGGACTTGGTTGCTTTCATCTGCCATGGTGTTGGAACGCATGGCAAAATGATACCATCGGTAACCACGTCGTCGATAGTAACGAAAACCCTCGCCATTAGCCAGATGGCCAGCGTGGCATTCAGGCGTTCCAGTTGTATTCGATGATAAGCGGGGCATGGTCGCTGAATCGGTGCTCTTTATAAATTGACGCCTGTGTCGCCGTCGCTGCGATATCGGGAGTGGCAATCTGGTAGTCGATGCGCCAACCGACGTTCTTGGCCCAGGCCTGACCACGGTTGCTCCACCATGTGTAAGCGTCGCCGGTGGCATCCGGATAAAGATGGCGATAGACATCGACCCAACCCAGTTCATCCAGAACTTTGGTCAGCCATGCGCGTTCCTCGGGCAGAAAGCCGCTGTTTTTCAGATTGCCCTTCCAGTTCTTGAGGTCGATTTCTTTATGCGCAATATTCCAGTCGCCGCACAGTATGACCTGCCGTCCACATTTGGCCAGGGTCGCAAGGTGGTCGATAAAATGTTCCATGAACGCATATTTGGCGGACTGGCGATGGTCGCCGCTGGAGCCCGATGGCAAATACAGCGAGATGACCGACAGTTTGTCGTACACCAGTTCCAGGTAGCGGCCCTCGGCATCGATCTCGGGCACCCCCAGGCCCTCAATGACTTGCAACGGCTGCGTGCGCGCGTACACGCCCACCCCGCTATAGCCCTTCTTTTCGGCATAGTGGAAGTAGCCGTAATAATCTTGTGGATTCAGCATCTCCACCGTCATGTTGTCGACTTGCGCCTTGAGTTCCTGCATGCAGATGAAGTCTGCATTCTGGCCTGGGATCCATTCCAGGAAACCCTTGTTGGCGGCCGAACGAATGCCATTGAGATTGGCGGATATCACTCGTAGCATTGTAGTACTCTGGAATCTGATGAAGTTGAGACTTTAACCTTTTTGCCCGTTGAAGTGGCCGGAAGTCCTGTATCAAGAAACGCTGATGCTTCAGGCAGCGGCGTCGAACCGAAAGCTCGAGGCTGTGATTCCAGCAAATGCCTGGCTCTCATGATAAATGCAGCTGGCCTTATCATGTTCGGCGGCGCCGACGGCCACCATGAGAGGGATCAGGTGGTCTTCGCGCGGATGAGCAAGTCGGGCTGATGCTGCGGTTTCCCAGTTTTGCAGCAGTGCCGCACGCTGCTGCGTCGGCGAGGCGAGCAAGGCATGTTGCAGCCATGCGTCGAACTGGGCCGATGCTGCCGCCCCACCTCCGTAGATTTGCCGCAGATTGTGGTAGCTCAGCCCGCTGCCGATGATCAGTACATCCTCGTCGCGGAGAGGGGAGAGGGCGCGGCCCAAGGAAAGGTGCAAGGCAGGATCGTATCCGGCGTCGATGGACAGTTGTATCATCGGCACGTCTGCCTGCGGATACATGACGAAGGCTGGCACAAAAGCGCCGTGATCGTAGCCACGTTGCGTATCGGCGACAACCGGCAAACCGGCGGAAGACAATAATTGCTGTACGCGCCCGGCCAGCTCCGGTGACCCCGGCGCTGGGTATTGAACCTGGTAGGTGTTCTCTGGAAAGCCGTAGTAGTCATAAATCATCGGCGGCCGCGGATGAGCGGTTATACCGAAGACTCCATGGGTCTCCCAGTGTGCAGACACCATTAGGATGGCCTTGGGCTTGCGCCCCAGTTGGGCGGGGATGTCGACCAATGACGCAGCAAGAGCCGCATTGCTGGCCTGCATCGCCGGAATGTACGGCCACGGTCCCCCGCCGTGCGAAATAAAGTAGACAGGCAATTTCATAGTGATATCCATAAGTCCGGCCTGGCGGCCGGATTAGTGGTGGAGGCGCCGGATTAATGCGAATTTCTGCGCATGGCGTCTATGCTCCATGGACCTGCACCGGCAACGGCGATGTATAGGAAGATGAAACTGAACAAGACAGCTGCCTCGCCGCCATTCATAGCGGGAAAAAACAAATTGCCATTCGTGGCGACATGGCCAATGAAGTAGGCGGCTGCCGTAAAGCCGGATGCAATAAATGCAGCGCCGCGAGTGAACAGTCCGATGATCAACAGTACGCCTGCGATCAACTCAATCAGTCCTGCAACACCCATCATCGAGAATATCTGCAGGTTGTCAATGGCCGGCCCGGGAAAGCCAAAGAACTTGGAAGTGCCGTGCCATAGCAGGCAATAACCGCTGACTATGCGCAGAATACTAAGTACGCGAGGGGTCCAGATTGTGCAAGAATTGGTCGTCATAATGGTCCAGTAAGTATGTTGGTGAGTACGTCAATGATCTATCGCAACAAAGTTTAATAGAATAGCAAAAAGAAATATACGCAGGATTTATTAACGATTCATTTCCATATGGGAAACAATGGACACCTTGCTGAGCCTTAGGGTATTTTGTGAAATAGCGGATGCCGGCAGCTTTGTGGGCGCGGCTGACCGGCTTTCGCTTTCCGCGCCTATGGTCAGCAAGCATCTGGCTCATTTGGAACGCGAGCTCGGTGTGCGCTTGCTCAATCGTACGAGCCGCCGCGTCAGCCTGACCGAGGCTGGCTCCCTGTACTTAGAGCAATGCCGCAGCGCATTGGAAATGCTGGAACTTGCTGCGGCCACGATAGGCAGCAGCGTGGAGGCGCCGCGGGGCAATCTGAAAATCACCGCGCCCGTGTGGTTTGCGAATCCACGTGTGGTGGGTGTGCTTGCTGCCTATCAGAAACGGTATCCAGACGTCATACTTGATTTGCGGTTTTCCAATCGTAAAGTGGATTTGGCTGCCGAAGGGTATGACCTGGCATTGCGTGTCACGCGGGATCCATCACCGCATCTGATAGTACGCAAGATTTGTGCAATCCATTTTTATCTGGTGGCTACGCCGGGCTATTTCGATAGCTTCGGCGTGCCGGAGACCATCTCCGCCCTTGCCAACTACGGAGGTATCCTGCCCAGTTATTTGGGTTCGGAAGGCTTCGAGTTTGACGGCCCTAAGGGGAAAGTGTTGATTCGGTTGAATCCGGTGATGAGGTCTGACGACTCCACGTATTCGTACCATGCTGTTCGCGCGGGCGTCGGCATCGGGTATATGCCGGGCTGGTTGGTGGACGATGACTTGGCGGCGGGGCACCTGATTCAGGTGCTGCCGCAATATCACCAGGCTCCCCGCGAACTGTACGCCACGTACACCAGCCGCAAATACCTTACGCCTAAGGTGCGGACTTTCATCGATTTCGTCACCGAAGCACTGGGCGATCCCCGGTTATGACCGATAATATCGGTTTTCCGATATCCGCAAGATTATGATCCAACCTTCTTATCGCACTGATTTTGTGCGTTTTTCCCTGGAACAAGGCGTTTTGAAGTTTGGCCAATTCAAAGTCAAGTCAGGACGAATAAGCCCCTATTTCTTCAATGCCGGATTGTTCAATACAGGCCTTTCCGTGGGCAGCCTTGCCCAGTTCTACGCGCAGGCCCTCGTAGCGTCGGATGTCGGTTTCGACATGCTGTTTGGCCCCGCTTATAAAGGGATACCGTTGGCGACCGCAACTGCCGTGGCGCTGGCCAATCATCCCGGAATGGGCGGGCGCGACGTACCCTTTGCGTTCAATCGCAAAGAGGTGAAGGATCACGGCGAAGGCGGAATCCTGGTAGGAGCACCCTTGCAAGGCAAGGTCGTGATCATCGACGATGTCATCACAGCCGGCACGTCCGTGCGGGAATCGGTGGAAATCATTCGTAAGGCAGGCGCGCAGCCTGCCGCTGTGCTGATTGCGTTGGATCGCATGGAGCGCGCGGGTCCTGACGATGCCTTGTCGGCACACTCGGCGGTACAGGACGTGGCGCGCACCTATGGGATTCCGGTGGTCAGCATCGCCTCATTGACCGATATCATGGCACTATTGGAAAACGATAGCCGCCTTGCCGAACACCGCGACGCGGTAACAGCATACAGGGCCCGGTACGGCGTTTAAGCAAGAGGATGCGCCAGGCGGCCTGATGGCCCAAAACCTGGCGTCATTTTTACCTCAGCTTTTCCTTGAGCATGTCATTGACCTGCTGCGGGTTGGCTTTGCCCTTGGCTGCTTTCATGACCTGTCCGACCAGGGAGTTGAAGGCTTTTTGCTTGCCGGCCCGGTACTCTTCAACGGTGGCTGGATTCGCTGCCAGAACGTCATCGATCATCGTCCCGATGGCGCCACTGTCGCTGATTTGCTTCAGTCCCCGGGCTTCGATGATCGCGTCTGGATCGCCGCCGTTTTCGCCCGACCACATAGCGGCGAAGACATCGCGCGCCATTTTGTTTGAAATGGTGCCATCTGCAATGCGCGCAAGCAGCGCCGCCATCGCGGCGGGCTTAATGTGGCTTTGATCGATGTCGATCTCATCGCGGTTGAGGGCTGCGGAGAGTTCTCCGAGTACCCAGTTGGCGGCGAGCTTGGCTTGACCGTCTGGCAGCTTGCCTGCCAACTCTTCGAAATAGGTCGCGCTGGCCCGGCTTGTGGTGAGCTGGGCGGCGTCGTATGAACTGAGACCCAGCTCCTGTTCAAAACGTAGACGCTTCTGGGCAGGAAGCTCTGGCATGGCGTCCCTGACACGGGCTATCCAATCGGGTGCAATCACCAATGGTGGCAGATCGGGGTCCGGGAAATAGCGGTAGTCGTGAGCGTCTTCCTTGCTTCGCATACTGCGTGTTTCGTCACGCTCGGAGTCGTACAGGCGGGTCTCTTGCACCACCTTGCCGCCATCTTCGATAAGTTCGATCTGGCGGCGGACTTCATACTGAATGGCCCGTTCCAGGAAACGGAAGGAGTTGACGTTCTTGACTTCGCTGCGCGTTCCCAGTTCGTTCTGGCCTTTCGGACGCACCGATACGTTGGCGTCAATGCGGAACGAGCCTTCTTGCATGTTGCCGTCGCAAATGCCCAGCCAGACCACCAGGCCATGGAGCGCGCGAGCGTAGGCCACGGCCTCGGCGGCCGAGCGCATTTCGGGTTCGGAGACGATCTCGAGGAGCGGCGTGCCGGCCCTGTTCAGATCGATGCCGGTGGACGACTCACCATGGGGGCCCGTGAAATTCTCGTGCAGCGATTTTCCCGCATCTTCTTCAAGATGGGCGCGCGTCAGATTGACGGTTTTCTCTTCTTCACCGACAAAGAAACTGATCGTCCCGCCTTGCACCACCGGAATCTCGAACTGACTGATTTGGTAATTCTTAGGAAGATCGGGATAGAAATAATTCTTGCGGGCAAATATTGAGCGGGGTTCGATGTTTGCACCGACTGCAAGGCCGAACTGGATCGCGCGTTCGACGGCGCCTTTGTTCATGACCGGCAGACTGCCCGGCAGCGCCATATCGACTTCATTGGCCTGAGTGTTGGGAGCCGCCCCGAATTCGGTGGTGCTGTTAGAAAAAATCTTGGATTGGGTGGAAAGCTGCGTATGCGTTTCCAGCCCGATGACGATTTCCCATTCCATTATGCTTGTCCTGGTTTGCGTTGGTGCCAGTCGGTAACTTGCTGGAAGCGGTCGGCAATGGCCAGAAGCTGACCTTCCCTGAAATAGTTGCCGATAATTTGCAGCCCGATCGGCAGGGGGCGTTGTGGGCTGCCGAAGCCGCAGGGAATGGACATGGCCGGCAGGCCGGCCAGGCTGACGCCCAGAGTGTAGACATCGGCCAGCCAGTCTGCGGTGGGATCTTCCTTGTTGTCGCCGATATGCCGAGCTACGCTCGGAGTCACCGGCCCCATGATGACGTCGCAGTGATCGGCGAAGGCCTGCTGGAAATCATTGGCGATCATGCGGCGCACCCGTTGTGCCTGCAGATAATAGGCGTCGTAATAGCCATGGGACAGTACATAGGTGCCAACCATGATCCGGCGCAGAACTTCGGGCCCGAAGCCTTCAGTGCGCGAGCGGCTGGTCATCTCGGCCAGGTCGCGGTATTGCTCTGCACGGTGGCCATAGCGAACCCCGTCGTAGCGTGACAGATTGCTTGACGCCTCGGCAGGCGCGATGACGTAATAGGTGGGTATGGATAATGCCGTGCGCGGCAGCGATATGCTGACGCGGCGGGCCCCGAGGGACTCAAAGGTCTTGACTGCCGCTTCCACTGCGGCTGCCACGTCCGCTGCCAGGCCACCATTCAAGAACTCCGTGGGCACGCCTATGCGCAAGCCTTTCAGAGGTTGGTCGCCAGCGGCCTGTTGGTCGTTCACGACCGCGTCGAAGTCGCCGCGGATGCGTCCCGGCTCGTTGGCCGCGCCGTCACAGATTTCGAGGCTGGTCGAATCACGCGGATCGAACCCGCTCATGGTGTCAAGCAGATCGAGCAGGTCTCTGGCATGGCGAGCGATAGGGCCGGCCTGGTCCAGGCTGGATCCGTAGGCAATCATGCCGTAGCGGGAAATCGTACCGTATGTGGGCTTGATGCCGCTCACACCGCACAAGGCCGCCGGTTGACGCACCGACCCGCCCGTGTCGGTGCCGGTGGCAGCCATGACCAGGCTTGCGGCGACCGCCGCTGCCGAACCGCCTGACGAGCCGCCTGGAACGGCTGTGGCGTCCCAGGGATTCCTGACGACACCGAATGCCGAGTTTTCGTTGCCGGAACCCATGGCGAATTCATCGCAATTCAGTTTGCCCAGCGAGACTGCGCCGGCAGCCTGAAGCTTGCTTACGACGGTTGCATCGAACGGGCTGACATAGGTCGCCAGCATCTTGCTGGCAGCCGTAGTACGCCAATGTTGCGTGACGAATACGTCTTTGTGGGCGATGGGTATGCCGGTAAGGGCGGTGCTTTTTCCTGTCGCAAGCAGCCTGTCAGCCGTATCGGCCTGCGCAAGGGTCAGATCACGATCCAGGTGTAGAAATGCATTCAGATCGCTACGACGTTGAGCGGCATCGAGCGCGCTAATAGCCAGTTCGCGAGCACTCAGCTTGCGCGCCTGCAAGGCGCTGCGCAAGGACGCAATACTATCGAATTCGGAGTGCAGAGGTGTACTTGACATTTTTTACTCGATTACCGTAGGCACCAGGAACAGGCCGTCTTCTTCCGCTGGCGAATTCACCATCAGTGCCTGACGCTGGGCGAGCGTATTGGTTGGCGCTGCGACGTCGGGACGCAGGCGCAACATAATATCCTGGTGTGCGGATAGGGGGTGCGCCATGGGTACGACATCGGTGGTGTCGACCGCCTGCAATTGTTCGATCAAGCCTAGCATTTCGTCCAGATCGGCCTGGGCATGTGCAACGTCGTTTGGTGAAAGCTGGATACGTGCCAGCCGCGCTATACGCGCTACATCTTGCTGAGTAATTGACATGAATTTCTTAATGAGAGAGCCGGCGCCGGAATGATTGTATTAACTTGCAACAGCTACGGAGACCGACTGGTTACAGAACATAATATGCTGTTATTCGACCTTAACGAGGGTCAATTATAAGTTATCATTGTCGGTTTAATTCGTTGGCCAACTTATGGCATTTCGCATCCGCGGAACAAACGTGCGAATTATCTGTTTTTTCAATCTTGATTTCACTGAGCGCCCATGTTCGGATTCCTGCGTAGTTACTTTTCCACCGATATGGCGATCGATCTCGGTACTGCCAATACGTTAATTTATGTTCGCGGCAAGGGCATTGTGCTTGACGAGCCTTCGGTCGTCGCCATTCGCCACGAAGGCGGACCCAACGGTAAGAAAATCATCCAGGCAGTGGGTCGTGAAGCCAAACAGATGCTGGGCCGCGTCCCGGGCAATATCGAGGCGATTCGTCCGATGAAAGACGGCGTAATCGCCGATTTCACTGTGACCGAGCAAATGCTCAAGCAGTTCATACGCATGGTGCACCCACGCAGCATGTTTGCGCCCAGTCCGCGTATCATCGTTTGCGTTCCCTGCGGCTCTACGCAGGTCGAGCGGCGGGCTATCCGTGAGTCGGCGCTGGGCGCCGGAGCCAGCCAGGTGTACCTCATTGAAGAACCCATGGCAGCGGCCATTGGTGCAGGCCTGGGTGTGTCCGACGCCAGCGGTTCCATGGTGGTTGATATTGGCGGTGGCACCACGGAAGTGGCCATTATCTCGTTAGGTGGCATGGTCTATAAGGGTTCGGTCCGCGTAGGCGGCGACAAATTCGACGAATCCATCATCAATTACATTCGTCGCAACTACGGCATGCTCATCGGCGAACCCACGGCCGAGCTCATCAAGAAGGAAATCGGATCTGCATTTCCTGGTTCTGAAATCCGGGAAATCGAAGTCAAGGGACGCAATCTGTCCGAAGGCGTGCCACGCAGTTTCACGGTCTCTTCAAACGAGATCCTCGAGTCCCTCACTGACCCGCTCAATCAGATTGTTTCCGCGGTCAAGACGGCCCTGGAACAGACGCCGCCGGAACTGGGCGCCGACATCACCGACAAGGGTATTGCCCTGACCGGGGGCGGGGCGCTATTGCGCGACCTCGATCGTCTGCTCCAGGAAGAGACCGGCTTACCGGTGGTAGTGGCTGATGACCCCCTCACCTGCGTCGTGCGCGGCTGCGGTGAGGCGCTCGAGCACCTTGAGCGGCTGGGCACGGTTTTCATTTACGACTAAGCTCGTACAGTAAAGATCCCTGTGCCTCTTGGTGTGCGCTGGGCAGATCAAGGCGCTTTGCGATTATCCCATGCAAGAAAATAGCACGATCAGGCTATTCAAACGCGGTCCTACCGCGGAGTTGCGCCTGTTTGTGTTTGTGGTCCTTTCCCTGAGCCTGCTGATTGTCGATGTGCGCTGGCGGGTCCTGGATCCGGCCCGGCAAGCCATTTCGGTGGTCCTGTATCCCTTTCAACGCATCATGATGGCGCCGCGCGATGCGATAGAGCATATAAGCAGCTGGAGCGACGCGGCGGCATTGGCCCGAACAGAGAGGGAAGCCTTGCAACGCCAGCGCATCGAACTGGCCCAGATCTCCACCCACGCTGCACAACTGGCGACTGAAAATGAGCAATTGCGCCGCCTGCTCAATGTCGCCGATACGGTCACCCAGCCATCCGTCGCGGTCGAGGTATTCTACGAGCCCCCTAACGCTTTCTCGCACCATCTGGTTTTCAACAAAGGCTCGGCCAGCGGCATACGGCCTGGCATGCCCGTAATCGATGAAGGCGGTATCGTCGGACAGATCGTGCGTGTTACGCCTTTCACATCAGAAGCGGCGTTGCTCACTGACGAGAAAGTGTCAATACCGGTACAGGTGTTGCGCAGCGGACTCCGGCTGATCGCATTTGGTGGCAATATCACCGGCAAGCTCGAAGTTCGATATCTGACTGCCGACGTCGACCTCGAGCCAGGCGATGTCCTGGTCACCAGTGGCATTGGGGGCCTGTTTCCCGCTGGTCTCTCGGTTGCAAAGGTGGATCACGTCAATCGCGACCCTGCTTCCGGTTTTGCCTTGGCCGTGGCCACGCCACTGTCCCATCCGGAAAGGCATCGTCATTTCCTGGTTCTGCGCGTCGATGTTTCGCCGTCCGAGCCTGTTCAAGAGAGGCCTCAGAATGGTTCGCAAGCCGACCGGTAGCGCCCCTGTAGCCGGGCAGCGGCGCTCGTCGTTGAGTTCGCTCGAGCCCATCGATGCCTCGCCGTTCAAGCGACCATCAAGTCCTCTTTTCGTCTGGTTCACGCTGTTGCTGATCTGGCTGGTTTCACTGTTACCGTGGCGAGTGTGGCAACCCGCGCCGGATCTGCTGTTGTTGGTGATCGTATTCTGGTGCCTTCATGAGCCCGGGCGGGTGAACATGCTTGCAGCCTTTTGCATAGGCCTGCTCATGGACGTGCACGATGGCGCCCTGCTCGGAGAGCAGGCTCTCACCTTCAGCGTAGCGGCCTATGGTTCACTGCTGCTCAGCCGCAGGTTGCAACGCTTCAACTCCATCGTCCAGGCCATACATATGCTTCCCGTTTTTGTGCTGTCTGAAGCGGTATCACGGGTGGCGCATTCCTGGCTTGCGGGTGAATGGGTGGGGTGGGACTGGTTGTGGTCGGCCTTATTCACCGCTATGCTTTGGCCCTTGGCGGATGTGTTGCTGCACATGCCACAGCGCCGTCTGGACGAGACCGAGTCAGGCTCGGCCTGAGTTGGCGGGACGGTAACCATTTCCTATGTTCGAGTTCAAGAAAACCACGCATAACCAGAAGCGGAAGATGTTTGTCCGGGTCTGCGTAGCTGGCGTGTTGGCAATACTTTGCTTCGGCGTGCTGGCCGGCCGGCTATGGCATTTGCAGGTCGTACGCTACGAGGGCCTGGCGGCACGTGCCGACCAGAATCGGATCGCTGTCGTTCCCATTCCTCCGCGACGTGGCGAAATTACGGATCGCAATGGGGTGATCCTGGCGAGGAACTATCGCGACTACACATTATCTGTCGTGCCCGCCAATGTCGAAGCCGATATGAAGACCATGCTCGATTCATTGGGGGAACTGGTCTATCTTAGCCCCACCGACAGGCGTCGATTCACGCAGCAGATGAATCAGACAGGGCGGTATACGCCGATATTGCTGCGCAATAACCTCAATGATACTGAAGCATCGTGGTTCGCCGCGCATGCGTACAAGTTTCCCGGCGTGGAACTCAGTGCCCGGTGGGTACGGGAGTACCCGCAAGGTGAATCGGCTGCTCATGTGTTGGGCTATGTGGGACGTATCTCCGAGAAAGACCTCGAAGAGCTGGAGAAAGCCGGCAAGCTGGGGAATTATCGTGGCAGCAACACAATAGGAAGAAAGGGCATAGAGAAGACCTGGGAAGAGACACTGCACGGTCGCACCGGAGTCGAGGAAGTGGAAGTCACCGCTAGCGGCCGACCGGTGCGTACGCTCAGCCGGGTCGACCCCGTGCCGGGATCGAACCTGGTGTTGTCCATCGACATCGAACTTCAGAAGGTGGCAGAGAAACAATTCGAGGGTCGCCGCGGTGCGCTGGTGGCTATCGAGCCGGCGACCGGGGACGTATTGGCCTTCGTCTCGGCACCTTCTTTCGATCCTAATCTGTTCATCGACGGCATCGATGTCGAGAACTGGCGAAAACTGAACGAGTCGCCCGACCACCCCCTCATAAACAGGCCGTTGTACGGCACGTACCCGATCGGATCCACCTATAAACCGTTTGTAGGACTGGCGGCACTGGAACTGGGTAAACGTTCTGCCACGCAGCGCATACCGGATCCGGGCTACTTCGAATTTGGCGGTCAGCGTTTCCGGAATGCAGGCGGCGCGGCATACGGACCCACGGACATGCATCGCGCGATCGTCGTGTCGTCGGATACCTACTTTTTTTCACTGGGACCTGAAATCGGCGTGAACGCCTTGCACGACTTCAGCAAGCAGTTCGGCTTCGGCCAAATAACCGGGATCGACCTCGAGGGGGAGCGTCGCGGTGTGCTGCCCTCCACCGAATGGAAGCGCCAGGCGTATAAAAAGCCGGCCCAGCAACGCTGGTATGCCGGCGAAACGGTGTCTGTGACAGTGGGCCAAGGCTATAACTCCTTCACCTTGCTGCAATTGGCGCAGGCAACTGCAGTACTGGCCAATGACGGCGCTTACATGCAGCCTCATCTGGTGAGCCTGGTGTCCAGCCCTCAAAGCGGGAAGACGATACGAACAGTGACCCAGCCATCGTACACAATACCGCTCAAGCAAGAGAATCTTGCCGTGATACGCAATGCGATGGCGGACGTTATTCGCAAAGGTACAGGGCGCAGGGCATTTGCCGGTGCAACGTATCAGGCGGCCGGTAAAACAGGTACGGCGCAGGTTTACAGCTTGAAAGGCGCCAAGTACAGCGCGGATGTGCAAGAGCGCCTGCGGGACCACGCCTTATTCATGGCCTATGCGCCGGTCGAGAATCCGCAGGTTGCGGTCGCGCTGATCGTGGAGAACGGCGGCTGGGGCGCTACGGTGGCGGCACCGGTGGCACGCAAGGTATTTGATTATTGGTTGTCGCCAGAGCGTCTTGCCAGCGAACGGTACCCAGGTATTCCTGTGGAGCCACCGCTGGAACACAGTCCGGGAAGCGAAGAAGAAGGCGCCAGCGGCGAGTCGATGGATGCCATCCTGCGTCCCGAAGATATGCCCGACGTACCGCAGCACAGCGATCCAGCTGATATCGAAGTGACCACGCCGCCCGATACCCCCGCGGCGCCGATTCGATTGCAGGATGTTCGATGAAACGAATAGCGCAGTGGATATTCAAGGCCTTCAACGCATTCGATTGGCCCTTGCTGGCCCTGGTCATCCTGATGGCCGTACTCGGAATGACGGTAATGCATTCTGCTGTTGGAGGAACCGACTGGCGATTCTCAGATCAGTTGCGCAATTTCCTGATTGCCTTCCTATTTCTCTGGATCACTGCGCTGACTCCGCCCCCGATGCTGATGCGTCTGGCCCCCTACTTTTACGTCGTGGGCGTAGTGTTGTTGCTGGGTGTGGAATTCTTTGGCGAGACAAGTAAGGGTGCCACCCGTTGGCTGAACCTTGGCGTGGCGCGAATACAGCCGTCCGAGATGCTGAAAATTTCGGTGCCTTTGATGCTGGCCTGGTATTTTCACCGCAACCAGGGCAGTTTGAAGATAATTGATTTTTTTGTGGCGGGCGTGCTGCTGGCCATTCCGTTTTCACTCATCGTCATGCAGCCTGACCTTGGCACGGCGTTATTGGTATTCGTATCCGGCTTTTGCGTCATCTACTTTGGTGGTTTGTCCTTCAAATTGCTGGTTCCCATTGCGGCGCTGATGGTTACGGGCATAGGCGGCTTGATGTACTACGAAGACGTCATATGCCAGCCGGATGTGGATTGGGTGTTGTTGCATGAGTATCAGAAATACCGGGTCTGCACTTTGCTGGATCCCGGGTCAGATCCCCTGGGTAAAGGCTTCCACACGATACAGTCCATGATTGCCATCGGTTCAGGCGGTGTGTATGGAAAGGGTTACATGATGGGCACGCAGTCGCATCTGGACTTCATTCCCGAACGCACCACGGATTTCATCTTTGCCGTATATGCGGAGGAGTTCGGGCTGTATGGCGGCATCATGCTGCTGGTGTTGTATGGCTTGCTCATCGTACGCGGTCTGGCCATAGCCATGCGCGCCCATACACAGTTTGGGCGACTGCTGGCCGGAGCCATGTCCATGATGTTCTTTGTATACGTGTTCGTAAACGTCGGTATGGTCACCGGCATTCTTCCGGTCGTGGGTGTTCCGCTGCCGTTCATGAGCTATGGCGGTACCGCACTCCTTACCTTGGGAGTGGCTTGCGGGATACTGATGAGCATCAGCCGGTATCGGCCGGTGCGTCAGTAAATTCAGGCAGCGCCCTGTCATGTGGATTGAACAGGCCATCCAGAATTTTCCTTATGGGCGCGGGGAGTGCAGTGGATGGCAGGTCTTCGATGGCTATCCAGGCCTGGCCCTGGCCCGCTTCTGTCACCCGCAGGGTGTCGCATTGCAAATACCATGGTTCGATATGCAATTTGAAATGACTGAATACATGCAACAAGCCAGCCATTTTCTGCGCTGCGCCGGCCTGGCCAAAGTTGCGACAGGCCGCGTCGATTTCTGATGCATCGTCGTATCTGGGCAGACTCCACAGGCCTCCCCAGATGCCCGGCGAGACTTGCTTCTCCAGCAGAATCCTGTCATGCGATCGCACAACGAGCATCTTGCACGCCCGTTCGGGACTCGCTTTTCGTGGCTTGGGCGTGGGGAGTTGCTGCTGCACCCCATGTATATAGGCGTAGCAATTTGCCTTCAAGGGACACCGCGCGCAGTCAGGACGCCCACGTATGCAGCATTGCGAGCCAAGGTCCATCAGCCCTTGCGTGTAGGCCGCCATGTCCAGTGAGGCGGGCGCGGCCTCCACGGCGCTTTGCGCCGTATCCCACAGGAGCTTCTCGGTCTCACGTTGGCTGGTCACGCCGTAGATGCCGAAGTAACGGGTGAAGACACGCTTGACGTTTCCGTCCATGATGGCGCTGCGCGTGCCGTACGCGAACGCGGCAATGGCTGCCGCCGTCGAACGCCCTATGCCAGGCAGCGTGGCAATCTGTTCGGGGGTCGGAGGGAAACGACAATCCCAGTTGGTCGCCAGTTCCTGTGCGCAGCGATGCAGATTGCGGGCGCGGGCATAGTAGCCCAGGCCCGCCCAATAAGGCATTACGTCTTCCTGCTGCGCTTGCGCCAGTGTCGCGATATCGGGAAACCGGGACAGGAACCGCTCGTAATAGCCTATTACCGTGGCGACCTGGGTTTGCTGCAACATGATTTCCGAAAGCCATATCCGGTATGGGTCTTGTGTACCCTGCCATGGTAAATGGTGCCGACCGTGCTGCTTCTGCCAATACACCACCGTACAGGCCAGACTCGAAAGCGCTGGCGTTTTATTAAGACTCATCAGAATCGCGTATTGCGTGTTACGGACCAGCGTGCCGACAAGGCCGCCAATATGGCTATGAGCACGACCGCCAGCACCAGGCTCATGCTGTCGGGCAGGCTTAGTATCAATTGCGTGCCGTAGCTGTCAGCCAGCCGCGCCAGGGCCGCGTTAAGCGGCACCAGGGCCAGCGCGGAAAACAGGATTGCCATAATGCTGGAAATCACGCCCGTCAAAGCCCCCAGGTAAAGGAATGGGCGCCGCACGAACGATTCGGTCGCCCCTACCAGCCGCGCCACACCAATTTCCTCGCGCTGGGTAAGAGCCTGCATGCGTACTGTATTGAAAACGGTGGCGAGCACCACAAGTGCCACGCCCAGCGCCAGCAAGCCCAGTCCTATGCGCACAAAGCCAAGGATGGCTTCCAGGCGCCTGACCCATTCGCTGTCGAGTTGCACAGAATCGACGGCCTCCAGCTGGCGCCACTCACGGGCAAGCGCATTGGCCTGTTTAGCCAGGTCTGTGCTCTCGATAAGGGACACGACGATGGCGTGGGGCAACGGGTTGCTGGGCAGCACCGACAGCGCGTCCGCCCAAGCCGGATTGGCCTTCAGCGTTTTCAGCGCGTCTTCGCGTGCGACCACACGGACCGCCTGGATATCTTGCGGGTGTTCCTCGCGAAGCTGACGCGCCAGCTGGGTTGCTGTGTCTGGTGTGGCGCCGGGTCGCAAGAACAGGGTAACTTCAGGCGAAACCGGCAGTTGTTTGACGACGGGTTGTGCGGAAACCAGGACCGATGCCGCAATAATGGGAATGGCCAGTGTCAGGCTAATGACAAGGATGTTCGACAGGGATGAAAAGGGGTGGGACCAGAGGCGGCGCAAGGCCACCATGCAGGCATAGCGATGTTGTCGTAACCAGCGGCTCATGACTTTACCCCCGGTATATCGGTGAATCGTCCCGCGTCGATGCGTAGCGTGCGCGATGCATAGGCCGCCATGAGGGCGCCGTCATGCGAAGCGATCAATGTGGTCACACCCACGCGATTGAAATCGCGGAACACTTCCATGATGCGTCGCGCGCTTTCCTGGTCCAGGTTGGCGGTGGGCTCATCGGCGATAAGGATGGCCGGTCGATTGACAATGGCGCGTGCAATGGCCAGGCGCTGTTGCTCACCCCCCGACATTTCCACGGGATTGAGGTCTTCCTTGCCCGACAGACCGACCTTTTCCATGGCGGCGCGCGCTCGGGTACCCGCCAGGCGGGTTTCCAGTCCGGCTACTGCCAGGGGGAGCAGCACGTTATTGATTGCGTTCCGATC
The DNA here is from genome assembly GCF_002849615.1 of Pollutimonas nitritireducens. Taxonomy (GTDB): domain Bacteria; phylum Pseudomonadota; class Gammaproteobacteria; order Burkholderiales; family Burkholderiaceae_B; genus Pollutimonas; species Pollutimonas nitritireducens. Next base: position 26,280 of record NZ_PDNV01000003.1, read on the forward strand.
GTAGAGTAGATGTGTGTCTTGAAGAATGACACCCACGGCGCGACGCAGATAGGGTCGTGCCCGGGCCGGCATTTTATCGATGCGATGGCCATTGACATGCACTGTGCCACGACTGGGCGGTTCGAGACCGCCGATAAGCTTCAGCAATGTGGACTTGCCGGCACCGGACGGTCCGGACACGAAGACGAATTCGCCCGGTTCGATGCGGAAATTGATGTCCGCCAGAATATTTCGCCCACGTCCGTAAGATTTGAATACGTGCTGGAATTCGATCATGTTGGCACAACTTCGAGGTGTCGCAAGGGATATCCCCCATGTTTTAAATGGATACCAGCGGCTACCATTCGCACGCTAACGGCACATGCACAATTGTATGCCGTGTTGACCAATTCAAGATACCGAAAGGACGATCCATGAAACTATTTAAAGCCGCCGCGCTGGGTGCATCGCTGTTCCTTGCCGCCGCCACAGCAAGTGCGGGCGAAACCCTGGATGCGGTGAAAGCCAAAGGCTTTGTGCAATGCGGCGTGCATACCGGCCTTCCTGGTTTTTCGATCGCAAACAGCAAGGGCGAATGGACAGGCCTGGACGTCGATCTTTGCAAGGCCATTGCAGCGATGATGTTTGGCGACGCTACGAAATACAAGGCCGTGGCACAAACCACTCAACAACGTTTCACGGCCTTGCAGTCCGGTGAAATCGATGTACTGACGCGCAATACCACGGCAACAATGACCCGTGATACGACACTGGGCCTGATGACTCCCGGCGTGAACTATTACGACAGCCAGGGCATTATGGTCAAGACCAGCCTGGGCATCAAGAGTGCCAAAGAGCTCGGCGGTGCAGCCATCTGCGTCCAGCCCGGCACTACAACCGAGCTGAATCTTGCTGATTGGTTCCGATCCAACAAGCTGGAATTCAAGCCGGTTGTCATCAACAATCCTGATGAAGCCATGCGCTCATACGAAGCAGGCCGCTGCGATGCCTATACCACTGACAAGTCGGGCCTGGCCACGACGCGCACAACTCTCGCCAAACCAGACGACCATGTCATCCTGCCGGAAGATTTCTCCAAAGAACCGCTGGGCCCCATGGTTCGCCAGGGCGACGATCCCTGGTTCATGGTGGTGCGCTGGGCACTTAATACCATGCTCGAAGCCGAAGAGTACGGAATCAAGTCATCGAACGTCGACGAAATGCTCAAGAGCCCCAATCCGAACATCCAGCGCATTCTGGGTGTGACAGGGGAAATGGGCAAAGGCCTGGGCCTGGACCAGAAATGGGCGTATAACCTCATCAAGCAAGTAGGCAACTATGGCGAATCTTTCGAACGCAACCTTGGCAAAAGCTCGGCAATGAAGCTCGAGCGTGGCCTTAATGCGCAATGGCGTGATGGCGGTTTGATGTACGGCTGGCCGGTGCGCTAGGCTTGCCGTTTTCATAGAAGGGTCAGCGCCAGTGCCTGTCCTTCAAAGGGGGACTCCTGCGTCAGGAGTCCCCAAACGATTTTATCTTTATGACGAAAAACACATCCACGCCCAGGGCGCCGGCAAGGCGCCTCTCATGGAATGATCCCGCGACCCGGGCTCTCGTCTACCAGGCGCTGATATTGAGTCTAGTGGGTTTCGCGGTCTGGTACCTGGTCTCCAATACACTGCATAATCTGGCCGCCCGTAATATATCTACCGGATTCGGGTTCCTGCGTCAGGAAGCGGGATTCGCCATTGGTGAATCGGTCGTCGCTTATACACCGGCTGACACCTACGGTCGCGCAATCTGGGTGGGTTTGCTCAACACCTTGCGAATCTCGGTGATCGGGATTATTGCCGCCACGTTGTTTGGCACGCTGCTCGGAATTGCACGCCTGTCCAGAAACTGGCTCTTGTCGCGTGTCGCGAGCGCCTATATCGAGGTGATGCGCAATATTCCCTTGTTGCTTCAGCTCTTTTTCTGGTACGCCATCATCACTGAAAGCACGCCGGGGCCGCGCGAGGCGTTGAATCCATTGCCCGGTGTGTTTCTTTCCAATCGTGGACTCAAGCTGCCTTCGCTGCAAGGCGATGCGCTGGACTGGATTACCGCTGGCTTGGGAATGGCGATCATTGGCATTTTGCTGCTTGCGCATTGGGGCAGGAAACGCCAGGATGCAACCGGTAAAATCTTCCCCCTGGTGCGTGTTGGAGTGTTGCTGCTTTTCGCTTTGCCAGCGGCCGGCTGGTTGTTAAGCGGCGGCGCCCTCACGGTTGAGCTGCCTGAACTGAAAGGCTTCAACTTCACGGGAGGCATGTCGCTGTCTCCCGAATTCAGCGCATTGCTTGCCGGGCTCGTGATGTATACGTCTGCCTTTGTGGCCGAAGTCGTGCGCTCCGGCATCCAGTCGGTGAATCAAGGGCAGTGGGAAGCCGCCGGCGCTTTGGGGCTGTCACGGGCGCGGATGCTGCGTCTGGTCATCCTGCCTCAGGCCTTGCGGGTCATCGTACCGCCCATGACAAGTCAGTATCTGAACCTCACCAAGAATAGTTCGCTCGCCGTGGCTATCGGGTATCCCGATATCGTGTCCGTGGTGAATACCACGCTGAACCAGACCGGCCAGGCCATTGAAGGAATCCTGATCATCATGGCGGCCTACCTGACCGTGAGCCTATCGATCTCGATTTTCATGAACTGGTACAACAAGCGCATCGCGCTGGTGGAGCGTTAGATGAGTCTGAACACCTCCACGGCGCCCAGCCTGCCACCGCCGGCCGGCCATCAGGGCGTCATCGGATGGATGCGGGCCAGCCTGTTTTCCTCGCCATTGAACACGCTGCTGACTATCCTGGTCGCCTGGCTGCTGCTTATGGTCGTTCCCGCGATGGTCGAGTGGCTGTTCATCCGGGCCAATTTCAACGCAACGACGGCGCAGGAATGCCGGGAATCGGGTGGCGCTTGCTGGGCATTCATCGTCGAAAAGCATCGCCTGATACTTTTCGGCGTTTATCCCTACGATGAACAATGGCGTCCGCTGCTTGCCACCATCATCCTGATCAGCGTAATCGTCTGCAGCTGCCTGCGGTGGTTCTGGAGACCTTCGCTGCTACTTTTCTGGACGGTTGCGCTAAGTGCCGTCGCAGTCCTGATGTGGGGCGGCGTCTTTGGCCTGACCCACGTCGAGAACGATCGTTGGGGCGGACTGCCGCTCACGCTCATACTGGCCACCTTCGGAATTGCGTTCGCTTTTCCCCTGGGCTTGCTGCTTGCGCTGGGCCGGCGTTCAAACATGCCGGCAGTCAAGGCGCTGTGCGTCATCTATATTGAACTCATACGGGGCGTACCCCTTATCAGCTTGTTATTCATGTCGTCGGTCATGCTGCCTTTGTTTTTGCCTGAAGGTTTCAGCATCGACAAACTGCTCAGGGCACAGATTGCAATTATTCTATTCGCGGCCGCCTACATTGCCGAGACGGTGCGCGGCGGTCTGCAGGCCATACCAAAAGGGCAGTACGAAGGCGCCGATTCCATCGGGTTGAACTACTGGCAGCAAATGCGCAAGATCATCTTGCCGCAAGCGCTTAAAGTGGTGATACCGCCCCTGGTGGGCATCTTCATCTCGCTGTTCAAGGATACTTCTCTGGTCGTCATCATCGGTATTTTCGACCTGACCCAGGCGGCCAAGACAGCGGTAGCCGATGCGGCCTGGCGCGGTTTCAGCGCCGAAGCCTATCTATTCATCGCATTCATCTATTTTGTGTTCTGCTTTTCGATCTCCCGTTATAGCCAGTCGCTGGAAAAGCACTTGCAAACCGGACATCAGCGTTGACCAACATGCCGTGTGCACACATGCAGGCGCAGATTCAAACAAGGGAGTACAGACATGTCTGAGGCCATTATCCGCCTGGAGGATGTCAATAAGTGGTTTGGGCAGTTTCACGTTTTGCGCAACATTAACCTGAGTGTTGCCCAGGGTGAGCGGATTGTCATTTGCGGGCCTTCGGGGTCAGGCAAATCCACCATGATACGTTGCATTAATCGGCTGGAAGAACACCAACAAGGCCACATTTTCGTTGACGGCGTAGAGCTCACCAATGACTTGAAGCAGATCGAGGCGATCCGCCGCGACGTCGGCATGGTATTCCAGCACTTCAATCTATTCCCGCATCTCACCGTTCTCGAAAATCTCACCCTGGGGCCGATATGGGTGTTGAAGCAGTCGCGCGCTGACGCCGAGGCGACGGCCATGAAATACCTTGAGCGTGTCCGCATTCCTGACCAGGCCGCCAAATACCCCGGCCAGCTTTCCGGTGGCCAGCAGCAACGCGTGGCCATTGCCCGCTCGTTGTGCATGAGTCCAAAAATCATGCTATTCGATGAACCCACGTCGGCTTTAGATCCAGAAATGGTCAAGGAAGTGTTGGACGTGATGGTGGGACTGGCCGAGGAAAGTGGCATGACCATGCTTTGCGTTACGCATGAAATGGGCTTCGCACGCAAAGTGGCCGACCGTGTAATCTTCATGGATCAGGGCGAGATTATTGAAGAGAACACGCCGGACGCTTTCTTCGATAGCCCGAAAAACGAACGTACGCAGCTTTTCCTTAGTCAGATCCTGCATTGACCGCCTTTCGCCCAGGAGCGGCGATCCCGATTCGCAGAGTCGGCAATAATGGTGTAGGGTTATGTCTCAATAGTGTTTATAACAGAGTGTTACTAATTATGCTTTCTGCAATGAAAAAATGGCCGGCGACAGCCGCGGCGCTTGTCGCCTGCATTACTATTTCGGCGGTTCCAGCAACGGCCGTTGCCGAAGAATTTCCGTCCAAACCCATCACCTTCATCGTGCCTTACGCCGCAGGCGGTCCACTCGATAGCATGGCACGTCTGCTGGCTGAAAAAGTAAGGCCCGAGCTCGGTACCGTGATTGTTGAAAATCGTCCGGGTGCGGGCGGTAATATCGGAGCGAGTATTGCCGCCAAGGCAAAACCAGACGGTCATACCCTGGTCATGGGCGCGGTCGCCATCAACGCCATCAATCCATGGCTGTACGAAAAGTTGCCGTTCGATCCCGTCAAGAGTTTTGAGGCTGTGACGCTGGTCGCCTCGGTGCCGAATGTGCTGGTTCTGAATGGCGAATTCGCCAAGGCCAACAGCATCAACTCGGTCTCCGACCTGGTGGCCTATGCCAAAAAGAACCCAGACCAATTAAACTTTGCGTCGGGTGGAAACGGCAGTGCCGGACACCTGGCAGGCGAGTTGCTTAATGTGCGCTCCGGTATCAAGACTGTGCATGTACCCTATGCTGGCGCTGCGCCCGCCAAGCTGGCATTGCTGGGTGGGCAGGTGAATTTCATGTTCGATAACCTGGCTTCGGCCGCGTCACTCATCAAGGATGGCAAAGTCAAGGCTCTGGCCGTTACAACCGTGGAACGTTCCTCGGTGTTTGCCGATTTGCCGACCATGGAGCAGTCCGGCGTGGACAAGTTCGACCTCGGAACCTGGTTTGGCGTTTTCGCCACCGGCGGCACACCCAAACCCATCGTGGACAAGCTTAACGCTGCATATGTCAAGGCGCTGCAGGACCCAACGGTACGCCAGAACCTGCTGACCATGGGTTCCGATGCCAAACCGACCACACCCGAAGCGTTTGCCGAACTGGTCAGGAACGACCTGGCCAAATACAAAGACATCGTCAAGGCGTCGGGCGCCAAGTTGTTCTAAGCGTTTAAAACCCGCATTCCGTCAGGCCAGGTCCGTGTTTCACAGGTCTGGCCTTTTACTTGCTTTTGCCGGTCACGGCGCGCGCACGAAATGTTGTATCAATAAAACTAAAAATCAAGCGCACCGAATCAAAATGTAACACTTATACCTGGCGGCGCTTGCTAGGATTAGGGCCAGCAGTGATTTACGCTGCGTATCGGGGAAAAGGAGAATTACATGAAAGTATCTTTACGTGCTAGTCGAATTGCGTCATGCATCGGTGTCGTTGCCTTGATGGCCGGTTGTGCCAACATGGAAGGGATGGGAAAGGGCGGCAAGACTGCCATGGGAGCCGGTGCGGGCGCGGCCGTTGGGGCGGGCCTGGGTGCCTTGATCGGCGATAGCAGCAAATCCGCCGCAATTGGGGCAGGCATTGGCGCAGTGGCCGGCGGTATTGCCGGGTATAACTGGGCCGGCGTAAAGAACGATGTCGAGAAATCCGGCGCAAGCAGCCTGGGAGTCGATGTGACGGAAATGCCTGACGGCACCTTGCGCGTGAACATTCCCAGCAACGTATCGTTCGATACTGGCAAGTACACACTGAAGCCCGCATTATTGCCGGTACTCGACAGTGTGTCGCGTGCCCTGGTGCAGCATCCTGAATTGCGGGCCAAGTCCATAGGCTACACCGATAGCACGGGTTCGGATGCCACTAACCAGACGCTTTCGGTCAACCGTGCTCGTGCCGTCGCAAATTACCTAACGCAGCAGGGCGTGCCGACCAATTTCGTCACAGCGGAAGGGCGCGGATCCAGCAGCCCAGTGGCTGATAACAGCACAGCTGACGGGCGCGCCATGAACCGCCGTGTCGAATTGTTCCTGTACGCGATTCAAAAGTAACGAAAATCCGGGGCGCGCGAACATTGCGCTACGCGTGCCCCGTGCGTCAGATCTTCTGGTAGATGCTGGCGCCTTTTTCCTTGAACTCCTTCGCTTTTTCTTGCATGCCTGCACTCAGCGCAGACTTGTCATCCAGGCCTTTGTCACGTGCATAGTCGCGGACATCCTGAGTGATCTTCATGCTGCAGAAATGCGGACCGCACATCGAGCAGAAATGCGCAACTTTCATGGAGTCTTTCGGCAATGTGGCATCATGGAAATTCTTGGCCGTATCAGGATCCAGACCCAGGCTGAATTGATCATCCCATCGGAACTCGAACCTGGCCTTGGATAGGGCGTTATCGCGTATGGCGGCGCCCGGATGGCCTTTTGCCAGGTCAGCGGCATGCGCCGCAATCTTGTATGTGATTATCCCGTCCTTCACGTCTTTTTTGTCGGGCAGCCCCAGATGTTCCTTGGGCGTCACATAGCACAGCATCGCCGTCCCGTACCAGCCGATAAGGGCGGCGCCTATGCCTGAAGTAATGTGATCATAGCCAGGCGCTATGTCGGTCGTAAGCGGCCCGAGCGTGTAGAAGGGAGCTTCGTGACAGTGCTCCAGTTGAAGGTCCATGTTCTCCTTGATGAGATGCATGGGCACATGGCCGGGACCCTCCACCATTACTTGCACATCCTGTTTCCAGGCCGCCTGGGTCAGTTCGCCCAGCGTTTTCAACTCTGCGAACTGTGCCGCATCGTTGGCATCGTAGCCGGATCCCGGACGCAGGCCGTCTCCCAGCGAAAGGCTTACGTCGTACGATTTCACGATGTCGCAGATATCGTCGAAGTGCTCGTACACAAAGCTTTCCTTATGATGCGCGAGACACCATTTTGCCAGGATGGAGCCTCCGCGCGATACGATGCCAGTCATGCGGTCGGCGGTCATCGGTATGAATGGCAAGCGCACACCAGCGTGAATAGTGAAATAGTCGACGCCTTGTTCAGCTTGTTCGATCAGCGTGTCGCGGAAAATTTCCCAGGTCAATTCTTCGGCCTTGCCATCCACTTTTTCCAGAGCCTGATAAATGGGTACCGTCCCTATCGGAACCGGCGAGTTGCGTAGGATCCATTCACGCGTCTCGTGGATATTCTTGCCTGTCGACAAGTCCATGACCGTGTCGCCGCCCCATCTTATCGCCCACGTCATTTTCTCAACTTCTTCGCCGATGTTCGAACCCAATGCCGAGTTGCCGATATTGGCATTTATTTTCACAAGAAAGTTGCGCCCGATCACCATGGGTTCGCTTTCGGGGTGGTTGATGTTGGCAGGCAGGATCGCCCTGCCTCTTGCAATTTCGCTGCGCACGAATTCCGGACTCATGGTGGCAGGAATGGAGGCGCCGAAAGACTGGCCGGGATGCTGGCGCAGCATGCGCTGCACAAGTTGCTCCCCCTGGGGACCGCTGGCACGCAACATATCAATATAGGCCTCACGCTGCAGGTTCTCGCGGATTGCGACAAACTCCATTTCCGGCGTGATGATGCCGCGGCGGGCGTAGTGCATCTGGGAAACATTCAGGCCGGATTTTGCGCGTCGTGGGTGGCGCTGCGTTTCAAAGCGCATGCCGGCAAGCCGGGTGTCCTGCAAGCGGTCTCTGCCAAACCGGCTGCTTGGACCGTCGAGCTGTTCGGTGTCGTCGCGCTCTGCAATCCAGGCGCTGCGCACGGGGGCAAGGCCCTTGCGCAAATCGATCTGAACCATCGGGTCCGTGTAGGGGCCGCTGGTATCGTAGACAGTCAGGGGCGGGTTGCATTCGCCACCGAACATGGTGGCTGTGTCGCTTTGCGTGATCTCACGAAAGGGCACACGAATATCGGGCCTTGATCCGGACTGGTACACCTTGCGGGATTGTGGGAGGGGAACGATCGCGGCAGAGTCGACGCTGGCATCGTTGACAGAAAAGTGGGGATGGGTATTCAAGACTTGCTCCAAAAGTATAAATAGTGGAGCCGACAGGGGATGACCGTTGATAGGTGAATATCGACGAGCACGCTCCCAGCATCGGCATTATCCGTACTGGTACGAAGGGTTTTTCTCAACCCGTTGGAAACAACGAGTACCCCTGCGTGGGAGCAAGTATAAGTGTTTTTTGGAGCGTTACGGTCTTGGCCGTTTTTCTTTCAATGATCTGATAAGGCTGCTGAGCGTGGTCTGGACGACTGCGCGTTCCCTGTCCGAAAGCGACCAGTAAACGTCGGGTGGGGTGTCAGGGAATGGCCAGGGAGCCAGTATGTGGCCGGGAGCCGCGTCCGTGACGCGGTAAACCGGAGACATGACCTTGGGAAGGGCCTCGATCGGACCATCCCCCAGGGCCAGCCACACGGGACTTACGTCCAGCGCTTCCGCCAGTCCGAAAATATCTTTCGCCGCTTTGCGGCTTCCGTTCTCGTAGTTGGCGATTGCGCTTTGCGAAAGCCCGCAAGCGCGGGCCAGAGCCGCCTGGCTCATGCCACGTTCAGCACGGATATATCGAAGACGATCAGCAAACAGGTTCACGAATGTGATTGAACGATTTAATCCAATCACGTTGGTAATAATGCCGATTACAAATGTGATACCGCGCGCTAAATTTGAACCAGCCTTTGCTGGACTGTCCAGCCACAACACTACAGGCTCTCATATGATTCCAGCTCCCACAGTATTGGTTCTGAATGCGCGGCCGGCCAAGGTTCTGCAGCATCATGTCAGTCAACTTCAAAGCCATGGCTATACCGTCAACGTCTGCACCGACCTGCAGGCGCTTTGCCAGTCGGCCGCCCAATATCTGGGGCAGTTCAATACGCCATGGGCCATCATGCTGGCCAGTTCGTTTGTCGATAATTGTGGTGCGGCAAGGCGCCTGCGTGGCTTGTTCCCGGCCGTGGGCATACTTGCGCTGGTCACGTCAGGCAAGGAAGGTTTGCTCACGCACGCGTTGCGTAGTGGTGCAGACAACTACTGTCGCTACAGCGCTTCGGCGGCTCTGCTTATGGCGACGCTGCATCCCCTGCTAGCGCGCGCGGCGGCCGCTGGGCTATCTGTCTTCCCTGCTGCGCAGGTGTCAGGCATGCCGGAAGCCCCAGAATACTGGGCATTGGTCGAACGGGGATGGGTGCTTATCGGCCCGCAGCAACAACGTATTCGCCTTACGACGGGCGAACGCGCGTTGCTGTCCACGCTTGTTGCGGCGCCAGGCTTGCGGGTCAGTCACGGGCGCCTTCTGAACGCCATCAACTGCAGCTATCCTGGCAGTCGGCGCCCCTATCATCATGCACGCCTGACCTTGCTGGTCAGTCGCCTGCGACGTAAATTACGTGCGCAGGGTTGCGAAGCGCCTTTCAAGTCTGTGCACCGATGGGGCTATATGCTCACGAGCCTCGTGCATGATCGGTCGTGAGCCAGGGCATTACTTGCCATATCGATGTATCGACAGGTCGTCGCTTCGTATGTCGGTAGGTTTGCCCGACATGATATCGGCCAGCAATTGCCCGCTACCGCAGGCCATTGTCCACCCCAGCGTACCGTGTCCGGTGTTCAGGAACAGGTTGGCATAGCGCGTGCCGCCCACGATAGGCGTGCTGTCCGGGGTCTTGGGCCGCAGGCCGGTCCAGAACGATACCTCACCATGGGCCCGGGCGCCAGGAAACAGGTCGTCAACCACCATTTCAAGTGTTTTCTGCCGGGCCGGATTCAGGCTCAGGTCAAAACCTGCAATCTCGGCCATGCCGCCAACCCTTATGCGATTATCGAAGCGAGTAATGGCTGTCTTGTAGGTCTCGTCGAGCAAGGTCGATACTGGCGCGCGGCGTTCATCGGCAATAGGAACGGTGATCGAATATCCCTTCATGGGATAGACGGGCACCGGTTCTATTTTTTTGAGCAGTCCACCTGAATAAGACCCAAGTGCGACCACATAGGCATCCGCGCTGACCAGCCGGTTATCGCACTGTATGCCGGACACCTGACCTGCGGTGAGGTGCAATTGCTGCACAGTGACGCCATAGTGGAATTCGACGCCAAGCTTCTTCGCTTCTTCGGTCAAGCGTGTCGTGAAGATATGGCAATCGCCAGTTTCATCTCCCGGCAGGCGCAAGCCGCCCATAAGTTTTCCCTTGCTCTGTGTCAATCCTGGCTCGGCGGTAGTCAAGTCGTCCCGGCCTAGCAGCTGGTAGTCCATGCCAGCCTCTTTCAATACCGCAATATCCTGCGCCACCGCATCGAGTTGCTGCTGTGTGCGAAAAACCTGCAACGTACCCCGCTGGCGACCTTCGTATTGGATGCCGATGGCATCCCGCAATTCCTGGAGGCATGCTCCGCTATAGCTTGACAGCCTGACGAGCCGTTCTTTATTGACTCCGTAACGGCTGGCGGTGCAATTGCGCCACATGCGATACATCCACTGCAGCTGGAAGAGGGTGCCGTCGGGACGGATGGACAACGGCGGATGCTGGGCGAACATCCACTTTACGGCCTTTATCGGGATACCCGGAGCGGCCCATGGCGAGGAATAGCCGTATGAGATTTGACCAGCATTGGCAAAACTCGTTTCAAGCGCCGAGTCAGCTTGCCGATCGTACACGTGCACCGTGTGGCCTTGCCTGGCAAGATAATAGGCCGTAGTGACTCCTATTACGCCCGCGCCCAATACTACAACTTTCATTTCAAAATGCCATCCAAGTTAACTTTTTATGATGGTACGGGAGGTTGCCCAGTGTTTTCTTTTGAAGAATCCAAGTTTTTGGCGATTTATATTGTCAGACAGCCACGTAAGCGGATTTTCAGCAATAATTGCTGGTCCAGTCATATGGCTGGAGATTTGGATGTTATTTGCCGTGCAACACTGGAGGAAACGGAGTGCGCATACAGCGAAATCCTGTCTATACACTGGATAAACTAGATCGGAATATCCTCGACTTGCTACAGCGCGACGGTCGCATGTCGATGACGGAACTCGCCGAACAAGTGGGCCTTACCGTCACGCCCTGTATAGAGCGTGTCAGACGGTTGGAGCGGGATGGCGTCATCACCGGCTATTACGCGCGGGTCGCCCCTGCAGCGCTGGATGCCGGTCTACTGGTATTCGTGGAGATATCCATGTCAAGCAAATCGGATCGCAGTTTCGACGACTTCCGGCGCGAGATTCTTTGTATTCCCCAAATCCAGGAATGCCATCTGGTATCGGGCGATTTCGACTATCTGGTGAAGGCACGAATCAGAGAAATCAGCCAATATCGTAGTTTGCTGGGGGATATTCTCTTGCGGCTGCCCGGCGTTACGCAGACCAAAAGCCTGGTGGTCATGGAGGAGGTCAAGGAGACGCTGTTTATTGCGGCTCAGAAGTAGTCTTGCCGGTGAGCAGGCTTTTGCCCGGAAGGGCGCCGCGTACAAAGACCATGTTATCGCGGTGCATAAGTTCGGCGTCGGACATGCTGCCCAGAATATCCGCAATGCGGGCGCTGGGTTGACGCATAATGCGACGAGTGTCCGCCGACGAATAATTGATCAGGCCGCGTCCGCATTCCACACCATGCTGGTCCACGCACGCCACGACGTCTCCGCGCTCGAAGTCACCCTCGACGGCGCTCACACCAATGGCAAGGAGGCTTTTGTGGTCGCGAGTCACGGCCTGGACGGCGCCGCTATCCAGTGTGATGCGGCCGCGCAGTCGTAAATGGTTGGCCAGCCAGCGTTGACGGGCAGAGCGAACCGGCAACAGTGCTCGCAATTCGGTTCCTATCTGCTCGCCATCGGATAGTCGAAGCAGGACATCGGTTTCGCGGCCGGAAGCGATAACGGTATGACCACCGCTGTTGGCAGCGCGTTTCGCGGCAAGCACTTTGGTCAGCATCCCCCCTGTGCCAATACTGCTGCCTGAACCCCCGGCCATGGCTTCAAGAGCCGGGTCGCCCGCTGTGCCGATCGAGATGAATTGGGCAGTGGGGTCTTTGCGTGGGTCGGCACTATACAACCCTGATTGATCAGTCAGGATGATAAGTGCCTCCGCTTCGATCAGGTTAGTGACAAGGGCGCCCAGTGTGTCGTTGTCCCCAAGTCGAATCTCGTCAGTGACCACCGTGTCGTTTTCATTGACTATGGGCACTACACCCAGCGCCAGCAATGTATAGAGTGTGCTGCGGGCATTCAGATAACGCCGGCGATCGGCCAGGTCTTCATGGGTAAGCAGGATCTGGGCCGTGCGTATGCCATGCTGGGCGAAAGCCACTTCATAGGCCTGGATAAGGCCCATTTGTCCCACTGCCGCGGCCGCCTGCAGCTCGTGCATGGCGTTGGGGCGTCGGGGCCAGCCCAACCGCGCCATGCCCTCGGCAATGGCGCCGCTGGATACCAGGACGATTTGCTTGCCCTGCGCATGCAAAGCCGCTATTTGCCGAGCCCAATGTGCAACCGCCTGGGCGTCAATGCCTTTGCCTTCGTTGGTGACCAGCGAAGATCCTACTTTGACCACCAGGCGTTTGGCCTGCGCAATCGCGGACGGCGTGTTGGAGGAAGCTGCCATGAAAGAAAACGCAATGATCAGGTGTTATCGGGATTTATCGCGTCGCTGCGAGTTTCATCGAAGCGAGGATCTTCGGCCACATAGCTTCCGTCGGCTTTGTCTTGTTCAAGGTAGGTCTTTTGCTTGTCTGCGTCGAGCCAGTCCTGCAAGCGCCATATCAGTTGTTGCGTACCGTCGCCGGTGAGTGCGGAGACGCTGAAGACAGGTCCGGTCCAGTCGAGCGCCTTGCAGATGCGCTGTTGCGCCTCTTCGGGGTTATCAATCATGTCAAGCTTGTTGAGTACCAGCCAGCGTGGCTTCTCGTAGAGTGCAGTGTCGTAGAGACGGAGTTCTTCGACAATGGCGCGGGCATCTTTCGCCGCTTGCTCGATGCCGTCGGTGTCAGGATCCGGCGAGGAGACATCCACCAGATGCAATAGCACGCGGGTGCGCGACAGATGGCGCAGGAACAAATGGCCCAGCCCGGCGCCTTCGGAAGCGCCTTCGATAAGGCCGGGGATATCGGCAATGACAAAACTGCGCGACGGCGAAGTGCGTACGACGCCAAGGTTCGGATGCAGCGTCGTGAACGGGTAGTCGGCGATTTTGGGACGCGCATTCGATACCTTGCTGATCAGTGTTGATTTGCCGGCGTTGGGCATGCCGAGCAGACCGACATCGGCCAGGACCTTGAGCTCGAGTTTCAGCTTTCGCTGCTGGCCTTCCTGGCCAGGAGTGAATTGCTTGGGTGCTCGATTGGTGCTGGATTTGAAGTGCAGGTTGCCCAGGCCCCCATTGCCGCCTGCGGCAAGCGTGACCTGTTCGTTGTGGTGATCCAGGTCGAAAAGCTGTTCACCGGTTTCGGCATCGATGATCGTCGTACCTACCGGCATACGCAGAATGATGTCGGGAGCGGCGGCACCGTATTGGTCGGACCCCCGACCGTTTTCACCGTTCTTTCCGCGATGCAGCCGGGCGTAGCGGTAGTCGATAAGGGTGTTGATGTTTCTGTCGGCGATGGCATACACGCTGCCGCCACGCCCGCCATCGCCGCCATCGGGGCCGCCCCTGGGTATGAATTTTTCGCGGCGAAAGCTCGCGGCGCCATTGCCGCCCTTGCCGGCGATGACTTCGATGGTTGCTTCGTCTACGAATTTCATTTTTGGGGTAACTCTAAAATAGCAATAAATGGGCGTGTCGGATGGACACTGGCAAGCAAGGCTCGCCAGGTTATTCTAAAACAAAAAGCCCCGCCTTATGGCAGGGCTCTTGCAGAGTATGCTTGCCGGAAAACTACTCGGCTGCAATTACCGAAACGGTACGTTTGTTAAGTGCGCCCTTGATGGCGAATTTAACGGTGCCGTCGACCAGCGAGAACAAGGTATGGTCTTTGCCAATACCGACGTTGGTGCCGGGGTGGAATTGTGTGCCGCGCTGACGAATGATGATCGAACCAGCCGAGATAAGCTGGCCGCCGTAGGTTTTTACACCTAGTCGTTTCGATTCTGAGTCGCGACCGTTACGCGTTGAGCCGCCGCCTTTTTTCTGTGCCATGTTTAGCTCCTGCTATACAAAACCGTTGAGTCTATCGTTAAGCCGTGATGGCGACGATTTGGAGTTCGGTGTAATTTTGACGATGGCCTTGACGCTTTTGGTAGTGCTTGCGACGGCGCATCTTGAAAATCTTTACCTTGTCGTGGCGGCCTTGTGCAAGAACGGTTGCCGTGACGATGGCACCGGTGACGAAGGGCGTACCAATTTGTAATTGTTCGCCTTCGCCGACCGAGAGTACCTGGTCTAGCGAGATTTCTTGCCCAATGTCTGCCGGTATCTGTTCTATCTTTAGTTTTTGACCTGCAGCAACACGATACTGTTTGCCGCCGGTTTTTATGACCGCGTACATGTGGGAGTTCCTAATTAAAAGCTTTGGCCGAATGCCAAGCGTAGGATTCTAGCGTGAAGGGGTGGGGTAAGTCAACTTGATGCTATTGAAATAGCATGTGAAGTCAATTAGTTACCGGGATGCTGGCGTTGATTTTGCGGCTTCTTTGTTTGGTTCTGCTGGAGGCTTGCTGGTTACTTTTCTATTTCTTATTTTTTATTCGTGTTGGTCGTTCCTATTTATTTCTGCCGGCGCAGGGGGCTGGTGTGGACCGGGCTCCACCTCGCTGCGGTCCCGTTCCGGGACTTCCCGCACGGTCGGCCTGAAACGGGGCGTCCGCGAACTCGCGGAACGGACAGCCACCGGCTGTCCGTAACCGTCCCGCTCGAACAGCGCGGCCTTGCCTCCCCGCTCCAGGCCGCCCGCACGGCGCGCTCAAGTTCCGCCCGGCCCACACCAGCCCCCTGCACCTCAGATGGGGGTTATTGGACGAGGCGCTGACACTTACGACCGAGCTAAGACTCAGCCGGTCAGGGACGTCGACCTTCAGTCAGTGGTTGGGCGTCCGTATTGCCTTGGCGTCGCAGGACGACATGCGTGGCCTTTTCCGATGCCAGAAATTCAACGCACTCATATCCCAGAGCCCGCAAGTCTAGCCCTTCGAACAGCGATTCTCCCCGACCGAGCAGGATGGGCGCGATAGCAATGTGCAGTTCGTCAATGAGGCTTTCACGAAGATATTGCCGGATTGTGCTCGGCCCACCGCCTATCCGCACGTCCATTCCGGCAGCAGCCTCGCGCGCATGACCGAGCGCTTCGCGAATGCCTCCTGTTATGAAGTGGAACGTCGTGCCGCCGTCCATCTCAATGGGAGGACGAGCATGATGGGTCAGGATGAACACTGGAACATGATACGGTGGATTGTCTCCCCACCAGCCTTTCCAGTCTGTGTCTGACCAGTCCCCGCGAATGGGGCTGAACATGTTTCGTCCAAGAATCCAAGCCCCAACATTGTGAAAGCCACGAGCGGCGAAATCATCGTCAACGCTGGTAGTGCCGTCGTCCTTATTGAACAAGGCCCGCTGGAACGTGCGAGTGGGAATTAGCCACTGGTGTAGCTCCGTTCCGCCAATGCCTAGTGGGTTGTCGATGTCTTGATTCGGACCTGCCCCATATCCGTCCAGCGAAATGGTGAAACCCTCAACGCGAACTCGTGTCATCGTTTGCCTCCGTTTAGTCACCTAAAAGGTAATCAACGGGCGCCGGCGTTTGGACATGCCTATTAGAAAGAGAAAGCAAGTCTTCAAGCCGCCTGCCGTAACTTGGAATATATCAGGAGGGATAGCTGCTTCCGACCGAAAGCGGAAATTGCTGGCTCGCTGCTAGCGTGTCTCCCAGTGCACGTCAGATCAAGTTGCGGTCGATGAGTTCCTGGCGCAGATCGTAGCGGCGAATCAGCGTGGTATAGCTAAAGCAAGTGAACACCAAACCCTTGTCCGACCGAAGCAAGAACGGCTGGATATTAGGCTCGCGCCTGCGCCCAACGCCGCACCTCTTAACCTTTTCCGCAAGCCCAAGCGGCAAGGCGACGGTGGCTGGTGCCGGGCAGGCGAAGTAAGCGTGCGCCGGATAAATGGTTCAGCCCGGGGAGTCCCGGCGAAGCACGGGACCGCAGACGCGTTGAGCCAGTCCGGCACCAGCCACTGTCGCCGCTTTAGTGCGAAGTACGGCAAGTCAGAAGTACCGGATGGCGACGCAGTCGCCACTTCCCATCCCCTACGACCTGTAATCCGCGTTGATGCTTACATACTCGTGCGAGAAATCGCAGGTGTAAACCGTGTCCGACACATCTCCGCGCCCCAATTCGATGCGCACCACGATCTCCGCTTCCTTCATTACCCGCTGGCCGTCCGCCTCCTTGTAATCGGAGTGGCGTTCGCCCTTGCTGGCGACCAGCACGTCGCCCAGCCAGAGCTTGATGCCGCTAACGTCCAGATCGGTGATGCCGGCATAGCCGATGGCGCACAAGATACGTCCGAGGTTGGGGTCCGAGGCAAAGAAGGCGGTTTTGACCAAGGGGGATTGCGCGACGGCATAGGCAACCTTCAGCGCTTCCTCGGTATTTTTTGCCTGTTCCACCTGTATCGTCATGAACTTGGTGGCGCCTTCGGCATCCCGCACGATTTTCTGAGCCAGCTCGGTTGCGGCATCTGCCAGCGCGGCATAAACCTGTGCATAGAAGGGATCAGACTTTGATTCGATCTGCACGCCGCTTTTACCGGTGGCCATGATAATGAACGAATCGTTGGTGGACGTGTCGCCGTCGACGGTAATCCGGTTGAAAGAGCGGTTGGCAATGCCCGGCGCCATTTCTTTCAGCAGCGCAGGCGCAATGCCTGCGTCGGTCGCCAGATAGCCCAGCATGGTGGCCATGTTGGGACGTATCATGCCGGCGCCTTTGCTGATGCCGGTAATGGTGATTGTCTTGTTGCCCAGTGCAACACGCTGCGACACGATTTTAGGTTGCGTGTCGGTGGTCATGATGCTGTGGGCCGCGGCGAACCAGTTGTTGTCGCTCAGGCTTCCGACAGCGGCAGGCAGCCCGGCAACCAGACGGTCCACCGGCAGGGGTTCCAGAATGACGCCGGTGGAAAACGGCAGGACCTGTGAAGGGGTGATGTTCAGCAGGCCGGCCAGAGCCTTGCAAGTTTCCCGGGATGCATGCAGGCCGCTGTCGCCGGTTCCGGCGTTGGCGTTGCCTGTGTTGATGATCAGGGCGCGTATGCCCTGGTTCGTGGCCAGGTGTGCTTCGCAGATTTGTACGGGCGCGGCGCGGAAACGATTCTGGGTGAATACGCCAGCCACGCTGCTGCCCTCGGCCAGGCGAAATACGGTCAGGTCACGCCGATTCGCTTTGCGTATGCCGGCTTCGGCGGTGCCTATTTCGATACCAGCCACGGCAAAGATGTGTGATTCCGGCGGGATATACAAATTGACGGCCATGACGGGACTCAACAATGAAAAAGGAAAAGGGACCGCTGTACGCGGCCGCGATTGGCAATTTTATCAGGAGCGGCCAGAGAGTTTGGGCCGGGTCATCGCCTTAAGTTCGCCCAGGGCTTCGAACAGCGCGCTGCGGGTTTGCTCGGACAGCCCGCCAAACATGCTGCGTATCCATTCTTCGTGCAGCTTGGCCATTTTTTTGAAGGTGCGCTTGCCTTTGGTCGTGAGACGGATAAGCGAGCTGCGTCGATCGGAAGCTACCTTGACCCGTTCGACCAGTCCTTCCTTTTCGAGCTGGTCGGTGATGCCGGTGATGTTGCCGTTGGTGACCATCATGTGTTGGGAAAGCTCGCTCATCTTCATGCCGCCCGGAACGCGCAGCAATTGCGCCATAAGGTCGAAGCGCGGGAGCGTGGTTTCGAACTCCGTGCGCAGGCGGCTACGGATTTCGCCTTCGATCAGGTTGCAGCAAGTGAGTAGCCGCAACCATAGACGAAGGTCTTGGTGGTCTTCAGGTACCGTGCGACTTTCAAGGTCGGGGGTGCGTTGCAGTATTGCTGTGTCAGCCATATCGTTCATATTGTAGGACCCGTATTAACCACCAGGATAGTTTAATCTTCAATTACCCCGTGATGTTAAATTGCTCTGTAGCTATCATCAACACCAGTGTAATAAGCAGCCCTCTCAACATCTTTGATGTTATGCAGGGAACATGAAAAAAATAGCAGTTGGAGACAATATTTATGTTTCAAGCGTTTTTCGGCCAGAGTTATGCCGATGCCAGGACTCGTTTCATCACCGCTGCCACTCAGCAGCAATGCGCCTTGCAATCATATGTGAACCCCACCGGATCAGGCGTGAGCGGCGAAGTCTTGTCGACCGATGTGGCGTATTTCGGCTCTGACGATGCGCGAGCACTGCTGGTCTTGACCTCGGCCATGCACGGCGAGGAGGGGTATTGCGGCTCCGGCTGCCAGGTAGCCTTGCTGAATGACCAGCAACTACTGGATCATGCGCACGCCAACGGAATAGGGATTTTGCTTATCCATGCCGTTAATCCCTTTGGCTTTTCATGGGGACACCGCGGCAATGAAGACAATGTGGATCTGAATCGCAATTTCTGCGACTTCAGCAAGCCCTTACCCGATAATCGGCATTATCAGACACTACACTCCCTGCTGATCCCGGAAACCTGGCCGCCCGGGCCCGAAAATGCCGCTGCGATCCAGTCTTTCATCAAAGCACAAGGAGAGCAAGCCTACCGGGAAGGCATGATGCTGGGGCAGTACAGCCATCCCGATGGGCTATTCTACGGCGGCCAGGAGCCTGCCTGGAGCAACAGGACGTTGCGCGATATTCTGCGACGTTTCGGCCAGGATCGCGAGCGCATGGCATGGATCGACTATCACACCGGATTAGGTCCTTATGGACATGCCGAGAAAATCTTTGTACAAAAAACATTGGAAGACTACCAGCGGGCGCGTATGTGGTGGGGTAACGATGTGGTGTCGGTGGTCGATCCCGAATCCAGCACAGTCGACATCGGCGGCACGGGCATGCGTGCCATGCTGGAAGAATGCCGGCAGGTTCCCGAGCTCACGTTTCTGGCGCTGGAGTTCGGCACCCTGCCCATGGACGAGGTGTTTCTTGCATTACGTAGCGATCGCTGGCAAGCGGGGCGTGGTTCGGTCAGTGATGCCCAGCGCAGCGCAATCAAAGAGGCCCACAAGGCTGCGTTTTATCCGGGCAACGATGACTGGCGCGGCGCTGTCATAGGGCAATCGCGGACCAGTTTGCTGCAGGCCTTGTACGGTCTGTCCAATCGATGAGCGCGGCCGGCTGCGGGCGCACAGCCGCGTAGTGCTCGTGCACCCGCAGCCGAGGGAAACTCCCAGGTATTGATGCCTGTAAATGCCTTGCCAATGGTTTTTCTTGTCTATATAGTTTAGGCTTAAAGTATTGGAGCGACGCATGAAAATCGTTTGCATTGGTGGTGGGCCTGCCGGCCTGTATTTTGGTCTGCTCATGAAGCTGACTGACGCCGGGCATGACGTGACGGTCGTCGAACGCAACCGCCCTTACGATACGTTTGGGTGGGGCGTTGTATTTTCGGATGCCACGCTCGAGAATCTTAAAGAGGCCGATCCGGTATCCGCAACCCAGATCAGCGACGCATTCAACCACTGGGACGACATCGTCATCCACTACAAGGGTCGCAGCATGCGCAGCAGCGGCCACGGCTTCATCGGCATAGGACGCAAGAAATTGCTGAATATCTTGCAGGCGCGCTGCGAAGAAATTGGTGTGGACCTCGTGTTCGAGACCGATGTCGCCGATGACCAGGCGATTGCGCAGAAGTACGACGCCGACCTGATCATCGCTTCCGATGGTCTGAATAGTCGTATTCGTACACGCTATGCCGACACCTACAAGCCGGACATCGATACCCGCCAGTGTCGGTTTGTGTGGCTGGGCACGCGGCAGACTTTTGACGCGTTCACATTTGCCTTCGTCCAGACCGAACATGGCTGGTTCCAGGCACATGCCTATCAATACGAGCCAGGGATGTCCACGTTCATTGTCGAGACGCTCGACGAGACCTGGAAAGCGGCGGGGCTTGAGACGATGAGCCAGCAAGAAGGTATCGCGTTTTGCGAAAAGCTTTTTGCGCCGTGGCTGGACGGGAATTCGCTGATCTCCAATGCTGGTCACTTGCGTGGCTCGGCAATCTGGATCCGTTTCCCACGCGTTATCTGCGATGCATGGGTGAGCCAACAGACATTGCCCAGCGGGCGGACGGTTCCAGTCGTGTTGATGGGCGACGCCGCGCATACCGCGCATTTTTCGATCGGCTCGGGAACCAAGCTTGCCCTCGAGGACGCGATCGAGTTGAATCGTTCGATTCGTGCTTGCAACAATAACCTTACGGCTGCCCTTGTCCGCTATCAGGAAGTGCGCAGTGTCGAGGTACTGAAAATACAGAATGCCGCGCGCAACTCCACCGAATGGTTCGAAAACGTGGCCCGGTACGCCAGGTTCGAGCCGGAACAGTTCGCCTATTCCTTATTGACCCGGTCGCAGCGCATTTCCCATGAGAACCTGCGTTTGCGCGATGCGGCCTGGCTGGAGGGCTACGAGCGCTGGATGGCCGACATGGCCGGTGCCCCAGTCGCTGGCGCACGGTCCTGCCCGCCGATGCTCACGCCTTATACGGTACGCGGCATACGCTTGAAAAATCGCATTATGGTTTCACCCATGGCGATGTATTCCAGTGTGAATGGTATCCCGGGCGATTTCCACCTTGTGCATCTTGGCGCACGGGCCATGGGCGGAGCGGCATTGGTCATGGTAGAGATGACCTGCGTCTCGCCCGAGGCACGCATCACCCCCGGTTGCCCGGGGTTGTGGAATAGTGAGCAGAAGGTGGCATTCAAGCGGATCGTCGACTTCGTCCATGGCAATAGTGATGCCAGGATAGGCATTCAGCTAGGGCATGCGGGGCGCAAGGGATCCACCCGCGTCAGTTGGGAAGGCACGGATATGCCACTGCCCGAGGGTAACTGGCCGCTGCTGTCGGCATCCGCAATACCCTACATCGACGGTGTATCGCAGGTCCCGCAGGCCATGACGCGTGGCCAGATGGACTCGGTAAGAGATGAATTCGTGGCTGCCGCCGTTCGCGCCGCCGAGGCTGGCTTTGACTGGCTGGAATTGCATTGCGCCCACGGTTATCTGCTGTCCAGCTTTATTTCGCCGCTTACCAACCAGCGCCACGACGAGTACGGCGGATCGTTGGACAACAGGCTGCGTTACCCGCTGGAAATTTTTGCGGCCCTGCGTGCAGTCTGGCCCGAACATTTGCCGATGTCGGTCCGCATTTCGGCACACGATTGGGTCGAGGGGGGAATAACAGCGGACGACGCCGTTGAGATCGCCCGTCGCTTCCGGGCGGCCGGCACGGACATGGTGGATTGCTCTTCGGGCCAGGTAAGCAAGGCGGAACAGCCTGTATATGGACGCATGTACCAGACGCCTTTCTCTGATCGGGTACGAAACGAGGCGCAGATACCCACGATTGCGGTCGGCGCGATATTTGAAGCCGACCACGTCAACAGCATCATAGCCTCGGGAAGGGCGGACCTGTGCGCGCTGGCTCGCCCGCATCTTGCCGACGCCTCCTGGACCTTGCGCGAATCCGCAAAGATAGGGGTAAGCGACGTGACCTGGCCCAGGCAGTACTTCCCCGCCAAGCGGCAACTGGAAACCAATTTCGAACGGGCGGCCGCGTATGCGCAGCCGGTAGGCAAATGAATGAGTCGCGTATTCTGACCGGTCGGCACGCGCTGGTGACCGGCGGTTCTCGTGGGATAGGTCTGTCCATTGCGCAGCGGCTTCTCGCCATGGGAGCCCGGGTCACGCTTGCCGGTCGCAGTGCCAAGTCGTTGGAAGAGGCGGTACGCCAGCTCGTCAATCTGGGTGAAGTTGCTTTCGTCAGCGGGGATATATCGGTGCGCGCCGACGTGGATGTCATCTTTCTGAAGGCCAAGGAAGGCTTCGGTCCGGTTGACATCCTGGTGAACAACGCCGGCCAGGCCTTGAGCGAGCGTTTTGACAAGGTCGATGAGGCCGCCTGGCAGCAGATGATTGCCGTGAATTTGACCGGCACTTTCCATTGCATGCAGGCAGGATTGCCGGACATGCTCGAGCGCCAATGGGGCCGCATCGTCAATGTGGCCAGCACCGCGGGCTTGGTGGGTTATGCCTATGTCAGTGCCTATTGTGCCGCCAAGCACGGTGTCATAGGCCTGACGCGGTCTGTGGCGATGGAAACGGCCACGAAAGGGGTAACCGTTAATGCGGTATGTCCGGGGTATACGGAAACAGACATCGTCCAGGCAGCGGTCGCCAATATTTCGCGCAAGACGGGGATGACTGCGGATCAGGCCAGGGGGAAATTGGCCGAACGTAATCCGCAGGGCCGCTTGATTCAACCCGACGATGTGGCGCAGGCAGTAGCCTGGCTGTGCAGCCCCGGCGCATCCGCCGTCAACGGACAGTCCATTCCGGTGGACGGCGGCGAAGTAATGGCCGGCTAGGGTCGACCCTATTCAGGAGAAGAAAGATGAACATAGCGCCACACACCATGGACGGTCACAAGCGACCTTATGCAGGCTACCAGGCCGGTAATTTTCTGTGGACAGTGTCAGACGATGGCAAAGTCGCCACCGTTACCCTCAACCGACCCGAACGCAAGAATCCGCTCACGTTCGATTCCTACGCGGAATTGCGTGATTTGTTTCGCGGCCTGGTATATGCCAGCGATATCAAGTCAGTTGTGGTGGTCGGAGCGGGAGACAACTTCTGCTCGGGCGGCGACGTGCATGAAATTATAGGTCCGCTGACTCGCATGTCCATGCTGGAACTCCTGGACTTCACCCGCATGACGGGGGACCTGGTCAAGGCGATGCGCGCGTGTCCCCAACCCATTTTGGCAGCTGTTGACGGAATCTGCGCCGGAGCCGGTGCGATGATCGCTCTGGCATCCGACATGCGTATCGGTACGCCTCAGGCTCGTACTGCCTTTCTGTTTACCCGGGTAGGGCTGGCGGGCGCTGACATGGGCGCCTGCACATTGCTGCCACGCATGGTAGGGCAAGGCAGGGCGTCGGAATTGTTGTACACCGGACGCGCGATGACCGCTGACGAAGGCCTGGCCTGGGGGTTCTTCAATAGTCTGCAGTCTTCAGAATCGGTCCTTGGCGCAGCACAGGATCTGGCTCGACAGCTCGCCGATGGCCCTTCTTTTGCACACGGAATGACCAAGAAGTTGCTGCACCAGGAATGGAATATGGGCGTGGATGAGGCCATCGAAGCGGAAGCTCAGGCTCAGGCGATCTGCATGCAGACCAAGGACTTCCGGCGCGCGTACGACGCGTTCGTGGCCAGGCAAAAACCCGTTTTTGAAGGCGACTGAACATGGAGAAGTCGGCTCATAGTGATACCTTTGCACGTGACCATCTACCGCCTCTGGACCAGTGGCCCGAATTGCTGCTGGAGGGCAACCCGGATCTCGCCTACCCCCCGCGCCTGAACTGTGCCGTTGCCCTGGTGGATGAGCGCGTCCGGCAAGGAATGGGCGAACGGGTCGCTCTGCGCTGGCGCGACGCGTCCGGCATGCAAGCCATGAGCTATCGGGCGTTGCTTCAATTGGTCAATCGTATAGCGCGGGTGCTGGTGGATGATATGCAGCTGCAGCCGGGTAACCGAGTGCTTTTGCGCGGACCGAACAACGTGATGATGGCCGCCTCATGGCTTGCAGCGGTCAAGGCGGGCCTGGTAACCGTGCCCACCATGCCTTTGCTGAGAGCCTTCGAACTTCGCCAGATTATCGACAAGGCAAAGATTCAGGCGGTCTTGTGCGATAAGCGACTTTCGGCCGAGATTGAGCATTGCCTCGATCCGGACCACGCCAGTTTCTGCCCACAGCTGACGCACGTACGCTATTTCCATGACGACAGTGCGGACAGTATCGACCAGTTGGCGGCGGTGAAATCGGATGAATTCGAAGCATGCGAGACTGCTGTCGACGACGTGTGCCTCATTGCATTCACCAGTGGCACCACAGGGAAGCCCAAGGGCTGCATGCATTTTCATCGGGATGTGCTGGCGATGTGCGACACGTTCTCCCGGCATATCCTGCGCATGGATCCGGATGATATCGTTTGCGGCACGCCGCCGCTGGCGTTCACATTCGGTTTGGGTGGCCTGCTGTGCTTTCCGCTACGGGTCGGGGCGTCGACCGTTCTGGTCGAGAAGCTGTCGCCCGGCGAATTGCTGGCCACGATCCAGGATTTCCGGGCCACCATGAGCTTCACTGCGCCGACCTTCTATCGACAGATGTCCGCCCTGGTCGACCAGCACGACCTGTCTTCGCTGAAAAATTCCGTTTCCGCGGGTGAGGCCTTGCCGGATGCGACGCGGCAGCTATGGAAGCAGGCGACGGGCATCGAAATGATAGACGGCATAGGCGGCACGGAAATGATACATGTCTACGCCTCCAGTGCCGGAAGCGATGTGCGCCGCGGCGCAGTCGGCAAGGTCGTACCCGGCTATGTAGCGCAGGTGATCGATGAGAACTTTCAGCCGGTAAATCCGGGCGTGGTGGGCAGGCTGGCGGTAAAGGGCCCCACCGGATGCCGCTATCTGGACGATGAACGCCAGATGGTGTTCGTGCAGAATGGCTGGAATTTGCCCGGCGACACCTTTGCCATGGACGAAGATGGCTATCTCTATTACCAGGCACGCAACGACGACATGATCGTCTCAGCCGGCTACAACATTGCCGGACCGGAGGTCGAGGGGGCATTATTGCTTCACGACGCCGTTGCGGAATGTGGAGTGGTTGGCCAGCCGGATCCCGAACGCGGCAGTATTGTCAAGGCGTTCGTGGTCCTCAAGCCGGGAATGCAAGAAGGACCGGAGATGGTCAAAGCCTTGCAGGATCACGTCAAGGCCGTCGTCGCACCCTATAAGTATCCACGCGCGATCGAGTTTGTCGCCAGCCTGCCGCGTACTGAAACGGGAAAACTGCAGCGCTTCGTGCTGCGCCAGAGAACCATTAACCAGGGGAAAACGGAATGATCACCTTGCAACCGCCGACGTGGCTGGAGCCGCGCGGCTATGCGAACGGCATCATGACTGAAATGAATGTAGGCAGTCGCCTGGTATTCGTGGGAGGACAGATAGGCTGGAATGGTCAGCAGCAATTTGAAACCGATGACTTTGCCGAGCAAGTGGGCCAGGCGTTGCAGAATATTGTGGCCATACTCGGGGAGGCCGGCGCCGGCCCCGAGCACATCACGCGCATGACCTGGTATGTACGCGACAAGAATGAATACATGGCCGCCTTGCGTGAGGTCGGCCGGAATTATCGCGAAATCATCGGCCGCCACTTTCCGGCCATGACGGCGATTGAAGTGGCCGATCTGATCGAGGATCGCGCACGGGTGGAGATCGAGGTGACCGCTGTGGTTCCGGCAGCAGCGCCATAACAGGCAGTGCCATGGCGGGCAGGACGCAAGCGTGCTGCCCGATGCGTGTCTATTCTTATAGTTTGGCGAATACTTCTTCGGCGATGTCCAGCGTCTGCCGTATTACAGCGTCGTCGTGCGCCGCTGAAATGAAACCCGCCTCGTAGGCCGACGGTGCAAAGTACACGCCTTTGATCAACATGGCGTGGAAGAATCTTTTGAAAAGCTCGAGGTCGCAGGTTGATACTTCCTCGAAGGTGGTCGGAATGGTGGAACGGAAGTAAATGCCGAACATGCCGCCGACGTAGTCGGTGCACATCGTGATACCGGCGGCCCTGGCGCGTTCGGCAAGGCCGTTCGCAAGCTTCGCAGATTGCGCCTCGAGGTGTTCATAGAATCCCGGTTCCGCCAATAACTTCAACGTGATCAGTCCTGCGGCAACCGCAACGGGATTGCCCGAAAGCGTGCCCGCCTGGTACACGTTGCCGATGGGCGCGATGTGCTCCATGATGTCGGCGCGGCCGCCAAAGGCCCCGACCGGCATGCCACCGCCGATGACCTTGGCCAGCGTGGTGATGTCCGGAGTGACGCCTGTCAGTCCTTGGACGCCTTGCGGTCCGGCACGAAAACCCGTCATGACTTCATCGAAGATCAGCAACGCGCCGTACTGCGTGCATAGTGACCGCAGACCTTCCAGGAATCCTGGCAGGGGCTTGATGAGATTCATGTTGCCGGCAATCGGCTCAACGATGATGCAGGCGATCTCGGGACCGTATTCCTGGAATGCGGCTTCGACGGCTTGCAGCTTGTTGTAATCCAGTACCAGGGTATGCTTGATGAATTCCGGCGGCACGCCGGCCGAAGTGGGGTTGCCGAAAGTGAGCATGCCGGAGCCGGCTTTGACGAGCAGGCTGTCGGCATGGCCGTGATAACAGCCTTCGAACTTGATGATTTTGGAGCGTCCTGTAACCCCTCGCGCCAAGCGGATGGCGGACATGGTCGCTTCGGTGCCTGAACTGACCAGCCTGACTTTTTCGATGGATGGCAGGCGCGCTGCGATTGCTTCGGCAATTTCGATCTCGGCTTCGGTCGGTGCACCGAAGGACAGTCCATTGACGGCAGCTTCCTGAACAGCCCGGATGACTTCGGGGTGCGCATGACCCAGGATGGCAGGCCCCCAGGATCCGACATAATCGATATAACGAGTATCTTCGGCGTCCCACATATAGGGCCCTTGGGCGCGCGTAATGAATCGTGGCGATCCACCGACCGAGCGAAATGCCCTAACGGGAGAATTCACGCCACCAGGAATGGTTCGACAGGCGCGTTCAAATAGTTCTGTATTGCGAGACATGTTGTTGAGACTCACTGCTGAAAAAATGAAGGAGGTGCAGGCATAGCATAACAGGGGCAAAACATCGTCTTCAGGCAAAAAGGGCTGCGAACCGGGCCGCAGTATCGCGTATGTCGCGGCTTTCGAACAGGCCGCTGATCACTGCAATGCTATCCGCTCCGGCGTCGATGACGTCGCCCGCATTGTGGGCCGTGATGCCGCCGATTGCCACCACCGCGGCGCGTGGCCCGACGTTGTCGGTTTCCACGATCGCTCGACCCTGCCTGATATCGTCGAGGCTTGCGCGCACGGCATCCGGTTTGACGCTGGAGGCAAACATGGCGCCGAAAGCGACATAATCGACATCGGCCTTGATGGCTTCGACTGCCAGCTTGGGCTGGTTATAGCAGGAACAACCGATAATCTTGCCTGGGCCCAGGGCCAGCCTGGCCTCTGCCACGCCGCCATCTTCACGGCCAAGATGAACGCCGTCGGCGTCAATCAGGGATGCCAGGCGCCAGTCGTCGTTCACAATGAACAGCAGGCCCTCTTTTTGGCAGCGTTCCGCCACTCGCCGCGCCTGCGCCAGGCCCGCATCGGCATCGATAGTCTTGCGCCGCCACTGCAAAGCCGTCATTCCGCCATCGGCGGCCGCACTGATGGCATCCAGGAGCCTGTCCGTGTCGTCCCATTCGGGCGTGACACCATAGAGTCCCTTGGGAAAACGTAGTGATGCATTCATGTTATTGATCGGTTGATAAGGCGATTACCCATGCCGGGTTGGAACGAACGGGACTCAAGACAGGCTGGCATCGACAGGGCGGCATCGACGGCCTGTGGTACATCGAGACCGCGCGCCAATTGTGCTGTGATGGCGCAGGTTAAGGGACCGTCGGCGTCGTTCAGGCGAGTTGGAGGCGCCTGCCACGGCCAGTTGAAGGTCTGGTTGTTCTGGCCTTGCAATAGGTAGCTGCCGTGGCCGGGACGCAAAGGCGCGCCGCTGGTCAATACCCATTTCGCGCCGAACTGCAGGAGGGCCTCGGCCGGCGTGTGGACATCGGGTCCCATGAGGACGCCCTGGGACTGCCAGCGTGATAGTAGATTGTGATCCACGACGACAATGTCGGTCTGCGGCAACAGGAGTTCGAAGAGTGCGAGCTGGACGTCCTCGGCATCAAAATCTGTGATCAGCGTCTCGTCAGGGAACGAGGTAAGGTGCAGAACCAGTGGTACGTGGGAATAATCTGCCGCTATTTGAGCGAGCGCACTTACTGATTCCGTTGTATAAAGTGACCCGACCTTGATGGCATTGACCGTCATATCCTCGAGCAGGCAGCGAGCCTGGTCGTCGATCAGCTCCGGCGCCACAGGCTGGATTTCTTCGGTGCTGGCGGTATCCTGGACCAGCAGTGCAGTCAGGGTGCTGAGGGCGTGACAGCCCAGGGCCGCACAGGTAACCGCGTCGGCGGGCAGGCTACTCGAGCCGCTAGGATCGAAAGGGCCGAAAATAAGCACTAACGGTGGGATTGATGCTTGCACGGCGTCGATATTCACAAGATTCCTGCAACATCCCAGGAAAATGCCCGGGACGTTGCTATTGGGTTTAGTAACATTAACCCCATTCTAATAGAAGCTTCCCGACTCCGCGGGTTTGGGATGAAATTTATAGCGAGTAATAGAAATGCGTACATGGATGTGTTTAATTTGCGGTTGGATCTATGATGAGGAAGCGGGCCTTCCTGAAGAGGGAATTGCACCCGGAACCCGTTGGGAGGACGTCCCGCCGAATTGGGTCTGCCCCGAATGCGGCGCACGCAAAGAAGATTTTGAACTGATCGAGGTCTGATACGGTCTGATCAATACAGTATTTGAATATTGACCCAGGAGGGCGAGTCATGGTTTCCACAGTCCATCGGCCCGAAGCCGAATCAAGCGTCGACTTGTCCCAACAACTCTTGGTAGCCATGCCAGGCAAGGTGGCGGGCAACCTGGCCAATACAGTCATCTACGTTTGTGAGCATACGGAACACGGTGCATTGGGGCTCGTCATCAATCGGCCGACCGATCTCACGCTGGGCGATCTGTTAAAACGCATCGAGCTGGATCTCGCCCTCGAAATAGGGCCGATTGCCGACGCGCCGGTTTTTTTCGGCGGACCTGTGCAGACAGACCGCGGTTTTGTGCTGCACGCTCCAGCGGGCGGCTACAGCTCCAGTATCCAGTTGGGCGATGTCGCCCTCACCACATCGCGCGACGTTCTGCAGGACGTCGCCAATGGCCGCGGACCCGCCATGCTCCTGGTCACCCTCGGTTATGCGGGCTGGGGAGCGGGGCAGCTCGAAAGCGAAATGTCGCAGAATGCATGGCTCAATGTGGCGGCCAGTCCCGACATCCTGTTCAATACTCCGGCGGAAGGCCGCTACGGGGCCGCCTTGGCCCAGTTGGGTATCGATCCGCTCATGTTGGCGGGCGATGCAGGCCATGCCTGAAGAGACCTTGCTTGCTTTCGATTACGGAACGAAGAAAATCGGCGTTGCCATCGGCAATACATTGACGCGCGTGGCCCGACCTCTGGAGATTCTCAGGTCGGTCACGCGCGAGCAACGCTTCTCGGCCATAGCGCAGCTGCTTGAAACATGGCAGCCCGACAGGGTGGTGGTCGGCTTGCCCCTTGCTCTTAATGGCGAAACGCAATACGCCACCTTGCGTTGCCGTCGATTCGCCAATCAGTTGCACGGCCGCTTTGGGGTCTTGGTGGAGCTCGTCGACGAGCGCGGATCCAGTGTGGAAGCCCAAGAGTTGCTGGGTACCAATGCCCCTGATGACGCCGTTGCCGCGGCAGTTATACTGCAGCGCTATCTCGATGCGTTGACACCGCCAAACTAACCGGCAAAAAGACCACAAAGAGAATGACTTGACCGTCTTGTTATTTTTGCCGCGAGCGGTGCTTCTTATTATCTGGCTACTGCTGGGACTACTACTGGTCTCGGCTGTTTTTCCTTATTGCACGCCGGCAGCCCGGTCGGCCATTACGCGTCGGTGGTCGCGGGTGTTGCTCTTTTTTTGCGGTGTCCGGGTCGAGGTCTCCGGACAACCCATTCCTCACGGTCCCGCATTATGGGTCGCCAATCACGTATCCTGGATCGACATTTTCGTCATCAACAGTGTTCGGCCCACTTCCTTCATTGCCAAAAGTGAGATAAGGCATTGGCCTGTCATCGGCTGGCTGGTGAGCGGTTCGGGCACGGTGTTCATCGAACGTGGTCATCGCCATGCCGTACGCGAAGTGGGCCAGCAAATGAAGGCTCGTTTCGAACGGGGGGAAATAGTCGGGTTGTTCCCGGAGGGCACGACTTCCCCCGGCTACGACGTAGCGCCCTTCCATTCCAGTTTGTTCGATCCGGCAATACGCGTCAATGTCGATATCCAGCCTCTCGCCTTGCGCTTTTTTCATCGTGGTCAGCGCAGCGACTATGTGGCGTTCGTGGGCGAGCAAACTTTGCTCCGGAACATGTGGCGTTTGCTTGGTACGACCGGCGTGTCGATTGAGTTGGAATTCCTTGCCGTGATGAGCGGTGACTACTGTGCGCAGCATGGGCGCAACAAGGTTTCCGCACACGCCCACCATGTAATCCGGCAGGCTATCGTACGGCGGCCGCATTAGAAGACTTGTCGGTGTAGCGGGTTTTCAATCGTCTTTTGGTTTTTGATATTGCTCGCATGGAATCTGCACGATTCTTCGGTCCTGGAGGCGTATTGCAGTCAATTGCCGGCCCCAGACGCAGCCCGAATCCAGGCAGATCACATCCGGCCGCAGCATCAGACCGAGTGTGGACCAGTGTCCGAACACAATGGTGTCCTGAGTGGAGGCACGCGCCGGTACATCGAACCAGGGCATCATTTGGCCATTGTTGGCAGGAGCGCCTTTGAAGGTGAATTCCATCTGACCATTCTTGTCGCACATGCGCATACGCGTCATCGCATTGATAATGACGCGAAGGCGTTTGCTTCCGCGGTATTCGTCTTTCCACAGTACGGGTTCGTTGCCATACATCTTGCTCAAGCTGACTTTCCAATTGGGACCGCGCAAGGCTTCTTCAACCTCCGCGGCCAACAGAAGGGTCTTAGCCGTGGTCCATGCAGGAAGTACGCCAGCGTGGACCATCAAGTGCCCCTGTTCATGGTGAGCCAGCGGGCAATGCCTGAGCCAGTCGATCATTTCTTGTGCGTCTGGAGCCTTCAGGATGTCGTCTATGGTGTCGGACTTCCCCGGCTTGCGCACGCCGGCGGCGACGGCCAGTAAGTGGAGATCGTGATTGCCGAGCACGGAAATTGCGCGGTCTCCCAAGGCCATGACCATTTTGAGCGTGGCCAGCGAATCGGGTCCGCGGTTGACCAGATCGCCGGCGAACCAGAACTTGGCGTTTGGCTCGCCACTGATATCCGGATGGGCCAGCAGTTCACGCAAGGGCTGGCAGCAGCCTTGCAGGTCGCCTATCATCCAGATGCTGGGCTCGGGTGTCGGTTTCATGCGGCCTGTCATGCGGCTGACTTGCTCCATGGCCAGCGGGTTTGATTGAAACGGCGCACATTGTGCTGATTTTCCATCAGGATAAGAGCGCCCAGCGCCGCTCCAAGTGCACCGATATTGGGAACCAGGGCGGTAACCCACGGCGCCCATTTGCTTAGCATGCCAACATTGAGCGCCAACTGATTCAACATGAAGAATCCGACGCCCAGCAGGATGCCGACGAATACCTTGCTGCCGACACCACCCCGCCGGGTCTGCATGAAGCCTATTGGCGCGGCGATGGTGATCATTACCAGCAGAGTGAATGGGTAGGCCATCTTGCGCCACAAGGCCACCACTTGCCGGTCTGTCTGCAGGCGGTTGTTTTCAAGGTAGTCGATGTAATCGAGCAGGTCGAAAATGGACATGCGCTCGGGAGTCAGGATGCGGGCGATCAGGCGTTCGGGGGTAAGCGTGGTTTCAAGAACGCGGCTGTTCAATGTCTGCAGCCGAGTAAGTGGCGCATCCGGCTTCCTGGCGTCGGCCAGGGCCGAGACGGAGCTGGCGTCGATCTGTGTCTGGGTGATTTCGCGCAATTCAAGGGTGCCGGCTGTGAATCGGCCTTCTTTTGCTTTCGAAAAAGCGGCCAGGGTCTGGCCCTTGTGAAATTCATACAGAGTGACGTCGCCAACATCTCCATTGGCTTTCAACTGCGCAATGTTGATGATGCGGGTGCCTCCATCGGCATCCGATTCCTTGAACCAGTAACCGCTGTTCAATTGCCCTCCGCCGGATCTGCCAAGCAGTGTCAGGCTGGCCTCACTGGATTTCATTTCCGCTGCGGGCGTGATCACTTCGGAAAGCAGGAATGCACCCAGGACCAGGGGGATGGTCACTACCCAAAGCATGGTCAGCAGTTTCATGCCGCTGACGCCGGAGACGCGTAGGATTACGAGCTCGTTACGTTGCGCCAAACCGGCGAGGGCCAATATGGCGCCTATCAGCAAGCCTATGGGCAGTAGATCGTACAAACGGGTGGGCAACGCCAAGGCCTGCATGTAGAAAAGGTTCAGCAAAGTGAATTTGCTGCCCACATTATCGAGCTCTTCAATCAGAGCAAAGAAAGTGAATAGGCCGATCAGCGCCATCAGGACCACGGCGCTGGAGCGGTAGATTTCGCTGGCGATATAACGGCGGGCGGTGCGCATGCGATTACTTGATACCTGAAACGAATGTGTGTGGTTGAGCCAACAGCTTAACATTTGCAGGCCTTTATCGGACCACCGGTCAGGGAATAGTCACGAGCCTCATGCGTTTCTGAATGGTCCCGGTGCGGGACAGCAAATATGAGGTTTTGCGATGACGTTCGTAATAGACCGGATTGGGCAGCATGGCGGCAAGTTGCGCAGCCTGGTATTGGCTTAGCTGCGCCGCGCTCACGCCGTAATAATGCCGTGCAGCGGCTTCGGCGCCAAATACGTTGCCGCCCCATTGCGCTACATTCAGGTAGAGTTCCAGTATGCGCTGCTTGTTCATGACAAATTCGATCATGTAGGTCAGTACGAGTTCCTGGCCTTTGCGCCAATAGCTGCGTGATCTCGACAAGAACAGATTCTTGGCCAACTGCTGGGTAATTGTCGACCCGCCGCGAATTTTACTCTTGCCTTTCTCAGCCTGTTTCTTGTTGTATTCCCACGCTTTGCGGATCGCCTCCCACTCGACGCCTTCATGGTCGGTGAAATTGGCATCTTCAGACGCAATTACAGCGCGTTTGAGGGATTTGTTGATGCCCTCGTAGGATGTCCATTGATACTTGAGCTCGGCCTCGGGATTGGCGAGACGAAGTTCGGCCAGTGTGGCGTCCATGAAGGCACTGCTGCCCGGATCGCGAACGCTGAGCCAAAGTATCATGACGAAAAGACCGAACAGATAGAGCAACAGGGCGGAAAATGCCGCCAGCACTGCAACACCCAGGACCTTTGTCTTGTTTATTTTGTGTGTGGCCACGGGATCAGCCGGCGCGAAGCTGGTGACGCAAGGCAGTCAGCACGGCTTCCGGATCGGGCGTGACGCCGTGCCAGATCGCAAAGCTTGCCGCTGCCTGGCCGACCAGCATGCCCAGCCCATCCGCCACGGTGTGCGCGCCGTGTTCCGCGGCTTGCATCATGAATGGCGTCGCTTTACGGCCGTAGACCATGTCATAGGCAAGGGCACCAGGTTTATAGAGGTTTCCGGGCAGGTCTGGCGCGGTCTGTCCCAGGCTGCTGGAAGTTGCGTTGATGACGATATCCCAGGGGCCTCCCGCATCAGACAAGCTGCCCCAGGAAAGGCGCGGTGATAGCGCCGGCATTTGTTCGATCAGGTGTTGATGCAGTGCAGATGCGCGTTGGGGATTTCGGTTGATAATGTGCAGGCGAGCGCAGCCGGCGTCCAGCAAGGGAAAAGCCACGCCCCGGGCGGCGCCTCCGGCACCGACGAGCAGTATTTCTTTAGCCTTGGGTGAGTGTCCCAGCCTCAGCAAATCGTTCAGCAGGCCGATGCCATCTGTATTGCAGCCGTGAAGGCTACCCTTTTCCATCCATAAGGTGTTTACCGCGGCAGCCAGCTGCGCGCGCAGGGTAAGGTTGGGTCGTGCCAGGGCGAACGCCTCTTCCTTGAACGGAACGGTGACGTTCAGGCCGTGGCCACCGTTTGCGAAGAAGTTTTCGACCGTCATGCCGAATCCGTCCAGTGGTGCCTTTATCTTCTCGTAGGCCAAGGCATGCCCGGTTTGCCGGGCGAAAAATTCATGTATGAAGGGCGAGCGGCTATGTTCGATGGGATTGCCGATGACGGCGTAGCGTTTTGGCGGTGGGGCGCAATTCACGGCGTATTGGTTTCCAGTTGCTGGTTCATGAAATGCCATGTTCGCGTAATGGCGAACACGTCGGTATTGCGGGCCATGCTGGGTGGTAGAGGGGCGAATGGCGCGGCCAGCTGCACAATACGTGCGGCGGCCAGATTCAGTATGGGATGTTCCGAGGGGCGGTCAATCTCGACGCGATCGAGTGAACCGTCTTTGCGTATGTACACCGTGAGCTGCAAGTCGCCATATATCTTGCCGCGTGCTTCCAGTGGGTAATGTTCAGTGCCCAATAACTCGATCTTCTGGCGCCAAGCCTCGACATAGGCAGCGTAGTCTACCGCTTGTGTCGTTGGCCCCGTGAACTGGTGGCGCGGTTGGGCATTGTAGTGCTCTATGCGGTCTTTCAGGGCACTGATCTGCGCGTTGAGCAAGCGGGACTCCTGCGACGCGTCGTCGGCACCATAGTCGGTGGAGGGTTCAGACAGGTCGGGCTGCTGGCGTTCCGGAAGGACTTTATGCGGGGCGGTCAGTTGCGTATAGAGTCGGAGCTGTTCCGCCTCGAGCTCTTGCTGCTTCTTGCGCAAGGCCGCCAGCACCACCTCGTCGGGGGACTCGGCGGTGCGTGGCAAGGGCGAGCTTGCCTGCCCCGTCTGGGCCTGTCCGCCTCCATTTAACGAGTCCTGGGCAAGCATTTTAGGCGTGATGGGGGCCGCAGTGCTTCGCGCATTGACCAGCGTGACTTCCAGCATGTTCACAGGCGCCCGGGGAGGCATCGGCCGGGAAAAGTGCACGGTCAGCACGATCGCATGGATGACCAGCGATAACAGTATCGCAATGCGCAAATAGTCGTTGCGCGGCATGCGAACCCGTAACAGCAGGGCGGAAAGCATAGACATATCGGGCTTGTGCGGAAAAATATCAGGCTATTGCAGTTTCGCCCAGCCGGCAATCCAGCTCAAGTGCCAGTTCATCGAAGCCCAGTATGTCCAGTGTAATGATTTGTCCGCGTTCAAGTTCCGGCAGGCCGGGGACGCGTGTGACCAGTGGCGCACACGTCAGGCGCACGAGGTCGTCGCGCAATACGCTGGCCTGAACGCTGCGCAGGCCCTGTTGCTGCAGCCAGCGCAAACACCAGTAACGCTCCATGGCAGACTGGTAGTCGCTCCACACGGTGTACTGGGATTCGAAAGCTCCGATAATGGCGAACAAATCGGCATCCTTGGGTTTGAATGGAGCCACCAGCCGTGCCGAAACACCATGCTCGACGGTGGCGATCAGTTGCCACTGGTTGATCAGGTCGACGTAGCGACGCAATGGCGATGTGCACCATGCGTATTGCGGTACGCCTATTGATTCATGCGGCAGGGCGTATGTGGACATTCGTACACGGCCCATCTGTTGCGACCGATAGATGCCGGGCACGCCGTGCTGCGCCAGCAGGCCGCCCCAAATGCTGTTGGTCATGATCATGTACTCGGCGACTAGGCGATCCAGTGGCGCGTTGCGGCGACGTGGCACCAATTGCACCGGCGTGTCGGGGTCGTCGTAAGGACCATCCAGTACAAACGAATACTCGACGCGGTTGTTGTTCTCGGGCTTGCCGCGCACGAGTTCCCGTTGCGCCGACAGGTGTTGGGCGTACGCCCATAATGGCCGCAGCCACTCGGCATACGGCAGGTCGGATTCAGGATCGGCAAGAGCTTCGTCGGTAACGAATTCGTCCAGCAGGTTGTGGCGTAGGTTTTCCTTGACCTGAATGCGCTCGAGGCGCGTTTCAGACGAGAGTTGTTCGCCTGTCGCCAAGTTGGCAGTTACATAGAGTGACAGGGCCGGCCTGGGTTTGCCGGCGTCCAGGGAGAAGGCGTCGATCAGTTCATTGGGCAGCATGGGTATCTTGAGCCCGGGAATATATACCGTCGACATGCGTGTGCGAGCCAGGCTGTCGAAGTCGCTGCCGCGTATCACCGCCAGGCCTGGTACGGCGATGTGGACGCCAATCCGAACGGTATCCTTGTCGAGCAGTACGACCGAGAGGGCGTCGTCGACTTCCGTCGTACTGGTATCGTCGACAGAATACGCGACCACATCAGCAATCGGCAGGTCGGCAGCCATCTCGGCAACCTGTACCGGCGCGAATTGCGTACCCTTCGGGAAATTGGCGGTCATGAAACGGTGCTGGTGCACGGCCAGGGCATGCGGCCAGGCGCCCAACTGCAGCAATAGTTTTTCAGGATTTGTGCGCAGATGTTCGATTGCGGCTTCGAACGCCTTCCATTGCAGCGTATTTTTGTCGGGGCGGGTCAACAAGCTGTGGGCGACCTCGGCAATAGCGTCGGGCAGTTGACCTGCAACCAGTTGGTCGGTCCATTCCTGTTGCTGGGCGGCTTGCTTCTGCTTTTTCTCGATTGCGGCAAGTGCCGCCGCCAGGATGTCGGGTGGCGCGGGCCGATATTGTCCTTTTCCGCGCCGGTGAAAGTAAGCGGGTGCACTGTTAAGGGCGAAGATCAGTCCGGCTTTTTCAGTGGCGCTGGGTGCGTGTCCGAAATAATCCTGGGCAAATGTGGTGGCATCGAACTCTTCCTGGGGTGCGCATTCCCAAAGAAAATCAATTTCCAGCGTCTGGGCAAGGCTGCGTGCCTGCTCGAGCATGACGGCCGGGGCAGGCTGATCGAAGCTGAACAAGACGCTGGAGATTTTGATTTTGCTGCGCTTGCCGGATTCGGACTCCACCTGCATGGTGGAATCGCTTTGCGAAAAAATCTTTTCCGCCTTGAAATTTCCGCTGTCTTCGTAAAGAACGTACATAGTTTTCCATCAGGACACGCGTGATTGCGCGTCGGTGTGTGTTGGGTATTGGCCGCTGCCCAAGGCAAAGTCCATAACTTCCGGCAGCCATTGCTGGAAATCGGACAAACCGTGGTCGCCGCCTTCCAGTATGCGTCCATGGCTTCCTGCATACCAGTCGGCCATTTCGCGCCAGTCGAGGACTTCGTCGCCCTTGGCGGCCAGCAAATAGTATCGTTCAGGTCGGGCTGGCTTTCCTACCGCCATCTCGGCCAACTCGTCGACGTACTCGGGCAGGAATACAAACGGGTCTGTCGAATCATACAGCGTGTGCTCCCCCACTTGCGTGGCGAGGTCCCGGGCCGCATATACGCCCGGATTCAGCACGACCGCCCGGCACTTCCAGTGCTCGGCCAGGCAGGTGGCGTAATAGCCCCCCAGCGACGAGCCCACAATGACGAGATCGTTTTCTGCTTGCAAGCCCTTTTCTTTTACGGCGGTTTCGATGAGATGGTTGGCCAACTCCATGGAGCGCCGGGGACTGGCCGGCAACTGGGGACAGAGCCATTCATGGCTCAGGCCGCGCTCTTGCATGGCCCGTGCCATGAGTGTGGCCTTGCTGGATCTGGGTGACGAACGAAAACCGTGGAGGTACAGGATCATTTCGTATTCCTTCAGAATTGCAGGCGGTCGAGGAGCTTTTGGTGTATCCCCGCGAAACTGCCGTTACTCATTACCAGGATAGAGTCCCCAGGCATTGCTGACAAGCAGATGGCATCTATCAATGTGTCCACGTCATCGTAGCTCGAAGCGCGCGTGCCCAGGGGCGCCAGAACTTGCGCCGGGTTCCAGCCCAGCGCGTGTTTGCCGTCGTTCGCACCAAAGCAAAACGTAAGGTCAGCTTCTTGCAGGGCAGCGGGCAGGCGTGCCGCCATGGTGCCCAGCTTCATGGTGTTGGAGCGCGGCTCGATGACGGCGAGGATACGCCGGCTACCGGTTTGCTTGCGCAATCCCTGCAGCGTCGTGGCAATGGCGGTGGGATGGTGTGCAAAGTCGTCATACACGCTGATGTCGTTGACAACGCCTCGCAGCTCCATGCGTCGCTTGACACCCTTGAACGCGGCAAGCGCTTCGATTCCGACAGCCGCCGCGACACCGACGTGCTGGGCTGCCGCGAGGGCGGCCAGTGCATTCATGCGGTTGTGTTCGCCAGTCAGATGCCAATGCAGGGTGCCCGCGTTTGCGTCGTTGACCTTGATCTGGAAGTCGCAGGCGTGCAAGTCAGAAACTGCCTGCCATTGACCTTCAGGCCCGAAAGTCTCGACCGGTGTCCAGCAGCCGCGCGATAAAACGCGGTCCAGCGGTTCGCACACACTAGGACGAATGATGCAGCCTGCGGACGGTATGGTGCGGACCAGATGGTGAAATTGCGTTTCTATGGCCAAGAGGTCCGGGAAAATATCGGCATGATCGAATTCCAGGTTGTTCAATACAGCCGTGCGGGGGCGATAATGCACGAACTTCGAGCGTTTGTCGAAGAATGCCGTATCGTATTCATCAGCTTCGATCACAAAAGCCTTACGGTCTGCTTGAAACCGCGCCGACACGTTCAGGTCCGCAGCGATGCCGCCGATAAGAAAATTGGGTTTTAGGCCGGCGTACTCAAGTATCCATGCCAGCATGGAACTGGTGGTGGTCTTGCCATGTGTGCCCGCGACCGCCAGCACATGCTGGCCCTGCAATATCTCTGCGCCCAGCCACTGCGGTCCCGATGTATAGGGCAGGCCGCGGTCGAGTATGGCTTCCATGAGTGGATTGCCTCGAGTTACGACATTGCCGACAATATAGAGGTCAGGTTTGAAGTCGACCTGGGAGGCGTCGAAACCTTCGATCAGGCGGATGCCCTGTTCCTCGAGCTGAGTGCTCATGGGAGGATAGACCCCGGTGTCGCATCCCGTAACGGAATGGCCAGCTGCCCGGGCGATAAGCGCCAGCCCTCCCATGAACGTTCCGCAGATGCCTAGAATATGTAGATGCATTGTTTTCCTCCGGCGTCCATTGTAATCAGTCAAGCGGATATGCTGGCGTCCGCACGCTTGTGTCGTTCTATTGCATAGGCAATCGGGCAGGCGGCTTTATGCCAGGTGCTATCATAAACGCGCTTATGTTTACCTCTGGACTGGACGAAATGAAACGGCGAGAATTCCTGCGCTACGCGGCGGCCACAACAGCCGGTACAGTATTGTCACTGCGGTCGGCATACGCGGGCGCTTCAGCTCCCGATCCTTTTTACGCTAACGGTTTTCCTGATCTGGAAGGCCGCCAGGTGGACCTTACCGCTTTTCTGGGTAAGCCCCTGGTCCTTAATTTTTGGGCAACTTGGTGTGCCCCCTGCGTGAAAGAGATGCCCGACCTTGATGCCTTGCATAAGAAACATGGCCATGTCGGTTTCGTCGGCTTGGCGGTCGATACGGCAGTCAACGTCGAGAAATTCACCAAGAAGGTGCGCGTGTCGTATCCCCTGCTTATCGGTGGCCATGGCGGCATTAAATTAATGCGCGCTTTGGGTAATAAACAGGGTGGGTTGCCGTTCACGGTGGTCTTTGACAAGCACGGCAAGGTGGCCCGGCAATTGCTCGGCCAGATCAAGCCGGCCGAGCTCGATAAGATCATTGTGGGCATGAGCTGAAACTGGTTCCCAAGTTGCTTGGCTTTAATGGACAAATACGCCTTTTTAGCGTAAAAAGGCGGTCTGTCCTCATAAAAAATCCGCAATGGCGCAGCACATTCTTGTTTTGCACGGCCCCAACCTCAATCTGCTCGGCACACGCGAGCCAGAGGTCTACGGACGACGCACGTTGAACGATATTAACGAACGCTTACAGCAGTTGGCTGTAGAAAGCAGCGCTACCTGCACCGCATTCCAAAGCAATCATGAAGGCGAGCTGGTCGATCGTATTCAGGCTGCAAGCCGCGACCATACCGACTTTATCATTATCAACGCGGCCGCGTACACTCACACCAGCGTAGCTTTGCGAGACGCGCTGGCAGGCGTCAGCATTCCTTTTATTGAAGTGCATTTATCGAATGTGCACAAGCGGGAACCTTTCCGCCACCATTCCTTTCTGGCTGACAAGGCGGTTGGAGTGGTAGCGGGGCTAGGATCGTTCGGGTATGAAGCGGCCTTGCTCTATGCGCTGGCTAATTAAGCGCGGCGCGATCACTTTTAACTTTTAATCATTATGCTTGCTCTGTGCGATGGCAGCAGGGCAATGCTACGGGAAGTTCGTATGGACCTAAGAAAACTGAAAACCTTGATTGACCTGGTAGCCGAGTCAGGCATAGCAGAACTCGAAATAACAGAGGGTGAAGGCAAGGTCAGGATCGTGAAATTTTCCCAGGCGATGCAGCCCGTGGCCTATGCGCCTGAGCCTGCTCCGGCGGCGCCGGTCCCCGCCGCGCCAGTTGCCCCTGTTGTGCCTGCAGGTCATCAGGTGAAGGCACCTATGGTGGGCACTTTTTACCGTGCGCCCAATCCTGGAGCTTCGCCTTTCGTCGAGGTCGGGCAGTCGGTCAAGGAAGGCGAACCGCTGTGCATCATCGAGGCAATGAAACTTCTCAACGAGATCGAGGCTGACAAGTCCGGGGTGGTCAAGGAGATCCTGGTCGAGAACGGCGAGCCCGTCGAATATGGTCAACCCTTGTTTGTCATCGGCTAATACATGTTTGAAAAAATTCTCATAGCCAATCGCGGAGAAATCGCCTTACGCATTCAGCGTGCCTGCCGCGAATTGGGCATCAAAACAGTGGTGGTTCATTCCGAAGCCGACCGCGACGCCAAATATGTGCGGCTGGCCGATGAGTCGGTATGTATCGGCCCTGCACCGGCCCGCGACAGCTACCTGAACATGCCGGCAATCATCTCCGCAGCGGAAGTCACCGATGCCGAGGCCATCCATCCCGGCTACGGCTTTCTGGCCGAGAATGCAGATTTCGCCGAGCGTGTCGAAAAAAGCGGTTTTGTATTCATCGGGCCCCGCCCCGAGTCCATACGCCTGATGGGCGACAAAGTCAGCGCCAAGCGCGCGATGATTGCCGCCGCGGTACCGGTGGTCCCCGGTTCCGAAGGCGCGTTGCCGGACGATCCCCAGGAAATTCAGCGCATCGCGCGCGAAGTCGGCTATCCCGTCATCATCAAGGCGGCGGGCGGTGGTGGTGGCCGTGGCATGCGAGTGGTGTACACCGAGGCCGCCTTGCTGAATGCCGTAACCATGACGCGCTCCGAAGCCGGGGCCGCATTCAATAACCCCGAGGTCTATCTCGAGAAGTTCCTGGAAAATCCCCGCCACATCGAGATCCAGGTCCTGGCCGATGGTGGGCGCAATGCGGTCTGGCTGGGCGAACGTGATTGCTCCATGCAGCGGCGCCACCAGAAGGTCATTGAAGAAGCGCCTGCCCCTGGTATTGCACGCCGCCTCATCGAACGCATTGGCGAACGCTGTGCCGAAGCGTGCCGCAAGATCAATTATCGCGGCGCCGGCACGTTTGAATTCCTGTACGAGAATGGCGAGTTCTTCTTCATCGAGATGAACACTCGGATTCAAGTCGAGCATACGGTCACCGAGATGGTGACAGGTATCGATCTTGTGCAACAGCAGATTCTTATCGCCGCGGGTGAAAAATTCACGCTTCGGCAACGGGACGTGATCATCAAGGGCCATGCGATCGAATGCCGTATCAACGCCGAAGACGCCTTCAAGTTCACGCCCAGCCCCGGGCGTATTACCAGTTGGCATGCTCCCGGCGGGCCGGGTGTTCGCCTGGATTCGCACGTCTATAGCGGGTACGTGGTCCCGCCGAACTACGACTCCATGATTGCCAAGCTCATTACCTACGGAGATACTCGCCAG
This sequence comes from Pollutimonas nitritireducens, assembly GCF_002849615.1. Classification (GTDB taxonomy): domain Bacteria; phylum Pseudomonadota; class Gammaproteobacteria; order Burkholderiales; family Burkholderiaceae_B; genus Pollutimonas; species Pollutimonas nitritireducens. The sequence goes on from NZ_PDNV01000003.1 coordinate 68,668, forward strand.
CAGGCTATCGCACGTATGGAGATCGCGCTGTCCGAGATGGCCGTCGAAGGCGTGCAGACGAATATTCCTCTTCACCGCGAGCTTATGCAAGACGCCCGCTTTGTAGAAGGTGGAACCAGCATTCATTACCTGGAACACAAGTTGTCGCAGCGTCCTTGATACGCACGTGCAACTGAAGCTGGGTAAACGGGGGCGCAGCCCCCTGTTTTACTGATGGAATTACTATGCGCGAACTCGTGCTGATTTGCCCCGAAGCACAGGCGGAAGCGCTTTCCGATGCCTTGCTGGAAGCCGGGGTCCTGTCGGTGTCAGTCGAAGATGCCGATGGCGACACCGATTCCGAAAACCCGCTGTTCGGCGAGCCTGGCATGGAGCCGGAGGTAAACGCCTGGAACAGGAACCGTGTCGTCGCCTTGCTGCCCGACGGGCTCGATCCAGGACAAATTCTGGAACGGCTGCGCGACGCAGAGCTCGGCGATTACCCGGATGGCGAATGGTCGCTGCGCGATGTTCCCGATGCGGATTGGGTCCGATTGACACAATCTCAATTTGGGCCGATTCAGATTGGCAGCCGTATCTGGATTGTTCCCAGCTGGCATCGAGGCGATCCCGACGTACCGGTCGCGGCCGATCGCCAGATCGCCGGCGGAAGTGGCGTCGTACATATCGAGCTGGATCCGGGCCTCGCATTTGGCACAGGAAGTCATCCAACCACGCATCTATGCCTGGAGTGGCTTGCCGAAAATCTGGAAGGCGGTGAAACCCTCCTGGACTATGGATGCGGTTCCGGAATACTGGCTATTGCGGCAAAACTGCTTGGCGCCGGTTACATACAGGCTGTCGATATTGATGAGCAGGCAGTGCAATCCACCCGCTACAATGCACAAGTAAATGGCGTGGATTTGCATGCCATGCTGCCAGACGAGCTGCCCGAGGGACGGACCCATATGGTCGTGGCCAATATCTTGTCGAATCCGCTGAAGGTGCTTGCGCCCATGCTGTCCGGTCGTGTGGCGCCAGGTGGACACCTGGTGCTTTCAGGTGTCCTCGAGCGCCAGGCCCAAGAGGTCGCGCACGCCTACGCGCCATGGTTGGTAATGGATGTATGGCGCGCCCGGGACGGGTGGGTCTGTCTACACGGTCAAAGAACAGCCTGAGGCTTGGAAATCTCTTAATTTATGGACTTGACCACGCGCTGCCCGCAATGTGGCACTGTATTTACCGCTACTCTTGAGCAACTGCAGTTGCGCAAGGGCTATATCCGGTGCGTCAGTTGTGCTCATATTTTTGACGGCTACGATGCTGTTGTTCCCGGCGGCGAGGCGATGGCTTCCATCCCGGGCGGGGACAAGGAACCAGCGGTGCCGTACACCGCGTCACCCATCGCATCCGCAGCGGACCTCACAACGTCCATGCCCAGTGTATTGCGGCAACGTCAGGCCAAGAAAGAGCCCGGGTTCGATACCCGGTCGGCTCCAGTTTCAGAGCTGCTAAGCAAGCCGCCACTCGACACGGGCCGGCCCGCTTTCAGCATTTCCACCACGCGGCCAATCAGTCAGGAACCGTCGCGCCAGGACCCCGTTTTCCGGGTCGGTGGCATGGACCCGAAAGACACGGATCCGGTGATCATGCGTGGCCGCGGCCATGAGCCAGTGCTGGGGCGCGAACGTGATGGCCTTGCACCGTCCGAGTCCCTTCTCGTCAAGCCGCGTCAGAACGCGCTTCAGAGCACGGAAACGCAGCAACCGGCCTCTAAAATCTACGTCGAACCCAGGGGTCCGGCGGCCACCGGCGACCATAGGCTGGCCCATGACCTTCCGGGTCCCGACTTGCCTCGCTATCGGGGTATCGTTTCGGTGTTCTGGAATGTGCTTATCGTGGCAGGCCTGGTGCTCTTGTTGGCGCAACTGGCGTACGTTTATCGCGTGCAGCTTGCTCAACATATTCCTGCATTGCGCCCGCTGCTGGCGCAGGCTTGTGCGCAACTGGCATGCGAGATTCCCTATTCGCGGGAGATCAACCAGATTTCCATCATGAGTTCCTCCCTCAGGGCAACTGCCGGTGGTACCACAGCTTCCGACAAGGTACCGGGTGCCGCCGCACCCACTGCAGGCGCCGCAGACTCCATGATCTTGCAGGCGACCTTGCGCAATACTTATGGCAAGCCTCAGGAATGGCCGACGTTGGTCCTGGATCTCACTGACTTTTCGGGTACCCTGGTGGTCAGAAAGAACCTTCCTCCATCAAGTTACCTGACGCCCGACGCATTGCGACAGCCATTTGCCGCAAACAGCGAAATTACCGTTGGCGTACCCATAATCTTGAACGGCCTGAAGGTCAACGGTTATCAACTAGGGAAGTTTTTTCCATAAGGGAAGTGATGTCTGACAAAGTTTTGATTTGTGGATCGGTAGCGTTCGATACCATTGCGGTGTTCGATGGACATTTCAAGGACCACATACTTATCGACAATATCCAGACGCTCAGTGTGTCATTTTTCGTGCCCAGCATGCGCAAGGAATATGGCGGCTGCGCTGGGAACGTGGCCTACAACCTACGTCTTCTGGGCGGGCATCCGGTGCCGGTAGGCACGGTGGGCGCCGATGCAACCGACTATTTGGTGTACATGCAGCAACTGGGCATTGACACGAGCCTCATCCGGGTTCTGCCAGATATGTACACGCCCCAGTGTTTCATCACCACAGATCTGGACAATAACCAGATTGCATCCTTTCATCCCGGGGCGATGATGCTGTCGGCAGAAAACGACCTGACCGGGCATGAAGCAGCATGGGGCATCGTGTCGCCCGATTCCAAAGACGGTATGTTTGCCCATGCCCGCCGTTTGCATACGCAGGGCATACCATTTGTCTTCGATCTGGGCCAGGCGATGCCGCTGTTTTCAGGGGACGATATCAATGAGATGCTGGAACTTGCAAGCATTCTTACTGCAAATGACTATGAATCCAGCATCGTTGCACAACGCACTGGACGCAGCATGCAAGAGATTGCTCGCACAATGCAGGCGGTGGTCGTGACTCATGGCGCCGATGGCGCAATGCTCTACACCGGCGGTACTGAAACGAAAATCGCGCCTGTCGCGGTGGACGATGTCGTCGATCCGACCGGCTGCGGCGACGCTCACAGGGCCGGACTGTTATACGGACTTACACAGAACTGGAGCCTGTTCGATGCATGCTGCTTGGCTAACGTCATGGGCAGCTTTAAAATTGCATCGAGGGGTCCGCAAAATCATCGGCCATCCCGCGCCGAGCTGAGTTCCGCCCTTAAGCAGCATTATGGTCTGGACTTGTTTTAGGTTGACTGGCTTGCAATTTCTGTAATTGCTTGCCGGGCGGACCGATCTACTAGGAGTTTCTTATGATTTCAACGCAACTAAAACCAAGGGGCGCACGTCGTACCCGAACTTTGGGCATAGCCATGCTGGTGGGTTCAATGGCGGTGCTCGCCGGTTGCGCCAACGATACCGCATCGAGTTCCGTCTATAACTACGGTCAGGCTCAACGCGAACAAATCGTACGTCTGGGCACGGTCGAGGCAGTGCGCCCTATCACGATCCAGAAAGACCGCTCCAGTGGCGCGGGCGTTCTTGCGGGCGGTGCCTTGGGTGGCGTCGCAGGTAGCACCGTCGGTGGTGGCACGGGGAACGTGCTGGCAACGATCGGCGGCGGCATTCTGGGCGCGGTGGCGGGCAATGCTGTCGAGAACCAGACAGGAAAAACGCGCGGCCTCGAAATCACCGTACGTCTCGATAACGGCGAAACGCGTGTTATTGCTCAGGCGGATGACGTCAAGATCGGTGTGGGCCAACGCGTTCGTTTGATCAGCGGGAATGGTCCGACACGCGTCGCCCCTATTTAAGGCCGAAGCATGCATTGTCGGAAGACGTTGTCAGTGCGTCTCCGGCAATGCTGCAGTTTAGACACCGAAAAGTGAAAATGTAAATTGCTGCAAGACCATCATGGCTACCTGGGCCAACACCAGTAGCACCAATGGCGATAAGTCCAGTCCGCCCAGGTTGGGCAGTATGCGGCGTATGGGATCAAGCAGGGGGGCCGTCAGGGTCTGCAATACAGGCATAACGGGTGCAAGCGGATTAACCCATGACAAGATCGCCTGTATGAGGGTGATCCATAAAATCAGGTTGAAAGTCCATTTCAGCATCGTCAACAATGCCGTCAACAAAATGGGAAGCACGCTTTGCACAGGAGGCAGCTGCCCGCTGAGTGCAAGCACCGACAATAAAAGAAATGCCAATGCCGTCAGCCAGCAGGCGATCAGGCTCGGCCAGTCGATGCGTTTGCCGGGCCCGACAACCGAGCGTATCGGGTTGACCAGCCAATCGGTGGTACGCAGCACTGCCTGTGAATAGGGATTGAATGGGTGCAGCCGTATTGCGTAAATCCATGCTCGGATGATGAGCGCGATTCCGAACAGAGAAAAAATGATATTGATTAAAAAGTGCAGGACTTCGCTGAACATGTTTAGTCCACAGAAATGTCGGAAGCGCCATTGTCGCACGAGAGCAGTCGCCTTGAAAGCGATCGCCACTACGTAAAACTGCCCGGCAAACGCCGGGCAGTTTTACGAGAGCCGCGTAGCTATCGTGGCAGTCTCGTGGACCTTTTCTGACTATGACTCAAGTGCGTTTGCCTGCACTGACTACGTCGTTACGGACGACCTCCTGTTGGGAACGGCCAGGAAGCAGCCGGGTTGACTGTTTTCTTGCTGGCTGGTGCCGCAGTCGCTGCCTTTGCGGCTTTGGCTGCCGCCTTGGCATTTGGCTTCTTTTCTGCTGGCTGCTTGGCGGCGGATTTATTAGCGGCCTGTTTAGCCGGTGCGCCGTTGGCCGTTTCTGCCGGACTTGCCGAGCCAGTTTCTTTCTTGCTTGCAGACTTCGTTGCGGCAGCGCCCTTGGCCGGTGCTGTCTTCTGGCTAACTGCTTTTTTTATTGCAGCTTTGGTGGGTGCTTTGGTAGCTGCCGCGGACTTGGCGGGTGCCGTCTTCTTTGCGGCTGCCTTGCCAGCTGTTTTCTTGGCGGGCACTGCTTTCTTGGAAGCAGCTTTGTTTGGAGCAGCCTTGGCGGGCGCGGCTTTCTTGGCTGGTGCTGCTTTCTTGGCTGCCGTGGAAGTTTTGGCTGCCACTTTGTTTGAGCTTGCCGCCTTGCCAGGAGCCGCTTTCTTGGCCACGGTTTTCTTGACCACGGCTTTCTTGGCTGGCGTTGCAGCTTTCTTGGCAGGTGCCGTTTTCTTGCTTGCTACGGAAGTTTGGGCAACAGCTTTCTTGGCAGTTGCCGCCTTGACCGGAGTGGATTTTTTAGCAACAGCTTTCTTGGCGGGAGCGGATTTTTTGGCGGGAGCGGCTTGCTTGGCAGGAGTTGCCTTCTTGGCGGCGGCCTTGTTGGCTGTCTTTACTGCGGGCGTTGCTTTGGTCGAGGCTGCCTTTTTTGCAATGGGGCTGGACTTCTTGGCGGGCGCTGCTTCTTTAGCGACAGCTGCTTTTTTTACATCGGTTTTTTTTGCCGGTGCCGCGTTCTTGGCGGGTGCAGCTTTTTTGGTGGCCGTTGTTGTTGCGGCCTTTTTGGCTGTTGCCATAGTAATGCTCCTTGAGATTGAGTCGAAGAGGTCGTCCTCCCATTTGATATGGCCCCCACCTTTGGGTGCGACCCATCTCAAATGGCGCAAGCGTGCAAAGCATTAGTACTTTGCACGCTTAGAGTCTAACGTAAGCTCTTACTCTATTCCAAGCATTATTCCCAGCTTAATGCGCCCCCGGTCTGATATTCGATTACGCGTGTCTCGAAAAAGTTGCGTTCCTTTTTGAGATCGATCATTTCGGCCATCCAGGGGAAGGGATTTTCTTCTTGTGCGAAGAGCGCTTCCAGGCCGATTTGCTGGCATCGGCGATTGGCAATGAAACGCAGATAAGCCTTGAACATCGATGCATTCAAACCCAGCACGCCGCGTGGCATTGTGTCCTCAGCGTAAGCATATTCAAGGTCTACAGCCTGTCGGAACAGGTCGCGCAGTTCTTCGCGGAACGAAGCCGTCCACAAGTGCGGGTTCTCGAGTTTGATCGTGTTGATGAGATCTATACCGAAATTGCAGTGCATGGATTCATCGCGAAGGATGTACATGTATTGCTCGGCAGCGCCTGTCATTTTGTTTTGTCGACCCAGTGCAAGGATTTGCGTGAATCCAACATAAAAGAACAAACCTTCCATCAGGCATGCGAATACGATGAGCGATTTAAGCAGGGTCTGGTCAGCTTCGGGTGTGCCAGTCTTGAACGTCGGCTCGGCAATTGCGTTAATGAATGGAATCAGGAATTCATCTTTGGCACGAATCGATGGCACTTCGTTGTAGGCATTGAAGATCTCGCCTTCGTCCAGGTCGAGGCTCTCGACGATGTACTGATAGGCGTGCGTATGTATGGCTTCTTCAAAAGCCTGGCGCAGCAGGAACTGTCGGCACTCCGGCGCCGTGATGTGGCGATACGTGCCAAGGACGATGTTGTTGGCAGCAAGCGAGTCGGCCGTGGTGAAGAACCCAAGATTGCGGATGACGATACGTCGTTCGTCGTCGGTCAGGCCGTTTGGATTCTTCCAGAGCGCAATGTCGCGCGACATGTTTATCTCCTGCGGCATCCAATGATTGGCGCAGGTCGCCAGGTATTTTTCCCAAGCCCATTTGTATTTGAACGGCACGAGCTGGTTGACGTCTGTCTGGCCATTGATAATGCGCTTGTCGGACGCCCGAACCCGGGTGCTGGCGTTGGTGGACGGAGCCTCCGTGGTGCCAGGCGTGGCGATGGCATTGTTGGTGGGCGGGGTGGTAGGAGTTTCTTCCCAGTTCAGCATGATATATGTCCGTGTCGTGTTATTGGCAGGCTTCGCATTCGTCGAAGCCTTCGTCGCCGGGGCGCATCGTGCATGCGTCTCCCATGACTTCCGCTTCGGGCAGTGCCGGATCGACAACGGCAGCGGCAGGTGCGTGCGTGGCGTTGGCAACTGCATTGAGTTCACCACCACGGCCCGTCGATTTCTCGGCATTCGTTGCGCCATTGGAACGCAGGTAATAGGTCGTTTTCAGGCCGCGCAGCCATGCGAGTTTGTAGGTATCGTCCAGTTTCTTGCCCGACACGCCGGTCATGAAGATATTCAGCGATTGGGCCTGGTCTATCCACTTGGACCGGCGGGCGGCGCATTCGACCACCCAGCTTGGGTTCACTTCGAAGGCCGTCGCGTAGAGCTTGCGCAAGTCGTTGGGGATGCGGTCGATGCGAGCCAGGCTGCCGTCAAAATATTTCAGGTCCGCGACCATGACCTCATCCCACAGTTTTCGCTCCTTCAGGTCGCGGACAAGGTAGTCATTGACCACCGTGAACTCACCCGATAGATTCGACTTCACGTAGAGGTTGCGATAGTTGGGTTCGATGCAAGGCGACACGCCAATGATGTTCGAAATGGTGGCCGTCGGCGCAATAGCCACGCAATTCGAGTTGCGCATGCCGTGCTGTTTGATGTGCGCGCGCAAGCTGTTCCAATCCATGGTGCTGCTGTCGTCGACTTCAACATAGCCACCGCGTTCTTCACGCAACATGGCCAGGGTGTCCTGAGGCAATATGCCGCGATCCCACAACGAACCTTTAAAGCTTTCGTAATGACCGCGTTCAACGGCAAGCTTGCTCGAAGCCCAGTAGGCGTAATAGCAGGTGGCTTCCATGGACCGGTCGGAGAATTCGATGGCCGCATCGGAAGCGAACGGAATTCGCATCATTTGCAGGCAATCCTGGAAGCCCATGACGCCCATGCCCACGGGCCGGTGGCGCACGTTGGAGTTGCGAGCTTTGTCAACTGCGTAGTAATTGATGTCGATAACGTTATCGAGCATGCGCATCGCCGTCGTTATCGTACGCTCGAGTTTTTCGTGATCCAGCACATAGTGTCCGGAGGAATCCTCTTTGAGGTGCGCGGCAAGATTGACCGACCCCAGGTTGCATACGGCGATTTCGGTCTCGCTGGTGTTCAGCGTGATTTCGGTGCACAAGTTTGAACTGTGGACGACACCAACGTGCTGTTGCGGCGAGCGGATGTTGCACGGATCCTTGAAGGTGATCCATGGGTGGCCGGTTTCAAACAGCATGGACAGCATCTTGCGCCACAGAGAATTGGCGGGGACTTTCTTGAACAAGGGCAATTCGCCGCTTGCCGCCTTGGCTTCGTAGGCGACGTAGGCTTCTTCGAAGGCCCGACCGTACTTGTCATGAAGATCGGGCACGTCCGATGGCGAGAAGAGCGTCCAGTCTTCATTTTGCATAACGCGTTTCATGAACAGGTCTGGAATCCAGTTTGCCGTGTTCATGTCATGCGTGCGGCGTCGTTCGTCGCCAGTGTTCTTGCGCAGTTCCAGAAATTCTTCGATATCGAGATGCCATGTTTCCAGGTAGGCGCAGACAGCGCCCTTGCGCTTGCCACCCTGGTTCACGGCAACGGCGGTGTCGTTGACGACCTTGAGAAAAGGTACGACACCCTGGCTTTCGCCATTGGTGCCCTTGATATGACTGCGCAATGCGCGTACGGGAGTCCAGTCGTTGCCCAGGCCGCCGGCATACTTGGCCAGAAGGGCGTTTTCCTTTATTGCGTCGTAGATGCCGGCCAGGTCGTCGGAGACCGTCGTGAGGTAGCACGACGACAACTGCGAATGCAGCGTACCCGAATTGAACAGCGTTGGCGTGGAACTCATGAAGTCGAATGACGACAGGATCTCGTAGAACTCCATGGCACGCGTTTCGCGGTCGGCCTCGTTCAAGGCCAGCCCCATGGCGACGCGCATGAAGAATACCTGCGGCAGTTCAATACGTCGGCCGCGAAGATGCAGGAAGTAGCGGTCGTACAGAGTTTGCAGACCGAGGTAATTGAACTGGAAGTCCCGGTCGGCCTTCAGGGCGTTGCCGAGTTTTTCCAGGTCAAACTGTGCAAGCTTGGCATCAAGCAGCCCGCCTTCGATACCAGTCTGGATGAATTGAGGAAAATAGACGGCATACCGGCTTGTCATGGCCGCTTGCGAAACTTCTTCGCCCAGCACTTCCTTGCGGATCGTGTGCAACAACAGGCGGGCGGTAACCTGACTGTACGACGGGTCATTCTCGACCATGGCCCGAGCCGAAAGAATGGCCGACTTGAAGACTTCGTCGACGGGAATGCCGTCGTAAAGATTCTTCACGGTTTCCTTAAGGATGGCGTCGGCATCGATGGCGTGCGGAAGGTTCATGCCGGCTTCCACGATCGTTTCGCGCAGCTTTGCCAGGTCCAGCGGCCGCCTGATGCCATTTTCGCTGACGTTCAAGGCGACCGTCTCGATCAATGGCTGGCTGGCGCTGGCCTTTGTGGCGCGTTCCTGCGAACGCTTTTCGCGATACAGCACATAGGCGCGCGCCACATCGTGTTCACCCGAGCGCATCAGGGCCAGTTCGACCTGGTCTTGGATTTCTTCGATATGGAAGGTGCCACCGCTGGGCCGATTGCGCGCCAGGGCAGTCGACACCTGTTTGGTCAGGCTCTCGACAAGCTCGCGTATGCGTGCCGAGCCGGCGCCCTGGCCTCCTTTCACAGCCAGGAATGCCTTGGTCATGGCGATTGCAATCTTGCCCGGCTCAAAACCCACAACCGCGCCGTTGCGCCGAATTATGTGAAAACTTTGCCAATGACCTTCGGCAATGTCGCTTGATGCGGGCCCCTGATTCAGTTGCGCGAATTCGGGCCTGGCGTTGGCGGATTGTATGGTCTGCATGGATACTCCTGAGCGAAATGCGCCTGCAGGCAGGCGCGTTGAGCAGAATTCTTGGTGGGCGGTAATCTGTATGGGTCTCTATGGCTGTTGCGGTGAGAGACCACTACATCTTGTGGTTTGTAGTTTGATTGACACTAATTGTAGTGATGGATCTGATGCGAATCAAGCCCACAAGGGGCTTGATTTTTTATTTTTATGTCCGGAAATTGAGCAGTCGAGAGACCGGCCACCCGGAATGCCTCACGTAGCAAGGTTCTTGGCGCTTAGGCGTGTGCTCGTCGAATATTGTTAGCATCGATGACCGGCGCGTCGAGCCTGGACAGCAACTGGGTCATGCGCTGTTGGTATTCGTCTGCATTGGCAGCCTTGATGTGTCCGAAGCCGCGGACTATCTGCGGCAGGTCGGCGATTTCGAGCGCAATCGAAAAATTTTGCTCACTCAGCTTCCTGGCCATGGTCAGAAGGGCATCGCGATAGTCTCTCATCAGGCGGCGTTCCATTTTGCGTTCGGCAGTATACGCAAAAATATCCAGCCACGATCCGCGCAGCCGCTTGCCGTGGGCCAGCAGCCGAAACGCTTTCTCGGTGGCTGGGCCGAATGTCATTTTTCTGGGGATTCCGGTCAAGGGATCCCGCCTGGCGAACAATGGGGGAGCCAGGTGAAACTGCAGGGTGAAATCCCCTTCAAAGCTTCCCTGAAGCGCCTTGCGGAACTCGCCGTTGGTAAACAGCCGGGCAACTTCATATTCATCTTTATAGGCCATCAGCTTGTAAAGTGATTGAGCTGCTTTCGATGCCAGGCGTGGTTTGGCTCCAGGATGCAGCGCGCGTTCGGCTGCAAGCACCGTATCGACGATATCGGTATAGTGCTTTGCGTATGCGGCGTTCTGGTAGTCAGTCAGCGCAGCTGTGCATCGCCCGACGATCGTGTCCAGCGATTCGGGCATGTGGATAACGACCGCTTTCTCATCCGAGCCGCCAGCCGGCAGCAAGTCATCTGGCCTCCAGGCGGCCAGGCGACCGACGCGAAATGCATCCTGGTTTGCCTGGACCGCAATGCCGTTGAGCTTGAGCGCCTGCATGATGGCTTCTTCGCTCAAGGGAATGCAACCCAGCTGCCAGGCAAAGCCCAGCATCGTCATGTTGGACAGCAGGCTATCGCCGAACTGCTGGACGGCCAGGGCGTGCGCATTCAGCTGCCACGCCGCCGAAGCGCCGACCGTTGCGCGGATGATATCGATGAGCGGCTGCGGATCCATACTGGCCTGAGGATTACGGGTGAACTCCGCCGTGGGTGCGAGATAGGTGCTAAGTACCACGCGGGTCCTGCCCGGCCGCAGTGTTTTCAGCGCCTCAGGACTGGTGCCGGCCACGACATCGCAGAATATTGCGACATCGGCCTGTTGCGGTCCTATCCGTACCGCCGCCGGTGACGTTGCGTTGGCGGATAAGCGTATGTGGCTGATGACCGTACCGCCTTTCTGCGCCAGCCCGGTGATGTCCAGGACAGATGCAGCGCGTCCTTCCAGATGGGCGGCCATCGACAGGATGGCGCCCACAGTGATGACGCCCGTGCCGCCAATGCCGGCCACCAGCACATCGCAATTCGAACCGGTCGCATGGAATGCTGGCGCGGGCAATTGCGGAATCAGGCGTTCGATTTTCTGGCGCGCCATGGCATCGCGGGCGTTGCCGGACTTTCGAGGCGCTCCTCCAATCACCGATACAAAGCTGGGGCAGAAGCCCTCCACACAGGAATAGTCTTTATTGCAGCTCGATTGATCGATGGCGCGCTTGCGACCGAAGGGTGTTTCCACCGGTACCAGCGACAGGCAGTTCGATTGGGTGCCACAGTCGCCGCAGCCCTCGCACACGGCCGTATTGATGAACAGTCGGCGCGCGGGATCTGGGAATGCTCCTTTCTTGCGACGCCGTCGCTTTTCGGCGGCACAGACCTGGTCGTGGATAAGAACGGTGACGCCTTTGATTTCACGCAACTCGCGCTGTAGGCGGTCAAGTTCATGGCGATGGCGCACGGCGACACCGGACGGCAGCGCAACGCCCCGGAATTTATCAGGCTCGTCGGTGGTGATTACGACGCGCCGTACGCCTTCGCCCAACATCTGCTGGCAGATCTGCGGTACCGAAATGGACCCGTCCACCGGCTGCCCACCGGTCATTGCCACGGCATCGTTAAAGAGAATCTTATAGGTGATGTCGGCCTTCGCAGCAACGGCCTGACGTATTGCCAGGTAGCCGGAATGAAAATAAGTGCCTTCGCCCATGTTCTGAAAAACATGCGGCATGGTGATGTAGCGCGACAATCCTATCCAGTCGGTGCCTTCGCCGCCCATTTGCGTCAGTCCGCCAGTGTCGCGGTCCATCCATGTAGCCATATAGTGGCAGCCCACACCGGCCAGGGCGTGGCTGCCTTCGGGCACTTTGGTCGAGGTATTGTGGGGGCAGCCTGAACAGAAATAAGGTCGCCGGGCAGGCGCATCCATTTTGGCGACTTCTATCGGCAGCAGCGTTCGGCTGGCGTCTTCACCCGTGAGTCCTGCCGCTTGTGCCAGCCAGCGACGCAGTGCGCTGGCGACAAGTGCGGGATGCAGCTGGCCGGTGGAAGGGATCAGGACTTCGTTTTCCAGGTCGCGCTTGCCTGCAATGCGCGGGCGCACCGCCAGATTGAACAGCAGATCCTTGATCTGGCCTTCAATCAATGGCGCTTTTTCCTCGAGTACGAGGATGTGGTCCAGGCCTTCGGCGAAGCGCATGAAACCTGCTTCATCGATAGGCCAGCTCAGGCCTATCTTGTAATGTCGCAAGGCAGGCGTACTTCCCGGCTGCGCATCCGTCATCGTTTGCAGCGCGTCGAGAGTATCCAGATATGCCTTGCCGGTGGTGATGATGCCCAGCCGAGCTCCGGGCGCGGCATCGATCAGGCGATCCAGTGTGTGGTGGCGGGCAAAGGCCTTCACAGCAACAAGCCGGTCGGCCATTCGGCGTTCGATGGCCGGCGTCAGGAACTCACGTGCGCTGTATTCCAGTGCACCCTTGTGCGGGTCTTCGTCGCGGGTGGAGAAGTCCGGTATGGGACTGAGCGTGAACGAACGCCCGCTTTCCACCGTTTCGGTTATTGCCTTGAAGGCGACCCATGCGCCGGAGTAGCGCGACAATGCCCAGCCCCACAGCCCGAATAACTCGTACTCCTCGACCGAGGCCGGGTGGACAATGGGTATGCTCCACGCCTGCAACGACGTTTCACTGGCATGTGGGATGGAAGACGATGCGGCGGTGTGATCGTCGCCCACAATCAACAGAACGCCCCCGTTGCGTGAAGCCCCTGCGGCATTTCCATGATGAAGTGCGTCGCCTGCCCGGTCTACGCCGGGGCCTTTGCCGTACCACATCCCGAACACCCCATCGACGCGCCGATCGTCGCGTACGCCCGCATGTTGCGTGCCCATGACGATGGTCGCCGCCAGGTCTTCATTGATGGCAGGCAAAAAGCTGATGCGCTTGCTGTCCAACAATTTTTGTGCCCGCCACATGGCCAGATCGACGCCGGCCAGGGGGGATCCGCGATACCCCGTGACAAAGCCGGCGGTATTCATGCCGCGATGTTCGTCGATGCGGTGCTGGGCCAGCAGCATACGTACGAGGGCCTGGGTGCCTGTCAGGAAGATGCGGCCCGACGTGGCAGTAAGGTTATCGGATAGTCGGTATTCAGTGTCTATGTGGGGGGTGCGCATGGCAAGGCTCCGGTATTCAACCGATGATAGAGACTTGTCGCACTGTTTTTATTGCTTTCAGGTCACGTAAAATCCCTGGTAAACGAAACGTTTATTTCGCGCAGAGGGAAATATGGATAAAACTGATATAAAAATCCTTCGGGAACTGCAAAAAGAAGGGCGCGCGTCAGCGCAGCAGTTGTCCGACGCCGTGGGGTTGTCCGCCGCGCCCGTGTGGCGTCGTGTCAAGGCACTCGAGGCCAGCAAGGTCATTCAGGGGTACTACGCCAAGGTGGATCGCCACAAGGTCGGGTTGCAAGGCTGCATGTTTGCGCAGATCAGCCTGGAAAGGCACTCGGCGGAAATTGTCGAGAACTTTGAGCGATCGGTGCGCGATGCGCCTGAAATACTGGAATGCTATGCCGTGACCGGCGATTCGGATTTCCTGCTGAAGATAGTGGTGCCCAGTCCCGAGGCCTACGATAGCTTCCTGCATCGATTCTTATTCAATTTGCCGGGCCTGCGCCAGACGCGAACCATAGTCGCGCTGCGTGAAATCAAGCACGACGTAAGGTTGCCGCTGTGATCACCAGTTGAGGTAAAGCATGGCTTTGGCCAGCAGCACGATAGCGATCATGTGGGTGAATACACTGGTGTGTATGCGCTGGACGTAGCGCGTCTTCAAGAGACCTTTGCTGCCCAGCACCATGGCGGTGATGAAGTGGCCAAACACACTAAGCGCGAGGACAATCTTTATGGTGAGCATCGTACCGAAAGCGCTGTCGAAGGGATGAGCCAGGACGCCGCGGTAGTGCCATGCCATGCCAATGCCGGCGCTGTACAGCACAAGCAAAGTCCACGGCATGATTTGCCGTGCACGCTTGCCAATGGCGCGCTCGACTTCCCGCATGGCGTCGCGAGAGACGTGCTTGCGTATGCCTTCCAGCATAAGGACTTCAAAGAAGACAGTGCCTACGAATATGAAGGCCGCAAACAAATGCAGGGTGATCAGGACGGAATAGGGCATTGATGGGCTCCTGGCGCGACAAGGTGGCGTGCCCGCCAGCGGCGTCGCCGACGAGGTCGGCGTGTAGATGGCAAACGACGGCAGGTATTGTAAGGTCAGGCGTGTGTATCCCCCGTTGATTCCGCATGGGCCGTGTGGATTCTCGCGTGTGGTGTCATGATTTTCCGGGTGCCGCCATTTCGGCGGGCCCGTTTTCCGGCGTTGCGGCTAAAATCGTGAACGTTTTGCGTTTAAAGGAAGGTCTCCTATGTACGATTTGCTGCTTCGTCCACGTCCTCTGATGGCCGGGCTGGCCACTGCGGTCTTTCTGGCCGGCTGCGCCGCGCCTGTTACGGCCCCGCCCACACCGCCGACGAAGACGGTGCCAAAGTGCGTAGCCGCCGCAATGGGCGAACCGCTGATCGGCAACTGGCTAAGCGTACGCAAACAGAAGGGCGTGGCCGGCGAGCTTCGTACCCTCATCACCCTGAATGCCGACGGCACCATGGCATACACCGAGCAATTGAAGCGAGGCAAGAATCCATCGCAAGGTCTGGAAGAGGCTGGGTGCTGGCGCCGCGACAAGAAGATGCTGGTCCTCCAGACGCTGGAATCCAATGGCGCCCCCGTGAACCTGGACGATCCGATTTACACAAATCGCTACACCGTCGTTTCGTCCAGTGCCACCGCCCTGACCGTCAAAAGCCAGGATGCCACCCGCATTACGGCCAGGCGCATGTCGCCCGGATATCGTCTGCCGTTTTAATGCCGCAGTCCGGGCCGCAACCGTCGAATCAGACTGCGGCGAGCCGTTCCAGTACTCGGTCTTTACCCAGAACGGCAAGCACGGCGCCAATGGCGGGCGTCTGCTTCTGGCCGGTAACGGCAAGCCGCAAGGGAATGGCCAGCTTGGGCATCTTGACGCCATGTTCGGCCAGTTGTGCTTTGATCAGGGCGTCCAATGATTCCGGCGTCCATTCGGGCAAGGACCGCGCCCGCTCTTCGAAGTGGCTTAACAGGGCTCTTGCCTGTGCATCCAGATGCTCGGTACGCAGTTCGGCGGAGGCCGGCGTGTAGGGACCACAAAAAAGCATGGCGCCCTCGGCCAGCTGGTTCAGGGTCTCGGCGCGGTCTTTCAGCAGGGCCATCACCGCGTGCAGGTCGACGGCCAGCGGATCGCCATTCAGTTCACGTATGCGGGGCGCGACCCGCCCGGCCAGATCCGCGTCGCTGCTGTTTTTAATGTATTGGGCATTCACCCAGTTCAGCTTCTTGGGGTCCCACTGCGCGGCTGATTTCGTCAGGTTGCGCGTATCGAACCACTCGACCAATTGTTCACGAGTGAACAGTTCATCGTTGCCGTGGCTCCAACCCAGGCGGGCGAGGTAGTTGACCATGGCTTCTGGCAGATAACCCTCTTTGTCGTAGTCCATCACATTCACCGCGCCATGCCGCTTCGAGAGCTTTTCACCATCGGGACCCAGAATCATGGGAACGTGCCCATATTCAGGCAAGGTGGCGCCGAGCGCGCGTAGAATATTGATTTGTCGCGGGGTATTGTTCACGTGATCGTCACCGCGCAATACATGGGTGATCTTCATGTCCCAGTCATCCACAACGACGCAGAAGTTGTAGGTGGGGGTGCCATCGGGCCTTGCTATGACCAGGTCATCGAGTTCGCTGTTATCGAAGCTGATCTGCCCCTTGACCAGGTCATTCCACCCGGTGACGCCATCCAGCGGATTCTTGAAGCGCACCACTGGCTTGCGGTCGGCTGGAACGGCGGGCAAGGTTTTACCGGTCTCCGGCCGCCATGTGCCGTCATAGCGCGGTTTCAACCCAGCGGCACGAGCTTTCTCGCGCATGGCTTCGACTTCTTCGGAGCTGCTGTAGCAGTAGTAGGCTTTACCTTGGTCCAGCATGTACCGTACGACCTCGCGGTAGCGGTCCATGCGCTGCATCTGGTAGAAAGGACCTTCGTCGGGCTGCATGTCTAGCCAGGCCATGCTGTCCAGGATGGCCTGGACGGCTTCCGGGGTGGAGCGTTCTAGGTCGGTGTCTTCGATGCGCAGTATGAAGGTGCCTTTGTGATGGCGCGCGAACGCCCACGAAAACAGGGCGGTGCGGGCTCCACCCAAATGCAGGTAACCCGTTGGGGAAGGGGCGAAGCGAGTGCGAACGGCAGAAGAAGTGGACGTGGTCATGGTAAGTCGTTAGGCTTGGCATGTGGCGGTATGCACCGCATGCACAGGAAAATGGCAAGACGCCTATTTTAGAGTACACAACATTTTTCGCTTGAACCGGATAAAGTATGCCGCGACATCGCCTTACAGCATTGTTCGAACCCCGATCGCTTTTGGTGCTTTCAGATCGCCCCCTGCCCATCGTGCACAGCGTGCCACGTTCGCTGCAGAATACAATCACAATCATCGACGTCGATCCCGGCCAGCCCATCGAATTGTTCCAGGTTCTCAATGGAGTGGGCGAGGGATGTCGCGTTGATCAGGTATTGCTTTGTATCGCCCCTCGGCGCCTGCCCGAGGCCCTTGCGGCCATCAAGCCTTTCCGACCCCGGTGCCTGACCGTCTTGCCCCACCACACCCCATCCGACGATCCGGTCGAAGACATGGTCTTTTGCCGGACGTGGGGCCAGCTAAACGACTGCATGGTGCTTGGTCCGCGTTCATTCGGCGTGCAGCGGCCGCATCTTGGCATGAACCTCAGCCACGAAGCGCACGTGGGTCTGGGTGGGCGCGTCGCGCTGGTGGCGCAATCCCGATCCATCACCGCATCCGTCCTCGATTGGGCCGAGGACGTCAGGCTGGGTTTTTCGGCAGTGGTGTCGGTGGGGGACGAAACCACTATCGATGTCGCCGAGACGCTCGACTACCTGGCGATGGACCCTCGCACCGACAGTATTGCGCTGTATCTTGAAGAAACTTCGTCATCGCGACGCTTCACCAGCGCGCTGCGCGCCGCGGCAAGCGTCAAACCGGTAATCGTGCTCAAGGTCGGTCACAACGCCGACGCGGCTTCCACTGAAGACACCATTTTCAATGTGCTGTTGCGTCGGGCAGGCGCCGTACGCATCCGCTATTTTGTGCAGTTGTTTTCCGCCATCAAAGTTCTGGCCTATACGCAACATCCACGCGGCCGCAAGATTGCGCTGTTCTCCAACGGCGACGGTGCGGCCCAACTGGCGCTCGATGTCATGGGTGATACCCAGTCCGTATTCCGGGCCGCCTTGGGGCAGCCCAGCATCACCGCCCTGGACCAACTATTGGAAGTCGGCGCAAAATGCCGCAATCCGGTTGTCAGCTTTGCTCCGTTGACGCCAGAGAAAGTGGCTCAAGTCATTCGTATACTGGTCGCTGATGTCGGCGTCGATGGGGTGCTGGTGTTGCTCGCGCCTGATCCGCTGTCAGACCTGCAAGGCGTGGCAAGGCAGCTGGCGGAGATATCGCCGCATTCGCGCAAACCCATCATTACCTGCTTCATGGGAGACGCGACGATGCGGGCACTGCGCCATATTCTCGACAGTGCCGGGACCCCTGCGTTCCGTACTCCGGAATCGGCCGCGAACGCTTTCGGAATACTCGCGTCCTACCACTACAACCAGAGGCTGTCGCAACAGATCCTGCCGCCCGAAGCATTAAGCAAACCGCCTCGGCTTGATGAAGCGCATGCGCTGGTGCGCAGTATCCAAAGCAAGCGCCGGCGCATTCTGACCGACCAGGAGTGCCGTGAGCTGCTGGAGTGTTTTCATGTACCTTTGCACTATGCTTTAGACGATGACGCGATCTCGCAGGGCGAAGCGGGGGACCGTCTCCCACTGGCGATCAAGGTCCAGCGCGACGCGAAGTTCGGGCCCTACATCACCTTTGGTTCCGGAGGGCAGGACGCCCTTGTCGCGGGTGCCTATAGTTCAATTGAGCTTCCGCCATTGAACAGTTATCTGGCCCGCCAGCTCATCTTGCGCAGCAGCGTGTGGCAGCAGAGGCTCTCACGCCATTCGACGCCGGCGGCGTTCGAACTCCTTCAAGAAACCCTGGAGCGCATTTCCGAACTCACCAGCGAGCTGCCCTCGCTGGACTCATTGATTATTGATCCGATGTACGTTGACGACATGCAGGCCGTCGCACATTCCGTACGCATCGAGCTTACCAGTCAATCGATGCTCGTGTTGCCTGAAACGACTGGCTACCGGCATATGGCCATTCATCCCTATCCTCGCCGCCTGGTGCAGTCCAAGGCATTCAAGGATGGCAGTCCCTGGCTGTTGCGGCCGATACGTCCGGAAGACGCCGAGCCTTTGCAGGAGTTTGTGCGCGGGCTTTCGGACGAAGCGCGGTACATGCGTTTCGTTTCCATGATGCGTGAACTTACTCCACGCATGCTGGCGCGCTACACCCGTATCGACTACGACCGGGAACTGGCGTTGGTAGCTACCGTGCAGGTGCCCAACCCCGAGCACCGCGGCCATCCCCACGAACAAATAATCGGGTTTGCGCATTATTTGCGCAATGCCGATGGCCGTGGTGCTGAATACGCGCTGGTCATCGGCGACGCATGGCAGCGTCGCGGCCTGGGTGCCCAGCTGATGCGCGGCCTGATCGAAGCGGCGCAATACCAGGGCCTTACCTATATAGATGGGGTCGTGCTGGCGACGAACCGTCCCATGCTGAGCCTGATGAAGCACCTTGGGTTCCAGAATGACTACGATGCCGAAGATCCCACCA
Organism: Pollutimonas nitritireducens; assembly: GCF_002849615.1. Taxonomy (GTDB): domain Bacteria; phylum Pseudomonadota; class Gammaproteobacteria; order Burkholderiales; family Burkholderiaceae_B; genus Pollutimonas; species Pollutimonas nitritireducens. Next base: position 87,956 of record NZ_PDNV01000003.1, read on the forward strand.
TGCGTCGGGTATGGCTGGATTTGGGCGAAACCCGTCGCTCCTGACCTTAAATCAGCACCTTGCGCAAGAACGCCGCGATATCGGCGATTTCTTCAAGGCATACGGAATGTTGCATGGGGTAGGTGTGCCATTCAACCTCATAGCCAAGTTCGACTAGCTTCTGACGGGTCGCTTGGGCGCGGGGGAATACGACCACGGGATCGCTGGTGCCGTGTGCCAGGAAAATAGGGGTGTCCTGGTTAGCCGCATGTCGTTCGGCGTCGAACAGGCTTGCCAAGGGCAGGTAACCTGACAAGCCAATGATGCCTGCCAACTTGCTGTCCAGGCGCAAGCCGGTTTGCAATGCCATGGCGCAGCCCTGCGAGAAACCGGCCAGAACGATTTTTTCGCTTGGAATTCCTCGCTGGTTTTCACGTTGGATCAGTGCCTGCACGGCCGCCTGCGACGCGCGCAACCCTTGTTCATCTTCACGCGAGACGGCACCTGGAATGAAAATGTCATACCAGGCGCGCATGGCCATGCCATTGTTGATCGTGACCGGCTGCACGGGCGCGTGGGGGAATATGAAGCGGACAGGAGGGACGTCCTGCAATCCCAGTTCCGGCACCAGTGGGGCGAAGTCGTGGCCGTCTGCGCCCAAGCCATGCAGCCAGATCACCGCCAGACCGGGATTCGTCCCAGTTTCGATTTCAAGGCTTTCAAGTAGGGTTGAGCTCATTTTTGTTCCGTTGAGTCGTTGAGCGCTTTGATGGCCTGGAACAACGCGCGATAGTGCTTGCGTTGCGGATCCTGGCCGGCATGTAGCGCGGCGTTGGTTTGCGCTTCCTTGCGGCTGGCGCGTATCAGTGTACGGAGATGTTGAACATCCGCGCCGGGATAGGCGTCAAGCAAGCCTGTCAGTGCGTCGTCGTCTTTAATCAGCAGTTCCCGCAACGCTTCAATCCGGTGCATGGCCAGCGTTTCTTCACGCGAGCCATTCTCCCAGATGTCGAGCTGCGTGCGGATGGCATTGGCATCGGCGTGTCGCATCAGTTTGCCGACGTAATGGATTTGCCGGCGAAGACCTTCGCGGCTGGTGGTGCGCTGCGCCTGCCGGACGGCTTCGTATAGACTTTCAGACAAGGGCAGTTGCTTGAGCCGGTCGGTGGACAGCTCGACCAATTTTTTGCCCAGGTCCTGCAACTCGAGCATGTCCCGCTTGATTTGCGATTTGCTGGGCCTGTCGTAGCCGTGATCAGCCGGTTCGTCGGTATTTTCGGGAATGTTTGGCATGGGAATCAAAAAAGTGTTCTTTAATTGGCTATGATAACCGTCTAACCTGAAAGAGCAGCAATGAGCGACCAACCCACATCTTATCTACCTATATCCGAAAACCAGACCCGTTTCCGGGAGTTGGTCAGCGATGCACTGAAACACGCAAAATCCCTCGGTGCTTCGGACGCGGCAGCGGAAATTTCCGAGAGCCGCGGTCTTTCCGTATCGGTACGCCGCAAAGACATCGAGACAGTGGAGCAGACCAGGGACCGTTCACTGGACCTTACGGTGTTCGCCGGTAATCGGCGCGGCTCGGCCTCGACTTCCGACTTTTCGGCGCAGGCCATCCGCGAGACGGTCGAGGCCGCGTGGCACATTGCCCGCTACACGGCGGAAGATCCCGCCGCAGGCCTGCCTGACGCCGACCAGTTGGCGACTTCCGGCTATCCCGACCTGCAGTTGCACCATCCATGGGATATTGCGGCCGAAGACGCGGCCGAGCTGGCCATTCAGGCCGAGCGTGCGGCGCACGCCACCAGCCGACTGATCACGAACACGGACGGAGCGTCGGTCGATACCTACGAAGGTCACTTCGTGTTGGGCAATAGCCGCGGCTTCATGGGGGGCTACCCTTACTCTCGACATAGTCTTTCCGTTGCGCCTATCGCCGGCCGGGGCGGCAATATGCAACGGGATCATTGGTACACATCGGCCCGCGCGCCCGAGCATTTGTCCGATCCAGCGGCGGTTGGACGCTACGCAGCCGAACGCACGCTGTCGCGCATGTCAGCCAGGCGTATCAAGACCGGCCGGTTTCCAGTTCTGTTCGAGGCGCCGCTGGCCGTCGGCCTGATAGGTGCCTTGGTACAGGCGACCAGTGGCGGGGCCTTGTACCGGAAGGCCAGTTTCCTGCTGGATTCCCTCGGCAAGCCCATATTGTCCGACCATATCGATATTGCGGAAGATCCCCATATCCTCGGTGCCATGGGCAGCTCGCCCTTCGATAGCGAAGGGGTGCGCACCCAGCCGCGCGATGTCGTCACTGCCGGCGTGTTGAACGGCTATTTCCTGTCCACCTACACGGCGCGCAAACTCGGCATGTCGACCACCGGCAATGCAGGCGGCTCTCATAATCTGCGGCTGGAATCGCGACTTACCCAACCCACCGACGACTTCCGCGCAATGCTCGGGAAGCTCGGCACGGGATTTCTTGTCACAGAACTCATCGGCCAGGGCGTCAACTATGTCAGTGGCGATTATTCTCGTGGCGCCTTTGGCTACTGGGTTGAAAATGGCGAGATCCGTCATGCCGTCCAGGAAATTACCATTGCGGGCAATCTGGCCGATATGTTCCGCCAAATCGTCGCCGTGGGGGCCGATACAATCACGCGCGGTTCCAAAACGACCGGGTCCATCCTGATCGAGCAGATGTCAATTGCAGGACAGTAGTTGCAGGTCAGAGGTTTGCGACCACCCCGTCGCCAAAGGATGCTCAGGGTTTTACCCGCGTTACAGGGTTTGCAACGCGGTGTAATATTCTGAGTGGAATTTTTACCGTAAAAAATAATCGAATGCCGAAAGGAGCTTTTAATGCAGCGTCGTTCATTTCTTAAGAAAGCAGGGCTTGGCGCCATGGCCGGATCGGCTGTTGTGGCCGCACCCGTATTTGCGCAAAGCAATCCCAAGATCAGTTGGAAAATGACGTCGACCTACGGGCCTTCGACGCCTGCGCTCTACAACACGGCGCAGACGTTTTGCAAGATGGTTGAAGAGGCCAGCGATGGAAACTTTTCCATCCGCCTGTATCCGGTCGGCGAAATCGTGCCAGGTTTCGGCGTCATGGACGCGGTGGGCAACCGTACGGTGGAATGCGGGCAAACGGCTTCGTACTACTACTACGGCAAGGATCCTTCCTTCTGTTTCGACACGGCCGTGCCCTTCGGCCTGAATGCCCGCCAGATGTATTCGTGGATGCACGAGGGCGACGGTCTCAAGCTGACGCGTGAACTCTTCGCGCCGCGTCATATCATTAACTTTCCTCTGGGTAACACCGGCACGCAGATGGGCGGTTGGTATCGCAAGGAAATCAAATCCGTCGCCGACCTCCAGGGGCTGAAGATGCGTACCGCCGGCTTTGCGGGCGAAGTGCTCTCACGCATGGGCGTCGTGCCCCAGCAAATTCCGCCGGGCGATATCTATCCTTCGCTTGAAAAGGGTACGCTGGACGCCGTCGAATTCGTCGGACCCGTCGACGACGAAAAGTTGGGCTTTCAAAAAGTGGCCAAGTATTACTACTATCCCGGTTGGTGGGAAGGCTCGGCGCAGGTTTCCCTCTATGTGAACGACGAAGCCTTGAACAGCTTGCCGAAAAGTTATCAGTCCCTGGTCGAAATCGCGTCGCGCGCCGCCGGCGGCCAGATGCTCGCTACCTACGATGCCCAAAATCCTGCGGCACTGCGTCGCTTGATAGGCGCTGGCGCCATTCTCAAGGCCTTCCCGCGTGACGTCATGGACGCTTCCTTCAAGGCTTCTAACGAACTCTACAAAGAGTTCAGCGACAAAAACGCTATGTTCAAGAAAATCCACGACAACTATATGGGCTTCCGTGACAGCCTGGTACCATGGTTCCGTGTCGCTGAAGGTTCTTACGACAACTACCTGGGTATTGCCCTGGCCAGCCAGAAAAAGTAACTCCAGATCGCGGCCATGAAGCCGCCATCCAGTTGTGTGCCCCAAAAAGCCAGACAACATGTCCGTGCTTTTTGGGGCTTTTTTATGATTATGCGATGTCGATCCCGGCTTTGCAGTCGAAACTTTGACGGGCGCTCCCCGAGCGTGGCGTGTTAGCCGCTGGCCGTGCACCGTCGTGAAAACTCGGCGTATTGAAAATAGGTACGAGTGTGTTAAGATTATGGGCTTTTCTGACTGATTTGCACGGGCGAAGTACAACGCTTAGGCATCGTTGTCATCAGAAATTGCAGTCTGACGAATGTTCGACAGGCTTATTTTGAATATTTAGGAACCATCATGAAGACCTTTGTGGCCAAGCCGCAGGAAGTCCAACGTGACTGGTACGTGATTGACGCCAAGGGCAAAGTCCTCGGTCGTGTGGCCAGCGAAGTCGCACGTCGTTTGCGCGGCAAGCATAAGCCAGAATTCACGCCCCACGTTGACACCGGCGATTACATCGTCATTATCAATGCTTCGGAAATTGTTGTCACCGGCAACAAGGCCCAAGACAAAAAATACTATCGCCACTCGGGATACCCCGGCGGCGTTACTGAAACCACCTTCGAGAAAATGCAACAGCGTTTTCCTGGTCGTGCCATCCAGAAAGCCGTAAAAGGCATGCTGCCCAAAGGGCCGCTGGGTTACGCAATGGCCAAGAAGCTCAAGGTTTATGCCGGCGCCGAGCATCCTCATTCAGCTCAGCAGCCCAAACCGCTGGAATTCTAAGGATAGGTCATGATCGGTAATTGGAATTATGGAACAGGTCGCCGCAAAACGTCGGTGGCTCGCGTGTTCTTGAAGAAAGGTACTGGCAAGATTGTCGTCAACGGCAAACCCGTCGACGAATATTTTGCTCGTGAAACCGGACGCATGGTCGTTCGCCAACCATTGGCGCTGACCAACCACCTTGAATCGTTCGACTTCCATGTCAACGTTCACGGTGGCGGCGAAAGCGGCCAGGCCGGCGCGGTCCGCCACGGTATCACCCGTGCGCTTATCGACTACGACGAATCATTGAAATCGCCGCTTAAACACGCCGGTTTCGTGACTCGCGATGCCCGGGAAGTCGAACGTAAGAAAGTCGGTTTCCACAAAGCACGTCGTCGGAAACAGTTCAGCAAACGTTAATCGTTGCTGCGCGCAAGGCCTCGGCCTTGCAAATACAAAGCCCCGGCCAAAGTCGGGGCTTTGTATTTGCAGGCGCAAGTTTATCAGGGGTATTTACCTGCAATTGGCAAGCTTGTTGCATAATTGTGTGGTTGATGTTTTATATTTTTGGGAAATCATTATGACTTCGGCAGGCGCGGCACGGATCAAGATAGGCATTGTGGGCGGTACTGGCTATACGGGCGTAGAACTACTGCGCCTCTTGTCTCAGCATCCCAATGCACAGCTCACGGCAATCACCTCCCGCAAAGAAGACGGTATGCCGGTGGCCGATATGTTCCCCAACTTGCGCGGCCGGGTCGATTTGTGTTTTCAAACACCCGAGAAAGCAAACCTCGACGATTGCGATGTCGTTTTTTTTGCGACACCCCATGGCGTTGCCATGAGTCAGGCTGAAAGCCTGATCAAGCAGAATGTGCGCATCATCGACCTGGCCGCCGATTTTCGCCTGCAGGACACCGAGGTATTCGAGCGCTGGTACAAAATGCCGCATTCCTGCCCGGCTATTCTGAAAGAGTCGGTATATGGCCTGGTCGAACTCAACCGCGAAAAGATTGCCAGTGCGCAGGTTATCGGCAACCCTGGCTGTTACCCCACTACGGTGTTATTGGGCCTGGCTCCGCTCATCCAGGACGGTCGGCGCCTTATCGACACATCCCACATAATTGCCGACTGCAAGTCCGGAGTTTCGGGTGCAGGACGCAAGGCAGAGGTCAGTACTCTGTTTTCTGAAGCCAGCGACAACTTCAAGGCCTACGGCGTGGCTGGTCACCGGCATCATCCCGAAATTTCAGAACAATTGAAGCTGCTGGCGGGCGGACCGGTCGGACTGCTGTTCGTGCCTCATCTGGTTCCCATGATCCGCGGCATGTTTTCCACCTTGTACGCGCGTATTCTGCCTGAGGCGCTCGACACCGATTTCCAGGCTTTGTTCGAACAGCGTTATGCCAACGAAACCTTCGTCGACGTCATGCCAGCCGGCAGCCTGCCGGAAACCCGATCCGTGCGTGCATCCAATCATCTGCGAATCGCGGTGCATCGGCCCGATGGCGGCGATCAACTCGTCATTCTGGTCACGCAGGACAATCTCGTGAAAGGCGCGTCGGGCCAGGCGGTCCAGAACATGAACCTCATGTTCGGCCTGCCTGAATCCACCGGTCTTGACCACGTTGCCATCCTGCCGTAACAATATTCCCCACCGGGTGCCGGAACTCAATGCTCCTGGTGGGGTCTGTTCAAACATGAAGAACAGCGTCGCAGCTTCCGCAAAGGCGGTCCACAATCCGTTGGACGCTCACACAAAACACACACACGCAGCACCCTTGTCGCGCTGGCTTGTGGCAATGTCGCTGGCGGCAGGCATGGTTATTGGTGCCGGCGCAGCCTGGTTCTGGTTTAATCATCAGCAACGCCAGCAATCCGATTCCGACCTTCATACGCTCGAGCTTGCGCTGAATGAGAGCCGGGCCGCGTTGGAACAGGCTCATGCGCAAATCGATACCATGCAAGGGCGGTTAGTTGTGGAAGAAAGCACGCGCAATGGCTTGGAGGCTTCCTTGCTTGCCAGCCAGGCTGAATTGGGCCTGGCCCGGGACAAGCTCGCATTTTTCGACCAGCTGATGCCCCCGGGGCCCGCAGGGTCGGTCAGCATTCGGGCGCTTGATATCGAGCCGCAAGGCCCCATCTTGCAATATAGGGTTCTGCTCATGCGCAATGGGTCAGACGAAACACCGTTCAAAGGTCTGATGCAGTTCGTGGCCAAAGGAAATCAGCAGGGGCGGGCGGTCACTGTAACGCTACAGGCGGCGCAACTGCCCGACAGCCCATCGACAGCCGGCAATGATGCCGCGATTAACGGCTTCGAATTGAATTTTGATCAGTTTCAGCGTGGCGGTGGCTTCCTGAGTCTGCCCCAGGGGTTCACGCCGCAGACCGTCACGCTCAACGTGCTGGAAGGCAATACGGTTCGTGTGTCCCGCACGGTCAATTTATCGGCGGCGAATTAGCCTGCCGGTGTTATAGTTGTTTATTGTGCAGCCCTTATGGCTGCCACGGAGTACCTTCATGAATACCCTTGCCCAATCCATAGACCTGCAAGCCCCACCAACGCCCATCCTTTTTACTGATGCGGCGGCGGCCAAGGTCAAAGACCTTTTGACTGAAGAAGGCAACCCCGAGCTCAAGTTGCGCGTATTCGTGCAGGGCGGCGGCTGTTCCGGTTTTCAGTATGGGTTTACATTCGATGAAACCATCAACGACGACGACACGACCATTGACAAGGAAGGCGTGCAGTTACTGGTGGATCCCATGAGCTTCCAGTATCTGGTTGGCGCAGAGATCGACTACAAAGACGATCTCGAGGGATCGCAGTTCGTCATACGTAATCCCAATGCCAACTCCACCTGCGGTTGCGGGTCTTCGTTCGCGCCCTGATTCAGTTGTGCCATGCGGCCTGTGGCCGCCTGTTGCATCAGGCGGGGTACCGGCAGCCCAGTATCGTAGCGTGGCGCGCGCCGGTTACGCTGGGTAAGCCAGCCGGATAACCTTCAACGTGAGCCCGGGCCAACCACGCAAACGCCAATGCCTCGACCTGCTGTACCGGCACACCAACCTCGGTCGTGCTTTGTAGCGGGCATGGCAAGGCTGCCTGCAGGTCGCGCATCAGCCCCTCATTAAGAGCCCCGCCCCCGCATACGAGCACATCACGTGTCTCTGGCGCATACCGCGCAATAGCTTGGGCGACCGTCACGGCGGTAAGCTTCTGCAGGGTTGCCTGAATGTCACTGGTCGACAGCACATGATTGCTGCCAAAGGCCTCAAGTCGTTGCGACAACCACGCCCAATTGAAAAGATCCCTGCCTGTGGATTTAGGTGGAGGACGTTCGAACCACGGTTCGCTATCCAGCAGGAACTGAAGCAGGAGACCATGGGCTCGGCCGCTGCCAGCCCACGCACCGCCGGCATCGAAAGTCTGGCCTGTGCTGGCGCGTATCCACAGATCGAGCAATACGTTGGCAGGGCCGGTGTCGAAGCCGCGTACCTGACCGGCATTGTCCAGCAAGGTTACGTTCGCAATGCCTCCCAGGTTCAGGACGGCGCGCGGCTGTGGGCCGGAAAACATGGCTTGGTGAAAGGCCGGGACCAGCGGCGCTCCCTGGCCACCGGCAGCCACATCGCGGGAACGGAAGTCGGCGATGACATCGATGCCGGTGCGATCGGCCAGTAACGCTGCGGCGTTGATCTGCACGGTATATCCGGCGGCAGGATCGTGCCTCACGGTTTGTCCATGGGCGCCAATGGCGCAAATACACTCAGGCATTAGGGCCGCCTGCGCAAGCACGTCTTGTGTTGCGCGGCTGTAAAGCTCAGCCAATGCATTGGCTGCCACCGCAGCCCGGGCCAATTCATTGTGGCCCGCCATATTCAGGGACAGGAATTCCTCGCGCAGGGCGTCAGGCATGGGTAGCGACGCCGCTGCCAATATGATCGGCCGCTGCGGCACGGTGAAGTCGGCCAGCACGGCGTCTACGCCGTCGGTGCTGGTGCCGGACATCAGGCCGATGAACAGGGGCGACGACATGGCTGGGTCCGCTTGCGCAAATGCCGACCGTATCAACGGGCGGCGACCTTGGTATCGTCGCTGCTCTGCAGGTCAGCAAGAAAATGAATGTGCTCGCGATACTGGGCCACCGTGCGTTCGAAGGTCTTGAGCTGATCGCTGTCGAGCTTGCGTGCAACGGGCAGATCGACTGAGAGCGGATCTATTTGCTTGTTGTTTACCCTGAATTCGTAATGCAGATGCGGCCCTGTCGCCCACCCGGTTGAACCCACGTAGCCGATCAGATCGCCTTGACTTACCTTGTCGCCTTTCTTGAGACCTTTGGCGAATCGCGACTGGTGGGCATATAACGTAGTGAACTGGTCGTGATGTTTCAGGATTACTGTGTTGCCATAGCCACTCTGCGTGCCAATGAAGTCCACCACGCCATCTGCCGTGGCATGTATGGGTGTGCCCGACGTGGCGGCATAATCGACGCCTTTGTGGCCGCGCCACCCGCCATGTACGGGGTGCTTGCGCATGCCGAATGTGGAGCTGATGCGCGAAAACTTCAGGGCGGTGCGCAGGAAAGCACCTTTGAGGCTGCTTCCTTCGAAATCGTAATAACTGCCCGATGATCCGCCCGGGGCGTACCACACCGCTTCGTAGGCCTTGCCTTTATTGATGAACTCAAGCGCCACAATCTTGCCGACGCCTATCTCGCGGCCTTCGTGTGAAAAAGACTCATAGATGATGCGAAAGCGGTCACCCCGCCGCAGGTCCTGGAGAAAGTCGATTTTGCTACCCAGGATTTCGGTCATCTGCATTGTGATGGCATCGGGTATGTCGGCTTCGTCGGTGGCGCCAAACAGCGAGGTTTGGATTTCACTTTCCGCGATGCGGGTTTGTACATCCGCCGGGCGACTGTGCTCGGTGGCGTCGAATTTTCCATCGCCAATGGCTGAAACCTCAAGCCACTTGGATACGATGCCGGTCTTTTCCTTGGATCCCGGGGTGTGGTTGTAGCGCAGCCATACCAGGTTTCCTTCCGCGTCGACGGCGGCTTGCACTGTGCGCCCCGGATACAGCTTGTAGATAGAGCGGGCCGACTTGTCCTGAACCAGGAATTGCTGCAGGCCTTTTTCTTGGATGCGCAGGCGTTGCAGAAGCGCTGCCAGCGTGTCGCCGCGGCGAATCTGGGTTTCGCTGACGAAACGGGCCCGTTCATCGGCTGCAACCTGCGGAAAAGGTGTTGGAAGCGCCAGGCTTTGGTGTGCCTGGTAAACCATGGGGATGTCAGTCGGTTGCACAACGGCCAGTGCGGCTGCGCCGGCAAACAGGCCAAGGGCTACGAAGACGAGGCCGTTGCGGATGAAGTGGTGGGGCTTGCGATGGGCACGAAGGGTGTCACGATACGAGGGAGTGCCAGGTGTCCCTTTTTTGAACATATAACCAAACCTAGAAATGCGCTGCTGAATTCGAAGATGTATCCGGTGTGAGTCGACCATGCCAACATCGCCACTGGAAAATGAGTACCCGTAATTTCGGGATTGGACGCTCTGATAAGATGATGCTGAGCATCGTTTTCGGATGGACCCACAGCCATGCGGAGTCCGCGCCCGCACGTTATGCTAGCGTATTAGACTCAATTTTTCGAGCATTTTTTTGTATTTCCTCTTATAAAGCGTTTTATATGCCGTCCTCCGAACCCTCAATTACCCCACAAGTCGAAGCCGACCTCCTTGTCGCGAAACGAGGCTGCAGCGAGCTATTGGTCGAGTCCGAATTCGTCAGGAAGCTGGTGCGCAGCCATGCCACGGGGACTCCCTTGCGCATCAAGCTGGGGTTGGATCCCACCGCACCAGACATACATCTGGGCCATACGGTGGTGCTGAATAAGATGCGGCAATTGCAGGATCTCGGGCATTCAGTCATTTTCCTCATTGGCGACTTCACTTCCATGATCGGCGACCCCAGCGGGCGCAATGCCACGCGCCCCCCGCTGACGGCCGAGCAGATCCATGAAAATGCCAAAACTTATTATGCGCAGGCCAGTATGGTGCTCGATCCCGCTCGAACCGAGATCCGGTATAACTCCGAATGGTGCGATCCCCTCGGTGCGCGCGGCATGATCCAGTTGGCGTCCCGCTATACGGTTGCCCGCATGATGGAGCGCGAGGACTTTACCCGCCGCTTCAAGGGCGGCATACCCATTTCGGTGCACGAGTTCCTGTACCCTCTCATGCAAGGCTACGATTCGGTTGCGCTCAAAGCCGACCTCGAGCTCGGCGGGACCGACCAGAAATTCAACCTCCTCGTAGGACGCGAGCTTCAGAAAGAATATGGCCAGGAGCCGCAGTGCATATTGACCATGCCATTGCTGGAGGGCACCGACGGCGTCGATAAAATGTCGAAGTCCAAGGGAAACTACATAGGCATCACCGAGGCGCCCGACTCCATGTTCGGCAAGCTCATGTCCATTTCCGATACCCTGATGTGGAAGTATTTCGAACTATTGTCGTTCCGCTCTATGGACGATATCGCAGGATTACAGCAGCAGGTAAAAGACGGCATGAATCCGCGTGACGCGAAAGTCGCGCTGGCCCAGGAGATAGTCTCCCGATTTCATACTCAGCAGGCTGCGCGCGATGCGCAGGCTTCTTTCGAGGCGCGCTTTCGCGACGGCGCAATTCCGGACGATATGCCAGAGATACAGGTCGCCTCGGCACCGCTGGGCATCTTGAAGGTATTGCGCGAGGCCGGACTGGTGGTGTCGGGTGCGGAAGCCCAGCGTAACGTCGAGCAGGGCGGGGTGCGGATCAACGGAGACCGCATCGACGACAAGGCCTTGCAACTTGATGCTGGCATTTATGTCATACAAGTGGGCAAACGTAAATTTGCCCGAGTCACATTAACGGGCTGATCACCCTAACCGGCAGGAGTTCTAATGCAACTTACCAGTGAATCGTTCAACGACCAAGGAACCATCCCGGAGCGCAACGCTTTTGCCAAACCAGACGGGCAGAATCACGTCATGCTGGCGGGAAATGCCAACCCGCATCTTGCCTGGACGGACGCGCCGGCTGCGACGCAGTCGTTCGTGGTGATATGTGTCGATCCCGATGCACCCAGCAAACCCGACGACGTCAACCAGGAGGATCGCGAAGTGCCTGCCGACCTGCCGCGTACCGACTTTCACCACTGGGTACTGGTCGACATTCCGCCCAATACCGTCGAAATACCGGAGGGTGCGTACTCTAACGGAATCACCCCGCGAGGCAAAGCGGGCCCCCTTGCGCTCGATGGCACGCGCCAGGGCGTCAATGACTACACCAGCTGGTTTGCAGCGGACCGCGACATGAATGGGGATTACTTCGGCTACGACGGCCCATGCCCGCCATGGAACGACGCGATACCGCATCGCTATATATTTACCGTCTATGCACTTGACATCAGCGAACTGCCTTTCGAAGGTAAGTTCAATGCCCACGACGCCATCCAGGCTATCCAGGGACATGTTCTGGCTCAGGCCTCCATTATGGGTACCTATACCCTGAACCAGCGCCTGCTCCAGAAATCATAGGGCCTACCCCGTCGCCAGGACGCACGGGAACGTCCCTGGCGACCGCGGGCGCTTGCGTATTCGCGCTAGAATATGCGTTCGTTTCAACCGCCAAAATCATATACAGGATAGCTAATGTTCGATCGCTCACGTACCCTTGATCAAGTCGATGCCGAAGTATGGGCCGCCGTTCAGAAAGAAAACGTTCGCCAGGAACAGCATATCGAATTGATTGCGTCTGAAAACTACACCAGCCCCGCAGTGATGCAGGCTCAGGGTACGCAGCTGACCAACAAGTATGCCGAAGGTTATCCTGGCAAGCGCTACTATGGCGGCTGCGAATACGTCGATATCGTCGAACAGCTGGCCATTGACCGCCTCAAGGAAATCTTCGGCGCGGAAGCGGCCAATGTCCAACCGAATTCCGGTTCGCAAGCCAACCAGGGCGTCTACATGGCGGTGCTCAAACCCGGCGATACGGTCCTGGGCATGAGCTTGGCCGAAGGCGGGCACCTTACGCACGGTTCTCCGGTCAACGCATCGGGCAAACTGTATAACTTCCTGTCCTATGGCCTGGATGCAAACGAAGAGCTCGATTATGAACAGCTCGAACAGCTTGCCAAGGAACACAAGCCCAAGCTCATCGTGGGCGGGGCGTCCGCGTATTCCCTGCGCATCGATTTTGAACGCATGGCACGCATCGCGCACGATAACGGAGCCCTGTTCATGGTGGATATTGCCCATTACGCTGGGTTGGTGGCAGGTGGTGCTTATCCCAATCCTGTGCCGCATGCCGATTTCGTCACGTCGACGACGCACAAATCATTGCGCGGTCCACGCGGCGGCGTCATCATGATGAAGGCTGAATTCGAGAAAATAATCAATTCGGCCATATTCCCTGGCATACAGGGCGGCCCGCTCATGCATGTCATTGCAGGCAAGGCCGTTGCGTTCAAAGAAGCCCTCGAACCCGAATTCAAAACCTATGCCGCGCAGGTCGTCAAGAACGCCGACGTGCTTGCCCGCACATTGGTCAAGCGCGGGCTGCGCATCGTCTCCGGTCGTACCGAAAGCCACCTCATGCTGGTGGATCTGCGTGCCAAGGGCATCACTGGCAAAGAAGCCGAAGCGGTGCTGGGCCAGGCGCATATCACGGTCAACAAGAATGCGATTCCAAACGATCCGGAAAAACCTTTCGTCACCAGCGGCATTCGGCTGGGTACGCCGGCCATGACGACACGCGGCTTCAAAGAGGCCGAGGCCGAACTAACCGGCAATCTGATCGCCGACGTGCTTGATAATCCGCGCGATGAAGCCTCCGTTGCCAGCGTGCGCCAACGTGTCAACGAACTGACGGCGCGCCTGCCGGTGTACCGTTAATACAGGGACAGCCCCGGTTGCACCCGGGGCCTGCCAAACATGAAATGCCCGTTCTGTAGCAGCTTCGATACGCAGGTCATCGACTCCCGGGTTTCGGAAGAGGGCGACACCATACGTCGCCGTCGCCGCTGCACGGCTTGCGATCGTCGTTTTACGACGTACGAACGGGTAGAACTCGTCATGCCGGCGGTCGTCAAGCGCAATGGCACGCGCGTCGAATTCGATGTCAACAAGCTGCGCGGCAGCCTTAACCTGGCCTTGCGCAAGCGGCCGGTAAGCACCGAGGAGGTCGACGCCGCCGTTGCCCGCATTCAGGAACTGCTATTGGCCAGCGGCCTGCGCGAAGTCGGCACGGGCTACCTGGGCGAGCTCGTCATGAACGAACTGCGCAAGCTGGACCAGGTAGCCTATGTGCGTTTTGCATCGGTTTACAAAAGCTTCGAAAACATCAGCGAATTCGTCAAAGCTATCGACGAAATCCAGGTTCCCCTGAAGCCGTGAATACACCCATTGATGACGAAAGCTGGATGCGTCAGGCCCTGGCACTGGCCGAAAGCGTCATGTACATCACTTCGCCCAATCCACGTGTTGCCTGCCTTATCGTGCGTGACGGCCAGTTGCTCGCGTCAGGGGCCACCCAGGTGGCGGGCGGGCCGCATGCCGAAGTGATGGCCCTGCGCCAGGCGGCAGAGCGTGGCGTCCAGGTGGCCGGTTCGACGATCTACGTAACGCTCGAGCCCTGCAGCCATTTCGGCCGCACGCCGCCGTGTGTCGATGCATTGGTCGCTGCCCGTCCGGCGCGAGTCGTGGTTGCCATGCGCGATCCGAATCCTTTGGTAGGCGGGCAGGGCGTTGCCAAGTTGCATGCCTCGGGCATTGCTGTGACGACGATGGTTTGCGCCGAGCAAGCGCTGGCCTTGAATCCCGGTTTTGCGGCGCGCATGACCCGCAAGACACCCTGGGTTTGGCTGAAGCTGGCTGCGTCGCTCGACGGGCGCATCGCCCTTGAAAATGGCCAGTCGCAGTGGATCACTGGTCCGGCGGCGCGTGCCGACGGACACCACTGGCGGGCACGCAGTTGTGTGGTTCTGACGGGTTCCGGAACGGTGAAAGCCGACGATCCACAAATGAACGTTCGCCATGTCGAGACCGCCCGCGCGCCTGTCAAAGCACTTATCGACACGCGTTTCGAGGTTGATGAAAATGCGCGCATTTTCGATGGCACGCGTACCTGGGTGTTCACCAGTCGCACCGATTCCGCGAAGGCAGCAAGACTGGCTTTGCGCAACGTTCAGGTCATCGAGGTGCCAGCCGATGGTGCAGGGGTCGATCTGCGTGCGGTCATGGTGTGGCTCGGCCAGCATGACGTCAACGAAGTCCATGTAGAGGCGGGTTCGCGACTTAGCGGCGCCCTGTTGCAAGCGCAATGTGTCGACGAGCTGCTCATTTACACCGCGCCCGTATTGCTGGGTGCCGGCATGGGGATGGTGTGCCTGCCGGGCATGGAAAATCTGGCAGACGCGCAGCGCTTCGAGTTCATCGATACGCAGAATGTCGCTCCCGATTTGCGCTTGCGCGCCAGGCACATTGATCGGTGGAAAGCCTTGTCGCTCGCGGTCCAGCCCGCGGACACCAACATGATTTATTAAGAGAGAGCAATGTTTACAGGCATCGTCGCCGCCGTCGGCGCAATCGTACAGGTTTCACCGTTCAATGAAGGTCAAGAAGGCGCTGGCGTCCATCTGACCATCCATGCCAAAGACTTCCTGCGCGACGCCAGCAAGCTGGGCGACTCGATCGCGATACAGGGCGCATGCATGACGGTCGTCGAGCTTGGGCCGGATACCTTCAGTGTCGATGTCTCGCGTGAAAGTCTGAAACGCACGGCGGGTCTTGATAAGCCCGGCGAAGTTAATCTGGAACATGCGCTGCGCATGGGCGATTCGCTTGACGGGCATCTGGTATCTGGGCATATCGACGGCGTCGGCGAAGTCACCCATTTCGAACCCACAGGTGAATCATGGGACTTGCGCATCAACGTTCCGGCAGACTTGGCAAAGTATCTTGCCTATAAAGGGTCCATCACCGTCAACGGCGTGAGCTTGACGGTGAATCAGGTGGCTGACCATGCCACGGGGTGTGAGATACGCATCAACCTTATTCCGCACACGGTCCAGGTAACGACGCTCAAGCGCTTGCAACCCGGCCAACGCGTCAATCTCGAGATCGACATGATCGCGAGGTATGTGGAACGCATGGTCGGTCTCAAGCATATCAAGTGATGCGCCGATGCCCTGCTTTGGTTGCCGAAGATCGCGCGAAAGCCAAGTTCGCAAGATTCTGCTAGAATGGCGGACTTCGCTTTTGTAAAACGAAAGCCCAGATTAGGACAGGTGGCCGAGCGGTTGAAGGCGCACGCCTGGAAAGCGTGTATACGTTTATAGCGTATCGGGGGTTCGAATCCCCCTCTGTCCGCCACGAATGCATTGGCTCTTCCCCATTAACGCGGGATCGGCACTCATCACACTCGGTTCATCACACCGCTCCAACCGGCTCTTCCCCATTAACGGGGGATGGGCTTTCATCAGACACGGTTGATCACACCGTTCCAACCGCATTGAGCCAAGACTCTCATGCGGTAATTCTCAAAGTTCCTGAAGCCATATGCACGGCGTGAGAGCATTTCCACCTCTATCTTCGTGTGGAAACCTTCGGTGATTCCGTTGGATTTAGAGAATCGCAACATCCCGACGACAGGTTCCAGGCACGATGTTAGCGTGGCGGCGAGGGATTGGATGGCAATGTGGGCATACTGCCCAATTACAGCGGCATGGACGCCTTAATGATGGCGTGCATAAGGGAACTTGAGGGTTCATACGTGGATTTGCCACGGATTTCTTGGCCATGGGCCTGACCATCGTGCACGTTTAGCATCGGCAGAAGGCCATGGAGCACTGTATATACTCCATGCCACCCGCCTTCAGCAGTCGTGTGCGGCCATGCTATTCGATCTTGATGCCCGCCGTCCTGACGACCTCGGCCCAGTTGGTGACCTGGGTACTCATCCAGCTACCGAACTCATCGGGCGTCATCTCGATGGGTTCCGCGCCCAAGGTCGCCAGCTTTTCCTGCACGTCCGGCATTTTCACGATCTTGCTCATTTCGGCGTGCAGTTTCTCAATGATCGGTTTCGGGGTGGCTGCGGGCGCCAGCACACCTTGCCAGCTACCCGTCAGGAAGCCCGGTATCATTTCGCTGACCGTCGGGACGTCGGGCAACTGCGGGAGACGCTTGCTGCTGCTGACGGCCAGCAGCTTGATGCTGCCGCTCTTGACATGAGGATAGGTGGCCACCATGCCGTTCATCGTGGCATCCACTTGTCCGCCGACAAGATCGGTCAGGGCCTGGGCACCGCCTTTATATGGAATATAGCTCCAGTCCACGCCGCTTTTTTGAGCGAACAGGACGCCGGCCATATGGGGCGCGCTGCCTATACCGGCCGCAGCGGCAAAATTCACTTTACCTTTGTTCTTTTTGGCATATTCGACCAGTTCTTCCTGCGTTTTCACCGGAAGCGCATTCGTGGTCACCAGCAAGTGCGGCGAATAGGCCAGCATGGACACGGGGGCCAGGTCCTTCACGGGATGGAAGGGTAGCTTTGGATAAACGCTGGGGCTGATGGTCAGGTTGCCCAGGTCCAGCAATACCAGGGTGTACCCGTCGGGTTTGGACCGAACGACATAGTCGGCGCCAATATTCCCGCCGGCGCCGGCGCGATTCTCTACCACGACTGTTTGTCCGAGCGCCGCGCCGAGTTTGTCGCCGACCAGCCGGCCCAGTACGTCGGACGTGCCCCCGGCAGGGAAAGGGATAACCAGCTTGATGGGCCTGTTGGGATAATCTGCGGCTTCGGACTGCGCGAGTGCCGGAACGGAAAAGGCTGTAATGCAGCAAGCAGCAATGGCGGTCTTGATGAGTTTCATATTTGTCTCCTCAGCGGGACGGAAGTCGCCGCGTGTGTGGGGTTGGAAAAGCTGTCTTTTATTGAGGGCCAAGGCGACTTATGAGCGTACTTAGTTGTTCGTGCTGGGCACAGCTAAGATCGCATAGCGGCGTGCGCACGGGGCCTGCGGTCTTGCCGACGACCGTTGCGCCTGCCTTGACGATGCTGACGGCATAGCCTTGTCCGCTGTTGCGCAGCTCGAGGTAGGGGAAAAAGAAGGTCTTGAGCAGATGATCCATCGTGCTCGTGTCATTATTGACCGAGGCGTTATAGAACTCGACGGCTGTACGGGGTATGAAATTGAACACCGCCGAGGAGTAGGTGGATACACCCATGGCCTTGCAGGCAGACGCGAACACTTCGGCCGTAGGCAGTCCGCCGATATAGGCCAGGCGGTCACCAAGCCGGGAGCGAATAGACATCATCAGCTCAATATCGCCGAATCCATCCTTGAATCCGACCAGATTCGGGCACTCATCGGCTATTTTCTCGACAGTTTCGGCATTCAGGCGGCATAAGCCGCGGTTGTAGACAATGACGCCTATCGATACCGATTTGCATATGGTGACGACGTGACGGCGCAGGCCTTCCTGGTCAGCTTCGGTCAGATAGTGGGGGAGGATAAGGATGCCGTCTGCGCCCTGGCGTTCCGCCTCGAGCGCATACTCGATTGCGACACGTGTGCCGTATCCGGTTCCCGCGATAATCGGCATCTCGCCCCGGCACACACCGACGGCGGTTCCGATGATGTCGGCGTATTCGTCCCTGGCCAGGGAGAAGAACTCGCCGGTGCCGCCTGCGGCAAACAGGGCGCTGGCGTCGTAGGACTTGAGCCATTCAAGTCGTTTGCGGTAAGACGATTTGTTGAAGTCGTGTTGCGCATCAAAATCTGTCAGTGGAAAAGACAGCAAACCTGAGCCTATGACTCGCTTCAATTCCTGTGCATCGATCGACATACGTTTCCTCATGGATGATTGTTGGGTTGGCAATGCGATTTTTTCACATCATATCTGCTTGTCAGTTGTCATACAAGCAAAAATTAATACTGACTTTATGAATTGCAGATGTCAGGTAGCGGACGTATCCAGCGACTCGGCGGCGGCTTTCAAACGGTTGCGGCTGTTGCTCAAATGGCGGCGCATGGCGGCACTGGCGGCGTCCGCGTCTTTGGTGGCGATGGCATGGAATATCGCCTCGTGCTCCTGGTGCACCTTTTGCAGATATGCTTCCCGCGCACCCGTATCGGACTTGAACATTCCAATACGCGAGCGTGGAATGGCCATCGTTCCCAGATAGCCGAATAATTCCATGAAATAGTGATTGTCGGTCGCCTGCGCGATGCCCTGGTGAAACAGAAAATCCTTATCGGCCGCGTCTTCGTGCGCATCGATACCACGGGCCATAAGATCGAGCGCTACACGCAGCTTGGCCAGGTCTTCATCGCTGCGGCGAAGGGCTGCAAGGGCAGCCGCTTCCGATTCGAGGCTGATGCGAAGTTCCAGCAGCTTGATGACTTCTTTCACCGTGCCGAGCTCTTCTGCGTCAATGCGAAATGGTGCTGCTGCAGGCGGCTCCAGGACGAACACGCCCACCCCTTGGCGGGACGCCACCAGGCCTGAACTTTTCAAGTGCGAAACCGCCTCGCGCACGACCGTGCGGCTGACCCCATATGCCGCCACCATTTCGTGCTCGCTGGGCAATTTGTCGCCCGCCTGAAGCTCACCGCGACCGATGCGCTCGGTTAAATTCTTGGCGAGCTGAACGGACAGGTTTTCTGGTCTCTGGAGCGACAACGTTGGGCGCGAAAGTTCAGCCATAGGTAGTGCACGGAAGGGTTGATTCGAAGCTATTCATTATAGGCTGTCCACTTGTCTGATGACAGATGATAGTGTCGCAAACTAGCCTGAACGGATTAGGAGACGTCTTTGACGATAGGCCGTAGAATGGCCTTTCGGCTCCGGGCCTTATACGACGCAAATCACGATGGAGAAAATTTCTATGAATATCATAGCCAGCCCACAATTACCTGTTGAATTGAACGCACCCGAGAACCTGCGCCATCCCCGGCTGAAAGCATGGGTAGCAGAAATCGCGGCGTTGACTCAGCCTGATCGCATCGAATGGTGCGACGGGTCTGAACAGGAATACGACAGGCTGTGCGAATTGATGGTCCAGGCAGGAACCCTGCGTCGCCTGGATCCATTGAAAAGGCCCAATTCCTACCTCGCATGGTCCGACCCCAGCGACGTGGCGCGTGTGGAAGATCGTACCTTCATCTGCTCTGAGCAGGAAGAAGACGCCGGTCCCACCAATAATTGGGCGGCTCCCGATGCCATGCGTCAGACGCTCGCGGGTCTTTTTGCCGGCTGTATGCGGGGGCGCACCATGTATGTCATCCCGTTTTCCATGGGACCACTGGGGTCGCCCATTGCCCACATTGGCGTGGAACTTTCAGATTCCCCCTATGTGGTGGCCAACATGCGAATGATGACGCGCATGGGCAGCGCTGTTTATGACGTGTTGGGTTCCGATGGCGAATTCGTGCCCTGCGTCCATTCTGTCGGCAAGCCGCTGGCTGCCGGGGAAGCTGACGTAGCCTGGCCTTGCAACGATACGAAGTACATAGTCCATTACCCGCAAGACCGCGAGATCTGGTCCTTCGGATCGGGGTATGGCGGAAATGCTTTACTGGGCAAGAAGTGTTTTGCCCTGCGGATTGCGTCGGCAATGGGCCGGGAGCAAGGCTGGATGGCCGAGCACATGTTGGTACTGGGCGTCACGTCGCCCGAAGGCAAGAAGATGCACTTGGCGGCCGCCTTCCCATCGGCTTGCGGGAAAACCAATTTCTCCATGATGATTCCTCCGCAGTCCCTGCCTGGCTGGAAAGTCACCACCATTGGCGACGACATCGCATGGATCAAGCCGGGACCGGATGGGCGCCTGTATGCCATCAATCCCGAAGCGGGTTATTTCGGCGTTGCGCCCGGCACCAACGAAAAGACTAATTTCAATTGCATGGCGTCCTTGCGGGAGAACGTGATTTTCACCAACGTGGCGCTGACTGACGATGGCGATGTCTGGTGGGAGGGCATGGGCCCCGCGCCCGCGCACTGTCTCGACTGGCAAGGCAAGGACTGGACGCCAGACAGCGGGCGCAAGGCGGCGCATCCCAACGCGCGGTTTACGGTTGCGGC
This sequence comes from Pollutimonas nitritireducens, assembly GCF_002849615.1. GTDB lineage: Bacteria > Pseudomonadota > Gammaproteobacteria > Burkholderiales > Burkholderiaceae_B > Pollutimonas > Pollutimonas nitritireducens. The sequence goes on from NZ_PDNV01000003.1 coordinate 108,784, forward strand.
GATCCAGAATCCGGCCATAGATCCGGAATGGGACAATCCCGATGGCGTTGCGATTGACGCCTTCATATTCGGGGGAAGGCGGTCAGACACCGTTCCGCTGGTGACCGAGGCGCGCAGCTGGATCGAAGGCGTGTACATGGCGGCTACGCTGGGATCGGAGACAACCGCGGCAGCCGCTGGCGCGCAGGGCGTGGTACGTCGCGACCCTTTCGCCATGTTGCCGTTTTGCGGTTACAACATGAGTTCCTATTTTGCGCACTGGCTGGAATTGGGTTTGCGGTTGCAAGCCTCCGGCGCGACACTGCCCCGTATTTTTTGCGTGAACTGGTTCCAGACCGACGAGCAGGGCCGCTTTATCTGGCCTGGATTCGGCGAGAATATGCGGGTGCTCAAGTGGATGCTGCAGCGTATCGAGGGCTCGGCGAAAGGCGAAGACAAGCTTTTCGGCATCACGCCGCTGCATGAAGAAATCAGCTGGGAAGGACTGGATTTCGATACGGAAAAATTCCAGCGCATCACGTCTATCGACCCCAAGGCATGGGCTAAGGAACTCGACTCGCATGCGGAGCTTTTCCACAAACTTGCGCATCGATTGCCGGCCGAACTTCCTACGTTTCTGCGACAACTGCGTGCGCGTCTGGACGACTGAATGCGCATTGCCGTTGCTACGAATCCGGTGTTCCTCCGAACGGTAAGGTCATTCGCTTTTCCCACTGCCTGAGGGGCAGCGGTGGTGATTGCTGCCATGCCCGGCGCACGGCGGCCTTCAGTGCCGGAATATCGCGAACGCTGGGCCAGTAGGTAGGGGTGATGGATTTCCAGGTACCATCCGGCCCCGTACGCGTGGCGATTTTGAAACGGAAAGAGTAGTGCCCCGTACCCAGGCCCATGCGCAGATCGGTGACCACAAGCTGTCCATCGATTTCGTCATAGCGCAACCAATCGTCGGTAAACCAGCGCAGCCCGTCCAATTGAGGGACGGGCGGCAGTTCGGAGGCAAGGGCACTGTTCAAGGGAAGCATGATTCGTTCGGGTGCTGAATCATCAAGCAAGCCGCTGATAAGTTCAACGTAGTGGTCATCGGCGGTCCTGGCAACTACGCGCCAGAGCAGGATATTGAAAGGCTCCGGTGTTGAGAAGACTGCCAGCGCCCGTATGCCGTCCTTTTCAAGAATTCGGCTTGCTCGTTGCTCGATCGTTGTCTTGGCGACGAGCGACAAGGCAAGATAGATTGTGCTGGCACCCAATACCCATACCAGTGCACGCTGGGTTCGCCCGCCGATGCCAGCGATGGCCGCGACCAGTACTCCCACCAGCAGGGGTACGGTATAGAAAGGATCAATGATGAAGATGCTGGACCAGCTAGTTGGCGTGGGCCGCAATGGCCACCACAGTTGCGTTCCATAGCTGGTAAATGCGTCCAGCAAGGGGTGTGTCAACAGTATCAGGCACAAGGTTGCAAGCAGGCGGCCCGCTCCGTATTCTTGCGAGGGGCGCCAGCGGCGCCAAGCAACAGTCAGCAGAACGGCCAACCCGGTCAAGACGAAAAGGGAATGAGAAAAACCGCGATGATGGATCATGCCTGAAATCGGATCGCCGTAATCGATGAGCACGTCCATGTCTGGCAGCGAGGCCAGCACGGCTCCGGCCAGCAATGTCTTGCGCCCATGGAAGCGCCCCAGCATCGCGCCGGAAATCCCCGCGCCCAGAACGGCTTGTGTCAGTGAATCCATGTCAGAACCAAAAAATGATCGCGGGCCAATTTAGCATTTGCGACCGGGGAACGGTACCAGTAATGAGAGCATGTCTCGTTACGGTGTGAAAAAAGATCGGAGGACCGGCCCCGGGCATTGGGGTTTACGAGCAAAATCGCGACTCTTCGCGAAACTTTCATAAAAAAGGGGTATGTTAAGGTCTGGATTGGATTTTTTGATTGTGAGGGTACTATGCTAGTCAAACCACGAACACCAACACCTTTTCGCCCGCTACAGACCGACACGCTGCTGCTCATCAATGAAGAACGCGCAAAGAAGGCCTCTGCAAAGAGCATCATCAGCATGAGCGGCGTGGGCAATGAGCGCTACGGCAAGAAACACGTGAAGTCGCCGGCCTGACGCCCTCCAGCACCAAAGGCGTTAAAATCTAGGGTTCCTGCCCTTACATCCTTAACGACCATGGCTTCCTTCCTCGTTGCAGCGCTTTACAAATTTGTCCATCTTCCCGACTTCCAGGCACTGCAGGCACCACTGCTGGCATGCTGTGAAACGCACGAAGTAAAGGGTACGTTGCTGCTGGCGGAAGAAGGTATAAACGGCACTATTGCAGGCACGTCGACCGGAATTTGCGCCGTACTGGAATTCTTGCGCGACGACCCACGTCTGAAAACCCTGGTGCATAAGGAATCATGGGCTGACAAGATGCCGTTTTATCGCATGAAGGTAAAGCTTAAGCGCGAAATTGTCACCATGGGCGTACCCAATGTGCAGGCTGAGACCATGGCCGGTACCTATGTCAGCCCCGAAGACTGGAATGCTCTTATCGACGATCCGGACGTCGTCGTTGTCGATACGCGCAACGACTACGAAGTGTCCATTGGCACATTCAAGCGCGCAATCAATCCGCACACCGCCAGTTTTACGGAGTTCCCGGAATGGGTGAAAGAGCAGTCCGCCGAAGGCGGCGTGCTCCATAACAAGCCTCGGCTGGCAATGTTCTGTACAGGAGGCATACGCTGCGAGAAATCCACTGCCTATATGCGTACGCTCGGATTCGACGAGGTGTATCACCTGGAAGGCGGCATTCTCAAGTATCTTGAAACGATTCCATCGGGGGAAAGCCGTTGGGATGGCGAATGTTTCGTCTTTGATGAGCGGGTATCGGTCCTGCATGGCCTGGAGCAAGGGCACTACAAATTTTGCCGCGCCTGTCGCTTGCCGCTTAGTGCCGCGGACAAGTCCTCCAGCCTTTTCGTGGACGGGGTCAGTTGTCCCCATTGCCATGACAAGCATACCGACGAGCAAAAGCAACGATTTGCCGAAAGACAGAGGCAAGTCGAGTTGGCCAGGAAGCGTGCCGACAGGCATATCGGCGTGCGCGTGGAGCTCAAGAAGGCTGCCAAAGAGAAAGCGATGAAGCAGAAGGCTGAAGCCGCTGCCGAGGCCACGACAGGTCTTGCGTGATTCCCGTTCTTTATTCGTTCCGTCGCTGTCCTTATGCGATGCGTGCGCGCTCGGCCATTGTTGCCAGCGGCCTGGTATGCGAGCTGCGCGAAGTGGTACTGCGCGATAAGCCTGCAGCCTTGCTCGATGCATCGCCAAAGGCGACCGTGCCAGTGCTGGTCGAGCCTGACGGCACAGTCATCGAGCAAAGCCTGGACATCATGTTGTGGGCGTTGCGACAGAACGATCCGGATGCATGGCTGCCGTCGTCAGTTGGCAAGGTATCGGCGATGAACCGCCTGATCACCGATTGCGATGAGAGTTTCAAGTTCCATCTCGATCGCTATAAATATCCGCAGCGTTACGGCAACGTCGATCGCCAGGTTCATCGTGGCCACGCAGCGCTCTGGTTGCATGAGCTCGATGCTGTGCTGACACGCCGTTCTTTCTTATGCGGTGAAAAATTCACGATGGCCGATGCTGCCATCGCGCCATTCGTGCGCCAGTTTGCTCATACGGATCTGGACTGGTTCGATATTCAGCGCTGGCCCGCGCTTCGCACGTGGTTGCTGCGCTGGACACAGTCCACACTGTTCGACGGCATCATGAAAAAATATCCACCGTGGATGGAGGGGCAGACACCCGTGCTTTTCCCCGGATAGCCGTCAGAAGAACAGATGCCCAAGCCCGGCTTGCCCGGGCCTCCCAACATGGCGTCGAGTATGGCGCCTTATTCCATTCCTGGCACGACGGTTGAAAACCCGCCATCAACGTGGGTGATCTCGCCAGTAATACCAGCGGCCAGATCCGAGAGCATGAAAGCGGCCACGTTACCGACGTCTTCGATCGTGACGTTGCGCCGCATAGGCGCGTTGGCTTCCACATACTTGAAAATGGCAGAGAAGTCCTTGATGCCGCTGGCTGCCAGTGTCTTGATTGGACCTGCCGAGATGGCGTTAGCCCGTATGCCCAGGGGGCCGAGTGCCGAGGCAAGGTAGCGCACGCTGGCTTCGAGTGAGGCCTTGGCGAGGCCCATTGTGTTGTAGTGAGGAACGACTTTTTCGGCGCCCAGGTATGTAAGGGTCAGTACGGAGCTATTGCGCCCTTTGAGCATGGGCAATGCCGCCTTGGCCAGTGCCGGGAAGCTGTAGACCGAGATATCGTGGGCAACGCGAAAAGCCTCGCGCGAAAAACCTTCGAGCAGATCGCCATTGAGCGATTCGCGTGGCGCAAAGCCGATGGAATGCACCAGTCCATCCAGGCCATCCCAATGATTCTGCAGTTCCTTGAATGTGTTTTCGATTTGTTCATCTTCGGCAACGTCGCAGGGAATGACAATATTGCTGCCCAGCTCGGCCGCGAATTCGATAACGCGCCCTTTAAAGCGATCGCCCACATAGGTGAATGCCAGCTCGGCGCCCTGCTTTTTGCACGCATGCGCAATGCCGTAGGCGATTGACCGGTTTGATAGAACCCCCGTTACGAGGATGCGCTTGCCGTTGAGGAAACCCATTTGATAAATCCCTTTTTCTTGATTTGATGGTTTAGCCGCGGATGCTCGTTCCGGGCACGCGCAGTTGAACACCCTTGGCCAATGTGCTGCCTTTCAGGTTATTCAGCTTGCGCAGTTCATTTATGGAAGTGTTGTATTTCTTTGCCAGGGAAAACAGCGTTTCGCCTCCCTTGACGGTATGTGTGCGTACGTTGGCCTTGCGGCGCAATACGACGACGTCCTTGTTGCCGCGCGATGACTTGGAGCGGACACCGGGTTTGTCGGGTGATACGTCAAGCGATGCAAGCTGGATGCGGCCACGGGCTCCGGCTGTTGGTACCAGCAGTGTCTGAGCGTCGGCAAGCTTTGCCTTTCTGCTCAGGCCGTTCATTGAGCGCAGTTCCGCCACGCTGATGCCGTGTTGCTCGGCGATGGTTACGTAAGACTCACCCGATTTGCTTTTGTAAGTCTGCCATTCGCTGAGTTTGCCTTTATAGGCTGCCAGGTTGGTATTGAAGATATCCACCCGGTTGGTGGGCAGCAACAGTGTGGTCTGATGCTCCGCCAGGATCACGGGCCGATTGAACGAGGCATTGAGCGACTTGAACTCATCGAGCGGCATCTCGGCAAGCTGGGCGGCAACCGCAACTTCAAGATCAATGTTGGGCGCTGTCTGCACCTTGGTGAAATAGGGCTCGTTGGTGACATCCGGCAGTGTGATGCCGTACTTTTTGGGGTTGGCAATGATGTTCTTGATCGCCTGCAGCTTCGGTACGTAGTTGCGTGTTTCCGCCGGCATATTGATGGTTGCATAGTCTGCCGGAACGCCAGCCTTGGCGTTTTTTTCCATGGCGCGCTTGACTGATCCTTCCCCCCAGTTGTACGAGGCCAGTGCCAGATACCAGTCGCCCTGGAAGTCGTACAAATAGGCCAGGTAATCAAGCGCTGCATTGGTCGAGGCGACGGGATCCCGGCGTTCGTCCCGCCACGCATTCTGTTCCAGTTTGTAGTGCAGGCCGGTGCTGGGTATGAACTGCCAGAGACCCGATGCATGGGCGCGTGAGTACGCAGTGGGATTGTAGGCACTTTCGACAAAAGGCAGGAGGGCGAGTTCGGTGGGCAGGCCGCGGCGGTTGAGCTCGTCAACGATATGGTAGAGGTACTTGCTTGCGCGTTTGCTCATCAGCAAGACCGACTGTGGATGCGATGCGTAGTAATTGGTCCACTGTTCGGTGAGCTCGTTGTTCAGGTTGGGTATGGCAAACCCACGCCTGACCCGGTCCCACATATCGCGCGGTGGGTTGGTCAAATCGATAGTGCGCGACGTTTCGGCGGCCGTGTAGTTTTTCTTTGGGGGCGCGTACGGGTTTTCAGGTGTGTTGGTGGCGCATCCAGACAAGACTGCTATGATGAGCAGAATGAATAGTCGTTGTAGGCTGGTCATCGGCAATTCATTTGAAATTGTTCTTCCATTCACGCAAACTAGCAAAAACCGCTACGGCCGAATTCAGTTGCTTGCCCGCATAACGCGAAGCGGAATTCGATACGGTGGCCTGCGAGGTTCGAAAAAAAGGGTTGGTCTCGTGCTCGGCGGCGATGGTGGATGGCAACGTAGGCACGCCTTCCTTGCGGAGTTGCGTAGCCGATTCCCACAAACGATGCAGAGCGGCGTTGTCGGGCTCGACTTCAAGTGCCCAACGTAGGTTCGCAAGAGTGTACTCGTGGCCGCAGCAAACGAGTGTATCCAGCGGTAAAGCACGTAGTTTACCCAGAGAATTGAACATCTGGGGTGGAGTGCCTTCAAATATCCGGCCGCAACCCGCCGCAAATAGTGTGTCACCGCAAAAAACCAGGGGTTTTCCTTCGGCATATTGTCCATGGTACGCAATATGCCCAGCGGTATGGCCGGGAATATCGAGCACCCGCAATGACAGGCCGACCTCGGGTAGGTGGAAAGTATCGCCTTCCACCAAGGCGTGATCGCACGCGGGCAAGGTTTCTGTTGCGGGACCATAGACGGCAGCACCGGTTCGCTGTTGTAATGCCAGGACGCCCCCCACATGGTCTGCGTGGTGGTGAGTCAGTAAAATGGCATCCAGTACCAATTCGTGCTTATCCAGCACAGCAATGACCGGATCGGATTGTCCCGGATCGACAACAATGGCATGCCCATTCTTGCGTACCATCCATATATAGTTGTCGGAGAACGCGGGTATCGGGATGAGTTCAGTATTTACCATAAGCTACGGGAGTTGATGTATTGGCGGACCAACCTCTGATTGTAGAGCTGGCAGAGTGGCTGGGCACTGCGCCAGGTCAATATGTACAAGCGTGGGAACAGAAACAGATCGACGGCATCGTTGCAAATGTGTTCGGTTATCATGCCATACAAATTGGCCTCCCGCAGTGGGACTTATTGCGGACGAATCGCATCCCGTTCAAGGGGCGTACCCGGATTCTCTTTGAACGGGCAGCCGAGCAGGGTGCTGTATTGGTGACCGACCCCGAACATCTTCCTTTCGAAACCCAAAGCATAGACTTGCTGGTCTTGCCGCACGTGTTGGAGTGTTCTAATGCGCCTCATCAGATATTGCGGGAAGCCGAACGGGTGCTTGTGCCCGAAGGCCGCGTGGTGATATCGGGGTTCAACCCCTGGAGCCTGTGGGGCGGGCGCGAACGTGTACCCGGGCTCGATCCATTGACGCCTATACCAGCTCATATGCAGGTTTCGCTCGCGCGGCTGAAAGACTGGTTCAAGCTCCTGTCTTTCGAGCTCGATCGCGGCCGTTTCGGTTGCTATGCGCCTCCGTGTGTCAGTAAAACCTGGCTAGACCGTTGGGCCTTCATGGAGGCGGCGGGCGATCGCTGGTGGCCGGTTTGCGGGGCAGTGTACGTGGTGTCTGCCGTCAAGCGGGTGGCTGGCATGCGTCTGGTAGGGCCGGCATGGAAGACATCGAAAAAGCGCGTCAGGCGACAAGCGGTGGTAACCAGCCGAAATTCTGATTTATTCCTGTAGCGATAGTCTGGGCAGCACACGTTAATGAACAGCAGTCAAGTTGAAATATGGACCGATGGTGCCTGTAAGGGAAATCCCGGTCTGGGCGGTTGGGGCGCGTTGCTGCGCCAGGGACGACACGAAAAGGCCTTATACGGCGGAGAGCCCAACACCACGAATAATCGCATGGAACTCATGGCAGTGATTCAGGCGCTGAAGGCCTTGAAACGTCCCTGCGATGTGGTGGTACATACCGATTCCCAGTACGTGCAGAAGGGAATGAGTGAGTGGCTGGCCAACTGGAAGCGGCGAGGCTGGCGCACCGCCGACAAGAAGCCAGTGAAGAATGCCGACCTGTGGCAAGAACTGGACCAACTCGTTGCCCAGCATACGTTGACCTGGCGTTGGGTGCGCGGACATGCGGGCGATCCCGGCAACGAGCGTGCCGACCAGCTCGCTAACCTGGGGGTCGATCACGCACGCGCAGCCTTGGTTGAAAAAAGCATCAGTTGATGTCGCGTCCAATGCTACAGTCACAAATTGTGTCCAGAACTATTTTTATTCGATGAAGAACCCTGCGATAAGCGTTTTGCTGATACTGGCCGCCGGAATAGCGATGGGCGTGGGCGGAGCCAGGTGGCTGGCTGATCATGACGCCACCTCGTCGCTTGCGGCAACCAAGGCAAATAAGGCTCCCCTGGCGATCACTCCGCCTAAGAAGATTGCCGTGCAGGTCGAGTCGGTAAAGCGGGTGCCGTGGGAACGCGGGGTGTCGGCCGTGGGCAGCCTGCGGTCGGAAAATTCAGTCATGTTGCGTCCCGAAGTCACTGGCCGTATCGCCGAGATCAATTTCGATCAGGGCGGCAAGGTATCGAAAGGCCAAGTCCTGGTGCGCCTCGACGATAGTGTGGTGAAAGCTCAGTTGCAGCAGGCGCAGGCCAATCTCAGCCTGGCGTCCAGTCAGTACCGGCGTGCGGTCGAACTGACCAAGCAAGGCTTCCTCAGCAAGCAGGCACGTGACGAATCAGCCAGCCAGCTCAAGGTCCAGCAGGCAGCGGCGGCATTGGCCAAGGCCCATCTGGATAAGACCGAAATACGAGCTCCCTTCGACGGCCTGGTCGGCCTGCGCAATGTGTCGGTGGGTGACTACGTCAGCCCCGGTATCGATCTGGTGCCTATCGAGTCCATCGATCCGTTGAATGTCGACTTTCGAGTACCGGAACAATTCCTGGGGCAGGCGCGCGTAGGAATCAAGCTGACCTTGCAGTTTGATGCGCTTCCTGGACAGACCCGGGAAGGTGTCGTGGGTGCGATCAGTCCGCTGGTCGATGTGGGGGGGCGGTCCATCTTGCTGCGTGCAGATGTTCCGAATACCGATGGCGCCCTGCGTCCTGGCATGTTTGCCCGCGTGCAACTGCAGTTTGCCAACGACCAGGCGCTGGTGGTACCTGAAGCCGCGCTTGCTCCGTCGGGGCAGTCGCAGTATGTTTATCGCTTGGTGGACGGACGCGTGAATCGCGTCGAAGTAAGCATAGGGCAGCGGCGCGCCGGACAGGTAGAAGTCATCAGCGGCCTGCGCGAGGGCGACCGGATAGTGGTTTCGGGCCTGCAGAAAGTATCCGATGGAGCCGCTGTCGAAGCGCTGCCGCCTGCCGAAAAGCCAGCCATCTCCTGATACCTGGTATTCCCATGATTCTTTCTGACGTCTGCATCAAGCGCCCGGTATTCGCGACAGTGCTGTCGCTCATTATCGTTCTGGTCGGCCTGATTTCGTACCAGCGTTTGACCGTGCGCGAGTACCCCGCCATCGATGAGCCTGTCGTATCGGTCGTCACGGTCTACAAGGGCGCGTCGCCGGAAGTCGTCGAATCGCAGGTGACCAAGCCGCTGGAAGATCAGTTGGCCGGTATCGAAGGGGTCGATGTAATGACCTCTCGCAGCCGGTCCGAGCGCAGCCTTATCAACATCAAGTTCAACCTATCACGCGATCCCGATGCCGCCGCGGCGGAAGTCCGCGACAAGGTGTCGCGGGCCCGGCGATTCCTGCCCGACGAGATCGATGAACCCATCATCAGCAAGGTCGAGGCTGATTCGACTCCCATTATTTATATAGGGGTGACCTCCGGCGATTACACGCCGCTGCAGGCCTCGGACTATATCAATCGCTACATCAAGACCCGTTTGTCCGTTCTGCCCGGGGCCGCCGAGGTTCGCGTGTTCGGAGAGCGCCTGCCCTCCATGCGGGTATACGTTGATCGTGCCAAGCTGGGTGCCTACGGGCTGATTGTGCAAGACGTCGAAGCGGCATTGCGCCAGCAGAATGTATTGATTCCTGCGGGCCGGATCGAGTCCAGGGACCGCGAGTTTTCGGTTGTGTCGTCCACCGACCTTCAAACGGCAGACCAGTTCAATCGCGTAGTGGTCGCCAATGTTCGCGGTTACCCGGTCAGGCTGGGCGATGTCGCCGATGTCGAAATCGGTCCGGCCGATGATCGTGTGTTGGCAAGATTCAATGGAGAGCAAAGCCTGACCATAGGCATCACCAAGCAATCCACCGCGAACCCGCTGGACCTGTCCCGGGAAGCCCGCAACGAGGTGGTCTTGATCAACGAGAATCTGCCGGCTGGCATGAAGCTGACTATCGCCTACGATAGCTCGGTGTTTATCCAGGAGTCCATCAAGTCGGTGTACATGACGGTGGTCGAGGCCATCATCCTGGTCGTGCTGGTCATTTTCTTTTTCTTGCGCAACCTGCGCGCCAGTCTCATCCCCATCGTCACCATTCCCGTATCGCTCATAGGCGCCTGCGGGATCATGTACCTGTTCGGTTTCTCCATCAATACCTTGACTCTGCTGGCGATGGTGCTGGCCATCGGTCTGGTCGTCGACGACGCCATCGTCGTGCTCGAGAACATATTCCGGCATATGGAGGAAGGCAAAACCAAGCTGGAGGCTGCCTTCCTGGGCTCCAAAGAGATAGGCTTTGCGGTCGTCGCCATGACGCTTACCCTGGTGGCGGTGTATGCCCCATTGGCCTTTGCCACCGGCCGCACGGGCCGCCTGTTCATCGAATTTGCGCTGACATTGGCCGGCGCGGTGCTGGTGTCCGGTTTCATAGCCTTGACCCTTACGCCCATGATGTGCGCCACCATGCTGCGCCATGAGTCTGGCCATGGGCGTGTCTATACCTTTATCGAGAACCTGCTGATAGCCCTGACCCGACGTTATCGTAACGGCCTTGCGCGCGCGCTGCGCCACCGGGCCATTGTGCTGCTCGTCGGGCTGGCGGTGGCCGCGGGCAGCGTCGTATTGTTCAAAACAGTCAAGAGCGAGCTTGCTCCCATTGAGGACCGCGGTGTCATATACGGGATGGTCAGCGCGCCCGAAGGGTCCACCATGGACTACACCATGCAGAGCGTGATGACTATCGAAAGCTTCTATGCGGACATTCCCGAGGCCAGCGGCAATCAGACCATCATCGGGTATCCCACTGTAATTGACGGCATAGCGATCCTGCGTCTCAAGCCGTGGGATCAGCGATCACGTTCTCAGCAAAGCATCGCCGCGGCGCTGCAGCCCAGCTTTGCCGCGCTACCTGGCGTACGTGCCTTTCCGACCAATCCGCCTTCACTGGGCGAGCGGGCAACCTCCAAGCCTGTCGATTTCGTGATCATGAGCCAGGCCAGTTATTCTGAAATGGCCAAGCTTGTGGCCGGCTTTATCGACAAGCTGCGCGACTATCCAGGGTTGCAGAATATCGATACGGATCTGCGGCTGAACACACCGGAGCTAAGGGTGGTCGTCAACCGCGACAAATTGGCCGATGTCGGGATCGACGTCGGCGATGTAGGGCGCACCCTGGAATCGATGCTGGGCGGTCGCCAGGTTACGCGCTTCCAGGATAGCGGCGAACAATACGACGTCATTGTCCAGGTCAAGAAAGCGGATCGTGCCGATCCCGCCGACATTTCCGACATCTACCTGCGTACCAATGCGGGCAGCATGGTGCAGATGTCGAATTTCGTCAACGTCGTCGAAAGCGTTTCTCCGCAGTCGCTGAACCACTTCAATCGGCTGCGGGCCGTGAAGGTTCAGGCATCCATCGCACCGGGCTATGCGCTGGGCGAGGTGCTTGAGCACATGAACCAGGTCGCGAGCGAAGCGCTGCCGCGTACCGTACAGACTGACCTGGATGGCCAGTCGCGCGAGTTTCGCGACTCATCCGGCAGTATTTACCTCGTCTTCGTCATGGCGTTGGCGTTTATCTATCTGGTCCTGGCAGCGCAGTTCGAAAGCTGGCGCAATCCATTGATCATCATGTTTTCGGTGCCCTTGTCCATGACAGGCGCGCTGCTCGCATTGTGGCTATCGGGCGGCACCTTGTCCATCTATAGCCAGATCGGGCTCATTACCCTGGTGGGCCTCATTACCAAGCATGGCATCCTGATCGTCGAGTTCGCCACGCAGCTGAGAGAAGAGGGCGCAGATATCTACGAGGCGGTCACTGAAGCGAGCGTATTGCGCTTGCGTCCTATACTTATGACTACCGGCGCCATGGTATTGGGTGTTTTGCCGTTGGCCTATGCGACGGGCGCAGGCGCCGAGTCGCGCCAGCAAATCGGGTGGGTTCTCGTTGGCGGCCTGAGCCTGGGCACATTATTGACACTCTTCGTGGTGCCCGTGGCCTATACACTGATCGCGCGCAAGACGAAGCCAAAGGGAGCGCAGCAAAGCGGTGATTTGCCGCTGGTGGTCGCCGATTGACGACGCTGTTGCCCAACGCCCGGGTTTATTGATTGTGTGCGAACATTAGCTGTAAAGAACAGGATTTATATGCGTCAAATTATGCTGGATACCGAAACCACAGGCCTTGACCCATCCAGGGGCCATCGAGTGGTTGAACTTGCCTGCGTCGAAATGGTGAATCGCACGCTGACGGGTCGTCACCTGCACCTATATTTGAATCCCGACCGCGACAGCGACCCCGAGGCCTTGGCCATACATGGCTTGACCACAGAATTCCTGTCGGAACATCCACGATTCGAGGACGTCGCACACCAGTTGGTCGACTACGTAAAAGATGCTGAAGTCATCATTCACAATGCGGCGTTCGACACCAAGTTTCTTAATGCCGAACTTAATCGCATCGGCCTGCCTGCCTTCGACACATTGTGCGCCAAGGTGACTGACTCCTTGTTGCATGCGCGCGAACTGCACCCCGGCAAGCGCAATTCGCTGGACGCCCTATGCGAGCGCTATGGCATTTCCAATGCACACCGTACGCTGCATGGCGCCTTGCTCGATTCCGAATTACTGGCCGATGTCTGGATCGCCATGACGCGCGGGCAGGATGCCTTATTGATGGATTTCGAGGACGAGGGTGGAATGGATTCGAACGGAGTGCGAATCGAGCGATTCGACGCATCTGTGTTGAAGGTGTTGTGGGCGAATCCGGAAGAAATCCGGCAACACGAAGACTACCTTGCCGGGCTGGACAAGGCCTCCGGTGGACCTTGTCTTTGGCGCGCTGCCGCTGCGTAAGTTGGTGTACAATTGCGCCCTACCCCGGGCGGTTAACTCAGTGGTAGAGTGCCACCTTCACACGGTGGAAGTCACAAGTTCGAACCTTGTACCGCCCACCAAAATTTCCAGCCTTCCCGCTCGGCGGCGGTGTGCCGTAAAGCATAAAGTGGCCAAATGGCCTGGATATGCTTTAGGCTCTTCCCCATTAACGGGGGATGGGCATTCATCAGACACGGTTGATCACACCGTTCCAACCGCATTGAGCCAAGACTCTCATGCGGTAATTCTCAAAGTTCCTGAAGCCATATGCACGGCGTGAGAGCATTTCCATTTTAGTGTGGAAGCCCTCGGTGATGCCGTTGGACTTGGTAAAGCGCCACATGCGCACGATCGGCTCCAACCAGGACCTCAATGTCTCGACCAAGGCACGCGCAGGACTCCTTTCGAACTGCTCGAGCAGCGTGAGGAACTTGGGCAGCATCTGCTTGGCCCGCTTGCGCTTGAGGCTCTTCATCACCAGAAAGCCATTCAGTTGCTGCTTGGCGAAGTACAGTGCCTGAAGCACCGGCGACTGCGCCAGATACTGATCCAAGCGCTCCTTCTGCACCGCCGTCAGCTTCCAGTGATGCCGGCGCATCAGGCTGAGCAACCCTCGATTCTTGCGGCCTTCGGGATCGTGTTGCTGCCACAGTTTCAGAAAGTGCTGATTCACCAGTCGCACAACATGAAATCGGTCGGCCACGATCATGGCATTGGGGAAGTACTTCTGAGCAATCCGGCGATACGTCTCGGACAGGTCCATCACGATCACCCGCACGTTCTCCTTGCCTGGCAGGCGCTTCAGATAGCTGCGCAGGCTCGCCTCTGATCGCCCCAACACCACATCGAACACCTTGTGGTTCTTCAGGTCGACCAACGTGGTGGCGTAGCCACGTTTGCGGCTGAAGAAGTGCTCATCGATCCCCAGTACCTGGGGACAGCTACGGCCGGACAACTCTGACACACGCTGCTTGATAAACGATTGATACCAGCGCTCGACGGTCGCACTGCCGATCCGGTGCGTGCGAGTCAGTTGGCGCTGGCTCACGCCCCCGTCGTGGGCCTCGAAGACCTCCAGACGATACGTTTCGGTGGCTCGGCGCCGCGGCCGGATGTCCGCGAAGCGGTGGCGAAAATAGCGATTGCAATCGGTGCAGTGATACTTGGGCACGCGCAGATGCAGCACCATCAGTTGATTGCCCTGGCGCGTGTGTTTGAGCGTACGTGGGTGCGTGGCTTTAATACGTACCGACTCTTGCTGGCAATGTACGCACGCCAAGCGCTTGGCTGGCCTGGCCCAGACATGAATCTCTCGGCCACGTTCGACTCGATCAATTAATAAATCTCTGATTCCTAAGATAGAATTTACTGGGGACATCGGCATTGCTTCCATTAAACGTGTTTCGTCGCAAAAACAAGTCTAATGAATGTCGGCGTCCCCCGTTAATGATGAAGAGCCGCACTTTCTAAGTGTTCGGGCGCAAGGTGCGCGTACCCTCGAACAGCTTGTACTTCGTTTCGGCGGCCTCGGCGCGTTCGCGGTGCGATTTCGCGTCTCCATTAAGCCGGCTGATCGTCGCGCCGTGAGTGGGTATTCCGGCCTATCGTGACCAGTGATTTCGGTCTATCGTGACCAGCCATTCTGGTCCATTGCGACCACCCATTCCGGTCTATCGTGTCCGATTTCCGGGGACACCGGAATCGGCGGTCATGATGCCGGAATCAGCGGTCACGATACCACCATGGTATGTTGTGATTTCCAAGATAACAGCTTACCGATGGACGCCACATGGAAGACGACTACGCATTTGCTCTACAAATACTTGATCAGCTAAACGGTGTCGAAGAGTTCGACTCCGCGTACTACCACCAGCGTTCGGAAAGGATCGGCGACATTGCGGATCGGCACGGATTGGAGACCGAAAAGGTCTTCGCTGTTTTGGTAGAGGCTATTCGCATAGATATCAAAGAGCATCCAAACCAAGAACGTTTGCAGCACCTTCTCAATAAGGGCACGTAGCCTGTGCCCGCGCATAGATGCAAAAACCCGCACTTGGCGGGTTCGGTTACTCAAGGCGCAGTGGCCCTGCCGTATTGTCCCACGGAGCGTCCCAATATGCCCGTGTTTTAAGCAGCTTCACCCCCCAGGCGAGTCAAAGCCCGATATTAATCGAAATAGACGGCGCGATTGGCGACCTGGATGATGCGCTTGAGGACTATTACTCCAGTCTCTACCCGCCTCGCTTCCCTTATTTTCAATTTACCTCCTTTCAATCGCGACTGCGACAAGCTAAGGCTATGCTGAATGATTTTCTGCGGCGCCTATGAGCAACTAGTCGAATGTCTCCGATATTCGGCCAGCGCCCGGCCCCTCCGGAGGGCTTTTTACGTTTATCGCCTGGGCACATAGCTTGCTTTCTCTTTCATGAGCACCGGTAACCCGGTTCGATGAACGCAAGTAAGGAGTACTGATATGGATAGCGATCGTATTAAAGGCGCCGGAAAGGAAATCAAAGGCAACGTCAAGGAAGCCTTCGGGGAGCTTACCGGCGACCGAAGCACAGAGATCGACGGCAAAACCGAACAGGTTGCCGGTAAGATTCAGCGCAAGTACGGCGAAACAAAAGACGATGTTCGGGATGCGCTAGATGATGTCGATGACGCCAACGACCTCAACGATCCAGCGGTCCGATCACGGCCGTAACGGTTAGGACAGCCCCCTTCCGAGGGCTTTTTTTACGCCTCTCCACGTTGGGCACATGGCTTGCCGCTCAATACATATGCAGAGTACAGGCTGTTTAACCAAACCGCCTAGACCATGCTTATGGAGAAATATCATGGCAGAGGCTAAGAAACTCACAAGCCCGTCACAGCCTGACCAGAAAAAAGCAAAGAACCAAAATGAAATGCACCCTCGCCCGGAACTAGGATTGAAATCTGTAGCAGAAGAATCGGAGTACGCCAACGAGGATCCAGGCATGCAGGAAGCGGCGGGACAGAAAGCGACGCAATGTGGCGGCAACCAAAACCCGCAAGGGACCCCTGCGACTCCGCCTGTACCTAATAATGAGGCGCCCATGTCTCTGGGAAAATAATGCCGAAACAATTAATGTCAGCAGCGACAAGCGATATTTGGCCCCTTCATTGGGGCTTCTTTGTGGGCTACTTATCGTCCAGGCGCTTATTTAGCGCATCGACTGATTCCTTCAGGCTTTGTACAGTAGACATAAGGCTCGGCTCATTGATGTCGAGCGCCGCCTCAATCAGAGCGAGAATCTCCCCGTTCAAAGATCGGCCGGTCGTTTTCCTGGCCGCGTCGACGCGCTTACGCAGATCTGGCGGTATGCGAAGATGTAACCCTCGGGCGCTTTTGATGACATCAAGGCAACCAAGTACAACGTGCTGCCCGGTACGCGGCCCGCTCACGTTACACCGTCTTGGCGATAGCACTGAGCAGGCCGAACGCATGTTCTGGGACACTGGCACCCGATGACGCCCATGCATGGGTAAATCCGGAGACGTCTATCGAGGATGCGCTGGAATTGCTATCCAGGCCGCGGTCCGAGTCCTCCGTTGTCTGGTATCAAGCGACGCCGGCTATGGGAAAGCCACAGCATCAGCTGGCGGACACAAGTGGGCCGAATCGGCTGGTCCCGTGCATACGCTATCTGGCAGAGCTTCCGGAACGGATGGATTAATCCGAATAGGCTATAGGTACGCGAGAAACGCTGGCGTAGTGTTACCGGATGCACCCAGCCTATTCCGTTCATATGTGCGATTCTTGCGGTGAGTGCGCATTATGCACCCTGCCCCAAAGCCCCATAAGAAAATGGAGCTGCGAAGAATATATGCCTCCGTCTATATGGCATCGCTTGAACGACATTACGAGTGCTCGGAATGTAATACGGTCTGGATACGCCGTACTGACCCCGATGGTGTTGATACGGAATTCCACCCGGTAAAGGCAGAGCCTTGAAAGATTTCAATGCTCCGCGCCATGTCGATCCGCAGAAGGCTACCTCGAGCAGCCCGACATTAACGGATCGCGAAAAGAAAAGAACGGCTATGCCCGGCTCAACGGCAACGGTATGCGCAGCGTGCGCTGAGGTCGCCACCCTCCCCGGCCATGTAGAGCCTCATAAATACATGAAGAGTGAGGGACAGCGCCCAAACCATGGCGGCACCGACACCCAATACCGATGTCTGGAATGCGACACGGTTTGGTTGTGCCATAGGGATAGATGGGGATCCAGCTGCGGGTTTAAGCTGGTGCCCACCGCGAAATAGCGCGGCGTTGTTGGTATAGCCGGCACCATTTCGCTCGCTCCTGCCCAGCCACTTATGCCCTTCTTCCCTCCACACTATGCACAATCCCCATGTCGGGCACACCAGTTGCTGTCATCACGTTATCAGAAAGCGTGACCGACCCGGCACTGAGCTTTTTGAGACGCAATTTATAAAGAGGGAGCGACAGGAATGAGTTCATCGGCATGGGCTCAATCGACGACCGCGGCAGACGCCAAGACCCGATATAACGCGGACATGCAGCAGTGCAAAACGTTGAAAGGTAACGACCAGGACGTCTGCGAGAAAGCGGCTGAAGCCCGGAGGGACTCAGCAAAGGCTGATGCAAAGGCTAATAAAGAATCCGCAGAAGCACAACATGACGCCGTGAAAACAAAGCGCGATTCCGCGTATGACGTAGCGAAAGAAAAATGCGACGCTATGTCGGGTGATGCGAAGGACCAATGTATTGCCCAGGCCAAAACGAAGTATGGCAAATAACGTTGCAGCGCATTTGAACCCCTGACACGGTTCATGCCCTCTTCGGAGGGCATTTTTTATCCCCCTTCTTTCTCCAGGCCCTCCTATCTTATTTGATCGAAATCTGCGTTAGTAAAAGATCGGGAGATCATGAATTCGCCGCTGGCATTGCTGACCACATTGGTCAATAATGAACTGAGTGGCGAGCAACAATCCGAAACGCATTGGCAGGACAAATCTCGAACAGGACTAGCTATGTGTGGGCGAATACGGCAGGCTGGTGACGGCGAACAGTACATGGAAACGTTGAACTGGAATCCGCGGGCGATTCTCAACGATGTGCAGGCGCCGAAATTCAACGTTCCGCCAGGGACGCGGCCGCTTACCTTGCACCGCTTGGGCGATGGATCTGAACAGGTCGAGCGAATGTTTTGGGGGTACAAGCCCGCATGGTACAAGCGCGGCCCGGCCAGCAATGCCCGACTCGATACGGTATTGAACGGTTCGCCATTCTGGCTGCCACTCCTGACCAGGCGGATTCTGGTTCCGGCTGAGGGATGGTATGAATGGATAGGTGAAAAAACCTCAAAGCAACCGTGGTATATACATGCAAAGAACGATGCCCCGATACTGATGGCTGCCATTGCTGCCTGGAGCCCCGGTGCGGAAATGAACGCGGCGCACGGGTTTGCCATCGTCACAGACGATGCTGCCGGCGGAATGGTGGATATCCATGACAGGCGGCCTATCGTTCTGGCACCTGAAGACGCCCTCGCCTGGCTGGATCCGGCCACGCGTGTCGAGGACGCTCTGGCCATGCTGACGACGCCCCGGCCAGAATCTGCCTTTGTCTGGCATCCGGTGACGCCGGCGATGGGAAATTCGCGGTATCAATTGGCGGATGCCAGCGAGCCTTTCTAAGTGGCAGTGAATCACGACGAAAGACCGTAGATTCAAACATGAGCCGAGACTCGGCTTACGCTATAGGGCCAAGTGCCATACCAAGCCGGGGTCGATAGTATTTGAAACCTTTCCTGACTAAATGCAGCAAGGAGGTTTTATGTCTTACTTCGACGAATTTGAGGGTGTGACTGAGCCATCGAAGGATCACCTTGTAAGCTTTCTGCAGCACGCATGGGGATTTCTGTTCGATACGATGCGAAACAGGCTGGTCGGTTTCGAGCGGATCGCCGCGCTGGATCCCCTTACTGCACAGATGAAAGGGCAAGTCGAGGTCTTGATCGATGACCGCAAACTCGACTTCGATAGAATAATAAGTGCGGTAGATCGACTCCCGCGCGATGACATCGGGCTGGCCGCCTATGGCCTCGTCGGTATACCGCAGGGATTGAAGCTCTCGGCCCTGGTCCGCCTTGAGAACCGCGTCGGATTCTTTCGTAGCGAGGAAATAATACGAAAAATTCTCCGAGATATAGACGACATCTTGAACTCGACCTGTGACGCCCTGAAATCCGCGGCGGATAGGTCCCGACCTGATCCATTACAGTATCAATCGGCCC
This sequence comes from Pollutimonas nitritireducens, assembly GCF_002849615.1. Lineage (GTDB taxonomy): Bacteria > Pseudomonadota > Gammaproteobacteria > Burkholderiales > Burkholderiaceae_B > Pollutimonas > Pollutimonas nitritireducens. Next base: position 128,275 of record NZ_PDNV01000003.1, read on the forward strand.
TCCTGGATGTCGAGATGAAAACCATCCAGCAGGAAATCAAAAAGACGCTTAAAGTATTGCTGGATCGTATTGACCAGCCTTCCGATCGCCCTGCAACGAGAAAAGGGAAGTTGGCGATGGCCGTTTGAATTGGGTGCAGCGCGTTGGAGTGTATATGCACCAGGCACATGGCTTGCCCTTCTATCAAGTAGCGCTCGGTCATTCAGCCGGGCGATTGCATGATGGAGAACAATTCATGAGACAAGACAAGAAGCCGGCACAACCTTCACAGCAGGACCCGGAACAAGGAAACGAGGTCGATCCGCGGCTGAAAGAACCCTACGGTCCTGAAGGGTATCGGTCTGGCATTGACGAACCCGGTTCTTCCAGCAGCAAGAATCCCGGCCAAGCCAACCCGGCTCACAACACGCCGGGTAGAATCCGCCAAGATCAACCAGGCCAGCACGACCTGGGAGAGCCCGGCCAAGCTCAGACCCAGAGCTATCCCGGCATAAAGGGACCGAAAGCGCGGGAACTTCAGCACGATGGCATCGTCGAAAATGACCAGGCAACAAAAGACGAGAACAAGAATGTTGGAACGGCCCGCCGCAATGAGCAAAATGGTAGGAATGGGCCCCTCAATCCGCCGAAAAAATAGTCTTATTTGCGGGTTCTGAAGGCTCGGCCGGATGGTGGCCATGCGCATGGCCCGCCATCCCGACACCAATGATCTGCTATAAGATTGAAATTCGGATCTCTATGGATCTAAAAATGCACATTCAACCGTTCACACGATTTGGCGCTGCAGCGTTTCTTGCTGCGCTTGTCTCGGGCTGCTCGCTAATCGCCGCCGACACCCCAGACGCGGGAGCGAAAAAATTCAGTTCGAAGGCCAGCGCACCGGCTCGTGGCAACGATTGCAAATGGAACCGCAGCAGCTGCATACACGAAGGGGCGTATGAGGCAAAGGAAAGGGACTATGCGGAAGAAGAAGCCAAACGCCTGAACCGCATCGCATTGGAGACATTTCGCCGCAACGCTGGCAGATAACATGGTTGCAGCGGTAAGGTTAGCCCTGCCGTCATCAGGCCGACGAAATCAGCCTGCGAATTGGCAGTTTTTGGCGTCGGCGCAGAAAATTAGAAAAAAATCCTGATCACTTGCCGTACCGCCGTAATTTTTTCGATGAAGCCTTATTGAGGTCCTTCGCTTCCTGTTCGGCGTATTCCCGCTCGCCTGGTTCATACGACCCTTCGTGCATGCAACTGCTACGATTCCACGTGCATTCATTGACGAGTTTCGAATCCCCTAGGCCGTTTGAAGAACAACCGGAAACTAGTGCGATAAGCCACATCGCCACAGTGAATCGGCCAAACGTTTGAATGGGCATTGTTTTACTCTACAGAAGTAATACAGCCATTCCTATAGCAGATTCCTGCAAGCGCGCTGCGCGCGACACGCTTAAACGTCCGGCTGCATAAGCCCGCCGCCGTTCTCATCACCATCTTCGGAGGTATTGATGAGCCTGTTCCTGCCCTCGCAGCCGGGACACACAAAATAGAAGCCATCGACATCCGACTCCGGCTCGATTGCTTCGGTCGGGACGACCATTCCACAATGCCTGCACGTCCACATAATGCTCTTCCACTAGGGAAAACACCATCATACTGCAGCTCGATCAGCCAGTGCCGGGTCAGATTTCGAGTAATCTGATTACCGGTGTACCTCAATAGACCCGGCAGAGAAGCTAGCCCCCATTACCGCTGGAGGGGATCTCGTTCTGATAACTGGCGTCGTAGTTAGTTGCAGAGCCTTCCGAATACGTCCCGCAACCCGACAGGACCGAAATTATGATTGCAATCAGTATCGATTTCATGACGGTTCCTTCGATTTACCTAGGCATATTGCCCAAGTCTATTCTACCGCCAGAGGCTCACTGCAACCTCCGAATTAGTAACGAAGGTATTCGACGATTGCACCGGCACGGAGTGTGTCATTGAACATACAGTTCGGGTAAGCCCTCCTTACAGACGCCGCGGCATGAGGTATAGAATTTGAAAAAATCACAGCACCTCTGGCAAGCTCAGGGGTCACGACACACAAGAATTCGGTAGCAAAGGGAAATACCAGAATGGGGTCGTTACACAGTCCGCCATGCCGCATGCGGCCGTCACGTCACTGCACGGGACGTCCTCGTATGCATCATTCTGTGAGGCTTCCTGCCACGCCCGTCCGTGTCAACAACCAAACTGAAACTATATGGCACCGTGCCGTAGCGCGGAGCGGCATCGACGATTGCATAGGCATGATGTCCTAAACATCATGCCCAATTTGCTTTTGTCTGCGTGCTGCGCAACGGGTAATGCCGTGTGCAGCTCGCAGACACAGCCCTCGGGCATACAAGGAGAGGCGGCGTCTTTATAGACGTACGACTTGAAACGTCAACAATAAGGAAGCACACAAATGGAAGACACCGCATCAAGAAATGCCTACTGGAAGGCAAACATTCGTATCATCCTGATTTCTCTGGCTATTTGGTTCATCTGCTCTTTTGGCATGGGCATTATCTTGCGCCCTATGCTGTCGGGCATCATGGTAGGCGGAGCAGACCTCGGATTCTGGATGGCTCAGAACGGATCAATGTACATTTTCATCATCTTGATATTCGTCTACGCATCCGTCATGAACCGACTGGATCGCGAACACGGTTTGGAAGAATAAGGAAGCCAAAATGGATCAATTCACGCTCAACCTTATTTTCGTCGGTGCTACGTTCGCCCTTTATGTCGGCATCGCCGTGTGGGCCCGTGCCGCCACGACGTCCGAGTTCTATGCAGCAGGTCAAGGCGTACACCCGGTCCTGAATGGCATGGCGACCGGTGCCGACTGGATGTCGGCAGCTTCGTTTATTTCCATGGCCGGCATTATTGCCCTTTCTCCAGCCGGAGGGTATACGCAATCCGCCTTCCTGATGGGATGGACAGGCGGCTACGTATTGCTGGCATTATTACTTGCGCCCTACTTACGTAAATTCGGCCGCTTCACGGTTCCCGAGTTCATTGGCGATCGCTTTTACTCCAAGGGTGCAAGACTGCTTGCCGTACTCTGCCTGATCATCATCTCGATTACCTATGTGATCGGGCAGATGCGCGGTGTGGGCGTCACGTTCTCACGCTTTCTTGAAGTGTCGACCGACGTCGGGCTTTACATTGGTGCGGCCATCGTATTCGTGTACGCCGTGTTCGGCGGCATGAAAGGCATCACCTATACCCAGGTGGCGCAATATGTCGTGCTTATCATTGCCTATACCGTCCCGGCCGTATTCATCTCTCTCCAGCTGACCGGCAACTTCATGCCCCAGCTTGGACTGATTGGGGACTATGCACCAACAGGTGGTCAGCATACGTTACTGGCCAAACTGGACATGGTCGTGACTGAGCTGGGCTTTACAGCCTATACAGCCGACTCCGGCAACCGGCTGAACATGTTCCTGTTCACCATGTCGCTCATGATCGGAACGGCAGGTCTGCCACACGTCATCATTCGTTTCTTCACTGTTCCAAAAGTTGCCGACGCACGCTCGTCTGCCGGCTGGGCTCTGGTATTCATTGCCTTGCTCTACACGGTGGCACCCGCAGTCGGCTCAATGGCCCGTTTGAATCTGACTACCACGATGTGGCCTTCGGCGATCTCCAGCACGGCGCTTTCAGGCCCTGCCCTTTCTCGTGCCGACATCGACAGCAAACCCGAACTATCCTGGATCCGCACATGGGAAAACACCGGTCTGCTAGACATGGAAGACAAGAATGGCGACGGTCTTATCCAGTACTATAACGACAAGGCTCCCGCCGATCATCCGATCACGAAGGCAGCAGCCGAACAAGGCTGGAAAGGCAACGAACTGGTCAAGATCGATAACGACATCATGGTGCTTGCCAATCCAGAAATCGCAGCCTTGCCAGGCTGGGTGATCGCTTTGGTAGCGGCAGGCGCGTTGGCAGCGGCGTTATCCACCGCAGCGGGTTTGCTGCTGGCCATTTCATCGGCCATCTCGCATGACTTGATCAAAGGCTCCATTAAGCCGGACATCACGGAAAAAGGAGAGCTGCAAGCCGCCCGCATTTCCATGACCTTCGCTATTGTACTGGCCACGTGGCTGGGCCTGAATCCTCCGGGGTTTGCAGCGCAGGTTGTCGCCCTCGCCTTCGGTCTGGCAGCAGCAACCATCTTCCCGGCCCTGATGATGGGCATCTTCTCCAAGCGCATCAACAAAGAAGGCGCCATTGCCGGCATGTTGCTGGGTCTGGTGTTTACAGCAAGCTACATCTTCGTCTACAAGGGTTGGTTCTTTATACCCGGCACCAATAATCTGGCCGATATTCCCGCCAATTATTTCTTCGGAATTTCACCGCTGTCCATCGGCGCAGTTGGCGCTTTGGTGAATTTCATTGCCGCCTACGTCGTATCTTCCGTAACCGCTGCACCACCTGCTCATATTCAGCATTTGGTTGAGTCCATCCGCGTTCCCAAAGGGTCGGGCACTGCTGTACAGCACTAAGTAGTAAATGAATACGCCGGGCGGGAAACCGCTCGGCGCTTTTTTCTCTACCAATCACCTAAACAACGCCGAAACATGCTAAATGGACGAACATAAAACGGCCCTGACCGGCCCACTGCATACCGTCCATTCCAAAGATATTCTCAAACGTGAGGCGCTTGCGCCTGCCGCCAGGGCACTGCTGAGCCACGCATACACCGCCCACGACCTGATCACCCGCGCACCACTGTCCTGCACACCAGAAACGACAGCCGGGGAAGCCGCGCGGACGATGCGTGACGCCCATGTCTCATCGCTCGGAGTCGTCGAAACTGGCGGCAAACTCGTCGGCCTCATCACCATACGCGACCTGGTCAGCCGGGTTCTGGCTGAAGGACGCAGCCCCGATACGCCTGTACGGGACATCATGACGCCGGACCCCATCACGCTGCCCTCGTCGGCCTTGGGTGTGGACATTCTCAATTTCATGCTCAGGAACAAAGTCGGCCACCTTCCCATCAGCAACGATGGCAAGCTCGATGGCATGATCACCCAGACCGATCTGATACGGGTCAATGCCACCAACGCCGCAACCCTGGTACATGAAATTACCGTTGCGCAAGATGTACCGACCATGATTGTCGCCACCAGCAGCATTCCCGATCTGCTCGTCAAATTGGTCGCCGGACATCAAGGCCATGAAGTCGTTACACGGTTCATTACCGATATTGCCGATGCGGTAACACGTCGTTTGCTGATGCTGGCCGAACAGGAACTCGGTCCGGCACCGGTTCCATACCTCTGGCTTGCCTGCGGCAGCCAAGGTCGCCAAGAGCAAACCGGACTGTCCGACCAGGACAATTGCCTTTTTCTGGACGACGCCGTCTCGACCGCCGATATGACGTATTTTGAACGGCTGGCCCGCATTGTTTCCGATGGCCTGAACGCAAGCGGCTATGTTTACTGCCCGGGCGACATGATGGCCACGAATTCACGCTGGCGCCAGCCTGTAAGAATCTGGCGCCAGTACTTCCATAGCTGGGCGGCCAAACCGAATCCCGAGGCGCAAATGCTGGCGTCTGTCATGTTCGACCTGCGGCCCGTAGGCGGCACAATCGGGCTGCACAAGACCTTGCAAGTCGAAACACTCAAGGCAGCGTCGGAAAATTCCATTTTCGTTGCACACATGATCGCAAACAGTCTTAAACATAGACCCGCACTGGGATTCATACGACAATTTTCCACTGTTCGATCTGGAACTTACCGCAACCATATCGATATGAAACTCAATGGGGTCATCCCAATTACCGACCTGGCACGTATCTATGCCTTGCAGGCACGCCTGCCTGAAGTCAATACGCGGGCGCGATTGTTGGCTGCGGGACAGGCAGGAATTATCTCGGCTTCAGGAGCCCACGACCTAGTCCAGGCCTACGATCTGATCGCCCGACTTCGACTTGAACACCAGGCCCGCCTCATCAGGTCTGGTGATAAACCCAACAACTACCTCGATCCTGTAGAGCTTTCCAATTTCCAACGTAACCATCTGCGCAATGCCTTTATGGTGGTACGAACCATGCAGTCGGCTCTGGGTCAAGGCAAAAGCGCATTAACATGACGAGAAAAACATATGTGGGTTGATTTACTTTCAATGCTGGCAACCGCCGTCCTGGCGGCATGCCTGGTATTCATACTGGGACGTTTCTTGCGCAAATCAAAGCGCAAGCTGCCCCGCTGGGCAATGCCCGCTGCCATGGGCTGCTCTATGATCGCGTTTTCAATCTGGAGCGAATACTCCTGGTTCACGCGCATGCAGGCGGCCCTGCCGCAAAATGTGGTGGTACTCAGCACTGGCGAACGCAGTGCTCCATGGGCGCCATGGACCTACGCCGCTCCCGTCACCATACGTTTCATCGCCATGGACACTCACGCTATTTCGCGGTCCGAGCAAAAACCACAGCTGGTCAAGGGCCATCTTTTATTGGTAGAGCGCTGGCAACCTACGCGCACAGTCGCCGTAGCCTTTGACTGTGCCGCCCATTTGCGCGCCGATTTGATGGGCAATGCCACGCTTGCCGCCGACGGAGTCCTGAGCGGCGCACAATGGCAGGCCGTTGCTCCCACCGAGCCCGCTTTACGAGCCGCCTGCAAGTCGACATGAATGCGAGTGCCATGGCTGCTGAATCGACCTGATCGCTTAGTGTAGTAATGAAAAACCGCCCCAGTCTTAGATTCACGATATTCCTGATTTTCACGGCGCTGGCTGCGGGCAGCATCGTTGCCCTGGCTGCAGGCCTTTACTTTGGCTTCCATAAGCAGGATCAGGCCGGCTCGCCGGATGCCGTCATCATCGGCGGTTTCTTGGCCGGCACTACCATCGTTGGCCTCATAACCTGGACGTGGCTTCTGTTTGACGACAATATCGCCAAACCCATTGAACGCCTGGCGGGTCACCTGCGCACGCGCACCCATAGCTCGGTGACCACGCCAATAGACCCCGGCCCCTCTCGTTATTTGGGTGATCTAGCCACCGCGGCGCAAGACCTTGCCCAGACTCTCCATGACACCCGACAGTCCCTGGCCGCCTCCACAGCCCGCGAAACGGCCGGGCTGGCTTATGAGAAAGCCCTGCTTGAAACGCTGCTTACCGACATTTCCGCAGGGGTTCTGATGTGCTCGGCGTCTCATCAGCTGGTCTTCTACAACGGGCGGGCCGCAAGCCTGATCGGCGGCCTGGACGCGGACGCCACGCCTGGCCTCAACCGGTCCTTGTTCGATTACCTTCATCCGCCCCCCGTACTGGCCGGCTATGCGCGGCTGCGGTCAACCGGGGACGCCGACGCCGCATCGGATATTCTCTGTGCTACACAGACCACCGGGACGACACTGCTGGCCCGTATGCGGCTCCTGCCTGTCCACGAGCAAGGGGCAACCCCCGGCTATATGATGACGCTTCATAACAATGCGGCCTTCTCCTTCGAAAGCGGAGACGATCCACTTGTTTCTTCCGATCCCCACTCCCTATGGATGATCCATGCCAGCGACCTGGCGGGTGCGTTGCAGGCACAACTGAACGCAACCGGGTTTGGATTACGGTATAGCGCGCCCCACATCATCCTGCGTTGCAACGGGTTTCAAGTCGTCGCCTTGCTCGATGCGTTGACCCGGCATGTGGCATCTCGCGGATCAGACCTGTCGCTGGACATCAAACCTGAAGGATCAGGTGCCTCGATCAGTCTTAACTGGAAAGGCCTGCCCTTGCCGCAGCATGAAGTCGAGCAACTTTTGTCTTCCGATCTGGCTACCTACCCGGCCACGATTCCCATCCAGGCGGTGCTTGACGGCCATGCCGCCTCGCTCGAAAGCGGTGTGCAACCGCCTGACCGTGCCAGCTTGAGCGTGACGATTTCAGAGGCCCGCCTGGCACAGCCCCGCGCGCCAGCGATTTCGCAAGGACTGGTGTATGACTTTGAATTATTGCTCAAGACGCCCAAAACTGAGCTATCTTCAAGCCATATCGAAGATCTGACCTACGTTGTATTCGACACGGAAACCACCGGGCTCAGGCCCGACCAGGGAGATGAAATCGTTCAAATCGCCGCGGTGCGAATCGTTAATGGCCGCAGGGTTCACAAAGAGGTATTCAACACACTGGTCAACCCGCGCCGGGCCATCCCGACATCGTCGACCAATGTGCATGGCATTACGGATTACATGGTTGCCTCGGCACCTACGATTGAAGAGGTCGGACGCAAGTTCCATCAATTTATCAAGGGAGCCGTGCTGGTCGCTCACAATGCGCCATTCGATATGGCTTTCCTGCGCCGGTACGAACAATCCATGGGCTGCCAGTTCGATAATCCGGTACTCGATACTGTCTTGCTATCGGCGCTTGTATTCGGCCAAAGCGACAGCCACAGCCTGGACTCACTCAGTCATCGCCTTGGTATTACGATTACCGAAGAAGCCCGGCATACAGCCATTGGCGATGCCAGCGCGACTGCCGATGTCTTCCTGAAGCTGATCCCCGCCTTGAAGGCACGGGGACTGGAAACGTTTGGTGATGTATTGGCCGAGGTGCGCAAGCACAGCCGTTTGCTGAAGGACTTAAACGGCTAAAATCAAATCCCACCGGTACTATCAAGCTGTATTGTCCCATCGCTTCACTATTCCGAGGCCATCCGTGCTTGATCATTTGTCCATATCCGACGCCCCTCTCTATTTCATCGTCAATAGTGCTTCGGGGCGTCAGGCGTCCAGCGCGACCGAACAAGCCATTGACTCCGCCATGCGTTCCGCGGGGCGCGACTACCGTATATTCGTTGTCGAGAACACAAATGGCCTGAAGGCCATCGTACGTCAGGCCGTTGATGCCGCCAAGGAAAACAGCGGGGTAGCCGTCGCGGTAGGCGGAGACGGTACGATCAACGCCGTGGCAACGGCCGCACTTGCCAGTCGCTGTTTGTTCGGTGCTGTTCCACAAGGCACGTTCAACTATTTTGGACGCACGCATGGCATTCCTGAAGACATAGAATCGGCGCTCTCGGACCTATTGCACGGACAACCCGTAGCCGTGCAGGTCGGGCTGGTGAATGACCGAATCTTTCTCGTCAACGCCAGCGTAGGCTTGTATCCTGAACTGCTAGAAGACCGGGAAGTATTCAAGCAGCGCTATGGTCGAAGTCGACTTGTTGCCGTATGGTCGGCCCTGGTCACGGCACTGGGCGACCATCGATACCTGGACATGACCCTGGATCAGGATGGTAAACGGATATACCTTCGAACGACCACGCTGTTCATTGGCAATAATCGCCTCCAACTCGAGCAGGTCGGCATCGAACAGGCAGAGTCGCTGAAACACGGTCAGCTCGCCGCGATCGCAGTAAACCCCGTCGGGACAATGCCCTTGCTTTGGCTCGCCGCGCGCGGCGCCTTGGGAAAGCTTGGCAACGCCGAACATGTTACTGGCTTCAGTTTCCATACCCTGACCGTTGTCCCACGTGGCTTGTTTCGCAGCAAGTCCGTCGCACGCCGTGCCGAACGTCCGGTTACCGTCGAACATTCGCGCAGGCGTCGCATCAAGGTCGCCGTAGATGGTGAAATCATATGGCTACAGTCGCCGCTCGAGTTTCGCGTGGCACCGGAGCCGTTGATGCTGGTCAAGCGTGCCCAAGAAGTGGAGTCCGATGGTTCACACCGAATGCAAGGCGTAGCGGCATGAGGGTGGTGTTGCATATATCTGATCTTCATTTTGGCACCGAACGGCCGCTGGTCGTCAAAGCGCTGGAACGCCTCACCCATGTTCAGGCGCCTGATATCGTCATTTTATCGGGCGACATCACGCAACGCGCACGCAAGATGGAGTTCGCCGCGGCCGGCGCCTTCATGGATCGCCTTGCAGTTCCCGCCCGACTTGTCATAGCCGGAAATCACGATATCCCGCTATTTGACGTCGCCACCCGACTCCTGCATCCCTACTGGCGCTACAAGAGAGTCTTTGGTTCCGAGCTTGAGCCTATCCATGAAACACCCGAGCTGCTTGTTATTGGCGTGCGAACAACACGTCGTTACCGACATATTGAAGGGGAGGTCTCGGCCTCACAGATTGAACGTGTTGCGCAGCGCTTGCGGCAGGCCGGGCAGAAGCAATTGCGCATTGTTGTCACACATCAACCCGTCCATGTCACGCACGCCGTCGATCAAGAGCATTTGCTGCGTGGCCATGAACAGGCGATTCGCAGCTGGACAGACGCCGGAGTTGATTTGATACTGGGCGGCCACATCCACCGACCTTTCATTCGTGGATTGCATGACCACTTTGCCGATCTGCGGCGACCGGTCTGGGCTGTGCAAGCCGGAACGGCAGTGTCATCCCGTATTCGCCATGATTCAAACAACTCAGTGAATCTTATCCGTCATGCTTTCGAAGACATGCCTCGCTACTGCGAGATCGAACGCTGGGACTATGAAGACACATCGGATGAATTCAAAATTCTGGAGCGCAAGACAATACCTCATCCGCTGACGTCTACACTTGATTGGGCGAGTAGCGGGTCCTCATCGACGGATAGGCGTCAGTTCCGCGCGCGGTAAAATTTCGAATTCTCATACAAAAAGGAGTAAACGTGTTTCCAACAAGGCTGACCAGCGGTTACCAATCGTTCTTGAACGGACGGCTCTCTCGCGAACGCGAGCGTTACGAAGAGCTGGCCAAATTGGGACAGCACCCCGAGATCATGGTCATAGGCTGTGGCGACTCCCGTGTCGCCCCCGAGACAATCTTCGATGCAGACCCCGGTGAAATTTTTGTAATACGCAATATTGCCAATATTGTCCCGCCGTGCGAACCTGACACGGAAACGTCGTTTCACGGTACCAGTGCCGCCATTGAATTCGGCGTGAACGCGCTGAAAGTCAAACATATCGTGGTGCTGGGCCATGCAAGCTGCGGTGGCGTCGCGGCATATGCCAATAATGCCGCGCCGTTGACTCAACGCGATTTCATCGGAAAATGGATGTCGCAGATTGCACCCGTGGCCGAGCGCGTCGGTCCAGCCACCGAGGACCGGCAAGAATGGATCAGAAAACTTGAATGGGGCGTCGTCGAGTACAGCCTCGAAAACTTGATGACATTTACTGCCGTGCGCGACGCGGTCGAAAATGGAACGCTCACCTTGCACGGCGCTTACTTCGGCGTCGGCACCGGTCTGCTTTTCATACGGGATCCAATCACCGGACGATTTTCGCCATACAGCGAAGACAGCGAAGACAGCGAAGACAGCGAAGACAGCGGATCATTCTGATCGACAATCGCTACGACAATAGTGAAAGCACCTGCCGGGGAAACTGGTTCGCCTGCGCAAGCAAGGCAGTCGCCGCCTGCTGAAGGATCTGGCTGCGCGTCATAGCGGCAATTTCGCTTGCGTAGTCTGCATCTTCGATGCGCGATCTTGCCTGCGATAGCGCCACCACGGCGTTCCCGCTTCCGGCCATGATGGCCGACAGCCGATTTTGCACCGCAGCAAGATAACCACGGTAATCATTCAGTTTGGAAAGTGCCGCGTCGATCTTCTTCAGCGGTTCATCCGTGACCGGCGTCCGCCGAAGGATTTGGATGGCATTGGCGCCTGGGCCGCTGAGCTTGAATGGCGTTCCATCGCGCGCAAACGTCTTATCCTGGAACTCGTAATAAAGCACCACCTTGCCGTCGGCGGTCATGCCGCTCTTGGCGATGATGGTCGGATCGGTCACAATCGTTGCTGACACCACGCCATTATCGGGATCAATATAAGTGCTGCGTTGGTGGGACGTAATGACCAGCGTCGCAGTGCCGGCCGCGAAGTCCAATTGAAGAGAGCTGTCTTCCTCGATCATGTAATGCTCGCCAAACTTGGCAATGACGTATCCTTGCACTTCGTCACCGCTGATTGGATCAATGACGCGATGAATGGTGACCTCTTGCGGCGTGGTCCCATAATAGGCGGCCGCTTCATCCAGGTTGAGTACAGTGTTCCAGTGCGTGACGCCATTGATCTGAAGCTTATAGGCGCCGGCATTATCGGCTGTCCCGGCCACAATGCTCTGTAATGGCGGCCCCAAAGGCAACGGATTACCGTCCTCTACGACTCGAAAAGGAAAAAGGCCATTATCAAGTCCCAGCGTTTCCAGGTTCAGGGCCTTGAGTGAAAACGGAAAGGTATCGGCTTGTGTTCCATTTGGCCCCACTTGCATCGAAAGTGTCCTGGATTCGTTCAACAGGCCGATGCCGTTGAAAATCGAATCTCGGGAAATAGCTTCGATGTGAGCCAGGTTGCTATCGATCTCGCTCTGGATGGTTTGCAGGTTTTCTTCGACCATCGTACCGTTTCCGGCCTGGACAACCAATTCGCGGACCCGTTGAAGGGCATCGTTCATGCCTGACACGCCTGCTTCAGCCGTCTGTGCCAGACTCAGGGCATCCATCGAGTTTCGTTGAGCCTGGCCGTAGCCACGGATCTGGCTGGTCATGCGATTGGCAATAGCCAGTCCAGCCGCGTCATCCTTGGCCGAGTTGATGCGTAGGCCCGAAGAGAGGCGCTCTATGCTGGTCGATAAGGCCCCGGTGGACGAACGTAAGTGTTGCTGGGCGAGCAAGGAAGAAGTGTTGGTATAAATCTGCATGACGTAAGGGTTAACGGCGTTTGACGGCCATACCTTTACGACTGTTACACGCTCAATTGTAAGCTCCAGGGAGTTCGGCCTCAGTTAAGATCAGAAAAACTACGCTGAAGCATTGCTCCCGCCAGGCGTGAAGAAGAAGTCACTCTTGGACTCAACCGTCTCGATCGACAAGGAGAATTCATTGCTACGTAAAGACCCCGTGAAAATGATCAAACAGGGCTTCGAATGGCTTCGACGTCGCGAATTGATAATGCTCATCGCTGCCGCTTCGGTCTTTGCCGCCCTATGGGCTTTCCTTGAACTTGCCGACGAGGTGAACGAGCAAGAAACCATGGAGATCGACAAAATGATCCTGATTGCGTTGCGCAATCCCGCTGATTATTCAGATCCCCTCGGACCGGGCTGGATAGAAGAAATGTTTCGCGACTTTACCGCCCTGGGCAGCTTTGGCGTGCTGGTGCTCATCACAGTGGCCACTTGCGTCTATTTGCTATTGCTCAATCGCGGGCGTACGGCTTTGTTTGCAATAGCCGCCATCAGCGGCGGCTGGTTGGTCAGCCACTCGCTTAAAATCGCTTATGACAGATCCAGACCTGATCTGGTCCCGCACGAGGCTATCGTCTATACCGCCAGTTTCCCCAGCGGTCACGCCATGATGTCGGCGGTCACCTATCTGACCCTCGCTGCGCTACTGAGTCGAGCCATTTCACCATGGCGGCTCAAGGTTTTTTTCCTGGCTTCGGCATTATTCCTGACGATACTGGTAGGCGCAAGCCGTGTGTACCTGGGCGTACATTGGCCGACCGACGTCGTGGCAGGATGGACCTTGGGTGCAGCATGGGCCGGGCTATGCTGGCTTATCGAGCGTTGGCTGCAACAAAAGGGAGTCGTCGAGCCGGCGCCGCAGCTTTTGAGTGCCGATGAAACCCTGCCGCGCCGATCAGGGCGGTAGTCCTGGGTCACAGCCATATCCGGATGAATGATTTGGGTACCCTTGGGTAGCTGCATGGGGTCGATGGACGAAGTCGGCGTACCAATAAGCTTTTGGCGCTTCGACGCACCGCAATCATCATTTCGTGCCTTGGCCGTCTAATGAAAATCACGGCTTGAGGTTTCCAGTTCACCCAATAATGGCGTTAAATCAACCAAGTGGCCCACAATAAGATGCTGCACGCCACTTTGCGACTGCCAGGTTCCATAGGCACCCAGAAGCCTGGATGTCAGCAGTTCCTTTCGTTGGCGCTCGATGATTTGCGGTCGGACCACCAAATTGACATGACCCGATTCATCTTCGAGCGTCACAAAGACCACGCCTTTGGATGTTCCAGGCCGCTGGCGTACGGTGACGATACCGCAGGCGCGCACCAGCCGGCGATCGGGTTGCCCGCGCAACTGCGCCGATGAAGAAAAACGCATGGCTGTCAGTTTGTCGCGCAGAAGCGCTAATGGGTGCCGCCCCAGTGTCAGGCCCAAGCTGCGATAGTCTGCTGTCAGCGCCTGGCCTTCGCTGAGTAATGGCAACTGCGGCGTGCCCTGCTCATGGATCTGGGCTTCTTTCAGCAGGCCGCGCTCGGGTGTGCTGACGACGGATTCCCATAGCGCTGCGCGCCGATGGCCGGCCATCAACTGCAACGCATTGCCGGCAGCCAGACTGTTCAAATCGTGTCGGTTCAAATCGGCGCGCTTGGCCATGTCGGCGACTGAGTCGAACGGTTGCACGGCACGCGCTTCTTCAATACGCCAGGCACTTTCCCTGTGCATGCCCTTCAGCTGATTCAGGCCCAGGCGTACGGCTGGGCGCATGCCTGCTGTTGATTCAAGCTGCGCTTCCCAGTTGCTGATTGTTGCGTCGACCGGCAGTATCGTGACGCCGTGGCGCCTGGCGTCCTGCACCAGCACAGAGGGAGAATAAAAGCCCATAGGCTGACTATTCAGAAGCGCCATCAGGAAGGCTTCGGGCTCGTGGCGTTTAAGCCAGCAGCTTGCATAAGCCAGCAAAGCAAAACTGGCGGCATGGCTTTCTGGAAAACCATACTCCCCGAATCCCTGTATCTGCTTGAAGATCTGTTCCGCAAACTCTTGCTCATAACCGCGGCTGACCATGCCGTTGATGATCTTGTCGTAGAACTTACCCAGGCCGCCCTTGCGCCGCCAAGCCGCCATCGAGCGGCGCAATTCATCGGCTTCGCCGGCCGTAAAGCCAGCCGCCAGCATGGCCACTTGCATGACCTGTTCCTGGAAAATGGGTATGCCTAGGGTACGTTCCAGCGCTTTGCGCACTTCGCCACTGGGGTATTCCACATCTTCAAGACCTTGCCGGCGCCGCAAATAAGGATGGACCATGCCGCCTTGGATCGGACCGGGTCGGACGATAGCCACTTCGATGACCAGGTCATAGAACTGACGCGGACGCATGCGCGGCAGCATGGTCATTTGCGCACGCGACTCAATCTGAAATGTACCAATGGTGTCGGCTTCGCAAATCATGTCATAGGTGTCGCTGTCTTCGGCCGGAATGTCCTGCAATTCAAAGGGCTCGTCGCGTCGCTGCGAAACGCCTTCGAGGGCCCGTCGGATCACGCTGAGCATTCCCAGCGCGAGGATGTCGATTTTCAGGAGGCCTACGGCGTCGATATCGTCTTTATCCCATTGGACGACACTGCGATCGGCCATGGCGGCATTTTCTATGGGAACCAGGCGGCATAAAGGTCCGCGCGATATGACAAAACCGCCGGGATGCTGCGACAAGTGCCGGGGAAATCCCATGAGGCGCTCGGCCAGGATGATCCATTGCCGGGCGGCAGCCGACTCCGGATCAAGACCGCATTCGGCCATGCGGGCCGCCAGATTGTTTCGCCCGTCCCAGTAATGGTAGGACTTGGCCACCGCGTCGACGATCATGGGATCGATACCCAGCGCCTTGCCCGTATCGCGGATTGTGCTTTTCACCCGGTAGGTAATGACAACGGCCGTGAGCGCGGCGCGGTCCCGGCCGTATTTCTCGTAGATGTACTGGATAACCTCTTCGCGCCGCTGATGCTCGAAGTCGACGTCGATATCGGGCGGCTCGTTACGTTCCTTGCTGATGAAGCGTTCGAACAGATTGTTGCCACGTGCCGGATCCACTTCGGTGATACCCAGGCAATAGCACACCGCGCTATTGGCCGCGGAGCCGCGTCCTTGGCAGAGTATTTGACGGCCACGGGCAAACTTCACAATATCGTAGACCGTCAAAAAATAGGGTTCATACTTGAGTTCGCCGATGAGCGCCAGTTCATGCTCTATCTGTTCCTGGACGCTGCGTGGTATGCCTTTGGGAAAACGCCGATGTGCACCGGTGTAGGTCTCTTGACGCAAGTAGGCTTCTGGCGTCAGGCCTTCCGGACATATTTCATCCGGGTACTCATATTTCAGCTCATCAAGATTGAAGGGACATTGTGTGGCCACCTCCAGCGTTTCTTCCAGCGCTTCGCGCGGATAAAGGTTGGCCAGGCGCAATCGCGCCCTGAGATGGTGTTCAGCATTGGGTGCACGCTGGAAGCCGCATTCCTGTACCGACATACCCAGGCGTACGGCCGTGAGCGTATCGTGCAGAGGCTTGCGTGATCTCAGATGCATCTCGACCTGGCCCGTCGCAACAACGCGTATGCCCACGTGACGGGCGGCCGCCAGCACGGCGGCCTTATGGCGCTCGTCCTGGGCACGATGCAAGAGCGTCAACGACATCCAGCAGCGGCCCGCAAAGATGGCGGCTGCCCATTCAGCCTGGGCGACCAGCCGTTCAAAAGGCACGCCGTATTCGGGCACCAGCAGCACCACGCATTCGGGCAGGCCCTTCAAATGAAGAAGACGCGGATCGACCGGACTTTCGATATCCGAGGGCGATAGCAGGTACTCTCCTTTTGGAGCCCGACGCCGGCCCAGGGTTATGAATTCACACAAGTTGCCATAACCGCGGCGTGTTTGAGCCAGCACAACCAGCGATACGACGACATCGCCTGCCGCATTGCGCAGCATAAAACTGGATCCGATCAAGAGCGGTAATTTTTGTTTCTTGGCTTCGACATGGGCCCGCACAACACCCGCGACCGAGCATTCATCGGTAATGGCGATTGCGCTATAACCCAGTTCAGCGGCACGTTCCACCAACTCCTCAGGGTGCGAGGCGCCACGCAGGAATGTGTAATTCGTCAGGCAATGAAGTTCGCCATAGGGTGGCAAAATGGATGATGTATACATGGCTATCAGGCAAACAAACCGTGCAGGAACCAGCCCGATTCACTACCGCGTTCTTGATACAGCCAATAGCGTGCACCGTTTTCAGCCTGCGCAATGTAATAGTCGCGTACTGCAAGGCCCGCCCACCAGCCATCTTCGATACGCTCGGGTCCCCGGATGATATACAGCGGCGAACCATAGAATGGCCGATGCTTTTTCACCGGCAAAGACACAGGATCGGCAAGCAGCCAGAAGGGCCGCTCCGCGCCGTCTACGCAGCCAGCCGAAACAGCCTTTTGATCAACCGGCACCCAGCGATTGGCGATTTCGGGGCGATGGTCGGCAACAGGACTGGGCTGCAAGATATTGTCGCGCCCCAAACGCGCCACGAGCACTTCGATAAGACGTTGACGGTCAGCGGGACTGCCGCCGGGATCAGGGAATAAGTCTTTAGGCGCCGGAGCCATGGTTTCTGTATCGGTCGCATGCAGATCTACCCTGATCACAGGCGCGGGCAATTCCAGATTGTGCAGGCGTTCGACAAGAAGCCTCAGCAAATGATCTGATTCCCAGGCAGGTGCGCCCAGTACCAACTCTATTTCCGTGGGCGCGCGGGCGTGGCGCCCCCGTTCGTGCCCCAACTCGAAGACGACGCGTGTAACGGCGCGTCGACGGGCCGTCAACCACCCGCAGAGCTGTTCGATGAGACGACGGGCAACATGCATGATGGTTTCAGCGTGCTCGATGCGCTCCATCAAATCGATGCGGCCGGTAAATTCCGGCGGCGCCACAATCCATTCAAAGAGTTCGGGAGCCTGGCCGTAGGCGGCGTCCAGCGCCTGGAGCACAGCCTTGTTGGTACGACGTTGCAGGCCGGCGCGCGGCAAGGCGCGCAGGGTACCCAAGGTGGTACAGCCGATACCATCGAGCCAGTCGCGATAAGGCATGACTGCGGGCAGAGAGGTGCAAGGCAGTTCATCCAGCCGTTTGCTCAGCGTGGGCAACCGCAGCACCCGCCGTAATCGGGGAGCGCGGGCAGCAAGCAGCCAGGCTGCGCCAGCCGTGGGCGCGATGGAAATGCATGCTGAAAAACCAAGCCCTTCCAGGCTGCGGCCTACACGTCGAAAGAGCTGCCGCACACCTCCGAACAGGCTAAGGCTGGCCGAAACATCGAGCAAAAGCGTATTGTCTTGCGATAGCGCGAGTTCGGGGGTGTACTGAAGCAAAGCCAAAGAAACTTCATCCAATGCACGTTTTTCAACGTGTGGATTGTATTGAACCAGCGTAGCTGTGGGGCATAGTGCGCTGACACCGCCGCGACGCATGCCGGGGCGCACCCCCGCCCTGGCGGCAGACGGCGTAACGGCCTTGACATGGTCGCGCTCGAGCACAACAGCAGGCTCAGTGCGCCAGTTCAAGCAGTGTGTGTCCAGGCTCGCGTGCGACAAGTGCACGCCTATCCATAATCGCATGGTCAAACTCGGGAAATCGGGTGTCGGGATAGAGATGCAGGCTGATGGGCCTTGTGTGTGTGGTTCCTCGCCGCTTCAGGATGGAAATATCCAGGCCTTGAAGGGTGGACTGCAAGACGAGGCGCAGTGGCGAGGGTGAAGACTGTTCCGCCGCAGCCAGCGGGCGCATCACGATAAAAAGCGTATCGCCCTCTTGGGCAGCCAGTTGCAACCGGCGCAACGCCTGATTGCGCATACGGTCTTGCCAAAGCAGGAGCGCACCGAACGTGCCGCTACGTAAAACTTGCTCAGCCGCCCACAATGCGTCGGCCGCGCGCTGGGCGTGGACCCATAGAAGCGAGGAAGGCGCACAACCCCAACTTGCCCACGCCGCGATTTGTGGCAGATGTGGAGGTTGGACGAGCATGACGGATCGTCCGTTCAAACGGTTCAGGGCAGGACGCAACAGCTGCATTTCGCCAATGCCAGGCTGCTGCACCAACACTTCGATCAAGTTTCCCAACGGCCATCCGCCGCCGGGCAATTCAGCCGAAAGCTGGTTGTATCCTGTGTCCGTGCAACGGCCCTGCGAGCGTGAAAGCTGGGAGGCTCGCCAGAGGGACGGATGAATGCGCTCTGGCGAAGCAATTTGGAGATGGGACATGAGCGCCTCATAAAAATACTGTGTAAATATACAGTATTTTTACCACGAATCTGTGGAGAAGGACTAAAGAAGCTTGTTCAGTCAGTCGGTGCCGCTGTAGCCGTCACCCGTAAACTCAATCAAACAAAAGCCATGGCCCCATGGATCCGAGAAACTGATCCAGCGTGACCCTCTCCACTCGATGCACTCGCCTTCCTGCAAAGCGCCGGCCTCGATGGCGCGCTTAGCCGCGTGCTCAATATTGTCCACGACGAAGTCAATGTGAACCGGCGTCCAATGGCGTCTGTAATGACGCACATCATCAATTCCTTTTGCTGGACTTGAACCCGCCGCCGTTTGCAGAAGACATATGTCCGACGATGCGCCGCTCAGTTCCGCCACATCGTCATCGATGATTCGACGCAGGCTCAGCGGTAATGCCCCGCAGTAAAAAGCAATAGCTGGACCAAGCTGCGGAACGTCGATATTGATTAGCATTTTCATGGTCGCCATTTCTGACTCCCCGGGCATGAACGTTTGCTTAAAAACAATCGTTTATACTTTCTGCGGGTGCTCACACTTTCTGTGTGGCAGGGTATGCGATGGTCGGGCCGCCACGCGCCTTAACCACGACCCCATGCCCGCACCCCTTTATTATTCCACTGTCAGTTTTCACCCTTCTCGGCGTGTCTGGCCTAGCCCCGTTCCAGAACAAATCCATTGAGCCGCCGGCTTAGGCCCAGCTGTGCCCTACGCAGCGGCCCATCGTCGGCAAATACTATCGTTTTTTTCTAACAAGAGACCACATGGCCATTATAGAAAGAAGACTATCGCAAACATTCAAACAGTTCTTCGATTCTGAAAAATCAGGCGGGATTCTGTTGATCGTCTGTACCGTTATTTCGTTGCTTCTGGCGAATTCCTCGCTGGGAGAAGGCTATCTTCAGATATGGCGCGTGTATGTGGGCGGACTGAGCATAGAACACTGGGTAAATGATGCGTTGATGGCCATCTTTTTCCTGCTGATCGGCCTTGAGCTCAAACGTGAACTCTACAACGGAGAACTATCGGAACTCAAGAATGCGCTTTTGCCCATCGTTGCCGCCGTCGGCGGGATTTGCGTACCGGCATTGATACATTTCAGCATGAATGCTGGAACACAAACACAGGCCGGTATCGGTATTCCCATGGCGACGGACATCGCTTTCGCATTAGGTGTTCTTGCTCTCCTTGGAAGCCGGGTTCCTGCGTCGCTGAAAGTATTTCTCGCTGCCCTGGCCGTCATGGACGATCTGGGCGCCATTATTGTCATTGCTGTTTTCTATACCGCAGAGATGTCCTTCATCTACTTGTTGGCTGCGGTGGTCGTGTTCGCCCTACTGGCCTGCATGAACCGCTATCTGCGCGTCATGTCTGTTTGGCTCTACCTGCTGGGCGGCGCAGTAATGTGGGTATTCATGCTGAAATCCGGCGTTCACGCAACGATCGCCGGCGTGCTCCTGGCCTTCGCCATTCCTTTCTCTGCCAAACAGGATGATGAAGATTCCCCATCGCACAAGCTGGAACATTTTCTGCACAAGCCTGTGGCCTTCATCATTCTGCCTGTCTTCGCTCTGGCAAATACCGGGATCATCATCAGTTCCGGCTGGACCCAGGAACTTGCCTCGACAAACAGCCTTGGCATCATGGCCGGGCTGGTTCTAGGCAAACCAGTGGGCATAACTCTGTTGTGCCTGCTTGCCGTTGCCCTCGGAATCTGCAAGCTGCCCCTCGATCTGCGTTGGCGCCATGTATTTGGCGCCGGCCTACTGGGAGGCATAGGTTTTACGATGTCCATATTCATCACCAACCTCGCCTTCACAGGAGAGGCCGACGTCATCAATGCATCCAAAATGGCGATCCTTGTGGCGTCTCTGGCCGCCGGCATCATTGGTTTTGCCTGGTTGAAGATCTTCGGCAAACCGGTGGCCACCGACACGGACATGGACACCATGGACTTCGAAGAAAGTATCACCGCGACATCCGCACAGCTTCCTCGCTAGGACGGATCAGGCGGCTGGCGTGGCCATGCCTGCGAATGCAATCCGCAGGCATGGCCACCACGCTATACTTTTCTGCTTTTATGGCATATGCCACGCACCAGGAATTATTCATGAGCACATTGCCCTCTTGTCCGAAATGCAGTTCCGAGTTCACCTATGAAGATGGGGACCTCTACATCTGCCCCGAATGCGCCCACGAATGGTCTGGACTGGCGGTGGCACCCATCGAAACGAGCCGGGTTTATCGCGATTCGGCGGGAAATGTGCTGCAGGATGGAGATACCGTCACGGTTATCAAAGACCTGAAGCTCAAGGGCTCGGCGGGCGCAGTCAAGATGGGTACCAAGGTGAAGAATATCCGGCTGGTCGATAGTGATCATGATATCGATTGCAAAATCGACGGCTTCGGGGCCATGAGCCTGAAATCGGAGTTCGTCAAGAAAGTGTGATCGGATCCTTTGAGCCTGACGATTGACATGGATCCACCCACATCAACTGAAAGCGACAGTGTCGACGTCAAGCGCGGTAGCCATTGAAGGCTACTGCGCTGGTTCAGGTGCCGCTGGGGATCTGCGAAAGCGACGATCCGCTAAGCATTGGTGTTTTCGGCCAGCAAATCTTCCTTCATCTGTACCATTGCTGGAAGAAGCTCGCGCAAATCAATTTTTTTCGAAATGATTTTCGGAAAAAGCTCATCCTCTTCCTCGGCGACGTGGTGATTGACATATTCACCCAATACAATGAATTTCGCGTCGTACAAGTCGTCGCCCGGCTTCATTTCCTGCAACTGTCGAATTAAATCCTTGGCACTGGCATGTTCGACCAGTGCTTCATCCAGCAGGTCGCCGAAAGCTTCAGGATCCTGGTCGCGCAAAAACATATAAAACTGCTGCTCTTCGATCTGCGTGTGCGCAGTCAAGTCCATACAGGCCTCGGCAACAATGCTTTGCTTCTTTGCCGCGTCGGTGACATCCTCGAATTCTTTGAACAGTTTTTTGACCTTCCGATGATCGTCCAGCAGCAAGCTTAAAACTTCTTTCTGGGCAACAGGAATCTGTGATTTATTCATTGTATTTACCTTTCGAATATTTTTAAGTGGTAGCGCAAAGGCCCACGCCAGGCACCGCGCCCGTCACGCCCTACTTTGCGTGATCGGACGCGTGCCGTTACTGCTGCTATTGACGCTTCTCGCTTCCCGATATGGTGCTGCTTCCTTCATTGCTGGTGGCACCCGCGCCGGAACGCATGGGTGCTGCACGTGGAGGTGATTCACCCGACGGGGCTGTCTGTTGCGGCGTTCCCGTCGTCGCAGGCGGCGGCGCGCTGGTGGATGGGACATCCGATCCGCTCAATTTCGGATTAGCGGTATTTTCCGTGGCAGGTTTGTCGGTTCCCGGTAAGCTGCTATGAGGCGCTTCCCCTGTCGCTGTGGATGATGTGGCAGGTGTGCCCGTGTTCGGACTCTTGGTCGGCGGTGGACTGGCATCAGGTTTGGAGCTCTCGGGCATTTCACCGACTTTATTGGTGCCCTGGGTTTGGGCTTGAGCGCCCGCAAACGGAATGGCCAGCAACGCTGCCACAAGAAGAGTTTTTTGAAGTGTTCTCATATTAAGCACCTTTGTGATTGCAGTAAGGAATTTGTGAAAGTTCAGGAGAGGTATGCAACGGCAATTCGCCGTTTAAACTCTCATAGCAAATAGTGTGCCTCGGTGAAATAGTCTATTTAAGGATCTCGATCGCCTCGACGTCGATCTCCGTCTTGCCGACTAGACCCTTGTCCACTTCGCCCCTGATCTGGACAGTGGTCTTGTCGTCTACCGGCACTTTCGGGAAGACCTTGTCGTCGATCTCGACTGAAATTTCACCGGTCGCATCGGAGAAAACATAGTGCTCATCGGACGTTTTCCGGATCAACATGCCCTTGAGCGCCACTTTATCGTCGTCCTTGGATTTTTCCATGACATCGGCGACCGTCACGGCCATGACTTTTTCAGAAGGCCCCGTATATTGAGCGGAAACCGGCGTCAACGCGAAGGCCGTAACGCCTATGGCAAGCGCCGTAGAAATAGATTTGGTTCTCAAGATGCTCATGTATTACCCTCTTTTTCAGTGACGAAAACGAAAAAACGACGTGGTTCATGACCACGCCTGCATGAATCAAAAATTTCCCAGATCGAGCAGGGTGAAGTGCCCCTTTTCCAGCCAGCCTCCTGTATCGATGTGTACGGTATTTCCCAATGCGACGACCTCTTGCAGCGGTGTATGCCCGACCACGACGGCGTGGATGTTCTTGACTTTCGTTTCATCAAGACTTTGTATACGTTCACGCGACCATATCGCCTGCATCCTCGCGGACTCCGATCCCAATGCGTCCGCAAGCTGTGCCCAATCAGGCACAGGGCAAACCGCGTGGATGATGCCCACCAGACCGTTATCGGTTTCAATCTCCATGGCATAAGGCAAGTCATTGAAGACGAGGCCGAACTGCTTCTGGCGTGTGCGCGGCATGTCAAGGAACCATCCCCCTCCGTTGCTCCTGTAGTTCTCTATGTCGACACCGCCAATCAGGCTATGCCTTATTGCATAATCTTCATGATTGCCTCTGACCGCATGAAACCAGGGCAAAGCGAGCCAGTCGAGGGCCTGATCCGCCTGCGGACCGCGGTCTACCAGATCTCCAACGCTGAATAGCCGGTCTTGGCCGGGATCAAAACCAATCGTTTCCATGGCGTGTTCCAGCCGGCCGAAATGTCCATGTATGTCGCCCACGGCATAGTCCCGACCTGCCATGTTTTTTTTATAGTGTTGGATAAAGATGTCCATTTTTTTAAACCCCGTTCTCGACTGATAGCAATCGACGTGCCACTGGTGTCCAAGATGCGAATGTGTCGATGGGGACACAAGTGGTTTCCAAACAGCCGGTCAGCGGCTACTCCAGCGAAATAGAATGAAGAGGTCTCCGTCAATTAGAATTTGCCTCATGAACCAGCATATATCCTCAGCTTCCCGTGAACACACGTCCCGCGGCGGGACATCGCAGCGCAATGCATCGGTGATTTTCTTTATTGCCACACTTTTCATCCTGGCCTTGCTCAACAACGTTCATGCTCAGCGCGTGGTGAATCCCCTGGCCGAGCCCAATGCCTTTATCGAGGCTGTGGGCAATAACGCCCTGGACGCCGTCCGTCAGGATCCCGCCGCTAAGCGAGGAGACACTCGCCGGATCAACGAGTTGATCGATCAATATTTGCTGCCCTACGTCAATTTTGAAAAGACCACCCGACTGGCGGCAGCACAGGGCTGGCGGACCGCAAGTAGCCAGCAACGCAAGCAGCTGGTCGAAGCGTTCCGGGGCACGCTGATCCGGACGTATGCGGGTGCGCTAACGGATGTCGACAAGATCGCCGCCTTGAACCTTCTGCCCTTCCGCGGTGACCCGAAGGCCAAGGACGTCGTCGTTCGAAGCTATTTCTCGCAGCGCAACGGGCCGCAGGTCAATGTCGACTACCGTATGGAAAGCACACCCGAAGGCTGGAAGATCTACGATATCAACGTCGAGGGAATCTGGCTGATTCAAAATTACCGCAATCAGTTCGCGCAGCAAATTCGCGAGAATGGCGTAGACGGCTTGATCAACGCTCTGAACCAGAAAAACCAGTAGTGCGGAACTATGCCGGATCGGGATCGATTTGCGATAAGGCCCGGGCGATAGCCTGCTCTTCAGTAGGCCGGACAAGTCGTAGAACTTCTTTTCCATCGCGCAGAAACACCAACGTCGGCCAGAGCTTGATGGTGAAGGAACGGCCCAAGGGCCGACGGCTGCCGTCTTCCACCTTGATGTGACGGACATTATCGTGCGCTTCGAGCGCCGCCACGATGGCAGGCTGCGCCGCCCGGCAGTAGCCGCACCACGGCGTGCCGAATTCCAGCATGGTGGGCCCGGTCAAGACATCGATCTCTGAACGAGTTGGCTCAATGGCGCTATAAGCGTTGGTTGCTGCCATGATTATTTACCTCCTGCTGGGAAGTGCATAGGCGATCACATCGTCGCCCGCTCTGGTGCCTAATGAACCGTGGCCGCCCGCCACGACAAGCAGGAACTGACGTCCGTCGGCACCCGTGTAGGTCATGGGCGTCGCCTGCCCGCCCGCGGGAAGGCGGCTCTCCCAGAGTTGCTCGCCGTTCGTTACGTCGTAGGCCCGCACAAAGTAGTCCAGCGTGCCGGACAGGAACGCAACCCCTCCGGCCGTCATGATAGGACCGCCGAGGTTCGGCACGCCCATTTTGAACGGCAGAGGCAGGGGCGAACTATCGATGACCGTGCCATTTTTATGTTTCCAGACAACCTGACCGGTGGTCAGGTCCGCCCCCGCCACGTATCCCCATGGCGGCGCCTGGCATGGCAAACCAAGGACAGAGGTGAAGGCACTTAATTTGACCGCGAATGGAGCCCCGAAGTTTTCGTTCAGCGCCGGCAAGCTGTCTTCTGGACGGGCCTCGCCCTGAACATATAGCGTAGTGTCGTCGGCCCGAGGCACCAGCTGGGAAACGAACGCCAGATAGGTGGGTGTAGTGAAAGTAACTTGACGCTGCGGATCCACGGCGATGCCGCCCCAATTGAACACGCCGAAGTTTCCCGGATACACCAATGTCCCTTCCAAGGATGGAGGTGTGTACCGTCCCTCATAGCGCAATTTGTGGAATGCGATACGGCAGGCGAGCTGATCAAGCATCGTCGCACCCCACATGTCGGCCCCAGTCAACGCCGGTGGGTCGAAAGACAATGCGGAGACAGGTTGTGTCGGCGCCAGGCGTTCACCTTCAATGGTCCCCTGCGGCACAGGCCGCTCTGTAACCGGCAATATGGGCTCGCCATTGCGGCGATCCAGAACGAAGAGCTCCCCTTGCTTGGTGGGCTGAACCAGGGCAGGCACTGTCTTGCCGCTGATAGTGAGGTCAATGAGGCTGGGCTGCGCCGGAACGTCGTAATCCCACAAATCGTGATGCACTGTCTGGAAATGCCAGCGTGCTTGTCCGGTGGCCAGGTCCAGGGCCACAACGGACGAAGAGTATCGCTCCACGGCTTCACTTCGCTCGGCGCCCCATTGGTCGGGCGGTTGATTTCCCAATGGGACATAGACCATGCCCAGCTTTTCGTCCACGCTGGAAATCGACCAGCTGTTCGGTGAGTTCGGCGTGTAATTCGCTCCCGGCGGCAGTGGAGTCGTCACCTCTGGATTGCCAGCGTCCCAGTTCCACACGAGGGCACCGGTATTGACATCGTAAGCGCGGATCACACCGGAAGTTTCGCGGGTGGAAACGTTATCCAGTACGGTCCCTCCTACAATCAGCAAGCGATCAGTGACCACGACCGGCGACGTGGAGTAATAACCCCCGGGTTTTTTATGAGGCATGTTCTCCCAAAGGTCGATGTAGCCTTTGCCTTGTCCAAAGGATTGGCACACTTCACCATCTTCGGGATCGAGCGCAATCACCCGCCCATCGGCGGTTGGCATGAACAGCATCGCCAGACACTCACCCGATGCTGGATTGTCCGCTCTTTTGTGATAGGAAACGCCTCGGCACGTCAGGTGTTGCAAGGCCAGATCGCCCTCTACTTGAGGTTCGTAGCGCCATAGCTGTTCGCCGGTGGTTGCGTCCAACGCAATCACCGATTGATGCGGTGTGCAGAGATAGAGGCTGTTATCGACCTTCAGGGGTGTCACTTCGAAAGTCGTTTCGACCGGGTCTCCTGGACGTCCGCGCGTATCGCCTGTCTGGAAATGCCAGGCAACTTCCAGCTGATCAACATTATCGGAGGTAATCTGTGTCAACGGTGAGTAGCGTTGTCCGAGTCCATCGCGCCCATAGGCATGCCACTCGCCCGCCGGTATCACGGCGGCATCGGCCTCGAGTTGCGCGCGTATTCCCGGCAGTTCTCCTTCTACGCGTTGCGGCTCGACGAACCAGGACGCGATAGCCACGAACAGGAATAGGCCAAGCGCAGCAGTTAACGCAAGCCTGCCGCCACGGCGTTTCGTTGTCGACGTCGGGGCACCCGCTTCGGATATGGCTGTTGCCAACAGTGGGCGTGTAATCCAGGGCATCAAAAGAAAAACGCCTGCGATGAAAATCACATCGCCTCGGGCTGCCAGTGGCCACCAGTCCAGTCCTGCTTCCCACAGACTCCATGCCAAGGTTCCAATAACAAGCAAGGCATACAAATACAAGGCAGACTGCCGGCGCCTGCTCAGCAGCAAGCTGGTAGCAACGAGGGCTACGCCGGCGCAAAGGTAATACCATGACCCCCCCAACGCAACAAGCCATCCTCCGCCTAAGACCAGCGCCAGGCCGAGCATGCCAATGACACTGGCAGTTACGATGAGACCTAGCCTACGCTGCGTACCTTCCATGCTGTTTCCTCCCGGGAGTTGCCGCCATCACGCTGAATGCATGCGCCTTGGGACAGCAAGCTGCATTCCTGACGAACCAACGTGCCGTTACTCATGGTCGAACACTGTCACGAAATTATGTGACACCGTTACGGTGGATTTCCGGAAAGAGTGGTCGTAAACCGTCAACAAAGGAGAATGTATGAATACACATCGTCTACACGCGCTGGCGCGCGCAACTGGCGCAGCTTTGATCATGGCCGGTACAGGTCTGGTCCAGGCCGCCAACTCGAATTCCGAGGAACGCTATGCCACGACTGGCATCGAGAAGCCAGCGCGTGTATTAATAGATCAATGGGGCATTTCGCATATTTATGCCAATACTTTTTATGACGCGTTCTACGTCCAGGGGTTTATGGCGGCACGCGACCGCTTGTGGCAGATAGATACCTGGCGCAAGCGCGGCCTGGGCGAAATGGCGAAAGATTTTGGCCCCTCGTATGTCGAAGGCGATCGGATGGCTCGGGCCGTGCTTTTCCGAGGCGACATGTATCGAGAATGGCTAGCCTACGGCTCGGATGCCAAACGGGTTGCTGAAGCATTCGTCGCTGGTGTGAACGCTTATATCGACCAAACCGAAAAAGATGCCGCACTGGTTCCCGAAGAATTCAAGCTATTGGGTTACAAGCCATCAAAATGGAAGGCCGAAGACATCGTCCGCATTCGCCACCATGGGCTGACGCTGAATGCGAAAAATGAAATAGACCGCGCTGAAGTATTCTGCAAAATCAAGAGGGATCCAGTTCGTGTCGACTGGTTGCGCCGCGAAACGGTGCCTGAGGTCAATCCGGTCGTCGCCGCAGGCCTGGACCCTTGCGAAGTGCCGTTCGCTGCGTTGAAAAAGGCTTACGATCTTGCGACGGCCACCCCTAAATTCACGAAGGATTCGATCAATGCCGTCGCAGCTGCGTCCACCGATATAGCAACGCTCTATAACGTAGTGGATTTCAATAGCGATGGGGCGCGCAGCCTGGGTTCTAACAACTGGGTCATTGCCGGTTCGCGCACCAGCACGGGGCGACCGGTATTGGCTAATGACCCACATCGTTCTCACGGTGCGCCCAGCCTGCGTTACATCAGTCACCTCGAAGCGCCCGGACTCAGTGTCATCGGCGCGGGCGAACCTTTCCTGCCCGGTATTTCCATTGGTCACAATGGCACCATCGGTTTTGGCCTCACACGCTTCTATATGGACCAGGAGGATGTCTATGCCTATGAACTGAACCCTGATGCAAAGTCCGAGTATCAATACAAAGGCCGTTGGGAGCCTTTCGAGGTGATTTCCGAAGACATTTTGGTCAAGGGCGAGAGCACGCCCCGCAAGGTGGACATCTTGTACACGCGCCACGGACCGGTCCTGCACAAAGATAATACGAAGAATCAGGCGTGGGCCTTGCGAGCGGCATGGCTGGATTTTGGCATGGCACCTTACTTCGGCTCCATGGACTATATGCGGGCGCAGAATTGGGATCAGTTCAGTGCGGCGATGAATCGCTGGGGTGCTCCCGGAGAAAATCAAGTATATGCAGACAAAAGCGGAAATATTGCATGGATGCCAGGTGGCTTGACGGTCAATCGGCCAAATTGGGACGGTTTGACTCCCGTGCCGGGAGACGGGCGCTACGAGTGGGCCGATTACCGCACTATGGACGAACTGCCGTCACAGCATAATCCCGACGCCGGTTATATAGTCACGGCCAACGAAAATAACATTCCTCCCGAACATCCCGCCTTTCAGAAAGGTATAGGTTACGAATGGAGCAACAGTTCTCGCGCCAAGCGCTTGCAGGCGCTTATTGCAAAGAACGATAAATCCTCACTTGACGATTCCAAGGCATGGCAGTTGGACACCACTTCCCTACCAGCCGTGCGTCTGGTTGCTTTGCTCAAGAACGTAGCGATCCCCGACGATGCCGATACACGACAAGGACTAAACTTGCTGAAGGAATGGGATGGCAATGAAACGGTGGAAAGCGCAGAAGCCGCCTTGTTTGAGGTATGGTTCAGCAAGCACCTGCGAAAAGGACTGGTCAAGGCCGCCCTGGACGCGGACGCCGCCGCGCTGGTCGGTCAAGGCGATGCCGAGCGGGTAATCCAGGTACTGGAGAGTCCTCAGGGTTGGCTTTCCACGACGGCAAGAGACCAGGTTCTGACTACGACACTCAAAGAGGCGATGATTCAGACCAAGAGGCTGCTGGGTCCAGACCCGGCCGGCTGGCAATGGGGAAATCTGCACAAGGCCGTGTTCACCCACCCGCTCAGTCCTGTTCTGAATGCAGCAGAAAAGGAAAAATTCAACGTGGGTACATGGCCTTTGCCGGGATCCGCCTACACTCCCCTCGCCGCCAGCTATGGCGAGAACTTCCAGCTGCAGTCTGGTGCATCTTACCGGATGATACTGGACGTGGGAAACTGGGATGCATCGCAGGTAATCAACACGCCCGGGCAATCAGGCAATGCATCAAGCAAGCATTATCGGGACTTGGCGCCGATCTGGGCCGCCGGTCAATATTTCCCATTGCTCTACTCCAAGGGAAAAATCGAGGCCCATGCGGAAACCACCATCAATCTGGTTCCCGAATGAAGCGCTTCTTGCACTAAACCCTTATCCCCCGCCCGATACAGCATTGGGAGGGGAGGTAGGCGGCGTTTCTTCATCGTCGACCGGTGTATCTTTGTCAACGTCCACGTCGTCGGCGGACGATATATCGACTTTGCGGTTTTCGTTCCCACGAACCTGAGCTGGAGTAGCAGACGGCATATCAGTGAAGGTGTCGGAAGAGTCGTTCGGGCCCGGGGCCGGCTCGGCACGGCCGGACCCGGGATTGCCTGCTGCGTGTGGTTTTTTCGGGTCATTCGTGGCCATGGCGGCCTCCTGTTGGGTGGATTGGCGGATGAATTCCGGACATCCCCGAGCAAGCGTGATGCCTGCCCGGATCTACGGTGGTGTCATTGCATAGAATTCACGAAGCGCATCGATAGCCTCCTCCGCGCTGTCCACCATGACGAATAATTGCGCATCCTCTGGCGCAATCATGCCTTCCTCAATCAGGAAGTCAATATCGATCAGACGCCGCCAGAACGCGCTATTCACCAGAACGATAGGAATACGTCCCATCTTGCGGGTTTGCACCAGTGTCAGAACTTCGAAGAGTTCGTCGAGCGTCCCAAAGCCGCCCGGAAAAGCGACGAGCGCCTTTGCACGCAACAGGAAATGCATCTTGCGCAATGCGAAATAATGGAACCGGAATGCCAGCTGGGGAGTGATGAAAGGATTGGGATATTGTTCGTGCGGCAAGGTGATGTTCAGGCCTACCGAGCGTTCACCGGCTTCAAAAGCGCCACGATTGGCCGCCTCCATGATGCCGGGCCCACCACCGGTCATCACGACCAGATCGCACGGCTCCTCGTGCTCGAAGCACTGGGATGCCTTGCGTGCAAAGCTGTAGGCTTCGTCGTACCAGTGCGATTGCTCAACTCGCCGCCTTGCCATCGCAATAGCCCGTCGCAGTCCTGGATCGTCCGACCGTATGCGCGACTGTTCCTCGACCAGTTCAAGCGCTGCCCTGGCGTCCTCCGGAGACAGTATCCTGGCACTGCCAAATACCACTATGGTGGCATTCACGTCGTGCTCCCGCAGGGCATGCTCGGTCTTCAAGAGTTCCAGTTGCATGCGTACCGGGCGTAAATCCTCACTGGCAAGAAAAGCGATATCTTCCTGCGCCAGCGTGTAGGCTCGGCCTTGTTGTATGGCTTCCTGCAGGGCATGACGTCGCTCGGCATCGGGAAAGGCTGTTTTCATGGTATTGGTCCAGGGTCTCCGACGGACTCTTCATAGTCAGCCGGATAGTGAATGAGATTGTGAAAAATGGCGGGATGCGTGGTGAGATTGCGGTATCCATGCGGACGGTCCGCGGCAAACCGTACGGCACTGCCCTTGGGCAGGACATTCCATCGTCCGTCGACCAGCAATTCCATAGGACCGCTGATGATCACCACGTGCTCGGTGACCCCAGCCGCGTGCGGCTCCGACAGTCGCACGGTACCCGGCAGTAGTACAAGTTCCAGCATCTCGAATCCGAAGCGGGCGTCGTAGGAAAATAAAGAACGCACGACGATCCCGGGTTCGACAGTCAAGCCGCGCACATATCGATCGGTGTCGGAACCGATGCTTCTGTTAACGCTCATCTCAACGGGCGGAGTTAGGAAGCTTGAAACAGGCGTCTGGAATCCATTCGCAATTTTCCAGAGCGTGGCGATCGTGGGACTCGATTCAGCGCGTTCTATCTGACCCAGCATTGCTTTGCTGACGCCGGTCTTGCGAGCGGTCTGGTCCAGACTCCAGGCGCGCCGGGTCCGCAGTTCTTTCAACGCCTGCGCCAGATAGCTGGCAGGATCTTGCATGGTGACCTCATCGTGATGCACGGCCGTAAATCGACCACGCCCGAAAAGCATTGTGCGTTATAACGTACGATGCTAGCATGAGTTGCACCAGCCGTTATAACGCACAGGCAACGATGAGAACATTATGGGTAATTACTTCAAAATTTCGCACATAACGTCCGGTTTCATTGTTGTGCTGGTGGGCTACAGCAGTTCAGTTGCCATTATTTTCCAGGCGGCCAGCGCGGCGGGTGCGACACCGGCCGAGCTCGCGTCGTGGATGTGGGCGCTGGGAATCGGCATGGGCGTCAGCAGCATTGCCTTGTCGCTACGATACCGCAGCCCCACGTTAACTGCATGGTCGACTCCCGGTGCCGCCTTGCTCGTCACCGGCCTATCCGGCCTCGGCATGAACGAGGCCATTGGCGTCTTTCTGTTCTCCTCCATGTTGATCACGCTTTGCGGCATTACCGGCTGGTTTCAGAAAGCCATGCACTACATACCAAGGCATATCGCGGCCGCCATGCTGGGCGGGATACTCGTTCGCTTCGGCATGGATCTGTTCACCTCGATGCAGTCCCAGCTCCTGCTCGTCGCGATCATGTTTCTGACTTTCTGGCTTGGTCGCATCGCCTTGCCGCGTTACAGCGTGCCGTTCGCCTTGCTGGCAGGCATCGCATGCGCGGGTTTCCAAGGCCTGTTGCATCTGGAGCTATTGGAATGGTCACCGGCAAGACCAATGCTGATGACGCCGGAGTTCACGCTATCCTCGGTGATCGGAGTGGGCATCCCCTTGTTCATCGTGACGATGACTTCGCAGAACATTCCCGGCCTTGCCGTACTGCAGGCCAACGGCTACGACACACCGGCATCGCCTTTGATCAGCTGGACCGGTATCACAGGTCTGTTGCTCGGCCCTTTCGGCGGCTACTCTTTCAATCTTGCGGCTATCACGGCTGCAATATGCATGAGCAGGGATGCCGATCCGGATCCCGGTAAACGGTATCTGGCGTCCGTCTGGGCGGGTGTGTTCTATCTGATCACCGGCGTGTTTGGCGCGACGGTGGTAGGGTTGTTTGCCGCCTTCCCCTTGGAGTTGGTCGCCGCCATTGCGGGGCTGGCCCTGCTGGGCACGATCGGCAATAGCCTTGCAGGAGCACTTGCTGCCGAATCCGGCCGCGAAGCAGCTCTCGTCACCTTCCTGTGTACTGCATCCGGTACGAGCTTCCTGGGCATTGGCAGTGCGTTCTGGGGTCTGGCGCTGGGAATCGTCGTGCACTTCCTTATTACGAGGCGGCGCACCGGTATTTCCGGCACCGAAATCATTGCAAGGACCGCAGCGCAGCCCGCCGCCGACACAGGCAGGCCATGACCGCCAGGCGTTCCTGCCTGACATGCCGTTTCAGTGTTGAAGCTGGGATTCTGGCCTGCTGTCTAACTGCTGAACTGTCTTTACCAAAATATTATTGTCGTGAAGTGCTTGGCGGATTGCTCGCGCAAACATAACTGCGCCCGGCTGGTCGCCATGTATGCATAGTGTATCGGCCTGGACCGCAACGTCGACACCCTGCATGCTGCTCACCTTGCCTTCGGTGATCATGCGCAGCACTTGCCGAATCGAAACTTCCACATCCACGATCATGGCCCCTGGTTGCCTGCGGGGGGTCAACGAACCATCGCTTTGGTAGCTGCGATCCGCAAAGACTTCTTGCGCGACATTCAGGCCGACATCTTGCGCAATTCCAGCCTGCACACTGGAGGCCAGTGCATAGAACACCAAGCTGCGGTCCACGTCATAGACGGCCTGCGCGATGGCCTTGGCCAGTTCCGGTTGCCTGGCAGCCATGTTATACAAGGCGCCATGCGCTTTCACGTGATGCAGGCGGCTGCCCTGGCTGGCGGCGACACCGGCCATGGAACCTAGTTGGACGACCACCATGTCGTACGCGTTATCGGGGCTGATATCCATGCTGCGACGCCCGAAACCCGCGAGGTCCGGCAAGCCGGGGTGCGCGCCAAGTGCAACACCATGTTTCAAGGCCGCCGCCACGGTCTTTCGCATGACCCCAGGGTCACCGGCATGAAAGCCGCAAGCGATATTGGCGGATGTGACAAAAGGCAGGATCTCGTCGTCCTGCCCCATGTTCCAGGCGCCAAAACTTTCGCCCATGTCGCAATTCAGGTCTATCGATAAGGTCATAATCAACTCGGAAGGTTTGCCGGTATGGGATAAACGAGAGTTTATCGCCATGGCCGGCAAACACCAACGATCATCGACGAACCATCGGATCGACAGCGCTGCACGGACGGCTAGAAAAATCCCAGCGCGTTCGGGCTGTAGCTGACCAGCAAGCACTTCGTTTGCTGGTAGGCAGCCAATGTCATCTTGTGATTTTCCCGTCCGACGCCTGACTTCTTGTAGCCGCCGAATGCCGCGTGAGCCGGATACAGGTTATAGCAATTGGTCCACACGCGGCCCGCTTGGATCTGCCGGCCGACACGGTAAGCCTGTGTACCATTACGGGTCCATACGCCTGCACCAAGTCCATATTCGGTATCGTTGGCAATTTCAATGGCTTCCTCTTCGTCTTTGAAAGTCATCACCGACGCCACCGGCCCGAAAATTTCTTCCTGAAACACCCGCATGCTGTTGTCGCCGAAAAGCAAGGTGGGTTTGACGTAAAAGCCCTCGTTCAGCCCTTCACCCGGCGCATTTCGCCCACCGCCGGTGAGGCATTGCGCCCCCTCGCTGCGACCGATATCAATATACGAGAGTATTTTGTCCATTTGCACCTTGGAAACCTGCGCTCCCACCATAGTGGAGGC
Source organism: Pollutimonas nitritireducens (assembly GCF_002849615.1). Lineage (GTDB taxonomy): Bacteria > Pseudomonadota > Gammaproteobacteria > Burkholderiales > Burkholderiaceae_B > Pollutimonas > Pollutimonas nitritireducens. The sequence continues at coordinate 162,966 of NZ_PDNV01000003.1, forward strand.
ATCCAGCGGATGTCCTGTTTTAATGGCTTCGACGCGCTTGATGGCACGCTCGATGAATCGCTCGTAGATCGATTCCTGGATCAGGACGCGCGAGGGACATGTGCAGATTTCGCCCTGATTCAAAGAGAACATGGCCAGGCCTTCCAGGGCCTTGTCGAAGAAGGCATCTTCCTGATCCATGACATCGGCAAAAAAGATGTTGGGGCTTTTTCCGCCCAATTCGACCGTGCTGGGTATAAGATTTTCGGCAGCGGCATGCAATATATGCTTGCCGGTGGGCGTGGAACCAGTGAACGCCAACTTGGCAATACGCTTGCTGGTCGCCAGGGCCTGACCCGCCTCCTTGCCATATCCGTTGACGATGTTGATGACGCCGGCCGGGAACAAGTCGCCGACCAGCTCCATAAGGACCAGTATCGAGGCGGGCGTTTGTTCCGCCGGTTTGAGGACTACGCAGTTTCCGGCGGCAAGGGCCGGCGCCAACTTCCAAATGGCCATCAATAGCGGAAAATTCCAGGGAATGATCTGGCCGACGACACCCAACGGTTCGGGGAAATGGTAGGCGACCGTGTCGTGGTCGACTTCAGATATTCCGCCCTCTTGTGCCCGGATACACCCGGCAAAATAGCGCAGATGATCGATGGCCAGTGGAACGTCAGCGGCCATGGTTTCACGCAGCGGCTTGCCATTGTCGATGGATTCGGCAACGGCGAGCACCTTGAGATTCTGTTCCATTTTGTCGGCCATGCGCAAGAGCGTGTTGGAACGTTCCGTGACGGAGGTTTCGCCCCATTGCTTGCGTACCGCGTGTGCCGCATCGAGAGCCGCATCGATGTCGGCAGCGTCTGAGCGTGGCACCTCGCAGAATACCTGTCCGGTGATCGGCGAGATATTTTCGAAATAAGTGCCCGAGATCGGTGCCACCCATTTACCGCCTATATAGTTTTCATAGTGGCGCTTGTAAGGGTACTCGACGTCGATACCGAAATGTTTAAGATCTGTTAAGTCCATTGCTTGTCTCCTTGTTGTGGAAGCAGTCTCGCGTCGCGGACTGGCCTTCACAACAACTAGCAATACGCATGCCAGTTTAAACAGGAAAGACCGGCCTTCGCAGGCCCGTTCCTATATGGCTTGCGGGATGGCATAATTGCTTGTAGAAGCGAGAGTTGTCGCTAATAGCGACATCCAACGGCCAATTTTGCGACACAACACTGACGCAGACTGCAACAGGAGGCACTCGGGATGAATTCGCTCAAGCCGCTCACATCGGCCAAGCCGCAGGATGCCGTACTTGCAAAAAACCGCATCCTACGTTCCTGGGAGCGCTGCCAGGCCAGTGGCGCCGCCCTGCATGCCGACCCCAATCCCATCCTCGCGGCAGACCTTCAAACCCGCCTAGAGCAACACGCCAATGTATTGCATTTGGCTCAATCGGAAATCGCAACCTTGGCGTCACTGGTCGCCAGCGCGCAGAGCGTGGTGCTGTTGGCTGACGCCAGCGGTGTCATTCTTCAGGAAGCGGGCAGCACCGAATTCTTGCGCAAGGCCGAGAAAGTTGCGCTGCAGCCCGGGGTCAGTTGGGCTGAATCCCTGCGGGGCACCAATGCGATCGGGACGGCTTTGTTCGATGCGGCGCCGGTACAGGTCCACGGGAGCGAACATTTCCTGGAATGCAACAAGATACTCAGCTGCCATGCGGCGCCCATATTTTCGCCACGCGGCGAGGTGATCGGCGTGCTTGATATTTCCAGCGAGGCCTCCATGCTGCATGCCTATGCCATGGGCCTGGCCAAAATCTGTGCACGTCAGATTGGCAATCGGGTGCTGGAACATACCGACACACGCCTGCACCGAGTCGTGTTCCAGCGTCACGCATCTATGCTCGACTCCGTGGAACGCGCCATTTTGTTACTGGAAGAAGACCGAATCGTCGGGGCGAACGAAGCAGCCTTGTGCTTGCTGGGTAGCGACTGGAGCCTGCTGGATACGTCGGTGCACGACTGGCTGGATGACTGGAGACAGCTGGATGAATCGCCTCGCGCCTTGCATACACGCAACGGCGCCCAGTTAACCGGTACGCTGCGATCAGGTCGTGCGCCCGGCCTTCCCCGTTCCGCTCCCATAATTCCGGCTCAAGACGCGCCGGCGCCTGGTCAGAAGAAGCGCGCCACCGCCGGCATGAAACTGGCGCTGCCGCCCTTGGCGGATGAAATGAAATCGAACATGCAGCACGCAATCACGGCAGTCAACGCCGGTATGGCCGTCTTGCTACAAGGAGAAACCGGAGCCGGCAAGGAAATATTCGCCCGGCACCTCCACAATCTCAGTCAATGGCATCAAGGTCCATTTGTCGCCATAAACTGCGGTGCATTGCCCGAAAGCCTGATCGAGTCGGAGTTGTTCGGTTATGAAGCCGGTGCCTTCACCGGCGCGCGCCGCGAAGGTTCCCGCGGTCGACTTCGCGAGGCCCATGACGGCGTACTTTTCCTTGACGAGATCGGCGACATGCCGCTATTGCTCCAGACGCGTCTGCTACGTGCATTGCAAGAGCGCGAAGTACAACCGCTAGGATCCGACAAACGCATACCGGTGGAATTCGGTCTGATCAGCGCAACGAATCATGACCTGATGACGATGGTGGAAAACGGCAGTTTCCGTGCTGATCTCTATTACCGCCTGCAAGACTTCGATGTCCATTTGCCGCCCCTGCGCGAGCGGCACAACCTGCGCAATTACCTGTGCCAGGAATTCCAGCGCCTGGGTGGTGCCGACCGCTCGATGATACTCACCGATTCGGCACTGCAGAATCTCGCCGCCTATTCGTGGCCTGGCAATTACCGGCAGCTCCATAGTGTGCTGCGTCGCCTGGTTCATTTGCAAGCCGCTGGCAGCGCCATCAAAGCCACAGACCTGCCGCCTGAATTTCAGGGGCGCGATTGCATTGCGCCTGCCCAACGCGTCACCCCCACGTGCCCGGCGTCGACCTTGCGCGCTATCAGCGACCAGACCATCGAACGCGCCATTGCGGAATCCCGCAACAACATCACCCATGCCGCCCGTAGCCTGGGCGTGCACCGCAGCACGCTGTACCGCTACCTGCGCCGGCATCCCGCCAGTCCTTGATCCATAAAAAACGGCATCCTCGAGGATGCCGCTATAACTGGACTGCTTCGTAACGCTGGCCGTCGCGCCCAGTAAACCAGGCGCGTCCGGCTTATTGACCTTCCAGGAAACTCTTGAGCTTGTCGGCCCGGCTTGGATGACGCAGCTTGCGCAAGGCCTTGGCTTCTATTTGGCGAATACGCTCGCGCGTAACGTCAAATTGCTTGCCGACTTCTTCCAGTGTCTGGTCGGTGCTCATTTCGATACCGAAGCGCATGCGCAGCACTTTTGCCTCGCGTGGCGTAAGCGAATCGAGCACTTCCTTGACGACATCACGCATCGAGCCGTGCAGCGCCCACTCGGATGGTGACAAGGTACCGGTGTCTTCAATGAAGTCGCCCAGATGAGAATCGTCATCGTCACCGATAGGAGTTTCCATTGAAATCGGCTCTTTGGCGATTTTCAGGATCTTGCGAACCTTGTCTTCCGGCATGTCCATCTTTTGTGCCAGCGTGGCGGGATCGGGCTCCGCACCGGTTTCCTGCAAAATCTGGCGATTGATGCGATTCATTTTATTGATCGTTTCAATCATGTGCACCGGAATGCGAATGGTGCGTGCCTGGTCGGCAATGGAACGCGTGATGGCCTGACGGATCCACCATGTGGCATACGTCGAAAATTTGTAGCCGCGACGATATTCGAACTTGTCCACGGCTTTCATCAGCCCGATATTGCCTTCCTGAATGAGATCCAGGAACTGCAGGCCGCGATTCGTGTACTTCTTGGCGATGGAGATGACCAGGCGCAGGTTGGCTTCCGTCATTTCGCGCTTGGCCTTGCGAGCCTTGGCTTCGCCGGTTGCCATACGCTTATTGACGTCTTTGAGGTCCTTCAGCGGAAGGACGACAGCCGTTTGCAGGTCGATCAGCTTTTGCTGGATTTCCTGCACGGCGGGGATGTGACGCTCAAGTGTCTGTGAATAGGCGTGTCCGGCGGCGACTTCGGCCAATACCCAATCCAGGTTGGTTTCGTTGCCGGGAAATACCTTGATGAAATAAGCACGGGGCATTCCGGCGCGGTCCACACATGCTTGCAGAACGGCACGCTCGAGCTTGCGCACTTCGCCGACCTGTTCGCGCAGGGTGTCCGCCAGCTTCTCGACCATTTTCGCCGTGAAACGGATCCCCATGAGTTCGTTGAGGATGGCTTCCTGTGCCTGGATATATTCCTCGGCTTGGTAACCGTCGCGCTCGAACGCCTTGCGCATTTTTCCAAACCATACGCCGATGGTTTCGAACTTCTTCAGGGCGGTGGTGCGCAGGTATTCGAGTTGCTTGCTGCTCATGCCGCCTGCGGGACCGTCTTCGTTTTCGTCGTTGTCGACGGAAACGCCAGCACCGGCGTATTCTTCGCCTTCCTGGTCGATTAGACCGTCCACGACCTCATCGATCTGCGCAGCACCGTCACGCACACGCTGCACATACTGCAGGATTTCATTGACGGTGGTGGGGCACGCCGCAATGGCCATGACCATATGCTTGAGACCGTCTTCGATGCGCTTGGCGATTTCGATCTCGCCTTCCCGGGTCAAGAGTTCGACCGTGCCCATTTCGCGCATATACATGCGCACGGGGTCTGTGGTGCGGCCGAAATCAGAGTCAACCGTTGTCAGCGCTGCCTCGGCTTCGTCTTCGACATCGTCGTCGCTGGTGGCTACAGGCGCGTTGTCGCTCATGAGGAGCGCGTCGGCATCGGGTGCCTGATCGTACACGGAGATACCCATGTCGCTGAACGTGCTGATGATGCCGTCGATGGCTTCCGCATCGACCAGATCGTCGGGCAAATGGTCGTTGATTTCACCGTACGTCAGGTAGCCACGGTCTTTACCCAGCTTGATCAGGACTTTCAAGCGATTGCGACGGGCCTCTTGTTCCTCTGGCGTCATCTGGTTGCGTGCCGGGACGTCCTTATCACCCTTCGCGCGCTTGCCGCCACGCTTGGGCAGTGGCTTTAGATCGGGAATGACTTCTGCGTCGCCGGAATCATCGTCGTTGAAATCGGCGCTGTCATTATTCGCGTTCTTGGCCGGCCGCCCGGGGCGACGCCCAGTCGGGACAGCGCGAGCGGCGGTCTTGCCAGTTTTCTTTACCTCGGTCGAACCCGGCTCAGCGGTCTTCTTGGCAGCGGCCTTGGTGGCCGCCGCTTTCTTGGCCGGAGCCTTTTTCACGGTAGGGGCTTTATCTGCCGGAACACCGTCCCCAATCTTCACTGCCGCCTTGGCGACGGTTTTTGTCGCAGCCGCAGTTGTAGATTTCTTGACAGCTTCTTCGGCCGACAGGGGGGTTTTACCAGTACTTTGGGTCATAGTCGCTTCCGTAGGCGCAAAACCACTCGGTCAGCCATAGGCCAACGAGTGTTGCAGGGCAGAACTTACTTATCGCAAAAAATACGCATAGGCTGCATTTAACGCTGATGTCGACCCAAGCAGCCCATATTTAATATTCCTTGACGTTATCGTTGCAAGGCAAAGGGGGCTAGCCGGTCTGCACCATTGTTAGTGCACTACCATGCACAAGAGTTGCGAAAACTCTCAATTTTACAGTACTTAACGTGAAGAAGCACTACTCAGCAGTGCAATTCGTCGCGTCAATTCGTGATACCTCTTTCGTGAACTTTCATCCTTCAGTCCAGCAAGCACCAATGACGACTGCTCTGCCTTGATGGCCTCGAGCTCGATACGTCGCATTGCGTCGTTCCATTCGGCCTGCGGATCGGGCAGATCTTCCTGAGCCAACAGCTCAGGGCTTACCGAGGCCAATATGCCAGCCAGGTCTGAAGCTGGATCGGCTGCCTGCAACAAGGCGCCGGCATGACGCGCGCCGCTGACATTGGCCAGTGCAATAAGGTCCCGGACAAGCACTAGATGGGGGCCTTGTTCCAATATTTCAAGTTGTTGGTCGCCCAGACTCGAAACAAGTTCCGGATGAGCCAGCAACAGACGCAACAGTCGCTTGGCCATGGGGGTGACCGTGCGAGCCCTATTACCGCGGGAAGCTCGTGGCGCATCACGGGAAAACGACTGGGATGGCCTGACATCGATACTGTCGTAAGCGCCATAATCATCCGGATCGAACATGGGCGCATCCATAAACCCGGGCGGCTCTTCATTTTCGCCAGGCTGCGACGCCTCGCGCTGGGCAACTGGGATGCCGGGCAATGGCGGCGCGGACTCCGCCGGTACGACTTCCGTCAGCATCTGCGCCAATTCTTCGGGCGTCAGATGCACGAGCTTTGCAAACTCGCGTTCGATCTGCACGCGTAACGTGCCTTCCGGAAGCGATGCCAGCAACGGTTTGGCCTCGTGCACGCATGCTGCGCGCCCTTCCGCTTCATGCATCGCATGATGCGACGCCAGCTCATCCAGCATGAACCTCGACAAGGGGACGGCCTCGGCGACCGTCGCCTTGAATGCCTCCTGACCATACTCGCGGATGTAGGAATCCGGATCATGCTCGGAAGGCAGAAACAGGAACCGCATCGACACATCGTCGCGCACCAGAGGCAGACAGGTATTCAGCGCACGCCAGGCTGCCTTGCGACCAGCCTTGTCACCGTCGAAACTGAAGATGATCTTGTTGCTGACCCGTAACAGCTTTTGGATATGGAACGATGTGGTGGCGGTACCAAGGGTGGCCACCGCGTTGTCCAGGCCGTGCTGCGCCAGGCCGACCACGTCCATATAGCCTTCCACGACCAGAACATGTCCTTGTTTCCGGATTCCGGTCCGTGCCTCCCAGAGGCCGTACAGCTCGTGGCCCTTCGAAAAAAGCGATGTTTCGGGCGAATTGAGGTACTTGGGCTCGCCTTTGCCGATAATGCGTCCACCGAATCCAATCAAGTTTCCCCGCTGATTGCGTATGGGAAACATGATGCGTTCGCGAAAACGATCATAGCGGCGTCCGTCCTCGGCTTCGATCACCAGGCCCGATTCCACCAGCGAGGGATCCTCGTAATGGGGAAAAATCGATGCGAGCCCCCGCCGGTCGGCGCCTGCCCAACCCAGTCCGAAACGCGCAGCGATTTCCCCTGACAGTCCACGCTGCTTCAGATAATGAACAGCATTTCGCGCGCCTTTGAGTTCGCGCACATAATACGCCTGGGCAAGATCAAGAATCTGCTGTTGGCGGGATACTTCGTCTTTGCGTACCTGATCGGCGGCTCGTTGCCGTGGGCTGCGCGGTTCTTCCGGAACCGTCATGCCGGCACTCCCGGCCAGACTGCGGACCGCCTCGGGGAAGCTGGCGCCGGTATGTTCGATCAGGAAAGTGATGGCACTGCCATGCGCACCGCAGCCGAAACAGTGATAGAACTGCTTGGTGGGACTTACGGTGAAAGAGGGGCTTTTTTCATTGTGGAACGGGCAAAGGCCAAGTAAATTGGCCCCACCCTTGCGCAACTGTACATATCGCCCGACGACGTCAACAACATCTACTCGGGCGAGAAGATCCTGAACAAATGATTCAGGAATCAATCAATACAGACGCGGAGGCAGTTGTTGGCTGCGGATGCGTTTGTAGTGGCGCTTGACGGCTGCAGCATGCTTGCGTTTACGTTCAGCAGTGGGCTTTTCGTAAAATTCGCGGGCGCGCAATTCGGTCAAGAGACCAATTTTCTCGATGGTGCGCTTAAAGCGACGCAATGCGGCTTCAAACGGCTCGTTTTCTTTCAGACGAACGATAGGCATGTAATCTTAAGCCTTGCAAGTTATAGATTAGTGAATTAACGACAACCTAAGAGTTTACCACGAATAGTTGGTTCATGGTTCGATCTCAGACCATCAACGTTGGGCCACCCGTCCTTGCCATGGGCATTGGACAGACGAAAAACTCAACCACGAACACCTTTGCGCACCCATGCTTCCAGCTGATGGGGACGAATGCTGTCGTAGTCTTCGAAAGGCTGGTGTATCCATGGATTGGTCGGCAGTTTTTCCACGAAATAATCGGGGATGGACTGCGAGTGCCCTTTCCACCACAGGACGGCAGTCTTGAGCTCGGTAATGGCCGGAAATTGCGACAGGAGATGGTCGCGCACACGGCCGAAAGTCATGCCTGTATCGACCATATCGTCGACCAGCAGCACCCTGCCATCCAGCGTACCGCGGGTAATGGTGATGAACTGCGCAATATCGAGCTGACCCTGTTCGGTGCCAGCCGCTTCGCGATAGCTGCTGGTGGCCAGAATGCCCAGGGGCACGTCGTATATGCGCGACAATACATCACCGACACGGACCCCACCGCGCGCCAGGCATACGATCTTATCGAAATGCCAGCCCGACTCGTGTACCGTCAGGGCAAGCCGCTCGATAAGCGCGTGATATTGATCCCAGCTGACCCAATGGTCCCGGTCGGTGCTTGGATTGGTCATAAGTCGATGGTTCCATACTGTTTCGAGGGTCCGTTATGATAAACCGCCAGCCGACCAGCGAAAAGCCGAAAATGGAAAAACCTCGCATTCCTTGCGAAATACGGGGTGATTTGTTGCAACTTACACGCAAACGTCTTGAGTGCAGCTCCGCCGCCTGTCTTTATCCTTTGAAAGGATGGCGCAATACGATGGTTTCCAGGCGGTCCGGACCGGTGGAAACCATATCTATGGCTACATCGCAGACGTCCGCGATGCGTTCCAGGTAACGACGCGCATTGGCCGGAAGCTTATCATAGTCGGTCACGCCGACTGTCGATTCGGTCCAGCCGGCCATTTCTTCCAGGACCGGCTCCGCTTCGGCGGCAGCATGAGCGCCGTAAGGCAATACATCGAGAAACTCGCCCTTATAGCGATAGCCGACGCCGATCTTGAGCTGTTCGACACCGTCCAGGACATCGAGCTTCGTGATGCAAAGCCCTGATATTCCGTTGATCATGACCGATCGTTTCATGGCGGCGCCGTCGAACCAGCCGCAACGCCGTGGCCGCCCGGTGACCGAACCGAATTCCTTGCCAACCGTCGCCAGGCGGGCGCCGGTGTCGTCCAGCAATTCGGTGGGGAACGGACCTGACCCAACCCGGGTCGTGTAGGCCTTGGCGATGCCGAGCACGTAGTCGAGCGATTGCGGCCCCACGCCCGCACCTGCGGATGCGGCACCGGCCACGCAGTTGCTGCTGGTGACAAACGGGTAAGTACCGTGGTCGATGTCGAGCAAGGCACCCTGCGCGCCTTCAAACAGCAATTTCTGGCCGGCCTTCTGCGCGATATAAAGATTCTGCGATACGTCAGCCACCATGGGCCGGATGGCAGGTGCCAGCGCCATGGCCTGGTCGCGAACCTCGTCGGCCGAGACGGCTTTGCTGCCCAAGTACTGGGACAGGACGAAATTGTGGAAGTCGAGCACTTCGGCAAGTTTTTCATCAAAGATGGCGGGGTCGTAGAGGTCTTGCACACGCAATGCGCGCCGAGCCACCTTGTCTTCATAGGCAGGCCCGATGCCACGGCCGGTCGTTCCGATCTTGCCCTCGCCTTTGCGGGTTTCGCGGGCCTGGTCGACAGCAATATGGTAGGGGAGTATGAGCGGGCAGGCGGGTGAGATTTGCAGGCGCGAACGTACGTCCAGACCCGCCTCTTCGAGTTCGCCGATTTCTTTCAGCAACGCTTCGGGCGACAGCACGACGCCATTGCCAATATAGCAAGTGACATGTGGATGCATGATGCCCGACGGAATAAGTCGGAGTATCGTTTTCTTGCCGTTGATCCACAGCGTATGCCCGGCGTTATGACCGCCCTGGAATCGCACCACGCCCTGGGCCGATTCAGCCAGCCAATCCACGATCTTGCCCTTGCCCTCGTCACCCCATTGGGTGCCGATCACTACAATATTCTTGCTCATGTCTTGTATCAAAAAGTACGGCCCGACATACACAAGGCCAAATCAGGTTCAAACCATACGATAAAGCTGTCCGGCATAGCGGATTACTGAATCGCCCTTACCTTCCATACCCCGTCGTCCAGAACAAGCTCCCGGTCGACAGTAAATTCATCCAGCCGATGCGGCTGGCCCGGCAACACCTGCACGACAATCTCGCCGGCGCCGCGCAACTGGCGCAACACCGCAACCAGGGCTGCATCATTGCCCCAGGGAGCGCGTATGGCCTTGGCGATCTGCGCAGGTGGCAGGCCCGCCGACAACTTGCGCAAATCGAGACTGAAGCCCGTGGCGGGACGGGAACGCCCAAACGCCTTGGCCACTCCGTCGTAACGGCCGCCCTTGACCAGGGCATCATGCCATCCTTCGGCATAGATGGAAAACACGACGCCTGAATGATAGCCATAACCGCTGCCCATATCTGCCAGGTCGATGCTGAACTGGTGCATGGGCAGGGCCCGGACCAGCGTTTCGAGATCGTCCAGTCCGGCCAGCAAGGCGGGTAAAGCAGGCAGGACCACGCGTGCCCTGGCAATGACGTCTGGTCCGCCGTACAGAGAGGCCAAATCGAGCAAGGCCTTGATCGTGACCGGCTGGATATCCGGCATCGTCGACGGGAGATCGCTGATGGCCGGGATATCCTTGGTGCTGAGCAATTCGGATATGGCTTCTTCCGCACCCTGCAAGGCGGGGTCGGAATCGATGATCGCCCGCACTACGCCGGGGTGGTTGAGATCGAGCCTGGCATGCTTGACGCCGGCCCGCTTGACGCTTTCCAGTGCTAGTTCCAGCACTTCGATATCGGCTTCGACGCCCGCATGACCGAATATTTCGGCACCGATCTGGAGTAGCTCACGATCGGACAGCAAACCAGACGGCCGCGCGTGCAAGACCGATCCACAGTAGCATAAGCGGGTGGCGCCCTCGCGATTGAGCAGGTGAGCATCGATGCGCGAAACCTGTGGCGTCATGTCGGCGCGCACGCCCATGGTGCGGCCCGATAGCTGATCAACCAGCTTGCAGGTGCGCAGATTCAGCGCACTGCCTGTGCCTGAAAGCAGAGAGTCGATGTATTCAACCAACGGCGGTGCGACAAGTTCGAAGCCATAAGTTCGGTACAGGTCCAGCAAATTGCGCCGCAGCTCTTCGATGCGACGCGCCTCGGCAGGCAGAATATCGGCCAGACTTTCTGGCAACAACCAATTGGACATCATCCGGTCCTGAAAAATATTGCAAATAGCACTGCCAAACAAAAAGCGACCTGGGGCGTAAGCCCGCCAAGTCGCTTGCGGTAGGAAGTTAAACAAAACTTACGCGATAGTATAAACGATAGGGACCAATAAGGAAACCGGACCGGGTCGCCTTGTCCGTCCACCGGCACATCGCCGCGCAATGAACATGCGATTTCACTGCTGACGAAAACCATCTGCCCGGCGCCGCTGCGTCAAGCAATGGGCCGGGCAGGTGTTTGGTCAGGCAGACAGGTCAGGGTTTGGCAGGATTGCCGCCCTCGGGCGATGTCCAGAACTTGAAAAAGTCGGATTTCGGGCTGAGGACCAGGGTATCGTTGGCACCGGAGAAGGCGGCGCGGTATCCTTCGAGGCTCTTGTAAAAGCTGAAGAACTCGGGGTTTTTCCCGTAAGCGTCGGCATAAATCGCCGCGGCCTTCGCATCGCCCTCGCCGCGGATGCCTTGCGATTCAGCGTAGGCTTTTGCAACCAGCTCCTGGCGTTGGCGATCGGCTTGAGCACGAATGCGTTCACTATCGGCAGCGCCTGTGGCACGCAGACGGTTGGCCTCTTGCTTGCGCTCCGCTTCCATTCGCCGGTAAACCGACTCGGAAATTTCAGGCGCGAAATCGATGCGGCGCAGACGTACGTCGACGACCTGGACACCCAGCGGCTTGGCGCGAGCCTCTACCGTAGTGAGCACTTCCTTCATGATGGTGTCGCGTTCGCTGGAAACCACTTCCTTCACAGTACGGACGTTGACGGACGCGTTAAGCGCATCGCGAATTTGCGCTTGCAGACGTTCGACGGCAGCACGATCGTTGGCGCCGAAGGTAACGTAGAAAAGGCGAGGGTCGGCGATGCGCCACTTCACGAAGGAATCGATCAGCAGGTTTTTCTTTTCTGCTGTCTGGATTCGTTCAGGATCGTTGGTTTCGATGGTTTGCAGGCGCTTGTCAAGACGCACCACATTCTCGAACGGCGGTGGCAACTTGAAATACAGACCTGGCTCGGTGATGGTCTCGCGAACTTCACCCAAGGCAAACACCAGAGCAGAATCACGCTCGCGAACGACGAACACGCACGTGGAAAGAATTGCCAGCAAGATGACCAGGCCGACTAAAGCGGGAAAAAAACGTTGCATCATGGCCTCCTAGCGTGAATACGGATTCGTCAGCGCATTCTTGGTTGAAGCGCTGTTATCGGGCGTACTGGTTCTCGCTGGAGTACTGGCCGTCTTCGGAGGCGGAGCAGCCATGGCAGCCGCGCCCGTGGTGCTCTCGACCGAACTGCTGGAACGGGTGCCTGCACCCGCCGCCTGTTGCACGATTTTGTCCAGGGGCAAATACAACATGTTGTTGCTTGCCTCGGAATCGATCATGACTTTACTGCTGCGTTCAAGAATCTCTTGCATGGTCGACAAGTACATGCGTTCGCGCGTTATGTCGGGTGCTTTGGCGAATTCGGACTCGACACTGGTGTAGCGGGAAGTATCACCCTGGGCGTCACCGATGGTCGTAGCGCGGTAGCCCTCGGCCTCCTGCACCATACGTGCAACCTGGCCTTGCGCCTCGGGCAATACCTTGTTGGCATAGGCATTCCCTTCGTTGATCTGGCGTTCGCGGTCTTGTCCGGCTTTTACCGCGTCGTCAAAGGCGGCCTGCACCTGCTCGGGCGGCTGTACGTTCTGGATTGCCACAGTGCTGATCTGTACGCCGGTCTTGTAGACGTCGAGTATGCTCTGCGCCAGGGTCTGCACTTCGGTTGCGACCTCGGTACGACCGGAATACAGGACGAAGTCCATCGGCTTCCTGCCGACGATTTCACGCATGGCTGTTTCGGCCGCCTGACGAACGGATTCGTCGGGCTGGCTGGTATTGAACAGGTAATCAGGCGCGCCGGTAGGCATCAAACGGTATTGCACCACGAATTGGAGATCTACGATGTTCTCGTCGGTGGTAAGCATGAGGGACTCAGGCAGAACCTTGTTTCTCGCGGTGCCTCGAAAACCGACTTCGAATGTGCGCAGTTGCGAAATATTGACGGACTCGTGGCTCTCGATAGGGTAAGGCATATGCCACTGCAAGCCTGGAGACAGTGTCTTGGTGTACTTGCCAAACTGCGTAACCACCGCAACCTGCCCTTCCTGCACGATCACCAGCCCGCTGGCCAGCCATAATCCCACCAAGATGACGGCCACGCCGGCGATCATCTTTGGGGAACCCTTGGGCATGGAGGGCAGGCCGTTGCCGCCCGAACCATTGCCGCCGCCGAAACGATTATCACCGCGCTTGGGCTTGCGTCCGAAAAGGGACCCCAGGCGTGAATTGAAATCGCGCCAGACCTCATCGAGGTCGGGAGGTCCGTCGCCCTTTGGACGGCGAGGAGGTTCGGAACCGTTATTACCACCACGGCCCCAGCCTGGATCATTCAGATTAAAGATTTTCGATATTTGACGCATTATTTCCCGCGATTTGACCTGATTCGACAATTGCCCCACGCAAACCATCTAAACCGGCGCGCTTCAGAGCGCTCACAAAAACTCGTGCAATCGTACCATGTTCATTGCGCTCTACCCTGGGCTCGTACCCGGCTTCATCTATTTTGTTATAGACCAGAATGCGTGGGATCTCGTCAGCCCCGATATCAGCCAGCACTTTGTCGACTTCAGCCATCTGTTCGTCACGTTGCGGACTGGAGGCATCTACCACGTGCAAAAGCAAATCGGCCTGGACCGTTTCTTCCAGGGTCGCACGGAAGGCGGCGATGAGCGTAGGTGGCAAGTCGCGAATAAAACCGACCGTGTCCGAGATGACCACCTGGCCCGCCCCTTCTATCCAGACACGCCTTGTGGTGGTGTCCAGGGTAGCAAACAGCTGGTCGGCGGCAAAGGCGCCGGCCCGGGTAAGCGAATTGAACAACGTGGATTTGCCAGCGTTGGTGTAGCCCACCAGCGATACCGAAAGTATGCTTCCACGCGAACGTGAACGACGTTGGGTGGTGCGCTGGCGCTGGACACGTTCCAGACGCTCTTTCAAGAGGCGGACTTTGTCGCCGATGATGCGGCGATCCATTTCAAGCTGCGCCTCGCCCGGTCCCCGCATTCCGATGCCGCCGCGCTGACGCTCGAGGTGAGACCACATACGGGTCAGACGCGTGGATAAATGTTGCAACTGGGCGAGTTCGACTTGGAGTTTACCTTCATGACTTTTGGCACGCAGCGCGAATATGTCAAGAATCAAGGCAACCCGATCCACGACACGACGATTGAAACCACGTTCCAGGTTGCGTTGCTGGCCAGGAGTCAGAGGTTGGTCGAACAAGACGATTTCCGCACCCGTTTCATCGGCAATCAAGACCGCTTCGTCGAGTTTTCCGGTACCAATGAACAGCGCTGCATCAGGCCGGGAACGACGCGCCACAACAGTGGCAACGACCTCCGCTCCTGCGCCTTTGGCCAGCATCAGGAACTCATCGGCATGCGCCTGATAATCCGGCTTGCCGAGGTCTACATTGAGGATAAGGACCTTCATGAGAAGGCCATTAACGAAGTACCCGCCGGCACTGAGCGCACGGCGGGCATTTGATTGGCTGGGTAAAGCGGGGACTTACTCAGAGGGTTCATCCACTTGGAAAACAACCGGTCTTGCGGGGACTACGGTAGAGATGGCGTGTTTGTAAACCATTTGTGTAACGGTATTGCGTAACAGAACGACATATTGATCAAACGATTCAACCTGCCCTTGCAGCTTGATTCCATTAACCAGGTAAATCGATACGGGCACGTGATCCTTGCGTAATGCATTCAAAAACGGATCTTGTAGTGTTTGCCCTTTGTTGCTCATTGGCTAGGCTCCAATTGTGTTGTTATTTAAAGTAATTTTGGTGAAGGGATCTACTGTACAGGGTTTTCCCTGAATACGCACTGGTAACAGGCCAAATCCGACAGATCGATCTAATTCTAATGGGTTTTCAACAATATTTCGGACAAGGTATTGCATAGACGGTCGGAGTCGGCCTGAGTTCCTATCGTGATACGCAAAAACTGGTCGATTCGCGCGATGCTGAAATGCCGTACAAGTATGCCGTGTGCCCGTAGCATGCGGCTTAGCGCCGCTGCGTCATGTTCGGAATGGCGTGCAAAAACGAAGTTTGCTTGAGAAGGTAAAACTTGGAATCCAAGCGTTTTCAATTGTTGCGTAAGTGCTTCCCGCAACCGGATCACGGCATTTCGGGTCTCGTCGAAATAGGCCGTATCTTGCAAGGCGGCAACCGCCCCGACTTGCGCCAGGCTGTCCAAGGGATAAGAGTTGAAGCTGTCCTTGATGCGCATGAGTCCATCGACAATTTCTTTCGATGCGACGGCGTAGCCGACGCGCAGCCCGGCAAGTGAACGCGACTTGGACAGCGTATGCACCACGACAAGATTCGGGCATTCCGACAGCAATGCGATTGCCGAGCTTGCTCCAAAATCGACATAGGCCTCATCGACCACCACCGGGACGTCTGGATTGGCGAGCGCAATAACCCGGATATCGGCCAGAGACAACGCAATACCGGTGGGTGCATTCGGATTGGAAAAGATGATGCCGGCCGGCTTGGCAGGCTGCACACCAGCGTAGTCCGAAACACGTATCGAATAGTCGTCGGCAAGCGGTATGGTTTGGCAGGCAATGCCGTATAGCTTGCAATACGTACGATAGAAGCTATAGGTGATATCCGGCATGACCAATGGTCGGTCGCCATGCCGGAACAAGCCATTGAAAATGTGCGCCAGCACTTCGTCCGATCCGTTGCCGGGAAAGACCTGTGCCGTGTCGACACCATGCAGGGTGGAGACCGTCTGGCGCAATGCCATGGCGTCATTGTCCGGATACAGGCGCAGGTTATCGTTGGTGGCCGCCTTGATGGCGGCCAGTACACGCGGCGAAGGACCAAAGGGATGTTCGTTGGTATTCAACTTCAACAGATTGTCCAACCTGGGCTGTTCGCCCGGAGTATACGGAGACAGATCCGCGACATGATCACTCCAGTAACGACTCACGAGGCCCCCTGTGCGTATGGATTATGCGATGACTTGAATTCAATGCGCAATGGCGTGCCCTCGAGCTTGAATGTGGTGCGGAAGCGGGTTTCGAGATAACGACGGTACGACTCTGAAATGTTGTCCAATGCGTTGCCGTGTATGACGATAAGCGGCGGATTCTGGCCGCCCTGGTGCGCGTAGCGCATCTTGGGCCTGAAAATTCCTTTGCGCGGCGGCGGTTGCTGCTCCACCGCGGCCTGCAGCACACGGGTGAGCTTGGGTGTGGACAGCTTGGCAAACGCCGCGGCATGGGCGGTATTTACGGACCTGATCAGTGCATTGATGCCGGCGCCATTAAGGGCCGAGATGGTGTGCATTTTAGCAAATGACAGGAAGCGCAACTTGCGTTCGAATTCACGCAATATGGTTTCGCGCTGATGAGCGTCGAGTCCATCCCACTTATTGATGCCCACCACCAGCGCCCTGCCCGTTTCAAGTACAAAGCCCGCAATATGGGCATCCTGGTCCGAGATTTCGGTTTGTGCATCCAGCATGAGCAACACCACGTTGCACGCTTCGATAGCCTGGAGGGTTTTGATCACCGAGAATTTTTCTACCGCTTCGAACACCTTTCCGCGCCGGCGCAGGCCCGCCGTGTCGATTAGCGTGTAAGCAACCCCGCCGCGTTCGAAGTCGATCTCGATGGCGTCCCGCGTCGTGCCCGGCATATTGAAGGCGATCACGCGTTCTTCACCCAGCAAAGTATTGATGAGCGTGGATTTCCCTACGTTGGGCCTTCCGACTATGGCAAGCTTGATGCGATGGTTGATCGGCGCCTCGGCGTCTTCGTCGGGTTCTTTGGCCTCTTCGGCATCAAGATCGATATCGCCATCGTCTTCGAAGGCTGCATTGGCCTCGTCGAGATCGAAAACCGGCGCTTCGGATTCGCTGGTCTCTTCCTTGTCGAGGAACGACAGGGCAAGATCGATGAGGTCGACCACGCCGTCGCCGTGCGACGCGGAAATTGGATGCGGCTCGCCAAGGCCAAGCTCGTGAAACTCGGAGGCCGCCGACCCGTAACGCATCCCTTCGGCCTTGTTGACCGCCAGAAACACGCGCTGCCCGGTTTTACGCAGCAAACGCGCAATCTCGTGATCGTGCGCGTTTACGCCTGCTCTCGCGTCGACCAGGAAGATGACAACATCGGATTCAGCGATTGCCTGCTGCGTCTGGCGTGCCATTTCAAGCAGGATGCCGTCTTTGGCAACCGGCTCGAAGCCACCCGTATCCACCGCGATGAACGGATGGTTGCCAACGCGTCCTTCACCATAGTGACGATCACGGGTCAAGCCCGCGAAGTCAGCAACCAGAGCCGCGCGGGAGCGTGTGATCCGGTTGAACAACGTGGACTTGCCCACATTGGCACGCCCCACTATGGCCACTACCGGTTTGAACTTGACACTATTCAATTGACACCAACCAGAACCAAATTGCCATTACCTGTTTGCACCAGCACACCCCGATTGGTGGCCAGCAATGGCGACGTAATGGCGTCGCCACCGACCTGCACGCGACCCAGCAATTTGCCGTCGGTACGCGATAGAAAATGCACATAGCCTTCAAGGTCGCCGAATGCGACCGCCTGCGGAACGACAGCGGGCGCGGAAAGGCGACGATTGCTAAGTGCGTCCTGTTTCCAGACCTCGTGTCCGTCGGCCAGGGAGAAGGCATACACAACGCTGCGCTGATTGGCTGCATAGGCCTGTTGCGCGTCGGTAGCCATCCCGGTGTTGCTGGAAAAGTTCTGTTCCCATATGGGGCGGCCGCCCTGCGACACATCGAAGCACACCATCCTGCCCTGATAGCTTACGCCACAAAGCAAGGGGCCTTGTATTTGAGGACTGCCTACCACGTCGCTGATGCGCTCAAGATCTGTTGCGCCCTGCGAGATCGATATCGTACCTTCCCATTGCACGGCGCCGTTGGCGGGATTGATTGCCATCAGTCTGCCGTTGGGCATGCCTGAAATCAGAAGGCCGTCAACGATGATCATCTGCATAGTGGTCTTGAGCGCGAGGGCCGGCCCCGGACGCTGGATATTCCAGCGCAACTCGCCCGTTGCCGCATCGAATGCCTGGATACGATAGTCGCTGCTGCGAACGACCACGACGCCAGCACCAACCGTCGGAGGGATATTGACCGCGCTGGACGCTTTCGTTTTCCATTTTTCGACGCCGGTATCGTCAAAGGCTACTATGGTTCCATCGGCGGTGGCAACGGCTGTGGTTTGTCCGTCTGAACCGACACCAGCGGTGAGCTCGTGCTTGGCGTCTCCGCGCCACTGGATGCGGCCGGACGCGATATCGACTTTGCTGACCGAGCCGTTGGGCGTAGCGGCATAGACCGAGTCACCGACCATGACAGGCGCGAAACCGTATCCGCCATCGCTGCCGACAGAGACGGACCACACTATCGTGGCGGAAATACCGGCCGTGTATTCGGTCAGGGGCGAGGGATCGTAGCGTGGATTGCGGTTCGAAAACAACGAACAACCTGCGAGCGCCGAGACGCTGAGCGCCAGCACGGAGTTACGCAAGGCACGGCGAGTAAAGGCTAAGGACATGGGTCAGGCTCCACCTAAAGCATCAATTTTCAAACGCACGATTTGTGCCACGGGATCGGACCCGAGCTCTTTCAATGCGTTCTCCCAAGCCGTTTTCGCTTCGGCTATCTTGCCCTGAGCCAGAAGGATATCGCCGCGGCGATCGGCATACAAGCCTTCGAACCCAGCAGGCGCATCGGTAAGCTGGGCCAGGGCCGGTTCATACTGTTTCTGATCCAGAAGCACACCGGCCAGTCTTAACCGTGCCAGCGATACGAGCGCGACGTCGGCGCTGTTTTGTATCAACCATTCGAGTTGTTCGCGAGCGCCATCGAGATCGTTACGTTCTTGTAGCGCCTGTGCCGCAACCAGCACGCCTCGGGTCGTATAGCCTGATCCGGAAAAGTCGCCGCGCAAGGTGGTGCTCGCGGCCTTGATGCGCGCGACCGCGTCATCGCCTTCTTGCGCCGCTGCGTTCTCGAGAGCCTCGAAGTAGCCCATTGCCTGCCCGGCCCTATGGCCGTCGTACCACTGCCATCCGCGCCAGCCCGCGATACCCGCGACGATCACAAAAACGATAACGGCGCATATCGTGCCGTACCGCTCCCACCATGCGCGCAGCGCGTCAAGCTTTTCCTGCTCTTCCAAATCGTATGCCATGCTTTAGACCTTTAATTTCAATTCAGTAACGAGCCGATCGAGTGCGATCGTCTCTTGCTGCGGCTGATCTTGTCCATCTTCTTTTACCCGCAACCATTTGACGCTTGCCGTCTTCGCAGCTAGTTCATCGGCGCCAAGAATAACCGCAACCGTGGCGCCACTGGCATCGGCCCGCTTGAACTGGGCCTTGAAGCCGGCTGGCCCTGCATGGACAATGACGCGCAGGCCCGCATCGCGCAAGGACTCGGCTACCTTGGCGGCAAGACGCTGAGCATCCGGACTTTGGTGAATCATATAGACCTGACATTCCGGCAAAGTGACCTGCTCGGCGGACTGCGCGCAAAGATCGAGCAGACGTTCAACGCCTATGGCAAACCCGACAGCCGGGGCCGCCTTGCCGCCCAATAGCGCTATCAGTCCATCATAGCGTCCGCCGCCGCATACTGTGCCTTGGGCGCCCAATCGGTCGGTGACCCATTCGAAAACAGTCAGGTTGTAATAATCGAGCCCACGCACCAAACGTGTGTTGAGCGTGTAATCGATGCCCGCGTCACGCAATCGTTCGCAAACGCCTTCAAAATGGGCCAGCGAGTCGCTGCCCAGGATATCAAAGAGCCGCGGCGCGTTGTTCGCCATTTCCTGCATGGCCGGGTTCTTGGTATCGAGCACGCGTAAAGGATTGGTGTACATGCGTCGTTGCGCTTCGACGTCGAGCACGTCTTTATGCTGTTCAAGATAAGCGATCAGTGCGTCGCGATGTGCGGCGCGCTCGTCGGCCTGTCCCAATGAGTTCATCTCGAGCCGGATATCGGTCAAGCCCAGCGTTTTCCATAAACGCGACAACATCACGATAAGTTCGGCATCGACATCGGGTCCTGCAAATCCCAGGGCCTCGACATCGATCTGATGAAATTGCCGATAGCGTCCACGCTGCGGCTTTTCGTGACGGAACACCGGACCCATGGCGTAGACCCGCTGCGGCCGATCATACAGAATATTGTGCTCGATTGCCGCGCGCACCATTCCGGCGGTGAACTCGGGTCGCATGGTCAGCTGCTCGTCGTTCAGGGCGTCGGTGAACGTATACATTTCTTTCTCGACGATGTCGGTGACCTCGCCGATGCCGCGCGTAAACAATCGTGTGTGTTCCAGCACCGGTGTGCGCATATTGCGGTAGCCATAGCTGGACAGCCACTCTCGAACCACCGCTTCCAGCGCTTCCCACTGCCCACTGGTATCGGGCAATACATCTTTCATGCCGGTCAGGGCACGGACCTTTTGAAACGACTGCGTCATAGAATTCTTGTTTTCCGCGGGTCAGACCCGCCCTTTGTAATTTTCCGGATGGCCGGCGCCATATCGACGTTCGACGTACTGTTCGACAATGGATTGAAATTCCTGGGCAATGCTGTCGCCCTTTAACGTTACTGTGCGCTGACCGTCCACGAAGACTGGCGCAGACGGAACTTCGCCTGTGCCCGGCAGGCTGATGCCGATGTCCGCATGCCGGCTTTCGCCAGGCCCGTTCACGACGCAGCCCATCACCGCAACGTTCATGGTTTCAACGCCGGGGTAGCGGCTTTTCCAGACCGGCATCTGTTCGCGCAAATAGGTCTGTATGCTGTCGGCAAGTTCCTGGAATACCGTGCTGCTGGTACGGCCGCAACCCGGGCATGCTACCACCATGGGCGTAAAGGCACGCAACCCCATTGTTTGCAGGATCTCCTGCGCGACGATGACTTCGCGCCGCCGATCGCCGCCAGGCTCTGGTGTCAGCGAAATACGAATGGTATCGCCTATGCCCTGCTGCAGGAGCACCGACAATGCCGCCGTGGACGCCACAATGCCTTTGCTTCCCATTCCGGCCTCGGTCAGTCCGAGGTGCAAAGGATAATCGCAGCGCCCTGAAAGGTCGCGGTATACGGTGATCAGATCTTGCACGTGGCTGACCTTGCACGACAGCACGATGGCATTCGGTGACAGGCCAAGTTCTTCGGCGCGCTGGGCATTGCTGATGGCCGACACGACCAAGGCATCACGCATGACCGCCTGTGCATCCCTGGGCTGAAGATGTGCGCTATTTTCGTCCATCATGCGGGCAAGCAATTCGTGGTCGAGGCTGCCCCAGTTCACCCCTATGCGAACCGGCTTATCGTGGCGGCAAGCGATTTCTATCATCTGGGCGAAATTGTCATCGCGCTTTTTTCCGCCGCCCATATTGCCCGGATTGATACGGTACTTTGACAGCGCCTGGGCGCATTCTGGAAACTGGGTCAGCAGCTTGTGACCGTTGTAATGGAAATCACCCACCAGGGGAACCGAAACGTTCATGCGGTCGAGCTGTTCGCGGATCGCGGGGACCTCGCGCGCCGCTTCCGGCGTGTTCACCGTAATGCGTACGAGTTCGGATCCCGCCATGGCCAATTCCTTGACCTGGATGGCCGTTGCGACGGCATCGGTGGTATCCGTATTGGTCATGGACTGCACTACGACGGGCGCCCCGCCTCCGATCCGCACCGAATGACCGCCCCAGGTCACCACGGCCGTGCGCGTGGGTCGCCGTGGCGAGGCGCCAACAGGTGAAGAAGGGATGCCGGGAGCGTTGCCTGGAAGATCGTTCATTTTTTCAGGGATTTGAGCCAGTCGAAAATAAGCCAGGAATCGGGGATCCAGCCACGCTCGATCGCGTAGAAACCAGCGACGAAAAGCAGGACCAGGATAATAAGCAGCCAGCCCCAGGGCCTGTGCACGGGCTCGCCGTGGATGGGTAGGTCGGCAGGCCCCAGCGAACCGGCGTGGGTTACGGGCACGGTTTTCGCCGCCGTTGTGCCGACCTGGTTGTCGAGCATGGATAGCAATGCCTCGACGTCGGCCTCGAGGTAGCGCGCGTAATTCTTCACGAAGCCTCGTAGAGAAACGCCCGATGGAAGACGGTCCCATTGCTCGGTTTCCAGCGCATCGAGTTGACGGCTGGTGAACTTCAGCCTGGCCGAAACTTCACCAGGCGATAAGCCACGGGCTTCGCGCAGACTGCGTAGCGTGGGTCCTACTCCCATGGGTACGGGAGGAGCCACGACTTCAAGCCGGGCCTCTTTCAGCAATGGTTGATTCATCCACGCTCCTGTTTGATTGCAATGACTGCCCGGTCGGGCAAGCGCTCGTTGATGCGAGTGCGGTCTTTAACGTCGCCTGCGAGTTGTCCGCAGGCTGCGGCGATATCGTCGCCACGGGTCTTGCGCACGGTGGTGACCAAGCCCGCGTCCATCAGACGCTGGGCAAACAGACGTATGCGTGCGGCGGGTGAGCGCTTGAGCCCGGACTGCGGAAATGGGTTGAAAGGAATCAAGTTGAATTTACAACGCACCTGCTTCGCGATGTCGATGAGTTCTCGGGCATGTTGATCGGTGTCGTTGACACCGTCGAGCATGATGTACTCGAAAGTGATGAAGTCACGCGGCGCATGTTCGAGATAGCGGTTGCATGCCGCCAGGAGTTCGGCCAGAGGATGCTTGCGATTAAGGGGTACAAGCTTGTCGCGCAGTGCATCGTTGGGTGCATGCAGCGAAACAGCCAGTGCAACCGGGCAGTCGCGGCCCAGCCTGTCCATCATCGGCACCACCCCGGACGTCGACACGGTGACGCGCCGACGCGATAGCCCATAGGCGTTGTCATCGATCATGAGGCGCAAGGCGCCGAGCACCTGATCGTAATTGAGCAGGGGCTCGCCCATGCCCATCATGACCACGTTGCTGATCACGCGCGCCGGCTCGGGCACGGCCTCGGCCTGGTCGCCCACGCGTGCACTGGACAGGTCCGCTTGAACGGCCCGTTTCGCGTACCATAGCTGGCCGATGATCTCGGCGGTGGTCAGGTTGCGATTGAAGCCCTGATAGCCGGTCGAACAGAAAGGACATGCAACGGTGCAACCTGCCTGGCTGGATATGCACAGGGTGCCGCGATCGTCTTCAGGAATGAAGACAGTCTCGATGGCATTATTCTTGCCAACGTCGAACAGCCATTTGCGCGTGCCATCGGCAGAGCGGTGCTCGCTTGATACGTCGGGCGCATGAATCGAACAGTGCGCGGTGAGCTGCTGGCGGAATTCACGCGCCAGATCGGTCATATCGTCGAACGAATCCGCGCCGCGCTGATGTACCCAGCGCTGCAATTGCTTGGCTCGAAACGGCTTTCCGCCCCACCGGCCAACCAGATCGGTCAGGGCCGCGGTATCGAGGCCCAGAAGATTGATGGGTTCAGTAGATGACATAACCTTGGCGCAGTGAATAAGATGCAATCCTGACGGATTAACGGCTGTGGATGGTGCTTTCGGCAAAGAAGAAAGCGATTTCGGCGGCGGCGGTTTCAGCGGCGTCGGAGCCGTGCACCGCATTGGCGTCGATGCTGTCGGCGAAATCGGCGCGGATTGTGCCGGCTTCAGCCTTCTTGGGATCTGTCGCGCCCATCAGGTCGCGGTTCGTCTGGATGGCGTTTTCACCTTCCAATACCTGTACGAATACGGGGCCAGAGATCATGAAATCGACCAGGTCTTTGTAGAATGGACGCTCTTTGTGCACGGCGTAGAAGCGTTCTGCATCTTCGCGCGACAGCTGTTGCAAGCGGGCTGCAATGACTTTCAGGTTGGCCTGTTCGAAACGGGCCACGATTTGACCGATGACGTTCTTGGCGACTGCATCAGGTTTGATAATGGAAAGGGTACGTTCAATAGCCATATAAAATCCAAAGAATAGGTGGGAATTTTGACGTTGTCATTACGCACGACGCCTTCCGGACAGACTCGGCTCAGAAGAAGGACAACGAAAACCCGGGTTGCATAATGGTTTTCTTAATAAAAACAATAACTTTGACAATGTTTTTGTTAACCGGGCATTTTAACATGCCTAAGCACAGGTGCCATATCATAAAATAGCGTTACCTGGCCGGTCGTACCAACATCCGGTTTTGCCGCCGAACCCGCGCCCGGACCCCGGTCCGCACGCCTTTCCGGTTTCATATATAGTCAGACTTTCGCCGCTCTGCGGCTGTCTGCATTTACTTTTTACACCATGACCAACGAACTTGCACCGACCGACCCCGCACAACTCTCCAAGAGCTTCGAACCGCAAGAACTAGAAAAGCGCTGGTACGCAGAATGGGAACGTCAGGGCTACTTCACCGGCGGCCAGCATGTGCATCCTACCGGTCACCGTAGCAGCCAGCCTTTTGTCATCCAGTTTCCTCCACCGAATGTGACGGGCACGCTGCACATGGGACATGCCTTCAACCAGACGATCATGGACGGCCTGGTGCGTTATCACCGCATGCGGGGCGACGATACGGTGTTCATCCCCGGCACCGACCATGCGGGTATCGCCACCCAAATCGTCGTCGAGCGCCAGCTCGATGCCCAGAATATCTCGCGACACGACCTGGGCCGCGAGGCTTTCGTCGAAAAGGTCTGGGAATGGAAGCAGAAATCGGGCAATGCCATTACCGAGCAGTTCAGGCGCCTGGGTTCGTCCTGCGACTGGAAGCGCGAGTACTTCACCATGGACGACAACCTTTCCCGAGGGGTGGTGGAAACCTTCGTGCGTCTGCATGAACAAGGATTGATCTATCGCGGCAAGCGACTCGTCAATTGGGATCCCGTGCTTGGAACGGCGGTGTCCGACCTTGAAGTCGTCAGCGTCGAAGAAGATGGCTTCATGTGGGAAATCCGCTATCCGCTCACAACACCGGTCGGCGATATTGAATACCTGGTCGTGGCGACCACACGGCCTGAGACCATGCTGGGCGACGTCGCCGTCATGGTACATCCCGAAGACACACGCTACGCTCACCTTATTGGCGCGACAGTGACGCTGCCGCTGGTAGGCCGCCAGATACCGGTCATCGCCGACGACTACGTAGATCGCGAATTCGGTACCGGCGTGGTCAAAGTCACGCCGGCGCACGACTTCAATGACTACGCCGTCGGCCAGCGCCACGGACTGGACATGATCAGTGTACTGACGCTCGATGCAAAAATAGCGGACACTGCCCCGACCGCCTACCAGGGCATGGACCGCTTCGAAGCGCGCAAGAAAATCGTCCAGGATCTTACCGAGCAAAACCTGCTCCAACTGGCAAGACCGCACAAGTTGATGGTGCCGCGCGGCGATCGCACGAATACTGTCATCGAGCCCATGCTTACCGATCAGTGGTTCGTGGCAATGAGCAAGCCGGCACCGGGCGGCACATTGAACCCCGGAAAAAGTATTACCGATGTGGCCTTGGAAGTTGTGTCCGATGGACGCATCAAGTTCTATCCTGAAAACTGGACCACGACGTACAACCAGTGGCTGGAAAATATTCAAGACTGGTGCATATCACGTCAGTTGTGGTGGGGCCATCAGATTCCGGCCTGGTACGCGGAAGACGGTCGCATTTTCGTGGCGCGCACCGAAGCCGAAGCAAGCCAAAAAGCAATTGCAGCCGGTGTCAGCGGACCACTGACGCGCGATGCCGATGTGCTCGACACCTGGTTCTCATCGGCGCTGGTGCCCTTTACGGATCTGGGATGGCCCGAGCAAACTCCCGACCTTGCGCGCTACCTGCCGTCCAGTGTCCTGGTGACCGGCTTCGACATCATATTCTTCTGGGTTGCCCGCATGGTGATGATGAGCATGCACATGACTGGCAAAGTCCCCTTCCAGACCGTTTACGTGCACGGCCTCGTGTGCGACATGGAAGGCAAGAAAATGAGCAAGTCCAAAGGCAATACGATCGATCCTGTCGACCTTATCGACGGCATCGGGCTGGACGAGCTGCTTGAAAAGCGCAGCACCGGGCTAATGAATCCCAAGCAGGCTGCCAGTATCAGGAAAAAGACCGCCAAGGACTACCCCACCGGGTTCCCTGCATACGGTACGGACGCACTGCGCTTTACCATGGCGGCCTATGCCACCCTGGGGCGCAACATCAATTTCGACCTGAAGCGCTGCGAGGGCTATCGCAACTTCTGCAACAAGCTGTGGAATGCGACGCGCTTCGTGCTGATGAACACCGAAGGCCATAACCTGGTGGCACAGGCCGACGCCGCCCAGGCACCAGGCGAACTTTCCTTCGTCGATCGCTGGATAATCAGCCAGTTGCAGCGCCTCGAAACAGAAATTGAACGCGGTTTCACGGATTATCGTTTCGACAATATTGCCAATGCGCTCTATCGCTTCGTCTGGGATGAGTACTGCGACTGGTATGTCGAACTGGCCAAGGTACAAATCCAGCATGGGACTCCGGAGCAACAGTTGGGGACCCGCCGCACACTTATCCGGGTATTGGAAACCGTGTTGCGGCTGGCTCACCCCATTATTCCGTACATCACGGAAGAGCTTTGGCAGAAAGTCTCCGTGGTTGCCGGCAAGCGCGACCCACACGACAACACCAGCATTTGCGTGCAGCCCTACCCGTCTGCCAATGACGCGATGCTGGACGATCAGGCCGAGGCACAGGTGGCGTTGCTTAAAGCCCAGGTTGAAGCAGTACGGGCCTTGCGCGGAGAAATGAACTTGTCGCCCGCACAACGCGTCCCGCTGATCGCGCAAGGCGAACGCGACATGCTACAGGCCAACGGCCAGTATCTGGCCGCGCTGGCCAAACTCGAGACCGTGGATATCGTCGATCAATTGCCCGACGTGGGCGCACCAGTCCAGGTTGTAGGCACGACCCAACTGATGCTGCACGTCGAAATCGACATCGACGCGGAACGGCTGCGCCTGGGCAAAGAGATCGACCGCCTTCAGAATGAAATAACAAAGGCACGCGGCAAACTGTCGAACGCCAGTTTTGTGGAACGTGCCCCAGCCGCCGTGGTGGAACAGGAAAAGCTGCGCATGGCCCAATTCGGTGAAACATTGCAAAAGGTGCAGGAACAGCTGACCAAGCTGGCCTGATGAACACCGGGCGTGGCTACGCCGACGTAGCGACGCCCGACATAGCGACGCCCGACGTAGCGACGCCCGACATGTTCAATGCCGGGGCATTACATCTATTACTGGCGTCGCTACCGGCGACCTTGCGAGCCAGGCTTGTCGACGCCCGATGTAGCGACCCGCGATGTGCCGACGCTGCAGGCACCTGATTCATGAAGAAATTTTTCGTCGACCCTGGACAACAGGCCAGCCTCGCGGGCGGCGGCAATCAGATCGGGACGACGCGCGGCTGTGATGGCCAGGGACTGCTGGCGACGCCACACGGCAATATTTGCATGGTGCCCGGACAACAATTCAGCAGGGACGGATTCGCCACCGTAAACTTCGGGTCTGGTGTAATGTGGACTGTCCAGCAGCCCGGTCAACGCGGTGTTGAAAGAGTCTTGAAGGGCGGAGTGCGCATCGTTCAACGCGCCGGGAAGCAAACGAACGGCGCTGTCAATAATCGCAAGCGCGGCGATTTCTCCCCCAGACAGCACAAAATCACCCATGGAGACTTCGTGGGTGACGTTGCGGTCGATGAAACGCTGGTCTATGCCTTCATAGCGTCCACAAATCAGGATGGCGCCCGGACCATTGGCCAATTCCTGAGCCATGGCTTGGTCAAAGCGCTTGCCTGTGGGACTCATCAGTATTACCGGGCTGTCGTCCGGTAATGATGAATCCGACCTCGTTCCGTGCAGCTCTTCCCTGCTTTTCCGCGCGGCGCTGACAGCCTGCTCCAGCGGTTCGGCCATCATGACCATACCAGGACCGCCGCCATAAGGCCGGTCGTCGACTGTGCGGTGAACATCGTGGGTGAAATCGCGCGGATTCCATAAGGCCAACGACCACAGTTGCTGCTTGTGGGCACGCCCGGTCACACCGAGATCGCGCACCACCGAGAACATATCGGGAAATAGAGATATAACATCGAATCGCATTGCGCCCGCCTTGCTGCTGTAATAACAGTCTTACCGCAGCGTAATAGTCAGAATTCGACCGGCCAATTGCTATCGAGGCGTTTTTTGGCGAGATCCACGGTATGGACATGGGCATTGACAAAAGGCACCAGCACTTCAATGGCACGGCCTTTCGCAGAGCCTTTGTCATTTTGCATCAGAACCAGGTCTCCGTTGGCATCCAACCTAGCACGTGCCACACGCAATAACGCATGAGCGCCGTTGTCGACTACGTCGATCACCTGGCCGATAAGCGCGGGTTGGCCATCGAGTTCGCCGAACAACTGGCAGCCGATCAGGTCGACCCAGTAGTACTCATCGTCGTCGGCAGACGGAAAATCGCCTCGGGGTACCCAGACCGTATGCCCTTTCATGGCTTCGGCGTGGTCCCGGTCGGCGACAGTACTGAGTTCGGCGACGATCGTGGACCCCTGAGGGCGGCACGCAAGCACGTCTGCGGAAAGAAAAGACGGCAAAGCGCCCGTGCTTCCAACCGGAACGGGCGCTTTCAACCACCAGGTTTTTGCCGCAAGCAAAACCTGCGCATTCGTGGAATGCGGCTGGATCTTGACCCAGCCCCGCACTCCGTAGGCTGATACCACACGCCCAAGCTCTACCAAATCCGCAGGAGCTTTGACGTGTGTGGAATCAGCCTTGGCCACTATGAATGCTGTGTAGCGCTGCTATCAGGCAGCGGCTTTGGCCGAGAAATCTTTAACCAGACGTGCCACTGCAGGCGACAATTGCGCACCCTTGTCGGTCCAGTACTGAACGCGATCCAGGGCAAGACGCAGGTTTTCCTGGCCTTCGTTGGCTACAGGGTTGTAGAAGCCCACACGCTCAATGAAGCGGCCATCGCGGCGATTACGCGAGTCGGCTGCTACAACGTTGTAAAACGGACGCTTCTTCGAGCCGCCACGGGCTAGACGAATCACAACCATTGGTAATCCTTAAAATATACTGTGAAAAACAAAAGATTCTAGCACTTTTCGGGCCGCTTCCGCAAACTCAATCGGTATCGCGACGTTGTCGACAACTAAAAAACGACAGGAAGAACAACCATTTAGCGACGCCGCAAAAAGTGGACGGCCGACCCCTCGGTTTCGAACTGGCCTTCAAGCACGTTGCCGGTTTGCTTGGCAAAGGCCTGGAAGTCCCGCAAGGCATGCGTATCGGTGGTTATCACCTTCAGCAGTTGTCCGCTATGCAATTGAGCCAATGCTTTCTTGGCACGCAGGATCGGCAGCGGACATTTCAGGCCCGAGGCATCCACTTCAAGATCGGCAGCCAGTCCGCCCAGGGTATCGCTCATTGCGTCAAGCCAGTCCCAGACGTTCGCGTACCCATGCATCGGCACCGGCGATCGCATCATTGAGCGCTGCGATATCGGTACCGCCGCCCATGGCCATGTCGGGACGTCCACCGCCCTTGCCACCCACTTGCGCCGCGACCAGGCTAACGAGGTCGCCCGCCTTCACCTTCCCGGTAAGATCGGCGGTCACGCCAGCAACAAGGCTGATCTTGCCATCGGCCACGGTGGCCAACAGTACCACCGCCGACTTCAGGCGATCTTTAAGCTGGTCGACCATACCTCGCAAGGCTTTGGCTTCGACACCCGACAGGCCGGCGACCAGGAGCTTGGACACGCCGTTGAGATCGACTGCCTGGCTTGCCAAATCGTTGCCGGCGGCGGAGGCTTGCTTGCTGCGAAGCTGGTCGAGATCGCGTTCGAGAGCCTTGATCTGGCTTTGAAGAAGAATGATACGGTCTACGAGTTCGGTGGGCTGAGTCTTCAACATGCCTGCTGCACGCACCAGGGTATCGTTGGTCTGCTGCACCCACTTGAGCGCATTGTCGCCAGTGATGGCCTCCACACGGCGTACGCCCGCGGCGACACCGCCTTCGGACACTATCTTGAACAGGCCGATATCCCCCGTACGCGTTACGTGTGTTCCTCCACACAGTTCGCGTGAGGATCCGATATCCAGAACGCGAACGACATCGCCATACTTTTCGCCGAATAGGGCCATGGCCCCACCCTGCACCGCCTCGTCATAAGGCAGCAACTGTGCATTGGTGGCATGGTTATCCAGTATTTCCGCATTGACCAACTGTTCGACTTCGATGATTTGAGCAGGCGTCAGCGGTGCGTCGTGCGCAAAGTCGAACCGCGTCTTGTCAGCGTCGACCAGGGAACCGCGTTGTTGCACATGTGCGCCAAGGACCTGCCGCAAAGCCTTGTGCATAAGGTGAGTGGCCGAGTGGTTGCGCACCGTGCGCGCGCGCCGCAGCGTGTCAACCCGCGCATCTACCGTATCGCCTACAGACAGCGCACCATCGAGCAAGCGGCCGTGGTGGCCGAACACGCCGTTCTGGATCTTTTGCGTATCGGCAACCTCGAATCGCGAGCCGCTGCCCAGCAGCAGCCCTGCATCGCCCGCCTGGCCGCCGGATTCCGCGTAGAACGGTGTGGCATCAAGCACCACGATAGCGTCCTGGCCCGCCGCCAATGTTTCGACCGATGTACCGTTGATGTACAGTGCGGTGACCCTGCCCTGACTGGCCAGGTTGTCGTATCCGTCGAAACGGGTCTCCGCCCCACTATAGGACAGGCCTTCCACGGCTTTGAACTTGCCTGCCGCGCGCGCCTGTGTGCGCTGCCGGTTCATGGCCAGTTCAAAGCCTTCGTGATCGACGTTGACGTTTCGTTCACGGCAAATATCTGCCGTAAGATCTACCGGGAAACCATAGGTATCGTACAGCGCGAACAGCGTCTGACCATCCAGCATGCCATTTTCGGGAATGTTTGCCAGCGCCGAGTCGAGTATCTTCATACCGTTTTCCAGCGTTTCACTGAAGCGTTCCTCTTCTTGCTTGATCACCTGCTCGACGCGGGACTGCTGGGCGGCGAGCTCTGGGTAAGCCGTGCCCATTTCAGCGACAAGGTCGGCCACAAGGCGGTAGAAGAACGTGCCAGACTGGCCGAGCTTGTGGCCATGGCGCAAGGCGCGGCGCACGATGCGGCGCAATACGTAGCCTCGGCCTTCGTTGCTGGGAATGACGCCATCCACAATAAGAAAACTGCAGGCGCGAATGTGATCGGCAATGACTTTGAGCGAATTATTGTTCAGGTCAGTCGCCCCGGTTTCGCGCGCAGCGGCCTTGATGAGAGACCGGAACAGGTCGATCTCGTAGTTCGAATGTACATGCTGCAGGACGGCAGCTATACGTTCGAGGCCCATGCCGGTATCGACACAGGGCTTGGGCAATTGCGGCATATTGCCGGCGGCATCGCGCTCGAATTGCATGAAAACGAGGTTCCAGATTTCGATGTAGCGGTCCCCATCCTCCTCGGGCGATCCCGGCGGCCCGCCCCAGATTGCGGGACCATGGTCATAGAAAATTTCCGAGCAAGGACCGCAAGGACCGGTGTCAGCCATTTGCCAGAAGTTGTCCGACGCATAACGGGCGCCCTTGTTGTCGCCAATGCGGATGATGCGTTCGGTCGGAACGCCAATTTCGTTCGCCCAGATGTCGTAAGCCTCGTCATCTTCTTGGTATACGGTGACCCATAGCTTTTCGGCAGGCAGCTTGTAGACGGACGTAAGCAGTTCCCATGCGTGCTGGATTGCTTCGCGCTTGAAGTAGTCGCCGAAGCTGAAGTTGCCCAGCATCTCGAAAAACGTGTGGTGCCTGGCCGTATAACCGACGTTTTCCAGATCGTTATGCTTGCCGCCCGCGCGCACACAGCGCTGCGATGATGTGGCGCGGCTATAGGGACGCGTGTCTTTCCCGGTGAAAACGTCCTTGAACTGCACCATGCCGGCATTGGTGAACAATAGAGTTGGATCGTTGCCCGGCACCAGCGACGATGATGGCACGACCTGGTGCCCCTTCGACTCAAAGAAAGACAGGAACTTCTGGCGTATTTCGGATGTTTTCATTGCAGAAAAACACTAATTGATAAGTAACCTTTGATTATAGGGGGTGTTTCGTCAAAAACGCTAAGCCGCAAGGAAGGCGAGCAGCTGTGCAACCGTCCACACGGCAATCGCGACGAGAAGCTTGCTTGGCGTGATTGGCAGGCCGATGGGCTACTGGACGCACTGCTGAAGCACGGCAGCAGGCCGGGACTCGAAGCGCGCCCTGTTGCTCCGCTACCCGATCAGCCCAAGAAATCGGAATGAGCGATGTTGTAAAACCGCTTCAACTCTATGCAGATCCAGTGCAGGAACCGTGATGCGTCAATCCACGCACAGGTAACCCACAGTGCGCCCCTCGGGAAATGCCTGAGGCCCACTATCGGAAATCAGCACAGGATTTGATCCGGACGGACATCCGCACGTACCAGTGACCGGGTTTGCGGTCGAGCCTCCGGCTCGCGTCAGGCAGCCATACAATAGATTCACCGAATAACCGCCGCCCCCCGTTCGGCTGGATGAACGCCAAACATTTTCGCGACAAACCAGCAAGCCGCCATTTTTGTCCCGTGCTATGGCCGTATCCGCCGAACAAGGGCTGTGCAGTTCTTCCTGCGCCCCCAGGTGCACATACTGCGCCACGTGTAGATCGCTCCGTGCATTGATATTGCCCTCCACAGTGGCCATGCCGCGAAATTGAGGGTCGCGGGAATCGCGTACGCGGAGGAAATCGAGATGAGCCAGTTGTTCGGCTGTGATGGCCAGCGCCACCGTACCAGGAGGCAAGGCTGCGCCGGGTCCCGGCGGATTCGGCATCTGGAACGCCGCTCCGCGAAAGAGATGCGGCTGGGATGTGGAGACCGAGCCACCCCATCCTTGAGCGGCCATCAGCCATTGCGCCACCATCTGTTCGTTCACCTGCTGGCCTGAGGAAACCCTGAACGGTATGGTGCTGTAAACGATCGCTTCGAGGCGGCACGAAAGACCAGGACAAGAGCCGTGCCGCATCAATCGAACGGCTGCGCTCCCCGCTGCCGCGACGGTCTCCGGAAAGCCGGGTGTCAATAACCCGTCCGCCTTGAGCTCGTTGATTGTCGGAGCCGCCCAGTCGGCATAACCTTTGGCATTGAGCTCACCGGCATCATCCGCCTGGATCAGTGCATCCGCATAACGCCCAATGTAGTCATGTACCGATTTTTTAACCGACATCATCCATACCGCACCCGCCTGCGCCTGCGCATCATTGATTTTATTGACCAGTGTATTGGTGGCCCATACGGCGACAAGCGTCGTCACGATTGCCGCGACGATAAGTTCGAGCATGACAAAACCTTGCTGCATCCGCATATCCGCCTCTAGCCGGCGGTGAATACAAACGTGTTTACGTCACCCCTGGCGCACTTGGACTCGACGGTCAACGCGCTGTAGTGAATGTTTTGGCTGGCATCTTTCACCACGATAGCCGCGCCATTGTCGGGCGCGACCGTTATGACGTCGGACACACGCTGCATGACCGAAGCGATGGAAGGACATGCCGCATTATTGACTTTCGACAAGGTGATCTCGAAGCTTTCGGTCGAAGCTGAAACCCCTACGCCTACTTCACCATCGGTGCCAAGCCCGTGCAACACCTTTGTGCTTGCGCCCGTCCCGGAGACTGTAAAGACGCTGGAATCACGCACCAGATTTGCAAAATTCGTGATATCGATACCCTCGTAAGGATCAGATGTCCCGGTTGGAGCGTTTACTTTCGTTTGCAGGATGAAGCGCGCCAGTTCCTCGCCGACCTTGGGGACTTTATTTTCGATGAGATAGCCGCCTATGGCCGGCACTCCGATGATGGCCAGCAACAATACAATGGCCGAAACAATCGAGACTTCGATAAGCGAGAACCCTTGTTGAGCACGTATAGCAGCAACAGACATGACAGCTCCTTGAAGTTGCGCCCGCCCTTATCGGCTGGCGTAGAAAAGCATCATCGACCGACGCAGTTCGTCGATGACGGCGTAATGCCAAAGACCCAGACCCAGCAGGCAAGCCAGGCTCGCCAGCATCAATGCCCAGCGCAAGGCCAACGCCTGCCTGGCTACAGTGCCCAGGACCTGGGATCGGAGGCGCTCGCCTCCCAGGATCAATCCGGCCTGAAGTCCACGGGCGGCCACCATGTCGGCCAGGAACCATAACTGTGATCTATCGAGCAGACCGGTATCGAAGGTATCGGCGCCAGCGATACCCGCGTCGATGCGATTCAGCATGGCGTTGATGTGGCTGGCCTGCCATCTGGACGCGCCGGTCCTCTGCATGACGAGAGCGGTACGCAATTGCGTCGACTCGCTTCCATCGCGGCCAAGCACGACGGCGAGCAAAGTCAAAAAGCGCAGCGCCGCAACGTAGCGGTATACGCGCCACAGGGCGAATCGCTCCAGGCGGCGGCGCAACGGCCCACAAGTATTAGGCAACGACCACAGTACGAGAAGGCCTCCGCCCACAGTCAGCACTGTGATGAACGGCCAGTTGTCCTGGATGAGGTCCGAGAACCCGAGCAGCGAACGGGTTAGACCGCCATGGTATTCGGATGGCACGGTGGAGAAAGTACGCATCAGGCGCGGTACCGTGAACCAGGGAACCGCCAGCACCATGCAAAATGCCAGAAGCAGCGCCATTGCACCCGACCATAGGGTCGCCGTGAGGGTGGCTTTGGCGCGGGCGGTCAGCTGCAACACCTGCGCCAGCTCTGCCAATGTCCTGACCAACGCGGCGTTCCCAAACGATTGCGCCATACGTATCAGACCGAGTTCGTCCTGTGGAAAACAACCCAACCACGTCGCGTAGAGGTCGCCGCCCGTCAATTGGTAGGCATGATTCCACCGTCGCGACAACCTGCCTCGTACCGAGTTCACGCCATAACGCTTGGCATCCCGCTCGAAGATTTCCCTGAGCGTACGGCGCCCCTGCATGCCTTGCAACAATGCGCCAAGGTAATCGTAGTAGTCGGCCCGGACTCTGGCAAAGCGGAAACGGTCCACAGCGTATTGGATGGACTTCAGACAGTGCTCACGGGAATGGTGGCTCATGGCACTGCCCTGAGTTGCGGCCTGGAAGGCCGAGGCCCCGGATGCAGATCACGAAGCAGCCGTTCAGTTTCGAATGCACGGAAGCGCAATTCGATATCCCGGGGATCTATCAGGCCGTGACTGGCCTTTGCAACAGCACATTCCATGGACGTTCGCATACTAATCGAGTCGTTTTTTGAATGCGGATTCAAGACAGGTGCACGCTCGAGCGCCGCGTAGGCGCCACGGCGGATGCCTTGCAAAAATTCAGGCCATAGTGCCGGCTCTATCAGTTCAGCGACGACAGTGCGGCCCGTGTAGCCGTTCAACTCGGGAACATGCGGTTTAATGCAGGCCGGACAGCCCTGGGAATTGCGTATGCGAAAGGACATAGTCGGCAAGCCGTACAGCTCTTCAATGAGACAGAGCCAACAACGCCATTGCGCAGCAGTGCGATGTGAGGCTTCATGATCGACCACGCCCGCGGCAAGCGCCTGTGCAGGCAGAGAACAATGTGGACACAGCGTCGGCAAGAGTGCCTGGCAGACCAGGAGCTTGAGCATCCCGGGCGCAGCAAGAAAATCGCGCGACACACCAATGAAGTCAGAGGCCAGGCGTTCCGGCACTTGCGTTGCGCACGGTGCGTGCACCGTCGTGTAGACGTTGACACCCGAACCGGCCAGATCCATGAATGCCCTTGCGGTTTCCTGATCGCGAATCTCGCCCAATAACACGTCACTCATAGCTGATCGCTTCAGCGCCCTGAGCTTGGCCGCATAGTCTTGATGGGCCGTCTTGTCCAGGTTTCTGGCCACCGTGTTCTGTATGGCATCGGGAATCAGGTATTCCACGGGATCTTCGATGGTGATTACTTTGCGGTGCGAAGGAAGGGCCGCGATCAGGGAAGCCAGGGTGGTGGACTTTCCTGAGCCCACCGTACCGGCAAACACGATTGCGCCGCCTTCCGACACCATTACGCGCTTGATCTGCGCGATCTGGTCGGGCAGGTAGCCCAGTTGTTCAAGCGTTGGCAACTGCGCACATCCTTCCCGTTTCAGCAGGCGCAAGCATACGCTGGGTCCGCGCTCGGAAGACAACGAAGCCCAGCGCAGCATGATGTCGCGTCCTTCCACCTGGCGAATGAGGCTTCCCTGTTGCTCTATCGTTGGATCGAACACGGCGCCATTTCCACCGCCAATGTCCATCCATGCGACCGACAGCATATCCACCAGCAGACCGGTCGGCATGCGGCGAAAGCGCTCGGGCGAGACATAGCGTCCCGATATGGTGTACTTGACTTCGGATTCCGGCTCGCGCAAGCATACGTTCACGTGCAAGTCGCTGGCGCCGTTGCGTACACCCCATTCGACGAGATCGTGAAATGCATCGGCCAAGGCTGTCTTGGATTGTGCCAAGTGGACGAGGGGCTGACTGGCAAGCGTTTGTGCCGTTATCTGCTTGCGCGCGATAGCCAGAAGCAAGGGCGCCGCCAGAACGTAACGCGACGGACTGGCCAGCACCTGACCTGACTTGACGATCAAATGAGCAAGCTCATCGGCCTGATCGCTGCCAACATGTTCAGCGAGCGCGAACACGGCGACGGTCTGGTCGCTCAATAAAACAGGGCATAGACGTGCGGCGAGTGCGTCGACATTGAACTGACTGCTCAGCGAGCGTACGAAGCCCGGCTTCATGTCGGCGAGTTCACCGGGACTGGATACGACGACCGCCTGGGCAGCGTCGAATCGCGCGGGAATCGATGTTGAGGCAGGCGACACGCCGAGCGAATGGCGTCGCCATGAAGAAAACGCAACCATCCCATTTACCTCCATGCAGGAGACAGGCACAAGGTGTGGGCTTCTTCCTTGCGTTCGAGTTGGACACACGAACCTGAAATTCCGCGCAACTTATATGACGACGCGCTGGCCTTCATTCCGACCGGCAAAGCATGCCCACGCATGTATACGTACGCCTGGGCGCCAATTTCGACTTCCGCGAGCAGCTTTTTCCCGACGCCGTATATCCCCACGAGTTTCAATGAGCCGCTACGCGAGACCGGACTTTCCTCTTCTGCTCCTTGCGACTTCTTGTCCAGGTTGCGCAACGATTTCCTGGCGCGTCCAAGCGCCAGGTCGGTCTCGATGCGCATCAACTCGCGCACGGACATCTGGTCGGCAGCCGGTCCGTCCAGGGACGCCCAGGCAGGTCGTGGCGCCATGGCGCACAAACCCAGGAACATTCCCAGCACCGTTGCCTCAATAGAGGATTTCGCCCTGGTCGACACGGTGATCGGCCGGTACGATGGCCGGGCGGAACTCATGCGCGACAGACGTTTCGGTTTCATAGAGCACTCCTTGGAGAGACAGGCTCAAGCCACTATTCGTCAAGCCTGGTTTATCAACATCGCGAACGACCAGCAGTGCCTTGTTCCATTCAATGGATGCGGCGTACGGCAGCATCAGGCTGGCAGATCGCAAGGGACCGCTAAAGCGCAACGACCGGGACTGATACGTCGTCAGTCCGGGCGGCTTTGGATGCATCTGTCCTTTTTCGTCGCTGGGCACGGAAAGCGGGAGCGGTGAGGGTTGGCCTATCTGCATCTGATTGAACGCCATCCGGATCGATTGGAGCGAGCTGAACAGTTCGCGCTCGTTATGCGAGGAGGTTTTCAGGTGGGCGACGCTCACCGGCACCCCAAAAGAGCCGGCCTCCCAGGTGGGCCGCGCCTGCTCGATGGAGATGAACTCGACCCGCCAGTGTGCCGGCGCGCCTGCCAGGAATTCGCTGTTGCTCGCCTGAGCAGTGCTTCTGTCATAGCGAGCGTGACATCGCCACTTATGCAATTGCCGGGTGCACTCGGCCTCCTTCAGTGCCCACCCGCCTACACGGACCTGTAGTAGATGGAGGGTATCAAGCAAACTGCGAGTGCCCGCCAAGCCATGAACAATCCGGCCTTGTATCGCTTTATCGACTGCGGCTTTCCAGGCCAGTCCTGGATCATCGGGCTGTCGTTGCGCGGGGGCCCGAACATTCGGGCGAAGGCCATGAAGAGCGCGCGGCACAAGCAACACAAGAACCAGTGCCAGCAAGAAAAACTGCACGGGCCAAGGCAAGATCGGCGTCCAGCGTCGCAATGCGCGCAAACGGCTATGATGGGAACTTGCCGCCTCAATGGCACCCAGGCCGGGTGATACTGGGGCCTGGGGATCGCCGAGCACCACCAGTTGAGGATATGACTGGCACAGTTCGGAAAGCACGAGTCGGGCGTCGGCACTTGACCCAAACAGGCGATCTGTACGGGCGATCACTGCCCCTTCATGCACCGCGACAAGCCAGAACCCGGCCTGTCCGAGATCCAGCAGCAGTGCTATGGTTCCCGCGGAGAAGAGCTGGGCAACGTTCTGCGCCGCGGAATACAGACCAACCTTACGTTGGGTCCTGCCGCCCTTCAGCCTGGCGATACCCACGGAGGCGGCCGAATCGCCTGCCAGCACCATGTGGGTGGCGCGGTGATGTCTCGCCAGGCGCGAACCGACTCGCTCCACTTTGCCGCCCAGCAATGGCAACCACTGTAGACCGAACACCAACGTGGCCGACGGCAAAGGCATGATAACGAGTTCGTCATTGGCCATGCCGTTCAATACCCTTCTTCGACCTGTGCCGTAACGACCATGACTGTGGTCAGGTTCTGAGATGATGCACGGTCGCTTCCTCCCAGCGCAATAGGAACGCCAGGATTCAATCGTCGCCCTTCGGTTTCTTCCTGGCTGCGATCAAAACCGGAAATAACCAAAGGCTGGCCGGGTTGCAGCGCGACCTGCTGCACGGTACCGTTTCCATCTATGGTGATCTGCTGCAATTGCAGGGGGTTGTCTTTGTCGCCAAAGGTGACGGTCTTTAGCGGTTGCGCCACGGTGTTGTCGTAGGCGACAGACAGCAGGATCTGTCCATCATCCTGGGCATCCGGCACCAGTGTAATCAGGGAGCCCACTGTCTCTTCCCGCTGGCTCACCGAAACAGACGGCAAGGCCATGCCCGCACTGGTTGAAAGTGCTGTCGTCTGGACTTTATCAATATATGAGAAGGTCGTTCTTACGGCGTGGGTGACGGGGCGCCGGTTCAGCGTGAGCACCGGCATGCGGCTGCGCCGCAATACCCGCCCGACCTGGCTCAATGCCTTGATGATGGCATCCGATCCCTGGAAGGATCCTTCATTCATGCCGAGACTCATGCTGGCGGCTTCGACAAGGCCGGATCCCGGTACCGCCAGAGAGGCTGCGACTTTCGCGCTGGAAAATACCAGATTCCAGTCCAGACCGGCCTCGGCGTTGTCATTAACGGCGACAGTAAGCTCTTCGAATACGAGGCGCACCCGACGGGTCAAGGCCCGATTCTCGTCGTCGAGGTAGCGTCCGATACGTTGCAAGACGGCAGGGGTATCGGTAACGACAATTGAAGAACTGCCACCCGACTCTGCCACCAACACGCCTGCGTGCGAAAGAAAAGGTTCGATGCGCGAGCGCACGACGCCAAGCAGATCCTGGGTACTGCTGCTCAGGACAGTTTTAGATGTGCTGACAAAACCTTCGGTTTTTGTACCGGCGCCCAAACCGAGGGACGCTTCAGCACTGGCGTTCAGCGTCAAGGCACGCACATTGAAGACCCGCGTCTCAGTGCGATAGAACTCAATGCGGTCATTTCGGTATTGCCACATGACGCCCAGACGTGCGCTGATGCGATCCAGTATCCGGGCCAGCGGCTCGGGTCCTCCGGATAAGGTGACAATACTGGGAGCCGCTATCGCGTTGCCCTTGGCGATTACGCCAAGACGGGGCGCGAAATGTTCCAGCGGCAGCAACGCGTCGGGTGCAACAAATACCGGAATATCAGTTGCCGAGGCGATGCGCTGAGCCAATCGGGATAAATCCATGGCTCCGTCTGCGAACATTAACGTGGTGTTGACATTGGCCCGCAATGCAGGTGGCAGGGTTATTTCCCGCGCAAGTGGACGGGCCCGGCCAACCAGCCACGGCTTGTCTACCACCTGGGCTGCCCGCCTCTCTTCCTTGCTGCCAACCGAACGGGCGAAGCCTTCGTGCTGGGCCTGGGCGCTGGAACGCGCCTGGCTTATCACGGCCACCATATCTTGCATTCGTTCACCGACCGCACAAGCTGACAGCAGAATGCATGACAAGGTCGCAGGCAGGCATCGCATCAAGGCCATTACGAAGCCCCCGCGCCAGCAACCGTGCGATCGCACTGCTGGGCATATGGGACGATACGCAGCACCCGGTTGGAATAGAAACATGGCCGCAAAGGCCGGTCCGCCAGTTCAGTGCTTGCCACAAGATCCTGCACCGCAGGCTTGAAACCTGGTTCGAACGTCGCAGATGCCACAATGGGGATATCGGCATCAACGGCCCAATGCTCGGACTCGAAGGTCCATCCGACGGATTGCGCCCAGCGTGTCAATGCCAAGCGCAAATTCAGGTCTTTGGGACTCACGGTATAACGTTGCGGCGACTCGTCTGGCATGCCGGATGCCGGCAAGGCTATGGAATTTGCACTGTCCCTGGACGCAAGGGCAGGATTCAGTGGTAGCTGGACAGGTGGCTGTGCCGCTGTCTGCAGATCTGGCTGCACGGTCGCCGGAGCGACTTCAGGATCGGCGGTCGCAGTGGCCATGGTAGTGGCCGCTGGCACGATCGCAGGTGCAGCTGGAGACGCATCGACAGGAATCATGGTCGGCGTGACGGATGTAACGGTTGATGCAGAGACCGGGACGTCAGAGGAAACGGGCAGCTGTTCGACCCAACTTTGCAGTCGTCCGCCGCGCAAGACCAACTTGGGCCAGACACCATCCAATACTACGTAGGCACCTTCCCGCTTGTAATGCAAGGCTCGATCGCCTGCGGTGGTATGTTCAAATACTGCCGGCAGGGGCCGCTGTGGCGGAAACTGAAGCCATGTCTGTCGTCCGTTGTCGAAAACCTGAATTGGCGCGACTGCCCTGTCGCCCGACAGACGCCATGCGAAGCTGTAGTGTGAGACCGGGCCGGCAGTTGGCTGATTCTGGAAAGGATAGACCAAGGCCCAATCGGGCAGGCCCGAGCACGCCGACAAGAATCCAGACAGTATCGAAGCAATAAGCATTCTGGCCATATTCAGATCCAAGATAGTGATTCACGCCACCTTGGCGTTTCAGCTATCTTGGGCGCCACTTCTTTTTGCCGCTAGACAGACTTTTACGAATAGAGGCTTTTATCGTCCCTATTCCAACTATTTATCCCCAATAAATCAATCACTTAAAGCAAGCATCCGGCGGAAAATGCGAAACACCCCGTGGGCTGGAGTTGCCCATGGGGTGTTTCATTTCTTGCGGGAAGGCGGTGGCGGCAGCGCCGTTGCCGAGGACTCTTCCTTTACTGCATGAGCTTGCCTGCTTCAGCAGAGGCTGACTTCAGTGCTGTCACCGCTGGCTGCTTGCCATTGAAAGCCCCGTCAAGCTTCTGCTGGAACATGGCACGGATCTGCGGATAGTTCTTGATGCGGAAACCGCGAGACGTGACTGCTGGCTTTGTAGCGTAGACCGCTACAAGCTGCTGCCAGTCGCCAAGATTCTTGTAATACGATTTATCGGTCTGGTCGAACGCTTGCTTGGTCAAAGGCAAAAAGCCCGTGTTCTGGAACCAGCCGGCGGCCTGTTTTGGCTGGCTTAACCAAGACAGGAACTGAAGGCTGGCTGCATCGCTTTCCTTGGGATGCCCAGATATCGCCCACAGCGCGGAGCCGCCCACGAATGGATTCCCAGGCTTCGGCGTGACTTCGGGGTAATACGGTAAGCCACTGATGGCAAAGTCGAGTTTCTTCACGTCTTTGAACCAGCCCAGGTTGCTGGATGTCGACATCAGCACGGCGCACTCACCCTGGGCAAAACGCTTGGCGGCCACCGCATCGTGTTCTGGCTTGACCAGCAACTCTGTGCGGACCCAACTGATCATCATCGACAGATGCCGTATGTACATCGAATCGAATGAAAATACGGGTGTACCCTTGGATGTCAAACCATTGCCTTGCGTGGTATACGGCTGGTTGTTTACGGCTGCCAGGTTCTCCAGATTGACCGATACCGACTGATCGCTGGTCAGCGGGCAATTTCGC
Organism: Pollutimonas nitritireducens; assembly: GCF_002849615.1. Taxonomy (GTDB): domain Bacteria; phylum Pseudomonadota; class Gammaproteobacteria; order Burkholderiales; family Burkholderiaceae_B; genus Pollutimonas; species Pollutimonas nitritireducens. Next base: position 205,546 of record NZ_PDNV01000003.1, read on the forward strand.
GAACCGTTATTCGCCATGGTGACCAACTGGTCCTGCAACCCTTTCCAGGAACGTTGCGGCTCGGCGGGTTTGATGCCTGCTTTCTTGAATGCGTCCACGTTGTAGTACATGACCGGAACGTCGACCATATACGGAAAGGCGACAAGTCGGCCTTTGGCATCCCGCATGAACGTGTTGAATTCCGGCAGGAACCACTTGGCGTCCTTGATCGGGTGCTTGGCGATCAGTGCGTGCAGCGGTTGTATGTAGGACCGTGCTGCAATATTGTCTGGCGCCCGTGCGTCATCGAGCTGAACCAGCGCTGGCTTGTTTTCGCCTTTCTTGACCTTGTTCAATGCCGCCTCGATGTGCTGCGGAGTGTCGAAGGACTTCAACTGGACCTTGACATCTTTCTGATCTTTGTTGAAATCCTTGACCAGTTCTTCGAAGACTTTTTTATTGTAAGGGTTAAGCGAGTGCCAAACCTGGATGTCAGTCGCGGCTGCGGCTGCCATGGAAGAAAGTAGCAAGGATCCGGCGCTCATCCACGCCAGCCGACGCCCCGAACCAAGAGCGTCAAAAAACCAATGTTGTGTCATAAAACAATTAACCTAGAAAAGGAAATTCGGGTTCGGGTTGGCGGCCCGAAATGATGTCGGCCAAGGCGCGGCCTGAACCAACGCCCATGGTCCAACCCAATGTACCGTGGCCGGTATTGAGATACAGGTTCCGGATTCTTGTCTTGCCGATAAGAGGAACATTCGAAGGTGTTGCAGGGCGCAGTCCCGACCAGAAGCGTACGTTATCAAAATCCAGCGCCGTTGGAAACAACTCTTGGGCGAGCCGCAGCATATTATCGCAACGGATTGTATTAAGAGCACGCGAATACCCGGAAAGTTCCGCCGTGCCCGCCATACGCAGTTGATTGCCCAGACGGCTGTATACGACTTTGTGTGCGCTGTCCGTCAGGCTGATTGTCGGCGCCGCGGTTGCATCCACGATATCGAACGAGGCGGAATAGCCTTTGGCCGGATAGACATTGCAGGGAATACCCAGGGGTGCCACGAAATGCGGCGTATAAGAACCCAGCGCGGCCACGTAGGCATCAGCGTGTACGGTTTCATATAAACCGTCCGGCCGGATGACTTCCGCCCCGGTGATTCGTCCACCCGCGGGTATCAACCGGGTGAGCTCGGTAGAGTAACGGAATTCCACGCCCGCATGTCGCGCCCGCTCGGCGAGAGCCGTCGTAAACAAATAGATGTCGCCGGTTTCATCTTCCGCGGTGTAATCACCGCCCACGATTGAGCTGCGCATATGAGCCAGGGACGGTTCCAGCTGGACGATTTCGTCGGTCGTCACGATGCGCCGGTCTACGCCGAAGTTGCGCATGACGCCCGCCATTTCCTGGGAACTTTCAAATTCAGCGGGATCCCGATAGAAATTGATAATGCCCTGTTCGAGGTGATCGTATTGTATGCCCAGGTCGCTGCGCATATGACGCAATGTATTCCGGCTGTATTCTGCAAGACGAACCATGGCACGTATATTCGGCGCGAGGCGACCGGGCAGGCATTCACGCAGGAACATCAGGCCCCACCACCATTGGCGCAAATCAAATTGCGGACGAAACAGCAAGGGCGCATCGTCCCGAAAGAGCCAACGAGCGAGTTTAAGGGGCGCCTGCGGATTTGCCCAGGGCTCGGCGTAAGAAACCGAGATCTGGCAGCCGTTGGCTCGACTGGTTTCCTGGGCAGGCCCAGTTTCGCGGTCAATGACCACCACGTCGTGTCCCGCCTGGTTGAGCCACCATGCGGTCGAAATTCCGATAATACCGCTACCCAGTATTGCTATTCTCATAGTCGTTGCCTTTGCCGCTGATGAAGAGAGGCGCTATAAGACGCCTTTGCTGCCGGCCCGCGCTCTGTCCGCGATCGCCTAGGGTACGTCGGCTTCCGTCGTGAATGCGTCGGCGAAGAAGTCTTCTTCGGGCAATCCTCTGTTCCCAATAAACGCTTTCCTGGCGCTTTCCACCATGATGGGAGCCCCGCAGGCATATACCTGATACCCGGAAAGATCAGGAAAGTCATCGAGTACAGCCTGGTGGACAAACCCGGTACGACCGTTCCAGCCATCTTCGGCTCGAGCGTCGGACACCACCGGCACATAGCTGAAATGGGGCAAGGTCTGCGTCCATTCCATCGCCTTGTCGTGCATGTACAGATCGCCTGGGCGGCGCCCCCCCCAGTACAGGACTGCCTCGCGCTGGTTGCCGGACTCAATCATGCGCTCGACGATGGCCTTTATGGGTGCAAAGCCCGTGCCACTGACCAGGAAAATTACCGGCTTGTCGCTATCGTCCCGCAAAAAGAATGAACCGAATGGCCCTTCGACACGCAGGATCTCGCGAACTTTCATCTGCGTTGCGCCGGCTCCGAATACATGATCGGTGAAGACGCCTCCTGGCGTGTGGCGAATGTGGAGTTCGACCAGGTTGTTTTCGGACGGCGGCGTGGCCATGGAATAGCTGCGCCGGCGGCCATCCTTCAGGATGAATTCCAGATACTGTCCCGCATAGAACCGAAACGGGTCCGTAGCAGGCAATTGCAGCTTTATTATCATGACGTCGCTGGCGGCGAGGTCGAGGGCCATGACGCGGGATGGCATCTTGCGTATCTGGATGTCGCTGGCCATGCGGATTTCGTGGGCCTCGATCAACAGATCGGACTGGGGCCTGGCCTGGCAGAACAAGGTATAGCCCTGCGCCAGGTCTTCAGGAGACAGTATCTGTGCGGGACTCGGTCCCGCATCGAATTCGCCCGAAACCACCTTGCCTTTACAGGTCGAGCATGCTCCATTGCGACAACTATAAGGCAGAACGATGCCCGCCGCCAGGGCGCCATCGAGCACGGACTGGCCCTCTTCGACCTGGAATTCGTGATTGCTGGGGTGAACCGTGACCTTGAAACTCATAATCGCTAGTAGTCAAAAATTTAAGGGAATGTACGCATTTTAGGGCACCGCGGGTTACACCGGGGACAGCACGGGTTGCTTGACCTTTACCGACAAGGCTTTGCCCTTGCGTGCCCGTTTTCCCACATAGTCTTCCAGGGCGGCAGTGTCGAGTTCCTGCACTGTTTCCTTGTTGCGGTATATCCCGCTGACCGATATGCCGGCCGCACCCCCTGGCACGCACTGGGCGAGCACATCGCCTGCATCCAGACCCATGAGTATGGTGCCTCGCCCGCCTCCGGAAAGGGACTTGAGTTCAGCAAGGTCCACGACCAGGAAACGCCCTTTTTTGGACAACATCGCGATATAGTGATCTGTAGCGCGCAGTCCTATGGGTTTCAATAAAACGCCGTCCTTTTCCAGCGTAACGAATTGCTTGCCAGCGCGTTGGCGCGAGGTGAGGTCTTTGAGCGTGGTGATGAAACCATAGCCATCCTGTGTGCCAAGCACATAACGCTGGCTGGCAGCACCGGCGATCATGTGGGTGATGCGGCTGCCTGCCTCCATTTCTATCATCGTGGTGATCGGCTGGCCATCGCCACGTGCCGAAGGCAATCCTGCCACGGCCACGGTATACACGCGGCCACTGGTGGAGAACGCGACGAGATCGTCGGTACTGAGGCATTCAATCGCATCATAAAGGCCGTCGCCCGCCTTGAAGCTGAACTGCCCGACATCGTGGCCATGCCCCTGGCGGGTACGAAGCCAGCCACGTTGGGAAATAATGACTGTTACCGGCTCTTCAATGACGCGGCTTTCTAGCACAGCGCGTTCAGCGGTTTCTATCAGCGTGCGTCGATCATCGCCATAGGTCTTCGCGTCGGCTTCGATTTCCTTGATCATCAGACGCTTGAAAGCATTGGGATTGTGCAGCAATTCCTGTAGGGTAGTCTGTTCGTCCTTCTGGACGGCCAACTCTTTTTCTATCTTGAAGCCTTCCAGCCGTGCTAACTGACGCAAGCGCATTTCAAGAATATCTTCGGCCTGACGCTCGGACAAGTCAAAGCGCTGCATCAGTGCAGTGCGTGGCTCATCCGATTCGCGTATGGTCTGGATCACTTCGTCCACATTCAGGTAAACGACCATCCGGCCTTCCAGCACATGGATGCGATCGGTGACTTTATCCAGCCTGAACTGGGTGCGACGGGTAATCGTGTGCGCGCGAAATCCCAGCCAATCGGTCAAGACCTGGCGCAGGGACCGCTGGCCGGGTCTCCCATCGGTGCCGATACACACCAGGTTGATGGAAACGCCGGTTTCCATGCTGGTCTGGGCCAGGAGCGTGTTGATGAATTCATTCCGGTCTATGCGGCTGCTCTTGGGTTCGAAAACCAGACGTATCGAGGCCTGTTTGCCGGATTCGTCGCGCACGGTGTCCAGCAATCCCAGAATGAGGGCTTTGGTCTGCTGTTGATCGGTACTGAGGCTTTTTTTGCCCGCCTTGATCTTGGGATTGGTCCGATCCTCGATTTCTTCCAGGATTTTCTGCGACGAGGTGCCGGGCGGCAGTTCGGTGATGACCAGCTGCCATTGCCCCCTGGCAAGTTCCTCGAACTGCCACCGTGCGCGGGCCTTGATGGAACCGCGCCCCACGCTATAGATATGTGCGATATCGGCCGGTGAGGAAATGATCTGTCCGCCTCCCGCGAAATCGGGCCCCGGCACAAGGGCGTAGAGATCCTCGTCGGAGAGTTTGGGATTCTTGATGAGGCTCACGCATGCACTGGCGATCTCCCGCAAATTATGGGCGGGAATCTCAGTGGCCATGCCCACGGCAATGCCCGACGCGCCATTGAGCAGCATGACCGGCAATCGCGCCGGCAGCAGCATGGGCTCTTTCTGGCTACCATCGTAGTTCGGCGCGAAATCCACCGTGCCTTCGTCGAGTTCGTCGAGCAACACGCGGGCAAAAGGGGTGAGCCTGGCCTCGGTATACCGCATGGCCGCCGCGTTGTCGCCGTCACGCGAGCCGAAGTTGCCCTGACCATCCACCAGGGGATAGCGCAACATGAAATCTTGCGCCATACGCACCATGGCATCGTAAGCGGCTTGATCGCCATGAGGGTGATACTTGCCAAGCACATCGCCCACGACCCGGGCGGATTTGACCGGCTTCGCGCCGGAGGTAAGCCCCATGGCCTGCATGGAGTAGAGAATGCGGCGTTGGACCGGCTTTTGGCCATCGGTGAGATCGGGCAATGCCCTTCCCCGTACCACCGATACGGCATAATCAAGGTATGCCTGCTCCGCGTAATGCGCGAGCGTAATACTATCGCCGTTCGGTGCTTCGTCGAACAAGCCTGTTTGAATACTGTCCATTGTCATCTCTGTGTGGATTTAAACGTCGACCTCGGCCAGATTTCCTTTCTGCTCGAGCCAGGTGCGGCGTTGCGCCGATTCCCCCTTTCCCATCAGCATATCGAACATCTGCGTTGTAGCCGCCAGCCCAAGGTCGCCGTACGCCACTGGCGTAAGCCGACGGGTATCGGGGTTCATCGTCGTGTCCCATAGCTGCTCGGCGCTCATTTCGCCCAGGCCCTTGAACCGGCTGATGCTCCACGACGCTTCGCGCACGCCTTCCTTGCGCAATTTGTCCTGTGCCGCATCGAGCTCGCCCTGATCCAGGCAATATACCTTGCGCGCAGGCCGCTTGCCGGCCGCTGGCACGTCCAGCCGAAATAAGGGAGGACGAGCAACATATACATGTCCGGCTTCGACCAGCCGGGGAAAGTGGCGGAAAAACAATGTCAGCAAAAGCACCTGAATATGCGAGCCATCCACGTCGGCATCCGACAATATGCAGACACGCCCGTAGCGCAAGCCGGAAAGATCGGCTTTGTCGTCAATCCCATGGGGATCCACCCCGATGGCCACCGCAATATCGTGGATTTCATTATTGGCGAACAAGCGATCGCGGTCGACCTCCCAGGAATTCAATACCTTGCCTCTCAGGGGCAGGACCGCCTGAAAGCCCTTGTCGCGCCCCATTTTTGCCGAGCCGCCAGCCGAGTCTCCTTCGACCAGGAAGACCTCCGTCCGGGAAATGTCACTGGACTCGCAGTCAGTCAACTTGCCGGGCAATACCGCCACACCGGAGCTCTTGCGTTTTTCCACTTTCTGCGCCGACTTGGCACGGGCCTGCGCCTGTCGTATGGCGCTCTCGGCCAGCTTCTTGCCATACTCGACATGGGCATGCAACCAGAGGTCCAGCGCATTCCTGGAGAACCCGCTCACCAGTCGCACGGCATCCCGGCTATTCAGGCGTTCCTTGATCTGCCCCTGGAACTGGGGATCGAGCACTTTGGCGGACAATACGAAACTGGCCCGTGCAAAGACATCTTCCGGCAGCAGCTTGACGCCCTTGGGCACCAGACTGTGCAACTCGGCAAACGACTTGACGGCGTTGAACAATCCGTCGCGCAGCCCCGCTTCATGGGTACCGCCCGCCGTGGTCGAGATAAGGTTCACATACGACTCCCTTACCACGGGGCCGTCGGCCGTCCATACGACCACCCAGTGCGCGCCTTCCCCCGGCGCAAAGGAATCGTCGTCGTCGCCGGCGTATTGTCTGCCCTCGAAGACCGGTATGATTTTCTCGGCGTCGCCCAAGGCCTCTTCCAGATAGCCGCGCACGCCGTCTTCATATTGCCATTCGCGTGTTTCGGCGGTTTTCTCGAGCGTCAACGTAACCTTGATGCCATTCAACAGGACAGCCTTGCTGCGCAATACATGCACAAGCTCCGCCATGGGTATGGTCGCCGAGTCGAAATATTTGGGATCGGGCCAGACCCGCACTCGCGTACCGGTTTTTTTTCGCCCGACCGGATCCAGCTCTTGCAAGGGTTCCAGCACGTCACCATGGGCAAATACCAGCTCGTGTGTCTTGCCATCACGCCACACGCGCACTTCGAGCCGGGTGGACAGTGCGTTGGTCACTGAAACGCCGACACCATGCAGGCCGCCTGAAAACGCATAGGCACCGCCATCCTTCTTGTCGAACTTGCCTCCGGCATGGAGCCGTGTGAAAACCAGTTCGACCACAGGAGCGTGCTCTTCGGGGTGCAGACCCACGGGAATGCCACGCCCATCGTCTTCGACGGTCACGCTGCCGTCGGTGTGCAGGGTCACCTTTATTTGCTGGACGAATCCGGCCAGGGCTTCGTCTGCAGCATTGTCGATGACTTCCTGGAGAATATGCAGGGGATGGTCGGTACGTGTGTACATGCCGGGCCGTTGACGCACGGGTTCAAGACCTTTGAGTACTCGGATGGATGTTTCGTCGTAGCGTGGTGTAGCCAATTTTTTCTCTAATTTCTGTAGGAATTACGGTATTTTACGGAGTATGCGCTTTATTGCAGTGGATGCAGCCCGCGCCATCATGGACAAAACGCCTTGTGCGCGGCGGGGCTGTCAGTGGTATGCTTGTAAAAAAACGGGCGCCAGGCGCCGTTTGCTTATTAGAATACATGGTCTTGCTGTCTTTCTTCCTGACGGCAAATTCAAGTCACTATCATCTTCTTAGTTTTCCTATCATGAGCGAATCCATCAAACACGTGAGCGACGCGTCTTTCGAGAATGACGTCCTGAACTCCGACGTACCCGTACTGGTCGATTACTGGGCCGCATGGTGCGGCCCCTGCAAAATGATCGCCCCCCTGCTCGAAGAGGCAGCGGGCCAATACGAGGGGCGTGTTATCATAGCCAAAGTCGACGTGGACGAAAACCCCGAGACAGCTGCCAAGTTCGGCATTCGCGGCATCCCCACCCTCATGCTCTTCAAAGACGGCAAGCCTGCTGCCACGAAAGTCGGCGCACTGTCCAAGTCGCAACTCAACACCTTCCTAGACGAATCCCTGTAAAAGGTCGTTTTCGCGCGAGCCTGCTCTAGGCTCGCCACTACTTTGCAAATACCCCCCTCTTTCTGCACATGCATCTCACCGAATTAAAAGCACAGCACGTTTCGAAGCTTCTCGAAATGGCCGCCGCCCTTGACATAGACAATGCCAGCCGGCTGCGCAAACAAGAACTGATGTTTGCCATCATGAAGCGGCATGCCAAGCAAGGCGAACAGATCTTCGGCGACGGCGTCCTCGAAGTCCTGCCTGACGGTTTTGGTTTCCTGCGCTCGCCTGAAACCTCCTATCTGGCCAGTACCGACGACATTTATATTTCGCCGTCACAGATTCGTCGCTTCAATCTGCATACCGGTGACTCCATCGAGGGTGAGGTTCGTACTCCCAAAGACGGCGAGCGCTATTTTGCCTTGGTCAAGGTCGACAAAGTCAATGGCATGCAACCCGAGGCCATCAAGCACCGCATCATGTTTGAGAACCTCACGCCACTGCATCCGGACGAGGTAATGACGCTTGAACGCGACATTAAAAGCGAAGAAAACGTCACCGGCCGAATCATGGATATCTTTGCCCCGATCGGCAAAGGTCAGCGCGCCCTTATCGTGGCCAGCCCCAAATCCGGCAAGACAGTGATCATGCAGCACATGGCTCACGCGATCAGTGCCAACTATCCTGACGCGGTCATGATCGTGTTGCTGGTCGATGAACGCCCGGAAGAAGTTACCGAGATGCAACGCACCGTGCGCGGTGAAGTCGTGGCATCCACCTTCGACGAACCCGCCACGCGGCACGTACAAGTGGCCGAAATGGTCATTGAAAAAGCCAAGCGCCTGGTCGAGCTCAAAAAAGATGTCGTCATCCTGCTTGATTCCATCACACGCCTGGCGCGTGCCTACAACACCGTGGTCCCCGCCTCCGGCAAGGTCCTTACCGGTGGCGTCGACGCCAATGCGCTGCAACGACCCAAACGATTTTTCGGTGCTGCCCGCAACGTGGAAGAAGGCGGCTCGCTGACCATCATTGGTACAGCCCTGGTGGAAACGGGCAGCCGGATGGATGAAGTCATCTACGAAGAATTCAAAGGCACCGGCAACTCTGAAGTTCATCTGGAACGCCGCCTGGCCGAAAAACGCGTTTATCCGGCTATCAACCTGAACAAGTCCGGTACGCGCCGCGAAGAACTCTTGATCAAACCAGAACTTCTGCAGAAGATCTGGGTACTGCGTAAATTCATCCACGACATGGATGAAGTCCAAGCCATGGAATTCATCCTGGATAAAATCCGCGCGACCAAGACCAATTCCGAATTTTTCGACATGATGAAGAAATAAAACGATGACCCTACCTACGCTCGATCAGTTTCTTGCCCAGATACACGCCCGCGACCCGAATCAGCCGGAGTTCATGCAGGCCGTCAAAGAGGTCATGCACAGCCTTTGGCCGTTCATTGAACAGAACCCTCATTACGCGCAGCATGGCATCCTGGAACGCTTGGTCGAGCCGGAGCGGGTCATTCAATTTCGCATTTCCTGGGTGGACGACCAAGGCAAAGTGCAAATCAATCGCGGTTTTCGTATCCAGCACAGCGCGAGCATCGGTCCATACAAGGGCGGCATGCGCTTTCACCCGTCTGTAAACCTGTCGATCCTGAAATTTCTGGCATTTGAACAGACATTCAAGAATGCGCTGACGACGCTTCCCATGGGTGGCGGAAAAGGCGGCTCCGATTTCGACCCGAAAGGCAAGTCCGATGGCGAGGTCATGCGCTTCTGTCAGGCCCTCATCGTCGAACTGTACCGACACCTGGGTCCCGACACCGACGTTCCGGCCGGGGATATCGGCGTAGGAGCTCGCGAAGTCGGCTTCATGGCTGGCATGATGAAGAAGCTGTCGAATTCGGCCGGGTCGGTCTTCACTGGCAAAGGTCTAAGCTTCGGAGGCAGCCTGATCCGCCCGGAAGCCACGGGATACGGCACGGTCTATTTTGCCGAAGAAATGCTCAAGCACGCGCGCCAATCGATGGAAGGTCTGACGGTGTCCGTATCGGGTTCGGGCAACGTTGCTCAATACGCCATCGAAAAGTGCATGCAACTGGGCGCCAAGGTCATCACGGTCAGTGACTCTCATGGGGCCGTGATCGATAAAGCCGGTTTTACCCCTGAAAAGCTGGCCGCGCTCATCGAGCTCAAGACCAAGCAGCGGGGGCGGGTCGAAGACTACGCCAAGCAGTTCAAGCTCGTCTATGAAGCGGGAAAAAGACCGTGGCACGTGCCAGTCGATGTCGCCCTTCCCTGCGCCACGCAGAATGAGCTTGAAATCGACGATGCCAAAACGCTGATCAAGAATGGTGTCCGTTGTGTCGCCGAAGGCGCCAACATGCCAACCAGCCTGAATGCCGTCGACGCCTTTATCGATGCCAACATCCTGTATGCGCCGGGTAAGGCCAGCAATGCGGGCGGCGTGGCCGTATCCGGTCTCGAAATGAGCCAAAACTCACAGCGTCTGCAGTGGACACGTGAACAGGTCGATAGCAAGTTGCACGCGATCATGCGCGACATTCACGAGAACTGTGTGCGGCACGGTACAAGCTCTGGCGCCAAATCGGTCAACTACGTAAATGGCGCCAACATCGCTGGCTTCGTCAAAGTGGCTGACGCCATGCTTCAACAAGGTATTTGTTAGCAGCTGGCAACCAATACAATGATGCCGCAGCGTAGTGCCTTCGCGGGCCACGCGCTGCGGCATCATTGTTTCCGACATCCGTACACCCCCGACATTTCAGGGTGTGATGGGACTGGATTCTTTCACCTTTGACGCGGCGGGTACAACCGTATCGCTGATCTTGGGATCATCCCAGTCGCCGTCGATATGATATTGTGCAGTCATTGCCTTGGCCAAAGGCGTTTTCAACAACCACTGCGTCAGAAACGCGCCTATACCCACGATAGGATTGATGGCGATACCAGCCGCGATGGCCGCTCCGCTGACATCCAGGTTCGGTACGACCACCGCTTCGAGATCCAATCGCTCACTGATCAAATTGATGTCGCCGGCAAGGACGATAGTACCCACCGGACCTACGACGCGGTAGTCGTCAGTACTCATCACACCGCTATTCAATAGCAAAGTGCCACGCAGCCTGTCGTACGGAAAGCCGTCTTTGGCCAATCCGGCAGGGTTGATGTCCATACGCGCCAATCTTTGCAACGACTGCAGCGATAATAATTCCAGCAAGCGTGACGATCGAGAATTCACGCTGCTGAACCGGCCATTCTGCAGGTCGATCTCCACTTTACCGTTCAAGTCGGCCCGACTCACGTCCCACGGCATATTGTGCCATTCCAGGCGGCCAACGACTTTGCCAGCGCCTCCCCTCATGAGATCCTTGAAACCGGCGTGCTCGAGGTATTCACCAAGGTTGCTGAACGTCGCTTCGGCATCCAGTGTCAACCCGCGGTCCTTGCCGCTAAGCCGCCACGTACCCGCCCCCGTCAATAGACCTCCAGGACCGGTCACCTTCAACTGATCAAGCCGCCATAACTGTCCACGGGCCTGATTGACGCCTACGACAGTCAATTCACCGGCATCCCGACCGTACAGACGCAAGTTCTTCACGTACAGATTGACGCCCGGTATATCGAGTTGATCGCTGACCTCGTAGCTTTGGTCGTCGGGCGCTTTGCCGTCTGCACCGGCCTTCTTTTGGGACCCCAGGGCCAGCCGGTCGAATTTGGCGTCGATATGTCCCGCAATCCGCTGATGCGCTTCGCGCCAGAACAGTGTGCCGGCCGTTTGCGAAGAACTAATGTCCACACGCCACTGTGCGGTTGCTGGACGACGGGCGGTGAAGGTCAGCTCATCAAATACCAGCCCCAAGGCCTGCGCCCGCCCGGTCTGCAGGCGCAGTTGGCGCAGCTCGGGTAACAATCGGTAGTTCTGGCCTTTTTTTGTCTCGGGCAGCGGGGTGGCAAATTCGGTGATCACGCGGTCCCAGGCATCGACATTGACAGATGGGTAGCGGATATCGACATTCGCACCGGCGCCTGAAAGCACCGCATCCTGGTTCACGCCCAGCGCGGCCGAAGAGAAGTACGGGCCGGCAACCTGCTTCCTGTCATGCAGCAGCGTGGCATGTATCGTGTTGCCCACCGCAATCTTCATGGCCACGAGCTTGCCATCAGTATGTTCGCCCCAATCGATTCTCAACGGCATCGACTGCGCGGCAGTCTTTCCAAGGGGTGGGGGCAAATCAAGTGCCAAACCGGATAAATCTGAATTGATCGTGAAAGAAAGTTTCTGGGTACGGGCGTGGTGAAACACTGCCGTGTACGGTACCGTACCCTTCAGGCGCTTCATTCCCTGCATGCCTACAAAGCCCGCCAACGCGTCAGCGCCGACCTGTCCTTGCATTTGCAAACCCGTGGACGCGTCCTTACCAGCCTCACCACTCAGGGACACAGGACCTCCAAGAAACCTTCCTTTCAATCCCTTTGCGCTGAGACCGGCATCTGAAAAATCGAGAGTGCCGGCCAGTTGTGTAAACGGCGGCATGGCTGGTGACAGGCGCACGCTGCCGCCTGAAAACCTGATTGCGCCCCGCACTGTTGTATCGCGGCTATGAAGCAGGGGGATGTTCAAGCCTAGCGGAACCACCCATTCGCCCTCGGCCGTTGCCGTATTGAGCACGCCATCCAGCATTTCACCTAACGGCGAACGGGTTATCAGCGCCAGATAGGCCTTACTATCACCGCGCGTAGTGCCCTGCACGGTCAGCACAGGTTTTTCCTCGATGTTGGGAATATGGGCAAAGACGGTGCTTAACTGGATGGGCAGGCCGGAGTCGGGATGCATCAGCGCCCGGTCCGTGACCAAGCGAAGATCGGCCCTGTTCAACGACGCCCGGCCTCGCATATCTGAAATCCGCGGCCAGCCCGGCGATTTATCGTCGGCGGGAAGGTAGTCGATGACGCCTCCTGAAAACTCCCCGACGACACGAAAATTGCCTTTCGATGGGTCTTGGGCAAACGGAAAGTGCGCAAGATCACCGTTGAGCGTCAGAGTTGCATTGTCAATCTGACCATCCAGCAGGCCTGTGGCCATCCAGTCGCGAGCCTCCACGCTGACAGTGTTGGGCAGGTAATCGTCGATTGATGCGATCAGCGCATGTCGAAAGCGTCCATACGCATCGATCTGCCCGGCAGGGCTCGAGCCACCTTCGCGCCAACTGCCGGCCAGGCTGGCCTGCATATCGCGATTGGACAGGTTGACACGTTCGACATCCAGCTGCAAGGTGGAGTCCGGGGATCTCTTGGCGCTGCCTTTTGCATCCAACATGTCGAAACGCAATGTTCGACCAAACAGGGTCGGGGCCTGGAATTCCAGGCCTTTGGCCGCCAGACGAATTTCGACCGGTGCGATGGGCGCGGCTGAACCGGTGGCTCCGATGAGTGGCCGACCGGCCATCTCGAGGTCCAAAAGCGACGGAAATACGTCCTGGAAGCCGTTCCAGCCGCCTGCCAGATAAAGGTGCAGGAATTCAGCCGCGACGTGGCCGCCGTCAGGGAGTTCATCCAGCGTCCAGCGTCCGTTCCAGGCCGCCATGTCCAACGTGTAGCGTCCCATCGTGCCCGCATTCAGTTCCAGCCACCCCTTTGCCGTAACCTCGCCCGACAAAAGCTGGCGTGGTGTGTCGATCCAGGTGCTCCAGCCCAAAGGACTCATCCGGTCTATATGAGCATACAAGGTGCCTACGCTATTGCGCAAAGAAAAGGCCTGCCCTTGCGCAGCCGTTAATTGCCTGAATTCGCCGCGCAGGTCCAAGGACCTTCCCAACTCCGAGGGGGGCGCCGCACTCAAGGAAAAACGGTGGTCACTGCCGCGATTCTGCAGGACCAGTGTCATATCCCTGAACACCAAGGGGATCCTCGTACGTGTTTCATCCAGCCAACGCAGCGTCGAATCACGCAACACAACCTGGCGTTGGGTCGCCAGCCAGCCCATCACTTCGTCGTACACGCCGGAATCCAGCTGTTCGGGAACACTGGGCTCGAACGATTGCCCCATGACCCAGAACCGCTCAAAACGGTCGCGGCGCACACTGACATCGACACCGCTGGCATCGATGCGTGAAAACTGGAGCGTCAATGTGGCCACGCTGCGCCAGCTCAGCTCGGCCCGGACATGCGGGAGGTCCAGCACTTTGCGTTGACGCTTGTCGATCAACGTAACATCGGACATGGCAAGTCGCGGACGCAGACCGCTCCAGTCGGCGCTGATATGCCCCAGGTTTACGGTGACATTCAAGGCTGAAGACAGCTGCTGCGCTATCTGCGGTCTCCACTGATCGACATTGGGCAGCAACCAGTACCTGACACCGAGAAACAGGCCGCCTGCCGCGAAATAGACGAGGAGCAACAGCTTGGCGAGCAATTTTAAGAAGGGGGAAGCGATTCGTAGCACCGATTGAGAATTAGCCAGAACAGTATTATTTGCAGTATCTTGTACCCGTTTTCACGGTTTTCATCTCGCTGTTTGCCAGCCTCACCCCTTTCTTCCAAACCTTATGTCACTCGCCATTATATTAGAGCCCGCCCTGCAATGGTCTGGCGCCCTGCGCCGCAAGCTGGGCGCCAACAACGCGTTCGAGCATTGGCTGATCAGCGCGATCCAGCAGCCTGTCTCGCCAGACACCATCCATGCCTGGTTTGATGAACTGCGACAGGACACCACCGTCACCGCACTTGCCTTGCCGGATATCCGCAGGGTATTGCGCCAGTTGCGCGAACGGGTGTTCTTCACCACCATGGTACGTGACATCAACGGTTGCGCCCCCCTTCATGAAGTGGTGACAGCCATGTCCGCACTCGCCGACCTGGCCGTGGCCGAAGCATATAAAAGTGTCGTAAACAGCCTTGCCGACGCTCATGGCGTGCCACTGGATCCGAATACGGGCCGACCGCAAGAATTGTTGATCGTGGGCATGGGGAAACTCGGGGGGGAAGAACTCAACGTATCGTCCGACATCGATCTCATCATGCTGTACGGTGAGGAAGGAGAAACCACAGGGAGGCGGAAGCTGAGTCATCACGAGTTCTATGGACGCGTGACGCAACGCATGATGCCGGTCCTCTCGGAACTCGATGCCGATGGCCAGGTATTCCGTACCGACCTGCGCCTGCGCCCGGACGGCGACTCAGGTCCTCTGGCCTGGAGCCTGGACGCTCTGGAAAACTATCTGGTAACCCAGGGACGCGAATGGGAACGGTATGCCTGGCTGAAAAGCCGAAGCATTCCCTGCAAGGCATTTCCCGACAGCGATCCCGCCAGCCAGCTTGAACAACTCGAGTCCCTGCGCATTCCCTTTGTCTACCGCAAGTACTTCGACTTCGACGCCCTGTCGGCACTGCGCGGTTTGCGTGAACGCATACGCCAGGACTGGCAGCGACGTGCTTTGGCACGCACAGGCGTCGATACGGTGCATAACATCAAGCTTGGCGACGGCGGCATCCGCGAAATCGAGTTTATCGTTCAATTGAACCAACTGATACGCGGCGGCCGCATGCCGTCGCTGCAACAACGTTCACTACTGTCCGCGCTGCACGCTCAGAAAGACGCGGGCGTCATTTCAAGTGAAGTCGCCGACAAGCTCGAAGCCGCCTATTGCTTTCTGCGGCAGGTCGAGCACCGGCTGCAGTATCGGGAGGACGAGCAGACCCACTTGCTCCCGCGCGACGAAGAGCAACGCCTCGGATTGGCGCAATCCATGCACATGACACTATCGGAATTCGATGCCCAGCTGTCGGATCACCGAGCCTACGTCGAACAGAATTTTCGTAATGCCTTTCGACTTGCAGGCATGGGAGGCGATGACGAGAATGGCGACGATACATCGCCTTCACACGCCGAAGCGCCTTGCGGTAATCTGACTGAGCATATCTGTGAGCACCTGGGCGCGCAGGCGCCAGCCATTTGCCAGCGCGTCGATGCCTTGATGGACAGCCACCGCATCCGCAGCCTGCCTATAACCAGCCGGAAGCGGATTGAAACATTGCTGCCCTCCATTATCAGTATCGCGGCCCAGACCGAACAGCCCCAGGAAACGACCATACGACTATTGACGCTGGTCGAGAACATTGCGCAGCGCAGTGCATACCTGGCCCTGCTGGCCGAGTATCCCGACACTCTTGCACGGGTGGCGCGCATAGTCAGCGCCAGTCCCTGGGCCTCCGACTATCTTAGCCGCTATCCTCTTTTGCTGGACAGCCTCATCGAATGGCATTCTCTGCTGGAACCGCCAGACTTCCAACAAATCGCCAAACAATTGCACAGCGAACTGGATGCGTGCACCCTGCCTGACGGACAGCCGGATATCGAGCAGCAGATGAACCTGATGCGCGATCTGCAGCATCAGATCACATT
Source organism: Pollutimonas nitritireducens (assembly GCF_002849615.1). Classification (GTDB taxonomy): domain Bacteria; phylum Pseudomonadota; class Gammaproteobacteria; order Burkholderiales; family Burkholderiaceae_B; genus Pollutimonas; species Pollutimonas nitritireducens. Next base: position 221,808 of record NZ_PDNV01000003.1, read on the forward strand.
CCAACTCCTCGCCCAGGACCTGGAAGGCGTCGTGACCGTTGAACATCTGGGAGACCGCCTGTCGGCGCTGGCCGACACGCTCCTCGCGGAAACGATATACCGTGTGTGGCCGCTGGTGCAACGCCGCAAGAACCGAAAAGACCTGACTCCCCCGAAATTCGCGATCATTGCCTATGGCAAGCTTGGCGGCAAGGAAATTGGCTATGCGTCCGATCTCGATCTGGTATTCCTCTACGACCACCCCGGCGAAGATGAGGCAGGCGAGATCTACGCCAAACTGGGAAGGCGCATGTCGTCGTGGCTGTCCACCATGACGTCGTCGGGTCGTCTATATGAAATTGACCTGCGGCTACGTCCCGATGGCGATGCCGGCTTGCTCGCCGTATCGGTCGAAGCATTTGCCGAATACCAGACCAAGCACGCCTGGGCTTGGGAGCACCAGGCAATCACACGGGCGCGATTCGTGGCAGGAGACCCGGAAATCGGCAAGCGGTTCGACCGCATACGCCAGGACGTCATGCTGTTGCCGCGTGATCCCCAGGCATTCCGGATGGAAGTACGCAGCATGCGCGAAAAAATCATTGCCGGGCATCCTAATCCGGGGCCCAACTTCGACGTGAAGCATGATCGCGGCGGCATGGTGGATGTGGAGTTCATCACACAGTATCTGGTGCTTTGCCATGCTCGCCAGTATCCGGTATTGCTGGAGAACCTGGGCAATATCGCGCTATTGCGCCTGTCTGCTGAAGCCGGGCTCATATCTCCCGAATTGGCACGTCAGTCGGGCGATGCCTACAGGGAGTTCCGCAAGGCGCAACATGCATTGCGTCTGCAGGGCGCTGAAAAGGCCAGGGTACCGCCCAATGCACTGATCAAGGAACGCGCCGCCGTACAAGCGCTTTGGAATACCGTCATCGGAGGCTAAAATGGCGATTGCGACCATCAATCGATACGCCGGTATCCACGTATTCTGACCATGACCGACATTCAACGCCCCAAGCTTGCCCTGCCCGATAACCGCAAGAAAGTCCTCTTGCATTCATGCTGTGCGCCCTGCTCGGGCGAAGTCATGGAAGCAATGACCGCATCGGGCATCGACTACGCCATTTATTTCTACAATCCCAATATCCATCCAGACCGCGAATACGACATTCGAAAAAACGAGAACATCCGGTTCGCCGCTGAACACAACATACCGTTCATCGACGCCGACTACGATCGCGATAACTGGTTCGAGCGCGTGAAGGGTCTCGAGAACGAACCCGAACGCGGGCAACGCTGCACGGTCTGCTTCGACATGCGCTTCGAGCGTACGGCGCTCTACGCGCACGAGCATGGCTACGATACGATATGCAGTTCACTGGGAATTTCCCGATGGAAGGACATGAACCAGATCAATGGTTGCGGTGAACGGGCCGCGGCCAGGTATCCGGATCTGGTCTACTGGACATACAACTGGCGCAAGGGGGGTGGATCCGCCCGAATGATAGAAATCAGCAAGCGCGAGGCGTTCTACCAGCAGGAATACTGCGGCTGCGTGTATTCCTTACGCGACACCAACCGGCACCGCCGCGCCCAAGGGCGGGACCGCGTACAAATCGGCATCAAGTTCTATGGGAAGGACGAGTTGCAACTGAACCCGCCCCCCCACGAAAAATAAGGCCGTCCCCAATAACTTCCTTACTGCAAGGTTCTGGAAAATACGAACTTGTCGTTTTGCCAGTCCACCGGCACGACATCCTTGGGTCCGAATTTTCCTTCCAGTATCAGGCGGGCGACCGGATTCTCGATATGCTGCTGGATGGCGCGTTTCAATGGACGCGCGCCGAATACGGGGTCAAAACCGGCCCGCGCCAACTGCGCCAGTGCTGTATCGGAGACCTCCAGCCGCATTTCTTGCAGCGCCAGGCGCTGCGCCAGCCGCTGCACCTGAATCCGCGCAATTTCCTCGATATGCTTGGATTCCAGCGCATGGAAGACCACGACCTCGTCGATCCGGTTAAGGAACTCGGGCCGGAATGACGTTTTCAATTCATCCCAGATCACTTCCTTGATAACGTCATAGGGCTGACCGGCCATGCTCTGGATATGCTGCGAACCCAGGTTCGACGTCATGATGATGACGGTATTACGGAAATCCACCGTACGTCCCTGCCCGTCAGTCAAACGGCCGTCGTCCAGCACTTGCAAGAGAATATTGAATACATCCGGATGCGCCTTTTCGACCTCGTCCAGCAATATCACGCTATACGGCTTGCGGCGAACAGCCTCGGTCAGGTATCCCCCTTCTTCGTACCCGACGTATCCCGGCGGCGCGCCAACCAGCCGCGACACGGAGTGTTTCTCCATGAATTCGCTCATATCGATACGGATCATGTGGTCGTCCGAGTCGAACAGAAAGCTTGCCAGTGCCTTGCACAGTTCGGTCTTGCCTACTCCGGTGGGCCCAAGGAACAGGAAAGATCCATAAGGACGCGCTGGATCGGACAAACCCGCCCGTGAACGGCGAATCGCGTCGGCAACCAGACTGACTGCTTCGTTCTGTCCGACCACGCGCTGGTGCAGGAAATCTTCCATGCCCAACAATTTGGCCCGCTCCCCCTGCAACATTTTTGACACCGGAATACCGGTAGAACGGGACACCACTTCCGCAATTTCCTCGGCACCGACCCGAGTACGCAAGAGTCGCGGTTTGTTCGCATCAGGTTCGGCCTGCTGCCCCGCCTCGGCTGTCTGAAGTCGCCCCTCCAGTTCCGGCAGCTTGCCATACTGAAGTTCGGCCAGCTTATCGAACTGGCCCCGGCGCTGCAGTTCGGCCATGTCGGAACGAACGCGTTCTATCTCCTCTTTGATGGCTTGCGACCCCTGCACAGCCGCTTTCTCGGATTTCCATATTTCCTCGTAATCGTTGTACTCACGCTGAAGTTTCAGCAGTTCATCCTCGATTGCCTTGAGGCGTCGCTGGGAGCCCTCGTCGGTGTCCTTGTTGACGGCCTCGCGTTCGATTTTCAATTGGATGATGCGCCGGTCCAGCTTGTCCATGACCTCGGGCTTGGAGTCGATCTCCATGCGTATGCGCGCGGCGGCCTCATCGATGAGATCGATAGCCTTGTCTGGGAGGAATCGATCGGTGATATAGCGATGGGATAATTCTGCCGCCGCCACGATAGCGGGGTCAGTAATTGCGACTCCATGGTGCAGCTCGTAACGTTCCTGCAGGCCGCGCAGGATGGCGATGGTCGATTCGACGTCCGGCTCATTGATCAGCACTTTCTGGAAGCGGCGCTCCAGTGCGGCATCTTTTTCAATGTACTTGCGGTATTCGTCCAATGTGGTCGCGCCTATGCAGTGCAGTTCTCCTCGAGAGAGAGCAGGCTTGAGCATATTGCCGGCATCCATGGCGCCTTCGGCCTTGCCGGCACCTACCATGGTGTGTAATTCGTCGATGAAGACGATGGTTTTCCCATCGTCCTGCGACAGTTCCTTTAACACCGCTTTCAAGCGCTCTTCAAACTCGCCCCGATACTTTGCGCCTGCAAGCAATGCGGCCAGATCCAGCGAAAGTACGCGCTTGCCTTTGAGCGTCTCGGGCACCTCATTGTTAACGATACGCTGGGCCAGACCTTCGACTATCGCCGTCTTTCCGACACCCGGCTCTCCGATAAGCACAGGATTATTCTTGGTGCGACGTTGCAGTATCTGGATTGCGCGGCGAATTTCGTCGTCGCGCCCAATCACGGGGTCGAGTTTTCCCTGGCGTGCGCGGTCGGTGAGATCTGTCGTGTATTTGGACAAGGCCTCGCGGTTGGACTCGCCCTCGGAGTCGGTTACGTTGGCCCCACCGCGTACCGCGTCAATAGCCACCTCCAGCGCCTTGCGCTGCAGACCCGATTCTCTCAGGATACGTCCTGTCTCGCCCTTGTCGTCGGCAAGCGCCAACAGGAACAGTTCGCTAGCAATATAGCTATCGCCCCGCGTGGACGCTTCTTTGTCAGTTCGCGTAAAAACGGCTTGCAGGTCGCGGCTGACCTGTATGTTTCCTCCCGCACCCTTCACTTGCGGATACCCTTCGATAAGGGTATTCAAGGATGGCCCCAATCGGTTTACCGCCACGCCAGAGCGCGCCAGCAGGCTAGCTGCCCCACTATCGGCATCGGCCAACAGAGCCGCCAGCACGTGCGCCGGTTCGATATAGGGATTATCATGCTTGGCCGCCAGGCTCTGTGCGTCGCCAAGCGCTTGCTGAAATTTTGTGGTTAATTTGTCGAATCGCATAATCATTTCACATGAAAAGAGAGCTGCTTCGCTCGAATAAAGAATAAGTGCGGCCATAACAAGGGATTTCAAGAGCCTCTTGTTGACACACAGTCTAAACTGTTAAGCTCAAAAAACCCGATTTATTCCAACGTGCAAAGGAGCTCATCATGCGTGGAGTGATAAAAAAATGGGGCAACAGTGCTGCAGTCCGCCTGCCCTCTTCAATGATGAAAACGCTCAAACTCGACCTGGAAGATATGGTGGAAATCAAGGTGGAGCGCGGAAGCATTGTCATCGAACCGATACGGTCACAGGAATACCTGCTTTCTCAGCTGCTAAGCGCAATAAAGCCCGGTAACCTGCATGCCGAAATTGATTTCGGCATTGCCGACAGCTGATTGCCGGAGCGGCCATGAACAAACGTTACATACCTGATGCTGGTGATATTATCTGGCTACATTTCGACCTGCCCACTGGCAGCAAAGCACAAGACTATAAACCTGCCTTGGTTCTTAGTCCCTTGCCGTATAACAAGAAAACGGGACTGGTCGTATGCTGTGCAATCACATCGAATGCCAAGGGCTATCCTTTCGAGGTGCTGATAGCGCCCGAGAACCGTCTGGCGGTGCTCGCCGACCAGGTCAAGAGCCTGGATTGGGCCCACACAAAAATAAGCCATCATGGACGTATCGATTCGAATGAACTCGGCCAGGTGAGGGCAAAATTGCAGGCACTCATCTTCAAGGCCTGACCAGCCCGGTAACCAGCGGCTTTGCTATCATTCGCTTCCCCGAATATCGGTCGCACTCCACCTTCACCTGATCCGCATGGACAAATTCAAACAACTCAAGAGCTTCGTGGCTGCTGCGACGCTGGGCAGCCTTTCCGCCGCGGCGCGTGCCGAAGGTGTGGCGCCTGCCATGCTGGGACGACGCATCAATGCGCTGGAAGAGCGCCTGGGCATCAAGCTCTTGCTGCGTACCACGCGGCGCCTGACGCTTACCGCTGAAGGCAATGATTTTCTGGAGGAGGCACAGCGCATACTGCGCGACTTGAACGACGCTGAAACCCGCATCGCGCAAGGCAGCGTGAATCCCAGCGGCCATCTGCGCATCAGCGCTCCCGCTGGCTTTGGCCGGCGCCATGTGGCGCCGCTGCTCCCGGATTTCGTCACCACCTATCCCGACGTGACGATCGCCCTGGACCTGAGCGATCGGCTGGTCGATCTCATTGAAGAAGGGTACGACTGCGCCATCCGTATAGGCGAACTCGATGACTCGCAAATCGTCGGACTCCGGATCGCCGACAACAAACGCGTAATCGTCGCCGCTCCATCCTATCTCGGTCAACACGGCCGGCCCAATACGCCCGCCGACCTCGCGAAGCACAATTGCCTGTCGTTCGGCCATCAGGGCAACCAATCCCGTGGTTGGCTGCTGACGGAGGATGGACAGGTCAAGGCCATACGGGTGAAAGGCAATCTTGCATGCAGCGACGGCTCCATCCTGCATAAATGGGCTTTGGCAGGCTATGGCCTGGCATGGCGATCTCTGTGGGAAGTCCGCGAAGACATCGCGACAGGCCGGCTGGTAAGTGTCCTGGATGAGTATGCCGCGCCGGCCAATGGAATTTTCGCCATGCTGCCAGAGCGCAAGCATCTTCCATTGCGCGTGCGCCTGTTCGTGGATATGTTACGCGCACACTATGCGGCACCGTCATACTGGGAAACCCATTAGCGGAAATACCACATGTACGACCGCCGGTCCGCATGATGGCTTCTATCCCGTATACTTGATATAAATCAAATCTAGGCCCGGCTGGCTCGTGCAGTAAAATCGCTGCAAGTTCTGTCAAACCGCCCGAAAATGCTGTGGAAACAGCCTCACCCGCCCCGCTGTATCTGTATGCAAAAGACAATCACCGTTACACCCGATTCAACCCGCTGTTCGACATGCATGCTCAGCGAGATATGCCTGCCTTTGGGCATGGCCCGACACGATGTCGACAAACTTGATGAACTGATCAAGGAACGGATCCGCATCCCCAAGGGATCGGCACTCTTCCATCTGGGTGACAAGGCGGAAGCCGTCTATGGCATACGCTCGGGGTCGCTCAAGACCCAGTTGGAAGACGTCAACGGCCAGGTTCAAATCACCGGTTTCCTGCTACCGGGTGAAATCCTGGGCATGGATGGTCTGCTGGAAAACCGGCAGGTTTCGCATGCCCTTGCACTCGAAGACAGCGAAGTATGCGTGATACGCATTGACGAGCTGGATCAGTTAGGGCAACACATTCCGATATTGAACCAGCAACTTCGACGCCTGATGAGCAAGGAAATCAACCGCTCGCATCAATTGGTCATGTCGCTGGGCTCCTTGCGGTCCGAACAACGCCTCGCGGCGTTCCTGATCAACCTGTCGCAACGATTGGCCGCATTAGGTTATTCGTCCAGCGAATTCCTGCTGCGCATGAGCCGTGAAGAAATCGGCAATTACCTGGGCCTGACGCTTGAAACAGTAAGCAGGCTGTTTTCCCGTTTTGCCCGCGAAGGCGTGCTGCACATCCAGCAACGCCAGGTCCATATCGTCGATTTCCAGGCTCTGCGCGCCTTGGCGGGAACCGATTGCGGCTGATCCTTCCTGCCTGGAAGGGGTTGCCTAGATAGGGTCGCCGAACTCGTCGAACACTTGGCCGCGCGGCGCCATATGCAAGGTCAATGCGCTGGATAGCGCCGCCATGATCCAGAACAAAAAGAAACCTGCGGCATAGGCAAACTGCCGCCCTACCTGTAGGTGGCCAAGAAAGTTGATTTCCAGCGGGTCTACCAGCGCGAACACTGTCGCGCTGGTAGCTCCGGCGATTAGAAACGATGGCCATAAAACCCACATCAATGCACGCCACTTCATATCGACCCCTTTTCCTTCTCGGTGTATTGTCAACGTTCCGGCGATGCCTGCGCTGGGCTAGAGACTGGCCCTGGTTTACTTACCACCAGCCCCCGCTTGACGCCGCCATCGACTATCGCCTGGTCGCTGAAGTTCTGCACAGCTAGAACGATGGTAATAATACAGCCTATGATGGCCGCTGCGGGACCCGCCATCAGTATCCACGGCCAAGGCTCCCGCCACCACGGCTTGGCCGGACGAGGATTCATTTGATCTTTGGTAGCGACTTGTGGCATGACGTCCTCCTTGGTCGACAATTACATCTATTTCGGGACAAAAAAGCTGGAACGTTCGACCACGACTTTCTCGTTACCGTCGACAGAGGTGGCCGTAACCGTTAGATTGATATCGTAGAGCCCGGGTTTGACCTCTTGGGTCGGCGCCCGCAGCACCACAGGCACCAGCTTATTGGATGCAGCATCAATGTCCACCGATGTCGAGGAACTGTCGGCAGTGAGTATGGACAAACCCGGCACGCCACTGGCGCCCAGGGTGACAGACAACGGAGACTCCGTCGTATTGATGATTTGAAGACGGTAGACGTTTTCTATCATTCCGCCAGCCACCTCACGTCCCATTACGCCACGATCGCGAATGACATCGACACGCAGTGTGGTGCGCGTCGCGAGTGAAACGACGAAGGCAATGCCTATTACCGAAAGAATCGCCATGTAGGCAAGAACACGTGGGCGGAACAATCGTTTGCGAACCTGCGGCTGCGTGAGACCTTCGGTTATGGCGCGGCCTGAGGTGTAGCGGATCAATCCTTTGGGATAATCCATCTTCTCCATGACCTGGTCACAAGCATCGACACAGGCTCCGCAACCAATGCACATGTACTGCAAGCCGTCGCGGATGTCGATGCCTGTGGGGCAAACTTGCACGCATAAGCTGCAGTCGACACAATCGCCCATGCCGGCTTCTTTGTGATCGATACGTCGCGAGCGCCCTCCCCGGGGTTCGCCACGCTCAAAGTCGTAGGTGACCACATAGGTGTCGTCATCGACCATGACGCTTTGAAATCGCGCATAGGGACACATGTATTTGCAAACCGCCTCGCGCATGAAGCCGGCATTTCCCCATGTGGCGAAAGCATAAAAGGCCATCCAGAACCATTGCCATGGTCCCAGTGATAAGGTGATCAGGCCCATGCCCAGTTCACGTATGGGTGCAAAATAGCCAATAAACGTGGACCCCGTCCACCAGGCAATAAGTATCCAGACAGTGTGCTTGGCCGCTTTCAAGCGTATTTTGCGCCAGGTCCAGGGTTGTTCGTCAAGACGTATGCGCGCCAATCGATCGCCCTCGATACGGCGCTCGACCCACATGAAGATTTCCGTGTAGACGGTTTGCGGACAGGCATAGCCACAGAAAAGGCGGCCGGCCATGGCCGTAAACAGAAACAGCGCAAAGGCGGACAAGACCAGCAAGACCGCAAGATAAATGACGTCTTGCGGCCAGAGCACCATACCAAATATGTAGAACTTGCGGGCCGCCAGGTCCAGCAGTACGGCCTGACGCCCGTTCCATTGCAACCATGGCAGACCATAGAAAATGACCTGTGTCAGCACCACCATGGCTATGCGCCAGTGGGCGAACAGACCCGAAACCGAACGTGGATAAATCTTCTTGCGGACGTCGGCCAGGGCCTTCTCGACCTGGGGAGACGAACCACCACCCACTTTCGTGACCCGCGGCGGCTGCCAGGCCGGTGCTGCCGTCTTTGCAGGGTCTTGTTCCGGGATTACGGATGGCTCGCTACTCATGATATGTCCTATTTTGCTGCTACCGTATTACCTTGATTCGAGAGGCCCCACACCCATGCGGTAAGCATGCGGATCTGGGCTTCAGTCAGAAGGCCTTCCTGTGCCGGCATGATATTCTGGCGTCCATTGAGGATAGTCTCGACAATGGAGGCCTCGGAACTGCCGTACAGCCAGACGCCATCGGTCAAGTTGGGCGCACCCATGGCTGTATTGCCCTTGCCCTGGACACCGTGACAGGCGACACAGAACGTGTCGAAGCCGCGTTTGCCAGGCACAACCCGCAGGGAATCGCTGGCCAGGCCCGACAGCGACCGCACATATTGGGCAATGTCGGCAGCCTCACTAGGCTTGATCTGGGCGTTCCACGGTGGCATCATGCCATGACGACCTTTGGTGATGGTTTGCATGATCTGCTCTGGTTCACCGCCGTATAGCCAGTCTTGATCGGCAAGATTGGGGAAGCTGCCACTGCCCCGGGCATCTGAGCCATGGCACTGTGCACAGTTGTTCAGGAACAGCCGCTGGCCGATTTCGCGGGCCTCGGCATCGTGGGCGACCTGTTCAACCGGCATTTGCTGATAGCGCTCAAACAAAGGCTTGATTTGTTCGTTCAAGGCTATCTGCTCGTCCTTGACCTGCTTGGCGGCCGTATACCCCAGCGTACCTTTGTAACTGCCTACGCCTGGATATAAAAATAGCAGGGCCAGGGCGATGCCGCAAAGGCCCAGGTACATGACGGTCCACCAGCGCGGCACCGGATTGTTGAGTTCGGTCAGGTCGCCGTCCCAAACATGTCCCGTATCCGTGACCTGCTTGACATCATGCTTAAGCCAGGCGCGCTGGCTGAACAGCAACCATATGCAAAAGCCGATCCCGCCCAGGGCGATCACACCAATGAAGTAGCTCCAAAAGCTACTGACAAAATCACTCATGGGAGCCCCCGTCATTCTTGTTGATTGGTCTTTCGTCCGGCACGGCAAAGGGCAGGAGCGAAGCCTCGTGGTTTGCATCGGCACGGCCGCGTGAAAAAGCCCACCATACGATGCCCAGGAAAGTCGCCATGGCGATGATCGTCATAATTCCGTTGAGCACTGCCATTTACAAGCCTCCTTCCGAAACAGCTTTGGCTGCCGCGGCACGACCGGCCACGCCCAATCCTTGCAGGTAGGTAACCAGGGCATCCTCTTCGGTCTTGCCTTTCAATTGCTCAGGCGCCTTGGCAATCTGTTCATCCGTGTACGGCACCCCCAGAGTACGGAGCACCGACATGCGGTCCTGTATGTTTTCATTGGCCACCGAATTGTGCTGCAGCCATGGATAGCTCGGCATATTCGATTCTTTCACGACGTCGCGCGGATTGCGCAGGTGGATACGATGCCAGTCATCCGAATAACGCTGCCCGACCCGGGCAAGGTCGGGGCCCGTGCGCTTGGAGCCCCACAGGAAGGGGTGGTCATATTGCGACTCGCCAGCCAATGAATAGGGACCATAGCGTTGGACTTCCGAACTCAGCATCCGGATCTGCTGCGAATGACAACTGACACAGCCCTCGCGAATATAAATGTCGCGCCCGATGAGATTAAGCGGCTCGTAAGGCAGCACACCTTCAGTAGGTGTGGTCGTCGAGTGCTGGAAAAACAGCGGCACGATTTGCGCCAGCCCTGCAAACGAGATAACCACAACACTTAAAATAATCAGCAGGCCGACATTCTTTTCCAATGTCTTGTGCGAAAAAAAACCATGTTCTTGCTTGGACATTCCGGTTCTCCTCAAGCGGTTGCCGATGCAGGTCCGAGCAAGGCCGGATCACGCGCATCGGGACTGAACAAAGGCACGATCGGATTCACCTTGACCTGGCCTTTGATCGTTATCCATGTATTCCAGGCCATGACGAACACGCCGCTCAGGAAGCACAGGCCGCCCAGCATACGGATGACATAGAAAGGATACGTTGCCTTGACCGCTTCAACGAAACTGTACGTCAGCGTGCCGTCGACGCCCGTGGCGCGCCACATCAGACCCTGCATCACCCCGGCGATCCACATCGCGCTGATATACATCACCACGCCCAGCGTCGCCAGCCAGAAGTGCAGCTCGATAAGCTTCGTGCTGGCCATGGCGGTGCGGCCATACAGCCGAGGAATCATGTAGTACAGCGATCCGAAGGTGATCATGGCGACCCAGCCCAGGGCCCCCGAATGCACGTGCCCAATGGTCCAGTCGGTGTAATGCGACAAGGCATTGACCGTGCGGATGGACATCATCGAACCTTCAAAGGTGGACATGCCATAGAACGACAGCGCCACGACCAGGAATTTCAGGATCGGGTCGGTGCGCAGCTTGTGCCAGGCGCCTGACATCGTCATGATGCCGTTGATCATGCCGCCCCACGATGGAGCAAGCAGGATCAGAGAAAGCGCCATGCCCAGCGACTGGGTCCAGTCGGGCAGCGAGGTATACAGAAGGTGGTGCGGGCCGGCCCACATATAGGTGAACGCCAGTGCCCAGAAGTGCACGATGGACAGGCGATAGGAATAGATGGGACGCTCGGCCTGCTTGGGCACGAAGTAATACATCATGCCCAGGAAGCTGGTGGTCAGAAAGAAACCCACGGCATTGTGGCCATACCACCATTGCACCATGGCGTCCTGCACGCCGCCGTAAGCGGAATATGACTTCCACATTGAAACCGGCAATTCAAGATTGTTGAATATGTGCAGCACCGCAATGGTAAGGATGTAGGAACCATAAAACCAGTTAGCCACGTAAATGTGCTTGACCCTGCGCTTGACGATGGTCCCGAAAAACACGATGGCGAATGCAACCCACACAAAGGTCAGCAGGATATCGATAGGCCATTCAAGTTCCGCATACTCTTTGGTGCTGGTGTAACCCAGGGGCAGCGTGATGACGGCCGCAACGATGACAGTCTGCCAGCCCCAGAAAGTGAACGCCGCCAGCTTGTCGCTGTACAGGCGCGCCTGACAGGTACGCTGGACCACGTAATAGGCTGTGGCAAACAAGGCGCTGCCACCGAAAGCGAAAATGACGGCATTCGTATGCAATGGTCGCAAACGGCCGTAGCTGAGCCACGGGATGTCGAAATTCAGCTGTGGCCATATAAGTTGTGCGGCTATCCATACACCCACCGCCATCCCTACCACACCCCATACTATGGTCATGATCGTAAACTGACGAACCACACCATAGTTGAAGATTTCGGCCTGTTTTCCGACCGTATCGGAAGTGCCCATGAGTTTCCCCTAAAACAAATAAACAATGCTTGACGTCAAGCATGATCCAGCATGGCACTGAAGCTGACTTTGATATGCATCAAGGTCAAATTAGAGCTGGGCAGGTTGACGTTTCCACACCACACTAAATAGATAGATAGATAACAATACGATCCTGGCGATCTGATGCCCCGTGATTTCTTCCAAGCGGCTTCTTCCAAGCGGCTTCTTCCAAGCGGCTTCTTCCAAGCGGCTTCTTCCAAGGGGTTCAGCGGCCATGCGGGCGGTCATTTTCCCGATGGGGACCGGCCTTGCTTGCCTCATCTTCTGCGACAGCCGGACTTTCGCAAGAGACGTCATCATCGTTCAGTATTGACTCGCCACGTGACTGCGTATCGTCAAACTGCCCCGAGAAGATTGCCCACCAGAAAAACACGCCTATCACAATGACAAACACCAGTGATATGGGCAACAACAAAAACAGCGACGACGCCACGCGCTAGCTCCGGGCGACCGCGGGCAGCCAATCGCCGTATGGTACGCGTAATTGGGCCCGGTACAGGCGCCAGGAGTTCGCTGCCACTGCCAACGAAGACAACAGCATGGATATTGCGGCCAGCCAGGGCGCGACAAAGCCCAATGCGGCAAGAGGCGCCATAAGAAGGTGCCAAGCTACCGAGGCATAAAGGTTTTGTCGCGAGACACGGCCTGTGGCCTGTACCAGTCGCACAATATCGAGATCGGAGACTGGCACACGGGCTGACAGGCTGGCGTGGGCAGCGGCGACGGCCGTGGGTACGGCCATGGCCATGGCACAGGGACAACTCATCACCAGCAGGGACACCATCACCGCCAGGGCATGTTCAGGCGCATAGACATACCACGCGGCCCCCACTATGAACGCCAGGGCCAGTTGAATGACAACAAACCAGAATGCCAGCTGATTGGCCCGTCGCGTGACGGCGAGCCGGAATTGCTCGATGACGAGGTGGGCCTTGCCCACGCCCACCGCCTGGCGCGCACAGAGCTCCAGATAGCGAGCCGTCAATAAAAATGCCACGAACATGGTGACTGAGTCGAAATAGACTTCGCCTTCGTTCGACCACGTGGCATACGCGCTAGGGAAGAATGCCGCGACAATGCCCAGCGCTACCGGAACATCCATGCTGACACCTCCCTGCATGAGGCGGCTCAAAGCTCCGCCCCAAACCGGCCAAGCACAATAAAGCACCACGGGAACGGTGAGTACCAGGCTGATCCAGTTCATAATGAATATGGCTTGATCGAGCAGCGCCAGGTTATCCGGTGCCATGCTGTCGCTACGCAGGTAGCCTGGAAATGCAAACATCATGACTTGCATCATGCCCAGCCACGCCAGCCCCATGCGAGCCAGCATGTGGCGCCGCTTCTGGCGATCAGAGTCGGACAAGCCCTGGGGCGTGGAAAAAATCGAGAAGGCGCGCATGGGAATGAACTATACCAACCGAGGGATTTTCCGTATTGATATAGATCAATTTTAATAAGCAAGCAGTACAAACGACGCGAGGGGGCGCAATATAGCCCCCTGCCCGTCTATGCCACGCGCGGCAGTCAGGCGACTTTCAGGCCTTGACTACTGTGGCTGTCAAACTGAGCCTCTTCGGTGGAACCCGTCAGAGCCGTTGTCGACGATTGTCCACCTTCGATCGCTTGAGTCACGGCGTCGAAGTAGCCTGTGCCGACTTCACGCTGGTGCTTGACGGCAGTAAAGCCCAGTTCCGCGGCAGCAAATTCCTTCTGCTGCAGTTCCACGAAAGCGCTCATCTGCCGACGCGCATAGCCATGCGCCAGTTCGAACATTCCATAATTCAGGGCATGGAAGCCCGCAAGTGTGATGAACTGGAACTTGTAGCCCATCGCGCCCAGTTCACGCTGGAACTTCGCGACCGTGGCGTCGTCCAGGTTCTTTTTCCAGTTAAAGGACGGCGAGCAATTGTAGGCCAGCATCTTGCCCGGAAACTGGCGGTGAATGGCTTCCGCAAACTGGCGCGCATATTCCAGATTGGGCGTGGACGTTTCGCACCACAGCAAGTCGGCATATGGCGCATAGGCCAAGCCGCGGGAGATGCCCTGCTCGATGCCAGGTCGTGTACGGAAGAATCCCTCGACCGTACGTTCGCCGGTGATGAAGGCCCTGTCGTTTTCATCGACATCGCTGGTGACGAGGTCGGCCGCATCGGCATCGGTGCGTGCCAACAATAAAGTGGGCACGTTCAGCACATCCGCCGCCAGGCGTGCCGAAACCAGTTTGGCCACGGCTTCCCGTGTGGGAACGAGCACTTTGCCGCCCATATGACCACATTTTTTGACAGAGGCAAGCTGGTCTTCGAAGTGTACGCCCGCCGCCCCGGCCTCGATCATGGCCTTCATCAACTCGAAAGCGTTCAGCACACCGCCAAATCCAGCTTCGGCATCAGCAACGATTGGAGCGAAGTAATCCAGGTAGTCTTCGTCGTCGGGATTCTTGCCCTCCATCCATTGGATCTGGTCGCAACGTGTAAGCGCATTATTGATGCGCTTGACCACCAACGGCACCGAATTGGCCGGATACAAAGATTGATCGGGGTACATCTCGCCAGCGCCGTTTGCATCGCCAGCGACCTGCCAGCCGGAAAGATAGATGGCCTTAAGTCCTGCCTTGACCTGCTGCATCGCCTGGTTGCCGGTAAGGGCCCCCAACGAGTTCACGAACGGTTCCGAATGCAGCAGGCCCCATAGTTTTTCGGCGCCGCGCCTTGCCAACGTATGCTCCACCACCACGGAACCACGCAGTCGTATAACCTCTTCCGCGTTATAGCCGCGCTTGATGCCTTGCCAGCGTGCATCTTCGGCCCAGTTCTTTTGCAGATTACGAACTTCGCTTTCTCTTGTGGTCATGATGTTTTCCTTGTGAAGTGAGACAAACTGAATGAGAAACCATTAAGAAAAGTCTACGCGTTTGCTGCGGGGCAAGGAACCCGTAACTCTTATATAAGACAAAAAATATAACGTTTTATTTTCAATCACTTATGATTTTGTTTCCATATTATGGAACGAATTTTCCTCTCATGGAAAGTATTTTCGTGCAATGCAGCACACGGTTTTCATATGACGGGAGGCGTTTTTCACATTGTGGAACTGTGCGTGGGGGGAAGGTACAATAGCCTATCGACTTTTCCATTCCTTTTGCCATGACTGCTTTTGTTCTACCCAACGCGCCGCTCGGCCAGAATGTGTCCTACCCCGATTCATACGATGCCGCCCTGCTCTTCCCGATCGATCGCAGCCTTAACCGCGAAAAGCTCGGCATTCCCCACGTCTGGCACGGCGACGACATCTGGAATGCCTACGAAATATCGTGGCTCAACAGCAAAGGCAAGCCCATCGTAGGCATGGCCCGCTTCAGCTTCCCGGCCGCGAGCCCCAGACTCATTGAATCCAAATCCTTCAAGCTATACCTTAACTCGTTCAATGAAGAACGTTTTGCCTACGCGACACTGGTCCAGCAACGCATGGCCGCGGATTTGAGCAATGCAGCCGGTGCACCGGTAACCGTTGAGATCGACACTGACATCAGGCAGCAAACATTTTTATGTGAACCTATGGACGGCATCTGCATTGATGACGCCGATATCGAAATCACCGCTACTCAGCCAACGCCCGAGCTGTTACGCTGCGTCGCCGGGGCCGGGGTAGTGACTGAAACCTTGGTGTCGGATTTATTGAAATCAAACTGCCCCGTCACCGGACAACCGGATTGGGGTAGCGTCCAGATAGGCTATACCGGAAAACGGATAGACCGTGACGCGTTGCTGGAATATATCGTTTCGCTGCGCCAGCACAACGAATTTCACGAACATTGCGTCGAGCAGCTGTATTGCGACATCTGGGCCAGTTGCCGGCCCGAGTCCCTGCTGGTCTACGCCCGCTATACACGGCGCGGCGGCCTGGACATCAACCCATGGCGCAGCAGCCGACCTGCCAGCGTCAGCCAGACCCGCACACCACGGCAGTAAGTGTTGAAGTTCAGGCGCTAACCGGTCGAAGCGCCGTGCTGGTAGCGGTTCTTGCCACCCACAGAGCCAATGCCGCCGCAACGCCAAAGCCGATGGCGGCACCAAACCAGGGTCCTTGCACAAAGCCGGCATCCAGCATCAGGCCAAAGCCGACCGGTGCAAGTGACGAGCCCACGTCCATGCCTGAATAGACCAGGCCATATACGGCGCCGGTGGCACCTTTAGGGGTCACACGCCGGATCAACATGTCGCGGGATGGGGCTGACACGCCTGAGCAGAAGCCGGCCATTGCAACGAGTGCAATGGCATATGAAGGTGGAATCGCCCCGTAGGCGAGCACGAGCAGGAGCACGCCTGCCAATACCAGTGACACCGCCACCGTGCGCTCGGTGTTGGGCGTGGCGCCTGCCAGGAAGCCTCCCGCCAGCATGCCAAGCGCAGCCGCAACCATATACGCCGACAAGGTGGTGCCTGCAACAATTTTATCGATGTCGTATACCTCGCTGAGCATCGGTATGGTGAAGTTCTGGACCGCCGACAACGCCATTGAGGTGAAGGCAAAGAACAGGAAAGCGCCCCACAATGCCGGCTGCCCAAGCAGGGTAGTCAATGTCTGCATGGCAGTCCGGTCGGATAAATCCGCTACGGCCGCGTTCGAGGCGACCGCCACATTGGCCACGGCTTCATCGTTGGGCAAGGCCTGCCCGCTGTTTGCCAGCAGCCCACGTCCCAGCCACGTGAGGAAAAGAACCACTGCCACCAGGGAAGCCGCGGAGAATGCCGCTACCCGCCAATTCGCCAGATAGATGATGGTGGCCATGAACACCGGCGTAAGCGCCCAGCCAAGATTGCCTGTGAGACCATGCGTACTGAACGCGTGGCCCAGCCGCCGGGGGCTGACCTTGTGATTCAGGATGGAAAAATCGACCGGATGAAAAACAGAATTTCCAATCCCCCCGATAACGGCCGCAAGCAACAGCATCGGATACCCCGTAGAGATGCCGATAAGGATGCCGGATACGACGAAACATGTCAGCCCGAACCGCAAAACCGGCGCCGGTCCGATACGATCGACGACAAAACCCGATGAGGCCTGCCCAAAACATGACACGAGAAAAAAGGCGGATGCCAGCATGCCGAGCTTGACGAAATCGTAGCCGTATTCGTGGGCCAACGACAGGTACAGCGTAGGCAGCACAAGCTGGAAGAAATGCGAGCTGGAATGAACGGCGCCCACCAGACTGATAATGAGCCAGTCCTGGCGCTTCCGGGAGGATGTATCGGGTGCCTGATCTAACGTCGCGGAATCCATGCCCAAAACCTTCTTGAATGAAACGATACAGGTCGCAGCGTATGCTGCCGCTACTGCCGCTACTGCCGCGGGACAGGCTAGAGCGTCTCGCCGCCCCTGTCACGGATCTGAGGCCACGCCCGTCGCAGGTAATAACACATGGACCACACAGTAAGTACCGCTGCCACCACGATAAGGATCTGCCCTACCAACTGAACGGACACGCCCTGGAAGGGTTGCCAATAGAGAAGACAAGGAATGGCGATCATCTGGGCCGCTGTCTTGAACTTGCCGAGCCGATGCACAGCCACGCTGCCACTGGCGCCTATCTTTGCCATCCACTCGCGCAAAGCCGATATGGTGATTTCACGGCCTATGATCACAAAAGCAATAAAAGAGTCGACGCGGTTCAGATCCAGCAAAATCAGTAGCGCGGCACAGACCATGAGCTTGTCGGCGACCGGATCGAGAAAGGCGCCAAACGACGACGTTTGATTCCAGCGTCGCGCCAGCCAGCCATCGAACCAATCGGTCAGGGCGGCTATGACAAATGCGGCTGCACCGACCATATCGCGCACCGGAGCGGATATCCAGTCGGTCGGGATATAGAAAAGCCCCACGATAAGCGGGATCATGGCGATGCGCAGCCAAGTCAGGGCGATGGGTAAATTGAATGGCATAAGTTGAATACTACCTTATCGCAGCGCATGATAGATACGTTCCGCCAAATCGGCGGAAATTCCATCCACTGAACGCAGATCGTCGACGCTCGCGTCAACGACCCCCGAAAATCCTCCGAATCGGGCCAGCAGCTTCTGGCGCCGCCGGGCTCCCACGCCCTCGATTTCCTCAAGGCGCGACACGTTGCGGGCCTTGGCGCGTTGCGCGCGCATGCCGGTGATGGCAAACCGATGTGCTTCGTCGCGGATTTGCGCCACCAGCATCAAGGCCGCGGACTCGATGCCCAAGGCGACAGATTCTCGGCCATCCACGAAGACCAGGGTTTCAAGCCCGACCTTGCGCCCCTCACCCTTGGAGACGCCGACAATGCTGCGGGTGTCCAGACCAAGCTCCACAAAGACCTGCCTGGCGACCTCGACCTGACCCTTGCCGCCGTCTATCAATACGATATCGGGCATCTCCGCCAGGCCGTCGGCCACCCGGCTGAACCGCCGGGTCAAGACCTGTCGCATGGCGGCATAGTCATCCCCCGGTATGATTCCCGCGATGTTGTAACGGCGATACAGGGACGGCTGCATATCATGATGTCGGTACACGACACAGGACGCCTGGGTTGCTTCGCCGGAAGTATGGCTTATGTCAAAACACTCGACATGCAGCGCGTCCAGCGCAGCCTCGTCGGTGTCGAGCTCGAGCACGGTTGCCAGGGCCTGAGTTCTGGCAGCGCGTGCACTGGACTCTGTCAGCAGACGTGCCAGGGCCATACCGGCATTCTTCAAAGCCTGCTCCAGCCACGTTTTGCGCACGCCTTGAGGCTTGACGATGACACGCGCCTTGACGCCCGTGCGCTCGGCGACCAAAGCAATGAGATCGGGATCGGGCAAGGGATGCGAACACACCAGGACGGCAGGCATACCGCTCTCGGCATAGTGTTGGCTGACGAAAGCGGCGAGCACGTCACCAGGGCTGTCATCGTTGGTATGGGTGGGGAAAAATGGTTTGTCGCCCAGATGGCGCCCGCCACGTATCATCGCCAGGTTTACGCATACGCGACCACCCGCTGAAGCCAATGCGATGACATCGACATCGTCATTGCCGACCTGCTCCATCGATTGCTGCTGAAGGACTTTAGCCAACGAGCCCATCTGGTCGCGCAGTATGGCGGCCTTCTCGAAATCGAGCATATCGGATGCCTGACGCATACGGGCATCGATTTCCTGCATGACTTCCTTGGCGTGGCCATCAAGAAACCGGACCGCGCGCTCGACATCGGCCTGGTAGTCGTCCTCACCGATCAGGTTTACGCAAGGCGCCGAGCATCGGCCGATCTGGTACAACAGGCAAGGCCGGGACCGATTGGCATAAACACTGTCTTCACAGGTACGAAGGCGAAATACGCGCTGCAAAATCTGTATGGTTTCGCGCACAGCCCACGCATTGGGATATGGCCCGAAAAACCGCCCTTTCCCACTTGTACTGCCACGATAATAGGCAATGCGTGGCGCCATGTGGGCGCTGAGCATCAAATAGGGGTATGACTTGTCGTCCCGGAAAATAATGTTATAGCGCGGCTTCAGGCGCTTGATGAGATTGCTTTCCAACAGCAACGCTTCGGCTTCGGACCGCGTGACCGTGACCTCCAGCCGCGCTACCCGCGCCACCATATGGGCAATACGAGGGCTGTCCGGTGTCTTCTGGAAGTAGGAGTTCACACGCTTTTTGAGGTCGCGGGCCTTCCCGACATACAGCACTTCTCCTTGTGCATCGATATGCCGATATACGCCAGGCAAATGCGGCAGGTCAGCCAGAAATGATTTGAGATTGAAGTCGTCGGGCATATTGGTAACGTTCATCGGCTTGCAGTGCGTCCCAGTCGCAGGCTTGCTTTTTCGGCATCAGACGTCGTATCCGCTGGATGGACTCGGCGCTGTGCGCAGTCTGCAATCGCGCAAGCAGGTCATCGGCCAAATCGGGGCGGTTACAAACCAGGACCATGTCGCACCCCGCATTCAGGGCGGCCTCGGCCCGCGCCAGGATATCGCCCGCTACCGTCGCGCCCTCCATGGTCAGATCATCGGAAAACACGACGCCATCGTAGCCAAGATCCTGCCGCAGAACCTTCTGGATCCAGTGCGGAGAAAACCCCGCCGGATGAGGGTCCACCTTGGGGTAGATGACATGGGCCGGCATCACCGAAGGCAAGACCATGTCGCCCAGCCAGCCGTAGGGCGCAGCGTCCTCTTGCATGATCTCCTCGAAGCTGCGCTGGTCCATCGGAATTTCATGATGTGAATCGGCCTCGACCGCGCCATGGCCTGGAAAATGCTTGCCGCAAGCGGCCATATCGGCAAGCATCAGGCCTTGTATCAAGGAGCGCGCCAGCATGGCCACCACACGCGGATCTCGATGAAAGGAACGGTTTCCTATGACCTTGCTGACCCCGTAATCAAGATCGAGCACCGGGGTAAAGCTGAGGTCGACACCACAGGCGCGGAGCTCGGCGCCCAGCACGTAGCCAGTTTCGGACGCCAGTCGCATGGCTGCCAGCGAATCCTCGAACCATAATTCGCCGAATACGCTCATGGCCGGAATTTCGGTAAAACCATCGCTGCGAAACCGCTGCACCCTGCCCCCCTCGTGATCCACGGCAATCAACAATGGTTCGTCGCGTTCGGCATGAATCGCCCGGCACAACTCTGACAGTTGGCCGCGATTGTCGAAGTTGCGTGCGAACAGGATCACACCTCCGACCAGAGGATTTTGCAAGCGTTCACGTTCGTGGTCAGTCAGCGTCGTGCCTTCGACATCAACCATTACCGGTCCTGGCGGGAGGCTCACACGCATGTGCTGGGCTGTCATTCTATTGATCCGTTATTCGTTCGATTGGATTGGATGGATGATTCGCGGCAGTCTCAATCATGACGAACGCCAGAACCGAATCGCTTTCATCCGTTATTGAAACATGGGCAGGGCCAAACCGCTGGTGATACCAGCTGGCGAGGGGTTCGGACAGCTGCACACGGGGCTTGCCGCTGATATCGTTGAGTGTCTGCATGCGCGACCAGGCCATCGGACTGTGCATGCCCAGGCCTATTGCCTTGGAAAAAGCTTCCTTGGCGGCGAACCGCGTAGCCAGGTATCGTATCCCGCGTTTGGGATCCCGCTGGTGACGCTGATGAAATTTTTGGATTTCTTCGGGCCCGAGGATGCGGCCGACAAACTTGGCGCCGTGGCGTGCGAATACCCGCTCGATGCGGTCGACCTTCAACAGGTCGACCCCAATCCCCGCGATCTTGCCTGGTGCTGCCTGAACAATCATTTAACCATCCGGATAGCTCGACGCCGGTGCGGCGTGATAAGACCCTAGATGATACCTTGCCCATTGCGCAAGCGTCGCCCAAAGCTTCAGCGCCCTTACTGTCGGGACCGCTTGTCCACCACGCGCTTGGCCTTGCCAGTCAGCGTGCGTTCCACCAGGCCGGAAGTCTGCACTGTGATGCGTGCCGAAACGCCGATATAAGTCTTGACGGCATGCCGCAGCTTCGCGGCCAGCACATCGCGGTCCGCTACGCTTAGATGGTCGAATTCCGGCCGCACTTCGGTAAGGATTTCAAGCTCGTCCAGATTGCCGCTGCGCGTGAGCACTAATTGATATTGAGCGGCAAGTTCAGGAATACGAAGTACGACTTCCTCTACCTGTGTCGGGAAAAGGTTTACTCCGCGCACAATCAGCATGTCGTCGCTGCGCCCGGTGATCTTGCCGATACGGCGCATGCTGCGGGAAGTGGGCGGCAGCAAGGAAGTGAGGTCGCGGGTGCGGTAACGGATCACCGGCATGGCTTCTTTGGTCAGCGATGTAAATACCAGTTCGCCCGCTTCCCCATCCGCAACAGGCTCACCGGTATCCGGATTGATGATTTCCGGATAGAAATGATCTTCCCATACGACTGGGCCGTCTTTGGATTCGACGCATTCCATGGCCACTCCTGGGCCCATGACTTCGGACAGTCCATAGATATCCAATGCATCGATGCCCGAGCGGCGTTCGATGTCGGCACGCATCTGTCCCGTCCACGGCTCCGCGCCGAAAATGCCTATCCGCAAGGAGCTGTCGCGCGGGTCGATTCCTTCGCGCTCCATCTGTTCGAGGATATTGCAGAAATAGGAGGGAGTCACCATGATGATGGCGGGCTTGAAATCCTGGATCAGCTGGACCTGTTTCTCGGTTTGGCCGCCCGACATCGGCACCACGGAGCAACCCAGCTTCTCGGCACCGTAATGGGCGCCCAGGCCTCCGGTGAACAGACCATAGCCATAGGCAATATGTGCAATATCGCCGGGACGACCGCCGGCGGCCCAGATTGAACGCGCTACCAGATCGGCCCAGGTGGCAATATCGTTTGCCGTATATCCTACGACGGTGGGCTTGCCTGTGGTCCCGCTGGATGCATGTATGCGTACCACTTGCTCACGCGGTACTGCGAACATTCCGAACGGATAGTTATCGCGCAAGTCTTGCTTGGTGGTAAACGGAAACCGTGAAATATCCGAAAGCTGCTTCAAGTCGTCAGGATGCACGCCCGCCGCATCGAACGATTTCTTGTAATGAGGAACTTTTTCATAGGCGTGCTTGAGCGACCACTTCATGCGCTCGAGCTGCAAGGCCAGCAATTGATCCCGGCTGGCGTGCTCAATGGCATCGCGTCCCGCATTCGACGTTTTCAACTCGGACATTTTCCACTCCGTCTATGTTTTCGATATGTATTGCGTTAGTCGCCTACAACCTGGCCTTTCACCCGGTATGAACGGCCTCGAAAAATCGCAATGCGCCTGCCGTCCTGATTCGTTACATGGACGTCGTAGATACCAGTGCGCCCGGCCAGCGAATATTCCAGTGCTTCGGCGGTCAAAATATCGCCCTCGTACCCGGGCGCGAGGTAATCGATGGAACACCCTGACGCAACTGTCACCATGTTGCGGGAATTGCAGGCGAAAGCGAAGGTACTGTCGGCAAGAGCGAAAATGAAACCGCCGTGGCATGTCTTATGGCCGTTCAACATATCGGCACGTACCATCATGGACATGCTGGCCTGCCCGGGTGCCACCGATACGACGCGTGCACCGAGCGCCCGCGACGCCGCATCGTTGTCATACATAACTTTCGCGGTCAATTCGGCCAGCGTCTGGGGATCATCGGGCAGTTCAAGTGAGTCCGCCGACGAAGAAATGGGCACAATATTCATTACTTTCCTTTGAATTCCGGTTGGCGTTTACCCAGGAAGGCCGACACCCCTTCCGCATAATCAACGCTGGCGCCCAGCTCGCGCATCAGGTCGCGCTCCAGGTCCAACTGCTGATCCAGCGTATTGGCCAGGCTGTGATTCAAGGCTCGCTTGGTATATGCCAGTCCCTTGGTGGGCGCCCTCGCAAAATGCCGAGCCAGCTCGTCCAGGCGGGCGTCGAATTGATCATCCGGAACACACTGCCAGATCAGTCCCCACTGCGCCGCTTGCTCGGCGCTGAGCTTGTCTCCCAACATCGACAGACCCATGGCCCGTGCATGCCCCACCAACCTTGGCAATGCATACGTACCGCCGGTGTCAGGCAACAGGCCCAGGCGACAAAACGGCTGAATGAAGCTGGCTGATTGCTTTGCAATGACAATATCGCCCGCCAACGCCAGGTTGGCCCCGGCGCCGGCGGCCACACCGTTGACGCCCACCACTACCGGCATGGGAAGCGCCCGCAAGCGGCGAACCAGGGGCGCGTAATGCTTTTCAATTGTGGCCCCCAGGTCGATAGGCCCTGAGCCCGCGCTCATTTCACGTTCGGAAAGATCCTGCCCGGCGCAAAAGCCGCGACCACTGCCGGTCAGGACCAGCACGCGCGCCCCCCGGGTTTCGGTTTTGATCAATGCGTCGGCCAATTCAGCATGCATGGCCGCAGTAAAGCTGTTGAGCTTTTCCGGTCGGTTCAGCGTGATACGTGCTATGGCGTCTTCGTCTTTAAGTTCGATATTTTCGTAGCTCATTGTGTCTCTTTTGATCGGGTTGTTCAGGCATGCCAGCGCGTTTGCACCACCCGGAAGCGGTTGGCGACGTAAGCCGAATCGGACAGTGCGGCATTGGCGGCGGGATTGGCCCCTGTGCCGTGAAAGTCGCTGAATGCCGCCGTCTGGTTCACGAACACAGGCCCCGTCAGATTCAAAGAGAGCGAAACACCCGACTGCTCGGCAGCCTTTTGCACTTGCCGCGCAACGCCATCGTCGGTGGTGTAAGCAGACAGAGTCAGCGCTCCATGGTCGATAACGGTCTGCCTGGCCAGCTCGATGCTCTGCTCGGTCGAGTCGGTGGCCACGATAAAAACAATGGGCCCAAACCATTCTCTCAATATTGCCGCGTTGCCGGCATCGGCCTTGAGCAGCAACGGCGTTTGCACCTGCGCATCCCTGAATTGAGGGTGATCAAGACGGCGACTGTCGCTCAGTACCGGCATACCCAGGCCCCTGGCTTCGTCAATACGATGCAGCGTAGCTGTGCTCTGAATGGCTCCAGTGAGTTCCACGGCCTTGGCAGGATCGGCGGTGAGTTTATCGACGGCTTGCGCCAATCCGGCGGCCACCTCGTCAAAGGTCATGTGACCTTCGGCAGTCTTGATGCCGTCGCGGGGTACGTAGACGTTCTGCGGCGCAGTACACATTTGGCCCGAGTATAAGGAAAACGAGAAGGCCAGATTGCGCGCGACGCCTTTGAAATCGTCAACGGAATCAATGATCACCTGGTTTACGCCGGCCTTTTCGGTATAGACCTGGGCCTGGCGGGCGTGTTCCTCGATCCAGTCTCCATTGGCGCTGCTGCCGGTGAAATCAATGAGTTTGACCGCGGGGTTCAATGCCAATGCCTGGGCGGTGTCATCGGCAGCAGAGTGCGCGGCCAGCAAGACGACATTGGGATCGAACCCGCCTTCGCTAAGTACGTCGCGGGCGATGCCGACAGTGATTGCCAGCGGAAGAATCGCCGCCGGGTGTGGTTTGACAATGACCGTGTTGCCGGTTGCAAGGCTGGCAAAAAGACCGGGATATCCGTTCCAGGTGGGAAATGTGGAGCATCCCACCACCAGACTGATGCCTCGCGGCACAATAGTGAACCGCTTCTGCATCTTGATGGGATCATGCTTGCCCTGCGGCTTTTCCCAGGTGACCAACCCGGGAATCCTGGCCATCTCCTGCCATGCGTAGGCCACGGCTTCCAGCCCGCGGTCTTGTGCGTGCGGTCCACCTGCCTGGAACGCCATCATGAAGCCCTGCCCGGTAGTGTGCTGCACCGCATAAGCCATTTCGAAACTACGCTTGTTGATACGCTTGAGTATCTCCAGCGATACACCTGCCCACGCACGCGGACCGGCCTCGCGCCATGTGGCAAGCGCTGCTGCGGACTGTTCGATAAGCCGTTCGGCCGGAACCTGGGGATAGCCGATATTCAATTCGATCCCGAATGGCGAGACCTCGCTGCCGACACGACCCGAGGCGCCTTCAAGGTGCAGGGGAAAATCACTGCCCAGGTAGCTTTCAAATGCCGCGCGTCCTTCATCGTTGGCTGTCTCGCCATAGAAGCGTGGACTGGCGGATTCTGGAAAAGGACTCCAGTACCCTCGTGTCGCGATGGCCTCCATGGCCTGCGCCAGCACGTCTTCATGCGTGGTAAAAAAATCAGTGGACACTACACTCGCTCCTTTCTAAGGCCGCTCCCGGGGCAGGGGCCGCCACATATATATTTTAAGATTCAACCGATATCTTTCGATAGGGCCATTCACCGAGGACTCAGGTTTCCTGATCGAAATCGATGACGAGCCGGTCGGTTACAGGAAAACTCTGGCAACACAAAACGAAACCCCGTGCGACTTCGTAATCTTCAAGGGCGAAGTTGGCATCCATATCAACTTCGCCTTCGATGACTTTGCACCGACAGGTGGAGCAGACCCCACCCTTACATGAATAAGGCAGCTCTATACCTTGCGCCAGTGCGGAATCGAGCACACTGTCCTTGTTCTTTTCTATACTCAGTGTTCGCGTCAGACCGTCCTGTATGACGGTGACTTCGCAGAGATCCCTGCCTGGCGCCTTGCGGGCTTCGTGCCCGGTGCGCAGTGCGCGCGGCCCTTTGGGCGATCCGAAAAGCTCGAACTTGATCCTGGACTTGTCGATACCGTTGTCCATCAATGCCCTGGTCACGGATTCGGTCATGTCTTGCGGTCCACAGACGAAGGCATAGTCGATCATGGAAGGATCCATCCAGACGTTCAGCAACTGCGTCACCTTGTCCCCATCCAGCCTTCCGTTGAAGAGGTCAATGTCCTGGTGCTCGCGACTCATTACATATATCAGCGAGAATCGCGTCATGTAGCGGTTCTTGATGTCTTCGATTTCTTCGCGAAACAATACGGCGGACGACGCCCGATTGCCGAAAAACAGCGTAAAGCTGCTTTCGGGCTCGGTGTCCAGCGCGGTTTTCACCAACGATAGTATGGGGGTGATACCGCTGCCCACTGCAAAGGCTACATACCGATGTGCATTGGTCGGTGAGAATTCGACTGTGAAGTTGCCATCCGGCGGCATGACATCCAGGGACTGCCCCGCTTCAAGGTGCTGGTTGGCCCAGTTTGAAAATGCCCCATCGTTAAGGCGCTTGATAGCCACCCGCAACTGCCTGTCGCTGGGAGCGGCGCAGATCGAATATGAGCGACGCAACTCTTCACCGCCGACATTGGTGCGCAGCGTAAGGTACTGCCCCGGCCGGAATGAAAACTTGTCGTTCAATTGGCCGGGAACGTCGAATGTAACGACCACCGCATCGCGCGTGTTCTTGGCCACCGAGGCCACTTTCAGAGAATAGAACTGATTCATTAATGTGCCTTGAAATAATCGAAGGGCTCCCGGCAGTCGTTACAGCGGTATAAGGCCTTGCACGATGTCGACCCGAAATGGCTGACCAGCCGGGTATGGCTCGAACCACATAGGGGACAAGGCACGACGACGTTCGTGGCGCGTCTTGTAATACCGGAAATGTTGATCGCCTTTTCACCCGGCGGCGCAATCCCGTAGTTATTCAGCGCAGCACGGCCTTGCGGCGTCATCCAGTCTGTGGTCCATGCCGGCGACAGCTGTGTTTCGATTCGTACGTGCTCGATGCCGTGCGCGCCAAGCGTGCCGGCGATATCGGCCGAAATCTCGCGCATGGCTGGACACCCTGAATAAGTCGGCGTTATGGTCACGACGCAGGTGGATCCTTCCCAGGCGATATGACGAATCAGACCCAGGTCGACTACCGACAGCACAGGAATCTCAGGATCGGGGACACCGGTCAGCCACTGCATCACATCGTCAGGCGACGCGTGAACCAGCCCGCTCACCACACAGCTCCGGGATAAGTGCGCTGCAGATGCTGCATCTCAGCCAGTATGTAACCTAGCGCCTCGGTATGGCGCCCGGAGATTCCACCCCGGTGTGCGCGGTGACTGGCATCATCAGGATCAGGCAGAATCAGCGTAGACTCCTGGAAGATGCCTGACACATGCTCGAGCCAGGCTGGCCATAGTTGCGAATGCAGCGGCACGACCTTGCGGTCTGCCAGTGCTTCAATGATCTCGTCATCCAGGAACAGTTCGCCGACAAAACGCCACGCATCATTGACCGCTACCTGCATTCTTGCGTGGCTTTCGGCCGTTCCGTCTCCGAGACGCACAAGGATGTCCGAAGAACGACGTACGTGATACGTGACCTCTTTGATGGATTTCTCTGCGATGGCGGCCACCCGTTCGTCAGAAGACGAACACAATTCCTTGAGCAGGAAGTAATGCCACGTATCGAAGAGGAACTGGCGCGCGATAACGCTACCATAATGAGTATTCGGCCGCTCGACCAGCAAGTAGTTCCGATACTCCGGAGCGTCCCGCAGGTAAGCCAGCTGATCTTCATCGCGCGATTGCCCTTCGACCTCGCCGGCCAGGGTCAGCCACAGGCGCGACTGACCCAGAAGGTCGAGCGCTACGTTGGTCATGGCAAGATCTTCCTCAAGCGCCGGCCCGTGGCCGGTCAACTCGGACAAACGGTGCGACAGTATCAAGGACGTGTCGCCCATGTGCAGCAAATACTGAAACAAGGGTTGATCCATGGGATCTCCTACATATGCTTGATTTCTTCAGGCATGGGAAAAAAGGTGGGATGACGATAGATTTTGCTATTGGCCGGCTCGAACAATGGTTGCTTGTCGCCGGGGCTGCTGGCGACAACATCGGCCGCCTTCACCACCCAAATGCTCAATCCTTCGTTGCGCCGTGTATAGACGTCGCGTGCGTTATTGATGGCCATTTCGGCGTCGGATGCATGCAGGCTGCCCACATGCTTATGGGCCAGGCCATGTTGACTGCGTATAAAGACTTCCCAGAGGGGCCATCCGTTTTGACTCATTTTCGTATCCTTCGCCGGCTCGGCCGCCGACACACGCATTGAATAAAAGAAGCTTCAGGCAGCGGCTTTGTTGCGGGCATGCTTGTCGGCATATGCCATGAAGGCATCTCGCACCCAGGCACCCTCTTCGTGCGCCTTGACGCGGGCTTGAAGGCGCTCACGATTGCACGGGCCATGGCCCTTGATGACGGCATAAAATTCCGACCAATCGATTTCGCCGAAATCGTAATGGCCGCGTTCCTCGTTCCATTTGAGGTCCGGATCCGGCACCTTCAGGCCTAAATAGTCCGCCTGCGGCACAGTCTGGTCGACCATTTTCTGGCGCAGCTCGTCATTGGAGAAGAGCTTGATGCGCCATTGCATGGATTGCGCGCTGTTCGGGGAATCGGCATCAGAAGGGCCGAACATCATGAGGGCCGGCCACCACCAACGATTGAAGGCTTCCTGGCACATCTCTTTCTGGGCTTGCGTGCCATGCAGGCACATTTGAATCAGAAGGTCATAGCCCTGCCGCTGGTGAAAGGATTCTTCCTTGCAGACACGGACCATGGCGCGTGCATAAGGCCCGTATGAACAACGACAAAGCGGTATCTGGTTGATAATGGCCGAGCCGTCGACCAGCCAGCCTATCATGCCGATATCGGCCCAGCTAAGGGTTGGATAATTGAAAATGCTTGAATATTTTGCCTTGCCCGAATGAAGGTCGTCGACCAGGTCATCGCGGGAAACGCCCAAGGTCTCGGCCGCACTGTACAGATACAGTCCATGCCCAGCTTCATCCTGAACTTTGGCCAACAAGATGGCCTTGCGTTTCAATGAAGGGGCCCGGGTGATCCAGTTACCCTCAGGCAGCATCCCGACGATTTCAGAGTGCGCATGCTGCGAGATTTGCCTGACCAGCGTCTTGCGATAGGCCTCGGGCATCCAATCCTTCGCCTCGATTCGCACGCCTTCGTCGATCCGCTGCTGGAAAGCCAGTTCAGGCCCGGTCAGCTGATCGACGGTGCGCACGCTTTTTACCCCGGTTTCAACAAGCTGAGCGTACATGAGAGTCTCCTTTAGGCTTGAACAATACTTTATGCCTTCATTATTTAATACAAAAATATTGATGTCAATCAAATTATGGTATCAAATAAGACCCGGCCTGCTTCGTATAACATGAGCGTTCTGCCTACGGACACCCTCTCATGCAAGACTCGCCCAGCACCCTCCAGCGTCTGATCCATTCCCTGCTCGAACGTGACCCACCGCGGGCAAAATCGCTTTGCGTGACCCTTCTGGGCGACGCCATAGGGCCTCACGGCGGCCGGATTTGGCTCAGCGATCTTATTGAGCTGGTCACTCCTCTTGGCATCAACGAACGGCTGCTGCGCACGAGCGTCTTTCGTCTGGTAGCCCAGGGATGGCTGCAATCCGAGCGCCACGGCCGGCGCAGCCTGTATCGCTTGAGCGAACTGGGCGAGGACCTCACCCGCCAGGCCTCGAGCCGTATCTATGAAGGCTCGCCGCAGCAATGGGCAGGCGATTGGACGCTGGTCATCCTGCCACGCTTTGGAAACGGCAGCATGAGCAAACGCAGCGAGGTGCGCCGCGAGCTGATCTGGGCTGGATTTGGCGCCATCGCACCTGGCATTTTTGCGCTGCCGCGCAACCAGGCGGACGTCGCACAGAAAGTACTCGGCAAACTGAAGCTATCGAACAATGCGTTGGTGCTGGGCGCGCATGACATGAACGAAAGCAAGGGGTTGGCCATCAGCTCTCTAATCTCGCAATGCTGGGACCTGGATGGGGTGGCGCGCCAGTATCAGGAGTTTTCCGATACCTTCGGACCCATGCTGGCGGCTGTGGGCGATAGCATGCGGCCGTCGCAGGCCTTCGCGGTGCGTGCCTTGACCATACACGAATGGCGCCGCATCGTCTTGCACGACCCCCAGCTGCCTACTCAGATGCTGCCCGAGGACTGGCCCGGACATGCGGCACGCATGCTATGCGGCGAGTTGTACTGGGCGATTTTCGACATGGCGGAACGCCACCTGGACTATTTGCTGGATAAGGATCCCGCGCATTACCAGCCCGCGAAACCGTCCGTGTACGAACGGTTTCGCGGGCAACGCGCAACAAACTACAATTTGATGAAATGCTCGCGATAATGCTTGAGTTCTTCAATTGATTCGTAGATGTCGGCCAACGCTTCATGCCTGCTTTTCTTGACGAAGCTTTTGTACACCTCAGGCTTCCACCGCAAGGAAAGCTCTTTCAATGTGCTGACGTCGAGATTACGATAATGAAAGAAAGCTTCGAGCCGCGGCATGTACTTAACCATAAAACGCCGATCCTGACCTATGGTGTTGCCGCACATGGGCGATTTCCCGGCGGGCACGTATTGAGCCATGAATTCCAGCAGTTGCTGTTCGGCCTGTTCTTCAGATAGGGTGGAGGTCTTGACCTTGTCAATCAGCCCGCTCTTCCCATGCGTGGACTGATTCCATTTATCCATGGCGTCCAATAGTTCGGCGCTCTGGTGTATAACCAACACTGGGCCTTCAGCGACAAAGGTCAGGTCGGGCTCGGTAATGACCACGGCTACCTCGATAATGCGTTCTTTTTCGGGGTCAAGACCCGTCATTTCCATATCAAGCCACACCAACCGCTGCTCGTTCGCCGCCATATAATCCTTCCTTAAAACACCGATTTTCGCATAATGGCGCTCTCTATGTTTACCCTGGCCTTTATTGTCTTCCTGCTATCCGATATTGCGATGCGCTTATATCTGGCATCACGCCAGGTACGCCACGTTCGTCAACATCGGTCGGCCGTCCCGGCGGAGTTTTCCGACCGCATAAGCTTGCATAGCCATCAACGAGCCGCCGACTACACCACAGCCAAGATGAAAGTATCGATGGTGGAGCGCGTCACCGAAGCCGTCGTGCTGGTCGCGTTCACCTTGCTGGGGGGGTTGCAAGCCCTGGATGTTCAACTGGGCAACCTGATCGACAATGAAATGCTGCGTCAGCTATGCCTGATCGGAGTCGTATTGGCCTTGCTCGGTGTGGTCGGGCTGCCGTTTTCAGCCTGGAAGAAATTCAAGCTTGAAGCCCGGTTCGGCTTCAATCGTATGACGCCTCGCCTGTTCCTGCTGGACGCATTCAAAACGCTGGTCCTCAGCCTTCTGCTTGGCACACCGCTGGTCGCAAGCATTCTGTGGATCATGGAAAATGCAGGCCCCTACTGGGTTTTATGGGCCTGGGGACTATGGGTCGCGTTCAATTTGCTCGTTCTCTGGCTTCTGCCCACGATCATCGCTCCGTTGTTCAACAAGTTCACGCCCTTGAATAATCCGGAGATGTCCGATCGCATCCACCGGCTGGCGCAGCGTTGCGGCTTTTCGCTAAGCGGCCTGTTCGTCATGGACGGGTCCAAACGCTCGGCGCACGGGAATGCCTACTTCACCGGTTTCGGAAAAGCGCGGCGCATCGTCTTCTTCGACACCTTGCTTGCGCGACTGAATATCGACGAAATCGAAGCCGTGCTGGCACACGAGCTGGGCCACTTCAAGCACAAGCATATTCTCAAGCGCATGGCCATCACGTTCACTGTTGCATTGCTGTTTGCCCTGCTCTTGAGCTGGCTGTCGACACAGGTCTGGTTCTACGTACAGCTGGGCGTATTACCGCAGCTTGGCCGTCCCAACGACGCCCTCGCACTGATACTGTTTTTCCTGGCGCTACCCGTGTTCACGTTCTGGCTCACGCCGCTTGCCAGCTGGCTTTCCCGCAAAGACGAATTCCAGGCTGACGACTATGCAGCCCAACAGTGCTCTCCGGATTCTCTGGTGTCAGCCCTGGTGAAACTTTATGATGATAATGCGGCCACGCTGACACCCGATCCGGTACACTCGGCGTTTTATGATAGCCACCCACCAGCCGTGATACGAATACAGAACTTAAAGCATGCCTAACGCGGCCGCGCCCGAAGGGCGCATTATTGCCGCACACGGACGCCACTACACGGTAGAACTGCCCGATGGCAGCTTGCGCAAGTGTTTTCCACGTGGAAAGAAGGCCGGCGCAACGGTCGGCGATTATGTCGTCATCAGCCCCCAGGGTGCCGATGAAGGCTCCATCGACCGCATCCTGGAGCGTCGCAACCTGCTGTACCGTTCCGACGACATGCGCACCAAGCAGTTCGCAGCCAATGTGGATCAGTTGCTTATCGTCGTCGCACCAGAGCCCGCCTTTTCCGACGACTTGACCGGCCGCGCACTTGTTGCGGCGTGGAGCGCTGGCATAGAACCCATTGTGGTTCTGAACAAGGTCGATCTCGAAAACAGCATAGGCATGGCGCGCCAGCGTCTGGCCACGCTTATGCAGCTCGGAATCCACATCGTCGAGCTGAGCGCACATGCGCCCGAGCAAATGCGCGCCGCCCTCCTGCCTTTGCTGCGGGACCGCTGCACGCTGCTGCTGGGCCAGAGCGGCATGGGGAAGTCGACAATACTGAACGCACTGGTGCCGGACGCGCGCGCGCACACTCAGGAACATTCCCAGGCGTTGGGAGCCGGAAAGCACACGACGACCAGCACCCGCCTGTATCACTTGCCGGATCAGCCCGGCGACATCATCGATTCGCCCGGCTTCCAGGCCTTTGGTCTGTATCATCTGACCGCGACGGATATCGAGCGCGGATTTCCAGAATTCACAGAGGCCATTCAACACTGCCGCTTTTATAATTGCACGCACAGGCACGAGCCGGGTTGCGGCGTGCTGGCAGCCATTGAAAGTGGCGCCATCACCACGGCGCGCCATGAGCTTTACAAGCGCATACTGGCCGAGAACGAAGCCCAGGGAAGATACTGACTACCATGCGCCTGGTGACTGCTGCGCTGTTTGCTCAGTCCGGTATTCGAATCCGGCAAATAGCCACTAAGCGAGCTTGGATTGCGCGGCGGCAAGATAATGATAGAAGTTTCGTATCAGGGCCGCCGTAGCGCCCCAGATGAAGTAAGACTTCCACGTTATCGAAAAATAATAGCGGTGTCCGCCACCGGGAAGCGAAGCCTGGTGCAGTCGGTGCACACCGGTATCCATCAGCACGGACAAAGGCACCTCGAATACCTCGGCGACTTCGGTCCGATCGGGACTGATGGTGAATCCAGGGCGTATGGCACCTATGACCGGTTTCATGGTGAAACGCGTCGACGTGAGAAAGCTGGGCTGAGTACCGATTATGTCGATAAATTCAGGCGCCACACCAATTTCCTCGTGGGTTTCCCGTATTGCAGCGGCAATTGCATCGGTGTCTGTGGATTCAATACGCCCGCCCGGAAAAGAGATTTGGCCTGCATGATCGTATAAATGCGAGGCCCTGCGGGTGAATACCACGTGCACGCCAGCAGGACGCTGTACCAGCGCGACAAAGACTGCCGCCTTGATGACGCCATGGTGCCCGAGCACATCGGCCTGGAACGAATCAGCAAAGATGGGTTCGACTTTCCATTCGACGGGGTGTGCGAAGGCAGAAGAAATGAAATCGAGTTGGAGCGAGGCTTTGGAGAGAGGCTGCAATATCTCGCTCGAAATGATAGGCTGTACCAGCGGGTCGAAACCCGGGAGAATCATGCGCCTGTTTCGAGGAATAACGGTGCTCTGAGACATAAAATCAATAAAGCAAAGGCACCCATGAGGTGCCTTTGCTGGTTTAAACCGGAAAAACGCTGCTTATTTAGCGGCTGCTTTCTTGGGGTTGCGAACCAGCTTTTCTTTAATACGAGCAGCCTTACCCGAACGGCTACGCAGGTAGTAAAGTTTAGCACGACGTACATCGCCGCGACGTTTTACTTCAATGCTTGCGATTTGCGGGGAATACAGCTGGAATGTACGTTCAACGGCTTCGCCAGAGGAAATCTTGCGCACGATAAAGGATGAATTCAGACCGCGGTTGCGACGGCCGATGACCACGCCTTCATAGGCCTGGACGCGCTTGCGGGCGCCTTCAACCACGTTTACATTAACAATAACGGTATCGCCAGGGCCAAAAGTAGGCAGTTCTGCGCCGCCGGTAAGGCGTGCAATTTCTTCTTGTTCAAGAATTTCAATCAAATTCACGGTAAAGCTCCTGATTTCATCATGACGCTGGCATTTCTTGGTATGTAGCAAGCCAGGCAGAGGATGAGTTAGCAAAGCCGATTATTGTACAGGTAAACGGCTGATATTAAAAGCCACCTGCGGCAGCAAGCCACATTAGCCCGGGGATTGTTGCACCCCAGGCAGCGACCAGGCAGATGTCAGCCACCATGGCGCCACGTGTGAGTGGCGTGGACTTGCCACGGCTTGGGCACGACTGGAAGGGCCATTTGGATGGCCGGCTTTTTGGCTGATAAGTTTGCATGAGCTGTCTCCGGAAGGAATTGGTCGCGACTATGGGATTACTGCACACACCAAATGCCATACGTGCGAGCTGGTGCTGCATACTGTTTATAAAAACAGCTATCGCGTAAATAGAACTGTATAAAACAACAGTAGTATTTGCAAGCGATATTTTTGCTTCTGCGGCACTTTTCCGACAGTTGGCTTGATAACCCGTCCTTGCCTGTCCCCTTCCCGGCTTCCCGTTATTGGCAACCGTAATGGAAAAGCAGCTAGAAAAAAACCCACCAAGTGGCGGGTTAAAGGATTGCTGTTTCGTTCCTATTTATTAGGTTGGGGCGTGACGCGCAAATAGGGGCGTACTTCTTTATACCCTTTGGGGAACTTCTCTTTCAGTACGGCTTCATCCTTCAGCGAAGGCACAATGATGACATCGTCGCCGTCCTGCCAATTTACCGGTGTAGCCACGCTATGACTGTCTGTCAGTTGCAAGGAATCGATCACACGAAGGATCTCATTGAAATTGCGCCCCGTACTGGCCGGATAGGTTAAGGTCAAGCGAACTTTCTTGGCAGGATCGATGATGAATACCGAACGCACTGTCGCCGTCGTGCTGGCATTCGGATGAATCATGTCATAGAGAGTTGATACTTTACGGTCCGCATCCGCAAGGATGGGGAAGTCTACCTTGGTGTTCTGCGTGTCATTAATATCTTCAATCCACTTCTTGTGTGACTCGGCATCGTCTACGGATACGGCAAGCACCTTGACGTTGCGCTTGGTGAACTCACCGGACACGATGGCCGTGTAGCCGAGTTCTGTCGTGCAAACTGGCGTGAAGTCGGCGGGGTGGGAAAACAGCACGCCCCAACTGTTGCCTAGATACTCGTGAAAATGAATTTTTCCGATGGAAGAATCCTGTTCGAAATCGGGGGCGGTATCGCCCAGACGCAAAGTTGACATATTGGCTCTCTTGGTCGTAGAACAAAAGGAAAGGGTATGCCATATATTGTGTCAGCATAAGAACCCTAAAGGAAACAAGCCATAGCTATATACTTATTTCCCGCCGGCCTCATTGGCATACCGACTGGCAACTATCCCTTCCAGGACGCTCACCGACAACGATTCCACCCGCGGAAGGATGTGTGCCGCATAGAAGACACTGGTGGCGAGCTTAGTGGTGTAGAATGCCGCCGCTTCATCTGCATGGGCTTTTTGGCTGCAAACCAGCGCCGCGCGTGCCAGTTGCCAACCAGCATGGACCGTGCCCGCCAACATCAGGTAAGGGACACTGCCCAGAAAAACGGCGCGAAGGGACGATTGCGCATTGGCCAAAATAAACGAGGTCGCCTTGTCGTACGCCTCTATGCCGGCGCCCAGGCGCCGCGCTATCAGGTCCAACCCGTCTGCATCGCGGCCTGCCTTGTCGGACTCTTGTTGCAGCTGTACGACCAACGCCCGCATCTCCGCGGAAAGAACCTTTGCAACGGCGCCGCCGTCGCGCAATATTTTGCGCCCCACAAAGTCATTCGCCTGGATTGCCGTCGTTCCTTCATAAATGGGCAAGATTCTGGCATCACGATAATACTGGGCGGCTCCCGTCTCTTCGATAAAGCCCATCCCGCCGTGGACTTGAACGCCCAAAGAGGTTACCTCGAGGGAAGATTCAGTCGAAAAGCCTTTGACCACTGGCACCAGATACTCGTACACAGCCTTGCTGCGCGCCCTGGCTGCGGGGTCGGTATGACGGCGCGCGGTGTCGCACGCCGCCGCAGCCACGTAAGCCAAGGCGCGGCCACCCTCAGTCAGCGCCCTCATGTTCAACAGCATGCGCTGCACATCCGGATGATTCGAAATGGCGACAGGGCCCGCCGACCCTTCGAGTGCCTGGCCTTGAACCCGCTCGTGCGCGTAGGCCACCGCATGCTGCAAAGCTCGTTCGGATACGGCAATGCCCTGGATTCCAACTGCATATCGCGCCGCGTTCATCATGATGAACATGTACTCAAGTCCGCGATTTTCCTCGCCGACGAGGTAGCCGACAGCCCCTTCCCCGACGTCGCCCTTGCCAGAGCCGTACAGCAGGACGGCCGTCGGACTTCCGTGTATGCCCAGCTTATGCTCCAGCGATGCACACCATACATCGTTGCGCGGCCCGAGCGTGCCGTCTTCGCCGACCAAAAACTTGGGCACAATGAACAGTGAAATCCCTTTCACGCCTCTGGGCGCATCTGGCGTACGGGCCAGTACCAGGTGCACGATATTCTCGGCCATATCGTGTTCACCGTAAGTGATGAAGATTTTCTGGCCGGACAAGCGGTAGCTTCCATCGCCCTGCTTCACCGCCCTCGTGGCAACCTGGGCCAGATCCGAACCGGCCTGGGGCTCGGTGAGATTCATCGTTCCGGTCCAACGCCCTTCGAGCATGGGAGGGATGAAACGCGACTGCTGATCGTGTGTGCCCACCGCCGTCAAGGCTTCGATGACGCCATCGGTAAGCAAGGGGCATAAAGAGAACGCCAGGTTGGCTGCGTTCATGTTTTCACTGACCGCAGCGCCGATAAGTTTCGGTAAACCCTGCCCGCCCCATTCCTGCTCATGCTGAAGCCCTTGCCAGCCCCCCGCGGCAAATTCGGAGAACGCCTTTTTGAAACCCGGAGATGTGCTGACCGACCCGTCGGACCATTTCGCCGGAGATGTGTCACCGGACTGATTCAGCGGCGCAATCGCCTGCTCTACAAACTTGGCGTTCTCATCGAGCACGGCGTCGACCAGATCGGACGACACGTCTTCGAATCCGGGCAATGCCAGGACATTTTCAAGATCGGCCAGTTCGTTCAACACGAAACGGATATCTTCGGTAGGGGCTCGGTAGCTCATTATTTCTCCATGGTTGAATTGCCGTAAAAACGGGCCTGAGACTTGCGCCACAGGCCCGTTTTGTTACTTGCTACAGACGAACCGGTATGACTACAGCGCCTGGACCAGTTCTGGTACGGCCTGGAACAGGTCTGCCACCAGGCCATAGTCGGCCACGCCGAATATCGGAGCCTCGGCGTCTTTGTTGATGGCCACGATGACCTTGGAGTCTTTCATGCCGGCCAGATGCTGGATGGCCCCCGAAATACCTACCGCGACATACAGCTCAGGCGCAACGATCTTGCCGGTTTGGCCGACCTGCCAATCGTTGGGCGCGTAACCGGCGTCCACGGCGGCGCGCGATGCGCCCAGTGCGGCACCGAGCTTGTCGGCCAGCGGATCGAGGATCTTGAAATTCTCGGCGCTACCCAGGCCCCGGCCTCCGGACACCACCACTTTCGCGCCGGCCAGTTCAGGCCGATCGCTGGCCGCCACTTCGCGGCCCGCGAACGACGACAAGCCGGAATCGGCCACCACCGTTAC
This sequence comes from Pollutimonas nitritireducens, assembly GCF_002849615.1. GTDB lineage: Bacteria > Pseudomonadota > Gammaproteobacteria > Burkholderiales > Burkholderiaceae_B > Pollutimonas > Pollutimonas nitritireducens. The sequence continues at coordinate 260,247 of NZ_PDNV01000003.1, forward strand.
GGACTCCACGGCTGCGCTTGCACCTTCAGCGGCCACGCCATCGAACGCCGTGGTGCGCACGGTGATGACCTTGACGGCATCGGCCGACTGCACGGTGGCGATGGCATTGCCAGCATAGATGGGACGCGTGAACGTATCTGCGGCTTCCACGGAAATAATATCGGAGATCTGGGCGACATCGAGTTTGGCCGCCACGCGCGGCGCTACGTTCTTGCCTGCTGCGGTCGCTGGAAACAGGATATGGCTATAGCCCTCGGCAATCGACAAGACCTGGGCCGCGACGTTTTCAGCCAGGCCTTCGGCCAGTGCCGGACCGTCGGCCACCAATACCTTGCTTACGCCAGCCGCTTTCGCTGCCTGGTCGGCCACCGCTTGCGCACCGTTGCCGGCCACCAATACATGTACGTCGTCGCCCAGTTTCAATGCTGCGGCAATGGTGTTCAGCGTGGCACCTTTCAGGTGCGAATTATCGTGTTCTGCAATTACTAGAATCGTCATTTAAACCACCTTCGCTTCATTCTTCAGTTTGTCCACCAGCGTCGCCACATCGGGCACCATGATCCCGGCCGAACGTGCGGGCGGCTCGGAAACCTTGAGTGTCTTCAGACGCGGGGCAACGTCCACCCCGAGTTCTTCAGGCGTGATCACGTCGAGCGTCTTTTTCTTTGCCTTCATGATATTGGGCAGCGTGACATAGCGCGGCTCGTTCAGGCGCAAGTCGGTCGTGATGATGGCCGGCAGCTTGAGCGTCAGGGTTTCGAGCCCGCCGTCTACTTCACGCGTGACCGACACGGAATCGCCCGAGACCTCGACTTTGCTGGCGAACGTGGCCTGTGGCCAATCCAGCAAGGCGGCCAGCATCTGGCCGGTTTGGTTGGAATCGTCGTCGATCGCCTGTTTGCCCAGTATGACCAACTGAGGCTGCTCTTTGTCTACCAGAGCCTTGAGCAATTTGGCAACCGCCAAAGGCTGCAATTCGACGTCGGTCTGGATCAGTGCCGCGCGATCGGCGCCGATGGCCATGGCGGTGCGTAAGGTTTCCTGGGATTGGGCGACGCCGCAAGTAACGGCAACCACTTCAGTGGCGATGCCTTTTTCCTTGAGCCGCGTAGCCTCCTCGACAGCGATTTCGTCAAATGGATTCATCGACATTTTGACGTTGGCGATGTCCACGCCACTTTGATCGGATTTGACGCGTACTTTGACGTTGTAATCAACCACACGCTTGACAGGTACCAATACCTTCATCGAGCATTCTCCAAGAATTGAAAAAAAATCGTGCCACCCAACTCGGCAAGCGGACTGTCGAACCAGTCGCCCGTTGGCCCCAACCTGCCCGCTAGGAAATAATTCAAGTAAATTTTCTTATTCTACAACGTTGCGAGTACCTTGATATGGGCTACCGCGCTGCGTCCCAGGGCCGACAAGTTGTAGCCGCCTTCCAGAAAGCTGACAATCCGACCTTGCGCAGATCGCTTGGCCAATATCACTATTTGCTCTGTGATCCAGGCATAGTCGGATTCCACCAGGCTCAACTGCCCCATGTCGTCCTCCCGATGGCCATCGAACCCGGCAGAGATGAATATAAACTCCGGGTTGAAGGCGTCAAGCCTGGGCATCCATATGTCGCTGACCAGTTGGCGAAGGTCATCGGCTTGGGTGTAAGCCTGAACCGGTATGTTTACCATGTTTTCGGCCGGATCTTCCTGGCGTATATTGGGAAAAAACGGATGCTGGAAAAAACTGCACATCAGAACACGGGGATCTCCGGAGAACATTTCCTCGGTACCGTTGCCGTGATGCACGTCAAAGTCGATGATCGCAACACGCTCGAGCCCGTACCTTTCTACTGCGTATGCCGCCGCAATGGCGATGTTATTGAAAAAACAGAAACCCATGGCCACGCCAGGTCGCGCATGATGACCAGGCGGACGTACCGAGCAAAATGCAGTCTGCGACTTTTTTTCCATGATGGCGTCGACCGCAGCGATGCCTGAGCCGGCAGCCGCCATCGCTGCTTCCAGCGTATGCGGATTCATCAGAGTGTCTGGATCGATGGCCAGATATCCTTCGGCTGGCAGGCTGGCGCGCAGCTGGGCAAGGTATTCGAACGTATGAACGCGCAATATGTCGGCGTCGCGCGCAAGAGGAGCTTGCTCTTCGGTCAACAATGACATCACCCCGCTGGCCAGCAACTGGTCGTTGATGGCATCGAGCCTTTGGGGGCATTCCGGATGCCAATTTCCCATTTCATGCAAGCGGCACGCGGGATGAGTAATATATAGAGTCTCCATAAGGAAGATTATGTTCAAACCTGCTCGTATTTTGCAAGCTACTTCTATTTTCCTGTTGATGGCTGGTTGCGGCACCACGCAAACCGCAGCGCTTGCACCAGGCCAGTTGCCCACCGCCACCTCAACACCTGTACAGCTTGCAACGGTTACGCCTGGCCAGTCCCCTGCCGCGCCTGCTGGTACCGACGTATCGATCAAGGCGGGTTCATCCACGCCGGGCGCTGGCGGCTTCCTGCGACCGGACGGAGAACTGACGCCAGACATCCAGGCGTATGCGCGCGAAGTGTCCAGCGTACGACACGTGCCGTTGACGCATGTCATCGATCTTCTCAAGACAGCCCAATACAACGCCACAGCATCCCGATTGATGACACCCGGCAAAACCCGCATACGCCGCAGCTGGGTTACCTACCGCAATCGTTTTGTCGAGCCGGTGCGCATCAATCGCGGGGTCGAGTTCTGGGCGGAACACAAAACGACGCTCGATCGAACGGCACGGGAATACGGCGTACCTCCCTCGATCATCGTCGCCATTATTGGCGTGGAAACCGTTTATGGTCGAAATACGGGCAATTTTAGGGTCCTCGATGCGCTGGCCACCCTGGGGTTCCGCTACCCGGACAGCAGCCGTCCGGAACGCAGCCAGCTGTTCCGCGACCAGCTGGCCGACCTGATTCAATTGGACTACGAGAAGAAGCTCGACGCCCGCAACGTCGAGGGCTCGTTTGCGGGCGCAATGGGTTTGCCGCAGTTCATGCCTGGAAGCCTGATGCGGTATGCCGCGGACGGGAATGGGGACGGCCGTATCGACCTGCTATACAGCGTCGACGATGCCATCGTTTCGGTCGCGCGATTCCTGAGAATGCACGGCTGGCAACCCGGACTGCCCGTCTTCGCACCGCTGGTTCTACCCGAGGATCCACAAAAGCTGGTGGTGGGAGGGCTCTACCCCACGACAGACTGGGCGACATTACAGACTCAAGGTGCAAAAGTCAGGCCAACCGTCGGCAATCCTATGACAAATGAAACGCTGGTCGCCAGCGCCTCGCCGACAGATGTACCGCTGTCGGGATGGAAGAGCCACAAGCTTGGTGTTGTCGATCTGCTCGACGAACCGCGAAACACGGCGGAATACCGTGCCGGCACACCGAATTTTTTCGCAATCACGCATTACAACCGTAGTTATTTCTATGCAACATCGGTTGCCGATCTGGCACAAGCCCTGGCGGACCGCGTGGGATATGGCTACCCGAACTAAGGACTGTTAATTGAACACGCCTGTGGACAAATACCGGTCGCCCCGATCGCAGACGATGAACACGATCGTGGAGTTGCGTACTCGGCCGGCGACCCGCATGGCGGCCACTAGGGCACCGGCCGAAGAGATACCACCGAAAATCCCTTCTTCGGCAGCCAGGCGGCGCGCCATGTCTTCAGCCTCTGCCTGGCCTATTGCTTCAAAGGCGTCGACCTGTTCAGGCTTGTAGATAGAAGGCTGATAGGCCTCGGGCCACTTGCGTATGCCCGGAATTTGAGCGCCTTCGGCCGGCTGGGCGCCAACGATCTGGATCTGCGGATTTTGTGAACGCAAATATGCCGCAACGCCCATTATCGTACCGGTGGTTCCCATGGCGCTGACAAAGTGGCTTATGCGTCCATCGGTTTGCTGCCACAACTCTGGGCCGGTGGTCTCGAAATGGGCTGCGGGATTATCGGCATTGGCGAATTGGTCCAGCACCTTGCCCTTGCCTTCGGCCTGCATGGTATTGGCAAGGTCGCGCGCGTATTCCATACCGCCCTGGTTGGCGGGCGTCAGGATGAATTGGGCACCGTATGCGGCCATGGCGGCGCGCCGCTCGACCGACAGATTGTCGGGCATGATCAGGATCATTTTATAGCCGCGGATCGCTGCCATCATGGCCAGGGCAATACCCGTATTGCCGCTGGTAGCCTCGATAAGCGTATCGCCCGGCTTGATATCGCCGCGCTCTTCAGCCTTGCGGATCATGGCGCTGGCAGCGCGGTCCTTGACCGAGCCCGCCGGATTGTTTCCTTCGAGCTTTGCCAGAATCACGTTGCCGCGCTGCTCGCCAGCCTCGCCAGGAATGCGTTGCAAGCGAACCAGAGGTGTCACGCCTATGGTGTCTTCAATTGTGGAATACGATTTCATGCTCGAAATAATACACCGATCATGGATGTCATTGGATAAAAGCCGGTGCCGTGTTCATTTTTTTGGTGGCCCGCTTTGCGGCACGACTGGTGCATTTGCGCCCAGCGTCAGCCCCGCGGCTTTCAAGGAGGCTGCCTTCTTGGGCCCTATGCCCTTGATGCGGTCGGAAAGGTCTTCGAAGGATTCGTAACGACCGCCGCGCCTGCGTTCATCGATGATGGTTTGCGCGGTCCGCGGACCAATGCCACGCACGCTTTCGAGTTGCTGCTGCGTCGCGTTATTGACGTCAATGGCGAAGGCCAGTCCGGGCACGACGGAACCTGCGAGAAATCCGGCACGCGCCAGCAAGTGGCCGGTTGCAGCTGGCAATACGCCTGTAGCGGGAAGCCCCAGACCGGTGGCAAGGCTCATTGCACCCAGGGTCAATCCCACCAATGAGCGCCGTTTTGCGTGACGAGCGCCCGCAGCCGGCGGGACCCCAAGCGCAACTGCTCCTGGCAGGTCAGCCTGCATAGGCGCCAGCGGCCGTGCCACCGTGGATTCAGTAAAGGGATTCATTGCAGTCTCCAAAATATGAACAGGACTTCAATGATCCCTGCATTACGCCCCTAACTACAGTCATCCAGCGGCATATAGTCCATGCGTAAAGCTACCCTGCACGCTGACGTACTACGTGGCCACCAGCGTGTTCACATACGCGGCGACGCCCGTCTGCACATCGTTGAATGGCTTATCGTAGCCCGCAGCGCGAAGCTGGGTCAGATCAGCCTGCGTATGGCTTTGGTAGCGTCCCTTGAGATCGTCCGGGAATGGGATATACCGCAGCAGGCCCTGCGATACAAGATTTTCCAGCGTCAATTCGGGCAGACCGCCATAGGTACGCATGGTATTGACGACCGTTCGCGCGACATCATTGAATGGCTGCGCGCGGCCAGTACCACAATTGAACACACCGGATTTTTCCGGATGGTCGAGAAAAAACAGGTTCACGTCCACCACGTCGTCCACGAAGATGAAGTCGCGGGATTGGCCGCCATCGCCATACCCGTCCCAGCCCCCGAACAGGCGCACATGTCCCTCTGCCTTGAACTGGTTCATGTTGTGAAACGCCACGGAAGCCATGCGCCCTTTGTGCTGCTCTTGCGGTCCGTAAACGTTGAAATAGCGCAGACCCACGACCGGAGCCGTCAGTGACGCCAAGCGGCGACGCAGGACCTGGTCAAACAGAAATTTGGAATAGCCGTAGACATTCAGCGGCGATTCGTATTGAATTTCTTCGGCATACACAGGCCCCGCACCGTAGACCGCCGCCGACGACGCATATAACATCGGAATCTTGTTTACCTGGCAGTACTCAAACAGTTCAAGCGTGACACGATAATTATTATCGAGCATGTAACGACCATTGCGTTCGGTCGTGTCGGAACATGCCCCCTGGTGCAGTACGGCTTCAACCTTGCCCAACTCTCCTTGCGCAACGCGCCTGCGGAATTCGTCCTTGTGCATGTAGTCGGAAATCTGACCTTTGACCAGATTGACGAATTTGTCGCCTTCAGTCAGGTCGTCGACCACAAGAATGTCGGTATACCCGCGGCGATTCAGACCTCGGACGAGGTTGCTTCCTATAAAGCCGGCGCCTCCGGTTACTACTATCATGCTAATTCCTCCGGGGTAACGGTTGACGTTCCCAACTTGCCCACGACGACACCACCGGCCCGATTCGCCCACAGGACGGCATCAAACCAGGGAAGTCCTGTGGCCCGGGTAACGGCCAGCGTGGCCAATACCGTATCGCCGGCGCCAGAAACATCGAAGACCTCATGCGCATACGCATCGGTATGCTGACGTCCACGGTCGGTGAACAGGGTCATTCCCTGTTCAGAGCGCGTCACCAGCAAGGCTTCAAGATTCAACTCGGCCCTGAGCTTCTGGGCCCTATCCTCGAGTTCCTGTTCAGAGTGCCAACGGCCGACGGCTTCCTGCATCTCGGCGCGATTCGGCGTGATCATGGTGGCGCCGCTATAACGCTGGTACAGGTGTCCTTTGGGATCGACGAGCACAGGAATATCGGCTTCGCGAGCCATATGTATCAGCGACCCGACCTGCGACAATGCGCCTTTGGCGTAATCGGACAAAACCAGGATATCGTGCTGCCCTATGAGCTCGCGTGCCCGGGCATCGAAGTCGGCAACACCCTGTATGCCCGGCGAGTCTTCGAAATCGACCCGAAGCAATTGCTGCTGGCGGCCCAATACACGCATTTTAAGGGTTGTCGGCGCCTGCGGATCGACGACCAGGCAGGGGCGAATGCCGGCGTCGTGCACCAGCGCCTGCACTTTTTCGCCTGCCTCGTCATTGCCGACCAGGCCCAGTAAAGTGGCCTGCGCACCCAGTGCCACGATATTGCGCGCGACATTGGCGGCGCCACCGAGACGGTCTTCGCGCCTGGCAACGCGCACAACCGGCACCGGCGCTTCAGGTGAAATACGCTCGACCTCGCCGAACCAATAGCGATCCAACATGACATCGCCCGCCACGAGGATTTTTACACGGCGTGCCGCCTGTACTGGAAAAGGCGTCATTTCGTTTCCTCCAGTCGACGCGGCTGGTAGGTTTCCCAAGAATTGCACCCCGGACATTGCCAATAAAAATTGCGCGCCTCAAAGCCGCACACCCGACATGCGTAGCGGTCCAGACGCTGCGTATGCTTGTGAATGAGGGAACGCAGGAGGCTGAGATCGGCGCCCGCTGCGGCTTCATGTGTCGGAACCAATGATGCGAGCGCTTGCCCCTGCGGCGAAGCACCGGCATCGGGCGCTGACAATGGAGTGCGCGGATCGGGGGCGCCGCTACTGGCGAGTTCCGCCTCGAGCAGACGATCCAGACCGAGCAGTGATGGATGGGCGCGCAAGGCTTCACGCGCGAAAGCCCAGGCCAACCTGTGCCCTTCCTGGGCGCGAAGTTCGCGAAATACCACATTGAACGTATCGAGCGAGGGATAACGCATATAGTGATTGCGAAGCAACTGCAGGCCCTCGGTCTGCTGACCGACGCGCCGGTAGCTTTCAAGAATATCTGCGGCCACCAGACTGGCGTATTCGGGCGCGATATCAAGAATGGACACGAGGTAACTGCGTTCGCGTTCGGGCTTACTGCTGAGCCGCGCCAGGCGCGCCCGCTCTATGGCGATGCGTGCTTCCGAGGCCTGGCCATTAGTCTTCGCGCCCAGCGCCGCCGCCGCGTTGTCTGCCGCGTCAAGCGCCTCTTCCGCGGCGGGTATATCAGGCGGCTTCGTCGCCATGGCCGCGACGGCGCGCTCGCATTGATAGTGGATCAACTGCGGCACAGGCTCGTCCACCAATGCGCGCAGACGCTTGACCGCCTCAATGGCGCGGGGCCAATCGTGTTCAGACTCATAGATGCGTATCAGCGCCCTGACGGCAGGGACCGCGAAACGGCTATCGAGAACCTGCTCAAAAGCCTGTTCAGCGCGGTCCAGCATTCCTGCCTTGAGAAAATCCTGAGCCAGTTCATGCTGGGCGGTTTCCCGATCGACCTGCGGCAGGTCGGCCCGCGACAGCAAGCTTTGATGCACCCGTATGGCACGCTCCATCTCGCCACGACGGCGAAACAGGCTCCCCAATGCGAAATGCAATTCCGTCGTTTCTGGATCCAGCTTGGCCACCTCGACGAAGGCGTCGATGGCGCGGTCGGGCTCTTCGTTGAGCAGGAAATTCAGACCCTTGAAATAAGAGTTCGGCAAATTGCGGGTCTCGGACAGCATCTGCCGGATGTCGACGCGCGCCGCGATCCAGCCGAGCGCAAAAAGCAAGGGCAAAAAAATCAACCACCAGGGTTCAAAATCCACTATTCATAACCTCGGTAGTTCAGAGAGGTGCCAGAGGGGCAACCGTTTCGGGTGCCACGGCTTCACCCGGCACATTGGGGTACTTGAGTTTGTCTTCAAGGCGCGCCACGTCGCGCCGCAACTTGTTCGCTTCGCGACGACGGCGCATGATCGAAGGCGCCGCGATCAACAGGCCAAACACCACGCCCAAGACGAATACGGACAACATGACCACGATCAGCGGCACTCCCGTGACCACGCGGTCAGCAAAAAAATTGACGTCCACAGGGCCCGTGTTTTTTAGCGCAAACATTAGAACGACAACGAACACCACCAGCCGCAATATCCAAACGAGATAGCGCATAACGAACACTCCAATAAACTGGGATTTCGACAATTGTAAGGGGAATCGAGCGCAATACCCGGGGGCCGACCCATAAAAAGCGGGCTCTCGAAACAGAGAGCCCGCAAATGCCGGTCGAATTGCTTACTACAAGCCGTTTAAACCGACCTACCCATGCATGATGCGCGTATCGAACTGCCCTAATGCGACGGACGACTCGTTTATTGCCGCCTTGACTTCGTCGTCGTAGGCAGAATCCACGCGTTCCCGCAATTCCTTGCCAGCCTTGAAGTGCGGTACCTGTTTACCAGGCACCAACACCTTTTCACCGGACTTCGGATTGCGACCTACGCGTGGTGAACGTTCAGACAAGGAAAAGCTGCCAAAACCCCGGATCTCGATGCGTTGACCACCAGCCAGAGCCTGGGTCATCGCTTCGAGCACTGTCTTGACGGCGTAATCCGTGTCGCGTACAGCCAATTGCGGGTAACGATTGGCAAGGATCGCTATCAGTTCAGACTTGGTCACATCGATTAACCGTCGTCGCGTGCTTGGTCAAGCTTGGCTTTGAGCAAGGCTCCCAAGTTGGTCGTACCGGACGAAGCGCTGGCATCCGACATGCGCTGGATGGTTTCAGCAGTATCGGCTGTATCGCGAGCCTTGATCGACAATTGAATCGAACGCGTCTTGCGGTCGATGTTGACGATCATGGTTTCGATGTTTTCACCGGCTTTCAACGCCGTTGTTGCATCTTCGACGCGACCCGTCGAAATCTCGGAAGCGCGCAGGTAGCCTTCAACATCGAGCGACAGCGTTACAACAGCGCCCTTTGCTTCAACGGACTTGACCACGCCAGGAACAACCGCGCCCTTGTCGTAAGTAGCCACGAAGTTGTTGAATGGGTCGCCTTCAAGCTGTTTGATGCCCAGCGAGATGCGTTCCTTGTCGGTGTCGATACCCAGAACCACTGCGTCGATTTCGTCACCCTTCTTGAAGTTGCGAACCGCTTCTTCACCGGTTTCGGTCCAGGACAGGTCGGACAGGTGAACCAGGCCGTCGATGCCACCCGGCAAGCCGACAAACACGCCGAAGTCAGTAATGGACTTGATGGCGCCACGGACTTTGTCGCCGCGTTTGAAGTTGATGGAGAATTCTTCCCAAGGATTGGCACGGCACTGCTTCATGCCCAAGGAGATACGGCGACGGTCCTCGTCGATCTCCAGGACCATGACTTCGACTTCTTCGCCCAAGGTGACAACCTTGCGCGGATCAACGTTCTTGTTGGTCCAGTCCATTTCGGAAACGTGCACCAGGCCTTCGATACCGGCTTCGACTTCAACGAATGCACCGTAATCGGTGAGGTTCGTGACCTTGCCGAACAGACGCGTACCTTGCGGGTAGCGACGAGCAAGGCCGACCCATGGATCTTCGCCCAGCTGCTTGACGCCCAGCGACACACGGCTTTTTTCCTGATCGAACTTGAGTACCTTGGCCTCGACTTCCTGGCCTACTTGCAAGACCTCGGAAGGATGGCGAACACGACGCCATGCCATGTCGGTGATGTGCAGCAGGCCGTCGATACCGCCGAGGTCGACGAAAGCACCGTAGTCGGTGATATTCTTGACCACGCCCTTGACCACAGCGCCTTCGCTGAGAGTTTCAAGCAGCTTCTGGCGCTCTTCGCCCATGCTGGCTTCAAGCACCGAGCGACGTGACAGCACAACGTTGTTGCGCTTGCGGTCGAGCTTGATGACCTTGAACTCCATGGTCTTGCCCTCGTAGGGCGTAGTGTCCTTGACGGGACGCAGGTCAACCAGCGAACCTGGAAGGAACGCGCGGATGCCGTTGGTCATGACCGTCAGGCCGCCCTTTACCTTGCCGGTGATGGTGCCGGTAACCATTTCACCCGATTCGAGTGCTTGTTCAAGTTGCAGCCAGGCCGACAGGCGCTTGGCGCGGTCGCGCGACAGGATGGTGTCGCCATAACCGTTTTCGAGCGAATCAATGGCAACGGAAACAAAGTCGCCAGGCTGGACTTCGAGCTCGCCCTGGTCGTTCAGGAATTCTTCAAGAGGGATCAATGCCTCGGACTTGAGGCCGGCATTGACCACCACAAAATTGTGATCGATGCGTACGACCTCTGCGGAAATGACCTCACCGGACTTCATGTCCTGGTTCTTGATACTTTCGGCAAAAAGGTCGGCAAAGCTTTCACCGCCGGCGGCGGCAGAGGTGGGAATGGTGGACATTAAATGAAATCCATAAGCCGGGATGGCTGTTAAAAAACACACCAGGGTAAAAAGCCCCAGTGGAGTAAAAAATAATTCCAGACAGCAGATATGGCAATGGTGCTATTGTGCCGCCGGGAACCCCAGACTCGACCAATAATCGAGCACTACGTTGACCGTTTCATCGATACTTAATGCGGACGAATCGACCGTTTTGGCGTCAGGCGCCGCTACCAGCGGCGCATTGGCCCTTGTGCGGTCGCGCGCATCGCGCTCTCGCATGTCTTCCAATAAGCGCATAAGGTTAGCAGAAAACCCCTTTTCCTTCAACTGCTTACAACGTCTTTCCGCCCGGGCCCGGACATCGGCTTCCAAAAATATTTTCAAGGGAGCATCAGGAAAGACGACGGTGCCCATATCGCGCCCGTCGGCCACCAGGCCGGGTGCTAGGCGGAATGCACGTTGCCGCTCCAGCAAGGCGCATCGCAGTGGAGGATAGGCCGCAATCTTCGACGCCAGATTCCCGATGTTTTCCTGCCGGATCAGGCTGGCTACATCGATTCCGGACAACATTACCCGGTCCCCCTGGAAGGCGACGTCCAGGTCGTGTGCCACCTGTGCCACGGCAATCTCGTCATCGGGATCCACCCCTTGCTGCTGGACCGCAAGTGCGGTAAGACGGTATAGCGCGCCGCTATCCAGGACGACCCAGCCCAGAGCCTCGGCCACACGATGAGCGATCGTGCCCTTGCCGGAAGCCGTGGGACCATCGATGGTAATGACCGGGATGCGGGTCGACGACGTGTTCATACCTGCACCAAGCTCTGGAAGACCGAGAAAAATTCCGGGAATGTCTTGCTGACGCAACCGGGATCAAGAATAGTGACGTGCACCGGCCCGAAAGACGCCAACGCAAAACACATGGCCATGCGATGATCATCGTAGGTTTCTATGCTGGCAGCCTTCCAGCGCGATGGCTGCATGGGATGAACCCGTATCCAGTCGGGTCCGGACTCCACCGAGGCCCCCAGTTTTTCCAGCTCCGTATGCATGGCGTGTATCCGGTCGGTCTCCTTGACGCGCCAGCTGCCGATATTGCGCAATGTGCAGGGGCCGTCGGCATACAGGGCCAGCATCGCTGCAGTCATGGCGGCGTCCGGGATAAGGTTGAAATCGCGGTCGAAACTTTTGAGCTTATCGCCACGCGCGACGAGAACTCCCCGCACTTCGATCGACTGCGCATGGCGGATAACCGTCGCGCCCATCGCTTCGACAACATCGGCAAATGCCATGTCGCCCTGTATGCTTTGCGAACCTGCGCCGTGGATATGGATGGGCCCGCCGCCTATGGCGCCCAACGCCATGAAATACGAGGCAGTGGAGGCATCTCCTTCGATTTGCATACGGCCGGGCGTTCTGTAGCGCGAACCGGCCGGAATGGTGAAGCGGGTCCAATCCTGCCGCTCGACCTGCACGCCGAACTGCGCCATCAGATTCAGCGTGATCAGAATATAAGGTTTGGAAATCAGTTCGCCTTCCACATCGATAACCACGTCGTCCGATGCCTGGGCTGCATACAGCGGGGCAGCAAGCAACAACGCCGTCAGGAATTGGCTGGATACCGCGCCTTTTACGACCACCGGCTTGCCGCCATGGATTTCGCCCTGGCCGATACGCAACGGCGGATAGCCGGCATTGCCTTCATAGCGGATATCGGCGCCCAGGTGGACCAAGGCTTCCACAAGGTCGCCAATGGGTCTTTCGTGCATGCGCGCGACCCCCGACAGACGGTAGTCGCCGCCCATCAGCGCCAGCGCCGCCGTCAGTGGCCGAAATGCCGTGCCGGCATTTCCCAGGAAAAGATCCGCCTGACGCACGGCAAAAGGAATGCCGCCTTGAACCTCGACCTGGGCGGGACCGGTTTCCTTGACCACCACGCCGAGTTGGCGCAAAGCGGCCAGCATGACGCGTGTGTCATCGGAATCAAGCAGCCCTTCCAATTGGGTCGCGCCCGCCGCCATGGCAGCAAGCAGCAGGACGCGATTAGAAATACTCTTCGAGCCCGGCAAATGCATTTGGCCCGCAGCCGCGCTTACCGGTGCGAGATCCAGACTGCGACTTGTCGTCATGTCAAACCACTCCTGCTGCCCCAGAATCGACGGGCCAGCGCCGCGCGTTCCAGAAAATTCTCAAGTTCTTCACCATCGGCATCTTGCAGCGCCTGCTCAGCGCGACCTAGCGCCGCCTTGACTTCCTGGAGTTCGGCCAGTACCGCCGCGCGATTCGCAAGAAATATATCGCGCCAGACTTCAGGTGAGCCAGCGGCGATCCGCGTGAAATCGCGGAAGCCGCTTCCGGCCAACGCCATCCGTATGTCTGAGTCGTGCGCCGTGGCAACCTGCCACATGAAGACCGACGATAGCAAGTGCGGCACGTGGCTCACCGATGCCAGCACCGTGTCGTGGACCCGCGGATCCATGGCCATGACACGGGCGCCACAAGACTCCCAGACTCTCGTGAGGTAGGATTTTGCCGCGTTTGTGTTTTCGTCCAGCGGCGTCAGCACAACAGTGCGGCCTCGGTAAAGTGACGCCACGGCCGCTTCGGGGCCTGTATTTTCCGCACCTGCTATGGGATGACCGGGTATGAATTGCCCGATTTTCGCACCCAGGGCGGTGCGTGCGGCCGCCACCACGTCGGCCTTGGTGCTACCGGCATCAGTAACAATGGTGCCAGGCCGCAGGATAGGCTTAAGACGTGACAAGATCGTTTCTGTGGCACCAACGGGGGTGGACAGAAAAAAGAGATCTGCCTGGTCTGCGGCACTTTCAAGCGTGACGGCTTCGTCGATCAGGCCCAGCTCGCAGGCCCGCGCCAGCGTCGCGGGCTGACGGCCCACTCCTAGCACGCGCCCCACGGCGCCACAATTTCGCAGTGCCGCCGCGAATGAGCCGCCGATAAGGCCCACGCCCACAATAGCCAGTACGGGCACCAATGGCGTGGCTGGCGCTGGCCTTCCAGCATTCATGAGAACGGAACAACCTTGCTGACCGACCTCTTACCTGCGCGATGGAGGATTTCACTATTCATGCAAAGCTCGATTACTGACTGGGATATGAGCCCAGAACTTTGAAAAAGGCGACCTGTTTCTTAAGGTCGGACAACGCCTGGGCGACAGCCGGCTCGTTGCGGTGGCCTTGCAAATCGACGTAAAAGTAATATTCCCACTGGCCGGTACGCGCCGGCCTGGATTCCAGACGCGTCATGGACACCTTGTTGGCCGCAAGCGGCGCAAGCATGTCGTACACGGCACCCGCCCGATTCGGAACGGCCAGAATAATGCTGGTTTTGTCGTTTCCGCTGGGCAGTGTCTCGATGGCGCCGACGGCGAGGAACCGGGTCCGGTTCTGCGGATCGTCCTGTATGCCGGAAGCGACAATTTGCAAGTCCCACGCCTGCGCAGCACCGGCGCCGGCGATGGCCGCCACGGTGGGATCCTGGGATGCGATGCGCGCTGCTTCGCCATTGCTGGAAGCCGCATCGCGTGCGAGCTTCGGGTAGTGTTGCGTCAGCCATGCCTGGCACTGTGCCAAGGCCTGAGGATGCGCCATGACGCGCGTCACACCTTCGAGCGATCCCGACTGCGACATCAGATTGTGATGGATCTTTATGGAACGCTCGCCCAATACCTTCAGGGGTGAATTCAAAAGCAGATCAAGCGTACGATTGACGGCACCCTCGGTGGAGTTCTCGACCGGTACCATGCCGACGTCCGCCTGACCTGCCTCAACGGCACGAAAGACCTCGTCGAAAGAATCGCAGCGCAACCGGGTCACGGCATGACCGAAGTGTTCAAGTGCCGCCTGCTCGGAAAACGACCCTTGCGGACCCAGGTAGGCGACCGTAAGCACGCTTTCCAGGCCACGACAGGTGGAAATGATCTGAGTCCAGACCGCGTCTATGGCCTGCTCTGTGAACGGCCCCTTGTTCAGGGCCTGCAAGCGGCGTATGACCATTGCCTCGCGCTCCGGCTTGAGTACCGGCCCTTCAAGATCGAAGTCCTGTTTAACCTTGCCGACTTCCTGCGCCGTCATGGCACGCTGGTTCAGAAGGTCCAGGATTTGCTCGTCCAACGCATCGATCTGGTGACGCAAAGGCAACAAACGGGCTTGTAAAGAGTTATCCATGTCGTTGTGCGAAATTCTGCATATATGAAATAAGGGCTTGAACGCCTTCCATGGGGACCGCGTTGTAAATGGAGGCACGCATGCCTCCGACGCTTTTGTGTCCTTTAAGCTGCATCAACCCGGCGGCATCCGCCTGGGCCAGAAATTCATGGTTCAACGACTCGTCGCGCAGGAAGAACGGCACATTCATGCGCGAACGGTCCGGCGCATGGACGGTGCTGAGATAGAAATTTGCGGAATCCAGATAGGAATAAAGCGCTTGTGCCTTGGCCATGTTGGCGGCCTCAATGGCAGCCACGCCACCCTGCTTCTTCAACCACTTGAAGACCAGCCCCGCCACGTAAATAGCATAGGTCGGAGGCGTATTGAACATGGAATCCGCGGCGGCGACATTGCTGTAGTCAAAGGCCGAAGGACACACCGGCAAGGCATGCCCGAGAAGGTCTTTGCGAATAATGACAACGGTAACGCCTGCCGGCCCCGCGTTCTTCTGAGCACCCGCATACACCATGGCCGCCTTCGAAAAGTCGATGGAGCGGGACAGAAAGTGCGAAGAAGCGTCGACCACCAAGGGAACATCGCAGGCGCCCAATGCGGCCAGGTCGGGCCAATCGGGGAACTCGACGCCGCCTATGGTCTCGTTGCTGCATAAATGCAGATAAGACGCGTCAGGACGGACCTTCCAGGAGCCGACACTGGGAAACCAGGTCCATGGCGCCTGGGTCGCGCCATCCAGTTCCGTTGCATATCCACTGGACGCTGCCACGGCGATATCCCCATAGCGCTGCGCTTCCTTGTGCGACTTGCTGGACCATATACCGGAAAGTATATAGTCGGCCTTGCCCGCCCTACCGCGAGCGATCAGGTTCAAGGGAACGATCGCGTTTTCCGCGGTGGCCCCGCCCTGCATGAACAGGACTTCATAGTCCGTCGGTATGGCAAGCAGCTCGCGCAGGTCGGCTTCAGCTTCGTCGCGTATCTGGGTGAACTGCCTGCCCCGATGGCTCATTTCCATTACCGACATGCCGCTGCCATGCCAATCGGTCATTTCCGCAGCCGCTTGCTGCAGCACTTCAAGCGGCAGTGCCGATGGGCCTGCCGAAAAATTCCATGGGCGCATCAATTGTCGTCCTTCGTGACATCGTCACTGCCATCGACGTCCGGATGATCCGATTCATCGGCATCATCCCCGAGATCGTCGGTAGCGATATCGTCCGCGTCCGCCGCTTCCAGACCTGGTGTGCCATCGACCAACTGGGCCTCATCGGAATCCGCCAGCTCGTCATCGGTATCGGCGTCGCTTTCAACAACGCGGCGCACACCTTGCAACACGGTGTTTTCGTCAACGTTGATCAGGGTGACACCTTGTGTGGCACGACCCATTTCGCGAATTTCGGAGACACGCGTGCGAACCAGCACGCCACCAGTGGTAATCAGCATGATTTCGTCGGTCGGTTCGACCAACACGGCTCCAACCACCTTGCCGTTGCGCGCGGAAGTCTGGATGGCAATCATGCCTTTGGTACCTCGGCCATGGCGCGTGTATTCCGTTATGGAAGTACGTTTGCCGAACCCGTTTTCGGTAGCCGTGAGCACGCTTTGTGTTTCATCGCCCGCCACGAGCATGGCAATGACCGACTGATTTTCTTCCAGCATCATGCCCCGCACACCGCGTGCGGTCCGGCCCATGGGCCGGACATCGTTTTCGTCGAAGCGCACCGCCTTTCCCGAGTCCGAAAAGAGCATGACATCGTGCTTGCCATCGGTAAGATCGGCGCCAATCAGGTAGTCGCCCTCGTCGAGCGCGACAGCAATAATGCCTGCCTTGCGGGGATTGGAGAAGTCGGACAGCGGCGTCTTCTTGACGGTGCCGCGCGACGTTGCCATGAAAACATAGTGGTCATCACTGAATTCCTTGACCGCCAGAACCACCGTGATTTTCTCGCCATCGAGCAGCGGGAACATGTTAACGATAGGACGGCCGCGGGAACCGCGTGAGCCTTGCGGAACTTCCCAGACCTTGAGCCAATAGAGCCGGCCGCGGTCGGAGAAACAAAGCAGGTAGTCGTGCGTATTGGCGATGAACAACTGGTCTATCCAGTCGTTCTCTTTCATGGTGGTAGCCTGTTTGCCCCGGCCGCCGCGTTTTTGCGAGCGGTATTCGGACAAAGGCTGGCTCTTGATGTATCCCGACTGCGACAAGGTAACCACCATGTCCATCGGGGTGATCAGGTCTTCGGTGTCGAGTTCGGTGGCATTGTGCTCGATTTCGGAGCGGCGGAAATCCTTCGCGTTGGTCGAGAATTCGAGCTTGATGGCAAGCAGTTCATCGCTGATGATGGTAGTGACGCGTTCGGGACGGGCCAGAATGTCGAGCAAATCGGCGATGGTCGCCATGATGTCTTTATACTCGCCGACAATCTTGTCCTGCTCCAGGCCGGTCAAGCGTTGCAGACGCATGTTCAGGATTTCCTGGGCCTGCACATCACTGAGCCGATACAGACCATCGGCCTGCAGGCCGAATCCCGTCGGCAGTGTATCGGGCCGATACGCTGCCTGACCGCCAGGGGTGTCGCCTTGATCCGCGCGCGACAGCATTTCGCGCACCAGCGATGAATCCCAGGTGCGCGCCATGAGATCCTGACGCGCCACTGGTGGCGTGGGTGCAGCCTTGATGATGGTAATGAAGTCGTCGATATTGGCCAATGCCACGGCCAGGCCTTCCAGCACGTGGCCGCGCTCTCGTGCCTTGCGCAATTGAAAAATTGTGCGCCGTGTGACAACCTCGCGACGGTGGAACAGGAAGTACTCCACCATTTGTTTCAGGTTAAGCAGACGCGGCTGGCCATCGACCAGCGACACCATATTCATGCCAAAGGTGTCCTGCAACTGCGTATGCTTGTACAGATTATTCAGTATGACTTCCGGCACCTCGCCACGCTTGAGTTCGATGACCAGACGCATGCCGTCTTTGTCGGACTCGTCGCGGATATCGGAGATACCCTCGATTTTCTTTTCGTTGACCAGCTCGGCAATGCGTTCCTGCAGAGTCTTCTTGTTTACCTGGTAAGGAAGAGCGTCAATGACAATGGACTGCCGATTGCCTTTCTCCATGTCTTCGAAGTGTGTCTTGGCGCGCATGATGACGCGGCCGCGGCCGGTCCGGTAACCTTCTCGCACCCCTGACATACCGTAGATAATGCCGCCGGTGGGAAAGTCGGGCGCCGGTATCAGTTCAATCAGCTCGTCTATTGTGCAGGTCGGGTTGCGAAGACAATACAGACACCCTTCTATTACCTCGGACAAATTGTGCGGGGGAATATTGGTGGCCATGCCTACGGCAATACCCGAACTGCCATTGACCAAAAGATTAGGCAAGCGCGAAGGCAACAACAGCGGTTCTTGTTCGCTGCCATCGTAGTTCGGACCGAAATCGACGGTCTCTTGGTCGATATCGGCGAGAAGTTCGTGCGCGATCTTGGCCAGGCGGATTTCGGTGTAACGCATGGCGGCGGCGTTATCGCCATCGATGGAACCGAAGTTACCCTGGCCGTCGACCAGCATGTAGCGCAGCGAGAAATCCTGTGCCATACGAACGATAGTGTCGTAGACGGCGGAATCACCATGAGGATGGTACTTACCGATAACGTCACCGACAATACGCGCCGACTTCTTATAGGCCCGGTTCCAGTCATTGTTAAGTTCGTGCATGGCAAACAACACGCGCCGGTGCACCGGCTTCAGGCCGTCCCGGACATCCGGGAGGGCTCGCCCCACGATCACGCTCATGGCGTAATCAAGATAACTGCGGCGCATTTCCTCTTCCAACGAAATTGGAAGGGTCTCCTTGGCAAAGGAATCCATAGATTGTCTAAAGCTTAAAAATCGTGAAACTGGACCGATGACGGGCGAATGGGAAATTCTAACACTTGCGTCTATGGCTACGCCCTAGCGACAACCCAGTGGGCCCAGGGCCTTGATTTTTGCCCGCGGTCGATGATCGCTACATATAGCAGCTGGAGAATTGACCGGCGGCCCCAGGGCAATGTTGGTAAAAACCAACATTAAAAGGGGAGATAGCGTAGAAATCCTGATATCTGAGCCATATGCGCAGTGGAGGCTTAACTAACCGCCCAGAAATGCCGTAAGATTCGCCCTAACACGCATGAAACCCAGCGCAATACTATTAACCCATAGCGTTGCTATACTGGCTCCGTTTTCTTGATATGCGGCGGGGGTTCGCTGCGGTCACTTACCAGCATTAAGCTCAACGAGGAGAAACATGAACAAACCCTCCAAAATCGCACTAGCACTCGCCATTGCAGCCACTTCGGCTTCTGGTGCAGTTTCTGCGCAAACTGTCGATAACTGGCAAAATCCGTTCGGCGACGTTTGGAAAAACGGCACCAACGAATTGTGCTGGCGCGACAATTTCTGGACCCCAGCTACCGGCATCCCCGGCTGCGACGGCGTACCAGTAGCGCAAGCTCAGGCTCCAGTGGTTGCTCCTACATCAACCAAAGTTGTGTTGAATGCTGACACCTTCTTCGATTTCGACAAAGCCACACTGAAACCAGAAGGTCGCCAGATTCTTGATCAGGTCGCCGCACAAGCCGACACGATCAATCTGGAAACACTGATCGCAACTGGCCACACCGATTCCATCGGTACTGAAAAGTACAACCAAGGTTTGTCCGAGCGCCGTGCCAATACGGTCAAGAACTACCTGGTTACCAAGGGCATTCCTGCTGATCGTATCTATGCTGAAGGCAAGGGCGAGTTGAGCCCCGTCGCCGACAACAAGACTCGTGAAGGCCGCGCACAGAACCGTCGCGTAGAGATCGAAATCGTTGGCGTTCGGAAGTAATACTTCAATGTAATACTTGCTTGCGTTAAACGCTACAATAAGGGCTCCGCATTGCGGGGCCCTTATTCATTGACGGACAAGCCTATGATTACGCGCTGCCCTTGCCTCACCCTTTCAAAGCACGCCTCGGGTCGCTCATGAACGCCACTGCAAATTCCACAACGACACACACCCCCAACGTCGACCAGGCCGAGCTCGACAAGTTCAGCGCGCTGGCCTCACGCTGGTGGGATCCAGAAAGCGAATTCAAACCGCTGCACGCCATAAATCCTCTGCGTCTCGATTGGATTCAGCAGCACACCAGTACTCTCGTCGACAAAAAGGTGCTGGACGTCGGCTGCGGGGGCGGCATTCTGGCTGAAAGCATGGCCAAGGCAGGAGCCCAGGTCACAGGCATCGACCTGGCGGAAAAATCCCTCACGGTAGCGCGACTGCATGGGCTGGAATCAGGCGTACCTGTTACGTACCAGGCCGTCAGCGCCGAACAGATGGCTACAGAGCACGCTGGCGAATACGATATCGTGACCTGCATGGAAATGCTGGAACACGTGCCTGATCCGGCATCCATCGTCCAGGCCTGTGCGACCCTGGTAAAACCGGGTGGCTGGGTATTCTTTTCCACGCTGAATCGTAATCCGAAGTCTTTCCTGTTTGCGATCGTGGGAGCCGAATACGTGTTAAGGCTATTGCCACGCGGCACACATAGCTACGAAAACTTTATCAAACCCAGCGAACTTGCCGCTGCAATTCGACAGGCGGGGTTATCCACCACCGACCTGGCGGGCCTCGAATACAACCCGATCACCGATCTCTACAAGATTTCCCGAGACACTTCCGTCAATTACCTCATGGCCAGCCGCCGCGAGAACTGATCCCATGCAAAAACTTGTCTTGTTCGATTTCGATGGCACGTTAGCCGACACCGCACCGGATCTGGCTGCAGCTGCCAATAAACAGCGCGAGCGCAAAGGATTGCCTCCCCTGCCCCACGAAACTTTCCGGCCTTACGCTTCGCACGGCGCCCGCGGCCTGCTGAAAGTGGCGCTCGATATTGCGCCTGGCGATCGCGACTACGAGACCTGCCGCCAGCAATTCCTGGAAGACTACGAGCAAGGCATGACCACGCTCACCACGTTGTTCTCTGGAGTCAACGAGCTTCTGGGGGCGCTGAAGGACGAGGGCTACGCATGGGGAATAGTCACCAACAAGATGGAGTACCTGGCTATTCCGTTGGTGGTGCACCTGGGCCTGTTCACTGAATGCGCAGTTACTGTGGGCGGCGACACCACCAGCCACACCAAGCCACACCCGGCACCATTGCTCCACGCTGCCAAGGAAACCGGCTTCGCACCGGCCGATTGCATTTATGTGGGCGACGACGAGCGCGATATCATTGCCGGCAAGGCCGCGGGCATGGCAACTATTGTCGCGGCCTACGGATACTGCGGCAAGGAGACTGCCTTGCACACCTGGCAGGCCGACGCCATAGCCGAATCACCGCTGGATATTTGGCCCGCCATTCAGCGCTGGGCTGTCCGGTAAACAAGCCATGAAGGCTGGATGCACCGGAACCTTCCGTTGCAGTGTGGCTGAAATCATCACGACTGCACTACGGTAAGCGGTTTATCTTCGGAAGAATACGATCCAGCCGCAGTAAATAGTACGTCTGTCGACGAGTTCAGGGCTGTCTCGGCCGAGTCCTGCAGTACGCCAATAATGAATCCCACTCCCACAACCTGAATTGCAATATCGTCGGAAATCCCGAACAGACTGCACGCCAGCGGTATCAGCAACAACGAACCACCTGCCACACCGGATGCGCCACATGCGCAGACCGTTGCGACAATACTCAGCAAAAGAGCCATCGGCAGGTCTACCACAATGCCGAGCGTGTTCACCGCTGCAAGCGTGAGCACCGTAATGGTTACGGCAGCTCCAGCCATATTTATGGTGGCTCCCAGGGGTATGGACACCGAATACGTGTCCTCGTGCAAACCCAAGCGCTTGCATAAGGCCAGGTTCACTGGGATATTGGCCGCCGAGCTACGCGTGAAAAAGGCTGTTATCCCGCTTTCACGCAGGCAAGTAAAGACGAGTGGGTAGGGATTGCGACGCAGCTTGGCAAAGACGATCAGGGGGTTTACGACCAGTGCCACGAAAGCCATGCATCCCAACAGAAGAGCCAACAAACGCGCGTAGTCGAACAATGCGCCGAAACCGGTATTGGCTATTGTGGAGGCAACCAGCCCGAAGATGCCTATGGGCGCAAGGCGGATGACGATTTTGACAATAAACGATATGCTGAGCGATAAATCGGCAATGACGTTCTTGGTGGCGCCATGCGCATGACGCAAAGCAATTCCTATTGCAATTGCCCAGGCCAGGATGCCTATATAGTTGCCATTGGCCAATGCCCGGATGGGGTTGTCCACGATATTCATAAGCAAAGTGGTCAATACATCACCAATATTGCCGGGTGGACTCAACTCTGCCACCCCGCTCTTAAGCTGTAGTGTCAATGGGAACAGGAAGCTGGCAATCACGGCTACTAAAGCGGCGGCGAACGTACCGACGATGTAAAGAATAAGAATAGACCCGATACGGGTCTTTTCACCTCGCTTGTGATTGGCGATGGATGCCGCCACCAGCACGAACACCAGGATCGGTGCCACCGATTTCAAAGCACTGATGAACAGCTCACCCAGTAACTCGACGTATTTCGCGGCGCCCGGAAAAAAGTATGCCAGCAGCACTCCTAAAATCAGGCCGGCCAGGATCTGCGTCACCAGGCTGCCGCTGCTCACAAATTGCACCAGGGGATTTTGCCTTGTCGGGCCACGACTCATTACCAACTCCAGAATGAGGCCCTGCGGCCTGCTTAATAAACGGTGCCTGCACTTCGTAAGCGGTGTCGTGGAATCTCCGACAGTCGTAGAGCGGCATTGCGCTGAAATAGCGTCATCCATTCACGCAATGTGGTGAAAAGAACTCTGAAACAGGCCGAGGGATTTTACCATCGCTGCAACACTGGCCATTTGAAGTGAAAACTTGTATAATTGGTTTTCTGGGGTCGATCCGGCTTCGACGTGGGTCGCGAAACAGAGTAGGGCATGCCGAGCACCAGTAAGCTCGTAAATCCACTGGAACACTACAAACGCCAACGACGAGCGTTTCGCTTTAGCCGCCTAGTGCGGTAAGCCGCTGCACTAATTTGTCTTTGGGTTAGGTAGGGTAAAACCTACAGCAGCGTCATTTACAAAGAATCGGATCTTGCTGGGTCACTCAGCCTGCTCTTAAATTAATGTGAATCGCCAAGGAAGGGCCTGTCGGTTGGCATGATCCAAGGTTAAAACTCAAAATGAACCGAATAAGCATGTAGAACTGCCTGCAGAGGGCTTGCGGACGCGGGTTCAATTCCCGCCGACTCCACCAGTATTCAAATCCCAACCTTAATCGGTTGGGATTTTTTTTGGCTGAAGCGCCAGTGTTAGCGGGGGTTGGCGGTTTGGCCTCTTGAGCGCCGATCACTACATTTCCCGCTTTAGCCGGGTTTCCTGCAATTTCCGCTCTCCGTTCTCTCTTTGTCTCTTGAGCGTTCAACAGGCCGCCTCTAGGCTTTATGCGGGTTTCAGGGCGTCGGATTTGGTTTATAGGCTGGTACAAAGAAAGCGACTGGATTAGAACTGCGGTGATATGATCGCAGCGTGCATTGATCCGGAGTTCGCAGTGGCAAGCAATAGAAAATCAGAAGGCTCTCAGTTTGTAAGTTGGTTCGGTCCGCTATTGAATGCGCTTCGTAATTTAGGCGGCTCAGGCTCCCCGGACGAAGTGGTGGAGCAGATCGCCGCCGAGCTTGGGCTCTCCGATGAAATACAAAATGAACTTGTCCCGTCAGGCCAACCGAGATTTCGCAATCAGGTTGCCTGGGCTCGATTTTATTTAGCCAGGGAAGGCTTACTCGACTCCTCCAAGCGCGGAGTTTGGAGCCTGACCGAGCGCGGACGAACTACAAGCTTGACGCTCGAGCAATCGCACGAAATATTCCGTCGCTGGGTAGCGGTCTTTCAGGCACAGCGGCGCGCGAAGGCCGCTGAAGAAGAGTCACTTGCAGAGCAAGTTGCAGAGGAGACTGGAGTCCCGTCGAATGACTATAGGGTGGTTGTCCTTGAAATGCTCCGGTCGCTCTCGCCCGCCGGATTCGAGCGCTTGTCACAGCGTATCCTGCGCGAGGCCGGCTTTACTCATGTTGAAGTGACCGGCCAGAGCAATGACGGCGGCATCGACGGGCACGGCACACTGCAGATCAATCCTCTTGTGTCCTTCAAGGTCTTATTCCAGTGCAAACGCTACACAAATTCTGTAACGCCGTCGCTGGTACGAGATTTTCGCGGGGCAATGGCGGGCCGTGCTGACAAGGGCATCATTATCACCACCGGCTCATTTACTACCGAAGCGCGCAGGGAAGCGAATCGTGATGGCGTACCGCCCATTGAGCTTGTTGATAGTGAAAAACTCATCAACATGCTTGAGCACCTGGAGCTAGGCTTGCGGCCGATCACCACCTACGAAATAGATAACACTTTTTTTAACGAATTTTCTGCCTGACGCCCACTGCCGCATGGCAACTTGCGATTTCTCCTGGACTTAACCTTTCTCTTTAGTTACAACGTAACTAAACGTGTATTTTATAAAAATAAATCACAAGAGGTCGAGAATGGAATTGAAGCGCTGCGTAACCGAGCCACTACGTAAGGACTTGTCTATAAACGAGCTATGGCACGGAACCGATAACGGCCTCATTGCGTGCTGGGAAAGAGGCAGAGAGGTCTCGTCAGAAGTTCCTGAACTAGCCACGAGAGCACGCATGGGCCAGCTGGTCCCTTTGCCATGGAAAGGTGGTGTTGAAAAGGTCATAAAAACGAAATCCAAAATGGGGACCCTCAGATACTTGGCCATGTGGCAGGGCCTTCGCGGTGAGCCCCTCGATATCGACACTACAGACGAGCCCACATTTCAGTGCTCAAAGTTCAAGGTGAGCGTTACTTTCACCAATGACCCTTCAAAGTATGCCGATGCATAGAATCATCCAGGCATTTTGATATGGATTTCATAGCGATAGACGTTGAAACAGCCAATGCGAATATGAGTTCGATATGTCAAATCGGTATCGCTCGGTTCGCTAACGGCCAGCTTGTTGAGGAGTGGACAACGCTTCTGGACCCGGAAGAGTACTTTGATCCCATGAACATCTCAATTCACGGCATCATGGAAAAAATGGTATTAGGACAACCCAAACTTCCCGAAGTCGCTCCGCTTCTTCGAGCCAAACTTGAAGGCACCGTGACCGTTTGTCATACGCATTTTGACCGGGTCGCACTTTCGCGCGCATTCGCGAAATACAATCTCGATCCAATAACTACCATATGGTTGGACTCCGCAAGGGTGGTACGGCGCACATGGAAAGAACTTGCTTGGAAAGGCTATGGGCTATCTAATGTTTGTCGGATAATCGGCTACGATTTTCAGCATCACGACGCGTTAGAAGATGCCAAAGCGGCAGGGCATATTCTGCTTGCCGCATTTCGCGAGTCACAACAGAATTTAGATCATTGGATTCATCGTGTTAATCGACCCATCGATCTTTGCAATTCCTCTTCGAGTGCATCCATACAGCGCGATGGCAATCCGGAAGGAGATTTATATGGCGCGGTTCTCGCATTCACGGGAGCATTGGAGTTGCCACGAAGCATGGCAGCCGATCTTGCAGCGAAAGCTGGCTGTCAGGTCGCACAGGGAGTAACTAAGAAAACAACCATCCTTGTCGTTGGAGACCAAGACACTATGAAGCTCGCTGGTCATGAAAAAAGTTCCAAACAGAGGAAAGCAGAGCAATTCATAGTTGACGGTCAAAATATTCGAATTATCTGCGAATCAGATTTCAAAGCGCTGGTATCAGCAGAATGAAACACAGTTGTGAGCGAGCGGAAATATCGTCTTCTTCGAGTTTAGCTAGCGACTTTGATTCTGGCCGCATCCGATGTAGCGCTTATGTATGTCACGCGAGCAGAATTTTGGGAGTTACTAATGGCTTTTAGTATCGAATCGGGCATGTTGCGAACCGCGAAAGGCCTAGATCTTCTGAGCGTTGTTTGGGCAATCGTCGCCACTTTTTCCATGTTTGCAGTTGCAATGACTAGCGGTTTTTTCCGTGACTTCTTCATTCAGTGGATGATCTTCGCGGTTGCCATCCCGGTTGGCATTCGAGCCGTCGCCTGGCTTATCCGCGGGTTCTTTCCTGCCAATACTGCCGAAAAGCAACCTCGTGAGGTTTAACGTCCGCCGGATATGGTCACAAAGCTATTGCTTGTTGCCCCGACCAACAGAGAAAACGGACAACGGCCCACCAACTTAGCATGTTAAGCAATATTCGACTTATTGGGAATTCGTTCGGCAGGTTGCCACGCCGCTCGGTATTCAACCCGTAGCCTTTCCGTGTCCTCAGGCAGCGCCATCGCACCCGAAGCGGCTTCATGGGCCGTGAAAGCCAATCGGAATGCCGCCGCGCGAAGCTCCCCATTAGTTATTGATGCCAATGCCGCTAACGCCTTCTGAAGACGCAACTGGATTTCCAATAGAGCAACCCCGTCCCGTATCAACGGTCGGAATGCATCATCCAAAAGATCTTCATCACGAAGTGGCGGAACATATACTCGCTCGTAAAGTATGTGCTCTGCCGCCATCCCCTGATCTCGTCCCGCCCACGCCATGAGCACGCGGGTCAACCTGCCTATGATTTCTATGGCAGTACCTGGGTCATTGAGGGCGGGAGATAGGGCCCGCGAACCAATCTCGGTTAATACCGAAAGGCCGAACCGGGGATCCTGATCAAAAGAACGTTCATTCCCAACGGTATAGGCCTCTTCTATCCTTTCCGACGAGACACGCTGTCCATCGGCCCCCGGCACTACCGCAGCGATCAATTTGCCTAAATGAATAAATGTTCCCGGCAGTGCGACAACAAAAATCTCGGCTTGATGTTCGTCCGCACAGACTTGCAAAGCTTTTATATCGAGGTGCTGCACATATCCCGTTCTGGAGGACGCCATCGGATAGGCTTCTGGCGGCAGACTGTACGGATTCCGCAAGGGACGCCCGCCTAGGTAAGGAGCAGCAATGCGGTCGCTCATGGCGTTCAGCGCAGCTTCCTCAACTCGTTGCGACGTCTCTGCCACGCTTCCAAGCCGAGACAAATATTCGATCCAACGCAGCAACGTGATTACGATTAGCGCGACCACCAATATGGTGACGCCGAACAAAATCAGCCGCGCCTGCATATCAAAGTACCCGGTGCTCAAGGCGATGATTCCCACCAGACTGAACAAGAAAGATCCGATAAAGGTACCCAAGACGTTTTGAGAGGTGTGATCCTCCATAATCAACTTGGTTGCACGTGGAGTTACATTGTTGGTAGCGGCAGAATACGCCTGAACCATGACCCCCAATGAGAAAGTCGTGACTGCTAGCATGCTCGAAGCCATGATCTTCAGCACGTCGACGACCGCGTCACTGCCTATCTTTCCGGGAAAGTCGTAGGGAATGTGAGGGGCGAGAATCAGACTAGCGACGGCCGACACAACTCCCGCTATAACAAAAAAAGATGCGCGAAACCATAATTTCCGACTGAACTGCAAGAGCAACCAGCGCCACCTGGGCATCATGGCAGCGCACCTGTGCTGGCGGGCGACTCAGAATACGTGCATAAGCACATGCCTCGTTGCGTTACGGTTTCTCCTGCGCCTCCTGATAGCATAGGCACTACCTCTTTTTTACATAATGCGATAGTAGTCGTGCATTCAGCAAACGACGGACCTGATCAGCGCAATCTTGCGGATTGATTGCATTGGCTAGCGCAGGGTAATGAACTGATTTTTCGATTCAATATTTCAATCTTTGTCGTATAATTAAAACGTAAAAATAAGTTCGTCGACTACGATTTTTGAATCACTTTCATTGGTCGTACGGCGGGATGCGTGCCGCCGCGTGTCAAGAAGGACGATTGCAGTGCTAGCGGGAAGAAGAATGACCATTCAACTATATGGAGATATCAAATGACAGCCATCCAAGTCTATGACCCGGCACTGTGCTGCAGCACGGGCGTGTGCGGCGTTGATGTTGAGCAGGCACTGGTGAGCTTCTTCGCCGATGTGGACTGGGCCAAACAGAACGGCGCGCAGATCGAGCGTTTCAACCTGGCGCAGCAACCGATGGCGTTTGCCGAAAACGCGGTGGTCAAGTCTTTTCTGAAGCGGTCCGGACAAGACGCCTTGCCGCTGGTACTGATCGATGGGGAAATGGCGCTGGCCGGGCGCTACCCAACCCGCAAGGAACTGGCGCGCTGGGCAAGCATTGCCGAGACGACCGATAGCCAATCCACAGAAGCGAACTGCTGCACTGGCACCCATTGCTGCTGATTGCCGGAGACATCTGTATGAACTTTCTTGATCATCCGCCACGTTTCTTTTTCTTCACCGGCAAAGGTGGCGTGGGCAAGACTTCCATCGCCTGCGCGACCGCTGTGAAACTGGCGGACGCAGGCAAGCGCGTGCTACTGGTCAGCACCGACCCGGCGTCCAACGTGGGGCAGGTATTCGGTGTAGCCATTGGCAATGCGATTACTGCCATCGTGGCTGTACCGAATCTTTTTGCACTTGAAATCGACCCCCAAGCCGCCGCACAAACCTATCGTGACCGCATTGTGGGTCCGGTACGCGGTGTGTTGCCCGACACCGTTGTCAGAGGCATCGAGGAACAGCTTTCAGGCGCCTGCACCACCGAGATTGCAGCTTTCGACGAGTTTACCGCGCTATTGGTCGATTCTGCGCTGACGGCAGACTACGACCACGTCCTGTTCGACACCGCCCCCACCGGACACACGATTCGTTTGCTGCAGTTGCCAGGAGCCTGGAGTGGCTTTCTGGCGGAAGGCAAAGGCGATGCTTCCTGTCTTGGCCCACTGGCCGGGCTGGAAAAACAACGGGAACAGTACAAGGCAGCCGTCGATGCATTGGCCGATGCCGCTCGCACACGGCTGGTTCTGGTCGCGCGTGCGCAAGCTTCCACACTGCGTGAAGTGGCCCGGACCCACGAGGAACTCGCAGACATTGGCCTGCGCCAGCAATACCTGGTGATCAATGGCGTCTTACCCGAGGGTGCGGCAGGTGATGACGAGCTCGCCGCTGCCGTCTTTGCACGTGAACAAGCAGCCATAACCACGATTCCTGATGCACTGAAAGCACTGCCGCG
Source organism: Pollutimonas nitritireducens (assembly GCF_002849615.1). Classification (GTDB taxonomy): domain Bacteria; phylum Pseudomonadota; class Gammaproteobacteria; order Burkholderiales; family Burkholderiaceae_B; genus Pollutimonas; species Pollutimonas nitritireducens. The sequence continues at coordinate 289,486 of NZ_PDNV01000003.1, forward strand.
CGATCAGATCGCTCTCAAGTCCTTCAATTTGGTGGGGCTCGACGCCTTACATCATTTGCTGGACAACGTCGAAACGCTGGCCGAGCATCCGGCAGCAACAAACGCCGAACCAATAGTGGCGCCTACGCTGGCCACCCTGGTCGATGAGATCGCCGCCGATGCCCACGGTCTGGTGATGGTGATGGGTAAAGGTGGTGTGGGCAAAACCACGCTGGCGGCAGCAGTGGCCGTTGAGCTCGCGCATCGCGGCCTGCCGGTTCACCTTACCACCTCCGACCCGGCCGCGCACCTGACCGAAACCCTCAGCGAAACGCTCGAGAACCTGAGCGTGAGCCGCATCGACCCCCACGCCGAGACTGAACGCTACCGCCAGCACGTACTGGAGACCAAAGGCGCCAAGCTCGATGCCCAAGGCCGCGCCTTGCTGAAGGAAGACCTGCGCTCGCCCTGTACCGAGGAGATCGCCGTCTTCCAGGCCTTCTCGCGCATTATTCGCGAAGCAGGCAAGAAATTCGTGGTGATGGACACAGCCCCCACCGGCCACACCTTGCTGTTGCTGGACGCCACCGGCGCCTACCACCGGGAAATTGCCCGTCAGATGGACGACAAGGGCATCCACTTCACCACCCCGATGATGCAGTTGCAGGATCCAAAGCAGACCAAAGTGCTACTGGTCACGCTGGCGGAAACCACCCCGGTACTGGAAGCTGCCAATCTGCAGGACGATCTGCGCCGTGCCGGCATCGAACCCTGGGCCTGGATCATCAACAACAGCATTGCCGCCGCGCGCACATGCTCTCCGCTTTTGCTGCAACGCGCCGCCAATGAACGTCGCGAAATTGATGCCGTGGCCAAAGTACACGCTCAGCGGTATGCGCTGGTGCCGCTGCTGAAAGACGAACCTGTCGGCGAGGAGAACCTGCGAGCACTGTCACAAAGCCAGGCAACCACGAACGCCGAGGCCGATCTATGAGCACCGCGTCATCGATCGGCTTTTTTGAACGCTACCTGTCGCTGTGGGTCGCCCTGTGTATTGCCGCTGGCATTGGCCTGGGTAGTGCTTTTCCCTTTCTGTTTCAATCCTTGGCCAGATGGGAATACGGCTCCGTCAACTTCATCGTCGCCGTGCTGATCTGGTTCATGGTGTATCCGATGATGGTGTCGGTGGATTTTTCCAGCCTCAAGCGCATCCATGAACGGCCCAAAGGGTTGATCATCACACTGGTGGTGAACTGGCTGATCAAGCCGTTCACCATGGCCGGCCTCGGCGTGCTGTTCTTCCATTACTTCTTCATTGACTTGATCGATCCAGCCAACGCCAGCCAGTACATCGCCGGGCTGATTCTGCTCGGCGCTGCGCCCTGCACCGCCATGGTATTTGTGTGGTCGCAACTCACGCGTGGCGACGCGACCTATACGCTGGCACAGGTGGCGCTCAATGATGTGATCATGATCTTCGCGTTTGCACCCTTGGTTGCGTTGCTGCTGGGCGTTACCGATATCCAGGTGCCCTGGGCAACCTTGATTCTGTCAGTGGGATTATACGTGTTGATCCCGCTGATCGCCGGCGTCATCACACGCATCAGGCTCAGTCGGGAAGCAGACAATCAAGCACAAGCAGACCTGGCGGTCTCGCGCTTCAACGCCCGGGTCAAGCCCTTGTCGATACTCGGCCTGCTGGGCACGGTGGTTCTGCTGTTCGGCTTTCAAGGTCAGATCATTCTCGATCAGCCCCTACTGATAGCGTTGATCGCGGTCCCGCTACTGATTCAGTCCTATGGCATTTTTGCCATTGCCTATGGTGCGGCGCGGCTGTGGAAAGTCCCATTCGATGTGGCAGCCCCTTGCGCATTGATCGGCACGTCCAATTTTTTCGAACTGGCCGTGGCTGTGGCCATTGGGCTGTTTGGTCTCAATTCCGGTGCAGCGCTGGTCACTGTGGTCGGCGTGCTGGTGGAAGTGCCAGTGATGTTGTCGCTGGTGTATTTCGCTAACCGCAGCGCCGGATGGTTCCCAACGACAGAGTCGACATTATCCAAAGCGCGCGAATCCCACCTCAACCAGACACGAGGAGAACGCCATGTTTAATACTGCAACGGTCGCATTGGATCTGGCTCCGGCCTCCAGAATTCATGCGGCTTTTTCGCGTATCGCCCGCAACTTGATCCATATTAAGAAATCGGGCCCTGATCTGAACGCCTGAACGGTTGGTCTGTCAAATCCATAGTGCGGCGGATAGAGAGTTTACTGGACTCAGCATGACTATCACCCGTCCGCCCGTTCCTATAGGAGAAGTTCATGAAATTCACCATATACGTGCGCAACCTCGCTGACTCGCTCACCAGTCTGATAATTCGCTCAGCTTCGGCCCACTGCGACACGGAGGATGGGCCGGCAGTTACCGATGGGCGTCGCGCCCTGGATTCCGGTAACGTCAATATCGCGTTGAAATGGGTGCGTCCCGAAGACGAAAGCGAGGTTCGTACGGCCTTTGAGCGCGCACGCAAGGTCCGGGCGGTCGGCGGTGACGCTGCGGCGCTGGCGGATCAGTGGTTTCTGGAAAATCTGGTGCGCATCCACCGCGCCGGCGAAGGAGAGGGCTACGAGGGCATTAAGCCTGCCGGAACCGCGATCCCCCCGCAGGTTCGCGCTGCGGACGAAGCGCTCGAACGGGGTACGATTGAACCTTTGCGTGGCTTGATTGAAACAGAACGCTGGGCAGAACTGGAAAAGCGCTACACCCACGCCCTCGCGCTCAAAGATTTCAATACCGACGATCTGGTGGCAGCACGTAACTACATGGACGCATACGTCTCGTTCTTCAAGTATGCCGAAGGCCATGATCACGCACACGCCCATGCCGGCCATGCGCACGAGCATGCTTCGGGCGGTTGCGGACACAACTGATGTTCTGGTTCACCAGGGTTCGATCGAACTCGATGGCACCAACGTTGCAAGATAGCCGCCTGGCGCTGACGCGCAGGCTGCGCCGATCCACGCCAATCCGTCGGGGTGATTTGGTGGTCGTGGATTCGCGCGCGCTGGGTAAACCCATGGTCAAGCGCATCATTGGCCTGCCGGGCGAGACGGTGACAATCAAGGCTGGCAAGGTCCGCATAGACGGTCGCGCCCTGGAGGAGCCCTATGCCAGCTTGTCGGTATTCACCGACACTTACCGGGTGCCACCGGATCACTATTTCCTGCTGGGCGACAACCGTGACGCCTCCAGCGACAGCCGAACTTGGCGCGACCCTTATGTTCCTCGAACGGCCATCCTTGGCCGGATTCTTGGAGTGCGCTAAGCACGGCAAACGCAAGAACCCATGCTTCCATAGCAACAATGAACGCTTCTGCTTGCTACGACGCAGCGCCCGTCAGTAACGATTTTTTGCCCGAGCGACCGCGTCAGTGCGGCCCGCCCTCTTCCCAGTCGATCCAGTCGATGTCGTTGGCTGCCACGTAGGTGTTGACCGCCACGCCGATCGTCGGGAACAAATATCCGTCGAAACGCTCGAACAGGCCGAAGCGCCTCAGCTTGTCTTTCACCGGATCCTTCATTTCGGCAAAGCACAGGCGTGCCCCGCGAGCTTTCAGCTCATCATCAAATTCCTTCAGCATATCGGCCGCCGTGACATCAATGCTGGTCACAGGCTCAGCCGCCACGACCAGCCATGAAACCGGACGGGGTGCTGCGTTCAGTGCGTCGACCGCCGAACGATGGAACCACTCGGCATTCGCGAAGAACAGTGGCGCATCCCAGCGAAACAGCACCAGCCCCGGAATCTGGCGTGCCTCGGGATAACGTTTCAGATCGTGATAGCCTTTGAGTTGATTCACACGCCCCAGCACGGCAAAGTGCGGCCGCCAGCCATCCCATAAAAACTCGATTACAGCGATTACGATCGCCAAGCCTATGCCGGGTATCGGACCCAGCGCCACAACGCCCACGCTACATGCAATGGATAGCCAGAACTCCCACCGCTGAATGCGGTAGATCCGCTTGAGGTCGCGCAGAATAAAGAGTTGAGTAGCAGCCGATATGACGACGGCGGCCAGCGCCGCATCCGGAAGATTTCGAAGAAGACCGGGCGCCAATACCAGCAGTACCGCCACCACCAATGCGCCTACCACACACGCAAGCTGGGTCTGTCCCCCCGCCGCTTCCACCACCGGTGTGCGGGATGCACTGCTGCTGACGGGAAATCCCTGGAAGAAAGCCGTGGCCAAATTGGCCGCGCCCAAGGCTACGGCCTCCTTGTTGGGATCAACCGGCTGCCCGAGCCGGGTGGCATAACTGCGGGAAAGAATACTGGTTTCAGCAAAGGCAAGAAAGGCGGCTGCCATGCCGCCCGCAATGACTGCCCCCAAATCAGCCCAACCCACCAGGGGAAACGCAGGCATCGGAAAACCCCTGGGCAGTTCGCCTAACACGGCAATCTGCGTTTCCAAGCCAAAAGCAAATACCGCGAGAATAGCAAGTACCACAGCCGGCAGCGCGCCCGGGACACGACTGTATCGATTGAGCACATCCATGACGGCCAAACATCCGACACCGACTGCCAGCGCCCACGGCATAGTGGCGCCATCCCAGAGACCTTGGGCAAAGGCCATAAAACGTTCCGGCGCGCTCGCGCCCCCCGCCTGGAACCCGAACAGGGCCGGAAACTGACTGATCATCACCGTCAGGGCAATACCATTCATGTATCCATAACGTATGGGTTTGGACAGCAGCTCGCTCACAAAACCGAGGCGCGCAACGCCTACCACCACGCAGGTCAACCCGGCCACCAGGGCCATACCGCCGGCAAGCACGATAGCGCGATCAGGCTCCCCATGAGCCAAGGGAAGCACCACAGCAAGTATGATTGCTGCCAGGGCGGAGTCGGGGGCGACGACTAGAATGCGACTGGGGCCGAAGAGCGCGTAGACCAGCAGAGGGACAATAGTCGCGTACAGGCCATAGATGCCGGCAAGTCCGGCCGCCACCGCATAAGCGATGCCAACCGGCACGAGCACCGCCGCGAGGGCCAATCCAGCCATAATGTCAGCCCCCAGCCATTCCGTTCGATAGTGACGCGCAAGATGCAGCCCCGGCATCCAGGCCAAGGGCCCACGATCTGGGGACGGAGGAAGGTCGGAATAACGCGCGTTATCGGTTTGGTTCATGGAAAGGCACAGCAGCTGCCGGTGTGGAAAAGTAAACGTTACCACCTTCTTTCACGACGGCCGCACTGGATGCGAAAAGGGGCGGGAACCGACTCGAACAAACGCAAGGTACGGGGACGTGCCGTTGCGCATGATAAGCGGCTATATCAGTTGGTGCCTTGGCTCACAGAACTTCCGGCTTTGAGTTCATCGCTTACGATGCGTCCATCAACCAGCGTAATCGTGCGGTCGCACGATTCAGACAGGCGAGGATCGTGCGTGACGATCAAAACCGCACAATCAAGCGTTTTATTAAACCGCCTGAACAACTCGAACACGTTGTCGGCTGTTTTTGTGTCGAGATTGCCCGTTGGCTCATCAGCGAGCAATAGTGCGGGGCGGGTCACAAGCGCGCGCGCTATGGCCACGCGTTGCTGCTGTCCTCCCGACAGATCACTGGGCTTTACGTCAACATAATCTCGCAACCCAACTTCAGAAAGCAGGTCGATGGCGTGATCGCGATCTTTTTGTGACGGTTTTCCGTTAGTCAGCATCAGTGGCATCAATACGTTTTCAACAGACGTGAAGGCCTGTATCAGGTGATGAAACTGAAAGACGAATCCAAGCTGCGCACCACGCAATGCCGTACGCTCTGCGTCGCTCATCCGGGCTGTAGGCCGATCCAGAAGGTACAGCTCGCCAGCGGTAGGCGCGTCGAGCAAGCCCAGCATATTGAGCAAGGTACTTTTTCCCGAACCCGAAGGACCAACGAGTGCCGCAAAGTCATGCGCGCCTATATTGAGATCAATGCCATGCAGCACTTCTATTTCATTGGGTTTGCCGAGGTTGTAGGACTTGCGCAGACCTTCAAGCCGGAGAATTGATCGACCATGGTCAAACATAACGAATAGCCTCTACAGGATGCAAGCGCGAGGCGCGCCACGCAGGGACCATGGCCGCCAACAGGCCAGTCAGCGTTGCCACCCCCATGGTGACGAAGAGCAGCCCTCCCGGCAGAGGAATATAGAACAATTTGGGGCCAAAACGATTGAAACTCCAGATCAGGCCATAGCCCAGTGCCGCGCCGAAAATGGATCCCAAGAAGGCTAACAAGCCGCCCTGCAACAGAAAGACACCCAATATCTGCTCGCGTCGTGCGCCCATGGCGCGCAGGATTCCGATTTCGCGGGTGCGCTGCGTGACCGTGATGGCCAGAACGCTGGCTATCCCAAACGCGACTGAAATGGCCACGAAGAAACTGATCACAGACGTTGAAATGCGCTGCGATGTCAGTGCATTCATGAGCTGAGCATTAGACTGGATCCAGCTTTCGGACTTCAGACCTGTCAATCGCGCAATCCTCCTTGCAGCAACATCCGCGGCGAACAAATCTCGAACCGTGACGTCGATAAGCGTGACGCCGCCGGCCAAGTCAAGCAGCGACTGGGCCTGCTTTAAGTCGACGTACACATAACGCAGATCGAGCTCCCGCACACCTAACTCAAAAATTCCCATCACGGTTACAATCGCGTGGCGGTCATCTCCGGTCTCAAGCCTCAGTTTGCTGCCCACCTCAAGCCCCAAGTCATCAGCCAATAGTCTCCCTATGACAGCATTGCCCGCGCCCACTCGAAACTGGCCTGCAACAATGTCTTCACTTACTGGAACAATGCGTTCATATCGAACCGGATCGATACCCAGCAGGGAGACAGACTTGATTACGTCGCCGCGGCGCGCAAATGCGGGACCGGCAACGACCGGCGAAACGGCGGTCGCCTCAGGCAGGGTATCAAGGACGCTCTGCACTTGGATCCAGTTATTGATTGAGCGCAGGCGCTGCCCACGTTTCTCGTCGATCCGAAGCGCCAGAGTGCCGTCAGGAACGCCAATCACTGCATTTTCTTCGCGAGGCGGTTCAACGCGGATATGAGACTGCGTACCTAACGTTCGATCGATGATGTTGCTCTGCAAACCCAAGATCAGCGTCGTTATGAAGACGATGACCGACACCCCGACCGCGATTCCAACCAGAATAAGCAGGGTCTGTGAAATGCCTTGTCTCAAAAATTTGATGGCTATCATCAGTTCCAGCCACATATGCGTGCCCACCGTCGACTAGAACTTGAATGGTACTTCTTTGCGCGTTTCGGCATCGGGTAACGCAGCGTTTGAACCATGAACAATGACTCTTACGCGCTTTCCTTCGGTCAGGTCGACAGACGTCGACACCCAGTCTCCTTCCTGAAGGCCCGACGTCACTTCCGTCATAGCCCCGCCCTGCAAACCAAGCGAAACTCGAACTTCCCGTGCGACACCATGGCGTATACGCCAGACGCTGGCTTGCGTGCCGCGCTTCTTGAACAATGCGTCATTGGGCAGAGCAAGCGCGCTTTCCTGTCGACCGGTTTCCATGGTGGCCGTAACCGTCAAGTCGTCACGCAGATAGTGAGGGGGATCTTTAATAGCCAATCGCACGTCCACAGTGCCACGCTGCGCATCTATGCTGGGAGCAATGCGATGCACCACTGCGGCAAATCGTTGCAAGGGATAGGCATCGGCAACGCAAACGGCCTGTTGGCTTACCCTGAGCAGGCCAAGGTTGCGCTCGTCGACAGGCACCAAAATCTCAACGCCGTCATCATGCGCAATTTCAAGCAGCACTTTCCCCGGTTGTACCAAGTCACCCGGCTCGACATTGCGTGTAAGAACGGTCCCCGGAAACTGTGCACGCAATACACTCTTGGACAAAGCCGCCTCGGCCGCGTCCAGCCGGGCCCGTATCAAAGCCTCTTCGATTTGCCCCGGGCCAAGCGACGCTGCATCGACCCGTGCCTGCTCAACCCCCGCCAATGCGATAGCCAACGCCTGTTCTGCTCTCTCCGTCTCTTCACGCGGCGTTGCCTTCGACGCCAACAACACTTGGCGCCGTTTAACTTCACGCCTGGCCTGCGCCAATTGCGCCTCCGCCTGCTTCAAGTCAGCCATAGCCCGGGGCCGACGGACATCGTCCAATTGTGTCAGAGCGGCCAAGGCTTCCCGCTGCCTGGCGAGCAACTCGTCGGCCCGCAAGCGAATCAGCACTTGGCCTGCAACAACGTGATCGCCCTCCCGGACTGGCCTGTCAGTAACCACACCGGTGATCTCGCTTCCCACCTGAACGCGGGATTCCGACACGACGCGGCCTGTTGCCACGACGTACTGCACAAGTGGACGGTTGACCATCTGGAACCCTGAGACTTCCGGACCCAGCCATGCGCGATAAGCAATGAACCCGAAGCCCACCAACAGAACAATGGCTACCAAAGCCCACTTCCTTTTCTGCCTTAACACGGGTTAATTTTCCTTTGCGGACGAGACCGTGATCGTAGCTGAAAGCCGGTGGACATAGCGCTTGTCCGTCATGATGAAGAACGCCCCACGTAATCGGGCGCGATGTCTTCCAGACGGGTCGGCTGGCGCGCGCAACCAGCGGCACAGACACTTGGTGTCTGCAGCGAAGCATAGTTGTCGCGGGTAAAAGGCTGGCCTGGCGCAAGCTCCAGCACGCGAGCCTGTATTTGCGCGACCCAGTCAGGCAAAGGAAGAATACGGCGCGGGTGCCCCGACACACGAGCAGCATAGTCGACCAGGTCGCGTAGTGCATAATCGCGCGGACCGCATAAATCGAGGTGCTGTCCAGCTCTGCCGGGATCGTTAAGCGCTTCAAGAAACTGCTTGCTGACATCGCCCACATATACCGGCGCGAAACGCGCTTGCGCACAGGCCAGTGGGAAAATCCCCGGCATCAAACGGGCCAATGAAGCAAAACGACTTAAAAACGAATCGCCCGGCCCGAAAATGACCGAAGGCCGAAAACTGGTGACCGCGATACCGTGCGACGCCCCGAATTCGTGTGCCCAGGATTCCGCCCTTCCTTTGCTGCGCAGGTAGACGCTTGAGCCATTGATGGCATCGGCTCCCAACGCACTCATATGGAGGTAGCGGCTTATGCCGGCCTGGTGTGCTGCAGTCAGTATCTGTTTTGTAAACCCGACATGCACCTGTTCGAAGACTTCTCCGTTATGGCGCGGTTCATTCAATATGCCGACCAGATTGATCAATGCAACATGCCCTTTCAGCAATTCGACCAACGCGGCGGAAGGCTCTGGGCCATGGGCGTCGAGGTTCATCGGCAGGCCCAACACCCGCAGCAACGGCGGCGACGCCAGATCCTTGTGAAGATCGGCGTGCCGACTGAGAACCGTGACAACGTAGCCCGCATCAACCAGCGTGCGAACCAGATTTTTCCCGACAAAACCCGTTCCTCCTGACACCAGGACACGCGGCTTGCTTGAGAGAGTAGCGGTATTGGCCATAGTCATACGATACACTTAATTCAGCATTCTTCCTGAGAAAAGGTTGATACGCTTTGAACGCTCTGGCATATTGATTGCTCTCTTTTTTGCTGGTGCAGCACCATACGACTGGACTCTTGAAGGAGGCACCATGGACAAGGACAAAGCGATCGACTCGGACCATGAAGTTAAAGCCGACATCAAGGAAGCCGCCGGCATAGCAACCATCGAGAAAGGAAGAGATTGGGCCGCTAAAACGGAAAAGGGCACTGGACCCTCCACTCAGACGCCTGAAGACGTGGATGACGACCTTCTCGACATGCCGCAAGATTAAGGCAGTAATCGCAACCCGGTACGGCGGACAAATTCTTCGTAGGTGATTGGCGGCCCTGCCTTTGCGCTTGCCTTGTTCATCTGCCAATGCACCCATGTCCGCCCCGTCGTTGCATCGCGGACCACTTTATACAGGTGGGTCGGCACCGCGACCCGCCCCGCCCGGGCGGATAGCAGCCGGTCATCATAGACAGGACCGGTGAAAATATGAACATCGCCGGCCGCGCGCATTACGTACTTGCGCGTGTCCTGCTCGATCTGGCTCCAGGCCCCCGCATTGTGCGTCTGATTCTGTGGAACCATATTGGCAAGCGAAAAGCTCTGTGTCATTGCCTGAAGGCTATGCATGTCAGCCGCCGGCGCCATGTGCCCGCGAGAATACCCAGAGTTTCGATAATCGTCCAGTTCCGCGCGTTCAGTCTTCGGCAGCCGGGCATCTGCGTAAAATTGATCTATCCGTTCTATGCTCGAAGCACGCAACAGCATTCCGCGGTTGATGCGCTGAGCAACGAATACAGGCGTCCTGGTCTGACCGCTGTGCAGGATGGCAAAGGACGAAAAGCACAGTTCGCGGAGCCCCTTGCCGCCAGGAACGGCCGGAAGCCGGCCCTCTGGAAAGAACTGGGGACACTGGACAAAGTGCGTTTGAACCAGCGATCCCGCAGGAACTTCCTGCGTAGCCACCTGGTCCTGCTCATGGCCAGGCAACCCAAGCTGCCGGAGGATAGGCTCGATCGGTAGTTGCTCAACTAATTGTGGGTTGAGTGCACAACTCGCAACGCTAAATGCGGTAATGGTGGAGGCGCTTAGTGCCTTCAGGAAGCTGGCAAGGCGGCCGGCAGATACCTTGCTTGGTTTTGATGTGGTGGTGTTGCGTCTTTTACGGGAAACTGGCTTCTTCTTGCTCGTCATTCTGCTACGGTTGAAATACTGCGAGGTAAGTCCAGGCGGCTGGCCTAGTTGGCTGGAGGAGTCACCATGTACTTACCGCCCCCCTTGAAATTGGCGTCCTGCATTTCAACAATACAGCGTGAATTCCCATAAAAGACCACTTTACCGTCGCGCGCCATGATGACCGCCGCCTCGGTTGCAGAGTAAACAGCCGCATATTCGTAACAGGTAAAGCCATAGGTATTGCCGGACTTTTCTTTGGGCGGCTCGCCCATCGCCTCGAGTATTGGTTTGAGCTCTTGTCCAATATCGACAGAATACAAGACGGACTGTAATTTTTTCTGCCGCTCGTCGCCAACCGCCGTCGTAGCATCTGTACCGCCCAGCGTTGTTTTTGCGACGTTATAGCCGGCTTCCGCCATTTGCCCCGCCATCATTGGGGTGCAGCCGGATAAGGCCGTGATGCCGATTGCCCCTGCGACGACGGCCAGTAAGGAAATTGTCCTGTTTATTGCTTGCATGTATGCCCTCTCGCACCAATCTGGCATAGTTTGCCGTCTGCCATAGTAACCCTGCATTCAACCTGGCTCAAACGGCTCGATCAAATCAAACGGTGCGCGCTATGTCGGCCCCAGCAGCGGTCAATTTTTCAATGACGACATCGCACTCCCTGGCGTCCCTGGGATGTACGATCAGCGACCATTGACCCGCTTCCGTGGCCGTCTTGACCCGTTGGATGACGATCTGATGATCTGGCCGCGACGTGATCAAGCCCCCCAGCAGCAGCCCCGCTATCGAGCCCAGAAAGATGATTGCCATGGCGCTCAGACCGGGGGAACTGTCAATTGCGGGAATATCGGCTGCATAAAGCGCAAACCAGACGAGGATACCTGCGACCAAGCCTGCCAGCCCAAGCATTGCATGGGCACGTATTGCCGTCCTGGCAACGCCTTGCGGTTCGGGCTCCAGTTTTTTTGCGTAGTCCCTCTCGTACGGCTCCACAAGCAACACCTGCGTGCTCTGAAGGCCTGCGGCCGATTTCAGGAAGTCGGCCGCCGAAAGCGCCTGCGACTCCGAGTCGAACACCGCGGCGATCTTGGTCGTGGCCTTTTCACCAAATAACATTTGCCAATTCATAGAGGTTCCTGGACCGACCGGTCGGTTGTGATGACATGGGTCGATTCAAGCAAGCGGCGTTCCCGGGCCTGGTGCCGGGCTGCGCCGCCATATGACTACGCCTCTAGATGGAATCCCCTGGCGTTAATGTCCGGACGTAGGATCGATCTTCTCGTTGGAGTGAAAGATCGAGGGGTCTTCCTTGCCTGTGACGCTAAGAATGCCGGCCAGACCCTTTTCGACCCGCGAGAGCGCATGGTCTACAAGGATGTAATTGCCGGGGACGTCGACCTTGAACTCCACCATCGTAGCGCCACCGGGTGGAACCAGCGTGGTTTGCACATCGGTCAACGGAGGACTGGTCAGCGATGCTTGGTCGTAAACCTTGTCGAATACCTCGCCGATGACATGGAAGCTGGACGTGAGGTTGGGGCCGCCTACACCGAAGAAAATGCGCACTGTTTCGCCTACCGTGGCTTGCAGCTTGTACTTGTCGCTAAGCGCGTGCATCGATCCGTTGAACATCAAATGTTCCGGATTTTCGTCCAGCAGTTTCTCGAGGGAGAACTCCTGCAGTCCTTGTGATCCGTGCTTTTGCGCGGTATAGAGTTCACCCTGCATGACATAGAACTCGCGGTCCACTTTGGACAAGCCGCCTTCCGGTTCCACAAGAATCATCCCATACATACCGTTGGTAATATGCTGAGCCACCATAGGCGTAGCGCAATGGTAGACGAACAAGCCTGGATGCATTGCCTTGAACGTGAAGCTCTTGGTTTGGCCGGGAGCCACCTGCGTGACTGCGGCACCACCCCCCGGGCCCGTGACAGCGTGAAAATCCACCGAGTGGATGTGAGTAGCTTCCTTGGAGTTGGTCAAGTTTACCGTGATGGTGTCGCCCACCCGGACCCGCACAAACGGCCCTGGCACCTTATTATTGAATGTCCAGTACTTATAGGTGCTGCCCGTCGTTAGTTGACCCTCTACTTCAGTGGTTTCCAGGTCGAGGGTGACTTTCATGGGCGCGCGCGCACCGACCGGCTCGCCGACCGAGGTAGGGTTCTGGGATACATCCAAAGCAGTGCTTACGACGGCCGCCTGGGGATCGCCCACAATCAGCTTGCCGAACATGCCTGCTGCCTTATGGCCAGGCAAGGTACACAAATACTCGAATGTACCGCTCTTGGTCGCCCTGAACACAATGGCCGTGGACGCGCCTTTGCCGACGAGTTGGTCCGATTTGGCGCCGAATTCCGGTACAGCAATATCGTGTATGGCGCCGTCATCGTTGATGACGTTGATTTGCACGACGGCATTTTCCGGCACTTTGAGGTCGGGGTTGATCTGACCCGAAATGGCGCCTGCGTCACCGATGAATACCAGCTTGCCATCGGCAATGCTGGTGCGAAACGTGAAGGTGACGTCCGGCGTATACGTTACGTTACCTCGCGCGGGATTGACTTCAGCGGCAGCGGACGGCGCCGCCCACCCGACTGAAAGGGCAAACGCTATAAATGCGAAAAACAGTTTCATGGGACCCCCCCCTGATAAATAAAATCTGTCGCGTCTCACCACCGGCGCAGCCTGCTACGCCTGCAATGCGCGACCGATGGAATATACATCGTTCTCCGGAATATGTGGGGTATTGCCGTCGGTTCATTTCGACCCGTTACATCCATCCCAAATTCCCGCTTCCAACCCTTCCTTCAAATCCAATGAAAAGCTGCGAGACCTGCTTATGCTTCCGGTTTGCTTCGCCAGCGGTCGCCGTAATGTTCACCTTCCGCTTGCGATCGTGGCGACGCCGTGCGCCCGGCAATTCCTTTCGTGGTTGTGCAGCGATGCACGCAGATTGTTGCCAATAACCGACATACTTACGCCGGGCCATGCACAAGGTGGTTCCGCGACGCGCATAATGCATTTTCTGCATAAGTTTGGCAATAATCCATTGTAGGTGTATAACTTGCTTACCTCACTGCAGCATAGGAAAGGGGTAGTGTAGCGACACGCATCAGAAAAACAGCCTATTCGGGACGTCCTGCCACCCGCGGCAGACCACAGAGGAGCGCTTCATCATGCAAGATTCGGGGATATATCGAATACTTAAGATCGTGAGCTTTGTTGTTCTGGGATTGGGAGGGGCGGCCATCTGCTATGCCGCCGTGATCGCCGGGATGTATTGGTCCGGTATCGGTGTATAGGCGGAGGCGGACATGAATAAAAAACAGACTCGCCTATTCGCCGTGGCTTCGACCGGCATTGCAGTCCTGGTCCTTCTGGTGTTGACCGTAGACACCCATCGCCAGTTTCCAGCACTGACAAATTCCCAGAACATCACCGAGAGCGTGATTCGGGGACAGAATGTCTGGCACGCCAAAAACTGCATCAACTGCCACACTATGTTGGGCGAAGGCGCTTATTATGCCCCCGACCTCACCAAAATCACACAGCATCGCGGCACGCCCTACCTGACAGCTTTTCTTAAAGACCCGTCCCAGTTCTACGACGAACAAAAACATCGCCGATTGATGCCCCAGCAAGACCTGACGGACGAGAACATCGCGGACCTGATTGCTTTCATGGATTGGGTCAGCAAAGTCGACAACCAGGGCTGGCCTCCGCGCCCCATCCTCGTCACGGGTGGGTCCATACCGGGTACCGACCTTTCCGTTGCGCAGCAGGCAGATCGCTCTGCAAGCGGCGCTTCCGGTGAATTGCCGCCGGGAGCCAGGCCGGTTGCAAGCGGAAACGATCCCATTGCACTAGGTGAAGCGCTCTTCAGTTCGGTGACACCGACCTGTAACGCCTGCCATTCCACCGCGCCTGGTGTGAACCTGGCGGGTCCCACCCTGGCTGGCCTTTCGACCCGGGCGCAGGTAACAATTGCATCGCCCGAATACAAGGGAAAGGCCAAAACCGTTGAAGAGTTCATTCAAGAGTCCATCGTGGAGCCCAGCGCCTATCTGCATCCCGGCGCCATGTATTCGGCCGGCGGCACGTCATTCATGCCCACCACCTATGGAAAGGACCTGACACCGGAACAGATTGCCCATCTGGTGGCCTACCTGGCAAGCTTCAAATAGTAGGCCAGAAAATCGGATACGACATAGAAAAATTGAGGAGTCGCCATGCGCTATAAATCGCAATCTGTTGCCTACTGGTATTTCGCACTCGCCCTGATCCTGTTCGGCCTGCAAATCGTGTTCGGCCTGTTATCAGCGACCAAATACCTCGGTCCCGATCCGCTTCTGAATATCATGCCGTTCGATGTCACGAAGACGATACATACCAATCTGCTCATTGTGTGGCTCCTCACGGGATTCATGGGCGCCACCTACTGGATGGTCAGTGATGAATCGCGCGGCGAAATCTATAGCGTAAAGCTGGCCTATATTCAGTTGGGACTATGGGCCGTGATGGGTGTGTCGGCGATCATCGGTTATTTCTTTCGCTACGGCACGGGAAACAAATTCCTCGAACAGCCACTGCCGCACAAGATAGTCATCGTGGTCGTGATGCTCATGTTTCTGTACAACGTAGGCATGACGATAAAGCGGTCAGGGCGCTTCACCACGACCGAAGGCGTGCTGTTGTTGGGATTGGGAAGTTCCGCCCTGCTTTACCTGCCCGCCCTTCTGCACTACGAAAACTACATCGTATCCATCTATTACCGGTGGTGGACCATACACCTGTGGGTGGAAGGCGTGTGGGAAATGATACAGGCGTCTTTCCTGGCTTACTTGCTGATTCGCCTATCGGGCGCTGACCGCGAGGTCATGGAGAAATGGCTTTACGTCATAGTCGGGCTGGTATTCATAGGCGGCATACTGGGCACCGCTCACCATTACTACTGGATAGGTGTACCTACCTATTGGCTTCCCCTGGGCGGCTTTTTCAGTGCGCTGGAACCCTTGTCACTGCTGGGCATGGCCATGTATGCCTATGCCGCCATGCGGCGCTCCGGCGTCAACCATCCCAACAACCTGGCTTTGCACTGGACGTTGGGCAGTGCCATTTTCGGCTTGTTCGGCGCAGGCCTTCTTGGCCTGGCGCATACCTTTCCTGATATCAACAAATGGACTCATGGCACGCTTATTACCGCAATGCATGGACATGCCGCATTCTATGGTGCCTATGCGATGGTCGTCATGGCCATGATTTCCTACGCCATGCCCTCCATGATGCGCACACCCAACGAGCGCGGCACCAGCGTCGGCTATTGGGCATTCTGGCTGCAGGTCAGCGGCATGTTCGGCATGACCCTGTCATTTGCCACTGCCGGCATCGGACAGGTCTATCTCGAGCGGGTGCTGGGCATAGGCTACCTCGATGTGCAGTTAAAAATCCAGATCCACTTCGTCATGCTAATCGCGTGCGCATCCTTGTTCGCCGTCGGCGTGGGCCTGTTCATCTATGACTTCTTCCGCCATATCCCCGGCTCCCGTACAGCGGATACGACAATAGGTTCACCGTTGCACGCCTCGCCGGCGACCAGCACGAGGGTCAACTAGTTGAATGAACCGGGACATCGCAACAGCTTCATCGGCCTCGGTGCTTCCTTTACCCGTGAGGACACCGCGTCGTTGGCAGATCCGTTGACGCCGCCGATGCCGGAGCATGCGTCACAACCGTTCTACATGCCCTCCGGCAACGAGATTGCCGTATTTGAACAATGCCATGCCAATCAGTTGGCGGTAATGCTCAAAGGGCCGACAGGCTGCGGCAAGACGCGTTTCGTGGAACATATGGCCTGGCGACTGGGCCGGCCGCTTGTCACCGTGTCCTGCCACGACGACCTGACCGCCAGCGACCTCGTTGGCCGTTTTCTTATCCATCACGACCACATGGCATGGCAGGACGGACCGCTGGCCAGCGCCGCGCGCCAGGGCGCCATCTGCTATCTGGACGAGGTGATCGAGGCACGTCAGGATACCGTCGTTGTCCTGCACTCGCTAACAGACCACCGCCGCACCTTATCCCTGGAGAAAACGGGCGAGCTCATCCACGCCGATCCAGGTTTCCAGCTTGTCGTGTCCTATAACCCCGGATATCAACGCATGTTGAAAGACATGAAGCCCAGTACCCGGCAAAGGTTCGTCGCGCTGGATTTCGAGTTCCCGCCGACAGACCGCGAAATTGCCATTGTGCTGCGTGAAGGCGGAACCGATACCGCAACGGCGCACGCGCTGGTCACATTGGCCCATAAGCTCCGCGGCTTGCATGACAGGGGGCTCGTTGAGGTGCCCAGCACACGGCTCCTGGTGGCGACCGCCAAGCTTATCGCCGGAGGCATTCCCTTGCGACAGGCCTGCTACGTGGGTTTGGTGGCACCGCTATCGGACGATGTGTCCCTGGCAGGAGCCATGCGCGATCTGGTCGACCTGACGTTCGTCTAAGCCAGCACGGAGGCAGTTTATGGCGGAAGCCGAAGATGTCATCACCGATGCGGCACGCCATGCAACGATATTCGCACGGCAAGTGTGGAGGCGCCACCAGGACACGTCGAATACGCCAAAAATCGTACAGCTTGCCGAAGTTGCCGATCGCGTGGACTTGTTGATCGGCGCCGTATTCGGCATTCACTACCCCCTGCGTACCGCACAGGCGCCAGCTGCGCGCACCCTGCTGGCCAGAATGTTCCGACGTAATGACCTGCCTTCGCCGAACCAGGCGTTGCCATCAACCGACGGACATTCTCTATGGTTGCCGGCAGACGTCCAGAGTAGTGATTATGATGCGAGTCTGGAACAATTCAGGACGATGGCCCTGCAACAGGCCATGCGCGCGTTTCGCGGTAACGCGCGCATGATCGCAAGCCTGCCCTCGTCCCTGGAGCGTGATACCTGTCTGATCGTCGAAGCCTGCGCTAGCGATCAGGCCCTGATTGCCATGCTGCCCGGCCTGGAACCCGCCATTGATGCGCTGCGTCGCAAGGCATTGGGCGCCCGGCCGCCCTTGACCACCATCTCGCCTCTTTATCATCCGCTTGAACGGTTGTTGCGCTCCATACTCGAGAGCCCATGCGCCACACCGCCAGCCGAACTGGCCGGTTGCATGGCGGCCACCGCAGTCATTGACCGGGGCCGGGAACTGGCGCTGCGCCTTGCCGCTATCGACATCTTGTCGCCGAAATGGGGCAAGACGGCGGTATACAAAGACCGCTGGACTGGCGATATCCAGTCGGACGCCCCCGGTGCAGGGGAGTTCAACGCGGCTGGCGGCGCCTCGGATCGAGACGATACGCAAAAGCTCCGTAGTGCCAGGTTGCTTCGCCGGCCCAAGGTCCGCGATGCAATTGAAGATGAGGACGACGACGAACAGGGAGCATGGATGGTTCAGCCATCCCCGCCGAACGAGCACGCGGAAGATCCCATGGGGATGCAACGGCCCACGGACCAGGACGATCAGACGCCTCCGGAGGAGTTTGCCGATTCATTGTCGGAGCTGGCGGAAGCACGGCTGGTATCAACACCGGGAAGTCCGAAGGACGTCCTGTTGTCAGACGATCCGCCCCAGGCCCACGCGGGACAGCAAGGCGAAAACGCCGCCGACGCCACCTCGATGCAATTACGCTATCCCGAATGGGACTGCCGGATCAATGCTTACCGTGATCCAGGGGTAACTGTGCATTTATTGACACCTGGATTCGGCGCCCTGGAATGGGTGAAGGAAACACTCGACAAGCATCAAGGCATGCTGGCCGTCATACGGCGGCGCTTCGAGATGCTGCGTCCCGAACGCGTACGACTGCGCAAACAGCTCGAAGGCGACAGCATAGACTTGGCCGCGTATACCGAAGCGCTCGCGGACAGGCACGCGGGAATTGCCATGCCCCAGGGTCTCTACGAAAGCCAGCGGCCAGGCAAGCGGGATATGGCCATCATGCTGTTGATCGATATCAGTGGATCCACCGACTCGTGGCTGTCGTCCACGCAACGCGTCATCGACGTGGAGCGCGAGGCCTTGTTGCTGGTATGCGCCGCGCTGGAAGGCCTGAACGAACCCTACTCCGTCCAGGCATTTTCAGGCGAAGGCCCGCAGGGCGTTACAGTCAGCGCCATCAAGGGCTTTGAGGAACGCTACGATATGCAGATTGCCCAGCGCATCGCCGCGCTGGAGCCTGAGCGCTATACACGTACAGGTGCCGCCCTGCGCCATGCGAGCATGCTGCTCATGAAGCAACCGTCCCAGCATCGGCTCTTGATGCTGCTGTCGGATGGCAAGCCCAATGATGCTGATGAGTATGATGGACGATACGGCGTGGAGGATATGCGGCAGGCCGTCAACGAAGCAAAACTGCAGGGCATCTTCCCGTTCTGCCTGACTATAGATAGACAAGCCGCAAGCTATCTGCCGGCTGTATT
This sequence comes from Pollutimonas nitritireducens, assembly GCF_002849615.1. Taxonomy (GTDB): domain Bacteria; phylum Pseudomonadota; class Gammaproteobacteria; order Burkholderiales; family Burkholderiaceae_B; genus Pollutimonas; species Pollutimonas nitritireducens. The sequence goes on from NZ_PDNV01000003.1 coordinate 308,669, forward strand.
CGGGCCGCGCCAGTATGCATTGCTGCCCAAGCCGGAATTGCTTCCCACTGTGCTGCTGGACTGGATGCGGCGGCTGCTTGCATGATGATCAGTCACGCCTGGCGTCGCCCCGCATCTTGCGTTACGCAATATGAGAAGGTGTTTGCTGGGCCAGACGTTCGCCGAGAAAGTCCAGGAATGAGCGTACTGCCGGCACGAGTCCCCGGCGCGATGCGAACACAGCGTGAACAATGCCCGGCTGGGGCGCCCAGTCGGGCAGGACATGGACCAGCCGACCGTCCGCAATCTCGTCGCGGCACATATAGTCGGGCAAAACCCCCATGCCTACGCCCCCGAGCACCGCGAACTTCAAGGTGAAAAGGTCATCGGCGACAAATACCGGTCTGTGCGACACGGCATACTGTGCACCATTAGGCCCGAATAACTGCCAAGTGGCACGTCCATCACTGACCGACATGGACACCGAATCCAGCAGCGAGAGATCACTGGGATCTGCCGGCGTAATCTGACGCTGGAGCTGTGTTGGGCTGGCGACAAGAAACGTGTGACTCAGCCCCAGATGCTTGATCACGGCGCTGCCACTATCGGCCAATGACACGCGAACCCTCAGCGCCACGTCTACGCCCTCTTCGATCAGATCCACAACATGATTGCTGACGCGCATGTGCACGTGGACCTCGGGGTACGTTAAGAGATAGTCGGACAAAATGGGCCCTACCGCGTTCTGTGCAAGCGTCACAGGGCACACCACCCGGATAAGCCCTCGCGGCCCTGACTGGACCTGCGCGACAGCGGCTTCGGCTGCCAGGGCTTCTTCGCGCATCGAGGCACAATGACGGTAATACAACTGGCCCACTGTCGTCAGGGAAATCTTTCGCGTCGTGCGCTGGAGCAGTCTTACCCCCAATTCGTCTTCAAGCGCGGCGACGCGACGCGATAAACGCGATTTGGGCACGCCCAGCGCCCGTCCCGCAGCGGCAAACCCTCCCTGATTCACCACCTCCGCAAAGTACATCATATCGTTCAGATCTTGCATCGCATATCCACTAGGCTTGATTTCAGGACAATCTATTGCATTTTTACAGTCTTATCAATAAACAGATGCTAATGCACAATGGATCCATGCATTGTTATTAAACCAATCTGGAGCAAATTCATGAAACTTCTACATGTCGATTCAAGCATCAACGGCGCCAACTCGGTGTCGCGCAAACTCACCAAAGACATCGTGTCCCAATGGATGGCCGACCACCCCAACACCCAGGTCGAATACCTGGATCTCGCAGCCGATACACCCAGTCACTTCTCACAAGACGCCATGGGTTTCCGCCTTCCCCCATCCGGCGCAACGCCGACCGAAGCGCAGCGTCAGGAGAATGAATTATCGGAAAAGCTGGTATCGCAATTCCTGGCTGCCGATGTGATTGTGGTCGGCTCGCCTCTGTATAATTTTTCGATTCCCAGCCAGCTCAAATCCTGGATCGATCGGCTGGCTCAGGCTGGCCGTACATTCACCTACACCGCAAATGGTCCGGAAGGGCTGGCCAAAGGCAAGACGGTCATCGCAGCGCTCAGCCGCGGCGGCATCTACTCCACCAGCGAAGCCGGCCGCGCCATGGAGCACCAGGAAAGCTACCTGAAGACGATATTCGGCTTCTTCGGCATCACCGACGTGCGGGTCGTGCGAGCCGAGGGCACTGACATGGGCGCCGAGAGCCGCACGAACGCATTGCAGACGGCTGATAAATGTATCAAGGTCCTGGCTACCAAATCATTTGACCCCAGCACGGCTGAAATGGCCGCCTGACGGTCATCACGCCTTGAACCTGCCCTCGTGCGTTTGCCCGGGCAGCGACAGCCCAATGTCAATCACGGGCTACAATCAGGCCAGACATCCCGACCCCGACCCAATCCTGGCTCGGGGCCGGGACGCACTGAAATGCCTGCCTATTGTGACCCCCCTCTCTTTTTCTTCCCTCCCGCTCTCGCGCGCCATACTCGACAATCTCGATAACCTTGGCTATCAAGCCATGACGCCTATCCAGGCGCAGGGCCTTCCGCTCATCGTCGAAGGACGCGATCTCATTGCGCAGGCCAAGACCGGCAGCGGCAAGACCGCGGCATTCGGCCTTGGCATCGTCCATTCCCTGAATGTCGCCTTGTCAGCGACTCAAGCATTGGTTCTGTGTCCCACGCGCGAACTCGCCGAGCAGGTCGCCAATGAACTGCGTCGCCTGGCGCGTGCGTTGAGCAATACCAAGATCATCACGCTATGCGGCGGCACGCCCATACGTCCGCAAGTTGAATCGCTCAAGTTTGGCGCCCACATCATTGTTGCGACGCCAGGCAGGCTGATGGACCACATCGACCGGAGTACGGTCGACTTGTCCCGCATAAAGACGCTGGTACTCGACGAGGCCGATCGCATGCTGGACATGGGTTTCTACGACGACGTCAATCACATTGTCAGCGCGTGCCCGACCCAGCGTCAGACGCTGCTTTTCTCGGCCACTTATGCCGACGACATCCGCAAGGCCAGTGCGCGTTTCCTTAAAAAGCCGGCCGAAGTGAAAGTGGAATCCGTGCATGATGCCAGCCATATCGAGCAGATTTTCTATGAGATCGATGCCGATCGCCGGCTTGCTGTGGTCGGCCAGCTACTTGAACATTTCCGCCCTGTGTCGACGCTGGCGTTCTGCAATACCAAGGCGCAATGTCGCGAGCTGGTCACCTATCTGGAGTCGCGGGGGTTCAGTGCCTTGTCCCTGCACGGCGACCTGGAGCAGCGTGAACGTGAAGATGTGCTGGTACAGTTCTCGAATCGAAGCTGCTCTGTGCTGGTGGCGACCGACGTGGCAGCGCGGGGGCTGGATATCCAGACGCTGGATGCCGTCATCAACGTCGACGTAACGCCGGATGCGGAAGTCCACATCCATCGTATCGGGCGCAGCGGTCGCGCGGGGGCCAAGGGCCTGGCGCTCAGCCTGTGTTCACCCGATGAAATGCGCTGGGCCAACCAAATTGAAAAATACCAGGGCCAGCCGCTGATATGGGTGAACCCCAAGACACTGAAGCCTGCGCCGGGTGGTCGGCTCAATCCTCCAATGATCACGCTTTGCGTGCAGGGCGGAAAGAAAGACAAGTTGCGACCCGGGGATTTGCTGGGCGCGCTGACCAAGGACGCCGGCTTCGCAGCCGACCAGATCGGGAAGATCAACATCCTGGAATTTGTAAGCTTCGTTGCGCTGGACAGACATATTGCCCAGGAAGCCTACGATAAGCTGAGCAACGGCAATATAAAGGGCCGTCGCTTCAGGATGCGCTTTATGTCGGAACTCTGACGCCCGCTTCCGGCCTTATGGGTCAAAGGTGCTCTTTAAGCCAATGTCCCAGCTTGGCCGCCTTGGTACTGAGGTAGTTCTCATTGAAGGGATTGCGATTTACCTGAATGGGTATGCGCTCGACCACAGGCACGCCAAGACTTTCAAGTGTGCTCACCTTGCGAGGGTTATTCGTCATCAGCCGCAACGAGGCAATGCCGAAGTGATCCAGCATGGGCTTGCACAAGTCGTATCGGCGCATATCGGCCGGAAAACCCAATTGCTCGTTCGCCTCGACCGTGTCGGCGCCCGCATCCTGCAATTGATACGCACGGATTTTGTTCACGAGGCCGATGCCGCGACCTTCCTGCCGCATATATAGCAAGGCCCCACGTCCTTCCGTAGCGATGGCCTTGATTGCAGTTTCAAGTTGGGCGCCACAATCGCAACGCTGGCTGAACAAGGCATCACCCGTCAAGCATTCTGAATGAACGCGGGCCAGCACTGGCTCGCCATTATTGACGTCGCCCAATGTCAACATAAGATGCTCTTTCCCGGTGGCGGCCTCGACGAACACATGAATGCCGAACGTGGCCCAGGGAGTGGGCAGTTCGCTTGATGCAACGTAGCTGAGTTCCTGGACTGCAGGGGCGAGCTGTTCAATTGCTGCTTTTTCGATTTCCAATACGCCAGCGTCAGCGCCGTACATGGGCTGCATAAAATTTAACCTCGAAACGGAAGTACAACGGAGATTAACATTCTTCAATGCGCTTATGTCGCGGCACAGAAAGCCAACCGGCCCTCACGTCGAATTCCACTGGCGGTCTCCGGGCCGCCAGCCTGACTTCCATGATACTTCTGTGCTGCGGTCAGCAGTAGTGTCTCCAAACAGCTTTCACCGTCCCGCACAAAGGACAATCGCCCCTCAATGCCCTCTGGCGCCTATGTCTGCCCAATACACGCAGTCGAAAAGCCAGATAAAATGAAGTCGTCCGGCAAGTTGGTGAACGCCAAGGCGCGCACTGGCCACTTTAACTTTGAAGATTTGTAATTTGAATACGACACCGATTGAATCCTGGGGCTTTCTCCATCCTGAATGCCACGGCGCCAAGGCACTGATGTTTTTCAGCTGGGACCTGGCCAAGACCATCGAGCAGCAATTTACCTTGCATGCCCAGTCGTCGTTGGCCATACAACTGTACGAAGCGCAAAAGGCGGTAGACCGCCTGCTTACCCAGTATGTCCAGATACAGGCCAATCCCGATGCATTTGAAGGTCAAAGCATCGAGCTGCACCTGGAAAGCGACGAGACCGACCCCGATACAGCGCCAGTCCTGGCTCTGCATACATCGCCCCACCTGGAACAGCTGATCATAGAATCGCAAGCCCAGCAACAGGCATCCCGCTCCATCAACTGAAAACGACGCATACCAAGCCGCATGCGCGGTCCATTACCGGAGTCCACATGACTACAAAGCAATGGGGCTATGAACGCGCCGACTGTCGCGGAAGCTTCGCGCTAAGCCTGTTCCTGGACGACATGGAGCGTCTCATTGAACATTACACCGGCCAGGCCGCAGCCCAACCCGAAGCGGTAATTTTCCAGGCGCAAGCCGCCGCCAATAAACTGGTGCAGGCCTATGAAAGGAATGCGCGCAACACCACTGCTTTCACCAAGCAGTCCATTGAGATCAAGTCAGTGGTGGATGCTGAAGGCGCCCTGCTGCTGGTTCCCATATTTTCCACCGGGTTGAAGCAAAAACTAGTCGAGCTGCTTAAGCGGAGCAACGAGACCAAGGTTCACTAAACCCCATCGCGCACCCATGTCACCTAAGATGCGTGTATGAAAACCACAATTATCCTGTTGAGTATCCTGGCGGCCACAGCAACCTGGTGGTGGAACACACGAGCCCGTCAAAGCGCGGGCAAACCCAGCTTCGGACACCAATTTCAGAATATTCTGAAATGCCTGGCCGCCGGCGCTGTCGTCTACTTTGCCCTGATGGCCTGCGCTGTGGTCTATTTAATGATTACGACATCCTAATCAATACTCCGGATGGCCCTATCCATGCAAAAAGCGAATAAAACTTGCAAGATTGCCTAAAATGAAATGTAATAGGGCTTACAAAACGTGGTATTTGTCCGCGAAATTGTAACTTGCGTCATAAACTTTTTTGATGCGGTACGAGTGCCACGGCCGCCGTTATCCGGGCCTTGAAAAAGCGTGTACCCGTTTTCCACTATGAGTCCCATCATGCCTGCTCCCGCCTTAAAAATACTGGCCGGCGTGCTGACCGCGTTAGTCGGCCACGCTGCGTTGGCGACGCCGACGCTATGGCCCACCAGTCCCTCACGGACCCAATTGCCAACACCCTACGGAAACCTGCACGTCGCCAATAACGAGTACGTGTATGAGTCACGCCTGCAAATCGACAATACTGATATTGATCCGATGGTGCAAGGCATCCTGAACATCACTTATGCGTTCAGCACACCGAATTCCCATGCAGCGCTCGTTTCAATCAATACAGGAAGTAATGCCTGTCCATACACGTACCGCTGGGTAGTACTTGAAAAATCCGGCTACAAGGTTTCGCCTGAGTTCGGGTCGTGCAATGATCAGATCAAGGTCACAGCAAAGGGGCGCAAGCTGACCATGCTGACCCCCAGCGCGCATACCCCCGACAAGGTAGACATGTACGTGTACGACGGCAAGACACTGAAGCACCGCAGTACACAACTCATTGCCGACAAAAGACGCTAGCCGCAACTGCCGATCGCGCCGCAAGCCGTGCAGAAGTCGCAACCGTCCTTCTTGATTACCGTGTGGTTGCCACACTCGTTGCATGTAGCACCTATCATTGCCGCATTCAACGACGAGCGCTGCGCGGGCTCGTCGGCCACGACACCCATGGCGTTGATGGGCATGCCCTCTTCCGTCAGAATGCCAAGCATGGCATACCGATGAATGACCAATTGCGCCACATAGGCGACCGTCGACGGATAATTTGCTTGTCTTTCGCTTCCAGGCACGCGCGCCAGGAAGTCGCCGCGAGGCTCGGCATAATTCAGGAGCTTGCGCAGCTTCATGCCGATCCAGGCCGGGTCCACCACGCGCATGTCGAGGCTGAGCAGTTTGCATAAGCCATCGAGGGCACGTGGATGAGCACCGGTCAGCCACATGCTGTAGGGACGCCGGCTGCCGTCGGGCATCTGCAGCTCCTTGAGCATCAGCACGAAGTCATCCTGCGTGGAGGGATTACGTACATCGGCTACCCACGCCAATGTTCCGTCGGTGCCGGTTTTTGGCTCATGCGGTGCAAAAAGCGCATTCAGCACCGGGCTTGGATCATTTTCCTGGGCGGCAAGTGCGCCCAAACTGTCGTAACGCCATGCCACAAGCCTGGCCAGCGCTGCCGTGGCGCTGGGTACCTGCACCAGCTCGCCACTTGGCGGCATGGGCATCTGGAAGCCGTCGCCGTAGGCGCTGGACAACACGGACAGCTTCTTGCGCAGCCAGCCTCTATCGTTGGCCCGCATATCGGTGGAAAGCGTCTTGGCAATGGCGTCCAAACCCCGCGGCGGCTGCCCACCCAATACCCAAACCTCGAAGGGGACATTAGCCTGATCGGCCACCACGACTGCAAATTCGCCCTGCGGCGTATGGATGGTCTCGCTGACCCACCCGGAAGCACCGGCTGGCAGTCCCGGGCGAGACGGCCAGCGCAAGGACGCGAGCGGCGGCGACATGGCGACTTCGGTGAGCACCAGGCGCTTGTCCTGCTCTGACAACGTGATGGGCTGTGGATTGCTGGCTTCGGCTGCCGCCCCGACCGACAACACGGCCCCAAGAATACTGTTCGGCCGATAGGTGGTGATGCCTTTGAGGCCTCGGTGCCAGGCCTGGAGATAGAGATTCTTAAATTCGTCGTAGGGATAATCGGCTGGTACGTTGACCGTCTTTGAAATCGCAGCGTCGACATACGGAGCCACAGCAGCAACCATAAGCATGTGGTCGATGGCCGAGATTTCCAGCGCAGAGACAAATGCCTCTGGGAGCTTGTTGACATCGCCGCCCAGCGCCCGGTAGATGCGGTAAGCGTGATCCTCGACCGTATAGTCTTTTTTGCTGCCGTCGGCCATACGCTTCATGCGGTTGTAGAACCACGAAAAAGCCGGCTCGATACCATTGGAGGCGTTATCGGCGAACGCCAGGGAAATGGTGCCTGTAGGGGCAATGGAGGTAAGGTGGGAGTTGCGTATGCCATGCACACGGATCGCATCCTGGATGTCGGCGGGCAGACGCGACGCGAAACCGCCTTGCAAGTACTTTTCGGTATCGAGCAAGGGGAACGCGCCCCGCTCTTTGGCCAGATCGATGGACGCTTCGTAGGCAGCGTCGCGCATTTCGCGAGCCATGTCGGCCGCGAGCTCACGACCCTGATCGGTGTCGTAACGCACGCCCAGCATGATAAGCGTGTCGCCCAGGCCCGTAAAACCTAGACCCAGCCGACGCTTGGCATCGGCCTCGCGCTTTTGTTCGTCGAGCGGCCATTTGGTGGCAATGAGCACATTGTCGAGCATGCGAACAGCAAGCTTCGTTGCTTTGCGCATCTGCTTGAAATCAAACGCGGCATTGGCCGTGAATGGCGCGGTCACATACGCCGTCAGATTCAGGCTTCCCAGGCAGCAGCAGCCGTAATCGGGCAAGGGTTGCTCGCCGCAAGGATTGGTGGCTTCAATGGTCTCGCAATAGGAAAGATTGTTTTCGGCGTTGATGCGATCAAGATACAGTACACCTGGCTCCGCCGCCGCGTAGGTGCTTTGCATGATCAGATCCCACACTTCGCGCGCCTGCACCTTGCGATAGACCCATAGCCCATCGTCGCGAAGGTAAGCCCCGCTGCTTTTCAGGTCGACATTCGGTTCGTTGGCGTGAGTGAGCTCGAACGATGCGTCGGCTTCGACCGCCTGCATGAAGGCGTCGGTGACGCCGACGGATACGTTGAAGTTGTTCAATTGACCACGCTCTTGCTTGGCCGTGATGAATTCCATGACATCGGGATGCGTCACATTGATGACCGCCATCTGGGCACCACGGCGGGCACCGGCGGATTCGACGGTTTCGCATGAGCGATCGAAGACTCTCATGTAGGAAATCGGACCGGAAGCGCTGCTGCCCGTGCCTTTTACCATTGCACCACGAGGCCGGATTGCTGAAAAGTTGTAACCCACGCCACCGCCCCGCCGCATGGTTTCGGCTGCCTGGGCCAACGCCGTATAAATGCCAGGCTTGCCGTCGACCCGTTCGGTGATGGAGTCGCCTACGGGCTGCACGAAACAATTGATCAGCGTGCTTTGCAGATCAGTACCGGCTGCGCTGTTGACGCGGCCCGCCGGAATAAAGCCATGCTGCATCGCCCATAGAAATTCTTCGGCATACTTCTTGCGCTGCTTCGGTTCTTCGACCTGGGCCAGCGCATTGGCCACTCGGCTGCGCACCTCGGTAATGCTGGTTTCACCACCCTTGGCATACTTTTCGATAAGAACCTCCGTAGAGATATCTTGCGGCTGAGCCAGCGCAATAGCGGTGTTTTCCATTTGTTGCATGCTTTGATCCTTGGTCTGTCCGAGTCCGCTTCGTAGACAGCATGGTCGACAGCGGTGGTAATAAATTGCTAATCGCAAGACGGTACCATATCCCCCCACGCGATCCAATGACCTTCATCAAGAAGTGCCTGCCGTCATCCCGGCGGTCTCCATCACGATACGCAGCAAATAGGCGGCGAGCGCCAGGACGGCGATACTCGCGGCCCAGATTCCCACCAGCCAGGCTACGCGTTTAAGCCACGACGGCCGCGCTGCCTTGATGTCGTTTTCCGGCATCAATGGTAGCCATCCTGTGCCGTCACCTTACCCCTGAATACGTAATAGGACCAAGCGGTATACATCAGTATAAGCGGCACGATAAGCAAGGCGCCTACCAGCGTGAAACCCTGGCTCTGCAGAGGGCCGGAAGCATCCCAAATGCTGATATCGGGCGGAATGATATTGGGCCACACGCTGATCCCCAGGCCGCTATACCCCAGAAATACCAGGGCCAGTGTCAGCAGAAAGGGGGCTGCGTGAGGGCGGTTGTTCAGAGACCGCAAAAGAAAGTAGACCGCCAGTAGCACCAGCAAAGGCACGGGTGCGAACCAGAACAGGTTCGGCAGGCTGAACCATCTTTGCGCAATGTCGCTATGCGTGAGAGGCGTCCAGATGCTCAGCGCGACGATGACGGCGAGCAACGCCAGCGTCAGTGGCCTTGCCAACTGCAACATGCGGTCCTGCAGAGGACCTTGTGTCTTGAGGATGAGCCAGGTGCACCCCAACAGAGCGTATGCCACGATCAGACCCAGTCCCGTAAAAATCGAAAAAGAACTAAGCCAGTCCAACGCGCCCCCTGCATAAGAGCGATTCACAACGTTGATGCCATGGATATAGGCGCCCAGCGTCACGCCCTGGAAAAACGTAGCCGCGATGGAACCGCAGATGAACGCCTTGTCCCAAAGATGGCGCCGATGCGCCGGCGCCTTGAAGCGAAACTCGAAGGCGACACCACGAAATATGAGTCCGAGCAACATGAATATGAGCGGCAGCATGAAGGCGCTGAGGATTACAGAGTAAGCCAATGGAAATGCCGCCAGCAGTCCAGCGCCGCCAAGCACCAACCAAGTTTCATTACCGTCCCACACTGGAGCGACCGTATTCATCATGACATCGCGATCTTCCTTACCCGTGACGAACAGGTACAGTATTCCGATACCAAGATCGAAGCCGTCCATCACGACATACATGAGGATGCCGAACAGAATGATAATTGCCCATATAAGAGCCAGATCGATACCCATGGTTCTACCCTCGATTCATGCTGACCTGCGCACGGGATTCGTCGGCGTCCGGTGCCGCCGACATCGGCCGACTCGGCGTGTTATGTTCGCCCGGCCCACCTTCCGGTGGTGCTTCCATAGCGTTCAAGACGGGCCCCTTGCGTATCAATGCCAGTATGTATAGCGTACCCGCACCAAATAGAACGAAGTAGACGACAACGAATAGAGCCAGGGTAATCCCCACTTCAAGCGCCCCATGCGGTGTGACTGCATCGGCCGTACGCATCACGTTGTAGACGATCCATGGCTGGCGCCCTATTTCGGTCGTAAACCAGCCTGCCAGTATGGCGACAAGACCACTGGACCCCATGTACAGTGAGTACCGCCATAGCGCCCTGGACTGGTATAGTCGACCGCGCATGCGGGCTGCGAAGGCCCATAAGGCAAGCGCTATCATTAATATGCCCAGCCCGACCATGATGCGGAAGGTCCAGAACACAACCAGTGCATTGGGCCTATCGTTTTTAGCGAACTCTTTGAGGCCGGCGAACTGGCCGGTCCAGCTGTGAGTCAATATTAAACTGCCAAGGTGGGGAACTTCCACGGCAAAGTGATTCTTTTCCTGTTCCATATCGGGCCAGCCGAACAGGGTCAGCGGGACACCCTCTTCGCTCGGCCCATTTTCCCAATGCCCTTCAATTGCCGCAATCTTGGCGGGCTGGTGCTTGAGCGTATTCAGGCCGTGAAAGTCTCCAATGACGGCTTGCAGCGGCGCCACGACAAGAATCATCCACATGGCCATGGACAACATCTTGCGGATGGCCTGGTTGTCGTTATTGCGCAGCAGATGCCAACTGGCCGACGCCCCCACCATCAGGGCGGTCGCCAAAAAAGCAGCCACACCCATATGGGCGAGACGGTAAGGGAACGAGGGATTGAAAATAACGGCCAGCCAGTCGACAGGCACGACGCGTCCGTTGATGATCTCATAGCCAGCCGGCGTGTGCATCCAGCTATTGGAAGCCAGTATCCATGTCGCGGATATCAAGGTACCTAGCGCAACCATGATGGTGGACAGGAAATGCAAGCCTGGGCCGACACGGGACCATCCGAAGAGCATTACACCCAGGAAACCTGCCTCCAGGAAAAAAGCGGTCAGGACTTCATAGGCAAGCAGCGGCCCGGTTACGCCTCCCGCAAAATCCGAAAAATAGCTCCAGTTGGTGCCGAACTGGTATGCCATGACCAGCCCCGACACCACGCCCATGCCGAAATTTACCGCGAAGATCCTGATCCAGAACTGGTAGAGGTCGCGATATACGGTATTTTGCGTCTTGAGCCAACACGCCTCCAGTACTGCCAGGTAGCTGGCAAGACCTATCGTGATGGCAGGAAACAGAATGTGGAACGAAATCGTAAAGCCAAATTGGATACGAGCTAATAATAGCGCGTCGACATCCATACAGAACCCCTCGATGGCGCGTTGCCCGGAACGATTGAAACACGCTTCCTGGAGTCTGAAATAGTACACCTATCCTTAGGAAAGATTTGGCAGCGAGCCTGGCGGCCAGGCTCGCTTCAGTGCATCAATGATTGTTTCTCGACTCACCCCGTTGCTGGACGATGTCCAGGTATTGCGTTGCCGGTTCCAGGCAGGCACCGGTAGCGTGCTGCCCGACCATGCCCCGATACATTTCTTCCCAAGGCGTCTGGTTCACCAATTTCGGTTTCACCCAGGCTGCCCTTCTTGTTGCCAGCTCCTCGTCGGACACCAGCAGGTCCACGCGGCAGTTGTTCAAGTCGATACGGATCATGTCGCCGGTGTTGAGCAGGGCGAGACCGCCGCCGATTGCCGCCTCGGGTGTCACGTTGAGGATGGACGGACTGGCCGATGTGCCACTTTGCCGACCGTCACCCATAGTGGGCAAGGTTTCAATACCCCTGGAAATCAACGACGCCGGAGGCTGCATGTTTACCACTTCAGCCCCTCCCGGGTAGCCGATAGGCCCGCAATTGCGGATAACCAGCAACGTCATTTCGTCGACGCCGAGGTCCGGATTTTCGATCCGGTCATGATAGTCTTCGGGACCCTCAAAGACGACCGCCTTCAAATCGACAACGTTGGGATGCGCGGGATCCGATAAGAAGCGCGCCCGAAACTCCACATCGATGACGCTGATCTTGATGACAGCGCTATCAAACAGATTGCCGCTGAGCACGATATACCCTGCGTCGTCTAATAGGGGGCTTTGATATTCGCGAATGACGTCGCGGTCGGGTTCCTGAACGCCCTGCAGGTTCTCCTGTATGGATTTGCCGGTCACCGTAAGGGCAGCGCCGTTCAGCTTGCCCGCCAATAGCAGTTCCCTCATGACAGCGGGAACGCCGCCGGCGCGGTGAAAGGCCTCGCCAAGGTAACGCCCGGCCGGCTGGCAGTCGACCAGCAAGGGAATTTTGGGTCCCAGGCGCTGCCAGTCGTCTAGCGTATGGTCCACGCCCATGTGACGCGCAATGGCAATCATGTGGATGGGACAGTTCGAGGAGGCGCCCAGCGCCGCCGCGGCGACCACGGCATTCTCGAACGCTTCCTTGGTCATGATGTCCGACGGACGCAAATTTTCGTGCACCATGCCGACAATACGGCGACCGGTCTCATAGGACATCCAGCCACGCTCGCGATAAGGCCCAGGTATCGCCGCGCAACCTGGCAAGGACATGCCCAGCACTTCCGCCAGTGAATTCATGGACAGCGCGGTGCCCATCGTATTGCAGTGCCCAACAGAAGGCGCAGACGATGCGACGTTATTCATGAATTCGTCATAATCGATTTCACCGGCCGAGAAGCGCTTGCGCGCATCCCAGACCACGGTTCCGGATCCGGCCAGCTTTCCTTTCCACCAACCGTCCAGCATCGGTCCGCCCGATAGAACGATGGCCGGTATATTGACGGTGGCCGCCGCCATCAGGCAGGCGGGCGTCGTCTTGTCGCAACCGGTCGTCAGCACGACACCATCCAGGGGGTAGCCATGCAGGACCTCCACCAGGCCCAGGTAGGCCAGGTTTCTGTCCAGCGCCGCGGTCGGACGCTTGCCGGTTTCCTGGATAGGATGAACGGGAAACTCAAGAGGAATGCCGCCCATGTCCCGTATGCCGTCCCGAACCCGGGATGCCAGTTCTATATGGTGGCGATTGCAGGGAGATAAGTCTGATCCAGTTTGGGCAATCCCGATAATGGGCTTGCCCGATTGCAGTTCTTCCCGGGTGATTCCGTAATTCATATAGCGTTCGAGGTACAGGGCCGTCATCCCGGGATCCGACGGATTATCGAACCACCGGCGACTACGCAGCCGAGCACTGCCAGGTGTTGTCATGACAACATTCCCCTTGAGTAGATTTAAAAATAGTTGATGAGAATTACAGCGCCTGCGCTTTCTTGGCTTCGGCCATGATGGCGTCCACGGTCGGCGCTCCGATCTTGACCTTCAAGTCGGCAAGAATCGGAGTAAGGTCTTTGCGTATCTTTTCCTTTTCTTCCGATGAGAACTCGGATACTTTCACGCCCTTTTCCTTCAAGTAAGTGAGAGCGGCAATGGCAGCTTCACGGCTGATTTTGCGTTGGAACGCCTGGGATTCCTTGGCTGCCTGGCGAAGCACGCCCTGCTCATCGGCCGACAAGCCGTCCCACCACTTCTTCGAAGCCAGCAAAACGAACGGTGTATAGACATGGTTGGAAATCGTCAGGTAAGGCTGGACTTCGTAAAATTTGCTGGTCTGGATGGTGCTCAAGGGATTCTCCTGGCCATCGACGGTCTTGGTTTCGAGCGCCGTGAACAACTCGGTGAATGGCATTGGGATCGCGTTGGCACCCAATCCCTTGAATACGCTCAGCGCTACCTGGTTCTGCATCACCCGCAGCTTGATGCCATTAAGATCTTGCGCCGTATTAATAGCGAGGCGCGAGTTGGTGATATTGCGAAAACCGTTTTCCCAGTACAGCAGACCAATCAGTCCCTTGTCTGTCAATTTATCAAGCAGTTTCGTGCCTTCGGGCCCATCCAGGACATAATCAGCAACCTTTTCGTTGTCGAACAGGAAGGGCAAGTCGAACACGCCGAATTCCTTCACCATGCCTGCCAATGGAGCGGTTGACACGAATGTCATTTCCTGGGAGCCGCCGATCAAGGCATTTTGCATCTGTTCGTCCGAGCCCAACGAGCCGTTTCCGTAGGTCTTCACATTCATTTTTCCGCCGCTGAGGCGGCCGACCTGTTCGGCGAAATGACGCGTCGCCTTACCGGTCGGGCTGTCATCGGCCAGACCGTAACCGAAACGGATGATGCGGTTCTTGATGTCTTGTGCCATGACTGATTGGGCCGAAAGTCCCAAGGCGGCGACGGCGGTAAAGCCGACCACCATATTTTTAAAACTGAACGATTTTTTCAACGACAACATGGTTTCCACCCTTTTTAATTGATTTGGTACTAGTAAAACCAGCGCAACGGGGCCAATACTATTTCTGGAAACACAACCAGCATTGCGATCAGCCCTGTATACGCCAAAACATATGGCCATACACCTTTTATGATGTCTTCCATTTTGATCTTAGCGACGCCACACACCACGTTCAGGACAGTACCCACCGGCGGCGTCAACAAGCCGGTACATCCCACCAATATGAAAATCACGCCAAAATAGGTCGGGTCGATTCCCGCCTGCTTGATCACCGGCATAAGCACCGGCGCCAGGATCAGGATGGTCGGCGTCAAGTCCATGGCCGTCCCGATGAGAGTAAGCAGGATCACAATACTGAACATCAGCAACATCGGAGAATCGATCAACGGACCGAGCATGCCGATGAGCGCCTGCGGAAGATCGGCCAGCGTAATCATGTACGAGGTCACCAATGCGGCAGCCACCAGGAACATGACAATGGCCGTGGTCATCGCCGCATTGATCAGCAATGGATACAAGCTCTTGACGGTGATTTCCTTGTAGATCACCATCCCGACAAACAGCGCGTAGACTGCGGCGACAGCAGCCGCTTCGGTGGGAGTGAAGATGCCGAAACGCAAGCCGCCAATAATGATGACTGGCAGGAACAAGGCCCAACCCGCATCCTTGAATGTCTTTGCGCGAAGGTGCCAGGGTTCTTTGGGTGATGACTGTATGGTTTTCGAACGCGACGAAATGAACGCCCAAACCAAAACCAGGGTAAGCCCCATCAACAGGCCTGGGACAATACCGGCAATGAACAACTTGGTCACTGATACATTCGCCGCAACCCCAAAAATAATAAAAGAGATAGATGGCGGAATGATGGGAGCAATAATGCCGCCCGCCGCGATAAGGCCGGTAGCCTGATTCATGTCGTAGCCGCGGTCACGGAGCATGGGCACCAGCATGGCGGCCAACGCCGCCGCATCGGCAACAGCCGATCCCGAAAGTGCTGCCAATAGGATGCTGGCCATGATGGCCACATAGCCCAGTCCGCCCTTGATATGTCCAACAAACGCGCTGGCCAATGCGACCATGCGGCGCGACATGCCACCCGCGTTCATCGCCTCGCCCGCGAGCATGAAAAGAGGCACGGCCATCAGGGCAAAACTGTCGGCGCCGGTGAGCATGTTCTGGGCCAGGATCTGGGCGTCGAAGAAGGACAAGTGAAACATCAGCGCGATGGCGCTGAGCAACAGCGCAAAGGCAATGGGCATGCCAAACGCCATGAAGCCGAGCAATGTACCCACAAAAATAAATACGGTCATAACACTCTATTGGTTTTGGTTAATGCAGATTCTGGACAGTAGCGCGGTATCAAATGTCTTCGACATAGTCGTAAGACGTCATGAACTTGCTTGCATTCCCGGGAGTGGCGGGCGCCCTGATGGCGACGTAGAGATCCGCAAGTATCATCAAGGCCATCGCGGTGGCACAAAACCAGACAGCTCCGCTAAAGACGGCAATAGGAACACCTGCCACCGGCGTCACTGTGCTGAGGCCGATTATGGTTTGCGCCCATCCACCGTCTATCAACAACCAAAGCACGGCCAGTATCAGCAATTGCCGCAGTATGTGGATGACTTTTTGCTGCTTCACGGGCAAGCGCACCATCAGCATATTGACCGCCAGATGCTGCTTGGCGCGAAAGGCAAGGACCGAGCCGATGAAAATCAGCCAGACGAAAGTCATGCGCGCCACTTCTTCGGAAATCATGATTCCGGAATTGAAGACATAACGCATGACGACATTGCCAAAAACCAGGATCAACATCAATAACAAGCTCATTGCCATGACGGCCGTCAGTACCCCATATAAGGCGTTTCCCATCCGCCTCGCCACTAGTGCTGTCGTGCTCTTATCATTCATCAACTTCAAATCTCCCGAACGGGGTTAACAAGCGAACATGGCCTGCAAGAGCGGCCTGGAAACAAGACATCAATGCTGTCTGGTGTTCCGTTGCGAGGATCAGGTCAGGGCATGTACTGACCGCCGTTTACTTCGATGATCTGGCCCGTCACATATGCTGACATTTCGTTGGACGCGAGGTATAAAAATGCCCCCACACACTCTTGGGCGGTGCCAAACCTACCCATTGGTATGGACGAGCGCATGCCCTCCAATTGCTCGGCCGTCGTGAATTTTTCGTGAAAGGGAGTCGTGATGACGCCTGGCGCGACCGCGTTGACACGGATTTGGTTGGGAATGAGCTCCTTGGCAAGGCCCTTGGTGATCGTGCTGACAAATCCCTTGGATCCGGCATACAAGCTGGAGCCCGGTCCGCCGCCATTGCGCGCGGCCACGCTGGTCAGATTGATGATGGATGACCCTTTCGGCATATGAGGCACGGCATAGCGGGTACACATCAGCACCGACCGCACATTCAGGTTCACGACATCATCGAACACGTCGTCACTCATCTGGACAATAGGGACCCGTTTGACCAAGGCGCCGGCATTGTTGATGAGCACGTCGATACGGCCGAATTTCGCAACAGCGGCGGCGATCAACCCCTCGCACTCGGCCGTGTGGTGCAGATCGCCCTGCACGGTTATGGCACGCTGCCCGGTGGCATCAATTCCGTCAGCCACTGCCTTTGCAGCGTGTGAGGACGAAAAGTAATGCACGACCACGCTGGCACCGTGACGCCCGAATTCCTGTGCGACGGCTGCACCGATACCCGTGGACGCGCCGGTGACGACGACCACTTTGTTCTTCAGGTCATTCATACTGCACCTTCCTTGCATCGTAAAACGATTTATAGAATTTGATGAACACGGGCGTCGCCCAGATCAAGATAGTGAAAATGCCCAGGGCACACGCAATGGGCCGGCTGAAGAACATCAGAAAATCGCCATCGGCCTTGATCATGGAAAACACGAAGTTCTCTTCAAGCATGCCGCCCAGCACCACGCCCAGCACCGCCGGGGCGATGGGAAAATCGTTCTCTTCCATGAAGTAGGCGAGCAGGCCCACGCACAGCATCACGACAACATCGAAAATACTGTTGTTGATGGCGAAGACACCTACGATGCAGAAGATCAGGATCAGGGGCATCAAAATATTCCGCGGAACATTCAGCACTGTTTTCGCTGCCTTGACAGCCAAGTATCCCAACGGAAGCATGATGATGTTCGCCAAAATGAACACCAGGAATACCGAATACATCTCAACCGGGCTGTTGGTGAATATCATCGGGCCTGGCGCCATGTTTTTCATGTAGAGCACTCCGATGACTATCGCGGTGATCGAGTCCCCGGGAATTCCGAATACCAAGGCGGGTATCCACGCCCCCGCAAGGGCCGAATTATTCGCAGCCCCGGCTTCGACGATGCCCTCAACGTGTCCGGTGCCGAATTTTTTCGGCTCTTTCGAAAAACGCTTGCTCACCCCATACGACATCCATGCCGCGATGTCGGCCCCGGCCCCAGGCAAGGCGCCCACAGCGGTGCCCAGCGTGCACCCCCGCAGGATGGACATGGGATACTTCTTGGTCAGCCCCCACATGCCAGTGAAGATATTGCCCACGCTGGCCTTGATTTCCACTCGCTTCTGCTCTGAATTCGTGGCATAGCGCAAGACTTCCGATATGGCGAACATGCCCACCATCATGGGCAGGAGCGTGACGCCATTGAGCAGGTCCTCGTTGCCGAACGTGAAGCGTGGGTATGCCGCGGGATTATTCATGCCTACGCAGGCCAGCAGCAAACCGATGAAAAGCGACACGAAACCCTTCAATGTGCTGGCGGGAGAAATGAAAATGGCACATGACAGGCCAAGTACCACCAGCCAGAAAAATTCGTAGGAAGAAAAATTAAGTGCAAAATCGGCCAGCGCGGGCGCAGCGGCAATAAGCACAATGGTGCCGAACAAGCCCCCGACAAACGAGAACACAATGCTGGCGCCCAAGGCCGTATCAGCCTGCCCTTTCTTTGTCATCGAGAAGGCTTCGTCGGTATAGGCCGCGGACGAAGGAGTGCCGGGGATGCGCAGAAGGCATCCCGGGATATCGCCGGATGTGATCGCCATGGCGGTTGCCGTCACCATCATTGCTATGGCTGGCACAGGATCCATGAAGAACGTGATCGGGACCAGCAATGCCACTGCCATCGTCGCGCTCAGACCCGGTACCGCACCCACAAACAGGCCGAATACGGCAGCAATAAAAATTACGCCAAGGACGAAGGGGTCGGTTACCTGATTGAATGCCGCGAGAAGATTCGTGTATTCCATGACGTCACCACGCCATCGTTTCAAGCAGGCCCCATGGCAAGGGCACCATGAGTATGCTGTAGAACATGAAGTGAATGATGAAAGAGCCGATGACTGCCACGGCTATGGCGATCGGCCATCGCACCTTGAAGGCCAGGAAAAGCACCAGCAGCACCAGGCCCGACGTAATGAGAAAGCCCAGAAACTCTGCCACGGCGAAATAGAAAAAAAGCGATGTCGGTATCAATAAAAAACGGAACACCGAAGCCCTATCCCGCAACCAGACGGGCACCATCATGGGCGTATCGGTTTTCCTGTTCTTTATGCCCTGAAGGATCAGCAGCCCGGAACATGCCAACATCCCGAGTGCGATGGCACGGGGAAACAACCCGGCACCAAAGTTCTGGCCAGGGATTGCCGGGAAAGAAAGCGCCATCAAGAATACGGCGATTGAGAAAATACCGAGTACCACGCCGACAAGGGCATCATTGATTTTCATTGTCGCTCACAGGAAAAGGAGGCGCCGGGTAGCGCAATACTCGCTCGCCGGCCCTTTTTTGGGGATGCTACGGGATCACTTTGCCGGCTCGCGGGCCATGCCGATTGCGGCAATGACCTCGCCGAAGTCTGCTTCCGACTTCTGCATGAAGGCACCAAAATCGGCCCCGCTGGCATAGCCGACCCCAAAGCCGCGCGTCTTCATGAATTCATTGAACTCTTTGCTTTGATTTATGTTCTTTAACGCCGTCACCATTTTTTGCGTTACGTCGTCAGGCAGTCCCTTGGGGCCTGCAATGCCGCGCCATACCCCAATTTCCCAGTCGCTTCCTATCGATTCTTTCAACGTTGGCACATCGGGATACAGAGGCTCGCGTTTCGCTGCCATGACGGCAAGAGGCCGAGCCTTGCCGGCATCGATCATGGACCTCGCCTCAGGCAGCGAAGTAGGCACGATGTCTATACCTCCTGCAGCTAATTCAAGCATGGCTGGCGCTGCACCGTTGGACGGAACAAACGGCACCGCCTTGGGATCGATATTGATATTCTTGAGCAGGCCCGCCAGGGCAATGTGCCATATGCCGCCTTGTCCGGTTCCCGATGCCTTCAGCTTGCCGGGATTGGCCTTGATGGCGTCGACCAGTTCGGCCATGGTCTTGTACGGCGACGTAGCGCTGACCGACACGGCCGCCGGATCGACATTCATCAAGGCAAGTGGTGTGTAATCGGCTGGAGCCAGCGTGGTGAGGCCCTGTTTCTTCATCATGGCTATTTCTACGGTCAGCATTCCGAGGGTGTAGCCGTCGGGCTTGGCCTTGGCGATGGCCGAGTGACCTACGACACCATTGCCGCCGGTACGATTGACGACGTTCACCGGTTGTCCAAGCTCTTTTTCAAGCTGAGCGGCAATGATGCGGGCCGTGGCATCTGTGCCGCCGCCTGCTCCCCAGGGCACAATCATGGTGATGGGTCTTTCGGGCCAGGCCGCGTGGGCAGTACTGACCACCAGTCCGGCAACAAGCGTCATGGCTGATTTAAACAGCAAGCTTTTTTTCATTTGTCTCTCTCCAGTCTTATATAAAAATAGTGATCTGTTTTCTGAAGCACATGCATAGTGTTTACCGCTACTTGCCCATTCTCTCCTTGCATTTTCACCATAAAGATATTGAGAAACCGGACTTTTTCAGTGCATCGTAATGCCGCTCAGGTGTCCGACGACACGATAAATGAGTCAGTACTTTCCCGAATACGCTTCTAATCCAGTAAGGCGGCGTCCCACGCATGGACGGATTGTTCCTGTTCCCCCAGACCCTGTATGCCCAGACGCATGACATCACCCGCTTTCAAGTACAGCGGCGGCTTCTGCCCAAGCCCGACACCGGGAGGCGTGCCGGTTGAAATCAAGTCGCCGGGATACAGCGTGGTGAATTGGCTGATGTAGTGAATCAGATAAGCCACATCGAAAATCATGGTCTTGGTGCTGCCGTCCTGGAAACGCTTGCCATTGATATCCAGCCACATGGCGAGGCTTTGAGGATCGGCGACTTCATCGGCAGTGACCAGCCACGGACCGACTGGGCCAAACGTGTCGCATCCCTTGCCCTTGTCCCAGGTTCCGCCACGCTCGATTTGGTATTCCCGCTCGGACACGTCATTGACGACGCAATATCCCGCGACATACTTGAGCGCATCAGCCAGGCTGACATAACGCGCCTTGGTTCCGATCACGACGCCCAGTTCCACTTCCCAGTCGGTCTTGACCGATCCCTTGGGAATGACGACAGCGTCGTTGGCTCCTGAAGGGCGCGACCATTTATTGAAAAGAATGGGCTCCTTGGGCACTTCGGCGCCGGTTTCCGCAGCGTGATCGCTATAGTTCAGCCCGACACAAATGAACTTGCCCAGACCCGAATAAGGCGTGCCAATGCGGCCGGGATTCTCGACCAGTGGCAGACTGGCAACGTCAATCCCCCGCAGGATTTTCAGCCGTTCAGGAGTCAGGCTTTCGGCAGTAATGTCGGATACCTTTCCAGACAGGTCACGGACCCTGCCCTGGTCATCCAGACAGCCAGGTTTTTCGTTTCCAACAGGCCCATATCGTAATAGCTTCATCACTTCTTCCTTTTAAACGGGTGAACTAGTTTGACCAGCCACCATCAATAATATGTGTCGTACCTGTTGTGAACGACGACTCGTCCGACGCGAGGTAGAGCGCAAGGGCTGCGATCTCCGGCGCCTTGCCGACGCGGCCTATGGGCTGGCGGGCAACGAACGCGGCGTGTATTTCCTGCTCTGTCTTGCCGTACTTGCTGGCCTGAGACGCGATGCGCCCTCTTAGGGATGGCGATTCGACTGTGCCGGGGCAAATGGCATTGCACCGTATGCCTTGCGAAACGAAATCGGCAGCCACGGCCTTGGTCAAGCCGATGACAGCGGCCTTGGTGGTGCCGTAGACAAAGCGGTTGGGCACGCCCTTTATGCTGGAAGCCGCGGACGACATATTGATGATGGAGGCTTGAGGACGCTGCAGCATGCCGGGAAGGAAAGCCCGGATCATGTGATACATGGCCGTCACATTCAAATCGAACGAAAAATTCCAGGCGTCCAGATCACAATCAAGAATTGTTCCGTCATCGACGTAGCCCGCGCAATTGAACAGGACATCGACGCTGCCAAGATCATCAGCCAACGCCTTGATCTGGTCCGGCTTGGTTACATCGAGGCGATGTACCTGACAACCTGCCAGGTCGCCGAGCAGGCCTTCGTTGATATCTGTTGCGATGACGTGTGCACCCTCGGCCGCAAACAGCTCGGCGGTTGCCCGCCCTATTCCCTGCCCCGCCGCGGTTACAAGCGCGACCTTCCCTGCTAAACGACCTGCCATTCTCTGCTCCAAATACACTACTAATCGGCAGGGCGGTTGAATCGCCCGCCCCTCACCGTCAATTGCTCGGCCCCACTGCTTATTTTCCGGCGCTCAAGACATTTTCCGGCAGCGGCGAACCATGATGCTTCTTGTAGATGTCGTTCAGCTTTCCATTTTTCAGATTGGTCCGAACCCAACCATCGACCCAGCCCTTCAGGTCGGTGCTCTTCTTATCCAGGCCTATACCCAGCATGGCGGTCGACAACAAGATCTTGGGCTCCATATTCCTGTCGGACGATTTCGTGTTGATGGCCTTGAGGAGTGGCGGAGCTGTGGCGAAAATATCACCCTGCCCACTTGCGACGGCGGTGATAGACGTCGCGTCATCATCGAACCGCAATATATTGGTGCCGGGAAGCGCCTGTTTGGTTATCGCTATGTCGTTCGTGGTCCCGCGCGTAGAGATCACCGTCTTTCCGACCAGATCTTCCAACGTCCTGATGTTCATGTCTTTCGGTGCTCCGACCACCGCCTGGATGGCGGCGTACGGCACTGAGAACGCGACTACCTTTTCCCTCTCCGGGGTGATGGAAAAGCTCGCGACAACCAGATCGGCCTTGTTCGTCAACAGGAATGGGACTCGGTTGGCACCCGTAGTAGGAACGATCTCGAGCGCAACACCGAGGTCGTTGGCAAGGAGCTCGGCCGTCTCGACGTCTGATCCGATGGGCTTGAGCGTGTTGTCCTTGGTGGCAAAAGGTGGGGCGCCAAGATCGATGGCGACACGAACCACCTTATTAGCCTTGATGGTATCCAGGTCATTGGCCTGCACCCCGGCAACGTTCAGCGCCAACACGCCGGCGAGGGCGCCGCATCGCAACGCGCTCGATACCGCAGTCTTTATACCGCTCTTTCCTGTGTTCATTGTTGCCTCTCCTGAAGGTTTTTTTCTACGTTATAAGCCGTTGCCCACGAACTCCTGCAATTCCCTGGTGGCCGGATTTTTAAGAATCTCGCCTGTACCTTCTTCCCATACCTGTCCCTGATGCATGAATACGATGCGACTGGCCAGTCGGTATGCGAACGCCATTTCGTGTGTCACGAGAACCATGGTCATGCCCTTGACAGCAAGCGCTTCGATGACCTTCAACACCTCGCCGGTCAGCTGGGGATCAAGCGCTGACGTGACCTCGTCAAACAGCATGAGCTGCGGATCCATGGCCAATGAGCGCGCAATGGCAACACGTTGCTGTTGGCCGCCCGAAAGTTGCTCGGGATACGCCTGGCGCTTCTCTGCCAGGCCCACTTGCACCAACGCGCGATCAGCCGCTTCGATAGCCTTCCGCCGGCTTAATTTCTTGACGTGAATCAGAGCAAGCGTGATGTTCTGCAATACCGTGAGATGCGGAAACAGGTTATAGCTTTGGAATACGATCCCGACGTTCTGACGCAGACTGCGCAAATTCACCGGCTTACGATCGAGCTTGTGGCCACAGACGGTTATCTCACCATCGTCCACCGTTTCGAGGTGGTCCATGCAGCGCAACGCCGTGCTTTTTCCGGATCCGCTTTGTCCGATGATGGCCAGGATCTCGCCCCTATTCACCGCAAGCGATATCCCTTTGAGCACGTGTTGATCGCCAAACCGCTTGTGCACGTTTTTGAGTTCAACCACGGGCGACATTCAGCCTCCTTTCCAGTTTCTGGCTCCACCGGGATAGCGGGTAACAGATGACGAAATACAAAAAGGCAGCGCAGCCGAAATACAGGAAGGGCTCGAACGTGGAGTTATTCAGGATTTTGGAGTTATAGGACAATTCGGCATACCCGATGACCAGGGATGCAATCGAAGTATTCTTGACTATCTGAACCATGAAGCCCACCGTTGGAGGAGTCGCGATACGCAAGGCTTGTGGCAAGATGACTCTGCTCATGCGTTGAATACGACTGAGGCCCAGGCATTCAGCCGCTTCCCATTGACTCCTGGCGACCGACTGTATGCAACCACGCCATATCTCGCCGAAATACGCGCTTGATTGAATGGTGAGCGCCAAGGTGGCGGCAAACAGGGCCGGCACGCTGTCCATGCCCACTAGATTAGGCCCATAGAAACAGACACCCATGAGCACGAGCAAAGGCGTCCCTTGAATGAGCTGAATATAGGCCGACGCTATGCCGCGGATTACGCCGGACGTCGACACACGCGAAAGCGCCACCAGAAGCCCCAGCATGCCCGCAAATAAAAACGTCAGGCTCGACAACACCAACGTGCCCCAAGCACCCTGAATCAGATACTCGAACTGGTGCGTAGTCATTTGGCGGCGCTCTTCATAAGGGCGTACCCAGCTTGCGCCGACGCACGAATACGAGTTGAGCGACCAGCCAGAAAGCCAGGCGCACCATCGCAGACAAAGCCAGATAGACAACCCATAACACGATGAAAACTTCAAAATTGCGAAACGTATTGGCCTGGACCGAATTGGAAACACCAAAGAGCTCGTTGGCCCCTACCGCCGATAAAATGCTGGTGACGAGCATGAGAAGCACGTACTGGCTGGTCAACGCCGGGTAGACGCGTTCTATGGCGGGCCGAAGAATAATGTGCCAGTACACTTGTGCAGGCGACAGACCCAAGCATTCGGCCGCTTCACGCTGTCCCTTGTGAATGGAGTCTATCCCCGCACGAACGATTTCGCAGGTATAGGCGCCGATATTGATGACCAGCGCCAGCACCGCCCCAACCATAATGGGCAATCTCATGCCGACGCTGGCCATGCCGAATATCAGGAAGTAGCTTTGAATCAGCAACGGTGTATTGCGTATGATCTCGACGTAAGCGCCTACGCCCCGGCGCACCCAATTGGGGCCGCCGCTGCGCGCGATGGCACATAAGACGCCAATGACAAAGCCAGCAAGCGTCGCCCAGAAAGACATTTGAAGCGTGGTCCAAGCCCCGTCCAGAAACAGGGGCCAATAGGCCAGCACACTTTGAAAGTCGAACTCGTAGGTCAAGTCTATTCCTGCTCGATGAAGGGACTGGTCAGGCGGGAAACCTTCCTGGGGTCCAAATGACGTCGTCTCGAAATTTTATTTGTGAAATCATATTTCCTATCACTGCGGCTATCCTAAGCCACTTGTAAACTCAGATCAATGGAATAATCGCGCGTTTATGCTAGGGATTTCCCTCTGAATAGGCGTATTCCCTAGAATTCGCTCCAACGCTCACTAAAAGCACGATCAAGTTCAAATTCGTATATAAAATATGTTTTTTTATATGAAAGACTTTGCGTGAGCGATACGCTATGAATACTATGTCATCGGACGACACGCCGGACACAACCAGGCAACCAGCGGATAAGGCCACGCGTTATGCGGCCCCGGCGCTCGAGAAAGGGCTCGATATTCTTGAGGCGCTAAGTCAGACCGCAGACGGCTATACGCTCAATGAGCTGTGCCAGACGCTGGGACGCAATGTGAACGAGCTTTTTCGCATGGTGGTTACCTTGCAACGGCGCGGATTCATTCAGGCTGATCAGAACGACCGCTATACCCTGACACTGAAAATGTTTCAACTGGCGCATCGCCAGCAACCGATAAAATCACTCGTCAGCGCCTCGCTGCCACTGCTGCATGAGCTGGCCGAGCGTGCGCGGCAATCCTGCCACTTGTCTATTTTCCAGAATGGGCGTGTGGTCGTCATTGCCCAGGTCGATAGTCCCGAGCGCTGGTCTTTCGGGCTCAAAATAGGCGTGGTAATGGGCTTGACCGACACATCGTCGGGCCATGTTTTGCTGGCCTACCAGGACGAAATAGAACGTACCCGCATGCTAAGCAGCCATATCAGAGTGGAAGGTGAACTCAATATGGATCCGGGCCAGTTGTTTGCCCTGCTCAAGGAGGTGCGCGCCAAAGGCTATGCATCCATGCCCAGTATCCAGATTGACGGCATTACGAATATTGCATTCCCTGTGCGCAGCATAGGAGGTCGTGTGGTGGCTGCGATCAATGTTCCACATATTGCCAGGATCGACGGCACACCCCGACCCAACATCGAGCAAATCAAGGAGATCATGGGCAATGTCTGCACGCGGCTATCCACACGCATAGGTTTTGATCCTTATTGGGTCGAGCCGGATTAGCGGCAGTCGTTGCTGTCGTTGACCGCCTGATGCTTGCGTTGAACGTCATAGGCCGTAAGTACCGCGTGGCACACCAGGTCCAGGGTCGGGCGAACGTCGCCTGCCTTGTCCTGATAGACCTTGGGCGTTAGGCTGCCCGACATCGCCACCGAATCGCCATCATCCAGGGCCAGGAGCGCAGTCTGCACCCTTTCATCGAAAGCAATGACGTTGCATAACAGCGTGTCGCCATTGCCCGCCATTACTTTTACTTTCGCCGTTGTGTAGCTTTCGCCCGTCTTTCCCGTACCTTGCTTGGGCGCGCCGTAAAGCCTGCCTGCCGTGAGTGCGTCGATCATTTACTTTGCTTCCATCCATGAATAGCTGGCCAAATTTGGCTGGGTCCATCGTCAGAAGCTATTAGAATCCATTTGCGGCTGGCTTGCATACGCCAGCGCATATCAACGGAAACGTACCCACCGGTGCTCCAGTCGTTTCGCAAGCGGCCCCTGAGGAGGTGAAGATGAATCGGACGACCCGCATATGGGCCCTGTCAGGAGCGGCCGCAGTCTCTGTAGGCTTTACACGTTTCGGCTATGCCCTCATTCTGCCGGCCATGCAGACTGATCTGAAGTTGAACTATGCGCAGGCTGGGTGGCTGAATACCGCAAACTCCCTCGGTTACTTACTGGGAGCCCTGCTGACCATCTTGGTCGTCGCCCGGCTCGGGAATCGATTCCTGTTTGCCAGCGGCTTGGTCGTGACTACTTCCTCACTGTTAGCCACCGGCATGACATACGACTTCGAGTGGCTCACGCTCTATCGTTTCCTCGCAGGGTTTGGCGCCGCCGGCGCTTTCATCTGCGGCGGAGTGCTTTCAGGCGTGCTGGGGACTCGCGCCATCGTCATTTTCTTCAGTGGCGGAGGATTGGGAATGCTGCTGACAGGCGCCGTTCTCCCCTGGCTGTTCTACGACACGGGCGCAGACGCCTGGCCTTGGGCCTGGCTTGTCATCGGTGCCATCTGCATCCCCTTGTCGTTCGCCGCCATCGCGGCTTCCGCCAGGATTCAGGAACCGTCCTTGCCGACCCAGTCGGCAAGCTGGACTTGGCGGCTGTGCATTGTTGAATTCACCGCCTATTTCTTTTTCGGCTTGGGCTACATCGCCTACATGACATTCATAATTGCATGGGTCAAGCATCAAACAACAGATCCATCACGCCTGGCCAGCATTACTTCAATAATGTGGATACTCCTTGGCGCAATGACCCTGGTCGCCCCTGTCATCTGGCGCAAGGTGTTCAACGGGCGTCGGGACGGCATGCCTATGGCCCTGGCTCTTCTCGTACTGGCATGCGGCGCGGCGCTTCCCTTGCTGGTGCCCAACCTGATCGGCATCTGGCTTTCCGCACTGATGGTAGGCGCCAGTGTGTTCATGGTCCCTTCTGCAGTCACAGGTTTTGTCAAAACAAATCTGCCCGCGCCTGCGTGGGGCAATGCATTGGCGGTCGCCACGAGCCTTTTTGCCCTGGGACAAGCGATCGGACCCGTAGTCTGCGGTTGGATCAGTGACTTGACCGGCTCGCTGTCGAGTGGTCTTGCCGCCTCGGCCGGTCTGCTGTTTCTGGCGGCGGTCCTTGCCTTTTGCCAGAGGCCTCTGTCGCCCATGGCGGCTGGCAGGTCAGACTACACCCGCTCCACAAGATGAAGTTCAAGATCGTTCCCCGAATTGCATTGCCCGCTAAGGGACCACCGATGCCATTCTGTCGCGACAGCTCGCTGATCGAAGACGAGCACATACCCCAGGCAACTGACTTCGCCTGACTCTCCGCCGGCGGTAATCTCGGTAATAAAAGCGAGCCTGCCCCCCTGGGTCCGGTATATGCCGATTCCGTTCACGATCTGCGGGGAATTCAAGGGAACACCTTCCTTTGCTGGCTGGCAAGGGTGAACAATCAGGATTTGTATCTCTCAGGACATGGTTGTGATCGTGAATAAAACGCCAGACACCGTCAATGGGCCGTTTAGCTTCCCACTAATTTCGACCTCTTGAAATTTCCGCAACCGCACTTATATCGCTAGCAGGCGGGTAGCCAGTTCTCCCGTTTCATTTACAAGGAGGTTACGTCGATGAGAAATTCTTATTTGCAAACCGACCTCTCGAGCGAATTTGATCGCTTGCAGCAGCAAGTGGCGTCGCTATTTGGGGGCCTTCCTTCAAGCCTGCGTTCGGATCGCTATGGGTCCTTCCCTAAGCTCAACGTAGGTACCACTGACGATGCTATCGAGATCGTCGCTTTCGTCCCTGGCGTGAAGTCCGATCAGCTGGATGTTTCGATCGATAAAGGTCTATTGACCATCAGCGGACAGCGTGAGGCCTCGTTCACCAAGGAAGACGGCGATGACGCCCGGCGCTATGCCCAGGAACGGTACGCCGGTTCATTCCGTCGCACCATCGAGCTTCCCCCGAATGCCAACCCCGATCAGGTGACTGCTCGATGCACCAATGGCTGCCTCATGGTGACGATTGCAAAACATGAGGCGTCCAAGCCCCGGGCGATCACGGTTCAATGAACATGGAGGACGCATCATGAACGATACCAGCAGCAACGCTTTGCAGCGCAATGAAGGTCAGGTCGCCGCTCGCAAGAATGAGCAAGCGGCTCAGCCACTGACGCGTACGCCCGCTGTGGACGTGGAGGAAAACAGTCAGGGCATAACTCTGTGGCTGGATATGCCGGCTGTACCGAAAGAAAAATTGGAAATAGAAGTCCACGATGACAATCTTCGCATTCAAGGTGAAGCCGTCGTCCCGACACCTGGAAATCTCCAACTCCAATACGCCGAAGTCCGGGAATCGCGCTTTGCCCGCACGTTTACCCTGGCGCCCGATCTCGATACGTCGCGTATCGATGCAAATTTACAGGACGGCGTATTACGGATAACTATTCCGCGACGTGAGGAAGCGCGGCCCCGACGTATCGAAGTACAAGCCAGTTGAGTCCACAGCTCATAGGCACGTTAAGGGCCCTCCTCGTTGGAGGGCCATTTTTTTCGGGATCATGGCCAATACCGAGTTCCAAGTGCGACCAATTGTCGCCATTGGAATCCAAGAACGACACTCCTTTGGTCCCCGGGGAAACAGCGGGTTGGATATAAAACAGGGAGCCGACCTCGCCCAAACATAAGCAAAGGTGGCGCAGTGCGCCACATTTGCCATCGAGCCGGGACATCGATTACTTGATTTTATTTTTGGGCGTCTCTTGCCGCGCCTTGTAGCTTGTCGCCGGCCTTCTCGATTTGGGCGCCGGCATTGCTGATGGACTGGTCAACTGCTTTTCCGGCTTTTTCGGCCGGGCCTTCCTTAGGCTGGCACCCGGCCAGCGCCAGCGACAACATACCCATCACAATTACGGCACTGCTCTTGCTCTTGATCATTCTTTTCTCTTTCAACTCGTTAATTGGTTCGTATCCGGCTACATGCCGCAAGCAGCGAACGCGTACCTGGCCGTCGTTGCAGGGCACATTGAAACACATCGCGCAACATCCCATCCGGGCCTAGGCCGCAACCTGTTTCGACATAGCCTCAACATTCCCCGGATGACTACATTCCAATTAGTCTTTTGATCTGAACATTCTGGGCGGCGATAAGCTGTTCGAACTCCTCAGTAGAGTCGGAGCCCAGCTCCAGGAGCATGACGAAACTGTCTTTCCCCATGGCTTTCGTCACGCCGGCAATGGCGCGATACTTGGCGATTTCCCGCAGTTCATCTGCGCTTTTCCCCGAGGCATGTGCATCCTGGTCTGCGATCGCATCCACCTCGCGCATCAGCTCAGGATGGCGCTCAAAAAAACGCTGCTTGCCGAGAGCCACTACTTGTTTGATTTTGCTGGATTCATCGATCATCGGGTTGATCCTGTCTATAACGATACGTAACTTGTCGCAGAGGGGTCATGCGAATATAAGGAAGGAATTGTACAGGCACTGCCTTGGCTGGACACCGGCTAGCCTCGTACAGCAATACGGAAGGCGGCCGAAAGTGCAGTCATTGCGCCTCGTGCCTGGGCAGTCTTGGCCCTGGAATGAAGCAGGACTGGTAATCGCGGCAAGTCCGGCAAATGAAGTCTGGAGCCGACCTCAATGGCGCCGAATGGCAGCATACGTGGGGCCAATGCAGCAACGCCAAGTCCTGCCATAACGGCGGCAGCGACCGCCGCAACACCCCCGCCGACAAAGATTGGCGTCCAGGGTACGCCTGCCCCATCCAATAGCTCTCCAGCCAATGCGCGACCCCCCCCCCAAGGCTCGGAGAGCGTGGCAAGCGGCACGGGCTCATCCGGACGATGCTGCGATCAATAACTGGGGATCCTGTGCATTCATACGTGCGATAAGCGAGGGACGTTCCGGGCCGGCAACATGATCGCTTATGCCGATAGGCAGACGCTGGCGGGCCGCAACGAAAACCGAAAGTGCACGCTCGTGCACATCCAGCAATTCCCGCGCGCGCTCGAGAAACATCGCACCCTGTGCCGAAAGCTCGACGTATCGTGATGTCCGCTCAACCAGCCGGCAGCCCAATCTGTCTTCCAGACGCTTCAACTTCAAGCTTACCGCAGCCTGCGTGGTGCACATGACCTTCGCTACAACGCGTCTTATATGGGCGTTTCACGCAGCGATGACGTTATATTCATCCAGCTTACGGTGAGCAACACGCGCAGCCTGGAGCAGAAAAAGGAGTTGTTCAAGCGAATTTCGATTCTGCTTGGTGAAAGCCCAGGTATGCGTTCGGATGACATATTCGTGAACCTGGTCGAGGTCGCGAAGGAAAATTGGTCATTTGGTAATGGTCTCGCGCACTATGCTTTAGGTGATAGTGGTCGCTAGCAAAGATGGTGCTCAGGCCGTACCGTCCGGCGAAAGAAGATCCACATGCTGCTTTGCAAACAAAATGCCGTCATCGAACGCTTCCTGTTCTGTCGATGCGCCTTCATACTTGCCGATATTCAAGCTTCGGTGATCGACGTGAGCTTCGAAACCATACCCGCCCGACTTGACCATGGTGGTTACTTCAACCTCACGGCCTCTGTATATTAACGATTTGTTCATACGTGGCCTCTATGTAGTTGCGTTTACCATGATAGCAGGCCGGGCGCTCATAGCAGTCGGGATAAGCGCGGCACTATCCGCAATCTTCGGGCGCACCATCCGCTGCACAACTTGACGGCTTGGGAATTCTACTCCCGTCCGATGCCTATCCTGATCATCGGGTCAATAATTATCGCCGGTGCGCCGGAGCGATACACCGGCGCGCGATCGTACTGTCTATGCCTTGGTGCCTCGCACTTGCGTTTTTCTTCATATTCGCCGTCTTTTTTGAATTCTCGCTTTATCTTGCAATTGCCCTCCCAGTACTCTTCCTTGTATTCCCGACTGTCCCGACGGCCATGACCACTTTCATCTTTCCATGGATCTGCGTTAACAGCAAATGGCACTGTACCGCTGTTCAAACAAGCGTAAGAAAGCTCATTACACGCAGCTCAACAACGCCCTTTCTTTGCTTGCCCAGGCGGGCAGAAATTCCCGGCATCATGAGGGTGGCGATCCCTTTCATAGTAATCGCCATGGTATCGGTCACCCCGATAGTAGCCGTCATCGTAGCCCCATCCGGTGCCAATAGAAACCGACGCCCCTGGCGTACGGACGGAACAACCGACTAGTAGAGCCACGGCCAGCATCATTGGAAAGATTTTCATATTTCTGCAGAGTAGTTACAAACACAGTGAGTGTAGGGCGTCATTCGATCTTTAGTATGTGCGGGCGTAACAAAAAAGAACACAAAGAGACCGTGATTATCACTGGTTCCGCCGCCGATGACTAACAGAGACAACAGCAGAGAATCGACACGGGGCACGTCGGAAACACCTCACGCACAAAAAGGCCAACTCCGAAGAATTGGCCTAAGTGCTTGATATTACTGGTGGGCTGTGGGCGGCTCGAACGCCCGACCTACGGATTAAGAGTCCGCTGCTCTACCAACTGAGCTAACAGCCCGTGTCCTGGAAAGAAAAAGATTCTACCGCGAAAATTGGCCCTGTGCCAGTACCAATCTATATTTTTTTGGCCAATTCGGCTGCCAATCCTATATAAGACCGGGGCGTGAGGGCAAGCAGTCGCAGCTTGGGTTCCGCCGGCAAATCTAGGCCGTTGATGAATTCGGTAAGACCCACCTGGTTGATGCCCTTGCCTCGGGTAAGCGCTTTCAATTGTTCGTAGGGCTGCGGCAGGCCATAGCGACGCATGACCGTCTGCACGGGCTCGGCAAGGACTTCCCAGCACGAATCAATATCGTCGTCGATAGCGGCGACATTCAGCTCCAGCTTGTGCAAGCCGCGAAGGCAAGAATCGTAGGCAACAGCACAATAGCCGAAGGCTACCCCAAGGTTGCGCAGTACTGTTGAATCGGTGAGATCGCGCTGGAAACGCGAGAGTGGCAACTTTTCCGAAAGGTGGCGCAACACCGCGTTCGCCAGGCCGAGATTGCCTTCCGAGTTTTCAAAGTCGATGGGATTGACCTTGTGCGGCATGGTCGAGGATCCAACCTCACCCTCTTTCAGGCGCTGCTTGAAGTAACCCAGCGACACATAGCCCCAAATATCGCGATCCAGATCCAGGATGATGGTGTTGGCGCGGGCGACGGCATCGAACAAGGCCGCCATCCAGTCGTGCGGTTCGATCTGTATCGAATACGGGTTCTGCACAAGGCCCAGATTCCGTAGCACACCGGCGCTAAAAGCCGGCCAGTCGACCTCGGGATAGGCGGAAAGATGTGCATTGTAGTTGCCGGTCGCGCCATTCATTTTGGCCAGCGGCTCAACGGCCTCGATGGCCGCAATGGCGCGTTCCAGTCGCGCTGCCACGTTGGCGAACTCCTTGCCGAGCGTGGTGGGACTGGCCGGCTGGCCGTGGGTGCGCGAAAGCATGGGCTGGTCGGCAAACTGACGCGCCATCGTCTTCAAATGCTGGCACAGCTCGGTGAGCTTGGGCACGACGTACTCGGAACGAGCCCGCGAGAGCATGAGTGCATGCGATGTATTGTTGATGTCTTCGGAGGTGCAGGCGAAGTGGATGAATTCGGCAGCCGCGGCCAGTTCGTTGCTACCAGCCACACGTTCTTTCAGC
Source organism: Pollutimonas nitritireducens (assembly GCF_002849615.1). Taxonomy (GTDB): domain Bacteria; phylum Pseudomonadota; class Gammaproteobacteria; order Burkholderiales; family Burkholderiaceae_B; genus Pollutimonas; species Pollutimonas nitritireducens. The sequence continues at coordinate 342,229 of NZ_PDNV01000003.1, forward strand.
CAATATTCAACAGCTTTGACGTCATGATTGGTGGTCTTCTCGATCTCTTTGATGCGCGCAGCGTCGGCTTCCGAAAAGTCGTCGACCAGTTGTTTAAGTGCGGCTTTGGCAGAGTCGGAAAAAGGTTTCAGTTCGGGCAGGCCCGCTTCCGACAAACCCTGGAGCCAGGCAACCTCGACCTCGACTCGATGTGCCATGAACGCCGCTTCCGAAAGCGTGGCGCGCAAAGGTTGCCCTTTTGCGGCATAGCGTCCATCGAGAGGGGACAAGGCGTTTAAATGACTTAGTTGCGAGGCAATCAACATGGCGGGTTCACGTAAAGGAAAATTAGCTCGAATTCTAGCATTCGTGGCAAATCACGACGCGGAACGCATGGGGGCAGTGCCGATTATGCATCGGGATTTGCCGGATCCGTCAATGCCGTTGAGCCGAATGCGCATATAAACGACACATTCCTTGCGCGATCGTAACGGCAGCCGCTTTGTCCCTGCTTACTGACGAATAAAGAGACCGATCCTGCTATACTTTTTTTGCCCATAACTCCCGAACTTTGACATGAAACTAATTGGTTCGCTCACAAGTCCTTACGTGCGCAAAGTGCGCGTCGTCATGGCAGAAAAAAAGCTCGATTACGATTTCGTTCTTGAGAACGTGTGGGCCGACGACACGCAAATACAGATTCACAATCCACTGGGAAAAGTGCCTTGCCTGGTCATGGACGACTCTGGCAGCCTTTTCGATTCCCGTGTCATCGTGGAATACCTGGACACCCTATCGCCGGTAGGACGCCTGATTCCACAACAAAGTCGCGACCGCGCCGCCACAAAGTGTTGGGAGGCCATAGGCGACGGTATCCTTGATGCAGCCATCGCAATCCATATCGAAACGCATCGCCGCCCGGCCGAACTACGCAGCGAAGACTGGATTTCACGTCAGTACCTGAAAATCTCGGTCGCGCTTGAATCGATGAATAAAAGCCTGGACGACCAACCCTTCTGCATGGGCGTGAATTTCAGTCTGGCTGATATTGCAGTGGGCTGCGCCTTGGGTTATCTGGATCTGCGCTTCCCGCATCTGGACTGGCGCTCTGAACACAGCAATTTGCAACGCCTCGACGAGAAGCTGCAAAGCCGTCCTTCGTTCATCAGCACATTGCCACCACAGGGCTAACACCCCTGTAACGGCCGCTGAAAGCGGGCGTCATGACGACAAGGACGCAAACTGCGCGTCCTGTCGGTCAGGAAAATCCCTTATATGCTTCGAACAACATGTATGCCGCCAGCAAGAACAACAGGCAGGCAAACACGCGCTTTAATGTCACTACCGGCAAGCGATGCGCACAGCGCGCGCCGTAGGGTGCCGTCAGGACGCTCATGGCCGACAGGACTATGAGCGCAGGCCAGAAGATGTAGCCCAGCATTCCTTCCTGGCCTTGCGCTTCTGAAAAGCCCGAATAGATGTAGCCCGCGCTGTTGGCCACGGCAATAAAGAAACCCAAGGCAGCAGACGTGGCTACGGCGTTATGCACCCGGACATTGCTGCGCGTCATGAATGGCACTGACAAAAAGCCTCCGCCCGCCCCCAGAAGGCCCGAGGCAAATCCGATCCCCGCACCCACACTGGCCGTCGCAACCTTGCCCGGCATGGTTCTTCCGACGACAGGGGGCTTTCCGCTGAGCATTTTCACGCCCGAGTAGGCGACAAACACCGCGAAGATCAGAGCCAGCCAGTTCGCGCTGATGTAGGAAAACACGGCGCCGCCCGATAATAGGCCACCCACTATCATGCCCGGCGCCATGACCCAGACGATATCCCAACGTATGGCGCCTTTGGCGTGGTGAGCTCGCATGCTGGAAATTGAGGTGAAGATGATGGTGGTCATCGAGGTGGCGATTGCCGCGTGCACGATGAGGTCGTCACTGACACCATACAAAGGGAACAACATTGTGAGAAACGGCACGAGTATCATTCCGCCCCCGATTCCCAATAATCCGGCAGCAAAACCCACCGCGGCGCCCAGGCAAGCCAGGCTGACAATAAAGACCGGATCCATATAAACCTTGAAATTGAAGAACGGATGAAATGAAGAAAACCTGTGTATCGAGGCGGCTTTATAGCATGCCTGTACTAAACGATGATGCCGCCCCCAAGGCAGACATCGCCCGAGTACAACACGGCCGACTGTCCAGGTGTGACCGCCCACTGTTCCTGTTCGAACGACAGTCTGAAGCCGTCGTCCCTGGCATCACCCAGAATGCAGCTTGCATCGGCTTGCCGGTAGCGGGTCTTGGCGGCATACGAGCCGGGTGTCGGAGCGTGCCCGGCGACCCAACTGGCGTCTTGTGCTTGCAGTGATTGGCCCAGCAGCCACGGATGGTCATGCCCCTGCACGACATATAGCGTGTTGTGGGGAATATCTTTGCGCGCGGTGAACCAGGCGTCGGCGGTTCCGTCTTCACGCTGGCGCCCTTTGATGCCGCCAATACCCAGTCCCTTGCGCTGGCCCAGCGTATAGAATGCCAAACCTTGGTGTTCACCCACTATCGCGCCTTCGGGAGTCTTGATGGGCCCGGGCTTGGTCGGCAGGTAGCGATTAAGGAACTCGCGAAAAGGACGCTCGCCGATAAAGCAGATACCCGTGGAGTCCTTCTTGGCCGCATTGGGCAGATCAAGCGCCTGTGCCATGCGCCGCACTTCGGTCTTGGCAATTTCACCCAGCGGAAATAGCGTCCTGGCAAGTTGGCCTTGATTGAGGCGATGCAGAAAATAGCTTTGATCCTTGGTATGGTCGAGTGCCTTGAGCAGTTGATGCTGCAGACCGGTCTCAGTCTGGACAGAGCGCACACGGGCGTAATGCCCAGTTGCAATATGCTCGGCACCCAATGACATCGCATGATCGAGAAAGGCCTTGAACTTGATTTCGGCATTGCACAGGACATCTGGATTAGGCGTGCGCCCAGCCGAATACTCGCGCAGGAAGTCCGCAAACACACGGTCCTTGTATTCCGCGGCAAAGTTCACCGCCTCGATATCGACGCCAATCAGGTCCGCCACGCTGGCCGCGTCCAGCCAATCCTGGCGGCTTGAACAGTACTCGGAGTCGTCGTCGTCTTCCCAGTTTTTCATGAACAGTCCGACGACCTCATAGCCTTGTTCTTTCAAAAGCCATGCAGTCACCGAGGAATCGACGCCCCCTGACATACCTACCACGACCCGCCCTTTTGATGCAGTTAATTTAGCCATGCAGCTATTTTAGACGCTTCTGCCTCTTACGAAAGCGAGTCGTCCGGGCCTGTCTCGAGGGCATCGTCGACGATTTCGATCCAGTGGCGCACCGGTGTGGCCGTACCGCTCTGCAGGTGCGTGATACAACCGATGTTGGATGAGATGATGCAAGCGGGCTCCACCGCCTGTATGGCGCTCAGCTTACGGTTGCGCAGCGATTTCGAAAGCTCCGGCTGGGTAACGGAATAGGTGCCTGCCGAGCCACAGCATAAGTGCGATTCCGCGAATGGCTGCAGCGTGAAGCCAAGATCGATCAGCATGCGCTCACTGACGCCGCGCAGACCCTGCCAGTGCTGAAGCGTGCACGGGGGATGGAAGGCAACGGCTGCAGGCGCCGCTTTCATGCGCTGGCGCAGAGCGCTGGCATGCGGCGCCACGAGTTCGGCCACGTCCCGCACCTTGTCGACCAATCGCAGTGCCTTGATGACATAGTCGCGATCATGACGCAGATGGTGCGCATATTCCTTGACCATGGCTCCACAGCCTGACGCGTTCATGACTATGGCCTCTGCCTCGCCACTGTCCAATAGCGGCAGCCAGGCATCTATGTTGGCCCGCATCTGTCCAAGCGCGGCATCCTGGGCGTCAAGATGAAAGTTGATGGCGCCGCAACAGCCCGCACCGGGGACAATACGCGTGCCTATTCCCAACGCGTCCAGCACGCGTATGGTGGCCGCGTCTATGGTGGGCATCATGGCCGGTTGCACGCAACCCGCCAGCATCAGCACCTGCCTGGGATGCCGGCTGCCGTTGGCCGGCAATACACCGACAGGACGGCTACGTGGAATTTTATTTTTCAGAACTTCGGGAAGTGCCGGACGCAGCAAGCGGCCCAGCTTCATTGCCGGACCAAACAAGCGCGAATTCAAGGTATACCGCAATACCGCACGTGTAACACGCTGCCCGAAAGGCCGTCGCACCTGCTGGTCGACCAGATTGCGGCCGATATCGACCAGGGCGCCGTATTCCACGCCCGACGGACAGGTGGTCTCGCAGTTTCGGCAAGTCAGACAACGGTCAAGATGTTCCTGTGTCGCCTGGGTAGGCTCAACGCCTTCAAGCACCTGTTTCATCAGGTAAATGCGACCGCGCGGGCTGTCGCGTTCATCTCCCAGAATCTGGTAGGTCGGACAGGTTGCCAGACAGAAACCGCAATGCACGCAACGGCGCAGGATTTCGTCGGCTTCTTGGCCTTGGTCAGTATCACGCAGCCAGGATGCCAGATTAGTTTGCATGATGGATTCTCAGAAGTCAGCGAACAGGCGTTTCGGATTGAAAATACCGACAGGATCGATTTCTTGCTTCAGGCGCAGGCTGATGTTCCTGACAGCCGGTGCCACGGGATGAAATACGCTCAGGTCGGCTGGCTTGGATTCGTAGCGATACAGCGTTGCATGGCCGCCCAGCCGAGCTACCGTGCTGCGCAACTCGTGTCCGCCTTCTATGCCGGCCAACCATCGCAAGCCGCCGTTCCACTCGACCAGGGTACTGCCCAGATTCAGCGCCTGCGTATGCGGAGGCATGGCCACACGCCATAACGGACGGGCCTGGAAAAACGAATGCGTTTGATCCCGTAGACTGTCCCAGAACGCCGAAGCACTGGCGGCCTCAAGTGCTTCGCCACCGAGTCTTGTCGTGGCATTCTGGACGGCCGCTACGCTACCTGACAAACGGACATGCAACAGCCCTGTATCACTGTCTTGCAAGGCCAACCAACTGGTCGCCGATATTGGTAATGGCTGGTTGCGCCATTGCGTGAACAGGCTCAGCGCGCCGGATTCGTCCGTCTCGAAGACGAGTGTTCTTTCCTGGAACGGCTTGGGAGCCACTTTGATCGACACCTCGATCAGTGCACCGAAAATACCCATCGAACCGGCCAGCAGGCGGGATACGTCATAGCCTGCAACGTTCTTCATGACTTCGCCGCCAAAGGACAAGACGCTGCCTGAAGAATCGAGCAGCTTCGCGCCCAGGACGAAATCCCGGACGCTGCCCGAAGCCATGCGACGCGGGCCCGACAGGCCGCTGGCGATACAGCCGCCGATGGTCGATCCGGGGCCGAAACGGGGCGGCTCGAAGGCCAGCATTTGGTTCTGTTCGTCGAGGGTGCGCTCGATATCGCTTAGCAGCGTACCGGCGCGGGCCGTGATGACCAGCTCGGACGGCTGATAATTGACGACGCCATGGTAGCCGGACAGGTCAAGCACCGCCGTATCGCTGATGGTGTCGCGATCACCCGGTTCGCCGTAGAAGTGTTTGGTCCCACCGCCCTGTATGCAGACAGGCCGGACACCGGCACGGGCGGTCATGACTTGCTGACAAAGTTCAGATAAAACAAATTTCATGGTCTGTTCTTAAAAACGAGGCAAGTCGGAAAAGCGGATCTGGCCGCTATGCACATGCATCTTGCCGTACTCGGCGCAGCGCGCCAGCACGGGGATCACTTTATCTGGATTCAGCAGGCCGTAAGGATCAAAGCCTCTTTTCAGGGCGGAGAAAAAATCAAGTTCTTCGCGCGTGAATTGTATGCACATCTGGTCGATTTTCTCGATGCCGACACCATGCTCGCCGGTCACCGTCCCGCCTACTTCCACGCACAGCTCGAGGATGGCAGCGCCGAATTTTTCGGCGCGCTCGACTTCGCTGGGCTGGTTGGAATCGAACATGATCAAAGGATGCAGGTTGCCGTCACCGGCATGGAACACGTTGGCGCAGCGCAAGCGGTATTCGTCTTCCATCTGCTCTATGGCGCCCAGCACGCGTCCCAGGTGACGACGCGGAATGGTCCCATCCATGCAATAGTAATCTGGCGAAACACGGCCGGCCGCCGGGAATGCGTTCTTGCGCCCGGCCCAGAACAGGAGACGCTCCTCTTCCGAGCCCGACACCTGCAAGCGCGTGGCGCCTGCAAGACGAAAGACCTGTTCCATTCGGGCCACTTCGTCGCTGACTTCATCGGGAGTACCGTCGGATTCGCAAAGCAGAATTGCCGCTGCTTCGAGGTCGTAGCCCGCCTTGACGAAGGGCTCAACCATATGCACGGCACGCTTGTCCATCATTTCGAGCCCGGCTGGAATGATGCCGCCGGCAATAATATTGGTGACGGCCAGGCTGGCCGCGTCGACACTGGAAAAACTGGCCATGATGACCTGGGCACATGGCGGCTTGGGAATCAGGCGTACCGTGACTTCCGTCACAATGCCCAACATGCCTTCCGAACCTATGAAGGCCGCCAGCAAGTCCAGTCCGGGACTATCGGGTGCGCCCGACCCCAGCTCGACCACATCGCCGTCAATGGTGATCATGCGCACCTGCAACACATTGTGTATGGTCAGGCCGTATTTTAGGCAATGCACACCGCCGGAGTTTTCGGCAATATTCCCGCCGATGGAACAGGCAATCTGGCTGGAAGGATCGGGCGCGTAATACAGGCCATAAGGCGCCGCCGCTTCCGAAATGGCAAGATTGCGCACGCCTGGCTCGACAACGGCAGTGGCCGATTCCAGATCTATTTTCTTGATTCGGTTCAGCTTGGCGAGCCCCATCAATATGCCTTGTGCATGGGGCATCGCCCCACCCGACAGACCTGTTCCGGCTCCGCGGGCGACGATGGGAATATTGAACGCCCTGCACGCCTGCAACACCGCAATGACTTGCGCTTCGGTTTCGGGCAGCACAACGACGGGCGGAAGGCAGCGATACAAGGACAAACCATCGCACTCGTAAGGACGGGTGTCTTCGACCTTGGACAGTATGCAGTGCTCGGGAATATGTGCTTTCAGCCGCGCGAACAGACCCGCAAAATCCGGTGCAGGATCCGGAACCGGACCGGGCACCGGTCCCGGCACCGGATTCATCGTCGTATCGTTCATTGTCTCGCTTCTTTATATTTTTTTACGGTATACCGTGGCCGGAACTCAGGCTAGCGGAATAATCTTCCCGGGGTTCAGGATATCGTTGGGATCAAAGGCCTTTTTCAAGCTCGCCATCAGATCGAGCGCATCGCGCCCATGTTCGGCAGTCATGAATTCCATTTTATGAAGCCCTACCCCGTGCTCTCCGGTGCACGTGCCATCCATGTCGATCGCGCGCTGGACGAGCCTGTGGTTCAACTGTTCAGACTCTTCCCATTCCTGGGGACTATCGGAATCAAGCAGCATAAGGACGTGAAAGTTGCCATCACCGACGTGCCCGACGATGGTATAGGGAAAGCTGGCCTGATCAAGTTCCGCCGCCGTTTCGGACACGCACTCGGCCAGGCGGGAAATGGGTACGCAAACGTCCGTGGTACTGGCGCGGCAGCCCGGTCGCAGCTGCAAACCGGCAAAATATGCATTATGGCGCGCCGTCCACAAGCGACTCCGGTCTTCGGGCTGTTCGGCCCATTGGAAATCCATTCCGCCGTTATCGTGCGTAATGCCCTGCACGATTTCCGCCTGTTCCTTGACGCCCGCCGGGCTGCCGTGGAATTCGAAAAGCAGCAGTGGTGATTCCTTTAGATCGAGTTTGCTATAGGCATTGGTGGCCTTGACGGCGGCTGTGTCCATGAACTCCACCCGCGCCACGGGCACACCCATCTGGATGATCTCTATGACACTTTGCACCGCCGTATCGAGCGTGCTGAAATTGCATATCGCGGCCGAGATGGCTTCAGGCTGTGGATACAAACGAATAGTGACTTCCGTGATAATGCCAAGCGTGCCCTCGCTGCCAACGAAAATGCGGGTCAAGTCGTAGCCGGCAGACGATTTGCGCGCCCGGTTGGCCGTTTCGATGATGCGTCCATCGGCGGTGACCACTTTCAACGACATGACGTTTTCGCGCATGGTGCCGTAACGCACCGCATTCGTTCCTGACGCACGCGTGGCGGCCATGCCGCCCAGGCTGGCATCCGCTCCGGGGTCGATGGGGAAAAACAGACCGGTGTCGCGGATCTCGTCGTTGAGCTGTTTGCGGGTCACGCCCGCCTGCACCGTCGCGGTGAAATCTTCGGCGTGGACGGCCACCACCTTATTCATTCCAGAGAGGTCAAGGCTGATACCGCCCTGAATCGCCAGCAAATGTCCCTCCAGCGACGAGCCGACGCCATAAGGAATGAGCGGGACTTTATGCTGGTTGCAATGCCGCGCGACCCAGGCGACTTCTTCTGTCGTCAGCGCAAACACGACAGCATCGGGGAGCATGGGCGGATAGGGAGATTCATCGCGCCCGTGATGTTCGCACACTGCGTGTGCCGTGGAAAACCGGGAACCGAAACGCATCTTGAGCGTATCGAGAAACCCAGCTGGAATCGCACGGCGTAAATTTTGCGCAAAAGCGGGGGCGTTCATGCACTGCTCCTTATACTTCGCTGGTATGTTGACACACCAATACTACGACTTTTAAGCCTGGCTGCCGATCAGGGCATTTGCTGATTGCGCGAGCAGGTCTCGCCGCCCTTCCAATACTTTGCGCCTGCCCTTCACGGCCAGGGACAAGCGCTCCAGCACCTTGACCGAAGCATCCCAGTCTATACAGCCGTCGGTAATGCTCTGGCCATAGACCAGGGGCTGTCCAGGGGTCAAGTCCTGGCGACCGCCAACCAGATGACTTTCGACCATGACGCCAAAAATACGGTCATCGCCTGCTTCGAGCTGGACGGCGACGTCGTCGATAACCAAGGGCTGGTTCAAGTAGTCTTTATTACTGTTGGCATGGCTTGCGTCCACCATGATCTGCGCCCGCAAACCCGCTTTATCGAGCGTTTGGCACGCGGCCTCGACATTTGCCGCATCGTAATTGGGATTTTTCCCACCGCGCAGGATGACATGGCAGTCTTCGTTGCCCACGGTGGACACGATGGCCGAGTGTCCGCCTTTGGTCACGGAAAGGAAATGGTGAGGCTGGGAAGCCGCCTTGATGGCGTCGATGGCTATCTTGATATTGCCATCGGTGCCATTCTTGAAACCCACTGGACATGACAGCCCTGACGCCAGTTCCCTGTGGACCTGGCTTTCTGTGGTGCGCGCGCCGATCGCACCCCAGGAAACCAGGTCGGCAATGTATTGCGGCGTGATCATGTCGAGAAATTCGCAGCCGGCGGGGATGCCCATCTGGTTGACGTCTATCAGCAACTCACGCGCGGTACGCAGCCCCTGATTGATATTGAAGCTGCCATCGAGCCCGGGATCATTGATAAGGCCCTTCCAGCCCACGGTAGTACGCGGCTTTTCGAAATAGACGCGCATGATGATTTCAAGCTCGCCTTTGAAGCGTTCCCGTTGCGCCACCAGGCGCTTGGCGTACTCCAGTGCGCCCGCGGTGTTGTGTATGGAACATGGCCCGATTACGACCACCAACCTGTCGTCGATCCCCTGCAAGATATCGTGCACGGCGTGGCGCGCACCATAGACGGTTGCCGAGACCTCGGTGGTGCAGGGGAACTCGCGCATGATATGTGCCGGAGGACTGAGCTCCTTGATTTCCCGGATGCGTAAATCGTCAGTATTGTGGGTCACTTCTTAACTCCAGTGTAATTGCCAACTTCGCAAGCGGTACAAAAAAAGCCGCCTAGCGTCGCTGGCGGCTTTTTGGGAATTTGGTTCTTTTTTACTGCGTACAACGCTTCCCTTCCTCCACCAGCGGCTTTGGAAAACTAAAAAAATAAAAGAAAAAGTAGGCGAAAGCGTGCGTCATATTCAAACTCTAGCACAGAGTACTGCCTTCTGCCAATCAAAAAATTAATAATAAATTCATCGTTTTGGTCACTGCCTCGTACAACATTCATTTGAGTAGAAATGATTATGTAGTGTATGATTTTTGCAGCTATCGTTTCATACGAACAGATACTGCGGCGAGTCCTCGTCACACACCCGCTCAACAAACAGGACATGCACATGAAAAATAAATCCACCATCGCTCTATGCACCCTGGCTGCGACACTGCTGATGGTCGCAGCACGCCCGGCTTCTGCTGCCACCCTCGCACAAGTCAAGGAGCGCGGCTACATCCGCGTGGCAATCGCCAATGAAATTCCTTATGGTTACATGGATATGGACGGCAAAGCCAAGGGGGTGGGGCCTGACGTCGCCAAACACGTCATGGAGCAGTTGGGTATTAATGAGATCAAATGGGTCACGACCAATTTCGGCTCCTTGATTCCAGGATTGCGCGCAAATCGCTTCGATATGGTGGCCGCTGAAATGGCTATTCTTCCGCAACGATGCAAAGAGGTTCTTTTTTCGGAACCGAACAGTTCGTATGGCGAAGGACTGCTGGTGGCCAAGGGAAATCCCGACGACATCCATAGCTTCGAGGCATTCGCCAAAAGCGACAAGAAAATTGCCATCATGGCCGGTGCCGACCAGCTTGAGATGCTGCAGTCCCTGGGCGTACCGTCCGATCGCATGGTGACCATTTCAAATAATGCCGACGCCATTTCCACCGTAGCCACTGGTAGAGCAAGCGCCTATGCAGCGACCAGCCTGACCGTAAGCGAGCTGGCTGGAAAAAGTGACAAGGTCGAGCCGGCAGCCAACTTCACCGACCCGGTTATCGGCGGCCAACCTGCACGCAGTTGGGGGGCATTCACATTCACCCAGGATTCCCAGGATCTGCGCGACGCGGTCAGTGCCGAATTGGCAAAGTTTAAAAAGACAGACGGTTGGCAAAAGACCATGTCGCACTATGGCTTCAGCGCAACCGATGCAAAAGAGTCGTTCAACAAAGCCACCGAACAGCTATGCGCCGGTTAGGCGGCTGCCCTTCTTTTATTGACAACATAAAGTTGAAGCGCTGATGGAATGGCTCAGTTACAGCAAGCCGCTGCTTGAAGGTGCCTGGGTAACAGTGCAGCTGACGCTGTACTCGACCATACTGGGCGCTTTCTTTTCCTTTGCGTTCGGCATTGGCAAACTTTCCCGGAACTGGGTGGCTAAAGGCATTTCGGTTTTCTTTATCGAGATATTCCGCGGCACATCACTGCTGGTGCAGCTTTTCTGGCTTTATTTCGCCTTACCGATACTGGGTCAGGCCATAGGCATAGACTTGCGCCTGCCCCCTGTGGTTGCCGGCACATTGGCTCTTGCCCTCAATATCGGTGCCTATGGCGCTGAAGTGGTGCGTGGCGCCATCCAGGCTGTGCCTCATTCGCAGCACGAGGCGGCGAAAGCACTGGACTTTACTCCCCGGCAAACTCTGTGGCGTATTTTGTTACCGCAGGCCGTTCCGGAGATGATGCCAAGCTTCGGCAATCTTGCCGTGCAAAATCTTAAAGACACCGCCCTCGTATCGCTCATCAGTCTGGGAGACCTGGCTTTTCGCGCCGAGCAGATTCGCAACTTCACCCAGGACAGCACCACCATCTATACGCTGCTGCTATTCATGTACTTCGGTATGGCATTGGTATTGACCGCCATCATGAAACTGATCGAGCGTTCGGTCGGGCGCTGGCGCTCGGGGAGGGCCTGACCATGCTATTCGGCATAGAGTGGGACACAAGTAATAACTGGCTATTTGCCGGATCCATATTTCCCATACTGCTAAAGGGCCTGGTCGTAACCATCCAGGCTACCGTTCTGGGTTTTGCCGTGGCTGCAGTGCTGGGTCTGGTGCTGGCCGCCCTGAAATCGGCACGGCTGCGCATTATCTCGTGGCCGGCCCGCCTGATTACCGAGTTTGTTCGCGACACGCCGCTATTGATTCAGCTGTTTTTCCTTTACTACGTGCTGCCGGAATACGGTATTGTGCTGCCGGCATTTCTGACCGGGGCGCTTGCCTTGGGCGTTCAGTACAGCGCCTACATGTCGGAAGTGTACCGGGCCGGCATCGAGTCGGTTTCCCGCGGACAAACCGAAGCGGCCCGCGCGCTGGACCTGTCTGCACTTCGAACTTTTTTCTTCATTATTGTGCCGCAAGCCATTCCTCGTATCGTGCCGGCCCTGGGCAACTACCTGGTGTCAATCATGAAGGATGTGCCAGTGCTGTCGGTCGTGTCGGTCCTTGAAATGTTGAACGTAGCCAAGATTATCGGCGACCGGACCTTCAACTACCTGATTCCCCTCTCGATGGTGGGCGGCTTGTATCTCGTGCTCACCTTGTTTGCCTCAGGTGCCATTCGATACCTGGATACCCGCCTTCCCAAGCAAGGACTGCCCCTGCGATGAATGAACCCATTATAAAATTCGATAATGTCGTCAAACGCTTTGGCGATATCACTGTGCTGGATTCCCTGAACTTCCAGGTTCAGAAAGGTGAAAAAGTCACCATTATCGGCCCGTCCGGGTCTGGTAAATCCACAGTGTTGCGCATCCTGATGACGCTGGAAGCCATCAATGAAGGCATAATCCACGTGGCCGGCAAGCCGCTCTGGCATGAATACAAGGACGATAGGCTGGTGCCTGCCAGCGAAGGTCACCTGCGCGAAATGCGCAAGGAGATGGGCATGGTGTTCCAGCAGTTCAACCTGTTTCCGCACATGACGGTACGCCGCAATGTGACCGAAGCGCCAGTGCAAGTGCTGGGCTTGTCAAAAGCTGAAGCTAACCAGCGCGCTGAAGAATACCTCGATCTGGTGGGCCTGTCTGATCAGGCGGACAAATTCCCCAGGCAGTTGTCGGGAGGACAGCAACAGCGCGTAGGCATTGCGCGCGCCCTGGCCATGCGTCCGAACATCATGCTGTTTGATGAGCCTACGTCTTCACTGGACCCTGAGCTGGTCGGCGAAGTGCTGACAGTCATCCAGCGCCTGGCCGAAGAGCATGACTTGACCATGCTGCTCGTGACCCACGAAATGCAATTCGCCAAGCAGATTTCCGACCGTGTTTGCTTCTTCGACAAAGGCAAGATTGTGGAAGAAGGTCCACCGGAAATCCTGTATACCAGCCCCAAAGAAGAACGGACCCGCGAATTCCTGAAGAATTTCATTAATCAGGAATAGGAAGGGTCCGACGCTAAAGCCGGCCTTGGCGGCCTTTCAGCCTGTACGCTAGGCAAGCGCCAAAGGCGCTTCTTGTGGAACCAGGGCCGAGAAATCGCGGCGCGCGGCAATATGCTCGGGCCGGGGCTTCAGCCCATGCATCGGGGCACCCAGTGCATTCTCGGTACTGTTGTATACCATGAAAACATTGGCACGAGGCCATGGCGAAATGTTGCCATTGGATCCATGCATGGTATTGCAGTCAAAAAAAACGACCGATCCGGCCTTTGCCGTCATGGGCCTGATTCCGCCTTGCTCGACCAGTAATTGCAGGCTCAAAGGATCAGGCACACCATACTCCTGCTTCTTGAGCGATTGCTTGTAGTGGTCGTCAGGCGTCTGGCCCTGGCAGGATACGAACTGCTGATGCGATCCCGGTACCAGCATAAGCGGGCCGTTGCAGGCATTGTTGTCGCTCAGCAATACCGAACAACTCAGCGCCCGCATGCGTGGCATGCCGTCTTCGACGTGCCAGGTTTCGAAATCGGAATGCCAGTAGAACTCTTTGCCTTTGAAGCCGGGCTTCATGTTGGCGCGCGACTGGTGCATATAGACTTCCGAACCCAGAATCTGGCGCGCCACATTGATCAAACGAGGATCACGGGCAAGATTCCCAAGCATATCGCTGAGTTCATGAACCCGGAAGATTGAACGCACTTCGTTGCTACCAGGCTCTGTGATGGATTCCTCCATCGACACGATGGAGGAATCGGCGCTCATGCGCTTGACTTCATCCAGGAGAACCTGCGTCTCGGCGTTGCTGAAAATATCTTCGAGCAACAGAAAGCCATCGCGCTCGTAAGCCGCTATCTGGCTTTCTTCCACGGCGTCGGCATAATTGCCGCCTTCATAGATTACTGGATCCTGCCTGGCAATGATCGCCGAACCGCGATCATTGCGCGAGGCATACCAGTCTGCAATGGGTTTTCTCATTAATAACTCCTTAACTTTCACGCGGCGCGCGCGTCTGCCGGGTAGACCCCTTTTTCATCATGCACTTCAAAGCCGGTCAAGGGCGGATTGAATACGCAAATCACTCGTAGCGGCTCCTTGCCGCCCCGCAGCCAATGCTCATCATTTTCGTTGAGGGCGTAAACGACGCCAGGCCCCAGTGCGTATTTCTTGCCGTCGGCAATGGTCTCGATTTCGCCATCCCCTTCTATGCACCATACGGCTTCGAGATGGTTCTGATAGTGGATATGTGTTTCGGTACCGGGAAATATCACGGTCTCGTGAAAAGAGAAGCCCATGCCATCCTTTTGCAACAGCACCCGTCTGCTGAGCCAGTTTTCCGTTATGACCTCATGTTCGGTACCTATGACTTCGTTCACATTCCGTACGATCATCGCGCTCTACCTCCAAATTTCAATACGTGGGCGCTTACGCCCTTCTCTGCCAACACTTCGGCAACGCTACGCTCAATGATTTCCAGTCCGCGCGAAAGCAGATCATCTTCTATCGTGAGTGCAGGAAGGACCTTGAGGACTTCATCATGCGCGCCTGAAGTTTCGATCACGAGGCCATATCCGAATGCCTTCTTTGCCACCTGCGCCGCGACGTCGTCGTCGGCGGAAGTGATCAACCCCTGGATAAGGCCACGGCCGCGCACGCTCAACCCCGCCATCGGGTAGCTGTGGACCAGGTTTTCCAGCCAGTCGCGCACCAGACCTTCCTTGCGCTGAATTTCTTCGGAAAAAGCCCCATCGCTCCAATAAGTATCGAGCGCCTGGGCTGCGGTAACGAATGCCAGGTTATTGCCACGGAACGTTCCGCTATGCGCACCGGGCTTCCATATATCGAGCTCGGGTTTCATCAGCACGAGCGACATGGGAAGACCGAAGCCCGAGAGGGATTTGGACAATGTAATGATGTCAGGCTGGATGCCTGCCGATTCGAAGCTGAAAAAGTTGCCGGTTCGACCGCAGCCAACCTGGATGTCGTCAACGATCAACAACATGTCGTGCCGACGGCAGAGCTTCTCAAGTTCCTTGAGCCAACGCCATGTCGCCACGTTGACGCCGCCTTCGCCCTGCACCGTTTCCACGATGACGGCCGCCGGATGATCCAGCCCACTACTGGGATCGTCCAGCATGCGTTCCAGATAAGCCATCGTATTGATGTCCGGTCCCATGTAGCCGTCAAAAGGCATGAAGGTGGTATTGGCGAGCGAGACGCCTGCGGCATTCCGAAATTTGGAGTTGGCCGTCACCGCCAGCGAGCCGCCGCTTACGCCATGAAAGCCATGCGTGAACGAAATGACGTTTTGCCTGCCCTTGACCTGACGGGCAAGCTTCAACGCCGCTTCAACGGCATTGGTGCCTGTGGGACCGGTAAACTGCAAGGTGTAGTTCCAGCCACGGGGCTTGAACAAAACGCGATCGACCGTCTCGAGGAAATTCTTTTTGGCTGTTGTCGCCATGTCCAGACCATGAATTAGGCCGTCGGTATCCAGGTATTCGATAACCTTTGCCTTGAACACCGGATTGTTATGGCCGTAGTTCAATGTCCCCGCGCCACTGAAGAAATCAATGTACTGCTTATCATCCTCATCAATCAGTATGGATCCGCGTGCCTGTTTGAAGATGACAGGGAACGACCGGATGTAGCCCCGTACTTCCGACTCCATCCGGTCAAATATTTTTAAATCCATCATGTTTCTTCCTCTCTTTTGGCGAAGCGCCGGGACGAAGCGAAACAATGCTCCCGCCACTGGCTGGCGCCTCTGTTTGAAGAATATTGGCGCGTTAAGCACCATCGACTACGCAGGCCGGAAAGGGCCTATGCGTATAAGGGGTTCATCGGGATGCTGCTGCATACCAAATAAATGGCCTTCGAATAACGACGTTTCGAATGAATGGGCACCCAACTGGCGCGCCATGGAGGCGAACAGGCTGCGCGAGGCGTGATTATCCGGATCCACCGTGGTTTCGATATATTTGATGCCGCCAAGCTCGGGCCGACGCAACAGATCGGTCAGCATGTGCCGCGCCAGACCTTTGGAGCGCGCCCGTTCATGCACCGCTACCTGCCAGACGAACAGGACGTCAGCCCGTCCTGGCGGCACGTAAGCGGAGACGAAGGCTTCGATGCCGTCGCTGTCCTCCGCCACGACGCAGGTATCGCGGAAATGTTCGCTCAACAGCAGGTAGGTATAGAGGGAGTTGAGGTCCAGCGGCGGACACTGCGACACTAAAGTGTGGATGGCTGCCGCATCACGCTTGTTGGGGGCGCGCAAGACTGGGACAAGGTGCCGAGGGGTGCCACCCTCGGCGGAAGGCTGGAATAGAGGTGTGAAGGTATTTAGATCCTTCACACCACCAGTCCTGATTCTGGCGGAACGCCGCCAGTCGGCACATCCAGGATGGGCGAGGCCATTTCACCCGGTTGCTCGGCAAGCGCAGTCCCGTCCGACTCCATGAGATGGACGATACGCTCGAGAGACAACGTGATTGTGGCTTGCTCGAGTTCGGGCAGAGACTTCAGTGCGTCGGACAGTTTCTGCTGCAACGGCGACGGCGTGTCAAGCGCCAGTGCCCGTCCGGCGTCGGTGGCCGAAACAAACACAATACGGCGATCTTCGCGCCCACGCTCGCGTCGGACAAGGCCCTTGTCTTCCAGACGATCGAGTATGCCGACCACAGTGCTGGGGCTGACATGAATTTCACGGCTGATGGCTGTGGCTGTGAGCAAGCCATGCTCAATGACGGCGCGCAGGCAAACCAGCTGAGGGGCCGTGATATTGCTGCATGCTGCCAATTGACGGGAATGCAAGGCGATAGAACGCGTAATACGCCGCAGTGCCCGCAGGATGCGCAGATCGAACTGCTGATCTTCCATTGATTTAGTCATCACGCGAAATAGTTCAGTTAAATTGATTTCAACAGAAATGATATGCGCGCAAAGCGTCTATGTCAACCCAAACTGCCTTGATCAACTCGCAGTGTACGGGTCGACTAGCCTTGCCTGGTGCCGTTAAGGTAGCTTGGGCGGACCGCCAGGCAAGATGGGTTTCGTCCTCCTTTTGATGGTGTACCGGCCCCTAAGCCGTCCCGGTGCCCCCGACTGTGAGTCCGTCCATCCGGACGGTGGGCATTCCGACACCCACCGGAACGCTCTGACCCTCTTTTCCGCAGGTTCCCACCCCTGGATCGAGTTGTAAATCATTACCAATCAGGCTGACCCGATTCATCGCATCTGGACCGTTGCCGATCAGTGTGGCTCCTTTTACAGGATAGGTAACCTTGCCGTTCTCGATCATATAGGCTTCGGAAGTGGAGAATACAAACTTGCCACTCGTAATATCGACTTGTCCCCCGCCAAAGTTCACGGCATACAGACCCTTCTTCACCGATGCAATAATTTCCGGCGGCGGCACGTGACCCGGCAGCATGAAGGTATTCGTCATACGCGGCATAGGCAGGTGCGCATACGATTCGCGCCGCCCGTTGCCGGTGACCGGCATTTTCATCAAGCGGGCATTCATCGAGTCCTGCATATACCCTTTCAGGATACCGTCTTCGATCAGCACATTGCGTTGCGTGGTATTGCCTTCATCGTCGATATTCAATGAGCCGCGACGATCGGCTAATGTGCCATCATCAATGACAGTCACACCCTTGGATGCCACGCGTTCACCGATGCGGCCGGCAAAGATGCTGGAACCCTTGCGATTGAAATCGCCCTCGAGGCCGTGCCCTACCGCCTCGTGCAGCAAGATCCCTGGCCAGCCCGAGCCAAGCACCACAGTCATTTCGCCGGCGGGCGCCGCCCTGGCATCAAGGTTGACGAGCGCTTCGTGAGTGGCCCGCTGCACATAGGATCGCAGCACATCGTCGGTAAAAAACGCAAGGCCGCTACGACCTCCCCCGCCGCCGTGGCCCATTTCGCGGCGACCATTGCGTTCGGCAATGACGGTGAGGGAAAGACGAACCAGCGGGCGGACATCGGCGGCCAGCCGCCCGTCGCTGCCGGCGACCAGGATCACATCGTATTCCGCGCCCAGGCCCGCCATCACCTGGATGATATGAGGATCCGCGGCCCGCGCCATGGCCTCGATGCGTTCGAGCAACGCTACCTTATCCGGTGCTGACAAGGTATTGACGGGATCAATTGCGGGATAGAGATCATGGCCTGCGGGAGGATGTCCTGAAATGACTTTCTGGCGTCCCGCCCCCTGGCGGGCGATGCTGCGTACCACACGCGCGGACGACAGAAGTGCGTCGGACGACAGTGTGTCGGAATAGGCAAACGCTGTTTTCTCACCACTGATCGCGCGAACACCCACGCCCTGTTCGATGGAGAAGCTACCGGTCTTGACGATACCCTCTTCAAGGCTCCAGCCTTCGCTTCGCGTGTATTGAAAGTACAGGTCGGCGTAATCGACCTTGTGCGTGAATATTTCGCCCAGCGCGCGCGCCATATCGTCTTCGCTCAAACCCCAGGGGTCGAGCAGAACCGATTTCGCGGTGGCCAGGGCACTGAAAGCAGGATCAACAAGTTTCATAAAAAGTACCGTAACAACGACAAATTACATCGTTCGATGTTTGAGGGCGGGTAAGGATTCCCGAACGTCGTGCAAGTGCTGAAGGTTTATGTCGCCCATGGCGATTCCCGAACCTTCCGCAATACTGTCGACAACGTCGCCCCATGGATCAATTAGAACAGAATGGCCCCAGGTCCGGCGACCGTTCTCGTGCTTCCCGCCCTGAGCCGCCGCCAGCACATAGCATTGATTTTCGATCGCGCGCGCGCGCAGCAGTACGTCCCAGTGGGCGGAGCCGGTCGTATAGGTGAAGGCAGCGGGCACCACCATGAGGTTTACCTGACCAAGGGCGCGGAAAAATTCAGGGAAACGTAAATCGTAACAAATGGAAAGGCCCACACTGCCACAAGGCGCCGTGAATGTTTGTGGTGAATTTTCACCAGGCCGAATGGATACAGATTCGTCGTAGGACTCGGCGCCCTTCTTGTAGCCGAACAGGTGGATTTTGTCGTATCGCGCAATACGCAAGCCGGAGGGGTCATAAACCAATGTCGTATTGTAGATGCGGTCGGGCTCGCCGCAATCAAGCGGCAACGTGCCTCCCACCAACCAGATACCGTGCAGCAAAGCCTGGGCGCATAGGAATTCCTGAATAGGACCGTGCCCCAGCGTTTCCCTGATGGCGAGCTTGTCCCTGTCCTTGTTCCCCATCAGGCAGAAATATTCCGGCAGCACGATGAGTTGGGCGCCACCATCGACAGCCTGTTGGATCAGCAATGAGGCTTGATCGAGATTTTGCGCAAGCTGAGTGGATGAAACAGTCTGGATGGCCGCCACGCGGAAATCATCTTTAATTGATACCATGTTGATTATCTATAGTAAATTTAACAGAACTCCACAGGAACTTTAGTTTATTATGCGCAGTAATTAATACCAACACTCGATTCAGGAATATTCATGGTCCGCGAAACCTATTTATCGGCAAAACAGAAAATAGAAAAAGAAATACAGAAACTTCAAAAACAAGCCCAAGCTTTACAAGCAAAACAACGCGGTCCCGTTATCACCTCTATTATCCGCTCGATGCGCGATTATGAGATTACTCCGGAGGAAATCGCCGAGGCCTACAGCAGGAAGATAGTGAAAGCCCCAGCCTCCAAAACGAATCAAGTGGCTGCGAAAAGCAAACGACCCGTGCCGGCCAAATACCGGCACCCGCAAACCGGCGCAACCTGGACTGGCCGTGGCAAAGCGCCGCGCTGGGTAACTGCCGCCGAAGCGGAAGGCCAGACTCGAAACGAATTTCTTATCAAGACCGACCAGGCATCTTAGCGCCCGCGCTCGTAATTTACCTCGCGAACCTCACCATTGTTGCCCGGGAAGCCATCGAACACGGCCTGTGCCAGGTAAGGCATGGCCTGTGCAAGATTATCGGACGTACTGACGTTTACCGCAGTAGATCTATATACCTCGGCACCGCCATTTTGATTATCCTTGATAATCACCGTCAGCGTATTTTTATAAACGTCGACCGGCACTGTATAAGCCGGTGGTGTCATATAAATGCCGCCACCCCATCCCCGGTAACCACCATAATAGCCGCCAAATGCAGGGCCAAATCCCCAGCCGTCCATATAGGGATCGTAAGAGCGCTGGACCAGGGTAGTACTGATCGGATTGCTATAAACAATAGTGACATCGAATCGTGCTGATTGCCCGGAACGGGCCTCGACGAGTCCTGTAGGCCCTATGGATGCGCGGACCATGTCGGCAACGGATTGGAATTCCAGGTTGTTGGTCTGACTGGCGACGGGCACTATTCTGTAGAACTGGCCTTCCACATTGGCAGGCCACTGCTGATAACTGGTGACCCGGGCCGAGAGCGTCGATGCACACCCCGACACCAATAACAGGCTTGCCATGACCGCCCAAAACCGCCAAACGGATAATGAAGACCGGTGTGAACAATGCCCCATGATTTACCCCAAATATCTTGTTGATCGTAACCAGCCCTGCGAATCGAGATTCGGCATGGTGGCGTTACTGTTACTAAGACCATTACACTCAAACAAAGGTTGCATCGTCATTCTAAAAAACCGATGCTGCGCAAATACTACAATAGCCTCAACATCGAACAGCGAGTCTACAGCCATGCGCACCGACACAATCCCCACCATATCCCGCCACGACTATCAACCTTACCCCTATCGCCTTCCGCATGTCGCCCTCGAATTCGACCTCGATCCGCTGCAGACGCGCGTCAGTTCCCGGCTCGAGTTTGAACGCGTAGGCAACGTGAACGAACCCTTGCTTCTCAATGGGCAAGATCTGGTCCTGGAGTCGGTGATGCTCGACGGACAGACACTCGCGCCCCAGGCATACCGGCTACAGGACGAAACCCTCACCCTGTTCCCGACGAAGGCAAGCTTCACACTCCAGATTACGAGCCTTTGCAAACCGGCAGACAATTCGTCTCTGATGGGTTTGTATGTGTCGGGCGACAAATTGTTCACTCAATGCGAGGCCGAGGGTTTCAGACGTATTACATGGTTTCCGGATCGCCCCGATGTCATGTCGCGCTATCGCGTCACCCTTCGCGCTGACCGTATGCATTACCCCTTATTGCTCTCCAATGGCAATCTGCTGGAATCCGTCGATTTGCCAGACGGCCGACACCAGGCCGTCTGGGAAGATCCTCACCCCAAGCCCAGCTATCTGTTTGCCTTGGTGGCGGGCGATTTCGCCTGCCGCGAGCAAACCGTCAAGACACACGGCAAGCGCGACGCGCTGTTGCAGATTTATAGCGATCGCGGCTCGGAGCCCAAGACACAATGGGCGCTGGACTGCCTGATAAGATCACTCCAATGGGACGAGCAACGGTTCGGGCTGGAGCTCGATCTGGACCGCTTCATGGTAGTTGCTGCAAGAGACTTCAACATGGGGGCGATGGAAAATAAAGGCCTTAACATTTTCAATTCCGCCTACGTGCTGGCCGATAAGGACTCCGCAACCGATGCGGCGTATCGAGCCATCGAAGCCGTAATCGGGCACGAATACTTTCACAACTGGACGGGCAATCGCGTGACCTGCCGCGACTGGTTCCAGTTGTCCCTGAAAGAAGGGCTGACTGTTTTCCGCGACCAGGAGTTCTCGGCCGATATGTTGGCGCACGACTTGTCCGGCGCCGAGGCGGCCAGCGCCCGTGCTGTCAAGCGCATTGATGACGTCAGCACGCTGCGCATCGCACAGTTTCCGGAAGATGCCGGGCCCATGGCCCATCCGATCCGGCCTGAAAGTTATCAGGAAATTGGCAATTTCTACACCGCCACCGTGTACGAGAAAGGCGCCGAAGTCATACGCATGCAACACACAATACTTGGAGAGACGGGATTCCGCGCTGGTATTGACGAATACTTCCGCCGCCATGACGGGGCCGCGGTTACCTGCGATGACTTCGTCAGTGCCATGGAATCAGTATACGTACAGCGGAATCCCGGAAAAAACCTGGACGTCTTCCGTCGTTGGTACAGCCAGGCCGGCACGCCCCGGGTCAAAGTCGACCTGGCTTACGACGCCGAAGCCCATACATGTTCCATCACCTTGGCCCAGCACAATGAAGCCGTTGGCATCGAGCGACTGCAGTCGCCGGTATTGCCCAAACCGCCTTTGCACATTCCCTTCGCCTTGGGCCTTCTGGATCAACAAGGAAAGCCACTGCCACTTGAGCACGATGGAAAAGCCGCCGAAACGGTGTTGCTCGAATTGACCGAAGAACGGCAAACGTGGGTCTTCGAAAACATTGCGCACAAACCGATACCCTCGCTATTGCGCAACTTTTCCGCACCCGTAATCGTCGATATTGAACGACAGGAATCCGAGCTTATACTCCTGGCGCAACACGACACCGATCCTTTCGCCCGCTGGGAAGCCGTGCAGGAATTGGCCACGCGTCAACTGCTTTGTCTGACCCGGTCGATAAGCGATGAACGACAGTCCGACATCGCGTCGGGCCTGACCGAAACGTGGAAACGACTATTGCACGACCCCAACCTGAGCGCGGCTTATAAGACACGGATACTCAGCCAACCGACAGAGAAAGAGCTGCTGGAAAAAACCAGCCCCATGGATCCGGCAGCGGTGGTGAAGGCAGGCAAACACATGCGTGAACAGCTGGGCCGCGCGCTGGCACCCGACTGGTTGGACATCTACCGTGCCACTTCGGGTAACGACGACGCATACCGGCCTGACCCGCTTTCTTCCGGGCGCCGGTCCTTGCACAATCTCTGCCTGCATTACTTGATGGCCGCCGGCCACCCCGATGCACAGCCGCTGGCCGTGGCCCAATACTACGATGCGACCAACATGACCGACCGCATGGGCGGCCTATCGGCATTGGTACACTTTTCCGACTCGCCGCAGCGCCAGGAAGCGCTGAACCACTTCTACGAGCAGTGGCAACAGGACCCCCTGGTGATCGATAAATGGTTCGCTTTGCAGGCATCCGCCCCCGGCGCGACGGTCGAAACCATAAAGTCATTAATGCTGCACCCCGCGTTTTCCTTGCGCAATCCCAACCGGGCGCGCTCCCTGATTTTTCAATTCTGCATGAACAGCCTGCAGGGTGTGCATACGCCCGAAGGATACGCATTCTGGGCCGACCAGGTCATTGCCCTGGATCAGCTCAACCCTGAAATCGCAGCACGCCTGGCACGGGCGTTCGACAACTGGGCCCGCTACACCGCCAGAAACCGGGAAGCCATCCGGGCCGCCTTGCAACGCATCCAGCAACACCCCACACTGTCGCGCAACGTAAGCGAAATAGTTTCCAAAGCATTGAAAATACAGCAGGAGCAAAAATGAAGCGCACAACATTGACCCAGTACTTGGTCGAGCAGCAGAGAAAAGAACAGGCAGTTTCAGCGGAAGTCCGCCTCCTCATAGAGACGGTGTCGCGGGCGTGCAAGGCCATCGGGCATGCGGTCAGCAAAGGCGCACTGGGTGGCGTTCTGGGCAGCCTGGAAAGCGAAAACGTTCAAGGCGAAGTGCAAAAGAAACTGGACGTACTGTCCAACGAAATATTGCTGGAAGCCAATGAGTGGGGCGGTCACCTGGCTGCCATGGCCTCAGAAGAAATGGAAACGATACACAGGATTCCAAATCGCTACCCCAAGGGCGAATATCTGCTTCTGTTCGATCCCTTGGACGGCTCGTCCAATATCGATGTGAACGTATCCATTGGCACTATATTCTCGGTGCTGCACGCCCCGCACCATGCTTCAGGGCGGGACGTGGATGAAGACGACTTCCTGCAGCCCGGTGTACGCCAGGTTGCAGCCGGCTATGCGGTGTACGGGCCGCAAACCATGCTGGTGCTGACGGTGGGTACAGGCGTGATGGGCTTCACGCTGGATCGCGAAATGGGTTCATGGGTACTGACGGACCCCAACATTACCATTCCGGAACAAACCGCCGAGTTCGCCATCAACATGTCGAACATGCGTCATTGGGAAGCACCCGTCAAACGCTATATTGATGATTGTCTGGCCGGCGCG
The DNA here is from genome assembly GCF_002849615.1 of Pollutimonas nitritireducens. Lineage (GTDB taxonomy): Bacteria > Pseudomonadota > Gammaproteobacteria > Burkholderiales > Burkholderiaceae_B > Pollutimonas > Pollutimonas nitritireducens. The sequence continues at coordinate 366,503 of NZ_PDNV01000003.1, forward strand.
AGCGGACCTCTGGGCAAGGACTACAACATGCGATGGGTCGCGTCCATGGTTGCCGACGTGCACCGCATTCTTACCCGTGGCGGCATTTTCATGTACCCCCGCGACCAACGCCCTTCAGGCAAAAAAGGGAAACTGCGCCTCATGTATGAAGCCAATCCCATGAGCTTCCTTATTGAGCAGGCGGGCGGAGCTGCCCACGATGGCAACCAGCGCATACTGGATGTTCAACCCACCACCTTGCATCAACGCATAGGGGTGATATTGGGGTCGAAGGAAGAAGTGGAACGTGTCAAGCGTTATCACAACGAAGCGCTATAAGCACGCGCGATGCGGGTCCGGAAAACCGGTGCCAGCATCGCAAATGAGCTTGCAAGGATTCGGACGGGCCAAAGCCGTCCGGATCACACTCAATCGAGTGTCAGAATGGTGGCGCCGGTAGTCTTGCGGCCTTGCAAAGCCTGTTGAGCCTGGCCGGCGTCTTCCAGGGGAAATCGCTGGCCAATGATGATGTCGATCTTCTTTTTTGCGACCAGGCCGAAAAGCTCATCCGATGCCGCCTGCATTTTTTCGCGCGTCGGTACGTGGGTAGCCAGGGTTGGACGTGTAACGTACAAAGAACCTTTGCTGGCCAATATGCCCAGGTTCACCCCTTCGACAGACCCGGATGCGTTACCGAAACTGACCATCAGGCCTCGTGGTTCGAGGCAGTCGAGCGAGGTAAGCCATGTGTCCTTGCCGACGCCGTCGTAGACGACGGGCACTTTTTTGCCATTCGTGAGCTCATTGACGCGGTCGACGACATTTTCGCGGGAGTAGTCGATAACTTCCCACGCACCATGGGATTTTGCCAATGCGGCTTTTTCGGGGCTGGATGCCGTGCCGATAAGTTTGACGCCCAGGGCCTTGGCCCATTGGCAAGCGATGAGCCCGACGCCGCCTGCGGCGGCGTGAAATAGTATCGTTTCGCCACCTTGCAGGCGATACGTCTGGCGAAACAGATACTGAACCGTGAGCCCCTTGAGCATCATGGCGGCAGCCTGTTCGAAACTGACGCCCTTGGGAAGCTTGACGACCCGATCGGCGGGAACATTGCGCGCTTCGGCGTAAGCGCCCAGTGGGCTTTGGCCATACGCGACGCGATCACCGACCTTCAGGTGCCTGACATCGGCGCCGACTGCCTCGATCACGCCCGACGCCTCGAAGCCCAGGCCACAGGGCAACGGATGCTTGTACAGCCCGGTGCGGTAGTAGATATCGATGAAGTTCAGGCCAACCGCTTTCTGGCGTATAGTTACTTCATTTTTCTCGGGCGCCGGAACCCCTACCGAAACAAGTTTCAATACTTCCGGGCCACCGTTTTCTTCGATTCGTATAGCTTTGACCTGGTTTTCCAAGACGAACTCCTTAGATAGATGTTTAGGGCGCAATAAGCGCTTAGTTTAATTCCTTATTGCAACCCTGTACCTGAAAAAATGAATCGTCAGCGTGCTCTCTTTGCGATTCATGTCGCCGCCGTATTATTTGGCCTGACCGGCATATTCGGTGAACTCATCCAGGCCGATGCCCTCGTCATTACTGCGGGCCGTGCAAGCTTCGCGGTCCTCGCCCTGCTCGCGTTCATTCGATACCAGGGCGGTTCCCTGATGCAAGGCTTCAGACTCCGGAACATCGGCGTCCTGGCGGCCGCAGGGGCCATGCTGGCCCTGCACTGGGTTACGTTCTTCATCAGCGTAAAGATCGCTGGTGTCGCGGTCGCGACCTTGGGCTTCGCCAGCTTCCCTGCATTCATCACGTTATGCGAATGCGTATTCTTCAAGGAAAAGGTCCGAATGGCGGAATGGTTGATCCTTGGCCTGGTCACGCTCGGCCTGATGCTGGTCACGCCATCCTTCGACTTTCGCGATGAAGCCACCGTGGGACTTGCCTGGGCGATTCTGTCGGGCCTGTCCTTTGCCATCTTCACACTGATCAACCGGCGTGCGGCCGCCCATATCCCCGCGCAACAGGTTGCCTGTTGGGAAAACCTGGTGGTGGCACTGCTGACGCTGCCCTTCTCTTTCCCGGCGATCGCGCAACTGGATGCCATCAACTGGCTGTGGATCGCGTTGTTGGGCGTTTTTTGCACTGCCCTGTCGCATTATTTGCTGGTATCGAGCCTGATGACGCTCAAGGCGCGCAGCGCAGGTATCGTGATTGCGCTGGAACCGCTCTATGCTATTTTCTTTGCCGCGATCCTGTTTGCCCAATATCCGTCGAACCGGGCGTTGTTTGGAGGATCGCTCATGATAGGCGCCATTGTATGGTCGGGACTGCGCAAGACCGGCACCCACGCCGGCAAGTCAGTCCCGTAAGCAAAGACCCGTCGATCAGGACCGGCTGATCACATCCACGATGGCCTGGCCGACATCCCGGGTGCTGGCGCTTCCCTTCATATCGGGCGTACGCGGACCGTTTTCCAGGACAGTCTCGATGGCCTTCACAACTTCCTGCGCCGCCTGGGGATAACCCAAGAAATCCAGCATCATCGCACCGCTCCAGATCTGGCCTATAGGATTGGCAATGCCTTTGCCGTAGATATCCGGCGCCGAACCGTGCACTGGCTCGAACAAAGATGGAAACTTTCGCTCCGGGTTAAGGTTGGCGGAGGGCGCTATACCTATGGTGCCAGTGCAAGCCGGGCCAAGGTCCGAGAGAATGTCTCCGAACAGGTTGGAGGCCACTACCACATCGAAGCGATCCGGATGCTGGACGAAGTGGGCGCATAGGATATCGATGTGATATTTGTCCCAGCGGACGTCGGGATAGTGTTGCGCCATCTCGGCCACGCGATCGTCCCACCAGGGCATGGAAATTGAGATGCCATTGGATTTGGTCGCTGCGGTCAGGTGCTTGCCGCGTTTTTGGGCAAGCTCGAACGCGAACTTGAGGACGCGCTCCGCACCGATACGGGTGAACACGCTTTCTTGAATCACCACCTCGCGTTGAGTGCCTTCAAACAATCGTCCACCGCTGTTGGAGTATTCGCCCTCGGTGTTTTCGCGGACAATGAAAAAATCGATATCTCCGGGCTTGCGGTCGGCCAAGGGCGATTTGACGCCCGGCATCAGACGCACCGGCCTCAAGTTGATGTATTGGTCGAATTCACGTCGGAATTTGAACAATGACTCCCAAAGCGCGACGTGATCAGGCACCAGGTCGGGCCAGCCTATGGCGCCAAAGAAAATGGCTTCATGCTTGCTGAGGCGCTCTTTCCAGTCTTCCGGCATCATGCGGCCGTGCTTGGCGTAATGATCGCAGCTCCAGTCGAGCTGCTCCCATTCGAAGCGGATATCGTGACGAGCTGCCACGGCATCCAGCACGCGCACCCCCTCGGGCATGACTTCTTTGCCGATTCCATCACCCGCGATGACGGCGATACTGTGAACGTTATTGGTCACCTTGATCTCTCTTATCAGTTATGAAAATGGTTATGCAATCCTGCTTGCAACAGAACAATGCGGTACAGCGCGATCTACTTGCGCCCGATCAGCGATCCCAGGACCCCCCGCACCAATCGATTGGCGGCACTCCGCGCAGCACTTTTGAACGCCGACTGGACAATGCCGTCGCGGCGCCCTCCCCGTGGCCCTGTCGAGCCAAAAAGGAAATCGTTGACAGTGCCCATCAGCCCTCCGTCGGCGCCGGGTGCGTTTGCTGGCTCGCCGGTACCCGCGGACACTGCGGCGTCGGCAGGTGGGGACGCGGCACGCTTTCTCAGGATCTCGTACGCCGATTCGCGATCGACGGTTTGCTCATACTTGCCACCAAGCATGGATGCGGCACGCACGGCCTGGCGCTCGGCGTCGGTGGCTGCACCTATCCGGCTTCCCGGAGCAAGCATCCATACCCGTTCAGTGGGCATGGGGCGGCCTTTGGCATCCAGCATCGAAACCAGAGCCTCGCCCACGCCCAGCTCGGTGATTGCCGCCTCGATATCGAGGCCGGGATTAGGGCGCATGGTCTGGGCGGCGGTCTTGACTGCTTTCTGATCACGCGGCGTGAACGCCCGCAACGCATGCTGCACGCGGTTCCCCAATTGGCCAAGAACGGTGTCGGGAATATCCAGCGGATTCTGGGTGACAAAATAAACGCCCACGCCTTTTGATCGCACCAACCGCACGACTTGTTCTATTTTTTCCAGCAAAGCCTTGGGTGCGTCGTTGAACAGCAAATGCGCCTCGTCAAAGAAGAATACAAACTTTGGCTTCTCGGGGTCTCCGACTTCGGGAAGCCCCTCGTACAAATCGGCGAGCATCCAGAGGAGGAATACTGCATACAGACGCGGCGACTGCATGAGTTTGTCGGCCGCCAGGATATTGACAATACCCTGTCCTTTTTCATTGACACGTATCCAGTCGAAAATATTCAACATGGGTTCACCGAAGAAACCATCGGCTCCCTGAGACTCCAGGCGCAGCAGGCTGCGCTGTATGGCCCCGATGGATGCGGACGACACGTTGCCATAGCGGGTTCGCAGTTCCGATGAACGATCGGCAATATGCTCAAGCATGGCACGCAGGTCTTTCAGGTCGAGAATGAGCTGGCCTTCATCGTCGGCGACCTTGAATACCAGGCTGAGCACGCCTTCCTGGGTGTCGTTCAGTTCCAGCATACGCGCCAATAGCAAGGGCCCCATGTCGGAAACTGTGGCGCGTACCGGATGTCCTTGCTCGCCGAAAATATCCCAGAACACGACAGGGCAGCCTCCCCATACGGGCTCGGGCAAGCCGAGCTTTGCCAACCGCTCTTGCAGCTTGGGACTGGATGCGCCTGATTGCGAGATGCCGCTGAGATCGCCCTTGACGTCCGCCACGAACACAGCAGTGCCCATGCGCGAGAACGCCTCGGCCAGCAGCTGTAATGTCACTGTTTTTCCCGTGCCGGTGGCGCCAGTAATGCATCCATGGCGATTGGCAAGTTGCGGCAACAGAAACGTGTCGGCACCGGCATTCTTTGCAATAACAACGGGATCGGCCATTCGTATTCCACCATTTCGGACAAGACTAAAAAGAATGCCAAGTGTAATTCGATGCCACTTCCTGTGCACGCGTTAAAATCCCTTCTTTCTCTTGAATTAAATGACACTTTATGGCCGGTCACAGTAAATGGGCGAACATCCAGCACCGCAAGGGGCGCCAAGATGCCAAGAGAGGCAAACTCTGGACAAAAATCATTCGCGAGATCACGGTCGCTGCGCGCGCCGGTGGCGCCGACCCTGATTCCAATCCGCGCCTGCGGATGGCATGGGACAAAGGCATGGCTGCCAATATGCCGAAAGAGAATATCCAGCGTGCGATCCAGCGCGGCGCCGGCGGCGCCGACGGCGCAAATTACGAAGAAATCCGCTATGAGGGTTATGGTGTGGGCGGAGCCGCGGTCATTATCGACTGCATGACCGATAATCGCACCCGCACGGTCGCCGAAGTGCGTCATGCATTAAGCAAGCATGGCGGCAACCTTGGGCAGGAGGGCTCCGTAGCCTTCATGTTCCAGCATTGCGGCCAATTCCTGTTCGCGCCGGGAACGTCGGAGGAACGCGTCATGGAAGCCGCTTTGGAAGCGGGCGCCGAAGACATTCAGACCGATGACGAAGGCATGATCGAAGTCATTTGTTCGCCTGCCGACTACGCTGCCGTGAAGGCGGCGTTCGAACAGGCATCGCTGGTACCGGAGGTCCAGGGCGTCATCATGAAGGCGCTGAGCGAAACGGAACTCACCGGCGAAGACGCCATGAAAATGCAGAAAATGCTGGATGTGCTCGAAGGGCTGGACGATGTGCAGGATGTCTTTACCACCGCCGTCCTGGATGAAGCCGACTAAGGCATTTGAACGAACCCGCCATTTACTCAATACGTCTTACCATAAACAACTCACACTATGAAACTACTTGTAATCGGTGGCGGTGGTCGCGAACACGCCCTGGCCTGGAAACTGGCCCAATCCTCCCGCGTGGAAACGGTATATGTCGCGCCGGGCAACGGCGGGACTGCGCGGTCGGAACGATTGCAAAACGTACCATTGGTCAATATTGACGAACTCGTTGCTTTCGCCCGAAAGGAACAGATTGCGTTTGCCGTGGTGGGTCCGGAAGCGCCGTTGGCGGCCGGTGTCGTCGACGCGTTTCAGGCAGCCGGTTTGAAAATATTCGGGCCTACCCGGGCAGCGGCACAACTTGAAAGTTCAAAAGATTATGCGAAGGCGTTCATGGTGCGTCACCATATCCCTACCGCGGCCTACCGGACCTTCACCGATCCGGCACGGGCCAAAGCCTATATCGCCGAACAAGGCGCGCCCATCGTCATCAAGGCCGATGGCCTGGCGGCCGGGAAAGGTGTGGTCGTCGCGGCGACCACGGACGAAGCCTTCGACGCCATTGATCAGATGCTGGGCGACGGATCGCTGGGTGCGGCGGGTGCGCGCGTAGTCATCGAAGAGTGTCTGCTCGGTGAAGAAGCCAGCTTCATCGTCATGTGCGATGGACGCAGCGTGCTGGCGCTGGCCACCAGCCAGGATCATAAACGGCTCAACGACAACGATCTGGGTCCCAATACAGGAGGAATGGGCGCTTATTCCCCGGCGCCGGTCATCAGCGCTGCCCTTCATGACCGGATCATGCGCGAGGTCATCGATCCGACGATCGCCGGCATGGCCAAAGACGGAACACCCTATACCGGTTTCCTGTATGCTGGCCTCATGATAGGCGGCGGCCCGGACGCCGCGCGCACACTAAAGGTGCTCGAGTTCAATTGCCGTATGGGCGACCCCGAAACGCAACCCATCGTAATGCGCATAAAAAACGACCTTGCGCAGGTGTTCGCGCTTGCCGTTGACCAGCGCCTGAATGAAGCCAGCATAGATTGGGATCCGCGCACAGCGCTGGGCGTCGTCTTGGCGGCTCACAACTATCCGTCGACACCGCGCAATGGTGACACGATCAGCCGATTACCCCAGGACACCCCCGAATGCATGGTATTTCATGCGGGAACCGTGCTCGATAATGGCACACTCAAGACGTCGGGGGGACGGGTGCTGTGCGTAACCGCGTTGGCCGACTCAGTCAAATCGGCCCAGGCTGCGGCTTATGCTGCAATAGCACAGACCCACTTTGCCGGAATGCAATACCGCAAGGACATCGGATGGCGCGCCATACCGGCCGGAAACAGTTCAACGTAAGGAGCCCGATTTGACCGTTCCGATTTCCGCTGCCCATGACTATTTTCTGGGTCTCCAGGCTCGTATCGTGGCAGCCCTGGAGGCATCCGACGGCAGCAGCTTCAAGGCAGACCAATGGACTCGCCCTGAAGGCGGGGGCGGCTTGTCGCGCTACCTCGAGGGGGGTTCCGTGTTCGAACGCGCAGGTGTGCTGTTCAGTCACGTCCAGGGCAAGACCTTGCCGCCGTCAGCCAGCGCGCACCGCAGTGAACTTGCCGGCCGCGCCTGGGAAGCGATGGGTGTCTCCCTGGTATTGCACCCCCGCAATCCCTATGTTCCGACCGTGCATATGAATGTCCGTCTATTCGTCGCCCGGGCCATGCAGGAAGGACAAGAGGATGTCTTCTGGTTCGGAGGAGGATTAGACTTGACGCCCTACTACCCCTTCGACGAGGACGCCCGCCACTTCCATCGAGTCTGCAGCGATGCGCTGGCACCCTTCGGTGCCGATAAGTATCCGGCGTACAAAACGTGGTGCGATCAATATTTCTATTTGAAGCATCGCGACGAAACCCGCGGTATTGGCGGATTGTTCTTCGATGACCTGAATGAAGGCGGCTTCGATCAATGCTTGGCACTGACGAGCGCGGTGGGAAATTGCTTTCTCGACGCCTACATGCCTATCGTGGAAAAACGAGAATCCACCCCTTATACTGACAGGCAGCGCGAATTCCAAGCCTATCGACGAGGCCGCTACGTCGAGTTCAACCTGGTATTTGACCGCGGCACCCTCTTTGGCCTGCAGTCCGGCGGGCGCACCGAATCCATCCTGCTGTCGATGCCGCCCATGGCGGCATGGCGCTACAGTTGGTCGCCGGAAGAAGGAACGCCCGAAGCGGCCCTTTCCCGTTACCTGAAGCCACGCGAATGGCTTTAAGACGAACGGGCCTGCTCGGCGGAAGCTTCGACCCCGTACACCTTGCGCATATTGCCCTTGCCGAAACCGCCAGAACGACGCTGGACCTGGACGAGGTTCAATTGATACCAGCCGCCGATCCTTGGCAACGCGGTCCGCTTGCGGCGTCTGCGGCGCACCGGCTCGCCATGCTGCATATCGCCGTCACCGGCCGTGCCCATATCCATGTCAATCCACTTGAAATCCAGCGTGGGGGCCCGACCTACACCATAGATACCCTGCGTGAACTTCCCGCCAGCGCTGATTATTTCTGGATACTGGGCGCTGATCAGCTGGAAAACTTCTGTTCATGGCAGCATTGGCAGGAAATTATCAGTTTGGTCACACTGGCGGTCGCTCAACGGCCTGGGGCCCGCCTAACGCCGGCCCAGCCACTCATCGAGCATCTGAAAAAACTCGACCGCCAGTTAATCGAGCTGCCTTTCGAGCCCACGGAGATCTCGGCGACTCTGGTGCGCCAGCGCCTGGCTCGCGGCCAGTCCACTAACGGGCTGCTCGATGTTGCTGTGGCGCAATATATTAAACAAAATGGGCTCTACCAAGCGCCTGTTGCCTAACGTCTCACGGTATAGTTCACCCATGGAAATTCAAAAATTGCAACGCCTTGTCATTGACGCCCTTGAAGACGTCAAAGCGCAGGACATCAAAATCTTCAACACAACCCATATAACCGGACTGTTCGACCGCGTCGTCATCACGACGGGTTCGTCCAATCGCCAGACACGCGCAATCGCCTCAAGTGTCGCCGATAGCGCACGGAGCCACAAGATTCCCATCGTCGCCTACGAAGGCGAAGACACCGGTGAGTGGGTCCTGGTCGACCTGGGTGATATCGTCGTTCACTGCATGACCCCGGCAATTCGCCAATACTACAACCTGGAGGAAATCTGGGGCGGCAGGCCCGTCAATGTAAAACTGCTCCCGCAATCCATGCAGCCCAGCATGCCGGAATCCTTCGACTACGACGACGAGCAATAACAGAGCCGTCGATGAAATTGATCATCGTCGCGGTGGGAATGCGCATGCCAGACTGGGTCGAAACCGCCTGGCGCGATTATTCGCGGCGCATGCCCCCGGACTGTGCTCTTGAACTGAAAGAAATCAAGCCCGAACCTCGGACATCCGGCAAAACTCCCGCCCAGATGATGCAGGCGGAAGCGCGCCGCATTGAAGCCGCCATCCCCGCACAAGCCATGCGTATTGCGCTCGACGAACATGGCAAGGATCTGAACACCATGCAGTTGGCCCGCGAGCTCGAGGGCTGGCGCGGCGGCGGCCAGGATATCGTTTTCCTGATCGGTGGACCGGATGGCCTAGATGCCGCCCTCAAACGCAGCTGCACCAGCCGCCTGCGGCTGTCTTCGCTCACTCTTCCCCACCCCATGGTTCGTGTCGTATTGGCGGAGCAACTCTACCGTGCGTGGGCTATCATGACTGGTCATCCTTATCATCGCGCCTGACAGGCGCCATACCTGGACTCCTTGCTTTCATGACTAGACGCCGCACTAAAATCGTAGCGACCTTGGGGCCAGCCAGCTCCAGTCCGGATAAAATCGAACAGCTCATCCTGGCAGGCATGGACGTGGCCCGCCTGAACTTCTCTCATGGCGAGCCTGACGATCACCGCAATCGGGCCAGGCTCGTGCGCGAGCTGGCTGAAAAACACGGCCGCTATGTGGCCATCATGGGTGACCTGCAAGGGCCAAAGATACGCATCGCCCGGTTCTTGAACGCCAATGTTACGCTCGTGGCCGGCCAGCCTTTTACGCTATCGAATGCGCACCCGTCCGAAGAAGGCAACGAAACCATCGTCGGTATCGATTACCCCAGCCTGGTCCAGGATTGCCATCCAGGCGACGAGCTGCTGCTGGATGACGGACGGGTCGTCCTGATGGTGGAAAAGGTCGATGAGTACTCCGTGCACACGGTGGTGACCGTCGGTGGGCCTCTTTCCAATAACAAAGGCATCAACCGTCGGGGAGGTGGAATTTCAGCTCCCAGCCTTACCGACAAAGATCGCGAAGACATCAAGCTGGCGGCCGAACTTGAAATGGACTACGTCGCCGTGTCCTTTCCGCGTTATGGGCACGATATCGAAGAAGCGCGCGCACTGGTGGAAGCCGCCGGCAGCCAGGCGTGGATCATTGCGAAGATAGAGCGAGCCGAGGCCGTCGCTGATGATCGCGCACTCGATGCCATCATCATGGTCAGCGACGGTGTCATGGTGGCGCGCGGCGATTTGGGCGTCGAAGTGGGCGACGCTCGGCTGGTCGGCATTCAAAAGCGCATCATCCAGCATGCCCGCACCCATAACAAATTGGTCATTACAGCAACGCAGATGATGGAATCGATGATCAACAGTCCTTTGCCAACACGCGCAGAAGTGTCTGACGTGGCCAATGCGGTACTGGATCATACGGACGCCGTAATGCTTTCGGCGGAGAGCGCATCCGGACTGTATCCGGTCGAAGCTGTGACGGCCATGGCCCGGGTCTGCCTGGGCGCGGAACAAGAGCCCACCACGACGCGTTCTCAGCATAGGCTGGGCGAAGCCTTTACACGCTGCGATGAAACCATTGCGCTGGCCACCATGTATGCCGCGAATCATTTTCCAGGCGTGAAGGCCATCATCACCCTCACGGAAAGCGGCCATACGCCGCTGATCATGTCGCGCATACGTTCCGGCGTACCCATCTATTGCTATACGCGCCATCCAGGCACCTTACGTCGCGCAGCCATGTTCCGCGGCGTTTACCCCGTCGCGTTCGACGCAGCACAACTGGATCCGGCCCTGGTGAGCGACGCCGCCATCGAAAAGCTCAAAGAGCAGTCGCTTTTGGAGGAAGGTGACTGGATCATACTGACCAAGGGCGACTTCTACAGCAACAGCGGCGGTACGAACGCAATGAAAATTCTCAAAGTGAGCTGAGTCATTCGCCCGATCACCTTATTCCAGAACTGGAAGCAATGAAAGCATCGCTCATCTATCTTGCGTCGGCGAGCCCGCGTCGGCATGAAATCCTCGTCCAGATCGGAGTCGAACATGAGGTTCTCGATGTGCCCGCTCCGGCGGGTGAGGACGAACCACGCCTGCTGGGTGAAGCACCGGCCGATTATGTGTTGCGCACCGCACGCGAGAAAGCCATACGGGCGAGACAGTGGCTGGTCGAGCACCCATCGCGCGCGGCGTCGGGACTGGATGCCACCCGGGCCATACTGTCCGCCGATACGACGGTCGTACTGGGCGACGATATTCTGGGCAAGCCAACCGGTCGCGACGATGCGCGACGAATGCTGGCCCGCCTCTCTGGAGTTACCCATACCGTCCACACGGCGGTGGTCCTCTCCCGCGGTAGTCAACTGGTGGACGATGTATCGGTGACTCAGGTGCGATTCAAGAGATTGTCGCAGACAGAAATCGAGGCGTATTGCGTAACGGACGAACCCATGGGCAAAGCAGGTGCTTATGGCATACAAGGCAAGGCAGCTGTATTTATTGAACATATCGCAGGTAGCTACACCGGCGTCATGGGCTTGCCTGCATTTGAAACCTGGCGGCTTCTGCAATCCTGCCAGGCAGAGTCTTGATTTCCAACCGGTATCAGATCGCTTATCGGCTAGCCTCGGTATCTACACCATCGACACCGTCAATTCCAGGCTTCCCTCCAGCCGTCCTGCGCGCTGAACGCCACAGCCAGTGAACAACAGGCCAGAACAGCATGACCAGGGCCAGCGTGGTGATTGTACCGACCAGCGAATTCGACCAGAATACGTGCAGACCTGTATTGGGCCCCAGCATGGACTGCCGGAAAGCATCTTCCATACGATCGCCGAGGACCAACGCCAGAATCATGGGCGCCAATGGATAAGACAGTTTTTTCAGCACATAACCCACCGCCCCGAAAAGCAACATAAACCACACATCCAGCATGGCGTTATGCACGGAATAGGCGCCAATAGCGCAAACCACAATAATAATCGGCGCGACGATGGCAAAGGGAATACGCAGAATCGCGGCAAACAAAGGCACTGTACTCAATACAAGTATCAAGCCTACGAAATTGCCCAAGTACATACTGGCAATCAGGCCCCACACAAACTCTTTCTGTTCGACAAACAGCAATGGCCCCGGCTGGAGCCCCCAAATCATCAGCCCACCCAGCAGCACCGCCGCCGTCGCCGACCCTGGAATGCCTAGCGCCAACATGGGCAACAACGCAGAAGTTCCCGAGGCATGGGCCGCCGTTTCCGGCGCGATAACGCCTTCTAGCTCCCCCGTGCCGAACTTATGCCCATTGCGTGAGAATCGTTGCGCCAACCCATACCCCATGAACGATGCAGCAGTCGCCCCGCCCGGCGTAATCCCCATCCAGCATCCGACAACCGTGCTGCGGATCAAGGTCACCCAATACTTGGGCATTTCTTTCCAGGTTTGCAGCACCACTTTGAGATTGATCTTTCCGTTCTTGCCTTCGAACGCCAGCCCTTCCTCCATGCTGACGAGGATTTCGCCTATCCCAAACAACCCAATAACGACGACAAGGAAATCCACACCGCGCAATAGCTCGGACCAACCGAATGTCATCCGCAGTCCACCACTGACGGTATCCATTCCTATCGCAGCCAAACCAAAGCCCAGCATCATGGATATGACGGTCTTAAAGGGAGTTTTCTTGTCAGTCCCGACGAAGCTGCAAAAGGTCAGCAGGAATACCGCGAAGAATTCGGGCGGACCGAACCTGAGCGCGAACTTGGACACCAGCGGAGCCAAGAAGGTAATAAGCAACACACCGGACAAGGCGCCAAAAAACGATCCTGTAAAGGACGCAGTCAGCGCATTGCCGGCTTTGCCTTGCTGAGCCAGTGGATAACCATCGAACGTTGTCGCCACTGATGATGTCTCGCCCGGTATATTGAATAAGATGGACGTAATTGCACCGGCAAACAGCGACCCCCAATATATGCATGACAGCATGATGATGGCGGAGGTCGGCGGCATGGTGAATGTAAGCGGCAGCAGGATCGCAACGCCGTTCGGCCCACCAAGCCCGGGCAGAACACCTATTATCACTCCCAACACCAAGCCTATCAGCATCATGCCGATGTTGTACCAGCTTAATACGGTGGCAAATCCATGAAATAACGCATTGACTTCATCCACGTGACGATTCTCCTGCCGTTGGTTTCAATAACCGATTAAGGCCTCGAATGGACCTTTGGGTAGCGGCACCATGAACTGGATTTCAAACATCCAGAACAACAGCAGGTTTACGCCCACACTAATCAACACCGTCTTGAACCAGCTGATCTTGCCCAGTACACGCATGAAAGCTGCAATAAATAATACCGAGGCAAGGTAAATGCCGACAAACTGTATTGCGAGCACATAAAGCGCCGTCGGCACCAAAACCATCAGCACCAATCTGAATCTTGTCCAACTGACAAAAACCGTACGATTACGCTGCTTGCCGAATAAGGATTTCAACAGCACGGCCACACCGGCTATGCACAAGATAAGGCCGATATGATATGGGAAGTAACCTGATTCCGGCCCATCCGCGCCCCAATTCGAACCGATACGATGATTGTCCACCATCATGACTACGCCTATCGCAAAGATCACGACCGCTGTCATTGCATCGACGGCGCTATAAGACAACCCGCCGCCCGACGGGTTGCTGCCTGTGTGCTCATGCTTCATACGGGCCTCCTGCCTATTTCTTGCTGGCCAGTCCGGCTTCCTGCATCAAGGCCTTGTGCTTGGCTTCATCCTTTTTCAAGAACTCCACATAATCGTTGCCGGCCAGGTACTGGCCGTTCAACGCCTGTTTGGCCAGATAATCTTTCCACTCTTGCGTATCGGTCACTTTCTTGAGCAAATCAGCGTAATACGCAACCTGCTCGGGCGTCGTACCGCCAGGCAGGAAAAAGCCGCGCAGCATCTGATACTGAACGTCATAGCCAGCTTCCTTGCATGTGGGAATATCATTCCAGGAAAGGTCCTTGGTGACTTTATCTTTATAAGCCATGCGTTCATCGGAAAACACGCATAAAGCGCTTATCTGGCCAGCTCGCCATTGAGCAATATTCTCGCTGGGATTGTTGACGTTGGAATTGGTATGCTTGCCTACCAGCTGGGTGGCGGCCTCCCCGCCACTTTTATAGGGTACATAGGTGAATTTGACACCTGCCGCTTTTTCCAGCGCGACGGTAATAATCTGGTCTTCACGCTTGGCGCCCGTTCCACCCATTTTGAACGATCCTGGAGGCGCGGCTTTCACGGCGCTCAAGTAATCTGCCGCGGTCTTGTAGCCATCCCCGGCATTGGTCCAGAGCAGGAACTCGTCTTGCGCAATCATGGCAACCGGATTCAGATCCGTCCAGTTGAATGGCAGGTCGACCGCAATAGGCAACGTGTAGATAGCCGAGAAGGCAACCATGAGTTTATGCGGATCCCCCTTCGAGGCTTTGGTATCCATGATGCCCTCGGCCCCGCTGGCTCCTCCCTTGTTCATAACCAGGGTGGACTGCTTCATCAGCTTATGCTTGAGGATGATGCTTTGGATCGTCCTGGCCATTTGATCGGAAGCCCCGCCCGCACCGGCAGGAACAATAACTTCGACCGACCTGGTGGGTTCCCAGGCGGCATGGGCAGATGCCATGCCGAGGCTGGCCAGCATGGCCAATGGCGACAGCATATAGGTTTTATTTGCTAGCCTGCGAGTCAGATGCTTCATGTGGTGTCTCCTCCGGTTGGTGCTACGAAAACGGTCTACGCAGCTCGCGTCAAGGCCGCCATACTTGATTCGCTCAGGTAATCCATTGCAGCTTGTACTCCGCCTTTTTTATGCGGTATTCCTGATATTTCCAGACCCATTTCCACGCCTGCCAGCGTGCCACACAAGGTCAGTTCGTTCAGATCGCCAAGATGGCCGATCCGAAATACTTTATCGGACAGTTTGCTCAACCCCTGGCCCAGCGACATATTGAAATGGTGAAGGACGGTCTTTCGGAATGCATCGGCACTATGACCATCGGGTACGACCACGGCTGTCAGGGCTGAACTATATTCGTCTGGGTTCAGGCACAGAATCTCCAGTCCCCATGCTCGCACCGCCCGCCGCGTTGCTTCGCCAAAACGATAGTGCCGGACGAAAACCTTATCCAGCCCTTCGGCAAATAACATTTCCAGTGCTTCATGTAGTCCGTACAACAAATTGGTGGCCGGCGTATAGGGAAAATAGCCCGAGGGGTTGATGGCGAGCATCTCTTTCCAATCCCAATACGAACGCTGCAACGCCGCAGTTTCAGACGCTGCCAATGCCTTGGCGCTTATTGCATTGAACGCCAGACCAGGAGGCAGCATCAGTCCCTTTTGTGACCCGGCAACCGTCACATCGACGCCCCACTCATCATGGCGGTAATCCATTGAGCCCAGAGACGAAATGGTGTCGACCATCAACAAGGCCGGGTGCCCGCTGCTGTCGATAGCCTTACGCAACGCAGCAATATTGCTGGTAACGCCTGTTGCGGTCTCGTTATGCACAGCACAAACCGCCTTGATCTGGTGGTCTTTATCCGCTTTCAGACGCGCGCCGATTTGCGCAGAGTCGATGCCGTGACGCCAATCACCCGCCAAAAATTCGACCTTCAATCCGAGCTTGCTCGCCATCCTCTTCCAAAGCGTTGCAAAATGACCTGTTTCCACCATGAGCACGAGGTCATCGGGCGAAAGCGTATTGACTAGCGCCGCTTCCCAGGCTCCTGTACCTGAGGCCGGGTAAATAACCACATCCGCCTTTGTCTTGAACACTTTCTTCATGCCAGCCAGAACGGCTTTACCCAGCACTCCGAACTCCGGACCTCGATGGTCGATGGTGACGTTATCAATGGCACGCAGCACACGGTCAGGCACATTGGTGGGCCCCGGAATCTGCAAAAAATGGCGCCCGGAGGAATGGGAATGCAACGGAATCATAATTGGGCCTCGCGCTTTACTTGGTATACAAGATACAAATTCCAGTAAATAATAGACAGGAAGCAAGCCGCATGCAAGAACTATCTATGCTGCATCACACTATAAATGTGTCGGGAAAGTGGCTTACAATCGACAGAATGGCGAAAAATCACCTGCATCTCCGTATGGATCCCTCATCCAACATACAAAACAACCCTCACATTTTGTATACCAAATGAAAATCGAACAACCAGGCAGCACAATTGAAGGTCCACCATCACCCGCCGTCGAAACCGCTACTACGCTGGCGGTTGATCGGCGTACCCTGCCAACGGCGGTCGCCGAACGTCTGCGTGAAATGATTATCGAAGGTCAGCTTCCAGCTGGTACACGGTTGAACGAACGCGCCTTGTGTGACCAACTGCAAGTCTCGCGCACGCCGCTACGGGAAGCATTCCGCCTGCTTGCCGCCGACGGGCTGGTTCAGATACAGCCTAACAAGGGCGCCCAAGTCATAGCCTTGTCCGAAAGAGACATCCGTGAAAGCTTCGAAGTAATGGGCGCTCTCGAAGCGCTTTCCGGCGACCTCGCCTGCATGCACATCACCGACCAGGAAATTGCCGAAATCAAGGCGCTTACCTTTGAAATGCAGGCCTGCCATGCGCGCCGCGATCTTCCGGCGTATTACCACGTCAATCGCGAAATCCACGACCGCATCAATGCCGCGGGAAAAAATCAATTGCTGTCGCAGGTTTACACAACCATCAACCTTAGGCTGCAGAACCTGCGCTTTCGCTCCAACCTGAACCACGACAAATGGGACAAGGCCATGCTCGAACATGTCGACATGGTCAATGCCCTCGCCGCGCGCGATGGCGCCCGCTTAGCGTCCATCATGCGCCTGCACCTCCAGCGCAAAGGCGAAGCTGTACTCGAAAGCCTGAAACCCGCATCGTCCAACTCCCCCTGACCCGGCTTGAGCGAATCAAGCAAGACTTGAAACAGGAATCCGATGAACGTCCCCTTAACTCGGCAGCCCCACCTGCATTCGGCCGCAGATATGAAAGAACTGGCGGCTCGCCTGCAGCTTGAAGTCGAAGGCGAGGTCTTGTTCGATAAAGTATCACGAGGGCGCTATGCGACCGATGCATCTATTTATCAAATTGAACCGGTAGGCGTACTGATACCCAAAAGCATCGATGATGTACGAGCGGCGCTAAGCCTGTGCCGACAGCTGGGTATCCCGGTTTTGGCTCGCGGCGGGGGCACCTCGCAATGCGGTCAAACCGTTGGCGCGGCCCTCGTCATCGACAATAGCAAGTACCTGAACCATATCGGCGATCTCGACCTTGACGCCATGACCGTAACGGTTGAACCAGGCACTGTGCTTGATCACCTGAATACCTGGCTCAAACCTCACGGAGTATGGTTTCCCGTCGACGTCAGTACAGCCGCCCAATGCACTCTGGGCGGAATGACAGGCAACAATTCCTGTGGATCGCGCTCGATCGCCTATGGCAACATGGTGCATAACGTCCATAGTATCGACGCCCTGTTGTCCGATGGCACCGAAGCGATTTTTGGCGACAAAACGCAAATGCGCAATCCTTCGCCACGCATCACCGAACTCGTGTCTCGCCTGTATGCAATAGCCGAACGCGAGCGCGAACAAATTGAAATCCGGGTACCGTCAGTCATGCGCAGAGTCGGCGGCTATAACCTGGATATCTTCCATCCGCAGAGTCCAAGGCCATATACCAGCGATGGCGGAGTCAACCTGGCGCATATGCTGGTAGGCAGCGAGGGCACACTTGCGTATTCAAAAAAAATCACCTTGAAACTGGCACCCTTGCCGGCAAACAAAACGCTGGGCGTTGTCAACTTTCCCACCTTTTACCAGGCCATGGACCTGACACGCCATATCGTCAAGCTGGACCCCTGTGCGGTAGAACTGGTGGACCGCACGATGATAGAGCTGGCTCGAAGCAACCCGGCGTTCAAGCCGGTTATCGATCAGGCCTTGATCGGTGCTCCCGAAGCCATATTGCTGGTCGAGTTTGCCGGCGAATCGAAAGCAGAGCAACTCCGCAAGCTCGCAGAACTGGTTGAGCTGATGGGAGATCTGGGCTTGGCCGGATCCGTGGTCGAAATGAGCGATGTCGCGTCACAGAAAGCGCTATGGGAAGTGCGCAAGGCCGGTCTGAACATCATGATGAGCATGCGCGGCGATGGCAAACCGGTTTCTTTCATTGAAGACTGCGCCGTCCCGCTGGAACATCTGGCCGAGTACACCAGCAAACTGACTGAAGTGTTCCAACGGCACGGCACGCGGGGCACTTGGTATGCGCATGCATCTGTAGGCACGCTGCATGTACGTCCTATTCTGGATATGCGAGCCGGCGGGGCTGAAAAGATGCGTGCAATAGCCCAAGAGGCGTCCGAAATGGTACGCCAGTACAAAGGGGCGTTCTCCGGCGAGCACGGAGACGGCCTGGTGCGTAGCGAATGGGTATCATGGCAATTCGGGCCTCGATTGACAAAGGCGTTTGAAGAGATCAAAGATATCTTCGATCCCGATGGCCTGATGAACCCCGGCAAGATCGTCCGTTGCGGCAGAATGGACGATAAATCCCTGTTCCGTTACGCACCAGGCTATAAAACCATCTCCTTCAAGCCGGCTCTGGACTGGTCCGTGTGGAATGTCAGCAATGACCCGTCCACCGGCACCACTACGCCGCCAGGAACAGGAGGCGACCCCACCCACGGCTTTGCCAAGGCTGTGGACATGTGCAACAACAACGGCCACTGCCGCAAGTTCGATGCCGGCACGATGTGTCCCAGCTATCGCATTACGCGGGATGAGCAGCACTTGACGCGCGGTCGCGCCAATACGCTGCGGCTGGCGCTATCGGGGCAACTTGGCCCCGATGCTTTCACATCGGATGAAATGCGGGCAACACTGGATTTATGCGTAAGCTGCAAAGGCTGTAAACGAGACTGTCCGACAGGCGTCGATATGGCCAAAATGAAGGTTGAGTTTTTGTATCAATGGCAAGGAAAGTATGGACTAAAACTTAAAGACAAACTGATTGCGACATTGCCACGCTGGGCACCCTGGGCTGCCCGCTTTCCCTTCCTGTTCAATCTGCGCGATACACTCCCGGGCGCTGCGGCGCTATCGGAACGATATCTGGGCTTTTCCGCAAAACGCTCATTGCCAACGTGGCGTGACGACACGTTCTTGAAGCAAGCTTCGGCGACAGATGCCCAAACCGCCAACGTCGTTCTGTTTGTTGATACGTTCAATAATTATTTTGAGTCTGAAAATGCAATTGCCGCCTACAAAGTCTTGCAGGCTGCTGGCTACCGGGTGCATATTGCAGGGCCGTCTTCCACCGATGCAAATCCAAAAAGGCCGCTATGTTGCGGCCGCACTTACTTATCGGCCGGCATGGTTGACCAGGCGAAACAGGAAGCGCGCCGGGTTGTGGAAGCCCTGCAGCCTTTCGTAAGCCACGGGATTCCCGTTGTCGGCCTAGAGCCATCCTGCCTGTTGACCCTCCGCGACGAGTTCCTGGTAATGGGCTTGGGCGACGATGCGCAATTAGTGGCAAGAAATGCATTTCTATTCGAGGAATTTCTGGCTCACGAACATGAAGCGGGACGCCTGAATTTGAAGCTGGGTCCACTGCCAGAAAAGCGCGCCTTGCTGCACGGCCACTGTCATCAGAAAGCGTTCGATGCCGTCAAGCCCATACAGCAAGTACTGGCGTTGATCCCGGATCTGACAACAGAACTGATCGAATCCAGCTGCTGCGGCATGGCCGGGAGTTTTGGCTATGAAGCAAATCACTACGAGGCATCGATGCAAATGGCCGAACTCTCGTTGCTTCCGGCTATTCGTAAGGCGGAACCCGACACATTACTGATTGCAGATGGAACCAGCTGCCGGCACCAGATATCACATGGCATTGGGCACGGCGAATCGAACAGCCATGCCGTACACGTGGCCTGTGTTCTGGCACGTGCTCTGGTGTGATAGCCAGCCTGGTACCGAGCCTGTCTGGATGTTGCGACCTTGCAAGACCGCATCCGGCTTGATCTGTCCGTTTCGCGCGCCCAAACAAAAACCCCCGCACGTTGAGACGGGCGGGGGTTTTCTTACTGCATAAGAGCTTGACGATGACCTACTTTCACAGACGTACGTCCACTATCATCGGCGCAAAGGCGTTTCACGTT
>NZ_PDNV01000004.1 GCF_002849615.1 Pollutimonas nitritireducens
CTCACGCCGTGCATATGGCTTCAGGAACTTTGAGAATTACCGCATGAGAGTCTTGGCTCAATGCGGTTGGAACGGTGTGATCAACCGTGTCTGATGAATGCCCATCCCCCGTTAATGGGGAAGAGCCCTGAATCGTCGATAACATGGCGCGCCCGACAGGAATCGAACCTGTATCTAAAGCTTCGGAGGCTCTTATTCTATCCATTGAACTACGGGCGCGGGGTCGTCATTGTAGCCTGTTTGCCGGAATTTTTTCCGCATACCGCGCATTACCTCGTTTTCGACCGTCAGAGGCCGCCCGCGGATTGCGCTGCATCAACTTTCATGCACTTAAACGGCAGTCTCGTTATAATCCTTCATTCACGCGGCTTTGGGCCCCATGCGCATCTTGCGCAAGCCAGCACACAGCCCGCCCACATAGCCTTCAGGCCTTGGCGCCTTCTGACTAGGAACACGCAGGATTCGATATGAATAACACAGAAGAACACGTTGAAGAGACCATCGAGGAACACGAAGGCCTCATCAAAACGCCCAAGCAGCTGATCGTAACCGTCATTCTGGCGTTCATCCTGCCGGTTGTGGTCATAGGCCTCCTGATTCTACTGGTGACATCGTCTTCATTAATGGGATCCGGGTCCGATGCGCAAACCCCGGAAGCCATCGCCTCGCGCATCAAACCCGTCGCGCAATTCGCCCTGGTTGACGCGAACGCTCCGAAAGTCTTCCAGACCGGGCAACAAGTCTTCGATACGACCTGTACTGCATGCCATACCGCTGGCGTAGCTGGCGCGCACAAAATTGGCGATAGCGCTGCATGGGCCCCGATCATCAAAAAAGGTTACGACGAACTCGTCAAGAACGCGATTCACGGCCTCAACGCGATGCCACCCAAAGGCGGCAACCCTTCACTGAGCGACTTTGAGGTTGCACGCGCTGTGGTTTACATGGCGAACAAGTCCGGGGCTTCGTTCGAAGAACCTGCAGAGCCTGCAGGCGACAAGGCCGACGCAGCGCCGGCGGCTGGGGCTGCACCTGCACCTGTTGCACCTGCACCTGCGGCGGCTGCTCCGGCTGCCGCCGCAACCGTGGCCGCTCCTGAACCCGAAAAATCGGCACCTGTCGCTGCGGCCGCTCCTGCGCCCGAGAAAGCGCCCGCTGGCGATACAGCGGCCATTGATCCAGCCGGTGAGCAGCTGTACAAATCCGTTTGCTTCGCCTGCCACTCAACCGGGGTAGCCAACGCACCCAAGTTTGGTGACAAGGCTTCGTGGGCAAAGTACGAAGCCGCGGGCCTGGATGCCATGGTGCAGAATGCCATTCACGGTATTGGTGTCATGCCACCGCGCGGCGGCTCCCAAGCCAGCGACGCTGAAATCAAAGCCGCGGTGCAGTACATGGTGAATGCTGCGAAGTAAGCAGCCCGCACCTAAGCAAAAAAACCGCCAATCATGGCGGTTTTTTTTATTCACGCAAGAGAAGCCAAGCGCGAGGCGGCCGAGCGCCCCCTCGCCAGCGTCACATTGCCTTGCAAGGCGCTTCGGCGCGCAAAGACAATCCCAGCTGAACCCGGCGCTGCAGCCAAGGGCTGGCACGGTAGCGCATATCGCCCGTGACCCGATACATCGACCGTAGGATTTCCAGGACATGGGCACCACCCAGCGCGTCGCCCATGGACAGTGGACCGCCTTTCGGATAGCCCAGCCCCAGTGACACGGCCAGATCTATGTCCGCCGGCGTGGCAATGGTTTGTTGAGCAATATCGCTGGCGACATTCACTATCGTCGCGACTATCCGTTGGCCCACGAACCCCGCGGAATCCTCGATGACAGAAACCGGCGTATTGTCGCTGGCAAGCAAGGCATGCGCGGCATCGCGCCACTCCGGCAGTGTCGATATCGAGCACATCAGTACGCGGCGCTTGCCCTGCTCGAGCCCGAAGAAAGTGTCCAGTGCCACGGTGCGATCGCCATCCAGCTGATGCGAGCTGATTATTGTGGCGGTGTCTTCGCCATATGGGGTGACGATGATCAAGGCGTCGGCGGGCGGCGCTTCTGCCGCAATAAGCGTTATACCCAGGGACTTGAGCAACGCGGCCGCGCGTTTATGACCGACCGAGTGATAAGGAGCAAGCCAAACTTTAAGGCCCTGCCGCAACGCCGGGACGACTGGCTCCTGCGGAACCTGTTTCTGGCCTTCGGGGTAGGAATAGAAACCTTGCCCGGTCTTGCGGCCGAGCAGCTTGCCGGCGCTGCGCACGGCAGTAATCGGTGAGGGGCGAAAACGTGGCTCGTCATAGAACTGCTGATAGATCGACTCCATCACAGCATGTGAGACATCCAGACCTGTGAGATCCAGTAATTCGAAGGGTCCCATCCGGAAACCCGCCTGCTCACGCATGATGGCGTCTATCTGGTAGAAAGGCGCAACCGCCTCTTGGGCCGCCTTCAAGCCTTCGATATTCATTCCTCGTCCAGCGTGGTTGACGATAAAACCTGGCATATCCTTGGCACGAACAGGCGTGTGGCCCATTGCCCGCGCAAACACCATAAGCGCATCGCCGACCTGTGCATCAGTACGCAAGCCGTCAATGACTTCAACGACCTTCATGAGTGGGACCGGATTGAAAAAATGAAAACCGGCTACCCGTGCCGGATATTCACAAGCCTGTGCAATCGCAGTGATCGGCAACGACGATGTGTTCGAAGCCAGGATGCAATCCGGTGCCACGATGTCCTCGAGTTGCCGGAAAAGGTCGCACTTGACGTCCAGTCGCTCGACGACTGCCTCGACAACCAGGTCTGCGTCGGCCATTGCCTGCAAGTCACTGCATGGCTGAACACGCTTGAGCGACTGAGTGGCCAATTCGGGAGTGATTTTTCCCTTTGCGGCCAGCTTCTCCCACATCTGGTTCAGGTTTGCGCGGGCCGATGCAATAGCGTCGGCATTCAAGTCGAACAGCAGGACGTCAAAGCCCGCCTGCGCCGCGATTTGAGCGATGCCGCGCCCCATGGCGCCAGCGCCCACAACGCCTATCTTCTTGATGTCTTTCATTTTGTCAGCTCCTGGATTTCGTCGTCTGACAGGCCCAGGCGTTCGCGCAGGACCTGCTCGGTGTGTTCGCCCAACAAAGGGGCGGCATGATGATAATTGACCGGGCTATCCGAAAAGCGCAGCGGACTTGAACTTACTGGCGCCTCGCCGGCCGACCCATGCGGCAGCGTCTGGCGCATGCCGCGTGCCTTGACCTGCGGATTCTCATAGACCTGATCGATTGTATTGATGGGACCGGCTGGCACGCCGGCCTTCTCGAGCGCGTCGAGCCAGTAGTCGCGTGCCTGCAACTTCATGGCTTCGGTGAGCAATGGAATGAGTATCTCGCGATTGATCACGCGATTGGAGTTGGTCTTGTAACGGATATCTTCGGACAAGGCAGGACGGCCGATGACATGGCAGTAGGCCTTAAACTGAGTGTCGTTTCCCACCGCCACGATAAGATGGCCATCGGCGGCAGCAAATACCTGATAGGGTACAAGATTCTGATGCGCGTTCCCTGCCCGGCGCGGAGCGACGCCGGTGGTAAGGTAATTAAGATTCTGGTTGGCGAGCATGGCCACCTGGCAATCCAGCAGAGCCATATCGATATGCTGGCCCAGGCCGCTACGAGCACGCTCGTGCAAGGCCGCCAATATGCCTACTGTGGAATACATGCCGGTCATCAAGTCGGCAACCGCCACCCCGGCTTTCTGGGGGCCCCCTCCCGGCAAATCGTCGCGCTCGCCGGTGATGCTCATCAGCCCTCCCATGCCCTGGATCATGAAATCGTAGCCCGGCCGGCTGGCATATGGCCCGGTCTGGCCAAAACCGGTAATGGAGCAATAAATGAGTGCGGGATTGATTGCCTTGATGCTCTCGTAATCCAGCCCATACTTGCTCAAGCCACCAACCTTGAAGTTCTCGACGAGTATGTCGCATTGCTTCGAGAGTTCGCGCACCAACCCTGCGCCCCGCTCTGTCGCAATATCGATGGCTACCGACTGCTTGTTGCGGTTCGCCGACGCATAGTACGCCGCCTCGGTGGTGTCTTTTCCTTGCGCATCTTTCAAATATGGCGGTCCCCAGCCACGCGTATCGTCGCCGGCGCCCGGCCTTTCAATCTTGATGACCTCCGCCCCCAGGTCGGCAAGATTTTGAGTACACCAAGGACCCGCCAGAACCCGGGTAAGATCTAAAACACGAATTCCAGTGAGGGGAGCAGGACGAAATGACATTGGCGACGATCGGCAAGTAAAAGCGGTATTTTGCCTCATCTGGCCGGCTCGTGTGCGTGGGACGTCCTTGCGTCTCATCAGGCGGTCGTTTGGCCCTAGAATAGGCGAGCGCAGCGGCAGAACCTGACGCGTGCCGCCGCATTGCACACCTTTTCGGAGAATTAACGAATGCCCCGGACAATTGTCACTCAGCTCTACCAGCAACTCGCCCTGCCGGTGATATCGGCGCCCATGTTCATCGTCTCGGGCCCAGAACTGCTTATCGCGCAATGCGCCAGCGGCATCATAGGATCCATGCCGGCGCTGAACGCTCGTCCCCAGAGCAAGCTGGCAGAATGGCTTACGCAGATCGACACGGCGCTGGCCGAACTGAAACGGCGGGAACCTGGCCGCATCGTCGCACCCTACGCCATCAACCATATCATTCATAAATCAAACGACAGACTGCTCGAGGACCTTGCCGTATGCGCAGACCACAAGGTGCCTTTTATTATCACGAGCCTGCGCGCGCCCAACGACGTGGTTGATGCCGTACACGGATGGGGCGGCAAAGTCTTCCACGACGTGACGACGATGCGCCATGCCCGCAAGGCGCTCGACGCGGGAGTGGACGGGCTGATACTGGTGTGTTCCGGAGCTGGAGGCCATGCCGGCACTTTGAGTCCCTTTGCCTTGTTGGCAGAGGTAAGGAAAATATTCGACGGTCCTATCGCACTGTCGGGCGCCATCTCGCGCGGACACGATGTGCTTGCAGCTCGCGCCATGGGCGCCGACTTCGCCTACATTGGAACCCGCTTCATTGCGAGTCACGAGGCCCAGGCCCAGGACGCCTATAAGCAAATGCTCGTGGATGCCCAGGCCAATGACATTCTTTACACACCCTTTTTCACCGGCATCCCCGGCAATTACCTGAAACCCAGCATTGCCGCAGCCGGGCTGGACCCCGACACACTCGCGTCCTCGAACCCGGACGGCACCAATTTTGGCAGCACCCGGACCAAGGCATGGCGCGACATCTGGGGCGCCGGACAGGGTGTCGGAAGCATAGACAGCATCTCGTCGGTCGCGACCATCGTGGAAAAACTCAAGTACGAGTATCGCGAGGCCTACACGGCTCTGGGCGATTCGTTCACGGGGGGCCAGGCATGATAGCCAGCACGTTCGAGGGCGGCTGCATGGTCTTGACAATAAATCGTCCGGAACGACGCAATGCACTGACCCATTCCATGTACCAGGCTCTGGACCAGGGCCTGCAAGCTGCACAGGCCGATCCGGCCTGCCATGCCGTCATTCTGACCGGCGCCGGTGATTGCTTCACCGCCGGCAACGACCTGGGCGAATTCCAGACTACGCGCAGCGTGGTGGACAGCCCCGCATTGGCATTCCTGCGTACGCTCGCCAACGTGGACGTCTCGGTGATTGCAGCGGTGGAAGGACACGCAATAGGCGTGGGGGTAACGTTGCTTCAACACTGCGATTTCGTCTATGCCGGCGAAACCGCCCAATTTTCCATGCCCTTCGTATCGCTCGGACTATGCCCCGAAGGCGGCTCCAGCACTTTGCTAGTGCAATTGGTCGGGGCACGCCGCGCCAACGACTGGCTGTTGCTAGGTAGGCGGTTCGATGCCGCAGAAGCCTACGAAAGCGGATTCATTACCGCCATCTCGCCGCCTGGTCATGCCTTGATCCAGGCCCAAGCCACTGCGGAATTGCTTGGACGCCAGCCTGCCGAAGCGCTACGGCTCAGCAAACGCCTGCTGCGAGAACCCGGACGCCCGGCCTTGATGCGTACATTCGATACGGAGCGCGATCTTTTCACGGACCGGCTCAAGTCTGATGAGGCGCAAGCCGCCTTCCGGCGATTCTTCGAACGAAAGTCTGATCAGTCCTGAAATTGCGGTTTGGCGCTCATCGGGACGTCCGAGCCTGCTCAATTTCCGTGGTTAAAAAACAGCACTTCTCACACCCTAAAAAGAGATTAGGGTTTTCCCTAGCTATATCCTAGGGAAAACCCTATAATTAGTTCTGTCAGTAAACGCTCTTTCAAAGGTGAGTAAAAATGTCGAGTATTTCATTCAGTTCCGATAGCCGCTTAAGTGATTCCATCGAGCGCGATCTGATGCGCGACTCCTTGAGCAATGGCGAAGCAGTCTCGATCATGGCTGTGGCCACGAAAGTTGTAAGCGGTATCAAGTCCGGCTTCTTGGCTTTCGCCCGTTACATGGTCGATGTGACCCAAGCTCTGGACGAAGCACGCGCAAAAGACGCGCGTTACACGCGTACTGCGTGGTAAGCAACATCAGGTAGTGCAGTGATGTAGTAGTACAGCGCTTTCTTAAAGGAGCGCGTGGTAAAGAGCCTGCCAAATTAGTGGTGGGCTTTTTTGTGTGCGCGGATTCAGGCCTTGTTGAGCAATGCCTTGAGCATTCCCAGTCGATCCTTGGGACTTAGCGCGCGCGTCGACGGGTCCTCTTCCAGCTTGACCTCGGCCAAGCCCATTTCCTCGATAAAGCGGGAACATTCGCGAACGACATCTTCCCGGGCTCGGCGCCGTTTCTTGCACCACGTCAGGTGCAGACTGCGCTGAGCGCGTGTAATGCCGACATACATCAGGCGGCGTTCTTCCTGGATGCGCAAGGCCATTGCCTCGGCAGCTGTAGTCGGATCGGCATCCTCTTCGTCGCGTCCCAGATGTGGGAGCAAGCCCTCTTCCACTCCTGCCAGGAAAACATGCGGGTACTCCAGGCCTTTGGATGCATGCAGCGTCGAAAGCTTGACGGCGTCCGGATCTTCATCTTCCGAGCGTTCGAGCATGGTCACCAGGGCAACATGCTGCACCAGTTGCAGTAAAGTGAGCCCGTCCTCCGTGGCTTTGCGTTTCAGCCAGCTGATGAGCTCCATGACGTTCTGCCAGCGGGTCTGTGCCGGCCTTTCTTCCAGGGTATCGTAGAGATAACGCTCGTACTGGATGGTACTGAGCAGATCGTCCAGCAGGGCACCCGCTGAATCGTCTTTGGCACCGTCGACTCCGATGTCCGACAGCCCTTCATCGACCCCAAACAAATTACCGCTGCCCGGCATGACCCGCAGCGTAGCGCCTTTGCGCCCGGCCCGCTCTTGAATACGCTGTATAAACGTACCGAAGATTTGCAGAGGTTCAAGTTGCTTGGATGCGAGCCTTTCGGTGGAGCCAATTTCAAAGATGGCTGCGAAGAGGGACAATTGGCGCTCGGCGGCAAACTGACCAAGAGTCTGCAACGTCTGCTGTCCTATACCGCGTCGGGGTGTTGTCACGGCCCGGATGAATGCCGGGTCGTCGCTGTCGTTCGCCACCAGTCGCAAATAGGCCAGAATATCTCGAATTTCGGCCTTGTCGAAAAAACTTTGACCGCCCGAGATGGTGTAGGGGATCCTGAGATTGCGCAGCGCCTGTTCCAAAGCGCGCGCCTGATGATTGCTGCGATACAACACCGCAAAATCCCGCCACTCTGCTTGCCTCTCGAACCGGCCCGCCGACAGCCGCACCGCGATCGATTCCGCTTCGCTTTCCTCGTTGTCCATGGCCGTGACTTGGATGGCCTCCCCCATTCCCAGGTTGGACCAGAGTTTCTTGCCGAACAGATTGGGATTCTTGCTGATAACCTGATTCGCAGCGGAAAGTATGCGCTGGACCGAACGGTAGTTCTGCTCGAGTTTTATCACCTTGAGCGCGGGATAATCGGTGGTCAGTTTGGCCAGGTTCTCGACCGTGGCCCCGCGCCAGGCGTAAATGGCCTGGTCGTCGTCGCCCACGGCAGTCAACATGGCGCGATCGCCGGTCAGCCACTGCACCAGACGATACTGGCATACGTTGGTATCCTGGTATTCATCGACCAGCAAATAATGCACTCTTGCCTGCCAGCGCTGTCGAACCTCGGCGTTTTGTTCCAGCAACATGGCCGGCAGCCGGATCAAGTCATCGAAATCGACAGACTGGTAGGCGACCAGGGTGGCACTATAGCTGCGATAGATCTTTGCCGCTTCGACTTCGCTGGCACTGGCAGCATTGCGGTCAGCCGCATCCGGATCCATCAGTGCATTCTTCCACAAGGAAATATTCTGCTGCACCGCCCGGAGGCGCGCCTTATCGGTTGTTGCCAGTAGTTCCTGGATGATGGCCAGGGCATCCGTCGAATCGAGTATGGAGAATTGCGGCTTGAGACCCGCATGCATTGCTTCTTCGCGCAAGAAGCGCAGGCCCAGCGAATGAAAGGTGCTCACCGTCAGTCCCTTGGCCAGTTTCGGATCGACCAGCAGCTTGACCCGCTCATTCATTTCGCGCGCGGCCTTATTGGTGAAAGTCAGCGCGACGACCTGCTTGGCCGAATAGCCGCACTCGCGCAACAGATACGCGATCTTCTGCGTAATGACCCGTGTCTTTCCACTACCCGCGCCAGCCAATACCAGGCAGGGACCATCCAGGTAGAGCACAGCCTCTCGCTGTGTCGCATTCAAATCAGGAGCTACGGTATGGCCTCGGGAGGAGTTCAACACTGACCTTTCTATATTTCCAGCGGATCGACTTCCAGGTTATATCGTACGCGGCATTCGCGAGCGAGATTCCCCAGGGCCAGAGACCAGGCAGCCAGAAATGCCTGCAAGGCAGGTCGGTTTGCACTTTCGACAAGCAGCTGTGCCCGCTCGATATTGGCAACACGCACCACGCGCAATGGAACCGGATCGTACAAGGTTATGGCGGATGCCGTGGAAAAGGATTCTGGATCCTGGGTCGGTAACGAACGTGCCTGCGAGAGAAAGGCAAGTGCAGCCGAGAGTTCCCTGGCTTCGGCCGTCAACAGGGCCTGGAACGCATAAGGGGGTAGCCCTACAGCCTTTCTTTCGGCCAGCCCGTAGTCCGCGAATCCGGAATAATCATGCTGCAGCAGCGCCTGATAAACGGCCTGCTCGGGATAGTCGGTCTGGATAATGACCTCGCCGCCCGCGACATGGCGTCCCGCGCGTCCGGCGACCTGCATCAACTGGGCAAAAAGGCGTTCCGGCGCACGAAAGTCCTGGGCAAACAACATGGCATCGGCATTCAAGACCCCTACCAAGCCAAGGTTCGAAAAATCATGTCCCTTCGCTACCATTTGCGTCCCCACCAGCAGATCGACCTCGCCCGCATGGACTTTAGCAAACAACGCCGCAGCACTTCCCTTCAAACGCGTACTGTCCGCATCGATGCGCGCAACGCGCGCCGCGGGGAAAAGTTCTGCCAAGTGTTCCTCGACACGTTGCGTACCGCGTCCCATGGGTTTCAGATCCTGGTCTCCGCAATCGGGACAGGCGCGCGGCACCCGGGCCTGGTAGCCGCAGTGATGGCACTGCAGATGATTATGACGCGCACTACCTCGATGCAACACGGTATACGCCGTGCAGCGAGGGCAATTGCTTACCCAGCCACAGGACGCGCAATTGAGAACAGGAGCATAACCACGGCGATTAATGAATATCAGCGCCTGCTCGCCACGCGCAAGGCGTTCGCCAACCGCGGTGATTAGGTGCGGCGAAAATCCTTCTTTCATGGCCAGCCGTCGCGTGTCGACCAGCCTGACCTTGGGCAGCTCTACCGCCCGGGCACGCCGAGCCAGCGTATAACGTTGGTAATGTCCCCGTTCGGCGTGATTCCAGGTCTCCAGTGAAGGTGTTGCAGAGCCCAGCACCACAGGTATATTCCTGTCGCGCGCACGCCAGATGGCAAGATCGCGGGCCGAATATCGTAAACCATCCTGCTGCTTGTAAGAGGTGTCATGCTCTTCATCGACAATGATCAGGCCCAGGTCGGGCATAGGCGCAAAAATGGCCAGGCGGGTGCCCAGCATGATGCGCGCCGTACCGCGCTGGATGCTTACCCATGCCTGCAAGCGTTCGCCGTCCGCCAACCCACTATGCATGACAGCAAGCGCATCGGGGCCGGCCAGATCGGTAAGGCGAGCACGTAGTGATGCTTCCAGTTGTGGGGTAAGATTGATTTCAGGGACCAGAAACAGAACCTGTTGTCCTCGCCCCAATGCTGCCTGCGCGGCATGCAGATAGACTTCAGTCTTTCCGCTACCTGTAACGCCATACAAAAGAATTGTCGTGTGTCCTTGCACTGCTGCAATCGCGTCGACAGCCGCCGCCTGCTCGGCGTTCAGTTCCGGATGAGGGTCCGGAAGGGCCGGGTTGGCAACGCTTTTCTTTCGACGGTTGTCCATGCGCTGCACCGGACCGCCCGCCGAACGCTTACCCTGGTAAGCCGTCACTTTACGCAGACTCGGCGGCAGGGCAGGCAGCATGACCTCGCCGAGTGGACGCTGATAATACCTGGCGGCGAACGACGCCAGGCGCAGCCAATCCGGCGGCATGGGTGGCGTGTCATCCAGTACTTGGTCCACATTCTTGATTTGCCGAGGGTCGAGTGCCGGTGTGACTGGCAGAGCCACGACGATGCCGACCAACTTGCGGCGTCCGAACGGCACAATGACCCGCGTTCCGACAGGAATGACTGCAATCGCCCGATAGTCGAACAAAGCGAGCAGCGGGACATCCAGAGCCACGCGTATCCAGAATAGGGTCCGGCCCGTATGAACAATGGAATCGCGCGACGGATCGACGACACTGATTTCTGACATTAATACTTCAAGTAAATTCTTGCTGAACGTCTTAAACGTAGGCACCAAGCGCTTTCCTGGCCTGCAGGCGCATGCCTGTGGATAACTTTGGGGAGAACTTCAGCACAACTTCGTAAAAGTCAACACGATGACGGTGATAATTTTTTGGCAGTGCAACAAAAAAACGCACAAACTCTTATAAAACAATGCATTACACGAACTAGCTAAACAGTAACTTACATGGTCGACAGGCGCGGATTCGTCATTCCCAATTGTGCACAACCCTGGTAAGTCAATTGAAAAACAAGGGCTTTCACCCTTGATTTTCTTTAGATTTGGTGCTTGGTACGGCTATAGGTATGAACTTCGTCGACCAGCACCGATACGGCGTCCGGAGGGGTAAAACGAGAGATTCCATGGCCCAGGTTAAAGACATGTCCACCCTTGTTCACCGGCCCGAAGTCGTCAATGACGCGGCGCGCTTGGGTGCGGATTGCAGCATCGCCACCAAACAGCGCCATGGGATCGAGGTTGCCCTGAAGGGCAACGGAATCACCGGTCCGCCGGCGGACCTGCGCAAGATTGGCGGTCCAGTCGAGACCGACCGCATCGCAGCCGCAGGCGGCTATTTCCTCTATCCACTGCGCACCACCCTTGGTGAACACGATAGACGGAACGACTCGGCCTTCGTGGTCGCGTATGAGTCCTTGTACGACCTGGCGCGTGTAATGCAGCGAAAATTCCTGGAACAAGCCATCGGCCAGCACGCCGCCCCAGCTGTCGAAGATCATGACTGCCTGCGCACCGGCCTGGATTTGTGCGTTGAGATAAGCCAACGTAGCTTTTGCATTGACCTCAAGGATGCGGTGCAACAAATCGGGACGGCTGTACATCATTGTCTTGATAAGCAGATAGTCGCTGGAGCCCTGGCCCTCGACCATATAGCAGCCGACTGTCCATGGACTGCCCGCGAAACCGATCAGCGGTACCTTGCCGTCGAGTTCCTTACGTATCAGCGATACAGCGTCGAATACATATTGCAATTTGGATAGGTCTGGAACTACCAACCTTTTTACATCGTCCTCGTTCCGAACAGGATGTGCAAACCGGGGCCCCTCGCCTGCCACGAAATCGAGACCCAGTCCCATGGCATGCGGGACGGTCAGGATATCGGAAAACAAGATGGCGGCATCCAGGTCGAAACGCTGCAACGGCTGTAGGGTGACTTCACAGGCGTACTCGCGATTTTGTGCCAATGCCATGAAAGACCCGGCCCGGGCACGAGTCTCGTTGTATTCGGGCAGGTAACGCCCGGCCTGGCGCATGAGCCATAAGGGCGTATAGGGCACTGGCTCGCGCATCAGCGAACGCAGGAAAATATCGTTTTTCAGTATAGGTGCAGTCACGTCTATCCTTTTCTAAGATCCTCGATTTTAACCGTCTCTGGTGCGAATGGCGACGGGCTCGGCACGAAATGGCGTGGCGTCGATCTCGTGCTTGCGCATAAGTGCCCAAAAGGCCCGTCGGTGTTTCTGGGCGGCCCTCGCCGCCATAGCAATATTGCCGGAATGCCGACCGAGTGCGGCGGTAATATATGCACGCTCGAAGCGCTCGATGACCTTGCTTTTGGCGGCTCGAAACGATTCTTTCGAGGTAGCACACTGCGCGGCGGAAGCGGCAGCGAACGCATCGAGCTCGAGGCCGGTGCGATCAAGGATAGTAGCGCAGATAGCCTCTTGGCGGGCAATCTGCGAACTTTCCCGATACTGGACGGCGACTTCGCCAACGCCGGGTCGATCGAACGCCAGCGCGGATTGATGCCGCTTGCCATCCAGGAGACGTTCTATACGCGCCCGGAGCTCTTCGGCGCAGACAGGTTCGCGTATGAAATCGGCCAGACCTAGCGCGCATAAGTCATTCAGGGCCGCCGCCTTCAGCTTGTGCGCCAATGCGAGGACTGGCGTGTGCAATACCCCGTGAGCCGCCGATAAGGCGGTACGCGCCCACGCCAGGTTTTGTTCGTGCACCGGAATCAGGCATGCATCGAAACGCCGCAGCCTCATCGATGAGGCCGCCAGCGCAACCACCGATTCGGGGCAATGGATATCGTGTGTGTCGAGCACCTGCAGCTGGAGCCGGGTGCCGCAGTAGGAATCGAGCCATGGCTCCACCCACGAGCTGCTGCATGTAGTACTTAACACCGCACAATCCAGATATTCTCTCATTGAGTTCTCCCGGGAAGTAAAGCGTGCCCTCGTCACGCCACACCGGAAGAATAATCATCGGAATACTGATGGACAATTCGCAAAACTAATAATTCGGGAAATACCATCCATCATTGAAAAACAATAAGGGCATCCCATGGGATGCCCTTATTGCCGGTGCATGCCGCCGTTGCGACATGCGTTTTCTTAGTGCGAGCGCCGTATCTGGCTGAGCCTGCGCGCAGCTGCCGCCTGGGCGGCCAGCATCGCGAGTTCAGCTTCGACCACAGCGATATCTGCCTTGTCCTTGGTGTTGCGCAAGGCTTCTTCTGCGTGCTTGCGCGCTTCCAGAGCCTTGGCTTCGTCGAGGTCTTCTGCACGTATTGCCGTGTCCGACAGTACTGTCACGGCACCCGGCTGAATTTCGAGAATGCCGCCGGCCACGAAGATGTTTATTTCGGAACCGTCGACCAGCACAACCTTGACCGTTCCAGGACGAATCCGCGATATAAGCGGGGTGTGACCGGGCAGAATACCCAGCTCGCCCGATTCGCCCGGCAAGGTCACGAATTTGGCTTCGCCGGAGAATATCGATTCTTCAGCGCTGACCACATCAACATTCAGGTAGGCCATGTGTAATCCTTATTGGAGTTTCTTGGCTTTCTCGAAGGCTTCGTCGATAGAACCAACCATGTAGAAAGCCTGCTCGGGCAATGCATCGCACTCGCCGTCGACAATCATTTTGAAGCCGCGCAGCGTTTCGGACAGTGGTACGTACTTGCCAGGAGAACCGGTAAAGACTTCAGCCACGTGGAAAGGCTGTGACAGGAATCGCTGGATCTTGCGTGCGCGGGCTACGGCCTGCTTATCCTCAGGCGAAAGCTCGTCCATACCCAGAATGGCGATGATGTCGCGCAATTCTTTATAGCGTTGCAGTGTCTGCTGGACACCACGCGCGACAGCGTAATGCTCTTCGCCCACAACTTGGGGGTCAAGCTGACGGCTGCTGGAATCGAGCGGATCGACCGCAGGGTAAATACCCAGGGCCGCAATGTCGCGCGACAACACGACAGTGGAGTCCAGATGCTGGAAGGTCGTTGCGGGCGAAGGATCGGTCAAGTCATCGGCAGGAACATAAACGGCCTGGATGGAGGTGATCGAACCCTTCTTGGTGGATGTGATCCGCTCCTGCAGCTTACCCATTTCTTCGGCCAGCGTCGGCTGATAGCCCACCGCTGAAGGCATGCGGCCCAGCAGCGCCGATACTTCGGTTCCGGCCAGCGTGTAGCGATAGATATTGTCGACGAAGAACAGGATGTCACGACCTTCGTCGCGGAACTTCTCGGCCATGGTCAGACCTGACAGCGCCACACGCAAGCGGTTGCCCGGAGGCTCGTTCATTTGACCGAACACCATCGCGACCTTGGATTCTGCAAGGTTATCGAGTTTGATAACGCCCGCTTCCGCCATTTCGTGATAGAAGTCATTACCTTCACGGGTCCGCTCGCCCACACCGGCAAATACCGACAAGCCGCTGTGCGCCTTGGCGATATTATTGATGAGTTCGAGCATGTTGACCGTCTTGCCCACGCCGGCACCGCCGAACAGGCCGACTTTACCGCCCTTGGCGAACGGGCAAACCAAGTCAATAACCTTGATGCCGGTTTCAAGCAGCTCTACGGACGGGGACAGTTCATCGAATTTAGGAGCATCCTGGTGAATGGAGCGCAGCTCGTCGCTTTGGATAGGACCGCGTTCATCAATGGGGCGGCCGAGCACGTCCATGATGCGACCCAGCGTGCCAAGACCGACAGGCACAGAGATGGGCGCACCTGAATTTGCCACGGCCATGCCGCGACGCAAGCCGTCGCTGGAGCCCATGGCAATAGTGCGGACTACGCCGTCGCCCAACTGCTGCTGAACTTCGAATGTGAGGCCAGCTTCGGCAAATGCCGAACTTTCGTCCACGAGCCTTAGGGCGTCATAGATTTTGGGAATGCTGTCGCGGGGGAACTGAATATCCACCACGGCGCCGATGCACTGAACGATGGTACCGTTGCTCATGTTTAGTCCTTGCTAAATATCTTTGACGGGATGCCTTTCTGTTTACGCTTAAACAGCGGCAGCGCCCCCCACGATTTCTGAAATTTCTTTGGTAATAGCAGCCTGGCGGGTTTTGTTATAAACCAGTTCCAGGTCGCCAATGACTTTCTTGGCATTGTCGGATGCCGACTTCATGGCCACCATGCGAGCCGACTGCTCGGATGCCATGTTTTCTGCCACAGCCTGGTATACCAGACCCTCTACGTAGCGCATCAGCAAGTCGTCAATGACGGACTTGGAGTCCGGCTCGTAGATATAATCCCAGCCGTAGCTTGGCTTGGCAGCGTCCGAGTCGGCTTCTTCAACGGCACTTTCCGACTGAAAAGGATCTTTCAGGCCGCTAGGCAAGGGCAACAGCCGAATGAAGCTGGGATCCTGCTTCATGGTGTTCACGAATCGGTTCGTCGCTATGTAGATAGCGTCGATCTTGCCGTCCATAAAATCGTCGATCTGGACCTTCAAGGCGCCAATCAGGCGCGCCAGGTTGGGTGTGTCGCCAAGCTGTACTTCTTGTGATACCAGATTGGCGCCGATACGGGTCAATACGCCGGCGCCCTTGTTGCCCAAAGCCGTTGCCTGAACTTTGA
The DNA here is from genome assembly GCF_002849615.1 of Pollutimonas nitritireducens. GTDB lineage: Bacteria > Pseudomonadota > Gammaproteobacteria > Burkholderiales > Burkholderiaceae_B > Pollutimonas > Pollutimonas nitritireducens. The sequence goes on from NZ_PDNV01000004.1 coordinate 15,795, forward strand.
TGCCCTGTTTTTCGAACTCTTTCAGACGAGCCAATACCAGCCGCATGATGTTGGTATTCAAGCCACCACACAAACCTTTGTCGGTGCTGACCACCACAATACCCACGCCACGAACCGTGGAGCGCTCGTCCATGTAGGGATGCGAATAGTCGGGGTGCGCCTGCATCAAGTTGGCAGCAATATCCCGTACCTTGTTTGCATAGGGACGGCCAGCACGCATCCGTTCCTGCGCCTTGCGCATTTTGGATGCAGCCACCATCTCCATGGCTTTAGTGATCTTGCGCGTGTTTTGCACGCTCTTGATCTTGGTTCGAATTTCCTTAATTCCGGCCATCGCTCTTTCCTGAAAGGGCGTTATAGCGGAACCGCTCGCGCGATTCCGCCGTGCGTATGGCTGCCCGGGCGAATGCCTGGGCAGCCTCGCCAGTCAAACTAAAAAGCACCGTGCTTTTTGAACTCTTGTATGGCTGCTACCAATTCAGCTTCGTCATCTTTGGACAATTCTTTCGTGTCTTCGATGCGCTGGATCATGCCTTCATGCCTGGACTTCAGGTAATCCTTGAGTGCCTTTTCGAAAGACAGGATTTGTCCGACTTCGAGGTCATCCAGGTAGCCGTTATTGACCGCAAATAGTGTGATCGCCAGTTCCCAAACCTGCAAAGGCTGATACTGGGGCTGCTTGAGCAGTTCGACCACGCGCTTGCCGCGCTCGAGCTGACGACGCGTGGCGTCGTCGAGGTCGGAGGCGAACTGCGCAAACGCGGCCAATTCACGATATTGGGCCAAGTCGGTACGGATACCGCCGGACATCTTCTTGACGACCTTGGTTTGCGCTGCACCGCCCACACGCGAAACCGAGATACCCGCATTAATGGCAGGACGCACGCCCGCGTTGAACAAGTCGGTTTCAAGGAAGATCTGGCCATCGGTAATCGAAATTACGTTGGTCGGAACGAAAGCGGACACGTCACCCGCCTGGGTTTCAATGATAGGCAGCGCTGTGAGCGAACCTGTCTTGCCCTTGACGGCGCCGTTCGTGAACTTCTCGACGTACTCTTCGTTGACCCGGGCAGCACGCTCAAGCAGGCGGGAGTGCAGGTAAAACACATCGCCAGGATAGGCCTCGCGACCCGGAGGACGGCGCAACAGCAACGATACCTGGCGGTACGCCCATGCCTGCTTGGTCAGGTCATCATAGATGATCAGTGCGTCTTCACCACGGTCACGGAAGTACTCGCCCATGGTGCAACCCGAATACGCAGAAAGATACTGCATGGCAGCCGATTCGGACGCGGCGGCGGCAACAATAATGGTGTATTCAAGCGCACCATGTTCTTCGAGCTTGCGCACCACATTGTTGATCGTCGAAGCCTTCTGGCCAATGGCAACGTACACGCAGGTAACGTTCTTGCCCTTCTGGCTGATGATGGTGTCGACGGCAACAGCCGTTTTGCCGGTCTGGCGGTCGCCAATGATCAGCTCGCGCTGGCCACGACCGATAGGCACCATGGAGTCGATCGCCTTGATGCCGGTTTGCAGCGGCTGCGACACCGACTTACGTGCAATAACACCTGGAGCGACTTTTTCAATGATGTCCGTGGCCTTGGCATTGACCGGGCCTTTGCCATCGATGGGAACGCCCAGCGCATCAACGACGCGACCGCGCAATTCGGGTCCGACCGGCACTTCGAGAATGCGGCCAGTGGTTTTGACCGGGTCGCCTTCCGACACGCCGGTGTAATCGCCCAGAATAACGGCGCCAACAGAATCGCGCTCAAGATTGAGCGCGAGACCGAACACGTTATTCGGAAATTCAAGCATTTCGCCCTGCATCACGTCGGACAGACCGTGGATGCGGGTAATACCGTCGGTCACGGAAACGACCGTGCCTTGCGTACGTACGTCGGTCGACGCGCCCAAGCCTTCGATGCGGCTCTTGAGCAGCTCGCTGATCTCTGACGGATTAAGTTGCATGTTCAGACTCCTGGAATCCTGTTATCTGGCGCGCTTCAGGCGGCCAGGGTATCGCGCATGCGGGCCAACTGGGCCTGCACAGAAGTATCAAGTACTTGGTCGCCAACGATCACGCGTACACCACCGATAAGGTCGGTATCGACTGTGACGGCCGGCTTGAGTTTGAGACCAAACTTTTTTTCTAGGCCGGACACGAGCTTTCGGACCTGTTCGTCGCTTAGCGCGTATGCGGTGCTGATTTGAGCCAGCGCCGTGCCTTCATGCCGGTTTTTAAGAATTTCGAATTGCTCGGCAATTTCAGGCAACACCAGTATACGGTTGTTGCCGACGAGCAGTTCGATGAAATTGCGCGCCGCAGCCGGAAGCGGAGTCTTGATCAGACCCGCGAACAGCTCGATACGCTGGATGGCGTTGAGCCGCGGGTCTGTCAGCGCTTCGCGCACATCGCCGAGACTGGCCACTTGAGCCAGTTCGGCCACCAGACCCGACCACGACGCCAGGCCAGCCTGGTCGTCGCGGGCCGCTGCGAACAGTGCTTCGGCGTACGGTCTAGCGATAGTCGATAGTTCAGCCATGGCCTGCCCTGGTTTAGAGTTGTGCCTGAAGCTGGTTCAACAGCTCGGCATGTGCCTGTGCATCGATTTCTCGTTTGAGAATCTGCTCTGCACCCTTAACGGCAAGAATGGCCACATCGGCGCGCAGGCTTTCACGAACACGCTGAGCCGCCTGGGCTGCGTCCTGTTCGGCCTGTGCAATGATGCGCGCCTTCTCGACCTCGCCTTCTCGGCGAGCCTGGTCGATAAGCACTGCAGCCTGTTTCTCGGCCTCGACCATGCGAGCATGGTTTTCTGTTTTTGCAGAAGCCTCGATTAGGCTGATACGCGCCTGAGCCTGGGCCAGGTCGGCCTTGCCCTTGTCGGCAGCCGCAAGGCCGTCGGCAATTTTCTGACGGCGATCATCCATTGCTTTCGTGAGAGGAGGCCATACGAATTTCATCGTAAACCAGCCAAGCACGAAAAACACGATCATCTGAAAAAAGAGAGTCGCGTTTAAATTCACGGTCGTTTCCCTTTAATACCCATAGTGCCAGGCAGCAACGCTGCATAACACCTGATGTCCATGCCGCAGACTGCCTTCAACAGGCGCCTGTGGCTGCTTAACCCGCCAAGGCGGGCCGCAATGCTTATCCGACAAACGGATTGGCGAATGCAAACAACATGGCGATACCAACACCGATCAGGAACGCAGCATCGATAAGACCGGCCAACAAGAACATCTTGGTCTGTAATGCGTTCATCAGTTCAGGCTGACGAGCAGAAGCTTCCAGATATTTGCCCCCCATCAAAGCGATACCAATGCAAGCACCGAAAGCGCCGAGACCAATAATAAGACCGCAAGCTAGAGCAACGAAAGCAACGTTGGTCATAACAACTCCTTGGTTAATAACCGTGTAATCAAAAAGTCAAAAGAAACTGATTTTGCAGGAAAATCCCGCACCCCGGCCGAGCCAAACTGCCCGAACCGAAAATTATTAATGGCCTTCGTGAGCCTGACCCACATATACGAGAGTCAACATCATGAAAATAAACGCCTGCAGCAGCACGATAAGTATGTGGAAAATTGCCCACACCGATCCCGCCACAACATGACCAATACCCAAGCCTATGCTTGCACCATTAAATCCGGTCCATGCGCCGCCCAACAAGGCAATCAACATGAAAATAAGCTCGCCGGCAAACATGTTGCCGAATAACCGCATACCCAGCGAAACGGATTTGGCGGCGTATTCGATGCAATTCAACAGGAAGTTGAATGGCGCGAGCACGAGGCCGCCTAGGCCGTGGGCGTGAAACGGAGCAGTAAAGAGTTCTTTGACGAAACCGCCTGGGCTTTTGATTTTGATGCCGTAGTAGAACATGAGCAAAAGCACACCCATTGCCATGCCCATGGGCACGTTCAGATCGGCCGTGGGCAGAATACGGTGGTAATAGAGAACGTCGTGGTGTTCGTCGCCCAGGCCCGACCAGATGAAAACATTTGCCAGGAAGTCTACCGGCACCAGATCAAGCGCATTCATGAGGATGATCCACAAGAATACGGTCAGAGCCAATGGAGAGACGAAACGACGGGTGGTTGCGCTTGGAATGATGCTCTTGGCTTGCTCTTCGACCATGTCGACCAGCATTTCGATCGAAGCCTGGAAACGACCAGGCACACCGTTGGTGACCATTTTTGCGGCGCGCCACAGAAGGAACACAACAACCAGACCCATTAGGATGGACCAGAACAGGGAATCGTAGTTGACGATGTTGAAGTCGGCGACCGCCGACTGTTTTTCACCGACGCTGTTCAGATGGACCAAATGGTGTTGAATATACGCAGACTGGGGCGAAATGTCCTGAGCGGCAGCCATGTGAAACCTTATCTGTAAGCTTGTAACCGGAGCAATAAGCTCGTGAATTAATCTGTAGCGCTACGGCAACTTGCGAAATGCAAGCAACAGCACGTAACCCTTCAATACGCACAACAATCCGAACAATAAAGCTGGCCATACTACCCAATCGCGGCCGAGCCATGCAACCAGGACCAGCACGGCAACTGCGGAACCAAGTTTCAACGCCTCACCAAAAAAGAAAGTGAGCGGATTTGATTTCACAGGCCCGAATATGCCTAACAACAACCGCAGCGCGAAGAGCGCATTGGGAACAAAGTAGGCAGCCGCACCAACCAGCGCGGAGACAGCGGCCATACCCCCCGACACAAGCCACGAAACCAGAACAGCAACTGCGGCCATGGCAGCCTGAGCAACGAGGGCACGAAGAATACCACTACCAGCCCTGCGGTTTATCACTGCGCGTTCGTGCTCGGTAAGCACGAGTGGCGTTTCTGTTTCCATACCGAAAAACATCCGGTTAGTTACGCGACTTCTTTTTGCAATAAAGTCAGTCGTAAGGGTTTGTACCGAATGCGGCAAACTCTGCGAGTATAACTTTATTTTTAAGCGCTAAGCAAGCTGCTGCAGCGCGACATTGTAAGCCCATCTCGTCGGGCGCGCGCGCCCTCCTGTGAATCAGGCCGTGGCCGATTCACAGGAAATCCTCTGGCACGGGTGCTATTTATGCTTGAAATCCGGTTTACGCTTTTCAACGAATGCGGCCATGCCTTCCTTCTGGTCTTCAGTGGCAAAGAGCGCATGGAAATTCCGGCGCTCGAACATCAGCGTGTCGTTCAGGGAGCCCTCGTACGCCATGTTCACGCATTCCTTGGCCATGATGACCGATGGCAGGGACATGGACGCAATAATGGCGGCCGCTTCCAGCGCCTCGTCCAGCAGACGCTCGGCCGGAACCACACGCGATACCAGTCCTGCGCGTTCGGCCTCCTGGGCATCCATCATCCGAGCCGTCAACACGAGATCCATGGCTTTGGCTTTGCTGATGGCACGCGGCAGGCGCTGCGTTCCGCCATAACCGGGAATGACGCCCAGCTTGATTTCCGGCTGACCGAAACGCGCATTTTCGGCGGCGATAATAAAATCGCAAAGCATGGCGAGTTCGCAACCACCGCCCAGGGCATAGCCTGCTACGGCGGCAATAATGGGCTTGCGTATCCGCTTGAGCGATTCCCAGTCACCACCCAGGTAGTCCTGTTTGTACACATCCATGTAAGACCAGCCCTGCATGGCGCCGATATCTGCACCCGCGGCAAAAGCCTTTTCGCTTCCCGTAAGCACCATGGCTCCGATATTTTCATCGGCATCGAAGGCCCTCATGGCCGCGGCCAATTCGGCAATGACATCATTGCTGAGTGCATTAAGGGCCTTGGGCCTGTTAAGCGTCAACAAACCTACACGACCCCGAACCTCTGTTTTGACCAATGGCGCGTCCATGCCGTCTCCTCGTTGCAAAGTAATATATAGGGATGAAAAAAGAACCGATACTTTATAGCGTAATGCCTTTTGACCCGTCCGGCCATCGACTGAAGGTGAGCCTGACCATCCAGACTCCCGACCCGCGGGGACAGGAAGTGTCGCTACCCGCGTGGATCCCAGGAAGTTATCTTATTCGAGATTTCTCCCGGCAAGTTGAAACAATAGAAGCAAGTACTGCCGGACAAGCTGTTGGCTTGCGGAAAACCGGCAATCACTCATGGTCTTGCGATCCATGCGCCGGTCCGCTGGTGGTGGAATATTGCGTTTACGCCTGGGATCTCTCGGTCCGCGGCGCACATATCGATGAATCCCACGCCTTCCTGAACGGGACGTCTGTCTTCCTGGCGGTCAGCGGGCAGACTGATGTGCCCTGCCATGTACAGCTCTGCCCGCCGCCTCACTCCAGCCAGTGGAGGGTCTACACCAGTCTTCCAGAATCGACTCGCCATCCCCTGGCGGCCAAGCGCCACGGTTTCGGGATGTACATTGCCCCTGATTACGATGCACTCATCGACCATCCCATCGAGATGGGCACGCCGCAGGTTGTGCAATTCTCCGCGCATGGCGCCTTGCACGAAATGGTCTTCACTGGGGTGATACCGAACCTGGATCTGGAACGCATCGCTTCCGACGTTCACGAGATTTGCGAAGCTCAAATCGCATTGTTTGAGCCCGATAGCAAAGCGGCGCCCTTTCTGGACTCTTCCGACCGATATGTGTTCATGACGATGGTAACCGGCGATGGGTACGGAGGTCTCGAACACCGGGCTTCGACTGCTCTGATGGCTTCGCGCCACGACCTACCGGTCGTAGGTCAGAAAGATGCCGGCGACGGGTACCAGACATTCCTCGGCCTGGTAAGCCACGAATACTTCCACACCTGGAATGTCAAGCGCATCAAACCGGTGCGCTTCGCCCCCTATGATCTAAGCCGTGAAGCGCATACCGAGTTGCTGTGGGTCTTTGAAGGCTTTACTTCATACTACGATGACCTGATGCTGCTGCGCTCGCGCGTCATCGCAGAAGCCGACTATCTGCGGCTGATTGGAAAAGTCATCAGCAATGTGCATCGCACAGCCGGCCGCTTCAAGCAAAGCGTGGCAGAAAGCTCATTTGACGCCTGGACACGCTACTACAAGCAGGACGAGAATTCACCCAATGCGCTCGTCAGTTATTACACCAAGGGTTCGCTTGTTGCGATGGGCCTGGACATCCTTATCCGCCGCGCGTCTGGCGATACACGGTCGCTGGACGACGTAATGCGTCTACTGTGGCAGCGATATGGCCGCGACTTCTATCGTGGCGGAAACAAGGGTATTCCGGAAGACGCCCTGCCCGGGCTGATACGCGAAGCAACTGGCGTCGACACGTCAGACTTTATTGCCCGGCATGCTTATGGCCGTGAAGATGTACCGCTGGAAACGTTACTGTCTTCGCAAGGCTTTTCGATATCATGGAAGCCCGAGGCAGGCGTCACGTCGCTGGATGCGCGCGTACAAACCAGTCACGGGGAAACCAAACTGGCCACGGTATACGAAGGCGGGGCCGCGCACACGGGCGGACTGTCCGCCGGCGATGCACTCGTTGCAATAAACGGCGTACGCATATCGGACAAATCGTCCCTGGAGCGCGCCCTGCGCGCCTACCAGCCTGGCGACGTTGTTTCCGTGTTCGTATTCCGGCGCGATGAGCTGCGCGCGTTTGATGTCATGCTCAATCCGCCTGCTGCGACGGAATGCGTCGTGCAACGGAAGGCCTGACTGCGTGCCCGGCTTCCGGCTTTCGGATCATAGTCCCGCTTCAATCCTGGCCTGTATGGCCTTGGCTGCCGTCACACCATCGGCCAAGGCCGTGACCACACAGGGATGCTGCCTCTGCGCGACCTCGCCTATGGCGTAAACGCCCGGGAAACTGGTTTGCGCCGTCTGCATGTCGGTGGCGATGAACCCCTGGGCGCTGCGACGCAGGGCTAGCGTATCGACGAAGCTGACACAAGGCTCCCAGCCATGGAAGACCAATATCAGATCGTAGGTTTGGCCATTGACGCTACGCGCGGCCGTATCAACCTTATAGCTGCCCAACGTGACATCCGCTGTCGGGAATTTGCGCAGAAACTGCCGTTGCGCTCTGACGCTACGGGCATAGACATGCACTTGGGCGGCGCCGCGATCTTTCGTGTACAAGGCGTTCTCGAATGCATTGTCGCCACCGCCGAGAATGGCAACCCGCTTGTCGTGGAAATCCTGGGCGACGATGTGCGCGCCGGGTCCCACAAGCAGGCCCGCGGCCAGCGACGCCGGCGACCCGCCCGGTTCTTGGCTTGCGGCTGCTGACACACCCAGGCCGCGCGCCCGCACACCGGTTGCGAGCACCACATGGCGGCACTTCAATGGGGATTCCATCCCGTCACAGGCCACCGAAAACCCGTACGTGGCGGGCGCGACCTCGCGCACGGGGCACGAAAGCCAGAGCGGGACGGCCGCCCTTCGCAGGCTGCGGGCAAGGTTGTCGGCCACGCGGGGCCCGGTCATACCGGGCGAAGCAACATTCCATTCGTCGATAAACGGGTTCGTGCGACACAGCCCGCCTACCTGCGCCTGCAACTCGACGACGGCCGGCAGGAATCCAAGGCGCTTCAGCCAGACCGCGCAGGACACGCCGGCCGGGCCGCCGCCGACGATCAGTGCATCGTAAAGGGTACTGTTCGGGCTCATAACTTTCCCAACATGAATCTCATCTTTTCCAAAGGAACTACAATTCGAACAATTCTACAAGGCGATCTTATGCCCACCCGACGAATCTTCTTCAACCAGTTGTCGCTGGACGCGCGTATCGGCATACTCGAGCACGAGCTGCGCGCAACACAGCCCCTGCATATCGATGCCGAATTCGATGTGGATATTTCTCAGGAAGTCCACGATCAGAATATTCAATCGGTGCTGGATTACCGTCAATTGCGCCACGCTATTGTGGACGAATGCACACGGGCTCATGTCAATTTGCTGGAGACGCTAAGCGAACGCGTCGTAACCAGGATACTGAATGAATTCTCCGATGTGCAGAGCGTGCGGATCCGAATCAGCAAGCCGCTGGCTTTCTCCGACTGCGCCGCGGTTGGGATCGAGCTATACCGCAACCGTTAGACTTTTTTCCTTATTGCCATGCAAGCCGACACTTTATCTTCCAATACGCGTCAGACCAGCACGAACGACACTGATCAGCACGTTCATAAGCGCAGTGTCAGCGAAAACAAGCTTGTCAAGCGACTGATCCGGGAAGCCGGTCGCGCCATCAGCGATTTCAACATGATCGAGAACGGCGACAAGGTGATGGTGTGTCTGTCGGGCGGCAAGGATTCCTACAGCATGCTGGACATCCTGCTTACGCTGAAGGCGCGCGCACCCATCGATTTCGACATTGTCGCGGTGAACCTCGATCAGAAACAGCCCGGATTCCCCGACCATATCTTGCCGCAATACCTCGAATCCATCAACGTCCCGTATCACATTGCCACCCAGGATACCTACTCGGTCGTGACACGCGTCATCCCGGAGGGAAAGACAATGTGCTCGCTATGCTCGCGCCTGCGTCGGGGAATCCTGTATCGCGTGGCCGGTGAGCTTGGCGCCACGAAAATCGCATTGGGCCATCATCGCGACGATATCCTGGGCACTTTTTTCTTGAATCTGTTCTATGGCGGACGTATGAAAGCCATGCCCCCCAAACTGGCGTCCGACGATGGCAAGCATGTTGTGATCAGACCCCTGGCCTACGTGACGGAAAAAGACCTGATTGCCTATTCCGCCTTGAAACAGTTTCCCATTATCCCGTGCAATTTGTGCGGGTCCCAGGAAAACCTGAAACGCAAGGAGGTCGGCCGCATGATTGCCGAATGGGACAAACGGTTTCCCGGAAGATCCCTGAACATTTTCGGGGCCCTGTCACGTGTGGTGCCTACGCATTTGATGGACAGGAATCTATTCGACTTTGCTGGCCTGCAAGCCACGGGCTTGCCCGACGAGATGGGCGACAAGGCGTTTGATGCGGAAGAATTCGACCTTCCGGCAGCGTTCGGGCAGGCGGACCTTGACGCCGAAGCGAACCGCGATCGGGGCGAGCACATGCCCACGGTGGTGACAAGGACCGATCTGCGCACCCTTCGGTAAGCACACGTATCCCACCGCTGACAAGCGGCCACGGCGGATGTTACCCTTTTGCGAAAGCACGTTGAGCGACGTGCTTTTTCATTTGCACGCCCAAAAGGAAATCCGCCGAGTGACTACCAGTACGGCCCCCAAGATTCTGACCTCTCATTTTTTTCGACATCTGTCGGCCACTCTTTTACTGCTGACCGCCATGCTTGCGTTCAGCGGTCATGCGAAAGAAGCCGCCGGCGTGCCGCCGCACACCGACGCGTCCTATGCCATTCTGGCCGACCTCCTGGAGAATGATCAATCGCGCAAGAAGCTGATTGAACAACTTCGGGCCTTGGCATTGCAAGATGAACCTAAGCCGGCATCCGCCCCTGCGACCGCCCGGACCGAACCGCAAAGCAGCGTCGATGCCAGTAATGGAAGCGGGACTGCACCGACTGCGAACGGGCCCGTCTCGCAGAAGCTGGCCGTGTCCCTCGAACGATTCACCAACGGTCTTGCCTACGGTCTCTCGGATGTTGCCGCGGTCTTCATGGCATTGATAAAAGGCGAGCCGACATCGGATGGCGCCGCGCGACAATGGTCTGCCCCCTTGAAGACGTTGTCTATTGCTCTGCTGACTGTACTTGCGAGCTATATCGTTTTCCGGATGCTGGCCGGCATCGGCTTCGCCAGGCTGAATGCCTGGATCGGGAAAGATAGTCCCACTCCGGCGATATCTCAAATGCACGGCCCCGAACGGCCCGTGCGCCATGGTCCATGGCAGCCAGGATTTGCCGCGCAGACATTGAGCCGCAAACTGCTGGGCGTGGCTGCCGCACTGGTTATCGACGTGGCGGCGACGCTGTTGGCAGCGGCAGCCGGCTACATTGCCACGCTTGCCGCCGCAGGACAGAACCCCGGCACTTCGTTTTTCGCCCTTCAGTTCCTTAGCGCGTTTGTGATGATAGAAGTTGTCAAGGCGTTCTCCAGAGGCATATTCGCCACGCGTTATGAAGAATTACGCCTGTTGCCGTTGTCGCCGGAGGCCGCCAGCTATTGGAACCACTGGTTGACCTTCCTGATTGGAGTTATCGGTTATACACTGCTCGTCATCGTTCCGCTGGTCGCTGCCGTCTTCCGACCCTCCGTCGCCCAACTGCTTGGCCTGGTCGTCATGCTCGGGGTTTACTTCTACGGGGTACGGGTGATCTGGAAGAATCGCAAGGCGGTGAAGGCCAGTCTCACCGAGATCGCCGGCGATTCAAACGCCGCCGTATTCGGAACAGTGATTCGCGTGCTGTCGCGTACTTGGCACCTGATTGCAATCGCCTATTTCACCGTCCTGCTGGTGATCAGCCAAACCGCGCAGCAACAGGCGCTGGCGTTCATGGTGCGCGCCACTGCTCAAACCGCGGCAGCAGTATTGATAGGGATTATGCTGGCCAGCGCACTGTCGGCACTGCTGTCACACCGCATCAAGCTTCCCGGTAAGTGGCGCCAGTCATTCCCTACGTTGGAATCACGCATCAATACCTACGTTCCCGTGATACTGAAGGGCCTACGCCTGCTCATACTGATCGCCGTGACGCTGGTCGTGCTGGACGCCTGGCATGCGTTCAATCTGGTCGGCTGGCTGCAGTCCGATCATGGCCAGGCCACCATCGCCCTACTGCTGCACTTGGGTGTAATCCTGCTCATTGCCGCGTTAAGCTGGACGGTCATTGCCAGCATCATCGAGCACCGGCTGGATGCGTCAAGCAGCAATCCGAGCGAACGTGAGAAAACCTTGCTTATGCTGTTTCGCAATGCAACGGCTATCATCATTGCGACCATGACGATTCTGGTCGTGCTTTCGCAGATAGGTATCAACATCGGGCCGCTTATCGCCGGAGCCGGCGTGGCGGGTCTTGCCATCGGTTTCGGAGCGCAAAAGCTGGTGCAAGACGTGATTACAGGCGTATTCATACAGCTGGAAAATGGCATGAACCGCAACGATACGGTAGAAGTCGGAAGCCTGTTTGGAACCGTCGAGAAAATTACCATTCGCTCTGTCGGCATACGAACGCTGGACGGTGGCTACCATATGGTGCCTTTTTCCAGCATCGATCAATTGACCAACCATACGCGCGACTACGGCTACCATTACGGTGAATACAATATTGCACACCGCGAAAGCGTGGATGATGCCACCGAACAGATGAGGCTGGCTTTCAAGGATTTGATGCAGGACCCTGAACTGGCCCGCGAGGTAATGGAAGATATCTCCATACCCGGGGTCACTGCATTGAACCAGAATGGATTCACCATACGGGTCTTGATCAAGACCACGCCGGGTAATCAGTGGATGATACAGCGCGGTTTCAACAAGCTACTCAAGCAACGTTTCGACGAAGCCGGCATTGAGCTTCCTTACCCCCACACCGTGCTGCAGTTCGGCCGCGACAAATCGGGTGTAACGCAGCCGGTGGACGTACGCTTTATTGACACGCTGAAAGAGGTCACCGAGGCGACATAACCTTAAGGCTGTCGATGGGCCGTGCCTTCCCAATGCGGGCCCGGCACTTCTATACCCAGCAGCTCCAGTACGCGGGCCACGGTATGGTCGACCATTTCTTCAATGCTCTTCGGGTGATGGTAGAACGCCGGCAATGGCGGGAAGATTATGCCCCCCATTTCGGTGACCGCTGTCATATTGCGCAAGTGCGCCAGGTTCAGCGGCGTCTCGCGCACCATCATGACCAGTCGACGACGTTCTTTCAGTGTTACGTCCGCCGCCCGGGTAATCAGGTTATCGGACAGCCCATGGGCAACCGCCGCCAGCGTACGCATGGAGCACGGCACAACGACCATGCCCGCCGTGTCGAAACCGCCACTGGACAAGGCGGCACCAACATCGCGAAAGCTATATACCTCGTCCGCCAGGCAGTGAACATCCTGGCGGACAAGATCCAATTCGTATTTGATGTTGAGCACGCCAGAGGGCGACACCACCAGATGCGATTCCACATCGTCCACGGACTGCAATGCCTCAAGCAGACGGACCGCGTAGATTGCACCGGTGGCGCCCGTAATGCCGACAACGAGCCGGCGTTTGGCCTTCACGCAAGCGCCCCAGCCTCTTTCAGAACATTGGTCAGTTCACCGTTCTCGTGCATTTCGGCGATGATGTCCGAGCCGCCGATGAATTCGCCAGCGACATAGAGCTGTGGAATCGTGGGCCAGCTTGAGTATTCCTTGACACCTTGACGAACAAGTTCGTCATCCAGCACGTTCACCGTGACCAGCTTGGTGACGCCTGATGCTTTCAGGATCTGAATGGCGCGACCGGAAAAGCCGCACTGCGGGAACTGTGCAGTACCCTTCATGAACAATACAACCGGGTTGGCTGTGACGGTTTCACGAATAAAATCTTGAACTTCGCTCATGATGCTCTCGTATTTCAGAAAAGATTAATTATAAATTCCGCCAGTAACCCGGTCGATACCCGCCAGGTCTGGCGCACTCGCGACCCGTTTAAAACCGGTCGATTGCAACAGCTGCCGAACGTCCTGCGATTGATCCCAACCATGCTCAACGAACAAGGCTCCACCCGCCAGCAGGCGCCCGGCGGCCCCTTCGATAATGACCCGGAGGGCGGATAAACCGTCCGAGCCGTCGGTCAGGGCGGTGACAGGCTCAAACCGCAAGTCGCCTTCCTTCAAGTGCGAGTCAGCCGCCGCAATATAAGGGGGATTCGAGACAATGAGGTCAAAGTCCTTACGTCCAGCCAGGGCATCGTACCAACCACCTTGTAGGAAATCGACCTGTGCGCCCAGGAGCCTTGCGTTTGTACGAGCTACCTCTAGCGCCGCGCTGCTGAGATCAGTCGCCACCACCGTGGCGCCAGGACAACGCAAGGCAATGGACACCGCCACGGCGCCACTGCCAGTACCCAGGTCGAGCACCCGTGGAGACCGCTTTCCCTTGAGATAGTCTAACCCAGTCTCGACAAGCAGTTCTGTTTCAGGGCGTGGGATCAGCACCGCGGGCGAAACAAGAAATTCATATTCCATGAATTCACGATATCCAACAATATAAGCCATAGGCTCGCCCGCCAGGCGTCGCGCCTCGAGTTCACGGAAGCGAACGATGGCGGTATTGGCAAGCGGGTCGGTATCATGGGCGATAAGCCAGGAACGTGGCACCTGTAACACATGCCGCCACAACATCTGCATTTCCAGACGTGGCAGCTTGCTGTCCCGCGACATGGTGCGCAGGGTGTTCATCCGACTATTCCTGTCCGAGCATGGCCAGCTGTTCGGCCTGATGCTCGGCGCGCAAGGCGCCCGTCAGTTCATCCAGGTCGCCTTCCATGATTTGCGCCAGCTTGTACAAGGTAAGATTGATGCGATGGTCGGTAACCCGGCCCTGCGGATAATTGTAAGTGCGTATCCGCTCGGAACGATCTCCGGTACCCACCAGGCTCTTGCGCTGCGCGGCTTCCTTATTATGCTGTTCCTGCTGCTGCTTGTCTTTCAAGCGCGCCGCCAGCACTTGCATGGCCTTGTCTTTATTGCGATGCTGCGACCGATCCTCCTGGCATTCCACCACCAATCCGGTCGGCAAATGCGTTATACGCACTGCGGAGTCCGTTTTATTGATGTGCTGTCCGCCTGCCCCGCTGGCACGGTAGGTGTCAATACGAAGATCTGATGAATTGATGACAATATCGCTCTGGGCATCGGCCTCGGGAAGAACGGCAACGGTGCACGCAGAAGTATGTATCCGCCCCTGCGTTTCCGTCGCCGGGACGCGTTGCACCCGATGCGCGCCCGATTCAAATTTGAGCTGTCCATACACGCCGTCGCCATCCAGTCTGGCGATCACTTCTTTATAGCCGCCGATTTCGGATGCGCTTTCGGACATCATCTCGACCTTCCAGCCCTTGTTTTCAGCGTAACGCGTATACATCCGCAATAGATCGCCTGCGAACAAGGCGCTTTCGTCTCCCCCCGTGCCTGCACGGATTTCAAGGAACACACTGCGTCCATCGTCAGGATCGCGCGGCAATAACAACACTTGCAGATCGGAGGCCAATTCTTCCAGCCGGTCCTTGGCAAGCTTGTATTCCTCTTCCGCCATGTCGCGCATCTCAGGGTCGCTCATCATGTCCTGGGCGGCCTGAATATCGTCCTCGGTGCCGGTGTAGGCGGCAAACGCGGCGACGACCGGTTCGAGGTCCGATCGTTCGCGCGACATCTTGCGATACCGGTTCATGTCATTGGCAATTTCGGGTTCGGCCAACAAGGCATCGACTTCAACCAATCGACGAGCAAGTTGCTCGAGCCGATTGCGTATGGAACTTTTCATAATTCAGGGGATAAACAGTAATTGAAAGGAAGCGCGCGCGACAAGACCGGCAGAGCTTCGCTAACGATTACGTTCGGAACGGGGAAGCAGGCGCGGCAGCAGGCTTATTAGTTGCTGGCGCTCTTCGTTCTCGCTGCGGTTGAGCACGGCCATGGGACCATGCAGATATTTTTGCGTCAGGCCATAGGCCAGTTGCTCAAGGACAAGCTCGGGATTGTCGCCACGCGCCAGCATTCGGCGTGCGCGATCGAGTTCGTGCTGTCGAACCTGATCGGCCGCTTGTTGGAAGTCGACAATGACCGGTACGATCTTGCGATTCTGAAGCCAATGCATGAAATTCTGCACGCGCGTTTCAATGATGGCTTCGGCTTGCACGACAGCCGCGCGGCGCGCGTCGGTACCGCTTTGAACCATACGACCCAGATCATCGACGGTGTAGAGGTAAACGTCGGCAAGCCGGCCCACCTCGGTTTCAATGTCGCGCGGCACAGCCAGGTCGACCATCACCATCGGCCGGTGACGGCGCGAGCGGGTAACCCGTTCGACCATCCCTAATCCCAGGATGGGCAAGGAGCTTGCCGTACAGGAAACGATAACGTCAAAATCGGCCAGTCTATCGGGAATATCGGCAAGCATCATGGTCTTGGCGACAAACCGCGAGGCAAGCCCTTCGGCACGCTCGAGCGTGCGATTCGCCACAACCATTTGCGCCGGATTCAGCGCGGCGAAATGGGTCGCACAGAGTTCGATCATTTCGCCGGCGCCTATGAAAAGCACACTGGCCTTGGACAAATCACCGAACACGCGCTCGGCCAGGCGCACCGCAGCAGCGGCCATGGACACTGAATGCGCGCCAATGGCGGTTTGGGAGCGGACTTCCTTGGCGACAGAAAAAGTGCGCTGGAACAATTGATGCAGCAAAGTGCCCAACGAACCCGCTTCGTTGGCCGCGCGCACGGCGTCTTTCATCTGGCCGAGTATTTGCGGTTCGCCCAGCACCATGGAGTCCAGGCCGCTGGCCACGCGGAAAGCGTGCCTTACGGCATCGTTCTGCTGGTACTGGTATAGGTGCGGCTGAAGACTGCCGGTTTCAAGACGATTGAAGTCTGCTAGCCATGTGGGCAGATGCTCTGACACCTGCGGGTCTGCCGCGCAGTAGATCTCGGTGCGATTACAGGTTGAAAGTATGGCGGCTTCTTTGACTGACTGTCCAAAGGTGGCGCGCAGGCCATCAAGCGCAGGTTTCAGGACGTCGATCGGGAACGCCACACGCTCCCGCACCGAAACTGGAGCAGAAACATGGTTCAAGCCGAAAGTTAATACGTCTAGAGACATTTGGGAGAAAGCGCGCAGGGCCATACTTCAATTCCCCGATTATAATCGCCCCTGACGTTTTCCTGAAATATCTACTTGTTTCAGCGCAAAGTCGGGTCAATTTCCGGGTCGTTCAGTGGTACAAAGCACACATTCGGAATATGGTGTACTATTTCGCCTTCTTGATGATGGCCTGGTAGCTCAGTCGGTAGAGCAGAGGATTGAAAATCCTTGTGTCGGTGGTTCGATTCCGCCCCAGGCCACCAACAAACAGAACATCAGCCCATCCTTGCTGTTGTGCCGTTAAGCATAAAACTGCCATTCGGAAGAGTTATGCTTTAAATCCCGATCGGCGACATTATGCTTTATCCGGATCAGAGAATAGACTAGAAAATTAGCCTGAAATCGCTGAAAGCCAGTCAACGGGCTGGCTTTTTTCATGTGCGCGCCTATCGCAGTGAGCTCGGGCGGCGCGGCGTGGTTGGCCTCCAGATAAAGTTGCCCAATACCCATACTCGGGCGCGCCACGGCATAAATATCGACCATGGATTGCTTTGTCCCGCCGTTATCGCCCCTCTCCACGCCTACGCTTGGAGATCAACTCATCGAACCGGGGTGGATGACCACGTCAAAGCCGTCCAGTGGCCCTCCGTATCACGAATGTACATACGCCCTATTCGCCGCCACGCCGACGCCTGAGCATGCGCTAAAAAACTCAGGGGCAATACCTAGCCAGAAGCCAGTTACGAACCTACTCCCCGGTTACAATCTGACAAGGCAGCGTAAATGGGGAAAACTAAAGAAATTAACGGTTCCAGATCTCAGCTAAAACCGGGCGAGCGCATCTACAAGTCGAGATGAACGACCACGCAGAGAGGCGGTTCAGCCGGCTAGTATCGATATATGACTGGGGTATCTTGGATAAGGATAAATTCCTGGCTGTTTACGGTCAGAAAAGCGCTAAACGAAGATGACCTCTGGCCGACAAGTCTTTATCCATTTAAACGAGCGTCGAACAACCATTTTCTAACTTTAACTGCGCGAAGTTTCTTTATGCCGTTATGGTGAGGATTAATGAGGATGTTACATTCCTCTGGAACAATCACCGACGGCACCTCCATAACTGCTGACTTTGCCCCAGCCAGCCAATCGTCACCGGCGTCAAGGCTTACTTTACCGGCTGGTGATGCGTCCCACCCGATGTTCTTAGACTCATCGAATTTGAATCTTTTGTCCCAAATTGCCTTTGGAATGTCTATTCTTACCAAATAGCGGTTCAAAGGTAGACCGCCAAATTCGAGATGTGCCAGAGTTTCGAGGCAGGCTAACGCAATGGAGCTGGCAGAATAAATTACAGCGTTTCCCTTTCTATTCCACCGTCCACCAGTCAGCCGTGCCCCTTCTCCCGTCATATCGTCAGAGGTATAGTCGGGTGTATCAGTGGCTATTCGCCAAACAGAAATCTGTTCACCTTCCCTCATACATAAGCGCCGCTCTGTGCGGTTGAGAGAAGCTTCGACACGAGTTCGCGCCCTTCCGCCGTATTCATGATTTCTGCCGGTTTGTGTCCCCCCAAGGCACTCAAGGGCTTATCGAGCCAAGTAGCGAACCATTGCGCGGCGTCGAAGCCCTTCGGATCCCCAGACTCTTCAACCATCGTCTGAACTTGGCCAATCAGCTTTGCTGTAGCCACTAGGCGCTCACTCTGGTCGGTTGTTAGGAGCTTCTTCGTCTGAATTTTACGATCGAGGGTACTGGCACCCATGCCAAGTATTGCTGCTACACGTTCTTTGCTGAGCCTCATAGACTGAGCGACATTAGTAAAGTTCTCTGCCTCAATACCGTGCTGAACGACCAGAATCCTTTCGATTGGGTCCATGCGATACACGTCGCGGAATCCCAGTACGGCAGAGGCAGTAGCTTTCCTCCCGCGCACTGTCCGGTAAATGGCAACTTTCGGATCCGTATCGAAATCCTCAGTTGCCCTTAACTTTAATGCAGCGGTTCGGCTGGTTCCGGTCATACCTCGTGACGTACGAGCTTTCGTGCGTTTGCCTTTAGCTTCAGTCACCGTACTCATAAATATCCTCCTTTTGAGGGTTTATAATACCTCATTCGAGGGATCAAGTACATGGATGCCTCTTCACGGAGGAGTTAAGCTATTTGGGAGGGTAGTTTCGGCTTTATCCAGTGCACGCAGCAGCCAGCCAAAAGCTATGCGTTCCTGTTCCAGCCGCACGCAGAAGTCGTTCTGCAACCGCTGCCAGCGTATATCGTCATACACGCCTCGTTCTTCCGGAGTCAGGCGAGTCAACTCCCGTAAGGTCGGCGAAGGTTCAACCCCCCATTGCTCACGGTGGGCAATCAGTGTTTCTTTGTCCATCAGGAACGACACCACATGCGGCATATGGCTGCGCAGCTGATCCAGGATGGCGAAACCGTGCGTATCGATGTCTCCCCAGTAATACAAGACCTTATTTTCCAGCCATTCCGCTTGCGCCAGCATATCGAAACCGTAGCCTGCACCAAACACCACCATACTGTCCGCCAAAGCGGGAAAGGCAAGGAAATTCACCTCGTTTTCAGTAATAAAGACTTGCGATGCCGCGGGATAAAGCCTGGCAAAGGCGTCCTGCGTAATGGTGATATCTTGATCCGTACCACCCAAGAACAGGGCTTGCCCTGGATCCAGCAAGCGAAACCGCACACGTAGCGGCTTTTCGCGAAAGCCGTAGCGCAACAGAAAATTGCTTGTCCCGGTCACCGATGTATCGATGGCTTGCCCGGGCAAAACGTAATCCAGCAGCTCCGACAGTACGGCGCGGTGTCTTTCAATGAACTTGCTGTGCAAGCCAGGCAAATCGACCTGCCGCAGGTAAATGCCGGGGCGCGGATGCGCATGCAGCCAAGCCGCAATATTCAGCAGCCCGGACCAATCGTCGGCCAGCGCTAATCCCCGCAAAGGATACCTGGCCAGCCACGGCAGCAAAGACGGCATCCGGGTACGGGTTTCGTCCACGATATCAGCAAATCGTAGGACCTCACGCGTGTTGCCTATCAGTCCAAACGCATCTTCGGGGGTGTCGACCCAGGCTTCATCCGGCAACGCATTGCTGCCGATCACACGATGCCGGATGGTGCGCCAGGTCAGACGATAGCTTCTTTTGGAATCGACTTTGGCTTGCGACTGCAAATCGCGCACCCATTCACGCACCGCCTCGAACCGTTCTGACATGTCGGTTGAGCTTGGCCCTTTGAGCATCAAGCGCAATGGAAACAAATCGGCAGGCTCCACCAGATTGCGCAATAGTATGCCCTGATTCCAGCGCTTTTGTACTTGGGCACGCAAGTCTGCGGGCGTAGTCCAACTCAAGGCAACGCCCTGTCAAGATCGCCATAAGCCTGTTTTTCCCTATGATATTCCTCGATGCTGAGGTTGCGTAGGCAGGAAGTTCGCCCATCGGTATTTTCAACAAAGCCGACGCTGGATACGAACGGTTCGATGATATGAATTTTCTGCAGCGGCGTCACGATAAGTAGTTGCAGGTTCAGTTGCCGGAAAAGGTTCAGCCCATACTGGGCCGACTCGTCCGACCCGCGGCCAAACGCTTCATCTATAACGACAAAGCGGAAGGAACGCGACCGCACGGCGCCCCACTCCAGGCCGAATTGATAGGCCAGGCTGGCGGCCAGAATGGTATATGCAAGCTTTTCTTTTTGACCACCCGATTTTCCGCCTGAATCAGAATAGTGCTCGTGTTCGCTATCGTCTTCGCGCCAACGTTCGCTGGCGGCAAAAACAAACCAATTGCGTACGTCGGTTACTTTGCTTGTCCAGCGGCGGTCGTGCTCGGCCGTTCCTTCCCGTCCGCGAAAGCGCTCGATAATGTGCTTGACCTGCAGGAATTTGGCCTCGGAATATTGGGCATTATCGGAACCGGTAAGCGCCCCTTCGGTACAGGCGCGCAAGTCGGTCTGGAAGTCGCGAACATCCGTATCGGCGGCGAGCTGCGCCTCCAGCACAATATAGCGACCGGTGTTGTAGTCGATTTGCGTCAGCGATTCATTGATACGGGCAATTCGTTCACGTATGGTTTCTCGTTCGCGGTTCAGCTGCGACTGGAAATTGGCCACTTCGCGTATTGTGTTCTCGTTTAAAAGCTCTTTGAAACGGGCCTCGAAACGCGGCAGGTCGTCGGCATGGAGCTGATCCAGCATGGCGCGGTATTCTTGGCTAGCCTCAAGGCTGATATCGGCCTCTTGGGTTTCCAGCTTATAGGCCTCTGCATACTCGGTCATGGCCCGGATTATTCCCGCGGCCAGACGAGCCAGCCGCTTGTCGTCGGCGTCGATGCGCTCTTGCAGCCAACGGCGCATTTCCTGTTCGCGGGGGTCGCAGGACTCGACACTGGATGGCAACTCGACTCCGGTTTCAGCCTGCATCGCTTCAATGCGCTCGAAATGAGACGCGTGGACGGCAAAATCAGCGGTCTCGCATACAGCCCTGACCTGATTAAGCAACGCCAGGGCATCGGACTGTTTCTGTTGCGCCCTTGACTGCGCATCCTTGCGTTTATCCAACTGCAAATCCGTGTCAGCCAGCGCCGCAAGCAGCTCTGTCAGACGGCCGCTAAGTATGGCCAGCACATCCGAGGCGGCTTCAAGTTCCCGCTTTTCATTTTGCAGGCGGGTAATATGAAGTGCCAGCGGTTGCCAATCAAGCTCTCGAAAATCACGATACTCATCCAGCTTGCCCAAGGTTCCCAACTGTTGTTTCAGCGCAGCTTGTTCCTTTTGCAGCGAAGCAATACTGCCGCCCACCTTGGAAATTTGCGCCTGCAAGGACCGCGCCTGGTTTTCCAGCGCGGCAATCTTGGCTTCGTTGCTCCAGCCCAGGACGTAACGGCTACGGTCATCGATGCGGTGGCGATCATCCTTTTCGTGCCGCTCCCCGGGCGCCTTGATTTGTCCATTGCGAGTGATGGCCTTGGTTTCGCGACGGAACTGCTCTTGATTAGCGCAACAGGCCACATCAAAACGGTGGCCTATTTCGGATTCCAGCCAGCGATAAAAGCTCGAGTCAGGTTTGATCGAGAGCTTGCGCACCAGCGAATCCGGATGCAAAGCAGGTTGATCGCCACGGGGTGATGTCCGCGCGGCGCGCACACGGAAATAGACCAGACGCCCCTTTAGCCGGGTACGATCCACCCACTCAGCCACCTGAGGATAATGCGTATCGGGCACCAGCAAGGACAGACCAAAACTGCGCAACAGCCGTTCGGCGGAGCCTTCCCAGTCTTTTTCATCATCGCGCACCTGGATCAGTTCACCGGCAAACGGCATATCGGCCTCTGACAGGCTTAACGCGGAGCATAATGCAGCACGCATGGCAATCTGTTGTGTCTCGATATTGCTGCGCCTAGATTTCAGGCTGTCGATATCCTGCGTCAGCAGCTCGTATTCCCGCCGCATCTGAGCAAAGTCGACCCCGGCTTCGTTCAGCTCGTTTTGCACGGCCGCCTCGCGCGCGGCGGCCGTTTCATGCATGCGTTGGCGCAGACCGGCCTGCGCCAGAAAATCGTCCGCATTCTGCAAGGCAGGCAGACCCAGCACATGACTTAGTTTTTCGTACTGCTGCCGCTTTACCAGGCAGCGCACGCGCTCCGCTTCTTTCTGCGTCAATTCGATTTCAAGCCGCTCGATCCGGTCGCCGCCATTATCGGCAATGGCGCGTCGTAGATCGCGTTCTTGCGCACGTTGCCCATCGCGCGTTTCAGCAAGCTGCGCGATCTGGCCGGCAAGGCGCTTCGATTCCTGATCCAGGGCTTCCAGGCGGGTTTCCAGCAGACTGGCTTTAAGCCCTGCAAAATACGATCCAAGCGCATCGCGGCAGGCTCGCGACTGCCCTATACCGTCCAGCAGCGCTGCATGCCGCTGACAATCCGCCACTAAAGGTGTTAACAATTCAACTTGGCGCTTGGCCTTCAGAACCGCCTCATGAGCCCGGTGTAAGTCATCGAAATGTGCGATCAGCGCCTGAATGCGCGGCACAACGTCGAACGGCTCCAGCATGTGGCTGCGGACGAAGTCAGTCAGGTTCCCCACCGACTTCATCGACACTGTTTGATGAAACAGCTCCAGTGCCTGATCGTTGGCGATGCCAAATCGGCGTCGGAACGCCGCGCTATATGGGGGAAAGGTATCTTCGACGTCTGCCCCGCCCGCACGCAAACGCTTGCGCAACTGGACGATATCGGTACCGAACTCCGCAAAATCGCCGGCGATCGACAGTTCTTTATCCGCCACGACATAAAAGCGCACGGGCTGGCCCTGGGGCTCTTTGAACCAGAACACTTGCGCCAGCGTCACTGTCTGGTCATACCCAGCGTTATGGAAAACGCCCAGAATCACTGAATAACTATTCTGATCGCGCAGCGCAACCGGCCGGCCCGCTCCGCCGACCTCGTTGCGTTCCGACTTGTAATGGCCCAACACGTATGAGCGCAGGCTTCGTTCGCGCGCTTCCGCACCAGCCGCCTTGTTGTAAGCAATTCGCTGAGCAGGAACCAGCAACGTTGTTACCGCATCGACGAGCGTCGATTTGCCCGAGCCGATGTCGCCCGTCAGCAGCGCATTATGGCCGTCGGGACGTAGTTGCCACACGCGACGGTCGAATGTCCCCCAGTTGAAGACCTCCAGCCGGGCAAGCCGGAAGCCCGAGCGCCCGTCATCCCCCAGAAAATCCAGGCCCGGCATGTCATTCATCATTGGATCCTGTTGGAAGCATGGCCGCTTGAGTTTGCAATGATTCTCGATAAGCCGCCAGATTCTGATCGAACTGGGCAAGCCACTGGGCATCGACAAACGCCTTCAGAATACGCTGTACTTCGATCATGCCATCTTGCCCGCGCAACTTACGTATAAAACCCAGCTCGGCCACTTTATTGATATGCGTGTCGATCTGATCCACGAGACGAGTTTCGTTACTGCCGGCCGGTAGAAAAACGCGCATCAATTCGACTACATCACTACGTGCCAGAATCAACCGGGTGTCGCTGCCGCTAGCATCGAATTCGGCCAGTTTCTTACGCAGAAGTGCCAGCAACAGGCTGACAGGAAATGATAGAGGCCGACGCGCAACCAGGCGCGGCAATTTTAACTCGTTCGCCTCTTCCGTGTCGGCCTGCGCCCGTAAAAACGCATAGCCTTCCGTTTCGTCCAACATCAGCATCAAGCCCAGCACGCCAATGAAGTCGCGCACACGGCCTTGCAGCGTTAGCAATGCAGCCCATTGCGCCGCGTCTTCGCGATAGACAATCCCTTTAAGTAAAGGAATGACCACTCGGGCCAGTTCTGGATCGCCTACGGCACCGGTATCGACCGACGACGCGGCCGGACTAGTCATATCTTGCATTCTTTATCCTGCTAACAATCCGTCCTATGCGACCAATTAGGGAGCAATCCATATCCTGCACCATTTATTCGCTGCACCATCTATATGCACGGCCTATTTCCCGTAGAGTCTATTTGATAAACACTACCCGCGGCATCACGGCCCGCTTCCAGTTCCCGTCGATTGCCTGCCAGGCAATGCTATCGTTTGCATCGTCATCCAGCAGCACCTTGCCGTCTCCCCGTTCACTGGCCAGCTGCAGATAAGCAATAAGCTCGGCGAGCCCCTGCTGAAGAGGATATTCCGCCAGCAAGTCCGCCAGTGTGATTTGAGAACGGCCCTGCAAAGCCCGGCGCACGCGTTGGGATAACTCCGCACTATCGACCGTAAACTGGGAAAACAATGCCGTCGCATCAATATCCGCGTCGCCCACGTCAAGTTTGCTGCTGCTGATCAACGGTTTAATGGGAAGCGTATGCAGCGGTCGCTCCATCGGCAATTCAATATCGGCCGCCGTATCGTCAATCTGCATGAAACTGCCAGAAG
Organism: Pollutimonas nitritireducens; assembly: GCF_002849615.1. Classification (GTDB taxonomy): domain Bacteria; phylum Pseudomonadota; class Gammaproteobacteria; order Burkholderiales; family Burkholderiaceae_B; genus Pollutimonas; species Pollutimonas nitritireducens. The sequence goes on from NZ_PDNV01000004.1 coordinate 40,438, forward strand.
GCGCCATGTCGCGCACCGCCATCGCCTGGCTTTCAATGCCCCGCAGCAAATCCATAATGCGACGATTCTCCAGATAGGCCTGATCGTCAAGGAACCGGCGCAACTGCTGCGACAACAAGGCCACCGTACGCTGCGTATGTTCGCCCGCTTCCAGCCAATCATAATGCACGCGGCGCGTACGGACATCGGGCTTAAGCTGAACAATGGGCGGTAGTTGCAAGACTTTGTCCAGCAATTGAGTCAGCTCTTCCTGCCGGTCGTGAGACATCAGGAAATCCCAGAACGCCCGGAAGCTTCGGCCTTGGTCGGAGTCGACGATCAAGTCGCGCTCGCCTATGATTTGCTGCAGCAACTCGCCTTTACTGCCCTCCCACAAGGCGATGCGCTCGCGGACGTGTCGATCCAGGCCACGAAAATTTTGCTCGACTTCACGAAAGTCCCCCAACAGCTCGCGTGCCAGTCCCATGAATTGTTGAAAGCGATCCCGGATTGCCGTATCGTCCAGCAACGATAACTGCCCCTGTGAAACCAAAGCAATTTCCAGGTCAATTTCAGCACGCTGTTTTTGCAGTTCCAGCAAACGCACTTGAGGATCGGTTTCACTGCCCTGGCTCATTTGCTTAAGTAAGTCGAACAATGTGAGCAAGCGAGACTCGGTACCCACAAAGCTGCGCTCGGTGAGGCTGGTCAACCAGCCTATGGCTTTTTCCGTGGCGGGCATTAGGTCAAAATGAGGCTCATCGGAGTCGTTAGGGTAAAACTTGCGCAGCCAACTGCGCTCGTTCGCGGCCCAATCGTTCAGATAATCTTGCGCTCGCTTTGGAAACACCTCGGCGCCCAACTGCTCTCGCAGAGCAAACAACGTGTCTTCCAGTGCTTCGATAAGGTCGGCCTGGCTTATTACCCGTACATTGGGCGCCACGAAAACACGATGTAGAAAACTGGCTACTAAAGGAGCGGAGTCGGCGAGTAACAGACGCCATGCCGGATGCCGCCGTTGCATCGCCTCAAGGGTTTCATAGTCCATGGCTTACTTCGGTCTAATGTCGCAAAAGGGCAATTCCAATCAACTGAATATTACCCTTAACCGCCAGAACACGGCTTTATCACTCTCGTAACCTATGAGTCACCCTCAGACTGTCCGCCAGCACCAAAGCCGCGAACACCGCGCGCAGGTCACTCATTAGCCTGTCGATGTCCTGGCGTTGGGCGATGAAGCGCCGACTGTGCGCCGACATGTTGCCTGCGTTCTTGAGCCGAGGAAGGGCTGTCTTCGTGTTCCTGCTGAGATTCCACGTCCTCTCTGTGACGAGCACTCCAATAAGGTCGCGTAAGTAGAAGAAGTCGCCAGCGGTGTTTTGTATCTTCGATGCGATCCCCGTGCTTCTCGAACACCTCAATGATGAGAGACTCCACCAGCCTGCGGATCATGACGGCCGATGCATCGTACCAACCGTTCGAGTAGAAACCATTTAGATAGAGGTGCCAACCAGTAGAACCCATCAGGGACAGCAGCCTAAACGAAAGGCAAAGAGAAGCTTTTTCGCAATGTTTGTGGGATTTTCGCTCCCCAGGGGAAAGGGGAGGTAGCGGCAGCTTTATGCTCTAACGTCCGATAGGTTTATGTTTAACGGCACAGCGATGGGCTTTTTGTTTTGATGGTCGGGGCGTCTGGGCGCTTCGCCGCACGGATATCTGTCGGCGAAGCCCTGTGGCACTGGACTACTTTGGTGCCCGCATCGGACACGAGCTCTTTCCTAGAAGAGAGTAAAGGGGACAAAAACGTACCAGCCCCGTCAACAACGGGATGATACCCAACCATCCCCACCACCCCACAGTCCCGGTTGCCGCGAGCGCAATCAATACTACGCCCACGAGCACGCGCAACACGCGATCTAAACCGCCTACGTTGAATTTCATAACTTCTCCTTTGAAAAGAATGGGCACTATGGCTGCTGCCAACGGCCTCTGTGTCATCGATTCCACGGCATACTCATCCGCCGGGTGTATAGCAATCAGCACTGCCCACCGTTCCAGGCTTCAATGGACCGCAGAGGCGGGCATTGATTTGAGAGACATATGCGGCGCTCCTGACAGAAGTCACGGACAAAAAATGTCTTTAAGGGTGGCGATAATTTTTGCCACGTCGGCGTTATCAATGCGGTAGTGCAGAGTCTGAGCTTCGCGTCGGAAGGTCACCAAGCCCTCGTCCCGCATTTTCCCCAAGTGTTGAGACAGCGCGGATTGACTCAACTCAACGTACTTATTGAGGTCGCCCACGGTCATCTCGCCATATTCAATAAGCATGCACAGCACCTGGAGCCGATGCGGATTGCCCAGGGTACGCAACATCGCGGCCGCCTCGGACGCGCCCTCCTGCAGCAACAGATTATCTTCGTTATTGACTACCATAGCGTCATAATATATTAGGTTATTCTAAATTAGATGATCCTAATATGATATTTCGCAATCATATGGAAGTATTCCGGCTATTACATCTGGGATGTGCAAGCCAGAAAAAACGCTCGCCTCACTTCGATCGGCCGCGCAGTGGCATCCTCCGTGAGCTGGATCCGACGCGCGGAGCCGCAGATGCCAGCGTCGCGAACACCGCAGCCGCCCCTGCGCTGAGCCATCCGAACCATCGGCCCATGCCTGCTTGGCGGGGCGCGGTACCAACTGCAAAGCGGCCCGCTCGCCGGAATGGGCGTAGCCGCCGGTGCACGCTATCTTGGCACAAGCTCCGGCGGCACACACGATGCATTCAAGGTGCCGGCTGCCACGCTGGTGGATGCCGCAATGGATTATGACCTCGGGCGCGCGAACCCGTCATTAAAGGGTATGTCGGTCGCATTGAACATCACCAATCTGTTCGACAAGGAATACGTCGCTTCATGCTATTCGGAAGAGTGGTGCTGGTATGGCTATCAGCGCAGCGTACGGGCTAGCTTGCGGTATCGCTGGTGAATAGGCCCAGGTCCATAATCATGTTGGATTCAGCATTCTGCAGTCCGTTGCGATGCGCAACGGACATGCCGTCAGCGATTGAAGAAGATCGAAGCTCATGCCGTGTACCATCGCAGTGACCAACAAGCCGTCATCCCGGACGTCAATAATGGCCAAGTCGGTATAAATCCGGTCCACGACTGCCTTGCCCGTTAGTGGATAGGTGCACGTCGAAACAATCTTTGGTTCGCCGTGCCTAGTAACATGCTCCATCGTGACAAATAGCTGCCGGGCGCCGGCGACCAGGTCCATGGCGCCTCCTACAGCAGGTATTGTATCGGCGGCACCGGTGTCCCAGTTAGCAAGGTCGCCGGCTGCCGACACCTGGAAAGCGCCCAGCACCGTCAGATCGAGATGTCCCCCACGCATCATCGCAAACGATATAACGTGATCGGTGATGGACGACCCCGGCAGCAGGCTCACGGGCTCCTTGCTTGCATTGATGAGATCCAGATCCAGTGGGGCATTGGGATCGCCGGGGCCCAGGCCAACAATACCGTTTTCTGTGTGCAGGATGATGTCCTTGTCGGGAGGCAAATGCCGAGCCACTAGCGTAGGTATGCCGATTCCGAGATTGACATAGAATCCGTCTGGAATATCGTTGGCAACCAAACTGGCGATCTGATGCCGTGTCAATTTATTATGCATTTTGCCTGTTTCCCGTTTGAACGACGCGCTGAACGAATATTCCGGGTGTATCCACCCGTTCAGGTTCAATTTCGCCCAAGGCGAGAATCTGATCGACCTGGGCGATGGTGGTGGTCGCAGCCATTGCCATGACCGGTGCAAAGTTCCGCCCAGCATACCGATATTTCAGATTTCCCCACCGATCGCCATGTAGTGCCTTGATTAATGCGAAATCGCCCTTCAACGGGGTTTCAAGAACGTAGCCGATCCCGTCAATTACTCGTGTTTCCTTGCCTTTGGCCAGATCCGTATCATATGAGGTCGGCGTAAAAAACGGCCCCATACCCGCCGCTGCGGCGCGCATTCTCTCCGCCATTGTTCCCTGGGGCACACATTCCAGCTCTATTCTTCCAGCGCGGTAGCACTCGGCGAACGCTACGGCGTTTGGCTGCGCCTTATTGGAAGAACGGGCGAAAGAACAGATCATTTTTCGAACACGACCTGCCGCCACCAACTGACTCAGGCCGACCGGACCATTACCGGCATTATTGTTGACCACGACCAGATCGGTGGCTCCCTGATCCAGCAAGGCGCAGATAAGTTCCGTAGGCACGCCAGACGATCCAAACCCGCCTATCAATATCGTCGCGCCGTCCTGCACACCGGATACGGCGTCCGCGAAGCTCACAACCGTCTTATCAAGCACCCCATTACTCCTTTAGCATCTGGATTCGGTCGCCAGCACTGCGGTTGACTGGCTGGACAAGGTTCCGCCATTGCCGTGCACGAGTGCGAGCTCCGCTCCGGCAACCTGCCGCTCGCCACAATCTCCGCGAAGCTGGCGCACGGCCTCGATCAATAAAAATATTCCATACATCCCTGGATGCACACAAGAGAGCCCCCCGCCATTTGTGTTGACCGGTAAGCGGCCGCCAGGCGCAATCGCCCCGCCCTCAACAAAAGACCCACCCTCCCCCTTCTTGCAGAAGCCCAGGTCTTCAAGGAAAAGAATAGGATTTATCGTAAAAGCGTCATACAGCTGGACAACGTCGATGTCCGAAACGCCAACCCCCGCCATGCTCAACGCACGCGCGCCCGACTCGGCTGCCGCCGTTGTGGTCAGATCTTTCATTGAGGATATCTGCCGGTTCCAGACTGCGGTTGCACTGCCCCGCACATATACCGGCTTGCGGGGAAGGTCTTTTGCCTTGTCGGATCTGACCAGAACGTATGCGCCGGCTCCATCGGTGACCAGGCAGCAATCGCGCACCGAAAGCGGGTCAGAGACCATGCGCGCATTCAGCACATCTTCGATGGATAGCGGATCCCGCATTACCGCTTCGGAATTAAGTTGCGCCCACTTTCGTGCAGCCACGGCGACCTCGGCCAATTGCCGGCGCGTTGTTCCAAATTCGTGCATATGCCGCTGGGCGGCCAACGCATACGAAGTGATCGGCTGGATTGGCGCATACGGTTGCTCAAAGGGCTGCGGGTCCAGCAACGTCCGCGCTTTTACCCCTTCTTTGCGGCCGAACGTTGCCGTACGCTGAGTGCTGCCGTAGCAGACCAGAACAGCATTGCATTGACCGGACTCCAACGCCAGAATGGCAGGGAGCAAATGGGCCAGAAAGCTTGACCCGCCCAACATCGTGCTCTCAATGAACTGTGGGCGCAATCCCAAGTACTCCACGACCGGCATACCCCACATCGTCGCAGATGAGCTGCAAGTGGCTACACCATCGATGTCCCGCATGCTCAGACCCGCGTCCGCCACCGCCTTGGTGGCGGCCTGTGCAAGAATTTCAAGCTCAGTATAGCCATGGGCCTCGCCTAAACCTGCAACTCCTACCCCAACGATTGCTGCCTTCGAGCGCAATGCATCAAGTGTGTTCATACCGGAACCCCAGCCTGGAAAACAACGACACCATGGCCGTCCTGGTTAATGACGCGAGCGGACAACTCCATGCCGATGCTCAACTCATCGGGCGCTACTCCCTCGACACGGCTCATGAGTCGCACGTCTTCGGCAAGGTCCACCAACACGACGTTGTAGTCACCTCCCAACTCGGGCTTTCTACGCACCACGCTGAACGAGTACAGCGTTCCTCTTCCGCTCGGGCTAACCCATTCGAGCGCCGTCGAACCGCAGTGTTCGCAAAGAACACGCGGATAAAACTGATGACGAAGGCACGCTTGGCAGTGCTGAAGTTCAAATATCCCTTGATCCAATTTCGAAAAATAACGAGCTTGGGGCCCCGCAGAATCCAAGCCAATGTCGTTCTCAGCCATTTCTACCTCTATCTTCTGTTTGTTATGTGCCAGCCGTCTCGAACGCCGTAACGCACGAGACTACAGATCGGCGAAACTGCGGCCGTTTTCTACCAGTTCCTTGAGTAAAGGCGCAGGCGCCCAAAGCTCTCCATGCCGATCATGAAAGCGTTCAATCGTCGCCAGAACTTCGGGCAATCCTACCGTGTCGGCATAGAACATCGGACCTCCGCGGAATGCCGGAAAGCCATAGCCCGCCACGTAAATCACATCAATGTCGGATGCTCTTTGAGCGATTCCTTCCTGAAGAATCCGCGCACCTTCATTGACCAACGCGTACATCGTCCTTTGTATGATTTCTACATCAGTGATTTCACGCCGCTCGACACCAGCCTCTCGGGCGCACTCGGCAATCAAGACATCGATGGCGGGGTCGGATATGGGAGTACGGCTCCCAGATTCGTAACGGTAAAAGCCCGCGCCGGTTTTCTGCCCCAGGCGACCCAGTTCGCAAATAGTGTCCGCCACTTTGCTATAGCGTATATGCGCCGGCCGCGTGGGCGCCATGCGCTTTCGCGCCGCCCAGCTGATATCGAGTCCCGCCATGTCGCCCATTTGCAGAGGACCCATAGCCATGCCGAACCGCCTTAGAGCGCTGTCCACCTGTTCCGGCGTGGCACCTTCTTCCAAAAGGAAATGTGCCTCGCGCGTATAGGGGCTGACCATGCGATTGCCGACGAATCCGTCGCAAACGCCCACAAGAACCGGTATCTTTCCCAATTTTCTGGCGAAAGCAAAGAGGGATCCGATCACGTCTGTCGCCGTCCGTGTGCCTTGCACTACCTCCAGCAAGCGCATGACATTGGCAGGACTGAAAAAGTGCGTACCTATCACCTTTGACGGCCTTGAAGTCGATGCTGCCAAGTCGTTAATGTCAAGACGCGATGTATTTGAAGCGAGGATGGTGTCCGGCTTGCAAACAGCATCCAGCCGAGAAAAAATTTCTTTTTTTACGCCCATGTCTTCAAACGCCGCCTCTATCACCAAGTCGACGTCTGCCAAGGCAGCATAGTCAAGCGAACGGGAGATCAGGGCCAGACGTGCTTTGACATCGGAATCACTCAGCTTCCCGCGGCTCACGCTGGATGCATAGTTTCCTTTGATCACTTCCCAGCCATGATCCAAGCCCGCTTGGTCGCGCTCAATCATCACGACGGATATCCCGGCGTTCGCGATGCTCATGGCGATCCCAGTGCCCATGGTACCGGCGCCCACGACACCCACTTTGCGAATCGGAGTCAGTTTTGCCTCGACCTTAGGCGGCTTCATGGCCGCACGCTCGGCAAAGAAGAGATGACGTTGGGCCTTTGACTGATCGCCGTTGACCAGGAACTGAAAACGCTCTCTTTCAAATGCCAGCCCTTCATCCAGGTCGGACGTGAGCGTTTTCTCGACGCATGCAATGCACTCCAGGGGAGCGATGCATCCCCGATAACGCCGGCCGGCCAGTTTGCGCGCCTCGTCGAAAACCTTGCTATCGGCGGTGGCACCAATAGGCGCACGTGACAGGCGCGGCAACCCCTCCGTTCGAATGGAGGCCTCCAGGGCCAGCTCGCATGCCTGCGGCACAAGGTCTGTTTGTACGAGTCGCTCAATCAGGCCCAGCGATTGGGCCTTCGAAGCATCGATAGAATCACCCCCAGCCACCATTTCCAAGGCGGGGCCGATACCTATCAATCGCGGAAGCCGCTGGGTACCGCCGGCGCCTGGCAAGATTCCCAGCTTGACCTCTGGCAGGCCAAAAGATGACTTCGCCTGCGCAATACGATAATGGCAACCAAGAGCCAGTTCGAGCCCACCACCCAATGCCGCCCCGTGTATCGCAGCGACAGTCGGCTTGGGCGAGTTTTCCAGCTGCTCGATGATCGCGCGCAAGCTGGGTTCCTGCCGGGACTTGGGCGTGTTGAACTCACGTATGTCGGCGCCGCAGGAAAAAAAACTGCCCGATCCTGTAAGAACGATTCCTTTGATCATGGGATTTGCAATCGCTTCTTCCAGTGCTTTACCCAGCGCGACCCTGACTCCGCTGCCGATGCCGTTGACAGGAGGATTATCGATGGTCAATACAGCCACCGCACCTTGAGGAAACGTCGCTGTCTGCGAAGCAATCATGACTAGGCCTCCAGTTCAATAATGGCTTGTCCTTCTTCGACGCTGTCATCGACTGCGATTCCAATTGACCTCACAGTACCGGCATATTCGGAACTCACTGGAATTTCCATTTTCATGGATTCTATTTTCACTACGTCGTCGCCCACGTTCACTTTGCTGCCGACTTGTACGAGTACTTCCAGCACGCGCCCCGTTACTGTTGCCTCAATCTTCTCCATCATGTGCTCCTGTTTGTTAGATTCATTTGCTATGCGTGGTGCTCAGCGAGTATCCGCTGAACGATATCCGTCGATACATGTCCCTGGCCAAACTCTTTATCGGCCAGTACGCGCAAGATAAAAGGAATATTTGTTTTCAACCCTTCGATCCTGAATACCTTCAAGGCCTCGGTTAGTCGCTGGATTGCCTCTTGCCGGGTTTCGGCCTTCGCGATCACCTTGGCCAACATGGGATCATAATGACTCGTTACCCGGGAACCCTGCTGATAGCCTGTCTCGACCCGTATGCCCTGCATGCGCGGCGGCTCAAACTCATTGAGGAGTCCTGGCGACGGCAGGAACCGCAGCGGATCCTCTGCATAGACGCGGGCTTCGATCGCACACCCTATGGTATCGATGGCTCCTGGCAATACATTCTCGATGAGCTCACCCCGCGCCAGCCGGATCTGGGCCATCACGAGGTCGATACCTGTCACTTCTTCGGTGACAGCATGCTCGACCTGCAGACGGGTATTCATTTCCAAAAATGAAAATCCCGTCTCTGGGGTGTAAAGCATCTCGACGGTTCCGATCACGTCATAGCCTATAGCGGCCAGTATCGACTCCAATTGAACTGCCATGGTCCGCACGAGCTCGCGGTCGAGCGCGGGCGCAGGCGCCTCTTCGACGACCTTCTGGTGTCGCCGTTGGGTTGAACAATCACGCTCATAAAGGCACCGCACACCGCCATGGCGATCGGCCAGGAATTGAAACTCGATATGGCGCGGCGCCTGTATCAACTGTTCAAGGTACAGATCCGTACGCCCAAAGCTGCGTTCGGCGATGGCGCGCGCACGCTTCCACTCCGACTCGATTTGGTCAACGCGGTGTATAGGCAACATCCCTATACCCCCACCACCCGCAGCCGGTTTGATAAGCAAAGGAAACCCGAGCGCCAGCGCGACGGAACGAACGTGGTCCATGTCGTCGTCCAGCACTTCACTACTTTGAACCATAGGCATGCCGTGCAGGCGCATGGCGTCGCGCGCCTGGGTTTTGTGTCCGAGCATGCGTATGAACCGGGGAGACGGTCCAACGAAGCACAGGCCGGCGTCCTCGATCTTCTCAGCAAAATCTGCATTCTCCGACAGAAAACCATATCCGGGGTGAACGCCATCAGCCCCTGACTGCATTGCAGCATCCAGTAACGCCCGTTGATTCAGATAGCTGTGCATCGGAGACGCGGGTCCGATACACACCGCTGTATCGGCATCTTGCAGGTAGGGGAGATCTTTATCGGCTTCGGAGTAGACCGCGACGGATTCTATCTCCAACTGGCGCAATGCACGAATAACCCTGCCCGCTATGGCGCCACGATTGGCGACCAACACTCGCTTCAATGTTCTTCCGTGTGTCATGGTCAAGGCCTGAATCCAAATCCACGCGGGCCGGTACCGCGTAAGGGCGCGACCACATCCACAAATTCCTCCAGTAAGGAACGTGACTCGATGGGATCGACAATGTCCTCGATGACAAAGGCTTCGGCGCTCCGAAATGGCGATGTCAACCCATGAACACGTTCCTCAATCTCCGCCCTCTTGGCGGCGGGATCATCGGCAGATTCGATTTCGCGCTTATACGCAACTTCGAGGCCGCCCTCGATCGGCAGTGATCCCCATTGTGCGGAAGGCCATGCATAGCGGAAATTGAACCGGCCATCACTTTGATGCCCGCCGGCCGCTACGCCAAACGCCTTCCGAATGATGAACGTACACCATGGAACTGTCGATTGAGCCACCGCAGTCAAGGCGCGAACACCATAGCGCATGGCCCCTTCTTTTTCGGCGCTCAGCCCAATCTGGAACCCAGGAACATCGACCAGGTTTATCACCGGCAGGTGGAAAACCTCGGCAATATCCAGCATCCGGATAAATTTTTCGGATGCCTGTTTATCCCAGGCCCCACCATAATAGTAAGGATCACTCGCAAACAGAGCGATCGGCCAGCCGTTTATGCGAGCCAAGCCGACGATCAAGGAACGACCCCACTTGCTGCCGATTTCCATGAAAGAGCCCTCGTCCACCAACGATTCCACTATGGGACGCATCTTGTAAACCTGACGGGACTCGGACGGAATTACGGAGCGCAACCACGTGAAATCCGAAGACGCAGGCGGGATTGCTTCCGCACGCGGCGCTGTGTCATATACAGAACGCGGCAGATAAGAAAGAAAACGGCGCGCCCGCTCGAACCCCTGCTCTTCGCTCGCGACCTCGTCGTCCACGACTCCGTTGCGTACGTGGATATTGCTACCGCCGAGCTCATTCTTGTCCAACACCTGGCCGATACGCGCGACAACAGGTGGGCCCGCGATAAACAGCTGGGATGTGTTTTTGACCATTACGGAATAATGACTGGTCGCCACCCGGGCTGCGCCCAAGCCCGCGACGGATCCCAAAGCCAGCGATACCACTGGCACCGTAGCAAGGTTCTGCGCCATGGCGGGCCACATCCGCAACTTGGGCAACAAGGAATAGCCTTTGGTTTCGATGTTCTTGACTGACCCGCCACCTCCGGTGCCGTCGACAAGCCGGATCAGTGGAAGGCGCAAATCGCGCGCCATACACTCGGACGCCAATAATTTATCTCCGACAGCGCCATCGTTGGCGCCACCACGAACCGTAAAATCGTCAGCGGCAATAACGATGGGGCGGCCATCGACACGTGCCCGTCCAGTAAGAAAGTTGGATGGCGTCAGATCCACAAGCGTGCCGTGTTCGTCGTACTCACCGCTACCCGTTAACGCCCCAACCTCCCTGAATGAACCGGGGTCTACTAGACGCTCGATGCGCTCTCGCACGGGCAGTCGGCCCATTCCGCGATGCCGTTCCACTTTTTCCGGCCCGCCCATTTTTTCTGCCAGTTGCTTGCGTAACGCGAGCTCGTCCAGCTCTTTCTGCCAAGACATCCACTACTCCTCAATACAAAGATTCAAAACAGTGGCGATGGAAAACCAGCCACCGTTCCCCCCAGTTTCCCTTCGCCCTACTTATCTATCTTGATATTCGCGCGCTGGATCAACTGCTCGTTCTGATCAAGTTCTGTCCGGATTTTCTCGATAAAACCTGCTGGACTTTGCGTGAGGATGTTTCCTTGCAGCATCAGCTTCTTCTGAAATTTCGGATCGTTGGCTACTGCCGCAATCTCCTTATTCAACCGGTCCACGACATCTTTAGGTGTTCCGGCAGGCGCAAATGTACCTACCCAAAATGAAATGTCAAAATCGGGATAGCCTTGCTCGGCAACCGAGGGAACGTCTGGCAGATCGCGCCAACGCTCTTTGGTCGATACTGCCAGGGGCTTTAACTTGCCCGATTTCATTAATGGCACACCGGAAAGCGTGTCGAATCCATAGTCGATGTCGCCCGCCAATAGAGCAGCTTCCATGGGTGCGGCTCCGCGATAGGGCACGTGAACCATCTCGGTCTTCGACATCGTGGCGAGCTGTGCGCCAGCCAAATGCATCAGGTTCCCGTTGCCAGCGGATCCGTAGGTGACTCGACCGGGCTGTTTAGCAGCCGCATCCACCAGATCCTTTAACGAGGAAATAGCCGCCGTGCGCTTATTCTCGGGATTAATTGCCAGCACAAAGGGCACCGAAACCACCGTCGATATCGGTTCGAAGTTTTTTAATGGATGGTATTGCAGATCCGAGTAGAGCAAAGGATTGACCGTGATCGAACTGGAATTGCTCACCAGGAGGGTATACCCGTCGGGTTTGGCCTGCGCAACGGTACGCGCGGCAATTGCACCGTTCGCACCGGTTTTATTGTCGATCACGAAAGTGGTGCCCATGCGCTGGGTCAGTCCCTCACCAATGATGCGGGCCACGGTATCGATTGTGCTTCCCGGGCTGAAGCCGACAACAAATTTTACCGGCTGGGATGGGTAAACCTCCGCGCAGGCGGAACCCACACCGGTCAACGTCATCAGCAAGCCGGTAGCAGCGATATATCTAAAAGGTTTCATTATTGTCTCCCGTCTTTTTAACTAGTTCGGTGATGTATTAAGCGTTCTTATGGACAGAACACTCATTCTATTTTATTAGGATACCCGCAACGTTGTCAATCGCTGGCAAGATGCGATCGGCGACACTGGCGGAGTATCATGCGTAGTCCAGTTTCGAAAATTCCAAATGCCGTTCAAGAGAAAGAAATCGATCGACCCGGTATCCGCTGCAGGAGACCAAAAAGTCATCGGCGCGCGCTTGCATGCGACACGTAGAGGTTCGGCTCGGCACTTGTTGACCCGCGCTCAGCTGTGGGAAAGCATAATCGTCGCCGCGCCTCCGTCACCACGCAACGCGTGTGTAGCGGGCTTCCAGGCCGCATTGGCCATACTGCTTGCACTCGCCATAACGCACCTGTCGCCATGGCCGCAGCTGGTTGGTTTTCCTGCCCTGGGTGCTCTCGCGGCTTTGTTCGGACGCTACGCATCTCTGCAACGACGCAGGAAAATCGTCCTCATAGGCGGAGCCCTGTTGACCGCTGGCGTCCTTGTTCCATCGTTGGTTTCCTTTGCGGGTGCCGCCCCGGCGGCTATGGTCCTTGTCCTGGCATTAAGCGCGGGCGTTTACACCATAGCCGTAACAACCTGGGGCCTGGGCGGCCCAGGCGCAGTCATTTTTGTGTTCGCCGTTGGGGCGGTAATGGGTCCTGTCGATGCATGGCAGACAGTGGTCGAACGCACTGTGGCGACCGGCGCGGGCGCGCTGCTCACGTTTGTGATCTGCACATTGACGGATCGTTTGAGATCTCAGGAAACCGAAGGCACGACCTCGCCAGCCCCCAAAATACCGCCAATGTCGCACCAACTGATCGTTGCCGGGAGGATTACCATCGGCGCTGCCATCGCAGCCGGCATTTCCCATGCAGCCGGCTGGCATTACCCTGCCTGGGCCGCCATAGGTGCCACAGCCGTGATGCAGGGCACGCACCTGCACGTGACCATGAATCGCTCCCTTCAGCGTATGGCCGGGACGGTTCTGGGTGCCTGCATCGCGTGGGCTATCCTGGCGCAGAACCCGGGCTTCTGGGCCGTAGCCACGGCTATCGTGCTTTTCCAGTTCATCACTGAAGTAATCATCGGCTACAACTATGCCCTGGGGCAAATCACCGTCACTCCCATGGCCCTGCTGATGACCCATCTCGCCACCCCGGTGGCCACCACCTCAAACATGCCGGTTGAGCGTGTGCTGGACACGATCGTCGGTGCGGCACTCGGCATCGTGTTTGCTTTGATTTTTTCGACAGTCGATGATCGGGCATACCTTGCAAGGCGGCGCACGAAGATGCAGGCGAGGCGTTAAAGACTCTGTCCCCGGTCCTTGCCGTCCAACCATCGCAACACGCCCTGCGCCGCCACGCGTCCGCTGGCAAAGCATGCCGTTAACAAATAGCCTCCAGTCGGGGCTTCCCAATCCAGCATTTCACCTGCGCAGAACACCCCAGGCATACCATTCAACATCAGGCCTGGATCCAGGCCATCGAATCGCACGCCTCCCGCCGTACTGATTGCTTCATCCAAAGGACGCACCCCGCATAGCCGCAAGGGCAGCTGTTTTATTGCCGTGGCCAGCGCATCGGGTCGATCGAATATTTCTTTAGGCAGGCATTCCCGCAATAGTCCAGCCTTCACGCCGCGCAAGCCCAGCCGGCCACCGAGGTGACTGGACCACGACCGGGCCCCGCGGCTTCGAGTCACTTCCGCCAACACCCGACCAGGCTCATGGTCAGGCAAGAGGTCGATATGCAATACGGCAGCGCCCGTCGCGAGAATGGCATCTCGCAGATGCGCCGACCAGGCATAAATCACTCCCCCTTCCAGACCGTCGTGCGTCACCACGCACTCACCGCGACGCATCGCCATATCGCCCTGGGGCGCCATGGCTATCGATTTCAAAGGTTCACCGGAAAAACGCTGGGTGAAATAAGGACTCCAGTTCACCGTGAAGCCGCAGTTGGCGGGTAGCAATGGCGATACAGCAACGCCTTCCCGTACGAGTATGGCCTGCCAGGCACCGTCAGAGCCCAGCCGGGCCCAGCTTGCGCCGCCCAGCGCCAGCACCACGGCGTCGGCCTTGCGCGTCATTGCTCCTTGTGGCGTGTCCAGCTTTAAAGCCCCATCTTCCGTCCAACCGCGCCACACATGCCGGGCGTGTACGCGCACGCCGTTGGCTCGCAATCTCTGCAGCCACGCGCGCAACAGGGGAGCCGCTTTCATTTCACTCGGAAACACGCGGCCGGAAGATCCCACGAATGTTGATATCCCAAGCCCATGAGCCCACTGTCGCAAGGCGTCGGCGTCGAATTGTTCCAGCCACGATCCAACACGTGCGGCCTGGTGGCCATAGCGCGACACAAAGGCGGCCAATAGTTCACTGTGCGTAAGGTTCAGGCCGCCGCGCCCAGCCAGGAGAAACTTGCGGCCGACCGATGGCATTGCATCGTAGACGTCGACCCGCACACCGGCGTCTGCCAAGGTTTCGGCCGCCATCAATCCGGCCGGCCCCCCGCCGATGACGGCTACGCAATAAGAAGACATGTGAGAGAAAAAGGCCGGATCGGCCAGAGAAAATCGTACGGTAGCACAAGCCGCTAGCCGCCACGGAGACGGCATTGCCGCAAGTGGCCGCTTTGCGATGCATACCCGTCTGCAGCAAGAAGCAACGAAAGTACCGACTACGGACGCCAGTTATTTCAATCGGCTTCAAGATGGGGCCTGGCGACTTGCTCAGTTTCGGCCGCCTCGCTACGCTGGGCACATCTTCAGCATCGTAGGATAACCCCATGAAATTGCACGTCTACATCAGTCAGTTTGCTGCGTCCAGTCTGATCGCCATGGCCACCGAAACCATAGGTGAGCAGCTTATTCGGAAACGATGCCTGCAGCCTTGACCACGGGCTCCCAACGTTTGAGCTCTTGTTTGGTAAATTCGCCCAGTTGGGCCGGACCCATAAACAGCGCTTCGGCGCCCAGCGTTTCAGCCTTTTCACGGAACGCGGGTGTTTTCATGATTGTTTCGATCTCGGAAGCCAGCTTGTTGACGATGTCGGGCGGGGTGCCAGCCGGGGCATAAATGGCGAACCAAGAAGAAACAAGCAGGTCGGGATAACCGGCTTCCGCAGCGGTAGGGACATCCGGCAAGGACGGCAGACGATTCTTTCCGGTAACCACCAACGGCCTCATGGAGCCGCTGGCGATATGAGGCAATAATGGCGGCGGCGTAGTCATGGTCAGGTCAACCGAACCACCCAGCAAATCCTTTATTGAAGGCCCAGTTCCATTGTAAGGAATATGCACGAGCTTGGTGCCGGCCATCTGGTTGAGCAATTCCGTGGAAACCTGCTGAAGCGACCCGACGCCCGACGAAGCGTAGTTCAGCTTGGCTGGATCCTTTTTGTCGGCATTCACAAGCTCTTTCAGCGTCTTGTACGGCAGCGTCGATCGCACAACGAGTACTTGCGGCGCTGACAATATATTGGCCACCGGCGCAAAGTCCTTGATGGGATCCCAGGTCAGGTTGGGCGTGATCAACGGCGTAATGACCTGATAACCGGAGTACTGCAGGAGCAGGGTGTAGCCGTCGGGCTTGGCGCGCGTCACAAGTTGCGCGGCGACGGTACCGGCGCCGCCCGGGCGATTGTCGACCACGACGCTCTGTTTCAGCGCACGGCCCAATGGGTCGGCGATCATGCGGGCTGTAATGTCAGTGGTTCCGCCCGGCGCGGCCGAAACAATCAGCCTGATAGGATGGTCCGGATACGCTTCGGCTTGAGCTGAAGCCGTCGCGGCAGTCAGCATCAGCCCCAGCGCGCAGCCCAGAAGGCTCAGTGGGCGATGCAACTTGAATGTGGATTTCAAAATAGTCTCCTCGGATTATATGGAAATGCGGCGCCCCGATAGGTGCTGCCGCTTATATTGCCAGCGCCGAAGGCACTGGGTGTAACTTCAAACGAGGGCCGGCGACGAGCAATGCGGGCTTGAAGTCTCGCTGTACCAATCGTGGCAGCGTGGAGACAACAGCCAGAAGACGCTCGATCGACACGCCAGTATTGACGTCCATGCACTCGAACATATGCACCAGGCCGCCACCGCATTGGCCAGGGCCATGCCGCGTCTCATTCGATAACTCCTTTTGCACTCAACATGCCGATACGCGACTCATCGAATCCAGCTTCTTTCAACACCGCCACGGTATGCTCGCCCAACGTCGGCGCCCGGCGACGGATGGCGCCCGGGTTTTCCGAAAGTATGGGCACCACATTGGGCATCTCGACCTCGATACCGCTCGCACTGCGGATGCTTGATATGGCACCACGCGCGCGAAAGTGGGGATCTTCGGCAATATCGCGAACGTTATAGATGCGGCCGGAAGGCACATCGGCCTCTCGCATGGCGTCCAGCACGCTGTCGATGTCGCGTACGGATGTCCAGGCGCTGATGGCTTCGTCAAGAATGTGAACTTGTTCAACGCGCCCGTCGTTGTGGGCCAAGCGGGGGTCATCGGCCAGGTCATCGCGTCCGATGCGGCGCATCAATCGCTGGAATATCGCATCGCCGTTGCCTGCGATAAGCACGTAATGCCCACCACGGCACGGATACGCGCTGGAGGGCGCTATGCCCGGCAATGATGCACCGGCCGGCTCGCGCACTGCGCCGAACACCGAGTATTCTGGCAGCAGGCTTTCAGTAAGGTTAAAGATACTTTCATAAAGCGCTGTATCGATGACTTGACCTTCTCCTCCTCGAGTATCGCGCTCGTACAAGGCCAGGAGTACGCCTATGGCACCATGCAATCCGGCAATTGTGTCACCGAGCGACAAGCCTGCGCGGACTGGCGCACGACCGGCCTCGCCATTAAGATGGCGCAATCCTCCCATGGCCTCGGCAATCGCCGCGAATCCCGGTTCAAGTCGCTTGGGTCCGGTCTGCCCATAGCCAGACACCCGCAACATAATCAGGCGGGGGTTGAGCGCATGTAATACTTCCCACGACAAACCCCATTTCTCCATGGTGCCGGGCCGGAAGTTCTCGATCAACACATCCGCCTGGGCCGCCAGTGTACGCACCAGCTCCTGGCCATCAGCCTGTCGCAAATCGATGCAAATGGACTCCTTGCTACGCGACTGCGCTTCCCACCAGACTGAAGTGCCTTCATGCAGCATCCTCCACTTGCGCAGCGGATCCCCCTGACCGGGCGGTTCGACCTTGATCACGCGCGCACCAAAATCAGCGAGGGTCTTGGCGGCAAACGGCCCGGCGATCAACTGGCCCAGCTCCAGAACCCGGATTCCGGCAAGAATTTGATGCGGCATGGCTCCTCCTTTCAGTTTTACTGAGAGCGCAGCCGAGTATGCCACCAGCCGGGTTCAAGCCACCATCCTTATTGCGACAAGCGGGGTATCATGAATCACGAAGGGCCATCAGGGACGCTGCCATCACGCAGCGGCCGGTTCACACTGCAGGTGGGCAAGCAATAGTTTCGCTGCCGCGGTCAACCCATCGGAATCGCGTACGCCGATCAATAGTTTGCGGCGCGCCCAAGGGTCCATCAACGGGATCAGGGTCAATTGCATCGAGCGCGAATGGGGCGCCGCCGCCAGGCGCGGCAGAATGCCGATGCATTGGGTCGCGAGGGCCATGCGGCAGATGGAATCGAAGCCGCGCACCTGAATTCGAAGCTTCAGCGGCTTGCCCAGACGTTCGCTTTCTTCTTGCAGCCGCATTGCAAGCGAAGTCTTTTGCGAAAGGCCGATATAGTCGTAGGCCAGGGTGTCGGCGAAGCTGATCTCGTGGCATACCGCCAGCGGATGATGGGGCGGCACCATCAGCACCAAGTCGTCATAGCGGTAATGATAAGTCGTCAATCCCGGACAAGGGGTCCGATCAGCAAATATGCCCAGGTCAGCCTGGTTATCGATGACTGCCTTGACAATATGGGTGCTGTTTTCTTCCATGAGGCTGATACGGATAGCCGGATGGCCGCGCATGAATGCGGCCAAATCATCGGCAAGAAACTGGGTGATCGCGGAAGTATTGGCAGCAAGACGCACATGCCCTTTGACTCCGAAGGCATAATCCGACAAGGCGCTGGCCATCTGTTCCATTTCATGTGCCACGCGCAAGGAGTGGTGGAGAAAAGCTTGCCCCGCCTCTGTGAGTTCAACACCGCTGGCGTGACGATACAGCAATGGCGTGCCGAGCGCTGCCTCGAGATCGGAAATGCGCTTGCTGGCAGCGCCTACTGCCAGGTGCGATTGTCGGGCCCCGGCCGATATGCTGCCTTGGCGCGCCACAGCGATGAACAGCAAAAGCGTCACAAGGTCGAATCGGGCAAGGTTCATGGCTGCTGAATAGAATGACGAACGAAGGCCTGATCGTAGAACGGAAACGTGCCCGCTTCAACCGGCCTTCAAATGGCCCCTTGGCTCTTTTTTCGTCCACAACCCTGATAATGCGAACCTAATCCACCCTCAGCCCCATCTGTTCTGTTAGCTGGGTAAACCGGGCTATGTCCTGCCGGATCACGGCCTGGAAATCCTGTGGGCTCCCAACTGTGGTGTCGTACCCCAGCGCATGCAAGTCCCTCGCCATATCGGGGCGCTGGACGATAGAAACGATCGCCCCATTAAGGCGTTCGATAATGGCGGACGATGTGCCTGCCGGCGCCAGAATTCCGTGCCATTGATCCAGCGCGTATCCAGCCAAGCCTTGCTCTGCCACGGTAGGCACATGGGGCAGCAATGGCGAGCGCTGCGGCGAGGTAACGGCCAGTGCGCGCAGCGTACCGCCCTTCAAGAATGGCAAGGCGCTTGAGGCCGTAACGAATCCCAACCCCACATTGCCTCCCAGCACACCGGCCAGGGCCGGGCCGCAGCCGCGATAAGGAACGTGCAGCCACATCGCGTCCGTACGCCGCAAAAGCATTTCACCGGCCAGATGCTGAGGTGTGCCGCTGCCGCAAGATGCATACGCCGGCGGCATCGAGCCCGGCTCGCCATCTTTGGCCTCCAAGGCTTGGCGCATGGTTCGCCATGGCGAGTCCGCCGCCGTCACTAACACCGACGGTACGAAGGCCACATTGATTACGCCTACCAAGTCCCTCTGCGGCGAAAACCCCAGATTGCGATACACCCCCGGATTGATCGCATACGTGCTATTGACTACCAGCAAGGTATAACCATCGGGTTTCGCGCGCGCGACCGCTTGCGCGCCGATATTCCCGCTGGCACCCGAGCGGTTCTCCACCACCACCGACTGCCCGAGATCCCGTTCCAGGCTGGCCGCCAAACGTCGCGCCAACAAATCGGTGCCGCCGCCAGGAGGAAACGTCACCACCAGGGTGATGGGCCGAACCGGATAATCGGCGGAGTCCGCAAGGGACGCCGCGCCCGCAGCGTTGATGGCGCAAACCACGCTGAAACACATGGACAAGAACGCGGCGGCCCTATGCATAGTCGGCATCCATACCAATATCAAGGACGGGTGCGCTGTGTGTAAGCCAACCGACCGCAATCAAATTCACGCCGGTTTGAGCAATGGCCGGCGCGGTTGTGGGAGTGATGCGGCCCGAAGCTTCGGTTATCGCCCGGCCCGCCACCAGGCGTACTGCATCGCTCAACGTATCGACCGACATATTGTCCAGCAAGACGGCGTCTACACCCAGATCGAGTCCCTCCTTCAATTGCGCCAGCGTGTCGACTTCCAGCTGAATGCGCACCATATGCCCCACACCGGCTCGCGCGCGCAAAATGGCTTCGCCAACGCTTCCAGCCACGGCAATATGGTTATCCTTGATCAACACGGCATCATCCAGGCCGTAGCGATGATTGCTGCCGCCACCGACCCGCACTGCGTACTTCTGAATAGCGCGCAATCCGGGAAGGGTCTTGCGCGTACAGCTAACGCGGGTTCCATAGGCGCGGATGGCGTCGGCAATGGAAGCGGTAGCTGTCGCCACGCCGCTGAGGTGCCCCAGGAAGTTCAAGGCGGTGCGTTCCGCACTTAACATGGCGCGCGCACGACCTTCCAGCACAGCGATTACATCGCCCGGCGCAAGGCGGGCGCCATCTTCACGCAGCATGCGTATTTCGATGCCGTCATCCATCAATCGGAACGCGAGCCGCACCAGGTCCAGCCCGGCCAGCACTCCCGCCTGGCGCGCCACAAGACACATACGCGCGCGCGCTGCCAGGGGCACAATCGCGTCAGACGTCAAGTCGCCCGCCCGTCCCAGATCTTCGCACAGTGCGGCACGCACCAACGGTTCCAGGATAACTTTTGGCAGTGGCGGGATGGTGAACGAAGCCGTATCGGCGTTATTTTCCGGTTTCATATTGTCATTTATGCTCATTTTGAGTATTTAAAAGAGAAAAAATTGGCTGGAACTCTAAGAGCCCGCCCTTCCCGCATTGCCCACCCTCGCGGTGCAATATCGGCGCGTCTTTATGCTAGCCCTGAGCATAATAGGGCGTCAAGCAAAAACTTCCTGTGCCCGCAGAGCGAACAGCCTTGCTTTTACCGGCAGGGATTTCTGTCCTTATCTTGCCAATGGCAGCTTGCTGCCTGCAATAGCGCGCTCTTGCAAGACATCGCCGCGAAACTGGAACAGCTTCGCGGGCCGCCCACTCGCGCCCTGAGTCATCCGGCCGCTTTCTTCGACCAAAGCCTGTTGCTCAATAAATCGGCGAAAGTTCTGCTTGTGCAGGCGGCGCCCAGCCACCGCCTCGAATGCCTGCTGCAACTGCAAAAGCGTAAAGAATGGCGGCATCAATTCGAAAACGACGGGTCGATACCGTATTTTGGCGCGTAAGCGCGCCATTGCCGTCGCCAGAATCCGGCGATGGTCATGCAGCATGGAATGGCCGGGCAGGGACGCGCCTAGCGGCAAGCCGGATCGTCGAACCGCTTCCGGAATCAGACCAGCTTCGAAAAGCAATTCATAACGCTGCAGCACCGCATCGTCACTCCAGCATGCGGCATCCAGGTCGAAAATGCAGTCGACCCTGCGGCGACGCTGACGCTTGTCGGCAGTCGTTGATGCATCGCTGCACCAGCGATGCAAAGCCGGCAGGATTTGTTGCGCAACAATCGCGGGACATCCATCGCGCCAATCCTCCCAGGGAAAATAGCGATACCAGTCCTGCCATCCCACCGTATCGATATCGGGGTTCTCGAGCTCTCGCGTCAGGCCCAGATAGCTAACTGAAATAATGCGCTGTCCCTGTTGGTCGGCTCGGTCGCTGTCTGCAAATGTATAGAGCTGCTCGACATATCCGATGGGATGATGCGTCTGCGCCTCCACCCAGGCGCGCAAGCCCGTTTGCAGCGAGCGGTGCGACGATTCAAACGGCCCCGCCGGCAAAGCATGGCCGCGATCCCGGGTCAGTACGCGAGGCTGCCCCTGCGTCACCGCGACCAGCACGGCGACGAGCTCGGTAGCGACCGTGTGGGCGGGCAATGCGTAGGTATGGTCTTGGGCTGTTGACATGGCAGGCGCGAAAACCGTCATTATAGGAATAGTAGCGGGCAACCCTTGTGCCTCAGTGTGCGAAGTACAAATCGTGCAAGTGTTCCATATCGACGTCGCCCGCCCTTTGCGACAGAACCACCTTGCCGCTTTGCATGAGGTAAACATGGTCGGCGACGCCGACCGCCCTGTGCGTGCTTTGTTCGACCAGGATGATCGTGCGACCCTCGCTTTTCAGGCGCGCCAGCGTCTCGAAGAGCTCGTTGACCACGACGGGAGCCAAGCCCAGCGACGGTTCGTCGATGAGCAGCACGTCAGGGTCGGACATCAGGCCGCGGCTCATGGCCAGCATCTGGGCTTCACCGCCCGATAGCGTGCCCGCAAGTTTGCCGCGGCGCTCGCCCAGCCGTGGAAACATCTCATAGGCCCGGTCACATTGGCGCCGTGAGCCGGCGCGGTGGCCTTTTGAGAACGCACCCAGCATGAGATTCTCTTCTATGGTCATGTCCTTGAAGATCATGCGTCCTTCAGGGATCATCACCATGCCCAGTTCCGGCATTTTCCAGGTTGGCGTACCGTCGAGAACCTTGCCGTCCAGGCGCACGCTTCCCTTCTCCAGGGGTATCAATCCCATGATGGCGCGTAATAAGGTCGTTTTCCCCGCGCCATTGGGACCGATTATGGTGGTCAGTTCTCCCTTGCGGGCGGAAACCGAGACATCCCACAATATATTGATGGCGCCGAAGCCGGCACGCACTCCTTCGACGTCGATCATGCCTGCGCTCCGGTGTAGCTCCTGACCACATCGGGATCGCTGAATACTTCATGCGGAGTGCCTAACGCAATAAGCCTGCCAAAATCCAGTGCGATCACCCGGTCACATAACTGTGTGATGGTTTCGATATCGTGTTCAATGATGAGTATTCCTACTGAGAAGCGTTTGTGCATGTCCTGGAGCATCTTCATGAAACGCCGCTTGCCGCTGGTCTCAAGGCCGGCAAGCACCTCGTCCAGCAGCAACAGCTTCGGGTCCGTGCATAGCGCCTTGGCGATTTCGAGCGCCTTGAGTTCGGTCAGCGCCAGCTCCGTCGCCGCATTGCGTTGTGCCCGTCCTGCCAGGTTGGTGAAGTCCAGTACCTCGTCGATGCGCACTTCGTCAACACGTCCAGTCCCGAATCGCTGGGCAACGACCAGGTTTTCGCGCACTGTCAGCTCGTGCAGAGGCTGGGGGATCTGAAACGTCCTTCCTATTCCCATGCGGGCGCGCCGGTGCAAGGGAATATTCAATAAATTGACCGATTCGAACGTGATTCGACCGCTCGTCGGCCTGACCAGTCCCGACACCGCATTGAACAAGGTGGTCTTGCCAGCGCCGTTCGGGCCGACCAACCCAAGGACTTCATCTTTTTCGGCCGTGAAGGTTACAGCATCGACGGCGGTGAGTCCCCCAAAACGAACCGTCAGCGCATCAAGCTGCAGCATGTTTTCTCCTGAAGGTTTTCAACAACAAGGGAAGCAGGCCGCGTGGACTGAAAATGATCATGGCGACCAGGATGCCGCCGAGGATCAATTGATGTCCGGAAGGAATCAGGTTCTTGAACACCAGTTGGTCGACCAGGTAAACCGTCAGCGCACCCATCAGCGGGCCCATGATGGTTCGATACCCCCCAAAAATAGCCGCAATGATCGGCAAGGTCACCCATACGCCGTTGAACGCATAATCCGGCTCAAGAAAGCTGATGTAGTGCACGTTGAATGCCCCCACCATGCCCGTCATGAACGCCGAAACGAATAACATCATGGCTTTGAGCAGCGTACTGTTCACCCCGACCACTCGTGTGGCGTCCTCGCTGTCGTGCATGGCTTTGAGGGCAATGCCGTAGTAGCTGGATCGTATGGCCTGATAGCACAGGGCGAACACGAGAATAATGGTAAGAATGATGAGATAGCTACCCATTTTCCCCGCGAAATCCACGCCGAATACGATGGGGAAGGGACTAATGGTGGACAGGCCTCCGGAGCCGCCCGTGACCGACGACCATTCGACCGCGATGATCTTGAAAATATGCGCGTAGGCAAGAATTGCCAGGGCAAAATAGGGTCCGCGCAGTCGCAACACCGGCAGCATTGCGATGGATGCGACGACGGCCCCCACTCCGCCCAGCAGCAACCCTACAGCCACCGGTACGCCGGCTTGCGCCGTGACAATGGCAGATACATAGGCGCCCACGCCAAAGAACGCCGAATGGCCAAAGCTGACCATGCCTCCGAGATTCCCAAGCAAGGCCCATGCCATTGCCACGCCCCCTATCACCAGCGCCGCAATGACCAGGCTCATGACATAGTTGTTGCCACCCAGGATGAGCGGCACTCCAATATAGGCGACCAGTATCGCCGCCAGCATAATTTTGCCGTTCTTCATCCTCGCCTCCTGGCCGCGCCGAACAAGCCGTTCGGCAACACAAAAAGTACCAGCAGAAATAGCAACATTCCGACTAGCTCCTGCAGGGCCGAACTGGCTAAGGTAATGGTGAGCGCCTCGGCCAGCCCCAGCAGTACGGCGCCCACCAGCACGCCCGGAATGGATCCTATGCCCGCTAGCACGGTAATGACGAAAGCCTTGATCGTCAGGACATGGCCCAGGGAAGGCTGGATCACGCCGTAGCTGTATATGGCGACCCCCGCAAACGAAGCCAGGATACCCGCGATCACGAACGAGATAAGTTCGGTGCGCCGCGGGTTTATGCCCATCAGGCGTGCGGCGTCGCGATTGCCCGCCACGGCGCGCACGGCACGCCCATACCAACTGCGGGAAAGCCACCACCACAGTGCGCCCATCAATAGAACACTGACCAGGAAGAACAACGGTTCGCTGCGCATACTGTAGAGAGGTCCGATGACGATGGCCTCCTGCAACCACGAGGAAGACGTCGACCGTATGTCGGCCGACCAGACGAGCAGGATGGCGTTGGTCAGGATGACGCCTATGCCATACGTGAGAATCAGGGAATTGAGTTCACGATCCGTCTTGATAAGGTCGACCAGAAAATACATGATGACCGCCGACAGGCAGACGACGACCAGCGCGACTGGAATGGCCAGTGCTGGATTCCAGCCGAATGACGATTCGACGGTATAAGCGACATAGGCGGCCAGCAGCACAAGTTCTCCGTGCGCCAGGTTGATGATTTTCATCGTACCGAACACCAGCGCCAGGCCAAGGGCGATCAGTGCATAGGACCCCCCTTGGAGCAGACCCGAATAGACCGCCTGCAGTATCAGTTCATTCATGTCGCGCTACCACGGCACGCCCGGGAATTTCATTTCTGCCGTTGCGCCATCGGCGGGCCACACAATATCGATCCGTGCGCCCTGATGCTGGCCCATGTGATGAACAAAGTTAAGGTTATCGCCATCGGTGAACTGCACGCGGCCTATCAGGGTATTGCGGTCGGTTGCAGCCAATTCCTGGGCGATGCCGCCATTCTTGATGGTGCCTTTGTCCGCCGCCCTGGCAATCGCCTCGAACAATATCATGGACTGTACGTACCCGAACTGCCCCAGATAATCCGGCTCTTTGTTGTAGAGCTTCTTGTAGGCCTCGGCAAACAATTTTCCTTCTTCTGTCTTGAACGTGGTCGGATACGGCAACAGGGCCGTGCCGTACACGTTGGACATCAAGTCGGGAAAGTCTGCCGCCATTTTTGGCGTGGCAAGTGACCACACCCCTATCATCGCCTTCACGTCGGGCTTTAAAACTTTGGCGGCGCGCAAAATGCCGACATAATCGTTCTCGTAACCCACCATCAATATGGTTTCAGACTTATCGCGCAGCCGGACCTTGTTCACGATAGGCTTGAAGTCGGAGATACCAGGGTCGAAAGGGTGCATGGCGACTTCCAAGCCCTTACCGGCCAAGTCCTGCTGCACATCTTTGGCCAGATGCGCGGTCGCCTCTTTGGTCGAATAGATGATCGATGCAGACTTCACCTTCATGTCGCCCAGTATCCCGACCATGGCCTTCTGGTAGCCAGACGTATTGTTGATGCGGAAGAACGTCTTATAGCCGCGTTGGGTCAAGCTGTTATCGACGCCGCCCGAAGTAATGTAGGGCAAGCCAAGCTTATTGGCGGCATCGGAAGCCGGCCCGATATTATTGGAACCATAGCCGCCCGTGAATGCGACTACCCCCTGGGATGCCAGTTTCTCGACCGCCGCGATGGCCTTGGCCGGAGAGGACTCGTCGTCCTGGGTCAACACCTTGATGGTGTGCTTGCCGTTAGTCTTGTTAAAAACTTCGACGGCCACCGAAATGCCCTCATGCATGCCCGTGCCGACGCGGGCCAAGGGACCGGTCAAGGGCTCTTCCTCGCCAACCAGGAACTCTTCGGCCCACGCGTTGCTGCCATGCACGGACAGTGCCAGGGCGAGCAGCCCGATACCTTTATATAGTGTTCTCATTGTCTCTTTCCTCTTAGGGATGTTATGGGCCCCCGGGTGGAGCCGCTTTACTTGGTTCATCAACACCTGATGCGCCACTGCGCTATATCGAGCTTTCCGGCGCATCGTGTAACCGTTGCGCCAACTGCTTTAGTTCTCCCTTCAAAATCTTGCCGGTCGCCGCCGCCGGCATGGCGTCCATCACGATGATCTGTGCGGGTCGCTTGTAAGCCGCCAGGATCGGCTCAAGGTAAGCCATCAAATCGGCAGGGCCGATATGGTGGTGGGCCGGGTCGAGCTCCACGAATGCTACGACCTCCTCGTTGCCACCAGGCAGGAAACGCCCCACCACCGCAGACTGCACGACTGCCGGGTGCGAATTCAAGGCGGATTCCACTTCAACTGGATAGACATTGAATCCCGAACGTATGATCAATTCCTTCGTGCGCCCCACAATGAACAGTGCGCCATCTGGACTGCATCGCGCAATATCACCGGTGTTGAGCCATCCGTCTGGATTTATGGTGGCAGCCGTCAGTTCAGGGTCCCGGTAATAGCCCTTCATGACGTTGGGGCCGCGCACCCAAAGCTCACCGGCCTCGCCCGCCGCAAGATCCACACCCGTGACATCGACGATCCGGATGTCGACGCCGGGGATCACCGAGCCGACCGAGGTATCGCGACGCGGCGCGTCAACGCGGGTCTGACTGATCGTCGGCGAACTTTCCGTCATTCCGTAACCGTTATGCAGAGGCAGCTTGAACAAGCGTTCGACATTGTCCTTGAGCGTGGCGTCCAATGGAGACCCGCCGGCATAAATGAAACGCAATGCGGATGTAGACGGATCCCAGCCGGCGCGGTCATGCTCGAGCAGCCGTGCATACATGGCCGGAACGCCTTGTAATATGGTGAGGCTATCGTTGCGCACGGAAGCAATCAATGCAGCCGGCGAATAACGCGCAGCCAGATAAAGCGACGCCCCGGCGTACAAGGTGCCCAATGCGACGGAAGCCAACCCAAATACATGGGTGATCGGCAGTACGCCGTAAGCGCGGTCAGTATTGATCAGACCGCGCACATGGCCGGATACGGCGGCAATGAAAAGCAGATTCCGGTGCGTCAGCATCACTCCTTTGGGTTGGCCCGTCGTTCCCGTTGTGTAGAGAAGCACTGCAACTTGTTTCGACCCTTCGGCATCGACGGGTTCGGGTTCGCAGGCGGGGTTGATCGGCCCGATGGCGATGTCGCCAATATCGCCCAGCGATACCTTGCTGGCACCACCGCGTTGCGCGTGTGCGTAGGCTTCGGCCGACGAGCCATGGGTGTACACCACCCGCCTCGCTCCACAGTGCTTGCCTATGGCGTCGATCTCGGAAAGCGACAAGCGGGCATTGACATTTACCGCCCAAGTATCCATGCGCGCCGCTGCAAAGACCAGTACCAGCTGAGCCATGCAGTTCTCGGCCACAATCATCAGTCTGTCGCCGGGCCTGACGCCTAGGTCGACGAGAAGCACAACCGCCTCGTCAACGGCCTCATTCAATCGGCGATAGCTGATCTGCCGCCCGTTTTCCGACAACGCGACGGCGTCGGGCGTGCGCCCTGCCCAATAACTAGGGATATCGCTTAATCGCCGCGGCAAAGCAGATATCAATGCCTCTACATCTATTGTTGTCATCCTGGTCGCCCCATGGTCTTTTCGACATTGCGCACGAGGGCGAGCAAGCGCGGCCCGAGATCTGTCTGCAGCTTGTCATGCGCTAATAGATAAGCCGGACCGCCACAATTGAAGGCCATCTGCTTTTCGCCGCCCACGCCTAACAAGGGCACGCCGACAGCCCGGATCTCCGGCTGCCACTCGCCCATTGCCACACAGAAACCATGCTGTTCATAATGCTCGAACGCCCTTTCAATATCTGACTTGATACGCGGCCAACTCTCTTTGTCGGCCCGGCGTATCTGATCAAGCATTTCGTCGCGTTCATCCTGCGGCATGCCGCAGAGCAAAGCCTTGCCCATGGAGGTGGTGGCAATGGGGATGCGCGAACCGACATCCAGGCGCAGCGTTACACGTGCACTGCTTCGGCATGTTTCGACGTAGATCATGCCAAGACGGTCACGTACGCCGATAGCGACTGACACACGGGAGTATTCCGCCAATTCCTGCATGGCCGGCCGCGCAACATTGCGCACATCCAGGTTGGCCAGCATGGAATATCCCAGTCCCAGCACGCCAGAAGCAAGCAGATACTTGCCCATACTTTCAGAATATTCAAGGTAACCCAGCTTCTTAAGGGTGTAGGTGAGCCGCGACACCGTCGGTTTGGGGAGTCCGGTTTCGCGCGCCAGATCGGCGTTGGTCAGATACGCCTTGCCCGGCTGAAAGCAACGCAAAAGCTCCAGCCCGCGCGCCAACGCATTGACGAACTGGCGATCAATGTCCGTTTCTGCGCCGTTTGTCGCATGTTTATCCTCACCCATTCCTGTCTCCCGGCCCGGGCATATCGTCGCAACGACGGCTGTAGTCCAAAGGCGATGTCATTCTGTCACGGACGAAATCCGGCGGTCAATTTTTTCGAAACAATCGTTCGCTGTGCGAAATAATGGGCAGTGGCACGCAGCTGCCACTGCTTATCGGGCCGCCATCGTCGTAACCGGACTGGCTTTTTTCAAGAAAGGAAACTCGTTCCGTACACTTTAAACATAATTTGATATATATTTCACCAACTGTTTCAAGGACTTTCCATGACAAATTTGCATAGAAGCTGGACCGCGCACCAATCCTTCGTTCCGGATCAGTTGCCTTAAGGAAGACCATGCGGCTACGGCTTTCGTCGGTCAGTCTTCGTATCCGGCTGTTGGTGCTGATCCTGGTGGCATTGCTTCCATCAGCCACCATGTTGATTCATGAATACGTCGAGGATTACACGCAAGCGCACCAGAGGCTGGAGCGTGAGGCAGAATATGTCGCCCAGCAAGTCGTTACCTTTTCCAAAGAAGCCTTTCCCCGACCGGATCGGTACTTGGCCAACCTGGCCTCCATGCACGAACTCCAACGTCAGGGACCGGCGTGCGATCAATTCCTTGCCTCAACCCTGAAAAGCTCTTACTCGCTCGATAACGTGCTGGTGATCCAGCCCGACGGAATGGTTGCGTGCTCTGGCGTACCGCTAAAAGGCACTATGGATCTGTCTGCACGTTCCTATTTCAAGCGCGCGATGGATAGTAAGGTCTTCGCTATCGGGGATTTGCAACATAGCCGAACAGGAACTCAGCCGCTGGTTGTATTCGCCTACCCCATTCTTGATGACAAAGGAAACGTGACCCGTGTCCTGGCGCTTGCGGCTGACCTATCCTGGCTTGATGACTCGCTGAAGCGGGCATTGAACAGCTCCAGCCGCTTCAAGGACGTCGTTGCCGGCGTCGTGGACTCCAATGGTTCCCTTATGGCGGCGGCACCACATATGCAATACGTGGGCCAAACCATTGCTAATTGGGCGCCAACGATCCTGCGCTTGGGTAGCTCGCAGGGCCTAACAAAAAACGAGATGTGGCTTGACAAGGTACGTCGGACGACTGCCTACGTGCCTTTGTACGAATCCCAGACTTCCACCTTGTATTTAAAGGTTGGTCTGCCGCTGGACGGCCCGCTGGCCGAAGTACGAGCCAGCAGCCTGCGTAATTTTGCTCTGGTGGGGTTAGGATCTTTGCTGGCGCTTCTGGCCGCGTGGTCACTCAGTAACTGGCTGGTGTTGAAACCCTTGGGAATCCTTAACCGTACGGCGGCGAAATTGGGCGAAGGCGTGATGAGTGCTCGTACGGGGCTGGGCAGTGCCGGCGGGGAAATCGGTGCATTGGCCCATCGATTCGATACCATGGCAGAACAGCTGCAGCACCAGCACGATGCCTTACGCCGGACCTCAAGGGTACAGGCCGTCCGCAGCGCCACCAACAGCGCGATGTTGCGCGCGCATAGCGAGCAAGACCTCCTGAGCGACATATGTCATGTCGTTCATAAGATCGGCGGCTACGAGCTGGCATGGGTGGGCTATGTGCCGGAAAACCCATCGGACACCCTGACTGCCCAGGCCTGCCGCGGTGTCAGCGACGAACTGATGGCTGGCTTCTGTACAACCCCGTGGAATGTCAAATCGTCCGACCCGGGCCCGGTCACACTTGCAATACGTAGCGGCACGGTGCACGTCATCCAGAATCTTCACACGACTGGACCATGCGGCTTATGGAGAGCGCAAACCTTGGCCCAGGGCTATGCCTCTTCCATAGGGCTACCCATATGGGTGGAAAATCGGGTGATCGGCGCCTTGGGTATCTTCTCCAGCGATCCCCGAGCGTTTGGACCGGACGAGATCGAGTTATTGACCGCTACCGCGAATGACGTATCGTTCGGAATATCGGCATTGCGCAATACCAATGAAGTGCGCCGAAGCCAGGAGTTTCTGGAACTGATCGTCAACAACATGCCAAGCATGGTCTACGTAAAAGACGCGGTCGACCTGCACTTCGTTAGCATGAATCCCGCAGGCGTAGCCCTTACCGGCTTTCGCGAACAAGAGTTTATCGGTAAGTCGGACTATGATTTCTTTCCAAAGTCGGAAGCCGATATTTTTACCGCTAAAGACCGCGAGACCCTGGCGGGCACTAGTCGTATTACTGTAGCAGACGAGCGTATTACGACTCGGTCCGGCGAAATAAGGACACTACAGACTCGGAAGTTGCCACTCTTGGATAGAGATGGTCGACCAAAGTACCTGTTGGGCATTTCCGAAGACATTACGGAGCAAAAGAAGAACAACGAGCAGCTCGTTTACCTGGCCACCCACGATTTGCTTACCGGCCTGCCTAAACGCGTGCACCTGATGGAATGGTTGGAGCAAAGCCTGAAGCGGGCAAAGCTTGAAGGACGCACTCTGGCCCTGCTATACCTGGACCTCGATGGCTTCAAGGACATCAACGACAGCTTCGGTCACTTTACCGGGGATGAAACACTGAAATCCGTAGGACGCTTGCTGTTGGAAAAAATGCCCGACGCCGGAATAATAGCGCGGATTGCAGGCGACGAATTCGTCATCGTGTTGGAACACACAAAGTCGACGTCGCAAACGATCGCGGCGGCGAAGAGACTGGGGAAACATTTTGAGGCACCCGTCATCGTTGCCGGCCAGGAGATCTTTCTGACGCCGGGAATCGGCATCAGCGTTTATCCCGGCGATGCCGATACGCCTGAGGGACTGTTGCGAGCAGCTGACTTTGCGATGTATCAGGCCAAGTCCGGAGGAGGCGGGAACTATGCCTTTTACTCGCCGGACATGGAAAAAAGGACGAGCGCCCGGCTCGAAATGCGCAATCTTCTACGCCATGCCATCGAAAGGGACGAACTGGTTCTCCACTACCAGCCAAAAGTATCGATAGAGACCGGAAAAATTATTGGAGCCGAAGCGCTGTTGCGCTGGAATAGCCAGGAGCGCGGCGCGGTGCCACCGGCTCAGTTCATACCTCTTGCAGAGGAAAGCGGACTCATCGTGCCGATAGGAGAATGGGTATTGCGCAATGCCTGCGAGCAGGCCGCAAAGTGGCAAGAACTGGGATTTCCATTAGTCATCGCCGTCAACCTTTCGCCACGTCAGTTCCGGCAGGCCGATCTGCTCGAACGCATAACATCAATACTCGAAGAGACCGGCCTGCCGCCGGAATCCCTGGAGCTGGAGGTGACCGAATCCGCCATCATGGACAATGCGGCGAGCGCAATCCGCTTGCTCACCAGCATTCATGACATGGGCGTCCATCTTTCAATCGATGATTTTGGCACCGGTTATTCGAGCCTGGCCTATCTGAAGCAATTGCCAGTGAGCAAACTGAAGATCGATCAATCATTCGTCAAGGGACTCACCATCGAAGCCGACGACGCCGCCATTGTGACGGCGGTCATTGCCATGGCGAAGTCCTTGCATCTGGGCGTCACGGCCGAAGGTGTTGAGACGGCGGAGCAGCTTGACGCTCTGGTCAAATTGGGCTGCGATAACTATCAGGGTTTTTGGTTCAGCAGGCCAATTCCAGCAGATGCTTTCGTTGACCTGCTTGGAACAGCACATTAATTCTGGGCGTCGAGCTTTTTCTGTATGTCATCCAGAGGCATAGCGCCGTTCACGCGGCTGCCATCGGCAAATATGATAGCCGGCGTGCCTTGCACCATCAGTTTCTTGCCCAGTGCCAACACGGTATCCACGGGTGTCGCACAATTGGCGTCCGGAGGCGTTTTACCGTCCAGCATCCACGCACGCCAAGTAGCCGCCTGGTCAGGGGCGCACCAGATGTTGCGTGCCTTGACTTCCGAGTCGGGCGACAGGATGGGAAACAGGAAGGTGTAGATCGTGGTGTTGTCGACGTCTTTCAATGTTTGGTGCAGGCGTTTGCAATAACCGCAATTTGGATCTTCAAAAATGGCCATCTTGCGGGCGCCGTTGCCCTTCACTTGCTTGATGGCAAGTTCCAACGGCAAGGCATCGAAAGATACCTGAGATAATTTTTCAAGCCGCTGGGCAGTGAGGTCTTTGCGTGTTTTGGCATCGACCAGTGACCCTTGCAATATATAGTCGACGTTCACGTCCGTATATAACAGATCCATGCCGATCCGCACTTCGAAGAGGCCCGGAAACGGTGTAGAGTTCACTTCCGCAATTTCAATACCCGGGAAGCGCTCGGCAAAGCCCTTGCGTATGCTCTCGGTTGAAAGCACTGTTGCCTCGCTAGAACTGCTGCCCGATTGCGTTGACAAGACGTTGGCTTGCGCCATCACCGGACCGCCAAGAAAGGGCATGCTGGCAAGCAACGCGGCGCCAAGCAAGCCTGTAAAATTGAAACGCATAGATACTCCTGATAATGACTTTAGTGGCTCGAAAGCCATTTATTTTCCGGACGCGCCGCCGATTAGCATACGCTTCATGAACGGTAGGCGGTCGACAAACCGCATGCCTGCATTGCGCCCCCAGACTACGGGCGCGGCTTGTGACGCAAACAAACCATGCAAGCCGTGCGTGGCGATACGCATGGCCATGATAGGTTCGGCTCGGGCACGCCTGTAACGACTCAGCACACGAAGATCACCGATTGAGCGAAACGCCTCTTTGTCGCGCACTGCTTGTATTAGTCCGTCCACGTCCGCCAACCCCAGGTTAAGCCCCTGCCCAGCCAGCGGGTGGACCCGATGGGCCGCGTCGCTGACCAACGCCACGCCGGGAGCGACCATACCGCTATGCTCGAGAAACAAGGGGAATCCGGACAAGGTGCTGCGCACCTTGAGGACACCCAGGCGTCCTCCCGTGGCGGCCGCCAACCGCGTTTCAAGCACGATGTTGCGCTGCAGCTCGGGCATCGCCATTAGCTCCCTGGCGTCATCTTGCGGCATGGACCATACCATCGATACTTGATGCCCCTGGCTCGTATCCGGTAAAGGCAACAGCGCCAGGACCGAATCACCTGTAAACCACTGCAGTGCTATATGTTGATGCGGCAGCTCTGCGGTAAGGTGAACCACAAGACCAATGTCGCCATACGGTCTGGATTCATGATGAATACCCGCGGCCGTACGCACCGGCGACTTGGCGCCGTCGGCACCGACAAGCAAGTCGGCTTTCAGCGAACGCCCTGTATCAGTGAATATTGTCCGGGACTCCATGCGCTGGAACTTCTCCGGGTGCCAGCTGATGCCGAACACTTGCACGGCCTGCTGGAGGGCGCGCTCCATTTCGCTGGCTTCGACGATCCAGGCCAGTGTGGTTTGAGCCGCCTGCCATGCATGCAGATGCAAAGCGCCCCCGCCGTCACCGTAAACCTCCATGGTCTCGACCGGCGTCAGTCGGCGGCTGTCCATCATGGTCCATACGCCCAGCCGGTCCAGGAAGCTTTGACTGGCGGCTGAAATTGCATACACCCGGGGACAATAGGTTTCAGAAGATACGGGTGCTGGCACCACTTGCGGACCAATCAGGGAAACATCAAGTCCCGCCCTCGTAAGCCCCAGCGTCGCGGCCAGGCCAGCGATTCCGCTGCCACATACCAAAACAGATTCTTTACTCATCGCGCGGAAGGTGCTCCTGCCTGTTTCGGCCATAACACCCACATGTCGCCACGTTGCTTCATGCGGCCCGCCATGGCGCCCGCCTCGTCTCCAGTTCCCCAATAAAAGTCTGTGCGCGCAGCGCCCTTGATGGCGGCCCCGGTATCCTGAGCAAAAACAAGACGCTCTAAAGGTTTGGTCGAAGCCGGATAGTCGGTAGCCAGGTACAGGGGTGAGCCCAGGGGGACGAAGGCCGTGTCTATCGCGACGGATCGTTGGCCTATCAATGGTATGCCGTAGGCTCCTTTGGGTCCCAATTCCGGGTCGGTGATTGTTTCTTCGTTGAAGAACACCATGGCCGGATTGGCATTCAACATTTCCTGGACGCGTGCGGGATTGCGCCGCGCCCACGCCTTGATATTTTGCATGGACGTCTGAGCCAATGGCAACTCGCCTTTACTTGCCAGCCACTGTCCAATGGATGCATATGGGCGTCCATTGTGATCGGCATAGGCGAGGCGTATTGTTTCGCCGTTATCCAGCATGGCCCTACCAGAACCCTGTATCTGCAGGAAGAACGCCTCGACCGGATCGTTGACCCACACGATGGCTGGTGGCTGCCTGGCAGTCGATGCGGCGATCTCAGCTCGCGTATCGTACGGTACCACCCGCTTGCCAACCAGCTTGCCCCGTACCCGTTTGCCCGCAAGCTCGGGATAAACCGTACCCAGGTCGATGGTAAGCAGGTCTTCGGGTGGAGCATACAGCGGCCATTGATATTCGCCGTGGCGCTTGCGCGACGCGCGAATCAAAGGCTCGTAGTAGCCAGTGACGGTGTTCTGAGCGGCCTTGCCGGACGCATCCAGCACCCGCCATGGCTGCAGATGGGTCTGCAGAAATTGGCGGACGGACGCCGGCGACGCGGTGTCGGCAGTCATGCCGCCCTGGGCCGCCGCCTGGCATACGGGTTGCCATGCACGAGGAGTGGCGCGCGCCTGCATGGCCAGGGAACCGGAAATGGGTCGCATCAGGCCCTTGCAATTATTGATGAAGCCTTTCCAGACCTGACGCAAATCGTCCCTCTGCCAGCCGGGCAATGCGGTCCATGCGGCTTGCTGAAATTTTCCTGCCAAGACACGAGGCGCAGTGTCCCGCATGTTGGTCAGCGGTGGCACCACCAACGGCTGGTCAGCAATATTCTGCGCAGAGGCCGCGACGTCATCGGGAAGAGTACTGGGTGGAATAGTGCCGCAAGCCGCGAGGAGCGCCAACAGCATCGAGGAAAGCAGGATTCTTTTCATAAATGGCCAGGCTAGGGTTAATGCAGGGTACGCG
Organism: Pollutimonas nitritireducens; assembly: GCF_002849615.1. GTDB lineage: Bacteria > Pseudomonadota > Gammaproteobacteria > Burkholderiales > Burkholderiaceae_B > Pollutimonas > Pollutimonas nitritireducens. The sequence continues at coordinate 76,088 of NZ_PDNV01000004.1, forward strand.
GCACTGCCAGAACAAACTCTTGGATGGGCACTTCGAACGGGATGCCATTTTCGCCCACGCAATGATACGTACCGCGCATGGTTCCGACCGGCGTAGGCAAGGGACAGCCGCTGGTGTATTCAAACGTTTCGCCCGGATTCAACAAGGGCTGTTGGCCCACGATTCCTAACCCCCGCACTTCCTGCGTATGTTGTTGGCCATCGGTGATGATCCAATGCCGGCTTATTACCTGAGCGGCATGCTCGCCTTTGTTGGTAATGCGCACGGTGTAGGCAAACACAAACTGCTCTTCGCTGGGCTCGGACTGGTCGGGAAGGTATTGGGGCGTCACGGTTACAGCAATGTCGTAAGGTTTCATGTCAGATTCCTGATTAAATGGTAGCCGCGATATTTAAAAGGAGAGTTGGCACTAACCTGTAATAATGGCATATTCGTTATTTTGATGCTTCCTTGACAACCGGTGACCTCCAATGCCATTTGCTCAACCTACCCGTATTGCCCCCAGCCTGTTGGCAGCAGATTTCGCCCGCCTGGGCGAAGAAGTAAAAAACGTCGTCGCTGGCGGTGCCGATTGGATCCATTTCGACGTCATGGATAATCATTTCGTACCGAATCTGACCATGGGACCAATGGTGTGCGAAGCTCTGCGCCCCCACACCGATGCGCCCATCGACGTACACCTGATGGTCGAACCCGTCGACGCCATTATCCCGCAATTCGCCAAGGCAGGCGCCAATATTATTACTTTTCACCCGGAAGCATCACGCCATCCCGACCGGACCTTGGCGCTGATCCGCGAACATGGCTGCAAGGCGGGCCTGGTATTCAATCCCGCCACACCGCTGGACTGGATGGATCATGTCATGGACAAGCTCGACGTGGTGCTGCTGATGTCGGTCAATCCCGGTTTCGGCGGCCAGGCCTTCATACCGGAAACGTTGCGCAAGCTTGCGCTGGCCCGGGGCAGGATCGACGCCTGGAGGAATTCCGGAGGACAAGGTATTGCACTTGAGGTCGACGGGGGCGTAAAGGTCGACAACATCGGAGCCATACGGGCCGCCGGCGCCGACACATTCGTGGCAGGATCGGCCATTTTTGGTAAACCTGATTACAAAGCGGTCATCGATGCCTTGCGCGCGGAAATCGTCAAAGCCGAATCAATTTCGGCTTAAGACTGCGATCGCCGTTCCACAAATAGCGAATTGCCCGGAATTTTCTTCGCTTCAGTTTTAACGGAGGCCGCCAATTCAGCGATCTGATGGCCTGAATAAGGCATATCGACGTCAACCTCCACGACCCCCAGCGAAATGCTGATAAGGCCATGAAAGACTTCGCTGCCTTGCCGATTCTCGGCAAAATAGCCACCCTGCGCCAGATGGGCTGACTTGTACAACGAGGCGGTTGCCGCAAAGAAACGGTCCAGAATGTTCTCGCAGCGCGCGCGCCAGTCGGGGCTCCTGAATATGACGATGAAATCGTCGCCACCGATATGCCCCACAAAATCGGCAGCAGGATCAATATATTCGCGCAACAGGTTTGCCGTTATCTGTATGACTTCATCGCCCTTGCGGTAACTGTATAGGTCGTTGAATGCCTTGAAGTGATCCAGATCGCAGTAACAGACGGCGAACGGATCGCCATTCTGCAATAACTCCTCAATATGCTCGTTGATCGGCACATTGCCCGGAAGCTGAGTCAATGGGTTCGCGTATCGGGCAGCGTGGATCTGCATCTGCGTGATTTCGCGTATCAAATCGAAGCCAGTACCCACCCCTAGAAACTTCTCGTGCTCGGTAATGATGAAGCCGTCTGCCAGGTGGTGCGGATTCTCTTCGGTAAACAGGTAGCCCAAGTCTTGCAGACTGGTACGGTGATCGACAATCAGGGGGAGATTTTCGATGAAATGGCTGCAAGGCTTATTCCCATATACTTCCCGGTGATATGGACGGGCCAGTCGATCCAGCAGCCGCAGCCTGTGTATCAAGCCTACCGGCAAGCCGTCGTGCAGCACAGCCACCACCTGCAGTTCAGGCTGCTTTTTAAAAATATCGTAAACATCATTGGTCAGCGCCGAGTCCGTAACGGCTGGCACTGCGCGAAGAATCTTCCGGGCAGTCGCCACGCTTTTGTAGGCGTCGTTCATGAGCGGCCGCTTGCCAATGGGCGTTCGCGTCAACTGGCTCAACGTTGCGGCAGGCAAAACGGTCACCGGTTCCGATGACGGCCGCGCGAGTAAATAACCTTGGCCATATCGAATACCCAGCCGTTGCACCGCATCGAGCTCGGCTTCTGTTTCAATGCCTTCCGCAATGACTTCCGACCTGGATTGCTGTGCCATCTCGGCAATGGACCTTACGAACTGGCGCTTGACGGCATCACTGTCGATTCCCTGTACAAAGTACTTGTCTATCTTGACATACTCCGGGCGAAGTTCCGACCACAGCCGCAAACTCGAAAAACCTTCGCCAAGATCATCGATGGCGATCTGCAGACCCGATCCCCGGTACTCCTGAACAGCCTGGCGCAAAAGCGAGTAGTTCGACGTAGCTTCCGATTCGGTCAGCTCAATCACAATGTTGCCGGGCAGCATACCGGCCCCTTGCATGTGCGCCAAGCAATCCTGCAACTCAAAAGCGGGCATGAGCAGCGCATCAGGACTCATGTTGAGGAATAATTTTCCCGCCAGACCCAAGGTCTGGAACTTTTCGACGTGTATGCATCGACACATGCGTTCGAGTTCTATGGTGTGTCCGTGCTGCCGGGCAAGACCGAAGAGTCTGGTCGGCGCATGCAGTGGCGAGTCAGAGGGCCCGCGAATAAGACCTTCGTAACCAATAATATGACCGGACTGCAGGTCGACGATGGGCTGGTATAACGGCGTCAGCGCCCTGTCGGTCAATACCTTGTGAAAACTTGCCAGCATTTGCGCGCTCTCGAGCTGTGTCCCGCGGGGCGAGTTTTCCACACACTCAGTAAGTGTTTCCATCATCTGCATTCGGTCTGCCTGTGCCTAGACCCTAATACGGTCTTTCCGACCCGGATCGGGATCAGCAGGCACGTTACCAGGAAATCATGACAGGAAAATGTCCGTGGACATCTTACAATATACCTCTGCTCAACCACAGGGAAGCCCCATGTCATTTTCCGCCGTACTCCTGGACCTCGATGGCACCTTGATCGATACCATACCTGACCTGGCCAATGCAGCAAACGCCATGCGGCTTGAAATGGACCTGGCACCCCTGTCCCAGGACGTCATCGCACGCTATGTAGGCAAAGGGACCGAAAACCTGGTGTTGCGCACGCTGTCGAACAATCCGAAAGGTTCGGTGCCCGCCGCGGACGAGGTCAAGCATGGGCTCGAAATCTTCGGCCGTCACTATCATGCGGTGAACGGCGACGAGGCGGTGGTGTATCCGGGCGTCGTCTCGGGCCTGGAAGCGTTCAGAACAGCGGGGGTGAAAATGGCCGTGGTCACCAACAAGCCCACGGAGTTCACATTGCCACTGCTTGAACGTGCCGGCCTTGCCCATTTTTTTGAACATGTGGTGTGCGGCGACACCTGCACCCGCAAGAAACCCGATCCCATGCCTCTGCTGCACGCCTGCGAGCTGCTGCAGGCAGACCCCCAAGATGCACTGGCCATCGGCGACTCGATCAACGATGCGCTGGCGGCCCGCGCTGCCGGCATGACCGTCCTTGCAGTCCCCTACGGCTACAACGAAGGAATGGACGTGCGAACTCTGGAAGTAGATGATATAGTTATGTCCATCAGTGAGGCTGCCCAGTGGGCCTCTCGCCAACCCATCAACAACAATCCATGATCGCTACCGCCTATTTGTACATTACGCCTTGCGCCAACTGGCGCTGGTGGCGTTTGTGTTCAGGGTAGCGGTAATCCACTCCCGGCACCAAAGACCCCAGTCTTCCGCGTGTCGTCAGCATTACTAAAAGCAAAGCCCGGAACCGAATAATGGCCGGGCTTTCTTGATTTCTGTCCCGGCCTCTATGTAAACACTTCACAGAGACCACTATGACGGAAATAGAATTCAATGCACTCGCAGCGCAAGGCTACAACCGTATCCCCCTGATCGCGGAAACTTACGCCGACCTCGACACACCTCTGGCCATATACCTGAAACTGGCGCATAACGGTCCTGAAGGCGGGCGTAACAGCTGCCTGCTTGAATCGGTCGTCGGCGGCGAGCGCTTTGGCCGTTATTCGTTCATCGGCCTGCCCGCCAAGACCATCATCCGTTCCAGTGGATCCACCACCGAAATCGTGCACTTGGGCAAAGTGGTCGAAACACATGAAGGCGACCCATTAAGCTTTATCGAGTCCTACCAGCAACGTTTCAAGGTCGCGATACGGCCAGGCATGCCACGCTTTGCGGGCGGTTTTGCCGGCTATTTCGGCTATGACACCGTACGCAACATCGAGCCACGGCTCGGGCCCGCGGTCAAGCCTTTCCCAGCCGGACAGGATGAAGGCACGCCCGACATCATGCTTCTGCACATCGACGAGCTGGTCATTGTCGATAACCTGGCTGGCCGCACTTATCTGATCGTGTATGCCGACCCGGCACAGGCAGAAAGCTATGCCCTGGCCAAGCGCCGCTTGAAAGAGTTGCGTGAAAAGCTGCGCACGCCTGTGGTGATACCTTACGCGTATGCCAGCATGCAAACCACCAGCCGTCGCGATTTTGCGAAAGAAGACTATATCGCCGCGGTATTGAAAGCGAAGGAATACATCGCTGCCGGCGATTTGATGCAGGTCCAGATCGGCCAGGTTATCGCCAAGCCATTCCGCGACTCGCCGCTGTCCCTGTATCGGTCTCTGCGTTCGCTGAACCCGTCTCCCTATATGTACTTCTGGAATTTCGACGACTTCCAGGTGGTGGGCTCTTCGCCTGAAATCCTGGTTCGCCAGGAAATCGTGACCGAGGCAGAGAAAAAAAAGACCGTGGTCACGATACGTCCTCTGGCAGGTACCCGCCGGCGCGGCGCCACCCCCGAAGAAGACGCCCAACTGGCAGAAGAATTGATGGCCGACCCAAAAGAACGCGCCGAGCACGTCATGCTTATCGACCTGGCTCGCAACGACGTAGGACGGGTAGCCAAGACCGGCTCAGTCAAGGTGACCGACACAATGACCATCGAACGCTATTCTCATGTAATGCACCTGGTGTCGAACGTATGCGGCGAGCTGAACGATGGCATGAGCAATATGGACGTACTGCGCGCAGCTTTTCCGGCCGGCACGCTCACGGGCGCTCCCAAGGTGCGCGCCATGGAGATCATTGATGAGCTCGAGCCCGTGCGCCGCGGCATATACGGAGGCGCCGCCGGCTATCTGAGCTACGGGGGCGAAATGGATGTCGCCATTGCGATCCGCACCGGCATCATCAAGGACGGCATGCTTTACGTGCAGGCCGCTGCCGGCATCGTGGCCGATTCCGACCCCGAAAAGGAATGGCAGGAAACTGAAGCCAAGGCCCGTGCTGTCTTGCGGGCGGCCGAACAGGTCCAGTTCGGCCTCGACGAACCCATTTGACGCCCGGCCTTAGCCCAGGAGAAATACATGCTATTGATGCTCGATAACTACGATTCGTTTACCTATAACCTGGTCCAGTACTTTGGTGAATTGGGTGAAGACGTCCAGGTGCGTCGCAATGATCAGGTCAGCGTGGCCGATATCGCCGCCATGAAACCCGGCCGCATATGTGTGTCGCCCGGCCCATGCTCTCCGGCCGAGGCAGGCATTTCAGTCGAACTGATTCGGCACTTTGCGGGCAAGGTGCCGATCCTGGGGGTGTGCCTGGGCCACCAGGCTATCGGCGCGGCCTATGGCGGCGATATTATCCGGGCCCAGCAACTCATGCATGGCAAGGTTTCGGACATTACGCACACTGGCTCCGATGTTTTCACCGGCCTGCCGTCGCCCTTTGTCGTCACGCGCTACCACTCGCTGGCCGTTGATCGCAGCACGCTTCCCGACTGCCTCGAAGTAACGGCTGAAACGGCGGATGGCGAGATCATGGGTTTGCGCCACAAGACCTTGCCCGTATACGGGGTGCAGTTCCATCCCGAATCCGTGTTGAGCGAGCACGGCCATGCCCTGTTGAAAAATTTCCTGAATATCTAAAAGAGGAACAAGAATGACAATCACCCCCACCGAAGCGCTATCACGTTGCATCGAACATCGTGAGATTTTCCACGATGAAATGCTGCACTTGATGCGCATGCTGATGCGTGGCGAAATATCGCCCCAAATAGCAAGCGCACTGATCATGGGCCTGCGGGTCAAGAAAGAAACAGTGGGTGAAATTACTGCCGCGGCCCAAGTCATGCGGGAATTTGCGCTGCCAGTAAACATTCCCGACACCGACGAACTGCTCGACATGTGCGGCACCGGTGGCGACGGGTCCAACACCTTCAACATTTCCACTGCGTCCATGTTTGTGGCGGCATCGGCCGGCGTGAAAATTGCCAAGCATGGCAACCGCAGTGCGTCGTCATCCTCGGGCAGCGCCGACGTTCTCGAGGCGCTGGGCGTCAGCGTCATGCTCTCGCCTGAACAGGTAGCCGAAAGCATTAGCCAAACCGGCATAGGCTTCATGTTCGCGCCTTCGCACCACGCCGCCATGAAAAACGTTGCCGCCGTGCGCAAAGAGCTGGCCGTCAAGACCATTTTCAATATTCTGGGACCACTTACCAATCCGGCCAATGCGGCCAATCAGCTGATGGGTGTATTTCATCCCGATCTGGTCGGCATCCAGGTGCGGGTACTGCAAAGGTTGGGCTCCAAGCACGTGTTGATCGTCCACGGCAAAGACGGCATGGACGAGGCATCTCTGGGAGCCGCCACTCTGGTCGGCGAACTCAAGGACGGACAGGTGAGCGAATACGAAATCCATCCGGAAGACTTTGGCATGGCAATGGTGTCTAATCGGTCTATCAAGGTCAATAATCGTGAAGAATCGGCCAAGATGGTTCTTGAAGCACTGAACAACATCAACGGTCCGGCCCGTGATATCGTTGGCTTCAACGCAGGCTTGGCCATTTACGCGGGCAACAAGGCAACATCCATCAACGAGGGACTAAAGCTGGCTTTTGAATCCTTGGCCAACGGCGCTGCGCGAGCCAAGCTTGACGAATTCTGCACCTTTACCCGGACGCTTACCGCATGAACGACATTCTGGCAAAAATACTTGACATCAAGAAAATCGAGATCGCCACCGCGCGGCAGATGCGCAGCGAGGCGGACATGCTGCGCGAGGCCAAAAGCCGAAAAGATTTACGCGGCTTTGCGCGCGCAATCGAAGAAAAGATTGCCCAAGGCAAACCCGGTGTCATCGCCGAGGTGAAAAAAGCGTCGCCGTCCAAAGGCGTTATCCGCGAGAACTTCAATCCTGTCGAAATCGCCACCTCGTATGCCGCGCATGGTGCAGCCTGCCTGTCTGTCCTGACTGACGTACAGTTTTTCCAGGGTTCATACGACTACCTGCGCCAGGCGCGCGCTGCTTGCACACTTCCTGTATTGCGCAAGGACTTCATGATCGATCCGTACCAGATCGTCCATGCGCGCGCCATTGGCGCCGATTGCATTCTGCTGATCGTGGCCGCCCTGTCACCTCCACAGTTGCGAGAGCTGGAAAGCGTCGCCGCCGAGCTCGGCATGGATGTACTGGTCGAAGTCCATGATCGCGCCGAACTCGATATTGCACTGGAACTGAACACATCGCTGATCGGCATCAATAACCGCAACCTGCGCACATTCGAGACATCCCTGCAAACAACACTGGACTTGCTGCCCGCCGTTCCCGAGGGTAAGCGGGTCATCACCGAAAGTGGCATCCTGACCGCCGCGGACGTCAAGCTCATGCGCGATAATAATGTGGATGCGTTCCTTGTCGGCGAAGCATTCATGCGGGCGCCTGAACCCGGCGAGGCCTTGCAGGAACTGTTCTTCAACCGCTAGAAGTGACAGCCGATGGCACGGCGATCCGGCGATCCGGCGACCCGGCGCTCTCCGGCGGTCGCATCGAACCCTGGCTTCAGGCACATACGACGATCTCTGATAATGAATTTATTCGACGCAGCCGAATCCGATCCCCAGCTTGCCGGCGACCAGGCAAAGCCCCTGGAAGCCAAGTTGCGCGCCGCGCTGCTGAAGGCGCAGTATGAGCGCGTGCAGAAAGCGGACCGATCCTTGATCATCGTGATGGCCGGCATACCGGGCGCTGGTAAAGGCGCTGCGGCAAGCCTGCTTAACGAGTGGATGGACGCGCGCCACATCCGAACCGTTGCCCTTGGGGAACCCTCGGAAGAGGACAAGGCCTTTCCTTATTTCCGGCGTTACTGGCAAACGCTCCCCGCGCACGGAAATATCAGCATAATCTTTGAGTCCTGGCATCAGCGCTTGTTCGATGAAGCCGCCAGGAAAAAGCCCGACCAGGCGGTGATACAAGCGCACGCCGAGGCCATACGCCACTTCGAAGCCATGCTCGTGCGCGAGGGCATACAGATTGTCAAACTGTGGTACCACCTGTCGCGGGGCGCACAGAAGCAAAGGACAGACGAACTGCTCGCCAATCCGGATACGGCCTGGCAGGTCGGTCCGGAAGACACCAAGGTGTGGAAAAAATTCAGCCGTTTGCGCGATGCGGCGGCGCTGGGCATATCCCTGACCAACGCCGACCACGCCCCGTGGTGCATCATTCCCAGCGCCGATGTATCGCTACGCGCCATCACTACGGGCCAAGCTGTGCTGTCGGCACTGCGTCGCCATTCGCGTGTTCAGAGCAACCCTTCTGCCGTTACAGAGGAGGCCCTCACCGTCCGCCCCGCGATTCGCTTGGAAAACCTCAAGTATGACGCAACACTCGACGACCAGGAGTACGACGAGCAGCTGGCCGGATGGCAAGCCCGCCTTGCCAACCTCGCACGCAGCAAGAAATTTCAGAGACTACCGCTCATACTTGTGTTCGAAGGCCAGGATGCGGCCGGAAAAGGCGGCGCAATCAGGCGCATAACGCACACTCTCGATGCCCGGCAATTCCATGCCATCCCGATCTCGGCCCCGACTGCCGAAGAGCGTGCACACCCCTATTTATGGCGTTTCTGGCAATGCATTCCCAAACCGGGGCACATCACTATTTTCGACAGATCCTGGTATGGTCGCGTTCTGGTCGAACGGGTGGAAAAATACGCAAAACCGGATCAATGGCAACGCGCGTATGCAGAAATCAATCACTTTGAAGCGCAGCTGCACGACAGTGGCGCCCTGGTATTGAAGTTCTGGCTCGCCATTACTCCAGAGGAACAGCTGAAGCGATTCCGCGAACGCGAGGCATCCCCATTCAAGTCGTTCAAAATCACATCCGAAGACTGGCGTAATCGCAAACAATGGGATGCGTACGCAGTGGCCGCCAACGACATGTTCGCCCGCACCGATACGCCTGCGTGCCCATGGCATGTGTTGGCGGCCAACGATAAAAAACACGCCCGTGTTGCTGTGCTTGAACATATCGTCAAGGCAGTGGAACAAGCACTATGAGCACCCAGGAAACCTGTCCCCTGTGCATGCCCGCCAACGAAACAGTACTCTGGAGCAACGACACGCTGCGGGTCATTGCTGTGGAGGATTCTTCACATCCGGGCTTTACACGCGTCATCTGGCGTGACCATGTCAGAGAAATGACCGAATTGCCAGCTGCAGCCCGCAATCAGATCATGGATGCCGTCTGGCTTGTCGAACAATACCAACGCGGCGTTCTGCAGCCCGATAAAGTCAATCTGGCGCAATTCGGCAATATGGTGCCACACGTTCATTGGCACATCATCCCGCGCTGGTCCTGCGACAGCCATTTTCCGGAAGCGATCTGGGCGGCTGCACCCTTGCGCTCTATCGTCGAAAAGCAACGGTGGGATGCCAGGAAGGCGCAGATCGACGCCGTGTTGCCTCACTATCACGCGGCACTGACCAAGGCTCTTTCCGCCTTGTGATCCATGAGCCCGCACGCAAAGAGAATCCATGGAACAAAGAACCCTGTTGGCAACGACTGACAATAGCCTCCTGCAAACACCCTTGGATCAGCTGGATCGATTATCGCCAACGTGGCGGCAAGTGTTCGATTCCAGCGATACCCAGCCAGTGCTGGTGAGCCTGTCCGGCTTTCTTGCGGACAGGCTGGCTGCGGGCACCGTCATTTACCCCCGGTTCATCTTCCGGGCGTTGGAGCATCTCGAGCCGGAGTCCGTGCGGGTGGTGATCCTGGGACAGGATCCCTACCATGGCCCCAACCAGGCGCAGGGCCTGGCGTTCTCGGTGCCGGACCAATGTCCAACACCGCCCAGCCTGCGAAATATTTTCAAGGAGTTGTCCCGCGAGTATCCCGATGCGCCGCTACGCCGGCGCAACGAACTGAGCGACTGGGCGCGCCAAGGCGTGTTGCTGCTCAACACCGCCCTTACCGTTGAGTACGCCAGCCCGGCGTCGCACGCCAGGAGAGGCTGGGAACAAATCACCGACGCGATTATCCGGCGTGTAGCCCAAGCGCCGCAACCAAAGGTATTCATGCTGTGGGGCGCACATGCACAAAGCAAGCGGGGTTTGCTGGCGCAAAGCGAAGGAGGTCCCATGCATATATTGACGGCCAACCACCCTTCCCCCTTGTCCGCCACGCGTCCGCCACTGCCCTTCATGGGTTGCGATCATTTCGTGCAAGCCAACGGCTGGCTCGAGGACCATGGTCAGACGCCAATAAACTGGCTGGGCGCCACCAGTCGAACCGAAGGGTCGTAGCCATATTCGTGTTTTTTCGAGCTTTGTTGCACTGCGACAACGATAGGGGTTTCCCCGAATGCGGAAATAAGGTTATACTTCTGGCACTGCATTAATCAATGCGTCGACATTTTCACACGGCCTCATGCTGTGTCATAGCAGTTGACTGATCTCTCAGCACCCATGTCGAACGCCATCGCTCCCTGACCCCCGAGCCTTTCGCTGCGTCTTCCAAGACACTACGCTGCACTTTAGGTTGATTCGGTCGGCACGATGCTCCAATCAACCAGCGCTTCGGGCTCACTTATCTGCCCGCGCTAGTGTATGCCGTTTACGCGGCAAAGGATCACGCATGTCTTTTGAAAATCTAGGTCTTACCCCCACGCTATTGTCTGCCGTTCTGAAAGCCGGCTTTACCGAGCCGACTCCCGTCCAGGCAGCTTCCATCCCGAAAGCGTTGGCAGGTAGCGACCTGATGGTATCCGCACAAACGGGCAGTGGCAAAACCGCCGCCTTCATGCTCCCAGCCCTGAACCGCATTTCCACAATGCCGGCCAACAAGGGTACGGGCGTTCAAGTGCTGGTACTGACTCCCACCCGCGAACTGGCCATGCAGGTTGCAGAAGCCACCAAGCTCTACGGCGCGCATCTTAAAGACCTGCGCATTGCCGTGGTCGTGGGCGGTATGCCTTACGGCGCCCAGCTCAAGGCTCTGTCACGTCGCGTGGACGTGCTGGTTGCAACGCCCGGCCGCCTTATCGACCACTTGCAAGCCAAGCGTGTCAACCTGTCGACCGTTCATACGCTGATACTTGACGAAGCCGACCGCATGCTGGACATGGGCTTCATCGAAGATATCGAAACCATCGTCGCCAGTACACCGAAAGACCGCCAGACCTTGCTGTTCTCGGCAACACTTGACGGCACCATTGCACGCCTTGCGGCCAAGATGATGCGCAGCCCGGAACAAATCCAGCTGTCCAGCCAGAAAGAAAAGCACACCAACATTACACAAAGCTTGTTGTATGCCGATGACAACGGCCACAAGATGCGTCTGCTGGACCACCTGCTGCGTGACGCCAGCCTGGACCAAGCCATCGTCTTCACCTCGACCAAACGCGGTGCCGACGATCTGGCCGAACGCCTGGCCGACCAGGGCTTTGCCGCCGCCGCGTTGCATGGTGATATGAACCAGCGTCAGCGCACCCGCACATTGGGCATGCTGCAAAAAGGCCAGCTGCGCATTTTGGTGGCAACCGACGTGGCAGCACGTGGTATTGACGTACAAAGCATCACGCACGCCGTGAATTACGACCTGCCCATGCAAGCTGAAGACTACGTTCACCGTATCGGTCGTACTGGTCGCGCCGGCCGCAGCGGCTTGGCATTCACGCTGGCAACTCATTCGGAACGCCATAAAGTGCGTCGTATTGAACACTTCATCGGCCAGCCTATTCCATCACAGGAAATCGAAGGCCTCGAGCCCAAGAAAACTGCGCGTCCCACGTATACTGACCGCAAAGGCAGTGGCAAAAGCTTTGCGCCACGCGCCGGTTACGGTGCTGGCAAGCCAAGCAGCAGCTATGCCCGCAAACCAGGCGCCGACCGCGGCAGCTTTGGTGGTGATAAGCCCGCCTACGAAGGCAAGCCGCGCTTTGGCGACAAGCCCGCGTATGAAGGCCGCCCCGCCCGTAGCAACGATCGCCCCGCTTTTGAAGGTCGGCCTGCATATGACCGTGGCGCCGATAGCCGCAAGACTTTTGGCACTGAGGAGCGCAGCGGCGGCTACAAAGGCCGTAATGAGAATGCAAGTTTCGAAGCGCGTCCTGCCCGTACAGAACGTCCGCATGCCGACCGGCCTGTATTCAGCGACCGTCCGGCATTCGGCGATCGTCCTGCCCGTACAGCCCGTCCTGATTTTGCCCATAAGGCCCCTGCTGGTGTAAAACCCAGCACGCGTCCGTCGACCCGCCCCGGCTTTGCCGGCAAGCCGACATCGACGCGTGGAAAAAGCGCAGCTCGTCGCGAATTCGCTTCGTAAGCAAGCCTATGCTGTACCCCGGCCAGCATGATACGTGTGCCTGACCTGAAGACCCCGCCGCCGTGCGGGGTTTTTTTTACCGCCGGGCCGCCCCAAGGTAAAAAGCACCCCCTTTGGGGGCAGCAAGCCGAAGGCGCAGCGTGGGGGCCTTTTTTCCGCCTGCACTGGCTACAATAGCGTGTTGCCTTTCCACTATGGGTTCCCTCGGGACGCCCTTGCCAGGACACCATGAAACAGCTTGCCAGCAAGCCCTTCTTCCTTGCCTTGTTGATGTCAGTTCCGCTATGGATCGTCTTCAATAACTTCATCGTCGCGATCATGGTCGCCCTGCTTGTCGCCTTTCTCATTTCCATGTGCTATTCGCTGTATACGATCAAGCAGGGAAAGCCTGCCGCCGATGAACGCGACTCGTCCATTCCTCCTTCGAAATAGCGATCAGCCTGTCCATGCCGATATCCACCACAACACCCTCGGGACTGCCCGACCTCAACCCTGAATCCGCGGCACATGCCAGGGCCGTCGCGGCCTATCTGGCAGACCGGATTCAAGCATGTGAAGACGGGTTCATGCCATTCGAACATTGGATGAATCTGGCGTTGTACGCGCCAGGCCTGGGCTACTATGCCGCTGGCAACACCAAGTTTGGCGCCGCGCTGCCCACCGGCGACTTCACTACGGCACCTGAAATGACGCCGCTTTTTGGACAGACATTGGCCGGGCAAGTAGTCCAGATACTCAATGAAAGCCGTTCTGTCCAGGTGCTCGAGTTTGGTGCGGGTTCCGGCGCGCTCGCGGCGGCCATAATCCCGGCCCTGCGCCAATCAGGCATAGAGCCCCACTACCAGATCCTCGAAGTATCGGCCGATTTGCGCGCGCGCCAGCAACAGCGTCTTGCTGGATTCGGTGCGGCAGTAAGCTGGCTCAGCGAGTTGCCGCAGGCGTTTACGGGCTGCATTGTTGCAAACGAAGTTCTGGATGCCATGCCCGCGACGCTGTTTCGCTGGAATGACGATGGTGGGTTCATGGAGATCGGTGTGCGCCTGGCGCGACCATTGAACGGCATCGATGACCTTGCCGCCTTTGAATTTGCGCAGCGCCCAGCCAGCGCTGCGTTACAGGAAATGATTAACAGCCGTATGCCGCCGCTGCCCGGGTATCAATCCGAAATCAACAGGCAGGCCGAAGCATGGATCACGCAAATGGGATCGTGGCTCAAGCACGGTGCCGCTCTGCTGATCGACTACGGATTTCCGCAACGCGAGTACTTTCATCCCCAGCGCAATGAAGGCACGCTGATGTGTCACTTTCGCCATCACGCCCATGGCCAGCCCCTGATCCACGCGGGTTTGCAGGACATCACTACTCATGTGGACTTCACGGCCATGGCCGATGCGGCGCTGGCAGGGGGGCTGGATGTGCTGGGCTACACCTCGCAAGCCAGATTCCTCATGAATGCCGGCCTGCCGGAGTTGCTTGCTCAGTCCGGAGCGATAGCCCAGCCGCACACCATATCGGCGGTGCAGAAGCTGCTATCTGAAGCCGAAATGGGAGAACTGTTCAAGGTGCTGGCGATCGGCCGCGATATCGGACAGCCCCTGATCGGCTTCGATCAAGGCGACCGGCGCGGTCGACTATGAGTTGCGTCACGTCCGGGCGTAGCAGGCAAGTCAGGATAATGCCGGGCGCAGCAAGGCTTGCAAGCGGGCCCTGCGCAGTGCGTGCTTGATCCCGGCCGGATCGCCGGGCAATGTTCGCGCAATGGCGCCGGCGTCGATACTGCGGATCGCGTCGACACGTGCCGCCCAAGCTTCCTGATCGATGCCTGGCCGACAAATACCGGCCGCGCCGAGGAGTTCGATAAAACGGCCCGGCTTGCGCAACGCATCACAGCGCTCCATAAGATCCAGACATAATTCCGCCTCGGCCGCCGATGTACCGGGCGTCGAAACGCCGGGCGTCGAAACGCCGGGCGTCGAAACGTCGGGCGTCGGGACGCCGGGCGTCGAAACGTCGGGCGTCGGGACGCCGGGTTCGGCCGTGCCCAGCGCGTCGAGGCCATCCAGCACGACAGGAAGCAGTCTGGCGTAGTCCTGGCAATCGCGCGGTGCGCGAACATGCAGGACAACACGTTCAGGTTCCTGGGAAAACCGACATAGTATGGCCAAGCGTGCTGGCAGGCCCAAGCCGGCCTGCGCGGCACGGGCCAATTCATCACCTGTCGTTGCGCCAAACCGCAAGCCTGGCAACACGCGCCCCAAGGCTCCGCTGTCGGCCAATACATCGAACATCCTGCCTGGCTTGTCTGCCATCAGTCCTTTGGCCATTTCACGCCATACACGCTCGGGAACCAGTTGGTCGACCTCGCCGTCGTCGACCAGCCTGCGCGCCAGGTCCAACGTTTCAGGTGCGATGGAGAAATCGTGGAATCGGGCGGCGAATCGGGCGAGACGCAGCAGCCGCACGGGGTCTTCCGCAAATGCCTGGCCGACATGTCTCAATATCTTGTTTCTGACGTCATCTTGGCCGCCCAACGGATCGACCAGGCCCCCATCGGGCCTTTTGGCGATCGCGTTCACGGTCAGGTCGCGTCTTTGCAGGTCGTCTTCCAGGGTAACGTCTGTGCCGGTATAGAAGGTGAAGCCTTTGTAGCCACGCCCGGATTTGCGTTCGGTGCGGGCCAGCGCGTATTCCTCTTTTGTTTTCGGATGCAGGAACACCGGGAAATCGCCACCTACGGGAATGAAACCGCGCCTGGCCATTTCTTCAGGGGTCGTGCCTACGACAACCCAGTCGCGGTCGCCAGCCGGCAAGCCAAGCAGCTCGTCGCGGACCGCGCCGCCAACGATATAGACGTCAAGTCCTTCTATGGCCGGATCGGTCATGGCAGGGCAATGCGCTTTTCCGGCTCTGGCGATACAGTGCCCAGGCGTTCTTTCAACGATTGCGGCTTGCCCGTGAACATCATTGCGTAATACGTGGCATTGGACATGACGTTCTTCACATACATCCGCGTCTCGGTAAACGGGATCGTCTCAGCAAATATGGCGCCTTCTACGGGCCCTGCCAGCTTTGCACGCCACTGCACAGGTCGCCCGGGACCGGCGTTGTAGCCCGCCGTGGCCAGTACTTGCGATCCATTGAGCTTGCTCAGGACCATGCTGAGATAATTGGTGCCCAGCACTGTATTGGTGTCGAAATCATTGACGGACGAAGGCGTGAAGTTCGTCATGCCGATTTTCTTGGCCACCCATCGGGCCGTGGCAGGCATCAACTGCATCAGACCGGAGGCGCCGACGTGCGATCTGGCATCGGTGATAAAACGCGATTCCTGGCGGATCAGGCCGTAAACCCAAGCTGGATCCAGGTTTATCAGGCGCGCCTTCTCGGTGACACGGCCTTCGAACGGGGCGACAAAGCGTTGAGTGAAATCCACTTCGCTCTCGGTAAGCAATGACGTGTTTACCACGCGATCGAATATCTGCTCCCGCCGCGCGAGCTCCGCGGCAGCCAATAATCGGCGGTCATCCATGCCGCGTAGCGCAAAGTTCCATTCCGGTACAGCCTCGGGACGCCAACCGAGTTCGAACAACTGGATAGCGCGTTGCAATCCGGCATTGGATCTTGCAGCTTGCAGTTCCGCAGCCGTCACCGGAGCGGGTGCCGGTGGCAAGGATGGTGTTTTGCCCAGCTCTTCACTGGCCAATTGGCCATAAAAATTCAGTTCGTGCGCAATGGATTCGTAATGCTTGGTGGCTGCCGCTTTCTGGCCCTGAGCCGCCAACGCTCTGGCGTACCAGTAGACCCAGACAGGCTCGGCGGCCTGGCTAGCCGACATTCTGCGTATTGAGTTGGCGACCAGGTCCCAGTTTATGGGCGCCTGCCGGAGTTCCGAGCGAACCTGCCAGGCGTGGTTATAGTCGGTGAGCCGCTGATTGCCCGAACGCCTGTACCAGCCCGCCGCATCGGGAGCCACATTCAGCGCGGCAACCAGACCGAACTGACTCCATACCCATTCAATATCGGATTTTGGAATGGCTTTGGACCAGGCGCTCTCGACGTAGACGGCATTGGTTTCGCGCTCTTTCCCATAGGCCAGGCGAGATAGCGCGATGGCCACTAGCTCGGTTTCGGCGCGCGACCTGGGCGGCGTGCGCCCCGCGAGCCATTTCCTGGGATTGTTCATGAGCGCGGCATAATCGACCATCTGCCTGGCATCGAACATCACGGCGGCCATACGCTGTGCGTTGCCCGTCTTGTTGCTTTCCAGAGTCGCGCGAAGCAATGGCTGGAGTTCTTTCCAACCGACCACTTTGCTGTCGGCCATCTGGTCGAGCATGCTCCAGCACGATCGGTTGGGACTGAATGCCGCCACGACCTGCGCCGGCTTGACGCGCTGTCCTGTCATATGCTGCGCCAAAAGGCGCGAACATTCTACATGGGTATTGCTGTTGGTGACCGGACCCAGCTGATTCACCAAGGCATAGTTGCCGGCCCGGGCCGCCGCAATGATCCAGTCGGCTTTCAGGCGGTCAGCCAGATAGGCATCCTGATTTTCCTGCATGAATTTCTGCAATAGCGCATCGGGCACTGGTCGCGTACTGTCCTGCAATTGCTGGCGTAAAAGCCAATAGTCTGCGTAGCTGCCGAGCACTGGATCGCTCTTGGCCAGCGGCGCCAGCGTCTGCAGCCGCGCCCATTGGCTTTTTTTCATGGCGTCGCGCGCATCGACCACGGCTTGGCGTGCGGCAGGCGGTGTAATCAGCGTGACAGTACCGGTGCCTGAGCGGGAATCGTTAATTTCCTCGAGCAAGGCTTCTACTTTCGATCCTAGCGGCGCAGGTACGAGAGACTGTCCCAAGTCGACCTGAGCGTCGGTGGCCGTGGCGGAATGTACCGGGCGCTCGGCGCCGGCACATCCGGTCAAACCCACCATCAGGGTCAGCCAAATACTGGCCCGTGAATGCTTGGCTCGCACCAATGCAGAAAAGTTCCAGGTTTTCTGATACCGTTGCCTATTGGACACCATCTTGTCTTGACCCCACATAACACCGCCATGAATAACAGCACAGAGAATAACGCAGTCCCACTTCGCGTGCGACTTAAACAACTGAGAGCCGCACAGAATCCCGTCGATCGGAGCCGCGGCGGCCTGCTGATACGGGGGCGCCTGTTTACGTGGCTGGCAACCAATCGCAGCAAGCTGCTGGAAGCAGGCAAACCGCTGCCCCGCAATATTGCCGCATTCTGGTCGACCGAGGACGAGCCCCAATTGCAACCGTTGCTGCGGCAATGGGCGCAGGAAGAGGGATATCGTGTATCGCTGCCGGTTGTGGCAGCGCCCAATGGCCCCCTGGAATTCAGGCTATGGGACCCCGAAACCGTAATGCAGCCAGGGGCCTACGGAATACAGGAACCCGTCGGCGAGCCCGCTCCACTACCCGATATCATATTGGTCCCGACCCTGGGGTACACGCGTCAAGGCGACCGCATCGGCTATGGCAAAGGATACTACGACCGGACACTGGCAGCCATGAAAGCGCAAAATCACCCGTATATCAGTATTGGCATCGCCTGGGCTACCGGCGATCTATCCAGCGAAGCGCATGTTCCGGCACCCCACGACATCCGACTGGACTCCATCCTGACCGACAAAGGATGGGCCGTACCGGCGCCTAAATTGGCGTGATAGTAGTGAAGCGCCCCTTCCGGGATTGCTAAGCCAGTCGCAACTGCCGCCAGATCGCCATGGTCACCTCGGCGTTATTGAGCGTGTAAAAATGCAGGCCAGGCGCTCCATTGTCGAGCAGGTCTTGAGACAAACGGGTAATTACATCGATGCCAAACGCTTTGATCGAGGCCTTGTCATCGCCAAAATCGGCAAGCCGCAACCGTATCCACCGTGGAATCTCAGCCCCGCACATCGTCGAGAAACGTGCCAACTGTGTGTAGTTGGTAATCGGCATGATGCCTGGCACCACCGGGATATCGACACCCTTGGCATTCATGCGATCCACAAAATCGAAATATGCGTCGGCATTGAAGAAATACTGTGTGATTGCGCTGTCGGCGCCCGCCTTAACCTTATGGATGAAATGCGCCAGATCCGCCTCAGCGCTGGTCGACTGGGGATGCATTTCGGGGTAGCCAGCCACCTCGATATGAAACCAATCGCCGCTGTGCTGGCGAATGAACGCAACGAGTTCGCTGGCGTAGTGCAATTCGCCCTGGTCGCCGCCCATGCCCGAAGGCATGTCGCCACGCAACGCCACAATCCGCTTGATGCCCTGTTCGCGATACGAGTCCAGGATATCGCCAAGAACGGCCCGGGTCGCCCCTATGCAGGACAAATGAGGGGCGGCATCGCACCCCAGGTTCTGCAGCAGGCGAACCGTGTCGGCGGTACCGGTGCGCGTCGAGCCGCCCGCCCCGAAAGTGACGCTGACATACGCCGGTTCCAGAGCCAGCAGCTGCTTGGCTGAACGCACCAGTTTTTCTTGGGCGGCGGTATCACGGGGTGGAAAGAACTCCAGACTGATTGCCTTGTTCGGATTCATTGGACCAGCAACCTCGACAGCAGTCCCGATACCACGCTATAGATCAAAGCGCCCAGCAATGCCCACCAGAAACCACTGACCTGAAAGCCTTTCAATACCGAACCGGCAAACCAGAACACCAGCGCATTAAGCACAAGCAAAAATAGTCCCAGCGTGACGATCGTGATGGGCAGGGTCAATAGAATAAGCAGGGGCTTGACCAGCGTGTTGAGCAAACCCAGCACCAGGGCCGCAATAAGCGCCGACCCGAACGAGGCCACCGTGATGCCCGGCAATAGATAGGCCACCACCAGCAGGGCGACGGCGTTTAAGATCCAGACAAGAATTAGTTCCATAGCGTAGCGCTCCTTTGTGAATTAGACCCGTGGATGTGTATCAGTAGCGGTAGTGGTCGGGCTTGTAGGGCCCGCTGACCGGCACATTGATGTAATCGGCCTGGTCGGGACGCAATTGTGTCAACTGCACTCCCAGCTTCTTCAGGTGTAGCCGCGCCACTTTTTCATCGAGATGCTTGGGCAGGACATAGACCTGGCCGGTCTTGTAGGCGTCGCCACGCGTGAATAGCTCGATCTGCGCGATGGTCTGGTTGGTGAACGATGCCGACATCACAAATGAAGGGTGGCCCGTGGCGCATCCCAGGTTAACCAGGCGGCCCTTGGCCAACAGGATGATGCGTTTGCCGTCGGGGAAAATCACGTGGTCGACCTGGGGCTTGACCTCTTCCCATTGCAGGTCTTCGATGGATGCGACGTCGATTTCATTGTCGAAGTGTCCGATGTTGCAGACGATGGCCTGGTCCTTCATGGCGTCCATGTGGTCGCGCGTGATGACATGGTAGTTGCCAGTAGCGGTAACGAAGATGTCGGCCTTGTCGGCGGCTTCCTCGATGGTAACGACCCGGTATCCTTCCATGGAAGCCTGCAAGGCGCAGATCGGATCGACTTCGGTCACCCACACTTGGGCGCGCAGGGCGGACAAGGCTTGCGCGCATCCTTTGCCCACATCACCGAAACCGCAAACCACGGCGATCTTGCCGGCGACCATGACATCGGTCGCACGCTTGATACCGTCCACCAACGACTCGCGGCAGCCGTACAGGTTGTCGAACTTGGACTTCGTGACGGAATCGTTGACATTGATGGCGGGAAAGGCGAGCTCGCCTTTCCTGGCCATTTGATACAGGCGGTGCACACCCGTTGTGGTTTCCTCGGTCACACCCTTGATCTGTGCCAAGCGGGTCGAGTACCACTTGGAATCACGGGCCAATTGCGCCTTGATCGAAGCGAACAGGACACGCTCTTCTTCGCTTGCGGGCTTGTCCAGTACCGAGATGTCTTTTTCGGCCTTGGCACCCAGATGCAGCAAGACGGTGGCATCGCCGCCATCATCGAGGATCATGTTGGCATGCTCGCCATTGAGCCACTGGAATATCTGATGCGTGTACTGCCAGTAATCCTCAAGCGTTTCACCCTTGATGGCAAATACCGGTGTGCCCGAGGCCGCAATCGCGGCGGCGGCATGGTCCTGGGTCGAAAATATATTGCACGATGCCCAGCGAACTTCGGCGCCCAGGGCTCTCAGCGTTTCGATGAGCACGGCCGTTTGTATGGTCATGTGCAGGCTGCCCGCGATGCGCGCGCCCTTGAGCGGCTGCGAGGCGGCAAATTCTTCACGGGTGGACATCAGGCCCGGCATCTCGGTCTCGGCGATCGCGATTTCGCGGCGGCCCCAGCCCGAGAGGGCAATATCGGCAATTTTGTAATCAGTGAAAGCGGCGTCAGCAACAGTATTCATGGTTGTATCCCAATAAAACTGTACTGGCAAAGATTCTGCAACAAGTGCTCATCGTTGCCCGTACAGGGAATGATGAGCGCCGTTGAGACTAAAGAAGATCCTGAGCCTAGCGGATGGCACTGAAAAGCCCACAGGCTTCAGTCCGTTCCGTCGCAGCGCTCCTCAGGAAGACCAGATTTTAGCGTAAAACTCCGAGGTGGGCTTCAGCCTTTGCGCCGCGGGTATCCTTGGGCCTTGATACGTTGCCACACCTGCAGTTTTTCCTCATCGTCCAGGAACACCCAATTGGCGACTTCCATGGCAGTACGACCGCAACCGCGGCATATCTCATCGTACAGGGTGGAGCATACGGCGACACATGGAGAGTCGGAGGGAACGAGACTGCGCATGTTGACGTCGCCGGCGTCGTGAGCGACCACGCCGCTTTCGCGGCGCACTTCGGCAACGTCCAGGCGACGCCTGGCCGTTGCGAATGAAGACTCCGAGTCGGTATTTTCTTTGCGATGAGGCATGGTCTGGACTCCCCCCGGGCGCCAGCCATGGCCCCTGGGGCTGTGGACATCAGGCGATCAGGCCGCCTTTTTAAGAACTTGCACCTTGTCGGACGCTTCCCAGCTGAACTCCGGCTCGCTGCGGCCAAAGTGACCATAGGCAGCCGTTTTCGCGTAGATGGGACGCAGCAGGTCGAGCATGTTGATGATGCCCTTGGGCCGCAAATCGAAGTTTTCGCGCACCAGCCGGGCGATCTGGTCGTCGGGTATGACGCCGGTGCCCTCGGTGTAGACCGTGATATTGATGGGCTCGGCGACACCGATGGCATAGCTGACCTGTACCTGGCACTGGCGTGCCAACCCTGCCGCCACGATATTCTTGGCCACATAGCGCGCTGCATAGGCAGCGGAACGGTCGACCTTTGAGGGGTCCTTGCCCGAGAATGCGCCGCCGCCATGAGGGCATGCGCCACCGTAGGTATCGACGATGATCTTGCGCCCGGTAAGGCCGCAATCGCCTTGCGGCCCTCCAATGATGAATACACCGGTGGGGTTGATCATGAACCGGGTTTGCGGAGTAAGCAGGCCATCGGGAAAACTGGGCTTGATGATGTGTTCGATGACGGCGTCCCGGATGTCGCTCTGCGATATTTCGGGAGCGTGCTGAGTCGAGAGCACCACCGTATCGACTTCCACCGGCTTGCCATTGACATAACGGAATGTGACCTGCGACTTGGCATCGGGACGCAACCACGGCAGGCGGCCGTCTTTGCGCAGCTCGCTTTGGCGCTGCACCAGGCGGTGCGCGTACCAGATGGGAGCGGGCATGAGGTCGGGGGTTTCGTCGCAGGCATAGCCAAACATCAATCCCTGGTCGCCGGCACCCTGATTCAGGATTTCTTCCTCGGAGCGGTCAACACCTTGTGCAATATCGGGGGACTGCTTGTCGTAGGCAACCAATACGGCGCAACCTTTGTAATCGATCCCGTATTCGGTGTTGTCGTAGCCAATGCGTTGTATCGTGTCGCGCGCAACCTGGATGTAATCGACATTGGCCGTCGTGGTTATTTCGCCGGCCAGTACGACCAGACCGGTATTGCACAGCGTTTCGGCGGCAACGCGGGCGGTCGGGTCCTGGGTGAGGATGGCGTCGAGAATGGAATCGGAGATCTGGTCGGCCACCTTGTCGGGATGACCTTCGGATACGGATTCGGATGTGAATAGAAAATCGTTATTTGCCACGGCGATGCGTCCTGTAAATATACTGGCTGAGGCCAGCATGGGGGTGGAACGAAACGCGTTGCACCTCGGATGCCTGCATAGCAGTAATTCTCAGGGCGCGACGCTTTAGCGGTTTTTTATGCACTCTGTTTGATATAACAGGGTGCGATCGCTCCGCAAGTTGTCGGTTAACTCAGCGATAAAGGTTATTTTAAGCGAAAATAGTCAAACACATCTCTTCACACTTCTTGCACGAGGGTTATTGCCCGCTCATGGTCCTGGCTTTATTTCGATTTCTGGCGTGGATACCGCTGCCGATACTGCACGGTATAGGTAAGTTCGCAGGGCGCGCCCTGTATGCCTGGCCAGGCAGATACCGCAATCGTCTCCGGGCCAATGCCAGGCAAGCCGGCTATACCGATCCCGCCTTTGCCCGCCAATCCGCAGGCCAGACTGGCGCCATGATTTTTGAAACTCCCAAGGTTTGGCTGCGAAATGAAGAGTGCCTGCAAAAAGTCGTCAGCGATGACAATGACGTGGTGCGGGACGCCTTGGCGGAAGGCCGGGGCATACTTTACTTGACACCGCATCTGGGATGCTTCGAGATCACGGCAAGATATCTCATCCAGCACGGCCCTATCACAGTCATGTACCGCCCGCCTCGCCAGGCCTTTCTGGAACCCATCATGGAACAGGCGCGCAACACGTCGGGATTGCGAGCCGTGCCCGCGACAATGCAGGGTGTGCGCGAATTCGTGCGAGCCCTCAAGCGCGGAGAGGCGGTGGGAATGTTGCCGGACCAGGTTCCCGGCGGCGGCGAAGGAGTGTGGGCGCCATTCTTCGGAAAACCCGCCTACACCATGACTCTCGCCGGAAAACTGGCCGTGCAGACCGGAGTCGCTGTCATCCTGACCGCGGGTGAACGACTGGCTGCCGGCCAGGGTTGGCGCATTCACTACGTAAGGTTGCCAGAACCCCTGCCGACGGAGCCCCACGCCTTGGCCAACGCCATCAACGGGGCCATGGAGACCTTGATCAGGCGGTTTCCCCAGCAATATTTGTGGAGCTATAACCGTTATAAGGTTCCCAAAGGAGCGCCCTTGCGTCCATCGGATACAGAATAAATGAAGTTCAATAAACTGCCTCTGCTTCGCTCCTTTTTCTCCTATCTCGGCCGCAGTCCGCTCCGGACCCGCAAACGCTGGGCCGGAATCCTTGGCTGGCTGGCATCAAGGCTGATGCGATCGCGCGCGCATATCGTGCGCAGCAATCTGGCGTTGTGCTTTCCAGAGCGGTCGGCGCAGGATCGCGAAGTATGGCTGCGCCAGCATTTCCGGCTGTTGGCCCATTCCGTCGTGGACCGCGGCCTGTTCTGGTTTGGCCAGCCTTCGACCATCCTGGCAACCACACCGATCACCGGACTCGAATACCTGGACGAACTGCTCAAGGCCAAGCGCAAGATCATCCTGCTGGCACCACACTTTATCGGGCTCGATGCGGCCGCCACGCGCCTGACGATGTTCCTTCAGGATTCGGCCACTATGTACACCCGACAAAGCGATCCGGACGTCGACCAGATTGTGCGCGAGGGTCGCGGCCGCTTCAATCGCGTGAACCTGGTCAGCCGTCACGATGGCATACGCGGACTGATACGACACTTGCGCAATGGCATACCCGTCTACTATTTGCCCGATATGGATTTCGGCATTGCCGGTGCAGCGTTCGTACCATTCTTCGGCGTACCGGCTGCCACGCTGCTGGCCACCGCGCAAATCGCAAAGGCCTGGAATGCCGCCGTCGTTCCTGTCATAAGCCGGCTCGATATCGCTACGGGGAAATACCATATCAGCGTCCTGCCGCCATTACAGGATTTTCCGGGTGCGCAAACACCGGAAGAAGCCACTGCCCGGTTGAACCGCCTTATTGAAGACTGGGTCCGGACCGACCCGGCGCAGTACTATTGGGTACACCGCCGTTTCAAGACACGCCCGCAAGGCGAGGCCCGCATTTACTGACATCACGTCGGTGTCCGCCCCCGGGTCCGTGGCCGCCCGCCCCATCCAGTGCGGCGTACGGGTTCGCGTGTTTCGAAAATCGCACGGACAAACCACCTGTAATCCGGGATAATCAACCTATGATCTGGAACTTCGCAAAAATGCAGGGCGCCGGCAACGACTTCGTTGTCCTCGATGGCGTGCGGCAATCAATACAAATGACGCCGCAGCGCGCACGTGCGCTGGCGGACCGGCACTTCGGCATCGGCGCCGACCAGCTCCTGCTGGTCGAGACGCCATCACATCCCGAAGCCGACTTCCGCTACCGCATCTTCAATGCTGATGGCACCGAGGTCGAGCATTGCGGCAATGGCGCGCGCTGTTTCGTTCAATTCGTACACGAGCAGGGCTTGTCGGGGCGCAACCCGCTGCGCGCCGAAATCTGCACAGGGCTGATCACCCTGACCCAATCGGAATTTGGCGATGTCTCTGTCGAAATGGGACAAACCCGATTCGAACCGGAAGCACTCGGATTCGATGCCCAGGGCTTACTGTTCAGGCCTTGCGGTGAAGACACGCTATGGACTTTGCCGCTTGCCGGCCACGACGATGTCGAACTGTCCCTGGTCGCCATTTCCAACCCGCATGCGGTACAGGTGGTCGACAATATCGACACCGCGGCCGTGGCGGACACAGGCCCTCTTATCGAGTCACATCCACGCTTCACGCAACGCGTCAATGCCGGCTTCATGCAGGTCGTCGACCGCCACACCATTAAGCTGCGGGTGTACGAGCGCGGCGCTGGCGAAACCCTGGCATGCGGCACTGGCGCCTGCGCGGCAGTGGTCGCGGGCATCCGGCGCGGACTGCTCGACAGCCCCGTTATAGTGAACACGCGCGGCGGCCAGCTTACGGTAGGTTGGGACAACACTATTCTGCGCATGAGCGGACCCGCCGTAACAGTATTTACCGGCCAGGTCGACATCGACGCGCTCACCCATCAGTTCAACACCAAGGATCCAACCCTCAAATGACCGCAAGCAGCTTCTCCGCCGACAATATCGCGCACTTCTTGAAAGAGCACCCTGAATTTTTTCAGAACCATGCCGAGTTGTTTTCCAGTCTGCGGGTACCCCACCCCAATGAAACGCGGGCGATTTCGCTTGGCGAACGGCAGATACTGACGCTGCGCGCCCGGACCAAGGATCTGGAGTGGAAACTCTCCGGCCTGGTCAGCAATGCCAGTGGCAATGAGAGAATCAGCAAGACGCTCATGCAGTGGTGTTGTCGCATGCTGGCCGAAGACGACGCCTTGCAGATTCCGGCACACATCGTTCGCAGCCTTGGTGACTTGTTCGACCTTCCTACCATTGCCTTGCGGGTCTGGAATCTGACCAGGCTCGAGGACAGCGAGTTTGCACAAGATGTCACCGATACGATCCGGACCTACGCGCGCGATCTCGCCAAGCCGTTTTGCGGTCCTCTCGCAGACCAGGAGGCCGCCAGCTGGTTGGGTACCCCACCCGCTTCGCTGGCCATTATTGCTCTGCGTCCGGCGGGCCGGGTCGAACCTATCGGCTTGCTGGTGCTGGGTTCTGACGATCCAGAGCGTTTCACGCCGGACATGGGCACCGCCTTTCTTGACACCATCAACGAATTGGCCAGCGCCAGCTTGTTGCGTCTGCAAGGTCCCGATCACCAGGAATACGCGTAGGTATCCAGCATGCATGCCTTGCCTACCCCCATGGAGCAATGGCTCGCGCACTTGCAGTCCAACCGGCGGTACTCCATGCACACCCTGGCAGGGTACCGGCAAGATCTTTGGCACTTGATACAGTGCCACCCGGATACCGCGCTGGATGGCCTGACCGAGAGCCACATCCGGCATGCGGTCGCCCGCCTGCATAGCCGGGGGCTCAAGCCAAGAAGTCTTGCGCGCGCACTCGCCGCTTGGCGCGGTTTTTTCCAGTGGCAAGCCACGGCTGCGGGGCTCGAGTTCAATCCGGTTGCCGGTGTGCGTGCACCGAAGGCTCCTCGCAGCCTGCCCAAGGCCCTCTCGGTCGAGCAGGCGCAGGTGTTGCTCGACCGTCCCGGCCTGCCCGCCCCGCACACGGCGATCGATTGCCGCGACCAGGCCATGTTCGAGATCCTGTACGCCAGCGGTTTGCGGTTGGCCGAACTGGTGAGCCTGGACTGGCGCTACTGCCGCCAAGACCGGTACGAATCGGAAAGCTGGATACTGCTGTCGGAGCAGGAAGCGATTGTGAAAGGCAAAGGCAACAAGACGCGCAGCGTTCCGCTGGGACGCAAAGCCGTCGATGCGATAGAGCGCTGGCTGGAACTACGACATCAATTGCACGCCGGCGCGTCCACAGACGCCGATTCTGCGGCGGCACTCTTCCTGGGCGTTCGCGGCAAGCGTATCAGTCCCCGCGTCGTTCAAATGCAATTGAATAAGCTGGCCGCGCTTGTCGGATTGCCCGTCCATGTGCACCCACATAGCCTGCGCCATAGCTTTGCCAGCCATATGCTCCAATCAGCGCAGGATCTTCGCGCGGTGCAAGAGCTGCTGGGACACGCCAATATTTCCACCACGCAAATCTATACGCGGCTCGACTTCCAGCACCTGGCCCAGGTGTATGACAAGGCCCATCCCCGGGCAAACCGCAAGCGTTGACTGCCTGGAGCTCTGTCAGCTATTTCGCCGGTTGCAGCGCGTAGAGCAGCTGGCCCGCATTCCAGGTAAACATGCCCAGGTATGTTGAAGCAGGCTGATCGGCAGGTGCAAGCGCATCGGAATATAAGGTACCGCCCACTTTCGCCTTGGTTTCACGCGCGACCTGCTCAACCAACTTGGCATTCGTAGTATTTTCGATGAACACGCCCGCAATGCCTTCCTTCTTGGCCAGGTCAACGATGACAGCCACATCGCGAGCGGAAGGCTCCGCCTGGCTCGAGAAGCCCGCCACTGACAAAAACCGTATGCCATAGTCCTGCGCAAAATACCCGAATGCATCATGCGACGTGATTACCTTGCGTCTTTCGGGGGGAATGGCATCGAGCGCTTGCCTGATTTCCGCATCAAGATCCTTCATTTTTTTTATGTACGCGTCGGCGCGTTTCCTGTAACTCGACCGGTGCTCCGGATCGGCCAGCGATAGGCCCTCTGCAATGTTTTCGGCATAGATCATGCCATTGGTCAGGCTTTGCCATGCGTGAGGATCGACGTCGCCGTGATCGTGGCCAGCCCCGGCATCGCCATCTTTGTCATGTTCGAGCCCCTCGTGCGGCGGTTCACCATGCTCGTTATCGTTTAAGTGCCTGGGAGCGACACCCTTGGAAGCCAGTACCTGGGCACCCTCGAAACCCGCAGCCTTTATAAGGCGGGGCAGCCATCCTTCGAAATCCATGCCATTTATGACCAGCACCTGTGCTTGCGACAAGGCCTGGACATCGCGTGGCGTCGGTTCGAACGAGTGCGCATCGCCATTTGGACCCACGATGGTGGTCAACGCGACGTGTTCCCCGCCGATTTCCTTGACCATGTCGCCGATAATCGAAAAACTGGCAACCACGCGCAGGGGACTATTCGCCGCCCAGGCGAAGGGAGTCGCAATGACCAGGGCGCCGCCTGCAAGCGCGGCGAGGATCCTGCGCCGGCTGAGTAATGGATATCGTTGACCGTCAAGGGTTTTCATCATTAAGGTCGCTCCGAAATTTGAGAAAGTCGATGATGCCTGGCATAGGCCTGCGTCGCGGCCTGCAACAGCCCCCCGAGCGGCCCAAACAACACGGAAATAAAGTACACCGCTCCCGCCGAGAGAATGATCGACGGCGACGCCGGCACATTTGCGTAATAGGAAAACAAGAGCCCGGTATATGAGGCGACACTGCCGATGACTGCGGCCAATACCATCTGGCGTCCCACTGACCGCACCCAGAACCGGGCTGCGGTGGCCGGCAGCATCATGATCCCCACGACCATCAGCGTTCCCAGTACCTGGAACCCCGCCACCAGCGTCATGACCAACAGCACGAGGAAAACCATGTGTATCAGGGAACCCGTCCTACCCTCGCCGCGCAGGAATAAAGGATCCAGGCATTCCACCACCAGCGGCCTGAAGATCAGGGCCAACATGAGCAGAGTAATGGACGATGTCGTGCTCACGAGCAGCAAGGACCCGTCGTCCAAGCCAAGCACGGTTCCAAACAGCACATGGATAAGGTCCATGTTGGAGCCTCGCAGAGAGACCAGCAACACACCGAGCCCGAGTGAAACAAGATAGAACGCGGCAAAGCTGGCATCTTCACGTTGTGGTGTCAGCCGGGCGACAGCGCCAGCAAGCAAGGCCACGACCAGGCCAGTAATCATGCCGCCTATCGTCATGGCGCTCAAGGACAGCCCCGCGGTCAGGAAACCCACCGCAACCCCCGGCAAAATGGCGTGAGCCATGGCGTCGCCCATCAGGCTCATGCGCCGCAGGACGAGGAATACGCCCAAAGGTCCAGCAGCGAAAGCCAGGGCCAGCGCTCCCGCAAGAGCGCGGCGCATGAAACCATAATCAATGAACGGGCCGAACATAAGATCGAAGAGCCACATCAGAGATAGTCTCCCGCACATAAATGCCGTGCCAAGTGCAGATTTTCGGGCGTCAGTACGTCCTGGGTCGGCCCCCAGGCGACAGCTTGTCCCGCCATAAGCAGGGCTTGCGGAAAATGACTACGCACCATATCAAGATCGTGCAACACGGCGATGACAGTACGGCCTTCCCGATGCCAGGATTCCAGCAATACCATGAGATCCTCGGTCGTATTGCGATCAACCGCGGCAAATGGTTCGTCCAGCAACAGCGTATGGGCATCGTGCAGCAACAAGCGTGCGAACAAAGCGCGCTGCAATTGTCCTCCGGACAGCGTGCCGATGATACGCGGACCGAAATCGGCCAGTCCCACCATGTCGAGCGCGGCCTTTACCCTTTCGTGCTCGGATGAGTCAAACTTTTTCCAAGCACCGACGCGCCGCCAGGCGCCCATGGCAACGAGGTCATAAGTGCTGATGGGGAAGCTACGATCAAGCTCGCCCAATTGCGGCAGGCAGGCAATCTGGTTGCGCGAGTCGCCCGCCAGTCGTATTCGTCCGCGCAAAGGACTGACCAATCCCATGATCCCCTTGATCAGGGTAGACTTGCCGGCCCCATTGGGACCAACGATGGCGGTCAGCGAACCGCGCGCAAAAGAACCAGTGACATCGCGCACTGCCACGCGATCACGCCAGCCCAGAGAGACCTGATCCAATTCAATTACAGCGCTTGTCATTGTGTGATCACGGCCACCACCCCATTGCCCAGGCAGTCATCATCCATAGAAATGCCACGGCCAGGGATACGCGGGCCAGGCGCTGGACAGCGGACGCCAGCAGTCCGGAACCACGATAGTGGCCAGGCTTTCTTAACGAGGCAGAAAGGTTTCGATGCATGGGGCGGGACCGCACAGGAAGGAAAGTGACTGATATGTTATAACATACCCGGGCTCTCTGCACAGCCCAGCTTGCGAGTCCGGAAGCAATCGTGCATCCACAGACCGTTATTGTCTTGCGCCATGCCCGTAAAAAAACCATCTTCCGCCGCTGCCATTGCAGCGACATTGAGCACCGCCGAATCGCTGTGTATGCAGCGTGGCAAACGCCTTACGCCCATACGACGCAAAGTGCTCGAGACCCTTCTGGTGCAACAACGCAGCGTCAAGGCCTACGAGTTGCTGGAACTCATACGCGGCGACCAACAGGGTGCGGCACCTCCGACCGTGTATCGTGCGCTGGATTTCCTGGTCGAAGAAGGCCTTGTGCACCGACTGGATGCGATCAATGCCTGGACAGCGTGTCTTGATGCGGCGGGAGAGCCCCACGACCTGCTGGTCGTATGCACGCAATGCGGATCCGTCGCCGAATTGAGCGATCCCGAACTAAGCCGTCAGCTGGCCCGAAAGGTGGCTGAATCCGGGTTCATGTTGTCCGGTCACGAAACCGAACTGCGAGCGCTATGCCGGGAATGCCGGCGTCTGGCGCCGTCCCATGCCCTTGGACATGGGGCATGAATGGAGGTTTCTCATTCCAGGTTTGCTCTAAAGCGTATGCTGTGATGTAATCGCTCGTTATGTATTTTTTGCGCGGTAAGAAGTTCCTGTATGGCCGCCAATTTCCTGGCGGAATACGTATTTGACCGCGCGGCGCGAGGCCTAGAATGAAACCCGCTGTTAGTCCTGACAAAATGGTACCGGTAACCATTCTTACCGGATTCCTGGGGGCTGGTAAAACCACCCTGCTCAAACGCATCCTGTCCGAATACCATGGGCGCCGAATTGCAGTCATCGAAAACGAATTCGGACCCGAAAGCATCGATAACGAGTTGCTGGTTCAGGACAGCGAAGAAGAAATCATCGAGCTAAGCAATGGCTGCGTCTGCTGCACGGTCCGGGGCGATCTCATGCGCACCATGAACGAGCTGCGCGTAAAGCGCCAGGCCGGGGAACTGAACTTCGAACGCGTCATTATCGAGACCACGGGCATGGCCAACCCTGGCCCGGTCTGCCAGACATTCTTCATGGATGACGAAATTGCCGAATACTATCGGCTGGATGCCGTCATTACCGTTGTCGATGCCAAGCACGGAATGGAGACGCTCGACAAACAGGAAGAAGCCCAGAAGCAAGTCGGCTTTGCCGATCGCATACTGATTTCCAAGAAAGACCTGGTCAACGACGTCGATTACCAGGCCTTGCGGGCGCGCCTTGTTCGCATCAATCCGCGCGCATCCATCACGCCAGTCGATTTCGGCGTCACGGACTTGAAGGTGCTGCTGGACATCAGCGGATTCAATCTGAACACCATACTCGACATCGACCCGGATTTTCTGTTGGACGAACATCCCGATGCCGCACATGACCACGATCATAGTCACGGCCATGAACACCATGAGCACGAGCATGAGCACGAAGGCGATTGCAATGACCACTGCGGCCATCAAAATCATCATCATGCGCACCACGACGATGAAATCGGGGCCTTCGTATTCCGCTCCAAGAAAGCTTTCGATCCTGAACGGCTCGAAGAATTCCTCGGAGGAATCGTCCAGGTATACGGACCCGACCTGCTCCGCTATAAAGGTATTTTGTACCTGAAAGGAATCAACCGGCGCATGCTCTTTCAGGGCGTGCACATGATGATGGGTGCTGAACCGGGAAAACCCTGGCTATCGGGCGAAAAGCCTAATACCAAAATGGTATTCATTGGACGTAAACTACCCCAGGAAATTTTTACCCGGGGCCTGGAACAATGCTTGGTCTAACAACGAACTCAGCCGTCCAGCAATACGGCCATGGTTCGTCACCAGTACGAAAATAAAAGGACATACCATCATGGCAAGCAAATCAGCAGCCGCAAAGAGTCAGACGCACTTGCCGACAGAGAAAGAGCTGTTAGCAATGCCTGAGTCCGACTACATGAACGAAATCCAGCTGGCGTTCTTCAGAAACCGCCTGAAAGATCTCGAACAGGAAATCCTCAACAATGCCGACGCGACCACCGAGAACTTGCGCGAAACCCAGTTCGTGCCCGATCCCGCAGACCGTGCAACGATCGAAGAAGAGCACGCTCTTGAGCTGCGCACACGAGATCGCGAACGCAAGCTGTTGAAGAAAGTGCAACAGTCGATCACCCGTATCGATGCAGGCGACTATGGCTGGTGTGAAGAAACAGGCGAGCCCATCGGCATTCCGCGTCTTTTGGCACGCCCAACGGCAACATTGTCGCTTGAAGCGCAAGAGCGGCGCGAGATGCGCCAAAAGCTATACGGCGATTGACAAAACCGTCCCCGAAGACGGCATTATCGTTACTCGGGCGCGGCGCCGCGCGCCCGCAGCGAACCCGCATGATGCGCGTCCAGCTCTGTGGCCGTTGCGCCAGCTACCGCGCCGAACGATACACCTGGCCCGCTGTGATTCCCCTTGAACTATCCGGCATTGCCCCCAGCTAATGTCCTCAAAGGAAGAATCCATGGAACAATTTCACGCCACCACCATCATTTGTGCTCGTCGCGGCGACCAGGTCGCCCTGGGCGGGGACGGCCAGGTAACCCTGGGCAATATCATCATCAAAGGTACGGCACGCAAGATTCGGCGCCTGTACAACGACAAGATCCTTGCTGGCTTCGCCGGCGCAACCGCAGATGCGTTTACGCTGCAAGAGCGTTTTGAAGAAAAGCTGGAAAAGTATCAAGGCAATCTCATGCGTTCCGCAGTGGAACTCACCAAAGACTGGCGCACCGACCGCGTATTGCGCCGCCTGGAGGCCATGCTTATCGTGGCTGACCGCGAACATACTCTGGTCCTTACCGGCAACGGCGATGTGCTTGAGCCCGAGAATGGCCTTGCCGCCATCGGCTCGGGCGGGGCGTATGCTCAATCGGCCGCCTTGGCCCTGCTGCAGAATACCGACTTGTCGCCTGCGGAAGTCGTCAAAAAGTCGCTCGAAATCGCCGGCGATCTGTGCATCTACACCAACCAGAATCACATCGTCGAAACGCTTTAGCCTGCGCCCCGCGCCGAATGCGCGTCTCCTGCCGCATAACTCATAGATCAATATGTCAGCTCTCAATATGACCCCTGGAGAAATTGTCTCCGAACTGGACAAGAACATTGTTGGGCAGAACCGCGCCAAGCGTTCGGTGGCCGTGGCCCTGCGTAATCGCTGGCGCCGCCAGCAAGTGCCGGAGCCTTTGCGCAACGAAATCGTACCCAAGAATATTCTGATGATAGGGCCCACCGGAGTGGGCAAGACTGAAATCGCCCGTCGCCTGGCCAAGCTGGCCAATGCCCCGTTCATCAAGATCGAGGCGACCAAGTTCACCGAGGTCGGCTATGTAGGCCGCGATGTGGACACCATCGTCCGTGATCTCGTGGAAATCTCCGTCAAGCAGACCCGCGACGTCGAAATGCGACGTGTCCGCACGCAGGCTGAAGACGCCGCCGAAGACCGCATCCTGGACGTCCTGGTGTCACCGCCACGAAATGCGCAAGGCGAGCCGCAGCGAGAAGAAAACAACGCCAGACAGACATTTCGCAAACGCCTGCGCGAAGGTACCATCGACGACCTGCAAATCGAAATCGAGATCGCCCAGGCGGCGCCCCAGATGGAAATAATGGCACCTCCAGGCATGGAGGAAATGACCGAACAACTCAAGGGCATGTTTGCCGGACTCGGCCAGGACAAGAAAAAGCGGCGCAAGATGTCAGTGAAAGAAGCCTTCAAGCTTGTCACTGAAGAGGAAGCGGGTCGACGCATCAACGAAGAAGATCTGCGCACGGCCGCCGTGTTCAATGCCGAACAGAACGGCATCGTTTTCCTGGATGAAATCGACAAGATAGCAACGCGCCAGGAGCATCAGGGTGGTGACGTATCGCGCCAAGGCGTGCAGCGCGACTTGCTTCCCCTGGTAGAAGGCACCACGGTGAATACCAAGTATGGTGTCGTACGCACCGACCATATCTTGTTCATTGCCTCGGGCGCGTTCCACCTTTCGCGGCCTTCAGACCTCATTCCCGAATTGCAAGGTCGCTTCCCGATACGTGTCGA
This sequence comes from Pollutimonas nitritireducens, assembly GCF_002849615.1. Lineage (GTDB taxonomy): Bacteria > Pseudomonadota > Gammaproteobacteria > Burkholderiales > Burkholderiaceae_B > Pollutimonas > Pollutimonas nitritireducens. The sequence continues at coordinate 110,597 of NZ_PDNV01000004.1, forward strand.
GCTTGATTCGTTGACGGCCGAAGATTTCGTGCGCATTCTGTGCGACACCGATTCATCCCTCACCAAACAATATCGCGCGCTGCTCTCGACCGAGGATGTGACGCTGGACTTCACCGACGAAGGCATACAACGCATGGCCCAGTTGGCATTCGAGGTCAACGAGCGCACCGAAAACATCGGGGCGCGCCGCCTTTACACGGTAATGGAAAAACTGCTGGAAGACTTGTCGTTCGACGCCTCGGGCAGCAGCGGCCAAACCGTCGTCATAGACGCCGCCTACGTCAATGCCAAGCTGGAAGAAGCTGCCGGGAATCAGGATCTTTCACGCTACGTGCTTTGATGCCGCGACTTCCGACGGCGCATCGTCTACTTTGATATTTGCGTGACGACATAGTGGCCATCCTCGCGCCTGGCGGTGAAAGCAACTTCATCGCCGGGCGCGATGCCTTTCAGCAAGGCAGGGTCTATCCTGTACACCAGGGTCATGGCCGGTAATTGAAGCTCGGAAATCTCGCCGTGCTTGATGGTAATCTTGCCGGACGCCGCATCGATACGGCGCACCTCGCCAGTCGCATTAGCCTCTTGGGCAACAGCGCTGACTGAATAAAATGACGTCAAGGCGAACAGCCCCCCAAGGGCCTGCTGCAGACGATAGTTGGCCAAAGCCATAAGCTACACTCCTGCTGGATTCAAATCCGGTCGTGAACATCCACCGATTCCCCAGCATAACGCCAAACGAGAGATAGGACGTGACTGACCCCAGCATACGTTACCAATTGCGGCCCGCAACACGGCAAGACATCCCCCACATACATGGGCTGATGCTTGAGATGGCGAGGTTCGAAAAGCTGACCGATATCTTCAAGGCGACCGAAGCCAGCCTGAAAGACAGCTTCTTCGGCGAACGCCCGGCCGCGAACTGCCTGGTGGCTCACCCCGTGGAAGATGAGGCCACCCCTGTGGCCTACATCATTTGGTTCCACAACTATTCCAGCTTTCTGGACAAGCAGGGGCTGTACCTGGAAGACGTCTACGTCCAACCCGCACATCGCGGCAAAGGCGTGGGAAAGATGGTGCTCAAGCACCTGGCCAAATTGGCACTGGACCTGGATTGCGGCCGTTTCGAGTGGACCGTGCTGGACTGGAACCAGAACGCCATCGATTTCTACAAACACCACGGGGCCGACATACTGCCGGAATGGCGTATCGTACGCGTCACCGGCGACGCCTTGCAGCGACTCGCTCAATAACAGGGAACACCATCATGGCCACACGCCTTTCAGTCATTACCACCCGCACCGGCGATACCGGCACCACCGGCCTGGGCGACGGCAGCCGCATCGATAAAGACGCCCCCCGTATCACCGCAATGGGCGATGTCGATGAATTGAACAGCACCATCGGCGTCTTGCGCGCCGAGCCGCTGCCTCACGCCATCGATATGCTGTTGGGCCGCATTCAGAACGACCTGTTCGACATGGGCGCGGAGCTTTGCATTCCGGGCCATGCGGCGGTCAACACCGACCACGTCCTGTACCTCGAAGAAGCCCTCGCAGAACATAATGCCACGCTGGGCAAGCTGGAAGAGTTCATCTTGCCGGGCGGTACGCGGGCCGCGGCGTTGGCCCATGTCGCACGCACCATCTGCCGCCGGGCGGAACGCACCGTCATCGGACTGAATCGTAGCGAGACGGTCAATGCGCCTGTCATCCAATATTTGAACCGTTTATCGGACCTGTGTTTCGTGCTGGCCCGGGTGCTGAACCGCGCCGACGACAAGCGTGACGTATTATGGGGACGCTAGCCGACGCCTTCAGGCTTTACGTGCGTCGCCGGAATGGATTTGCAACGCCTCCAGAAAACGCGAGACCATGTTGTAGGTGGCAACCGTTGCGGTAAGCTCAACCAGCTGACGTGGCTCGAAGTATGACCTGACATTGGCGAAAACCTCGTCGGACACCTGGACATTGCGGGTCATGGCGTCGGTGTAAGCCAGTACGGCTCTTTCCTTGTCATCGAACAGACTTGAAGATTCCCATGCCGTCAAGTCATCCAGCTGCGCCTGGGTCATCCCTTCTTTCAAGGCAATAGGCGCATGCTGCTCGGCCTCGTACGGCGCGCCATTGATGATCGCGACACGCATGATGACCATTTCGCGCAAATCGCCGGCCAGCGAACTGTTTTGTCGTATTCCGGTCAGGTGATTCAGCCAGCCGCGGGCGACGGGCGGGCTTTGCAACAACATCTGGTACAGATGCAACACGCTGCCGCGCTCAGCGACAATTTGCTTGACAAGAGGGCTGACCTCCGGGTGAGTCAGGTCTGCATAAGGTAGACGGGCCATCGATGAATTTCCTTGGAATTAGGCAGGCAGAACCTGGACTACGGTGCGGGTGAAGCGCGTAACGATTTCACTGATATCGGAATCACTGCAAATGAACGGAGGAGCCAACAAGACGTGATCACCATGCACGCCGTCGATGGTACCGCCCATGGGGTACATCAGCAGGCCATTTTGCATTGCCTGCTTTTTCAAGCTGGCGTGGGTTTTCAGGACCGGATCCAGCGTCGCCTTCGTGTCTTTATTCTGGACGAACTCCACGCCCACGAACAAGCCCCTGCCGCGAATGTCGCCCACATTCGGATGATCCGCCAGCGCAGAACGCAACTCGGCGCGTAATTGTTCGCCGCGCGCCAAAACGTTATCCAGCAAGTGCTCTTGTTCGATCACCTGCTGCACGGCCAGCGCCGCTGCACATGCGGTTGCGTGGCCCATGTAAGTATGGCCATGCTGGAAAAAGCCGCTGCCTGCCAGTATGGCGTCATAGATTCTGCTGCTGGCCAGCATTGCCCCGATAGGTTGGTAGCCGGCTCCGAGCCCCTTGGCGATGGTGATGATATCGGGAACCACCTGGTCTTCGGCGCAGGCGAACAAATGCCCTGTGCGACCCATTCCGGACATGACCTCATCCAGGATCAACAGCACGCCATGGCGGTCGCAGACCTCTCTGATCCGTTTAAGATAGGTCTTCACAGGCGCCACTGCGCCAGCCGTGGCTCCCACGACGGTTTCCGCGACGAAGGCCGCCACGTTCTCCGCGCCCAGCTCTTGTATTTTATGGTCGAGCTCCTGTGCCAGGCGCTCGGCATAGTGCTCCTGGCTTTCACCCTCCCGCTGATCGCGGTAGGCATAACAAGGCGATACGTGATACGCCGGCACCAGCAAAGGCAGAAAGGGCTCGCGGCGCCAGGCGTTGCCGCCTATGGCCAGCGCACCCAGCGTGTTGCCGTGATAGCTTTGACGACGCGCAATGAAATGACGGCGCGTGGGCTGGCCGACTTCCACGAAATACTGGCGCGCAAGCTTCAAGGCCGCTTCGACGGCCTCCGACCCACCTGACAGGAAGTAGACGTGATTGAGGTCCCCGGGCGAGCGCTGTGCGAGGAAATCGGCAAGATCTTCTGCCGCCCGCGTGGTGAAAAAAGAGGAATGCGCGTATGCGATCTGGTCGAGCTGGTCTTTGATGGACTGGATAACCACAGGATGACCATGTCCCAGGCATGAAACCGCCGCGCCGCCTGAAGCGTCGATATAAGCCTTATTGTTCTGGTCGAATAGTTCGATGCCCTGGCCGCGTACGGCGAAGTCGAGTTGCTGCCTGGGGTTGCGATGAAAGACATGGGACATGGCGTCAGGGCCTTGCTGGAATTCAACAAATGGATCTTGTATGATATACCATGCAACAAATAAATCAACATGCGAGACCGCAATTCGCATCCCCCACCGTTGCATTTTTCGCACATCCAATGACAGCCAAACATCACGACCCCGCGGCGCCCCCCGACCTGGAAAGCCTGATCGAGCGCATACAGCGTGATTTTCCTGGAATGAGCACGCAGTTTCAGGTGGCTGCGCGCTACCTCATGGATTTTCCCGCAGAGGTCCCCATTGCGTCGATGCGGCAAATCGCCATACAGGCGGGTGTACAGCCAGCCACACTGGTACGGCTTGCGCAGTCACTGGGCTACGACGGCTGGAATGCGCTGAAAGGCGTCTTTATCCAGTCATTGCGTCGCACGCCCAAGCGCTATGCAGAACAGGCCCGTCACGTCATACGCAGCAAGAATCCACGCGAGGTGCTAAGCATCGCTGTCGCTACTCAGACCGGAAATTTGCGTCTGCTCGAAGAATTGAACCGCGACAGGCTTGCTCCGGCAGTAAGCCTGTTATCCAAATCCCGCCATGTGCATGTCGCTGGCTTTCGTGCCTCGTTCGGACCGGCATACACCATGCACTACCTATACCGCCTGTTCCGGGCATCGGTAAGCATGCTGCGAGGGGATGCCGGTTCGCTCGAAATGGAACTCAGGTCCATGCACAAAGACGACGTCGTCGTAATTGTCGGCTTTGCTCCTTATTCCAATGAATCTCTGCGGGTGGTCCAGGCGGCGCGTCAGGCTGGCGCACACGTCATTGCGCTATGCGATAGCATCGTGTCTCCCATCGCGCACGAAGCCGATTGCATTCTGCTGTTCCCGACTGAGTCAACGTCGTTCTTTCCCTCCAGTGCCGCAGCGGTGGCACTTGTGGAAATCCTGGTCGAACGCTTGCTGGCGAAGGCGGGCAAGCATGCCGTGGAGGGTATAAAGATAGCTGAGGACCAATTGCATCAGACCGGTGCATACTTGAACATAAAATAGGGTTGCAATGCTGTCATTGATCGAACTGTCTGGCTCTTCATTTCAAACAGGCTGGGCACTGGGCCGCTTTGGCGCACAGGCTGCACATTCTTATCTGGTGTCGTCACCATCGTGGAAATTTGCGATGGCATGGCGTGGAACCGATATATCGCTCGCGATGCAAGCGCTGGTGCAACGGCATTTTCCCCGGGTATACCAGGAATTGCAGGGCTTGGCCGCCGGCCTGGATCTACCGCCCGAGGACGTCTTCCTTTGGAACTGCCGGGGCGACCTTTTCTCCACGGCGCCCGACGGTTGCACAACCGTGCAGTTGCCGGGCACGGACGGCCCCCGTGTCACACACAATGAAGATGGCGACCCCGGCTTTGCTGGCTATTGTGGTATCGCCACGTTCGCCAATGACGACGGCCCGGATTTCGCATCGTTTGTGTATCCCGCATCCATCCCAGGGCATACCTTTGCCGTCAATGAGCACGGACTGGCAATGACTGTTAATAACTTGCGGTCACGCCAGGCGGGGCTCGGAATCCCCCGCATGGTGCTGACTCGGGCCCTGCTGGACTGTTCATCAATGAAACAAGCCGTGGACCTGTTGTTCAGCACACCCCGATCCGGCGGATTCCACTTAAGCCTTGCACAACAGGGGCATGCTGACCTGATGAGCATCGAGTTCAATGCCTTGCACGTGTCAACCCAGTTCGTCCGCGTGCCCAGCGTGCATGCCAACCATGCCCTGCATGCGTCCATGCGCAACCAGCCCGAAATCGTTACCGAATCTTCCAGGCGTCGCCAGCATCGAGGCAACGAGCTGCTGCAGCATGGCGCTGCGAGCAGCGGCGCCATCGACCCCATGTCCATCCTGGCCGATCAAGAAAACCGCGAGTTTCCGATATATCGGGATCAAGCGGATGACAGCGATGCCGAAAACACGATGGCAACGGCAGATATTCGAGCAGGCGCCGAAACAGTAAAATGGGCGGTTCATGAACGTCCCAGCCAGTCAGCTCGATTCCATCTCGTCGACGCCAAGCTGGTCTGACAATCCTGCACGGACCACCATCAGAGCAGCGACTTTACGAAGCCCGCCACCCTGACACTCAGTTGTGCCAGGTCGCCCTGCAATGCCTTGAAACTGGCGGCCTTTTCGTAAGTCTCCTCGTTCATGTAGAGCGCGCGGTTGACCTCGATCTGCAAGCTGTGGCGATTTTGCTGCGGGCGCCCTATCCGGGCAATCAGCGCCACACCCTTGAAAGGATCGTTGCGCGCCACGGTATAGCCGCGTTCGAGCAGGAAGTCTTCGATGATTCCAGTCAGTGTCGGATCACACGTCGTGCCATCGCGGTCGCCCAGGACGAAATCGGCCAAAGGCTTGTCGGTGTCGATTTGCAATACCGCATACGAATCTGCCGGCATGGAATGCAGGTTCAAGTGCCACACGCCGCCAAATCGCTCATGAGCCAACTCGATCTGGCGACTGAGCGCCTCATGATAGGGCTGATGGTACGTGGCGATACGATTCAGGACTTCGGCCGCCCAAAGCTTGCGGTCATAAATCGGCTGATCGCGCGCCATGCTCCATACCAGGCCATGACCCAGGCGGGATTTTTCGGTGGGATGCAGTTCGGTCGTCCATGGTTCGGCCAGGATATTGGGGTCGATGTCGTCGATATCGCGATTCGGGTCTATGTAGGTGCGGGGAAAGTTGGCGGCCAGCAAGGTCGCCCCCACTGAAGGCAGCGTCGCCCAGAGCTCGTCCACATAAGCATCCTCGCCCGTACGCAACACCGACAAGGCCAGGCAACTTTGAAAGTCCGCCGGATAAATACATCCACTATGAGGTGAATCGCAAATCAGCGGAATGGGTTCGGTGGTCGGCAAATTAAGCACATAGGGTTCAAACGAATCGTCGGCGAATTTCATTTAGTCTCCGTGGGACAAGTATCATTCAGATGACAGGCGCTTTGCTGCGTATTTCGCGGTTCCCGGGGCGAGCCAAATGGTCTTTCGGGCCCCTCAATTGGCTTGAGCAGCGGGCGTTCGATCAGGCACCGATCCATGACATGAGGACAACGCGGATGGAAGGGACACCCTGAAGGAGGGTCGATTGGCGACGGCAACTCGCCCCTGATCGGGTCGAATTGGCGACGGCCGGTGCGCAACACCGGAAGTTCTTTGATAAGGGCCTGCGTGTAGGGATGATTGGCGCGGCTGAAGATCGTATCGGTATCGGCAATCTCGACAATGCGTCCCAGATACATGATCGCCACGCGATCGGCGATATGGCTGACCACACCCAGGTTATGGCTGATGAAGAAATAGGTCAGCCCGAGTTCACGGCGCAGCCGGATGAACAGATTGAGCACTTGTGCCTGAATAGACACGTCGAGCGCCGCCACGGCTTCGTCACACACGATCAGTGCCGGCTTGAGCGCCAGGGCGCGCGCAACGCCGATGCGTTGGCGCTGCCCTCCGGAGAACTGATGGGGATAGCGGAAGCGATACGCCGGGTCCAGCCCGACTTTCTGCATGAGCTCGGCCACGTACGTTTCCATCTTTGCCCGCCCGACCAGGCGATGCACGACCGCTGCCTCGCCAATGATATCCACGACACGCATGCGGGGATTGAGCGATGAAAATGGATCCTGGAAAATCATCTGCACGCCCAACTGGTACTCGCGCCTTGTGCCCGCATCCAGCTGTGCCACAGGCCTGCCCTTGTAGCGTATCTCACCCGACGTGGGCGGCAGAATACCTGCGATCATGCGCCCCAACGTCGATTTTCCGCAGCCCGACTCGCCCACGATGCCGATGACCTCACCGGCATGCACGTCGATGTCAATACCAGCCACGGCGCGCAGGATTTGAGGCTGATGTCGTCTCTTGATGAAATTCCCGGCGCGTTGCAGGAGATCGATGGGCTGCGTAAAGTGACGCTGCAAGTCGCGTACGCTCAAAAGCGGGGCTTCGTGCTGCCCGTTTGCGGCACCGTCTGCCTGTTCGAAGGGAAGGCCGTTCTGTTGGCTCATGCCTGTACTCCCTTGTGCCAACAGCTTGCCTCGTGTCCTGGCGCCACTGCTTCCAACGCGGGGTCGAGTTCACATTGCGCGGTGGCACGATAGCAACGCGTCCTGAACGGGCAGCCTTTCGGCAAATTCAGCAGAGACGGCGTTGAACCCGGGATCTGGAAAAGATCGTGGCCGCGCGTATGAACCGATGGAATCGACGATATCAGGCCATGGGTGTAAGGATGCTGAGCGGCGCCGATGATCTGGGAGGCCATTCCGGTTTCAACGATGCGCCCCGCATACATCACCGCTATCCTGTCGGCCAGACCAGAGACGATTGCCAGATCGTGGGTGATCCAGATCAGGGCCGTTCCGGTTTCGCGACACAGCTTCTGCACTTCATACAGGATCTGTCCTTGTATGGTCACGTCCAGCGCCGTGGTGGGCTCATCGGCAATGATCAGCTTCGGCGAGTTAAGCAACGCAATCGCAATGGCAATGCGCTGGCGCATGCCGCCCGACAAATGGTGCGGATACACCGTCAGGCGCTCTTCGGGCGAAGGGATGCCCACCTTCTTCAACACGTCCAGCGACCGGGCGCGCGCGGCCTGCCGCGAGACCCGATTATGAGCTTGCACCGCCTCGATCATTTGCGTGTCGATGCGCAGCACGGGATTCAAGGTGGTGGAAGGATCCTGGAAGATCATTGCCATATCGCGGCCCCGCAGCTGTCGATATTCGTCTGGCGACAGTTTCTGCAGATCCAGGCCATTGAAATAGAGCCGGTCAGCCTGCATGCGTCCCGGTTCGTCGACCAGCTTCATCAGCGAAAAACCGGTAATGCTTTTGCCTGATCCCGATTCGCCCACCAGTCCAAGGATTTCGCCCTGCCTGATCTCCAGCGATATGCCGTCGACTGCCTTGACCACCCCTTCACGCGTATGAAAATAAGTCTTCAGGCCCTGGACATCGAGCAGCAGGTCACTGGCCGGCATGGCGCGTACCGAGTTCATAATGAGACCCCCTGGATCTCATTGCGGGGATTGAGAATGTCGCGAAGATGGTCGCCCACCAGGTTGATGGCGACAACAATCATGGCCAACGCTATGCCAGGGAAAAACGATATCCAGTAATTGCCTGACAACAGGAACTCGAAACCATTGGATATCAGCATGCCCAGCGACGGTTCCGTCACCGGGACACCGACGCCCAGGAAAGAAAGCGTAGCTTCCAGCGCGATGGCATGCGCCAGGTCGATGGTGGCAATGACCATGAGAGGCGGAATACAGTTGGGAAATATATGGCGCCACAGAATTCGATGCCATGACAGCGAGACGCAGCGGGCTGCCTCGACATACTCTTTATTGCGCTCCACGATGGCGGCCGCACGGGCGGCACGGGCGAAATAAGCCCACTGCACGGCGATCAACGCATAAATGACCTTGTCGACACCCTTGCCCAAAACCGCCAACAGGATTAGCGCGACCAGAATGGCGGGAAATGAGAGCTGGATATCCACCATACGCATGAGCACGGCATCGATACGCCCACCGAAATAGGCAGAAACAAGCCCTGCCGTGGTGCCGATGAGAAACGCTGCCGACACGGATACCAACCCTACAAACAGGCTGGTGCGCATGCCGTACAGTATGGCCGAAAACACGTCGCGTGCCTGACCGTCGGTGCCAAGCCAATAGGTAGTGCTTTCATCAAAGGTGGTGCTGCCGGGCGGCATCTTCGAATCCATGATGTCCAGGGTGGCGATATCGAACGGGTTCTGGGGCGCAATCCATGGCGCAAAGATGGCCAATAATACAAATGCGGCGAGCAGCACCAGGCCAACCACGGCAAGCTTGCTGGCCAGGAACTGTGCAACGAACACGCGCCAAAGGCTTTCATGGGCCGCCAGGGTGGGCGCGGTTGTCGGCCGAACGATCATGTAGGCGCTCCCAGACGCACACGCGGATCCAATACGGTATAGGCAATATCGACCAGCAAATTCAGCAGGGCAAGAAATACCACTGTCAGCATCAGATAGGCCACCACGACCGGCCGGTCCAGCGTAATGATGGAATCGATCAAAAGCTTGCCCATGCCAGGCCAGGAAAAAACAGTTTCGGTGACCACGGCAAACGCGATGACCTGGCCGTACTCCAGTCCGCCTATGGTGACGATGGGAATAAGTATGTTTTTCAGCAAGTGAACGGAGAGCACGCGCCGGTTGCTCAAGCCCTTGGCGCGTGCATACTTGATGTAATCCTGAGGAAGGGATTCGCGCGTTGCTGCCCGCGTTACACGAATGATCAAGGCGCATTTGGCCACGGCAATGGTTGCCGCCGGAAGAATGAGATTCTGCAAGCCCTGCCAATTGAATACGCTAAGCTCAATGGGCCCGAAAGACTGGACCGGCCCGCGCCCGCCTGCGGGAAACCAGCCCAGGATCACGGCAAACAGCATGATCAGCATCAGCCCCACCCAGAAGTTCGGTAGAGAGAACCCCAGCACTGAACCGGTCATGATCGATCGTGCGCTGATGCTTCGGGGCTTGAGACCGGCGTAGATCCCCAATGGTACCCCGATCACCATGGAGGCGAAAATAGCAAGTGTAGCCAGTTCAAGCGTGGCCGGCATGCGCTCGATAATAAGCTGCATGGCCGGTTCGCCCGTGAGGAAACTGTTGCCGAAATCGAGGTGGACCGCCTTGCTGATGAAGATGAAGTACTGGTGCCACAAGGGCAAATCGAGGCCCAGGCTGCGTCGCAAGGCCTCTCGCTGAGCGTCGCTGGCCTCGGGACTGGCAAGCATGGCCACCGGGTCGCCGACCAGGTAAAGCCCGGCAAAGACCAGGGCCGACATGACCAAGACAACCAGCACCGTCTGCAATAGACGGCGGATGATAGTCAGCAACACCAGAATGTCACCGCTTACTTGGCGAGCGTCATGTCTTGCGCGAGAGTCATCTGGTCGGTGCGTCCGCCATAGCGGATGTCCTTCTTCATGGCCCAGACCGACATTTCGAATTGCAAGGGAAGAATGCCGTAGTCTTCCATGACCTTGCTTCCCGCTTTCTGCAGCATCTCGGAACGCTTGGCGTCGTCAAGGGTGCGGGACGCCTCGATGATGAGTTCGTCGAGTTCCGGGTTGGAGTACTTGCTCCAGTTGGTGGTACCAAGGCCCAGTTCCGGCTTCTTGGTATGGACCAGAGCCGTCAGGGGATTAAGCATCTCGCCCGAGCTGGCTGCCCAACCGGCCAGGTAAGTACTGAATGCAAAGCTATCGCGCTTCTTGAAGAATACCGGAGGTGCCATGGTTTCGACGTTGGCCTTCACACCTATGCGTGCCCACATGGACGCCACGGCTTGCGCAATACGTTGGTCGTTCGTATAGCGCCCTGCCGGAGAACCCAGGCTGACCGTGAAGCCCTCGGGATAGCCAGCCTCGGCCAACAGTTTTTTTGCCCTGGCAGGATCGGCAGCCACCGCTTTTGAGAGTTTCTCGGATGTTCCGAAACCAGGATACGCCAGCAAATTGCCGGCAGGCTGGGCTGAGCCCCCCATGATGCGTTCCACGATAGCCTGGCGGTCTATGGCGAGCGACAGTGCCTCGCGCACGCGCTTGTCGGTCAGCGGGTTCTTGTCATTTGTGCCCGACATGCCCGGGGGCACTTCCTTGCCTTGGTTAAGCGCAATGTAAATCACGCGTACCGAAGGTGTTTCCTGCACGTACAGGTTCTTGTCGCTCTTGAGCTTGGGGAGGTCGTCAGTTGGTGGGTCCTCGATAAGGTCGACATCTCCCGCCAGAAGCGCGGCTACACGCGCCGCTGAATTGGAGATGGGCCTGTAGATGACCCGGTCCCATTCGGGCTTTTCGCCCCAATACAGGTCATTGCGTTCGAACACGATTTCGGCACCGCGCTTCCAGGAAACAAACTTGTAGGGTCCGGTACCCACCAGCCCGTCACCACGATTGAGCTCGACCGTGGTCTTGCCTTCAGGCGCCGGGCCGGAGGCGGCCTTTCTGGACATGATGGGAATCATGGACAGGTTGGCCAACAACACCGGCGATGCTCCCTTGGTAGTGATTTTGACGGTCAAGGGGTCGGGCGCCTCGACTTTCTCGACGGCACTGAGGTAGAGCGAATAGGATGATGGGCTATTGGGTACCAGGGGCACGCGGGCATAGGTAAACAATACGTCGTCCGATGTGAATGGCGAGCCGTCCGCAAACTTTACATTGGAGCGCAGCTTGAACGTCCAGACGTTGCCGTCGATTGTCCATGATTCTGCCAGGCTGGCGACCGGTTGAGCCTTGGCGTCAGTGCGCACCAACGGGTCGAAAAGGGTTTCCGACATCTGCGTATTGGGCGTCAGCGAGTGGAACTGAGGGTCCATGGAACTGGGCTCGGAACGCAAGGCTATGGTGAGGTCGCGCGCCTGCGTGATGCCTGCCATAGTGAAAAAGCTGGCCGCAATGGCGGAAAGAAACAGTGTTTTACGTATCGACGTCATGTTTATGCTGCCCTCTTCTGGATGGATACGGGGGTAGGCGAATAAAACAAGGCAATGCGAAAAAGCCCCACGCCTATCGGCATGGAGCCAGTGTATATAGCTGTTCTGGTTTAAATATCGGTATTTTCCCGAGGAACGATGACATACGTCGTTTATGGGAAACCACAGCGAAACCGGCTGTGTGGGGGGCAGCAAGCCCTTAGCGGGATGCGTACACCATGTATTCGACGGCGGCTTTCAGCGTGGCGTCGTCGGCCGACGAGGCGCCCCGTGGCGGCATCGCGCCCTTGCCTTTCAAGGCGATCGCCATCATGGAATCCATGCCTTTGGCAATAAGCGGCGCCCAGGCATCTTTGTTGCCTACCTTGGGGGCATTGGCCACGCCAGTGCTGTGACACGCTATGCACGCTGTCTTGTAGAGCTTCTCGCCGGCCGGGTTCACCGTCTCGGCGGCAACAGTGGCGGCAAAAGGCGCCAGGCCGGCCGAAATGGCGAGAGTCAGGGCAACATGAACGGACTTCAACATATTCATCTCCAAGAGCGGGTTTAGCCGGCCCGCACGCTGCAGGCCGCTTTCGTAGAGTTACTTTGTAGGCTGACCGTTTCGATGGCCAACCTGCATGGCGACATTGCCATTTGAATGATCAGGCAACAATGGGACCGGGTGCCTTGATCTGCTTCATCAAATCGTCGTTCCACTTTCCTTCGACCACGATATGGCCGGCGGCGCCCAGTTCAAATGCTTCGATCAGGTTGTGGTTGAGGTAGGCATAGACACCAGGCTGTTTGAAGGTGTAGAGCGCTGCGCCTGCGGATCCGCCACGAATGAACCAGGTTTCCAAGTCTTTTTCCGGCGGATTGGCAAACTTGCCGGTTTCCCAGACCCAGTCGCCATGCCCGCCGATCAAGTGTGGACGCGTATCACGATTTGCCTGGGAGTGGATAAGCAGGATAGTTTCACCAACCTTTGCCTTCAGGGCGCCTTCACCGGTCAGTGCGCCAACCTTGCCATTGAATACGATATGGGAAGGGACAAGTTTGCGCATGACCTCCACCGTATCGCCATAGCTTTCGGACAGGGTTTTGTAGTCTTTGTACTTTCCGTTCTCGTCTTTCGGGATGTACAGGTCGAACTCACCTATGGTGTAAACAGTGTCGTAGCGCAATGGATTGCCAGCCGGATCTTTCAGACCGTCGCGCGGCAACACCATCAGGGTGCCGCTCATGCCGGCCACCACATGCCAAGGCACCATACCTTCCGGTGCGCAGTGGTAAACGAAGGTGCCGGGCCGGTCGGCCTTGAAACGCAGAGTGACTTGCTCTCCGGGATTGACATTCGTCAGCTTGGCGCCGCCCAGGGCTCCGGTTGCAGCGTGGAAATCCACATTGTGCGGCATGGCATTGCTGGCCTTGTTGACCAAGGTCAATTCAACATAGTCGCCGGCGCTGACCACCAAGGTGGGGCCGGGCATGGATCCGTTGAAGGTCATCGCTTGCAAGGTGGTTCCCTTGTCGTCGATCACCATCTTCTTCTCTTCGATCTCCATGCGGAATTCGACGATGCGCGGCGCGCCGCTGGCGACTTGCTCGTGCTTGTGCACCATGGGCGGTGCGACAAGGTCTACCTTCACGCGTTTGAGCTTCGCAATTTCGGGCTCTGACAGAAACTTTTCGGCGACGGGGGCGGACTTGCCTTTGGCCATTGCTGGAGCCACCATTGCGGCTGTACCTGCCATAGCGCCCAGGCTGGCTGTTTTTAGAAATGAACGACGTTCCATGATGAAGCTCCGCTTACGATAAATGTTCGACTGCTGGCGAACGGGAATTCAGTACTCTTGATCTATGTTTCCATTTGAAACCTTTACCTGAGGCCGTTCTTTGCTGCAGCGCAAACTCGCAAGCACATTTCTGCGGGTTTTCACTAATAAGTGATTTCTGTCATTTATCTCGCCGACTGACGCCAATGGTAGAATCGAATTCCCCTATCCTTCGCATGGACAGTCAATGCCGTCAAATCTGAATAGGTCTCTTATAAAGAATCTGGATCTGTTCAAGTCTTTGTCTGATGCCGCCCTGGACTCAATACTCGAGACGGCGCAGGTGTACCGTCTCCTTACCGGCGACGCCGCCTTTCGCCAGGGTGAGGTGGCCGACCGCTTCTTCGTCCTGCTGCATGGCCACCTGAAAGTGGTGCAGGTCACGCCAGACGGCGAACAAGTCGTAGTCCGGTATGTCAATCCCGGAGATGTATTCGGGATCGCCAGGGCCATGCGGCGCCCCAACTATCCGGCATCGACACTTGCCGTGCAGGAAAGCCTGGCTCTCAGCTGGCCGTCGACTGAATGGGATGATTTCACCGCGACCAATCCGCACTTCGCTTCGAATGCCTTGCAAACAGTCGGACAGCGATTGCACGATGCACACGCGCGAATACAGGAACTTTCCACTGAAGAGGTGGAACAGCGGGTGGCACGCGCCATATTGCGACTGGTGGATCAATCCGGGCGACAAACGCCCGAAGGCATCGTTATTGACTTCCCCATCACGCGCCAGGATATTGCCGAGATGACCGGAACGACTCTTCATACCGTAAGCCGCCTGCTGAGTGCCTGGAAGGATCGAGGGCTTGTCATCAGCGGACGAAAGCGGATTGTGGTGTGCGCGGTGGACAACCTGATACGGCTGGCCGAGGGTCCCCATACATCAACGCCACAGCCCACCGACGCCAAGGTCTAGCCCCCGGAGAATGCCGGAACGCGTACGAGGCGAAAGCCCAGGTTGCTGGGTGGCACGCCTACCGAGCATGCCCCGCCCTTGGGGTCCCTGATGAAGTCGGAAATATAGCTGCGGTGTCTTCCCGCAACCGCCCGTATGCCGCAGTTCTCCGCCGGCGGCAATAGGCCGGCACCGTTTTGGTCGACATGCTGGCGGGTGTGGCAGGTATCGGTCCAGTCCCACACATTACCTACCATGTCTGAAACGCCTGCGGCATTGCTGCCAAAGCTGCCGAAAGGTCGCGGGGTGCCATCGACCGTGGATTTGCGCTGGGTCTCGAGCTTGTACTCCATTAACCACCGTTGAGCCGGGTCGCCAGGATCGGAACTGTCGACAATGACGTCTTCCTTATACATGGAGCCTGCGGCATACACCCATTCCGCGTAGGTGGGCAAACGATAGGTATAGCCCTTGACGGCAGAATACCAGGCGGCGTAATCAGTGGCATCACGCCAGCTTATGCCCACGGCGGGCAAATTCGGCGCAACGGCGCCGCGCTGCGCCTTGTCGAGTTTTTTGCAGGCACCCGCGAGGACGCATTGCTGGTACTCCGCCTGGCTGACCTGTCGCTTCATGATTTCGAAATCGCGATCGAATCGCAAGGTGGTCATTGCAGGGCTTACGGGATTGCCGTTACGCAGGAAATCGCCGGCTGGAAAATAGCTGAGTTCGCCTGCCTTGATGAGCGCGATATCGTCTTGATCCGTCTTTGCG
Source organism: Pollutimonas nitritireducens (assembly GCF_002849615.1). Classification (GTDB taxonomy): domain Bacteria; phylum Pseudomonadota; class Gammaproteobacteria; order Burkholderiales; family Burkholderiaceae_B; genus Pollutimonas; species Pollutimonas nitritireducens. Next base: position 126,300 of record NZ_PDNV01000004.1, read on the forward strand.
GATTTCGGTTCTTCGCTCACCATGCCGCAGCCGGCTATGAGTGTAGTCAAGACAAAGGCAGCGATTCGATTAGGTTTCTTCATGTTCAATACCCTGTATGTATGCCGGCAGACCGGTGGCCGGCAATCCGGTGGCCGGCAATCCGGTGGCCGGCAATCCGGTGGCCGGCAGACCGGTGCTACATGGGTATTGAACGCCTACTTGAAGAAAAGATCGTTGTTCCAGCGCAAGGATCAGGGACAACCACAGACCGGCTTCAGGCGACTCCGGCGGCGTGCGCCTGTTCATCGGCATGATAGGACGAGCGCACCATGGCGCCGACCGCGGCATGACTGAATCCCATGGCATACGCTTCGCGCTCCAGCATGGCGAAGATGTCGGGATGCGCATAACGAAGCACCGGCAGATGATGCGCGGAAGGCTGCAGATATTGCCCTATGGTAAGCATGTCCACGTTGTGGGCACGTAGATCGCGCATGACGTCGAGGATTTCTTCATCGGTTTCCCCGAGGCCGAGCATCAGGCCGGACTTGGTTGACACGCCGGGATGCAAAGCCTTGAAGTCGGACAGCAACTTGAGCGAATGGTGATAATCGGAGCCGGGACGCGCCTGCTTGTACAGACGTGGCACGGTTTCGAGGTTGTGGTTCATGACGTCTGGCGGGTTCTCGTTGAGTATGCCCAATGCGCGATCCAGCCGGCCACGGAAATCGGGAACGAGCACTTCGATTCGGGTCGTCGGCGACAATTCACGCACCTTGCGTATGCACTCTACGAAATGAGCGGCGCCGCCGTCGCGTAAATCGTCGCGATCGACGGAGGTGATCACCACATAGGAAAGTTTCATGGCGGCGATGCTGCGTGCCAGGTTGACCGGCTCTTCGGTATCGAGCGGATCGGGGCGGCCATGACCGACATCACAGAATGGGCAGCGTCGCGTGCATTTATCGCCCATGATCATGAAGGTGGCCGTGCCCTTTCCGAAACATTCGCCGATATTCGGACACGATGCTTCTTCGCAGACGGTGTGCAAATTATGCTCGCGAAGAATACGCTTGATATCGTGAAAACGCGAGCCGGGCGCAGCCGCCTTGACGCGTATCCACTCGGGTTTCTTCAAGCGTTCTGTCTGCACGACCTTGATGGGAATGCGCGACGTTTTCTCGGCCGACTTTTGCTTTTGCGTTGGGTCGTAGGGAGCGGGACGCACAGTAGGCTTGCGTTCTGTTGCCTGATCAAGCGGAGTAGTCATACGGTTTCCTGCAATGAAGCGCAGGGCTTCATGCTCAAGAGCCGTGGCGTGCTTCACGCCACTGGCCTTCGGGTGAAAAGATCAGCGCGTGCCCCGCGGTGCAAGCGACTTGCGCCAGGCCAAGACACGACTGTAAGACGGCATTTTACCCCTCTGCGGGCGAGGCTGCCTAATCCCCCTGTTGCGTCAACGGCCTTCCCAGACCGGTTTGCGCTTCTGCATGAACGCATCGATGCCTTCGGAGACATCATCGGCCATCATGTTTTCCGCCATGACCTGCCCCGCGAAATCGTAGGCGTCGCCAAGGCTCATGCCGCGCTGGCGGTGATACATGGCCTTGCCGGTACGCACCGCCACCGGACTCTTGGAACAAATGGCCTGGACGAGGGAATGCACCGCGACGTCCAGCTGATCGGCGGCGACAGCATGATTGATCAAGCCATACCCCACGGCATCGTCCGCACTGATGAACTGGCCTGTAATGAGCATTTCAAACGCTTTCTTGGCCGGAACGTTTCGGGTCAACGCGACGGCCGGCGTGGAGCAGAACAGGCCCACGTTGATGCCAGACACGGCGAACTTTGCTGAATCCGATGCGATGGCAAGATCGCAGCTGGCCACGAGCTGACAACCCGCCGCGGTCGCCGTGCCGTGAACCTTGGCGATTACCGGCACCGGCAGATTCACGATAGTCTGCATGACACGGCCGCACTGTTCAAACAATCGCTGGTAATACTGCTGATCCGGTGTGGCGCGCATCTGCTTGAGATCATGGCCCGCGCAGAATGCGCGACCGGCAGCGGCCAGCACAACGCAGCGCAGCGCTTCGTCCCGCGCAGCAGCGTCGAGCTGAGTCTGCAACGCACCGAGCAGTTCTTCCGACAAGGCATTGAACTGGTCTGGACGATTCAATGTCAGCGTCAGGACGCCGTCAGTTCGATCTGACAATAGAATGGGGCTTTCTGCAGTCATTGTTCGTCTCCGGTTGGTCCGGACCGGTATCAGGCCGGTACGGTTTGATGATAGCCACTGAAAGCCTGTACGAGGCGCACGGCCAGCAGATTCCCTGCCGTCACCACGTCAGCCGCTACTCCGCACCCTATCACATCGATGGTCTGCAATCCTTCATACCCACAAGGATTGATGCCGGCGAATGGTGCGAGGTCCATGTCGACGTTCAAGGCCAGTCCATGATACGCGTAGCCATTGCGTATCTTTATACCCAGGGCCGCGATCTTGGCCAGTTGGTTATTGTCTCCTGGTACATACACACCGGGCGCGCCAGGCTTAAGGCTGGCACCGTTTACGCCCAGTTCATTCAGCACCTGGATGGCCACGCTTTCCAGTAAGGACACATACTCTTTGGCGAAAATACCCAACCGGCGAAGGTCGATAAGGCAATAGGCTACGACCTGTCCGGGACCATGATAGGTGACCTGCCCGCCTCGATCACACTTGACCACCGGAATGGCCCCGCTATTGAGGATATGTTCGGGCTTGCCCGCCTGGCCCAGCGTATATACAGGGGTGTGCTCGACGAGCCAGATTTCGTCCGGCGTTTGCGAGTCGCGCGCCTCAGTGTATTGGCGCATGGCCTCCCATACTTCCAGGTAAGGAGCGGGGCGCGGCCACCATTTCGATTCGTTCATTGCGGCGGACGATGCCTATAAAACAATGGAAACCATAGGATGCGCATGCAGCGCACGGTACAACTCGTCAAGCTGCTGGCGCGAAGTCGCGCGCACCGTGAAGGTGAGCCCGAGGTAATTGCCCGCCTTGCTGGGGCGCATCTCGATGGTGGCAGGGTTGAAACCGGGGTCGAACTCCAGGACTACCGCCGTCAAGGTTTGGGCGAAATCAGGATGGGTCTTTCCCATGACCTTGATGGGAAAGTCGCTGGGATACTCGATGAGAGAGTCTTCAGGTGGGATTTCGCGGTTCATGGCCTTGACATCAAAGTGCCGCGATGGCCTTGTCGTAGCCGGCCCGCAGCAATGCATAAATATTGCCTGGCTTTCCCGTACCAACAGGCTTGCCGTTATAGGACGTGATGGGCAGAATCTCTTTGGTGGCCGACGACAACATGAGTTCATCGGCGTTCTCGACTTCGTGCTGGGAAACCGGACGCGCATTGAACTGGATGCCCGCAGCGGCCGCGAGTTCTTCGATCAGGCCATAGCGTATGCCTTCCAGAATAAGGTTGCTGCGTGGCGGCGCGAACAGCACGCCGTCTTTGACCACCCATATATTGCAGGACGCGCCTTCGGACAGATAACCGTCACGAAACTGCACGACTTCATCGACGCCTGCCTCGACCGCCTGCTGCTTGGCCAGTACGTTACCCAGTAAGGAAATCGACTTGATTTCACAGCGCAGCCAGCGCACATCGGGGATGCCGATTACGCTGAGGCCCTGTTCGCGCGCCGCCGCGCCGGGCCGAATGAATGGCGAAACCATGCAAAAAACGGTAGGGGTCGCATTTTTGGGGAAACCGTGATCCCGCTTGGCCACGCCCCGCGTAAGCTGGATGTAAACCATGCAGTCGCCCAGACCAGAGCGGTCGATCAGATTCTGGACGATTTGTTCCCAATCGCTGCGCCCGAGGTCTACCTTGATGTCGATGGCGGCCAAGCTGCGTTCAAGGCGTGCCAGGTGCCCATCCATGCGAAAAGGCTTGCCATCATAGGCAGGCACCACATCATAAATACCATCGCCGAAAATGAATCCGCGATCAAGCACGGAGATCTTGGCGTCTTCCAGACGAACATAGTCGCCATTCAAGTAAACGATACTATTGCCATCGACATCGGGAATCATTAATCAGCCTTATTATTCAAACATCAAACGAACCTTGTCGTACATCCGGCCGAAGAAGCCTGCTTCGGGGACGTCGTCAAGTACATACAGGGATTCCTGACGCAGCAATTTGCCGTCGAGCGACAACGATACGGTGCCGACCTTGGCGCCGTTCTTCAGCGGAGCAATCAACGGCTGTGTGTATTGAGCAACCGGCTTGACCTCGGGGCCCTTGCCTCGGGGCACCGTGACCCACATCGGCTCCAGGCCACCCAGGCCCACTGTCTCGGCCTGGCCTTCCCAAACACGGGCCATCACCGCGGGCTTGGTGTTGTCGAACAACTTGATGGTGTCGAAGTTCTGGAAGCTCCAGTTCAATAACTTCAGGCTGTTCTCGATGCGCGCGCCATCACTGCTTGCCCCCACAATGACCGATACGACACGGCGGCCATCGCGCAGGGCGGTAGCGACCAGGCAATAGCCGGCCGACGAGGTATGCCCGGTCTTCAGGCCGTCGACCGTAGGATCAGTCCAAAGTAGCCGGTTGCGGTTATTTTGCTTGATCTTGTTGTAGGTGAATTCTTTTTGGCTGTAATAGTGCAGATGTTGCGGGTGCTTGGTGACGATGTTCTTGGCCATGACGGCAAGATCGCGCACCGTTGTCAGGTGGGCAGGATCTGGCAAGCCCGTGGAGTTGACGAAATGGGTATCCTTCAGGCCCTGCTTTGCAGCTTCTTCGTTCATCAAGGCAACAAAAGCGGTTTCGCTTCCGGCAACCGCTTCGGCAAGTGCAACGGTAGCATCGTTGCCCGATTGCACGATCAGTCCTTGAAGGAGATCGCTGACAGACACTTGCGTATTGGGCTTGACAAACATGCGCGAGCCTTCAGTCTTCCAGGCCTTCTCGGATATGTTTACGGTCTGGTCGAGCGACAGGCGCTTGTCTTCGATTGCCTCGAACACCAGATAAGCCGTCATGAGCTTCGTCAGCGAGGCAGGCTCGACTTTCTCGTCGGGATTTTGCGACGCAATGAACTGCCCGCTGTTCACATCAAGCGTAAGCCAGGCGCGCGCGGTGAGGGTTGGCGCTGGCACCGTGGCCAGTTCGCCGACCATGACGGTGCCGTCGACAAGAACGCCGACCGAAGCGGCCTGCCCGGTCGCCGTGGTTTCGGCAGGCACAGGCGCCGGTGTGGGAGAAGATGTAGTTTGAGCAGTGGCGCAGATGGGCGAGACAACAAGCGTCAATCCCGCGAGAAAATGTGAGATTCGTGAGAATTTAAAACGGTGTTTTGTGATGATCATCGCCATATCGTAAAGAATATCGGCCGGGAAGACAAACGGCGCAAGGCAACTATTATAGGCAGAGCAGCCAGCCTATTGCGACCGGCAACGTGATGTTTCAACATTAAAAAGAAAGAAATTGAAACCGGAAGTGGCCAACGAGGTGTTACACAACCTGGTCATCAAACCGCCGCCAGGCGCTGCTCGATAAGCTGGCGAAGAATAATAAGCTTGCCATGAAAGAAATGACTGGCGTCCGGTACGACGACCATGGGCAAGGCGTGTTCACGCGCGAACTCCATTGCCTCTGTCAATGGCACCACTTCATCGATCTCTCCGTGCACCAGGAAGGTGTCAGCGGGAACGTGGATGTCACGAAATTTGAAGCGATCCACCGCGGAGCCGGCCAGCAAAAGCGCATCAGGAATTTTTCCAGCCTGCTCAAGCCGTTGCGAATACACTTGCGCGGCCACCGATGTGCCGAACGAAAAACCGGCCAGCACCCATTTGCCGGCCGCTTCATCGGGATACGCCTTTTCAAACTGCTCTGCCAAATGCAGCATATCGGCAGTTTCACCTACCGCCTTGTCGAATTCCCCAGCCGACTCGCCGACTCCGCGGAAGTTGGGCCGTACGGCTACCAGTCCGCTCTGTACGCAGGCACGAGCTATTGTTGTGACGATTTTGTTCTCGCGCGCGCCACCATGCAAGGGATGCGGATGGAGCACCAGCGCCCATCCCCGAGGCGTACCCATGGGGATATCCAGCACACAGTCAATCGGGCCGGCTGCGCCCTGGAAGGAAATTTTCACGGTACGAGCTTGCATGGTAGGCGGTTTGAGTTATAACGGAGGCCCGATCATTCTACGCCACCCAACGTTACGAATTAATGCCTACCCCCTCTTCTCCATCCATGCCGCTACCTGCGCAGCTACAGGCTGCCTTGACGGACGCGCTGCCGAATTTCCGTCAGATTACCTGGGTACAGAGCACGCAATCAACGAATGCCGACCTCATGGCCAAGGCCCGCTCGAATGACGGGCCGCTCGCGCGCCCATGGCTGCTGGGCGCCCATTTGCAGGAGCGCGGACGCGGCCGGGCAGGACGCAGCTGGCAGAATCGGGCTGACGCCAATCTCATGTTTTCCTGCGCTTTTGACGTGTTCCTGCCATCGCAGCAACTCCCAGCCCTATCCCCATTGGCTGGGCTGGCTGCGTGCGAGGCGCTGCGCTGCCTGATCCAGCCGACGCTGCGCCGGCAACTGAACATGAAGTGGCCTAACGACATCCAATGGCGGCTCGCCAAGCTCGCCGGAATACTCGTGGAGGTCACACGCGCCGGGACATCACGACTTTCGGCGGACCATTACGTCGCCGTTATCGGCATGGGCATCAACCTGAACGACGCGCGGGCACTGAGCCAATCCCTGGACCGTCAAGTGGCGGACTGGTCCGAAATTGGAAAAGAGGATACGCATGCCGCCAGTGCGAATGCGGTCGATATCGTGGCCGGCATTGCGCATGCCTGGTATACCAGCCTGAACGATGTTACGGCACGCGGATTTACCGGATTCCCGCAGCGCTATGCAGACGTCGACATACTGGCGGGGCAGCACATAAACATACTGGACGAGGGCCGATTGACACACGCCGGCATTGCTTGCGGCGTGAATGATCGTGGGCAATTGCTGGTGCGCACACCCCTTGGCGAGACACCGGTTTCCGTTGGCGACGTTTCGGTGCGCGCCCAGGGAGCAAAGCTTTGATCTTGTTGATCGATGCCGGAAATACCCGGATAAAGATCGGCTGGCTGGATTCCGCCTCGGGCCGACGCGAAAAGGTAGCCTTGGCATTGCGCCATGCCGATATGGCCGAACTTCGATCATGGGCGAATCAGCTCGAATCCGCCCCCCTTGCGGCCATAGGCGTCAATGTGGCGGGCCCTGACGTGGGACGCAGCCTTGCTGAAACCTTGCGGCGCGACCATTCACTGGAGATACGATGGGTGGAGAGCCGGCGCATGGCCGGAGGGGTCAGGAACGCCTATGAGGACGCCGGGCAACTTGGGGCTGACCGGTGGGTGTCGATGATAGGCCTGGCCCGGCATACCGATGACGCTGCAATGTTGGCGACCTTTGGAACCGCCACCACGCTGGATACCCTGGGTCCTCGAAATGCCCCTGATGGCGTCCGCCTGTTCCATGGTGGACTGATCTTGCCAGGCCCCGAATTGATGCGTACATCGCTGGCCGCCGGCACTGCCAATCTGCCCGAAGGAAAAGGCGTAGCGGTCGCGTTTCCCACTCACACCCACCGGGCAATAGCGACCGGCATTGCGGCCGCCCAGGCTGGTGCCGTGTTGCGCCAGTGGCGTGAAGGACTGGAGATATTTGGTACGCCACCGGTCGTCTACAGTACCGGAGGCGGCTGGAATATAGTCGAAGCTGAGGTACAACGGCTGCTGGCGAGATCCCGAAATGACCTTGGGTTCAAGTCCGAGCCCATCAGGTGGTTGCACAGTCCCGTATTGGACGGGCTTGCTCGCTTGGCTGCGGAACTGCTCTAGCGTAATTGCCCCGGTTCCAGCGGCTGACCCAGGGTGATGGCCTGCTGGTTGCGCTCGGACAGCTGGCGCGGCTCGCGTCCCCGTTCGCTGGGAGGTGTGCCGAAAAAGCCCTGTCCATAGGCCAGCGCGCCCACATTGGCGATGAGAACGATCAGGAAAAGAAAACGCATGACAATTGCCCCGGCTGCCTGTAATGGCACTGCTGATGTGCCGCACCAAACACCGCCATAATATATCAAAGCCCCGGCTGTACGACGAATGTCTCCGGATGCGTCCGTGGCATAGTATGTTCAGGGAACACGATGGGCATGGCGGTTGCTGAAAAGCCGGGCTCAAAGGGCCACATAGCGTATGATTTTGACTCCGCACAACAATGGAACGACCGACCGCAAATGAAACCAATCCGTAAAGCTGTTTTCCCCGTGGCTGGCATGGGCACACGATTTCTGCCGGCGACCAAAGCCATGCCGAAAGAAATGTTGCCCATCGTCGACAAGCCACTCATCCAGTACGCCGTCGAGGAGGCCATCGCGGCAGGCATAACGGACCTTATTTTCATCACCGGTCGCAACAAGCGTGCAATTGAAGACCATTTCGATCGCGTGCCTGAGCTCGAGGCCGATCTGGAAGCCAAGAACAAGACCGAACTTCTCGCAGCCATACGCGACATCATTCCCTCTTACGTCAGCTGCATCTACACCCGGCAACAAACACCGCTGGGGCTGGGGCACGCAGTGTTATGCGCCGCACCCATCGTGGGCAACGAACCGTTCGTCGTGCTGCTCGCCGATGACCTGATCGATTCCAAGACATCGGTAACGCAACAGCTCGTCGAGGCCGCCCATCAGCAGGATGGTAGTGTGTTGGCAATTCAGAATATCGAACGCGAGCACACGAATAAATACGGAATCATTTCCGGCGAGGCTGTCAACGAAAAGACCATGCGCCTGCACGGCATGGTTGAAAAGCCCGACCCTTCGCTGGCACCTTCGACGCTGGCGGTCGTGGGCCGCTACGTGCTTGAGCCGGAAATTTTCGAGCACTTGCGTCAGACACAGGCTGGAGTGGGTGGCGAGATCCAGCTCACCGACGGAATCGCCAGCTTATTGCAAGCGCGAGCCGTATTCGGTCTGGAGTATGAAGGCCGGCGATATGACTGTGGAAGCAAGGCTGGTTTCTTCGAAGCCACGCTCGAGCTGGGCCGCAAGTACCATGGGCTTTAAGGCTGCCAGGTTGAGTTTTTGATTTCGTTCAGGCCGGCAAGCACGCGCGCCACGGCGCCGGTGTGCTTGCGCACCCAGTGCTCTCCAGCCTGACCCATACGGGTCAATCGTTGTGGGTCTGCCAGCAATTGTCCCGCCGCTTGCAAGGCGGATTCAGCGTCTGTAACGCGCATCGCAGCCCCTTCGTCGATAGCGTCCACGACAGCCTGTTCGAAGTTGCGTGTATGGGGGCCGACCAGGACAGGCACGCCGATGGCGCACGCTTCAATCAGGTTCTGTCCACCCAGTGGCGCAAAGCTTCCCGCCACAATAGCCACCTGTCCCATCGCGTAATAGCGTGGCATCTCACCCAGGCTATCGCCCAGCAAGACTGCGGCGCTGCAACAAGCCTTTAGAGTGCTTGCGGTGCAATCGCCCATGTCCAGAAAATCTGAGCGTCTGACAAATGGAAGATCGGCATTGGCGAGCAGCTGGGCAGCCTGTTCAAATCTTTCGGGATGACGCGGAATCAGGCAATAAAGCACCTGTTCCTCGATATCGATACCCTGGGCTTGTGCACGCTTCACTTGACGCACGATGGCATTGACGAACATTTCGTCTTCGCCCTCGCGGGTACTGGCAATGACGACGATTTTCCGCGGCAAGGCTGCGGCAAACTGCCGCCCACGCAGTATCTTTTCCTGCGGCAACGAAATATCGAATTTGAAATTACCTGAAACGCGGACTGCGGACGCACCGGCCTGCTCCAGGCGCTGCGCATCGTGCAAGGTCTGCGCATACACGGCCGTGAAGCTGGCATAAGCGTCATTCATTACGCGACCGGCATGCAGGCTATGCCGCAATGATCGGTCTGAGAACCGCGCGCTGGCCAATATCATGGGTACACGATGGCTGCGCGCGGCATTCAGCAGATTGGGCCATACCTCGCGCTCAATCAGCACGCCGGCGCCCGGCCGGTAATGTGCCATGAACCGCCGAGTGCTGCCGGGAAAATCGTAGGGCAGCCATTCCTGCACCAACCTGCCCTGCTTTATGGCCTCGGCGAAGCTTCGGATGCCCTCATCGCGTCCCGTCACTGTCATGTGGGTGAGCAATACCGTTACACCCTGATCGAGCAGGGCCTGGATAAATGGCTGTGCTGCACGGGTCTCTCCGAGGCTTACAGCATGCACCCAGATCGGGCTGGCCAGGCTGCTGCTTTGCGCATATCGACCGAATCGGGCTCCCGAGCATACCCCCCAATTGCGACCGGAACGGCGGGCGCGCATAGCCATCCAGCCTAGCAAGGCTGGCGTAAGCAAGCGGACGATAAGGGAGTAGGTAAAAAGGTTCAAATGGTATGCCAATGCCTGAACACGAACAGCGGATGATGAAAGTCTAGTCCACGCATGCCGGACAAGTCATTCAGTCGAAAGGCGGGCCAACAGCCTTCGTAGGAGCATTACCGCCAGGAAAATCGGCGTGGGCCGATTCATCGAACGCCAGCGCTTGATCCACCGCGCTCAAGACCGTTTCGGCCGACGGCTCATTGCCACGTTCACCAAGGCTGGCGGTGTATGCCGGCCCTTCGAGCGGTGTTCTTACCGGTGTGGACGCTTTGTAGATACCTATGGTGGGGCGCCCGAGGCCGGCCGATAAGTGGGTAAGGCCGCTATCGAGCCCCACCATGATACGCGCTCCGGCAAGGACCTTTGCAACATTGGAGAGATCCATGCGCGGAAGCACTAACGCGCGCGAATTGCCCGCGACGAGTTGGGTGGCCCTTTCCGTTTCAGAAGGGCTGCCCGACAGCAGCTTCAGATCAAGGCCGTGCTCATGCAGGCGGCCGAATACTTTATGCCAGGCCTCTTGCGGCCAGAGCTTATCGTCGCGACTGGCGGAAGGCATGATGACGGCATAGGGCTGCACCTGGACTCCGTCGGTGATTCCGTGCAGGCCGAAGTCCGGCTCGCCATCGTAGGTATACCCTAGCGCGGCGGCGGCCAGTTCTCGTTGGCGCTTCACTGCAGGCTGCCAGAAATTGACCGTATGCTTGACGTCATAGAAGAAAGAGGCGAGAGGTTCACGTGCAGACCGCCGATCCAGGCCATGACGCGTACCGTGTGTCTGCCGTACCAGCCAGACCGATTTCATGAGCGCTTGCATGTCGAGCACGATGTCGTAGCGGCGGGCATCCAGGTTCTTGCGCAATGCGGCACGTGCCTTGCGTGTTTCGGCCGACCACCAGTGCTTGCGCCATCGCCGATGGGCCACGGGTATCACCTCGTGCACTGCCGGGTGCCAGGAGGGAATTTCGGCAAAATTCTCTTCCACGATCCAATCTATTTGGGCGCCAGGCACATGCCGGGCAATATCGGATACTGCCGGCAGCATATGGACCAGGTCACCCAGCGAAGACGTACGAATAATAAGAATTTTTTTCGTCATGCGGCGATTATAAAGTCAACGACGTCCGGGTGATATCGCCGATGGTACTAAGGCAGTGCTGACGCCAACACGGCACGCTAAAGTCGTCGCCGGCTGTCGCGCCATTCCCAGAGCCCCAGCGATGCACCACTTGCACAGATGATGGCGATGCCCGCCCACGTCAAGGCGTCGGGAAACTGGCCCCAGATCAACCATCCCAGCGTTGCCGCGCTAATAATCTGCAAGTAGATGAAAGGAGCCAGCATGGAAGCCGGGGCATGACGATAGGCCTGGATCTGCAGCAAGTGTCCTGCGGCCCCCCAGAAGCCGGTCGACACGAGGACAAGCCAATGCCAGGGATTCAGTGCTGCGAGGAATGGCCATGCCGCCGGCCATATGAAAGGCAGCGCCACCGTAAGGCATACGCTGCCCACCGCTCCGCTCCAGATCAGCGTCGTGAATGGATCATCGACGGCGACGCGCCGCGTCGCAATAAACTGCCCGGCAAACAGGAACGCGGTGATGAGGCCGAAAATCGTCCCCGTGGGGTCCAACCCTCCGTCAGGACGGATAATGATCAGTACTCCGATAAAACCGCCGGCCGCGCCCACCCACCGTGAAATGCGCGCGGGTTCCTTAAGCAGCCAGGGAGCCAGCGACAACATGATCAATGGCGCCAGAAAGTTGATGGCGGTCGCTTCCGCTTGCGGCAGATAGCGCAATGTATTGAAGAATGACAAAGTGGCCAGCAACATCACTGAACCGCGCAGTAATTGTGCTCCGGGCCGCACGCTGCGCAAGACCCCCCGCCCCCGCGTCGGCAGCACCAGCCCCAGGACCAGCAAGAAATGCACGACGTAGCGCACCCAGCAAAGCATGAGCAAGGAAACGCCGGCTGCCATCACCCATTTGCCGCTGGCATCCAGTCCGGAAAGCGCCCATGTCGACAGCACAAGAAACGCAATACCGGCAAAGGGTCTCGTCGCCCCATAAGCAATGGGCGACATCAAATAAAGTCCTGTGGAAGAGTCATATGCGGCTATTTCTGCTTGAGCGCTTCCGGGTTGGCCAGATTGACCGGCCGTCCGGCAGCGTAAGCCAGAAGATTGTCGAAAGCAGTACCCAGGTAAAGCTCGTAATTTTCGCGTTCAACATAGCCAATGTGAGGCGTGCACAGCACGTTTTCGCGATTGAGCAAGGGGTGCCTGGCGCCGAGCACGGGCTCTTCTTCGTACACATCGACCGCGGCGAAGCCGGGCCGGCCTGCATCCAGCGCCGCAGTCAATGCACTGGGCGCAACGAGCTCGGCCCGACTGGTATTGACGAACAGGGCCGTCTGCTTCATGGCGGTGAGGTCCATTTGCTGCACGATACCGACGGTTTCCTCGTTCAGCCTCAGATGCACCGAAATAACGTCGCTATCCGAGAAGAAACGTTCGCGCGTAGGAGCTATATCGTAACCGTCGGCCTGGGCGCGCGTCATGGAGCCGGTACGGCCCCAGATCCAGACGTTCATGCCAAATGCCCTGGCGTAGCCAGCCACCAGCTTGCCGATGCGGCCATAGCCCCATATACCGATTGTCTGCCCACGCAATTGCTGGCCCAGGAAGCCTTGCCACCGCCCATTATTCAGGCGGTTGGCTTCGGCCAACACGTGTCTGCGGCTGGCCATGATCAATGCCCACGTCAGTTCCGCCGTGGAGGTAGGATCGCCGGAACCTTCAGCCACCGCTATACCGCGTTCGGTGCAAGCGGCCAGATCAATATGGCCGGAGACCTTGGCGGTCTGGCTGATCATTTTCAAGTCGGGCAGACGGTCCAGCAGGGAGGCCGTAATGCGCGTTCGTTCGCGGATCAACACCAGAGCCTGGGCCCCGGCAAAGCGGGCCGCCAATGCGTCGAGATCGGTGACGCTATCATTGAAGATTGTGATGTCATGTCTGATGCCATGGGCGGCTGCAAGCTTCGCGAAGCAGTCCAGATGCCGTACGCAGTCCTGGTAATCGTCCGGTATAACGATACGCATAAGTTGCCTTCGATCCTTTACTATTACGTTATGACGACCTGGTATATATTGCCCAACGGCAACATCAAGCATACAAACGGGCTGGAGCTACAGCCCGAGGAAGACTGGTTTCCCACAGTGGACAGCATGGCGTTTTTTACCCGACGCGGACGCGACCTTGGTCAGTCCGACGTACAAATTATCAAGCACATGATGGATCTTGCGCGGGACGGTGAAAAATGGGTGCAAGATAACCTGAGCGAGTAAGCGCTTAAAGTGCCACCAGGTCGGTTTTGTAACGCGCGGCGCGTTCGGCATAGCCAGTGGCATTTTTGTGCAGGACGGCGATGTCGTCATCGGTCAGTGTACGAACCACTTTGGCGGGTGCGCCCAGTATTAGTGACCGCTCTGGAAAGACCTTGCCTTCCGTGACCACCGCGCCCGCGCCCACGAGACTGTCTCGACCGATTACCGCGCGATTCAGGATAATGGCCTGTATTCCGATCAGTGCGCCGTCTTCGATCGTACAGCCGTGCAGCATGGCCTGATGCCCGACGGTTACGTTACGCCCTATGGTGAGGGGACAACCCGGATCGGTATGCAGGACCGCACCCTCCTGGATGTTTGACCCTTCACCTACCACGATCGGTTCGTTGTCCCCGCGAATGACGGCCCCGGGCCAGATACTGCTGTTCGCCTGCATGGTAGCCAGGCCTATGACCGTGGCTTCGGCTGCGACGAACGCGGTTTCATGTATGTCGGGGGTCGAGTCGCCTAATTTATAGCAAGTCATGGAGGTTGTTCCGAGTGGTTGAAAGGCCTCGAAAGATCGTAGCACAAGGCAAGCTTCAGTCAATGGCGGGTTTTGTGCGCCAGACAGTGGCCAGCCAGGGCTGTTGATCGCGCGGCCTGCCCTCGGGGCGGTAATAATGTTCTAGCTCGGTGTAACCTGCGGCGGTCAAATAAGCGCGCCACGCTTCAAGGTCGTGGTAGGCGCCATAACGTCCACCGCTCCATCCCTCCTGGTTGTCTCCACGCGGGTTCGAGCTGAACAGGACTCCACCCGGTTTCAATGCAGCGTAAAGCTGCCTAAGCACCCGCGGCAATTCCTTCGTGGGTATGTGAAACAGGGAAGCGTTGGCAAAGATACCGTCGAAGCGATGATCGGGCAGGTCCAGCGACAGGAAGTCCTGATGCCAGACTTCGCAGCCGGATTCATCGCGGGCCATGGACACGAAGGCCGCGGTACCATCCAGCCCCGTTGCGATATGGCCCATTGCCGTGAACGCTTTAAGATCCCTGCCCGGTCCACAACCGAAATCCAGTATGCGATACGGGGGCGCACCGTGTATATGACGCAACAAGGCCGCCATGTTCTGGCTGACGTCGTGATCGAGGGTGCCGGCCTTGAAGCTTTCCGCGTTCCTAGCGTAGTAATCCAGGGTGCCGGCAGATGCCGCAGGTAGTTCGGGAGTGCTCATGCAGATGCCCACCCCTGCACAAAGGCACTTACCGGCTGACGCTTTCCACCGGCTTTCTGCAATTCCAACACACGCAACACACCGTCGGCGGTGGCAATGTCGATACCTTCAGCGTTGACGCGCAGGACGCTGCCCGGGTTGGCGAGGTGCACCTGATCGTCACCGGAACCATAAGAGGCGGCGTCGATTGCCTGCGCCCTCCACACTTTCACAGGGTCGGCCAAGCCGGGTAATTGCATGGTTGCGCCCGGCACGGGATCGAAGGCACGAATGCGGCGAGCCAGGAGGATTGCCGGCTGCGTGAAGTCAAGCGGCGACTCCAGTTTGTCGAGCTTGGCCGCATAGGTGACGCCTTGTTCGGGCTGCGGCTGCGCCACCAGGGTGCCCCGCTGAAGCTCGTCGATCGCCTGGACTATTGATTTGGCGCCCAATTGGGCCAGTTCGTCATGCAGTGTGGCCGCATTGTGTTCGGACCTGATGGGCAACGCGCGCGTGAAGAGCATCGCTCCGGTATCGAGGCCCGCATCCATCAGCATGATCGTGATGCCCGTTTGCGCATCACCGGCCTCGATCGCGCGCTGGATCGGCGCCGCACCGCGCCACCGGGGCAACAGGCTGGCGTGGATATTCAAACTACCGTAAGTGGGCAGGTCAAGCACCCATTGCGGCAGAATAAGGCCATAGGCGGCCACGACCAGCAACTCGGGCGAGGCGTCGAGCATCGCCTGGCGTGCGGCCTGCGCCTCTTCCGCATACTTACCGTCAAGCCTGAGACTGCGCGGCTGGCACACGGGTATCCCTGCCGCAAGCGCTCCTTGCTTGACGGCGCTGGGAGTGAGCTTCAGGCCGCGCCCGGAAGGACGATCTGGCTGGGTCAGCACCAGCGATACTTCGTGATCTGCCTGCAAGAGAGCATCGAGCGCCAGACGGGCAAATTCGGGGGTACCAGCAAATACTATACGCATAGAGACGCCAATTCAAAGTTAGAACAGGCATAGTACCAAGCACGTACTGGCAGGGATCAGGCCTTGAGCGCCTCACGCTCTTGTTTGCGCAGGCGCGTCTTGATGCGATTCTGTTTCAGGGGCGACAAATATTCGACAAACACCTTACCCATCAAGTGGTCGAGCTCGTGTTGGACACATACCGCAAGCAGGCCTTCGGCATCGAATTCGTGGGTTTCACCCTGTTCATCCAGGGTTCGTACCCGGATGCGCGCCGCACGTTGCACTTCGTCGTAGATACCGGGTACTGAAAGACACCCCTCCTCGTATACCTGGGTTTCTTCGCTTTTCCAGATGATTTCGGGATTGATCAATACACGCAGATCGTCGTTGTCTTCAGAGACGTCGATTACCACCACCCGTTCATGCACGTCCACCTGGGTGGCAGCCAAACCCACGCCAGGCGCTTCGTACATGGTTTCAGCCATGTCGCGCACCAGAGTGCGAATACGGTCATCGACGACCTGAACCGGCTTGGCAACTTTGTGCAAGCGTGGATCGGGGTATCGAAGTATAGGGAGCAAAGCCATCAAACTAATCCGAATTGAGGTAAGTCTCTATGATAAAACAATTTTTGTCCGAATTAGCGGCTTTGAACGAATTTGAAACACCGCAGCGGGACCTCGCTTGCGGCTTGACGGCATGTTCCCCTATGACTTTTCGCTGCATACTGTCGCCCGTTTATGTTTGCCTTATGCCACACTAACGCATGCACCCCACATTATCGACCGACGAACTCAGCGCCTGGATACGGCTGTCGCTGGAACCCGGGCTGGGTCCCGCCCAGGCCCGCAGCCTGCTGGCTGCCATAGGATTGCCTCAAGAAATTTATGCGCTCCCGGCGGCGTCGCTCAGCAAGTTCGTGCCCCACGACATGGCAAGACAGCTTCGAAACGAGGCCAGCGACGAGACTCAGCAGGCCATACAGAACACCCTCGCATGGTGCCAGCAACCCAATCATCACATACTGACGCTGGCTGATTCGTCCTACCCCCCCTCCCTGCTTGATATCCACGATCCGCCGCTGCTGCTCTATATCAATGGCAATCCCGCACACCTCGGCAAGCCCATCATTTCCATCGTCGGCGCGCGCAATGCCAGTGCGGGCGGCGTTGACAATGCCAGCGCGTTCGCCCGGCATCTGGCCGAACAAGGATGGTGCATCGCCAGCGGTCTTGCCCTGGGCATCGACACGGCGGCTCACCAGGGCGCCTTGTTGGCCGGGCCAACCGGCGGCGGAACCATCGCCATACTCGGCACCGGCATAGACATCGTCTATCCGGCACGCAACCTGCAACTGGCCCACCAGATTGCGCAGGACGGCGTCCTCCTATCTGAATTCCCTCTCGGAACACGCGCGCTTCCCTATCAGTTTCCCAAGCGCAACCGGCTGGTGGCCGGTATAGCCAAAGGGGTACTGGTCGTCGAAGCCGCCCGGCAAAGCGGATCGCTTATTACTGCCAGGCTCGCCTCCGAAATGGGTCGCGAAGTCTTTGCCATTCCCGGCTCTATCCACTCTCCCTTGTCGCGAGGCTGTCATGCCTTGATTCGGCAGGGCGCAAAGCTGGTCGAATCGGCGGAGGACATCCGCGAAGAACTGGGCTCATCCGGCGTTGCAGCGGCAGCGGTGCCGGCAAAGGGGCGGTCTGTGCGCAAGATAGCCAAAGCCAGCCCGGCCGGTTACCGGGTGCTGGATGCACTGGGGTATGATCCGGTCAATCTGGACACCCTGCAGGAAAGAAGCCAGATCGACATGTCCGAGCTGATAGCCAATCTTCTGGAGCTTGAGCTGCAGGACCTGGTCGTCAGGCTGGACGGCGGCTGTTTCCAGCGCCGTTGAAGATGCCACTGCGCCAGACTCGTTTTATGATAGCGGCTATCGCATGCAACCATACCAAGGAATGTTCCCATGTCTTTGCCCACTAAAGTAAAAATCGTCGAAGTGTCTCCACGCGACGGGTTGCAAAATGAAAAAGAATTCATCCCCACCTCGGTAAAGATCGAGCTCATCAATCGCCTGTCCGCCGCGGGTTTCCCGAACATCGAAGCTGTCTCGTTCGTTTCACCGAAATGGGTGCCTCAAATGGCCGACGGCGCCGACGTCATGGCCGGCATACAGCGCAGGCCCGGCACTATCTATTCAGCGCTCACGCCCAACCTGAAGGGCTTCGACGCGGCACTGGCCGCCGGCATGGATGAAGTCGTGATTTTCGGTGCGGCCAGCGAAGCGTTTTCCCAGAAGAATATCAACTGCTCCATTGCCGAATCGATCGCCCGCTTCGAACCAGTGGCCCAAGCGGCCAAATCGGCGGGGCTGCGTTTGCGGGCCAGCATCAGCTGCTCGCTGGGCTGTCCCTATCAAGGCGAAGTGCCGATCGGCGCGGTAGTCGACGTGGCAAGACGTATGTTGGCACTGGGCTGCGACGAAATCGATGTCGCCGATACCATTGGTGTCGGTACCGCCGCACGTGTCGAACAAGTCATGCGCGCCGTCACCGAAGTCGTCGAACCATCACGCGTGGCAGGGCACTTTCATGATACCTACGGCCAGTCACTGGCCAACATACTGGCCGCCATGCAAGCGGGCATATCGATATTTCATGCATCAGTCGCGGGACTGGGCGGTTGCCCCTACGCCAAAGGGGCGACGGGGAATGTCGCCACCGAAGATGTGCTATACATGCTCCGCGGCCTGGATATCGACACAGGAATCGATCTTGATGCAGTCGTCGATATTGGACAATGGATATCCAGCCATATTGGTCACAAGTCCTCCAGTCGCGCAGGCAACGCCCTAGCTGCGCGCAAGGCCGCCTGAAGCCGCCGCTGCGCACCATCCCGGGATAACCACAGGCTTCAATGTTATTTTCAACACAACACGCTCCCAGCGAAGAAGAGCGGTCCGAACTTTTCGAGGCCATCGGACCCCTTCCCTTGCGAGGCGTTGCATGGCCCAGATGGATCAAAATACTGGCCTGGCTGATCCTCGCCTTCATCGGCTTGATGATTATGCAGGTCGCCGCCGGTCCCACCGGAAAGACGGTTAGCCCGATGGTTGCGGGCAGCATATTGCTGTGCTTTGTCGCACTTCTGGTACTTGCGCGATATATGCTGGTCTCAGAGACACGCATAACGCACAAGGGTATTGAACAGACCTGGATCACGCAGCGTGAAATCGCCTGGGAAGATATCCAGTTCGCAAAATTCATTCCCTTGGTGGCATCCAAACGGCTGGTTTGCTTTACAGGGAAAGGACGGCCGGTTGTGTTCCAGGCCGGCACCCGCGAGCTGCAAGTGGCCTTCGCACGCATCGCATTGGTCTACCGCCGCCAGAAGTAAAAGTCTTTCGGCTTACAATCCCGAAAGCACACTACTTGTGCCTTGAACATCCTTATCCCGAGAACAAAATGATCCTCTTGAAAAAAATGGGCGTCGCCGCCCTGGTCGGCACGCTTGTCGCCGTCGCAGCGCCCGGATTGTCCCATGCCGATGATGCGTGGCCATCCAAACCCATCTCCTTTGTCGTTCCTTACGCCGCGGGCGGTTTTGCCGACACACGCATGCGCCTGCTCGCGCGCGAACTCGCTGATGAACTCAAGACATCCGTTGTCGTTGAGAACAAGGCGGGTGCCGGCGGCGTGATTGGCACTGCGTTCATCGCCAAATCCAAGCCGGACGGCTACACCATAGGCAGCGGCAATCTTGCTCCCCTATCGGTAAACCCGACCTTGATGGCCAAGAACGTGACCTATAACGTTCAAAAGGATCTTGCCCCCGTCATTCTGGTAGAAGAAAGCCCGTTAATTCTCAGCGTGAACAACCAGGTTCCCGTGAAAACCGTTAAGGACCTCATTGAGCTGGCCAAGAAAGATCCGGGCCATCTCACCTTCGGCTCCTCTGGCGTCGGTGGTGCGCACCACTTGTCGGGCGAGCTGTTTGCCTCTGAAGCCGGCCTGAAACTGTCCCACGTACCATACAAGGGTGGAGCCCCCGCGGCAACCGACCTGATGGCAGGCCATATCGACATGATGTTTGAAATGGGCTATGCCGCCATGCCCGCAATCCAGGCCAAGAAGGTGCACCCATTGGCCGTCACCAGCGCGAAGCGACTGGCCCTGCTGCCGGATGTCCCGACCATGGCGGAATCGGGTCTGCCCGGTTTTGAGTCGTATAACTGGCAAGGCGTCATTGCCCCAGCCGGTACGCCGGACGCAATCATCCAGAAGCTCAATTCGGCCTTCAACAATATATTGAAGAAACCGGAAGTCCAGAAAGCATTCGAAGCAACCGGTGGCCAATCGGCCGGCGGCACGCCGGAAGAATTCGCGGCGTTCATCCAGAGCGAAACGGAAAAATGGGCCAAGGTGATCAAGTCGGCCAATATCTCGGTCGAATAACACCCTGTTGTGTGTGCCGTTGGTTTGCTTGAATAATCGAAAGAGACAAACAGCACACCAACCCGAACTGGAATTGAAAAAGCGTGGCTTCAGGCCACGCTTTTCTCGTTCTGTCGAACAGCACTGCACGGACGGGTTAACGCACTGGCAAAGCGTACATCAACCCGCCGTCGGTCCATTGCGCATTCAAACCACGCTGAATCTTCAAGGGGCTGCCCTGGCCGACATTGCGATCAAAGCTTTCGCCATAGTTTCCGACTTGCTTGATGATGTCGTATGCCCATTTTTCATCGACGCCCAGATTCTTTCCCGCTCCGGCCGTCACGCCCAGCAAGCGCTGTATATTCGGGTTCTTGCTTTTCAGCTGTTCATCCACGTTCGACGCGGTGACGCCCAGCTCTTCAGCCCCGACCATGGCGTGCAAGGACCACTTCACCAGATTGAGCCACCGGTCATCGCCCTGCCGCACGAAGGGCCCCAGCGGTTCTTTGGAGATGATCTCGGGCAGGACGACATAGTCGTCCGGGTTGCTGAGCTTCGAGATGCGAATGGATGCAAGGCCCGACGCATCGGTGGTGAATACGTCGCAGCGTCCCGCCGCGAAGGCATTCACCACTTCATTGAACTGCTCGATGACGACAGGCTTGTAGCTGACGTTGTTCGCGCGCGCCCAATCGGCCATAGTGTTTTCGTTGGACGTACCGGTCTGCATGCAGACCGTCGCGCCATTGATTTCTTTGGCGCTTTTTACGCCGAGCGCCTTGGATACCAGAAAGCCCTGTCCATCGTAGAAGTTGATACCTGCGTGTATGGCGCCGAGCGCGGTATCGCGCTGCTGGGTCACCGTCGTATTGCGTGCCAGCAGGTCGATTTCGCCGGATTGCAATGCAGTGAACCGCTGCTGCGCGTTCAGCGGAACGGCTTTGAACTTGGACGCATCGCCCAGCGCGGCCGCAGCGACGGCACGGCACACATCAATGTCCAGGCCATGCCATACGCCTTTTGCATCGGGAGCGGAAAAGCCCGCGAATCCGGTCGTCACCCCACATTGCACCACGCCGCGTTCCTTGACCACATCCAGTGTATCGGCATGAGCCAGCGGCATGCCCGCCAGCACAGCCAGGGCGCCCCCGGCTAAGGCGCCCCCAACCATGCCGCGGCCGACGTATTTGAATTTGCGCATAACACTCCCCTTACGATAAGTATCGAACTTCATTTTTGGCATCTTACTGCAATAGATCAACGCAAAATGAATAAACTTAGTCGTAATTCCGTATATCATCGATCACCTTGCCGTCATTAGGCAGGCTGCCCGGCCCGACCACCACGACATCGGCCCGCAGCTTGGTCAATTCGCGCACGGACTCGGCGACCTTCACGGCAAGCTCAGGTGGCGGCGTGGCGCTTTCGACCTTCAACACCATGACGTCGCTGCCGATCTTGCCGCTTACCTCGAGTCTGGCCTTGCTGATGTCGGCATGCCGTTTGATCACCTGTTCGATCTGGCCGGGATGCACGAACATTCCCCTGACTTTCGTGGTCTGGTCGGCACGCCCCATCCAGCCCTTGATACGGACATTCGTGCGTCCGCAGGGGGACGGGCCCGCCATGATCGCCGATAGATCACCGGTGCCAAAGCGCAGCAGGGGATAGTCGGGGTTCAGTGTGGTGACGACGACCTCGCCCACTTCGCCAGCCGGCAACGGCTGATCACTGCCCGGCCGCACGATTTCAAGGATGATGTCTTCATTGACCACCAAGCCTTCTCGCGCCGATGTTTCATAGGCAATCATGCCCAGATCGGCGCTGCCGTATGCCTGATACCCGGCAATACCCCGATCTGCAAACCACTGGCACAGTGAGGGCGGAAAGGCCTCACCGGAAAACAAGGCCCGCGTAATGGATGGCAGCCTCATGCCCATGTCGTCCGCTTTCTGCAGTATGAGCTTCAAAAAGCTGGGCGTGCCGGTGTAGCCCGCCGGCGCCAGGTCGGCAATGGCCTGCACTTGTTGCTCCGTCTGGCCGACCCCACCAGGGAAGACCGTGCAGCCCAGGGCGTGCGCCGCCGTTTCCATCATTGAACCGGCCGGCGTGAAGTGGTATGAGAAACAGTTGTGGACGAGCTCTCCCGGACGAAAACCGGCGGCATAAAGCGCCCGGGCAAAGCCCCAGTAGTCGGGACGCTTGCTCTCCGGTTCATAGATCGGGCCGGGAGATGCAAAGACGCGCACGGCCTCTCCCCACCCGATGGCGGAAAAACCGCCGAAGATCCGGCTGACGGGCGGCAATTTCGCAGCGCCACTGCCTTGCCGCATCGCAAGCTGGGCCTGCAGCAACTCACTCTTGCGAACTACAGGAATCCGGGAAAGACCCTGCCGGTCCCGGACACTACCAACATCTACATTTTGCAACTGGCGTGCAATGGCGGGGGCGCGTTCGCGTGCCGCTTCCAGCGCTGGTAGCAGACGGCTTAACAATGACTGCTCGCGCTCGGACGCGGGTGCCCGTTCGCGTTCCTCGAAATAGGTATTCATGATCAGTCTTGCCTTTAGGCGAGCCAGCGTTTGCGCCGCCGATAGAACTTATTGTCGCGGAAGCTCTTGCGCTCGCCGCTCGATACGCCCAGATAAAACTCTTTGACGTCTTCATTCTCGGCCAGGGCCTTGGCGGCTCCGTCCATCATGACGCGTCCGTTTTCCAGGATATAACCGTAGTCGGCATAACGCAGGGCAATGTTGGTATTCTGTTCTGCCAACAAGAAGCTGACGCCTTCGCGCTGATTCAGGTCGCGAACGATTTCAAAAATTTCCTCGACGATCTGCGGGGCCAGGCCCATGGACGGTTCGTCAAGCAGGATCATGTTGGGATTGGCCATCAGGGCACGCCCGATAGCCGTCATTTGCTGCTCGCCTCCCGAGGTGTATCCGGACTGGCTGCTACGGCGCTGCTTGAGCCGTGGAAAATACTGGTAGACCTTGTCCAGCGAAGCGTTTAATTCACCTCGGCTGATCTTTCGCGTATAGGCGCCTGTGAGCAGGTTCTCTTCTATGGTGAGGTGGGCAAAACAATGCCGTCCTTCCATAACCTGCACCACGCCTCGCTTGACCAGTTCAGCAGGCGTAAGGCGTTCAATCCGTTCGCCCCGGTAGTCGATATTTCCCTTGGTCACGTCGCCACGCTCGGCCTTGAGCAGGTTGGATACGGCGCGCAGGGTCGTCGTTTTGCCAGCGCCGTTCGCGCCGAGCAGCGCCACGATCTTGCCTTCGGGCACGCACAGCGAAACACCCTTGAGCACCAGGATCACGTGGTTGTATATGACCTCGATTCCGTTCACATTCAGGAGAATCCTGGGGACGGCGGCCTCGACACTTGCATTCATATGTTATTCCCTGCAATCGGTTCGTCCCGGCCGCTCAGCATAGCGCGGCCGGGTGCTTCACACCTTACGAGGCGTCGCAATTACGCGTTTCGAGTTTCTTCTCGGATGCGTACTTGGCGGCCAGCTCTTTCACCAGTGGATCCACGAACTTCTTGTCAGACTGGTACCAGTCCGACACGATGTCGAACTTCGTGCCATTCCACTGGATGATGCGCGCCCAGTCGTCGCCCATGTGGTTTTTGCAGGACGTCTTCACAGGCCGCATCAGCTTGGCAAAGCCGAGTTCCTCGAGGCGTTCCTTGGTAATGTTGAGGTTCTCGAAGCCCCAACGGACCTGCTCGGGTGTCATATGCTTGCCCTTGCCATACTTTTCCTGGGCGGTGCGTATGGCTTCGACCTGCAGCATCGAGATCATCATGCCGCGCGTGTGGGCAATGGTGCCCACATATTTGCCATTGGTATCCGTACCCTGGCCCTTGTCATAGACATGTTTTTTCAAGTCTTCGTGCACCCGGCCGTGATCGGCACTATTGTGGATCGTAATGCCGTTATAGCCTTTCGCAACAGCACCCAGGTCCTGGACGTCGTTCTCGGAACTGGCCCACCAGATGCCGTACATCTTGTCGCGTGGGTACCCTACGGCCTGCGCTTCGCGTATTGCCGTAGGCGTCATGATGCCGGCGCTCCACAACAACAGGAAGTCGGGCTTGCTCTGGCGAATTTGCAACCACGTGGATTTCTGCTGGACGCCCGGAGCTGTGACCGGATACAGCTGCAAATCGAAACCGTTGGACTTGGCGCGCGCCTGCAACAGTGCGATTGGCTCTTTGCCATAAGGCGAGTCGTGATACACCAGCGCGATCTTCTTGCCCTTAAGCTTGTCTTCGCCCCCGACCTTCTTTGCGATATCCTGGATCATGACATCTGCCGCCGTCCAGTAAGTTCCCAGCAGCGGGAAATTCCATTTGAAGACTGAACCGTCTGCGGACTGCGACAGGCCGTAGCCAACGGTTTCAATGGTGAAACCGTCGACGATTGCCTTATCAGTCAGTGCGAAGGTGATGCCGGTGGACTGGGTATCGAAACCGGACGCGCCACCGCTCTTGTTCTTCAGGCGCTCGTAACACTCTACGCCGCGATCCGTGGCATAAGCGGTTTCACATTCCTCGTAGACGATCTTGACCCCATTGACACCGCCATCGCGCTCGTTGACCAGCTTCAGGTAATCCATTTTGCCATCGGCCCATGGGATACCCAGCGGAGCAAACGAACCGGTGCGATATGCCAGTAACGGTACGAATTGTTCTTCGGCGGCGGCTGCCGGCAAGGATGCCGTCGCCAGCGTGCCCGCCACAGCAATAAGGGCTGCGGCCAATTTAAATGAACGTGTCATCTCCAAGTCCTCCTGATGGTGTCTGTGTGCACCGTTTGTGATTCGGCATGGTCAAAATAGCCAGCCGAGCTTACTGATTCGTGTTGTCCGTCAATTTCCGTTCAATGGGGGAATGGCCAGATACGGAGCTTCTCCTTGCCTATGCTCCAGAGCCGCGCCAATCCGTGAGGCTCGACGATCAGGAAAAAGACGATAAGCCCGCCAAACACCATGTGCTCGATGTGCGAAGCCGTATCCACGGCCAGCGGTATGCCGAACATATGCGGAACGTTGGTCAGGAATACCGGCACCAGCACCATGAAAGCGGCTCCGAAGAAGCTGCCCACTATGGAACCCAGTCCGCCGATAATGACGATGAACAGCAACTGCAACGACCGGTTGAGATCGAATGCCAGCGGCTCCCAGGAGCCCAGATGTATATACGCCCATAACGCCCCGGCCACCCCGATAATGAAAGAGCTCACCGCGAAGGCGGTGAGTTTGGCGTATATGGGGCGAATTCCGATAACCGACGCGGCGACGTCCATGTCGCGTATTGCCATCCATTGCCGCCCGATCGCGCCTCGCACCAGATTCTTGGCCAACAATGCAAAGACCGCCACAAAAATGAGGACGAACAAATAACGCTGCACGGGAGTTTGCACCGGCAGGCCGAATGCTTCGAGCGCAGGCACCGACACATTGCCGGAAGATGAATAATTCGTGAAGAATGGAATGCGCAGAAAGGCCCAGTCGACGAAGAACTGCGCCGCCAGTGTCGTGACAGCCAGGTAGAGTCCACGGATACGAAGACTGGGCACGCCAAAGACGACGCCGACCAGTGTGGCGAAGACGCCGCCCAGCAGTATCTGCACAACCAGCGGCGTGGCCGGCATCCGTACACCAAAATTCCAGGCGGCATAAGCGCCCACGGCCATGAAGGCGCCCGATCCTATGGAGATCTGTCCGCAATACCCCACCAGAATATTCAAGCCTATGGCAGCGAGCGACAGGATCAGAAACGGAATCAGGATGGCTTGCAGGAAATAGTTTGACGCAAGCAGCGGAATCAGCAAAAAGGCAACAAGCAGCACCAGCAAGATGAAGAAACGATCCTGGCGTATGGGGAAGATCTGTTGATCGGCCCGGTAAGTGCTTTTGAACTGACCGTTTTCACGATAAAACATAATGGGTATCCAGTCTTCTTTCAGTTAAATCATTAAACGCGGTCAATGATTTTTTCACCAAACAGTCCTTGCGGGCGAAATAGCAGGAACACGAGCGCCAGCACATAGGCAAACCAGATCTCGATGCCGCCGCCGACGAACGGGCCCACATATACCTCCGAGAGCTTTTCGCCGACGCCGATAATCAGGCCGCCGACAATCGCTCCGGGCACCGACGTGAGGCCACCCAGGATGACGACGGGCAAGGCGCGCAAGGCGGCGGTTGACAGGGTGAACTGGACACCGAACTTGGATCCCCAGATAATGCCGGCGACCAGTGCGACAATGCCTGCGACAGTCCACACGACCACCCAGATTCGATTCAAGGGTATGCCGATGGATTGCGCTGCCTGGTGATCGTCGGCCACGGCGCGCAGGGCCCGGCCAACGGATGTGTACTGAAAGAACACCGCCAGCACGGCAACCAGCAATGCCGACACCGCTGCCGCCGTCAGGTCTTCGAGGCTGATCAATACTCCACCCTCGAAAACCGATTCGAGGATGAAAACGGGATCCTTGGGCATGCCCACATCGATGGAGTAGACGCTGCTGCCGAAAATGATCTGACCCATACCGTCCAGAAAGTAGCTGATTCCTATGGTTGCCATCAGCAGGGTCGTGCCCTCCTGGTTGACCAGGTAGCGCAATACCCAGCGCTCGATCGCAACCGCGATTAGCCACATGAAAATGCCGCTGATGATGAAGGCAAGCACATTGGCCAGGATCAGGCTCTCGATACCAAGCCACTGCGGTATCCATTCGGAGAACCTCGCCATTGACAGGGCCGCGATCAGTACCATGGCGCCTTGCGCAAAGTTGAAGACGCCGGATGCCTTGAAAATGAGAACAAAACCCAAGGCGACCAGCGAATACAGCATGCCCGTCATCAGGCCGCCGAACAGGGTTTCCAGGAAAAATGCCATTTCTGTCTTCCTTGTTTAGGGCTTGTTAATGGCTGGCGCCAAGATAGGCGCGTATCACTTCGGGATTCTGGCGGACCTCATCGGGCATGCCATCGCCGATTTTCTTGCCGTAATCCAGGACCACCACCCGGTCGGAGACATCCATGACCACACCCATATCGTGCTCGATCAACACGATCGTGGTGCCGTATTCTTCGTTGACATCGAGAATGAAACGGCTCATGTCCTGCTTCTCTTCGATGTTCATGCCGGCCATGGGTTCGTCCAGCAACAGAATGCGCGGCTCCATGGCCAGCGCACGGCCCAGATCCACCCGTTTTTGCAGTCCGTATGGCAGGCGCCCCACCGGCGTTTTGCGATAGGCCTGGATTTCAAGAAAATCGATCAGGTTTTCGACAAACTCACGGTGGGCGATTTCTTCACGTTCGGCCGAGCCCAGGCGGAAAGCCTGGGCCAGTATCCCGCTGGTCATACGCAAATTGCGGCCGGTCATGATGTTGTCCAGGACACTCATGCCTTTGAACAGGGCGAGATTCTGGAAAGTCCGCGCAATACCCATCTCGGCCGCACGCCGGGAATTCATTTTGGTGAATTTGTTGCCTGCCAGCGTAATTTCGCCGTGTTGCGGAGTGTAGACTCCGTTTATCACATTGAGCATGGAGCTTTTACCCGCGCCGTTCGGCCCGATGATGGCGCGGATTTCGTGTTCGCGCACATCAAAGGAAATGTCGGTCAAGGCCTTAACGCCTCCGAAGGCGAGCGAGATATTTTGCAGATCGAGGATGATGTCTCCGATCCGTTGATCGCGAGCAGCTTGACTCATTATGCAGCCTTCCTTGTGTTGCCCGGAAACGTCCTGGCCTCGGCGATTTTCAGGTCTGCCGAAATAATGCCTGTACGGCCGTCCTCGAATTTGACTTCGGTTTCGATGAACTGGTTGGGCTTGCCTTGGAAAAGCGCCTGGACCAGGACGTCGTACTTCTGGGCGATGAAGGCACGTCGTACCTTGCGGGTACGGGTAAGTTCGTCATCGTCGGGGTCCAGTTCCTTGTGGAGCACCAGGAAACGCGATACCTGCGACCCACACAGCTTTGGGTCGGCCGCCAGGTCGGCATTCACATCTTCGACGCAGCCGCGGATTAGCTCGTAGACTTCAGGCTTCTGCGCCAGGTCGGTATAGCCGGCATAAGGCAGGCCCTGTCGTTCAGCCCAGTTGCCAACCGCTTCCAGGTCGATGTTGATAAAGGCGCAAACGATGGATTTTCCCGTGCCGAATGCAACGACTTCCTTGATGTATTGGAAGAACTTCAGCTTGTTTTCAATGTATTTGGGCGCGAACAAACTGCCGTCGGCCAATTTACCGACGTCCTTGGCACGATCGATGATCTTCAGCTGCCCGTCGGTGTCGAGGTAGCCTGCATCGCCTGTGTGATACCAGCCGTCGACGGTATAGGATTCCGCGGTGGCTTCGGGATTGCGATAGTATTCCTTGAAGAGACCTGGACTCTTGACCTGTATTTCGCCGTTTTCGGCCACGCGTATCTCTACCCCTTTGACTGGCGGACCCACTGTATCGGCACGCACTTGTCCGTCCGACTGCACACACACGAACACCGACGTTTCGGTCGAGCCGTAGAGCTGCTTCAGGTTGATGCCGATCGAACGATAGAACACGAACAGGTCGGGCCCAATTGCCTCGCCGGCTGTATACGCCACCCGGACGCGGCTCATGCCCAGTGCGTTACGCAAGGGACCGTACATGAATAAATCGCCGATTCGGTAGCGGAGACGGTCCCAGGCGCCGACCGAGGGATCCTTGTCGAGTATTTTCACACCGACCCGGCGCGCGAGGCCCATGAAGGAATGGAACAGCTTGCGTTTGATTGCACTGGCATCTTCCATGCGGATCATGACATGGGTGAGCAGGCCTTCCAGCACACGCGGCGGTGCAAAATAATAGGTCGGCCCGATGTCATGCATGTCGATCGAGACGGTGTCGGGCGACTCTGGATGGTTGACCGTAAAGCCGGTAACCAGAAACTGCGTATACGAGAACATGTTCTGGCCAATCCACGCAGGCGGAAGGTAAGCCAGCACCTCTTCACGATCCGTCAGGTTTTCGAGCTCCTGGATGGCGCGCCCCCGATCGATGAGCGCATGATGAGTGAGCACCACGCCCTTGGGCTTGCCCGTCGTGCCTGATGTGTAGAACATGGCAGCGGTATCGTCCGGCTTGACTGCGGCAATGGCTTGATCCACATAGCCGGGGTTGGCGACAGCATGTTCGCGGCCGATTTCCAACAGGCGGTCAAATGACAACAGATTCTCACGGGTGTAGTTGCGTAGTCCGCGCGGATCGTCATAGACCACGTGGCGCAGGGCCGGGCAGTCTTCTGCGACTTCCAGCATTTTGTCGACCTGCTCCTGGTCCTCGACAATCGCGATACGGATATCGGCATCCTGAAACACATACAGCATTTCCGCCGCAATCGCGTCTTGATACAGTGGCACCGGAATAGCGCCCAGACATTGTGCGGCCATCATCGACAGGTACAAACGCGGCCGATTTTCGCCTACGATGGCGATGTGCTGCCCTGCCTGCACGCCCACCGCGGCAAAACCGCTGGCCAGTTCATGCATCTGGTGCGAAAGTTCGCTCCAGCTTATTGTCTGCCAGATTCCGAGGTCTTTTTCACGCATGGCCGGGCGAGCCCCGCGCACCTGGGCATGGTGCAGCACCAAGGCCGGAAACGTGTCGGCTTCCCCGGATATTTTTTGTGTAGGCAGATTTTGAGCCACGGTGTCTCCTTCAGCCAGTATCATTCCCCTTTTATTTAAGGGCTTATGCTTATATTTATGTGAGGCTGTCATTCAGCTTATCGTAAAGATATAGCCTTGCACTCGCTCCAACTGTCATGAATATGACATTCGCGCATTTTCTAGGGTAAATCCTCATGCATCTCAACGACTCACTGTACGACGCGGCGGCATGGCTGTCTTTGCTGACGCATGAGCAGCAAGAGCGCGTACTACGAGATGTTTCGGTTGCGCAGTATCCGGCCGGCGCGATGATTGAACGCAAGGGTGAAAAAGCCTATGCATGGATAGGCGTGCATAGCGGCCTGGTCAAGGTATCGGTGGGTACACCAGACGGCAAGCTCGCTTCGCTGACGGGCGTGCCCTCGGGCGGCTGGATAGGCGAAGGTTCGTTGCTGAAGAACGAAGCCCGCAAGTACGATATCGTGGCCTTGCGGGCCAGCACCATCGTCCGGCTGCCGGCCGCGACCTTCGACTGGCTGCTGGACACCAGCATTCCGTTCAACCGGTACTTGCTACATCAACTGAACGAGCGGGTTGCCCAGTTCATAGGCAAGGCCGAGTACGACCGGCTGCTGGCGCCGGATGCCCGGGTCGCACGCTGCCTGGCTGAACTATTTAATCCTTTGCTTTATCCCGGCAAAAGCATGCGGCTGGATATCACCCAGGAAGAAATTGGCTACCTTGCCCGCATATCGCGCCAGCGCACCAACCAGGCGCTGCGCGCGCTCGAGGCCGCAAACCTGCTGAAAGTGGAATACGGGGCCGTACAAGTCCTGGACCTGGACGGATTGAAGCAATACAGTCTGTAGGGATTATCCGGTTCAATTGAGCTTGATGCCGGCGGCCTTGATCACGCCGCCCCATTCCTCGCGCTGCAGATCGGCGTATGACTTGAAGTCATGGGCCGACATCGGCATGGGTTCCACGCCCATGGCGGTGATTTTCTGTTGGACAACATCCGACCTCAACGCTGCCTGCAGATCGGCGTTCAATTTGGCGACCACGTCATCCGGAATACCCGCAGGCCCGATAAGACCTTGCCAGGCGTAGGCCGTGAAATCTTTGACTCCGGCTTCAGCCATCGTCGGTACATCCGGCAACAGAGCGAGCCGTTTGGGTGTCGCAACAGCAAGTACACGCAGCTTTCCTGCCTTGATATTGGCCAGCCCAGCCGCGGAATCGACGAATCCGGCAGAGACTTGCCCGCCGAGCAAGTCCTGGATTGCCGGAGCCGCCCCCTTGTAGGGAACGTCGACCATCTGGACATCGGCACGCTGCTTGAACATTTCCAGAGCCAGGTGATGCGGGGAGCCGGCGCCCGCCGAGGCTGAAGTCAATTTGCCCGGATCTTTACGGGCCGCATCGATCAGTTGCTGCACCGTTTTGTAGGGGGATTGCGCGTTCACGGCAAGCATGAGCGGGAAACGGGCCAGGCCCCCAATATAAGTGAACTTGGCCGTATCGTACTGCAGCGTAGAGTAAAGCCATGGGTTGTAAGCCAGGGTGCCCGAGTCGGCCGTGCCGAAGGTGTACCCATCGGGCTTGGCATCCTGGACGAACGTGGCGCCAATGATGGTGCCTGCGCCAGGCTTGTTCTCGACGACGACTGTCTGGCCCAGGTTTTTCTCAATACTGGCACCAACGACGCGCGCGATAACGTCCGATCCGCCGCCCGCGGGGTAAGGCACTATCCACTGGACCTGGCGCTCTGGCCACGATGCCGCGTGCGCCCATCCAGCCACGCTGAACACAGCCGCAGCCATGAGGCCACCTAATAGTTTAGACATGAATAGTATCTCCGTAGAATATTTGGGCATATAGTTGTTGAGCCCGATTATGCTACGGCTATCCGTTATTTGAAATACGGACTTTCCTTGTTCTATGCCGTCATGGCATGTCAGCGCACCAAGCCCGCGGCAGCGGTCTGGTGCGTGGCGGCATCGATCAAGATAAAGGAACCGGTAACCGGATAGTCGATATAGGCGTCCACAGCCAGCGTATCCGTGGCGGTGACCGTAACGTGGCCGATGTCATTCATTTCCAGTACCCCACTGGCCGCCACGCGCTGCAATTCGTGTATGTCGCGGCGGCTGTGCACAGTTTTGATTCTTGCCTGTGTCAGTTTGGTACCTTGCTTGAGCCAGTACAGGCGTTGGGCGCTGAGCGGCTGCTGATCGAGCCAGCAAAGCTCGGCATCGAACTCTTTGGTCACACGCACCGACTGGTCTGAATGCACAAGGAGGTCGCCGCGCGAGACGTCGAGATCGCGATCAAGCACGACAACGACCGTATCGCCTGCCACGGCGGAATCCACGTCAGCATCGAAGCGCAAGAGCCGCGCCACTTTGGCTAGCTGTGTGGAAGGCTGGACCCTGATCTCGTCGCCGACGCTCAAGGTGGCGCCGGCCAACTGGCCGGCATAGCCGCGAAAATCGTTTATGTCGTGACCTCCATGGCGGATGACCCATTGCACAAAAAAACGTGACCCGCCTCCCGTGACCCCGGCAGCCGCAGGCAAACCTTCCAACAAACCCAGCAATGGCGGCCCGTCATACCAGGGCGTATTCGAGGAGCTTGCCACGACGTTGTCGCCTTTGAGCGCCGACATGGGAATGATATGGAAACGCGGCATACCCAATTGCTCGGCGAGTTCGGCATAAGCGGCGCGTATGCGCTCGAACACCTTTTCATCCCAGTCGACCAGATCCATTTTATTGACCGCCACGACGATATGCTGCAAACCGAGCAAATGAGCCAGGGCGCTATGCCGCCTGGTTTGAGCAAGCAACTTCCCATCGTGCACGCGCGTGGCATCGATAAGTATGATCGCCACTTCGGCCGTGGATGCCCCGGTAACCATATTGCGCGTGTATTGCTCGTGGCCGGGCGCATCGGCCACGATGAACTTGCGCAAAGGCGTGGCAAAGTAGCGATACGCCACATCGATGGTAATGCCCTGCTCGCGCTCGGCCTCCAACCCGTCGGTCAGCAAGGACAAGTCGATGTCGCTGGCGGCAACGCGCTTGTATTTGGAGCGCGTAATGGCGGCGAGTTGATCCGCGAATACTCCCTTGCTGTCATACAGCAGACGGCCGATCAGCGTGGACTTCCCGTCATCGACTGAACCGGCTGTAATAAGGCGCAGCACGCCGGTATCGATCGCGGATATCCAGGACTCATTTACTGCATTCATTAGAAATACCCCTGCTTTTTCCGACGCTCCATGGAAGCCTCGGAGGTTTGATCGTCCATGCGGGTTGCACCACGTTCCGTGATGGTACTGATGGCTGTCTCGGCAATAATGGCCTGCGGGCTGTCTGCCGCGGACTCCACCGGGCATGTGCAGGAAATATCGCCTACCGTGCGAAACCGTACGGTGGTCGTCTCGATTTTTTCATTGACTCGTGGTGGCGTGATCGGTGTGACAGGTACCAGCAGTCCGTTGCGCCTGACGATTTCCCGTTGGTGCGCATAATAAATGGAGGGCAGGTTCAGCTTCTCACGCGCGATGTACTGCCATACATCGAGTTCCGTCCAGTTGGATATTGGAAAGACCCGCATGTTTTCGCCGGGGTGTACCTTGGTATTGAACAAGTTCCACAGCTCGGGGCGTTGCGCCTTGGGATCCCACTGCCCAAACTCGTTCCGGAACGAAAACACCCGCTCCTTGGCCCTGGCCTTTTCTTCATCGCGGCGCGCCCCGCCCATGCAGGCATCGAATCCGAATTCTTCGATGGCTTCGAGCAGCGTCGTGGCCTGGGCCGTATTGCGCGAGTCGTTCTCGCGGCGCATTACGACCGTTCCACGCTCGATGGAGTCCTGGACATTGCGCACGATAAGCTCCGCGCCCAGCTCGGAAACGTGCCGGTCCCGAAACGCGATGACCTCGTCGAAGTTGTGTCCCGTATCCACGTGCAGAAGGGGAAATGGTATGCCGGCGGGATGGAATGCTTTTTGCGCGAGGCGCAGCAGGACAACCGAATCCTTGCCGCCGGAGAATAGCAAGACGGGACGTTCACACTCCGCCGCCACCTCGCGCAATATGTAGACAGCTTCGGATTCCAGCCAATCCAGGTGTGTACGTGAGGAGATAACGCCCATGGTCTTATCCTTATGATTCTTGAAGATTTCCGGCATGCAAGCCGCATTCTTTCGACAGTTTCTGTTCCCACCACCAGCGTCCGGCACGCAAGTCTTCACCGGGCCGCAACGCGCGCGTACAGGGCTCGCAGCCGATGGAGGGGTAGCCTCGATCGTGCAAGGGGTTATAGGGAATGGCTAGAGCCCGGATTACGGACCAGACCTCTTTGTCGGTCCATGCCGCCAATGGGTTGTACTTCTGCAGTCCGAAAACGCCGTCGTACTCGGCATCTGCCAGTTGCGCCCGTGTCTGGGACTGCTCACGTCGCTGTCCGGTAAGCCAGGCGGAATGACCCTTCAAGGCGAGACGCAAAGGCTGTACCTTGCGGATCGCACAACATGCTTTGCGCAGCTCGATGCTCTCGTAGAAGCCAAATTCGCCATGTGCGGCCACATGGCCCTGCACGGCGGCCTCATCGGGTCGCATCACCTGAATGGCGACGCCATAGCGCTGCCTGATCACGTCGATCATCGCCACTGTCTCGGCTGGCAGGCGACCGGTATCCAGCGTAAACACATGGATCGGCAGGTCGCTTTCAAAAATGGCGTGCGACAGCAGCATGTCCTCTGCGCCAAACGACGAGGCAAAGACCGCATCGGGATGCCTGGCGCTGACGACTTCCAGCGTTTGCTGCAACTGGGTCCACAGCTGCCGCGTGGCAGGATCGAGAGGAGGATGGATTGTGTTCACGTCTTACCTGTACGCCATTTCATGGCTGGAGCCTCGGACCAATTCTTGCTTGCTACGTTGATAAGCTGCAGCAGCACAAGCCGAAGATGAAGTCTGAAGGCCATTGCATCGCAAGGGAACGAATAAATAGTAGAGTGTTTATGTCGGACAGCTATTAGCCGTCCTGGCGACGACATCGTGGCCTGCGGCGCCATCGGATAAAGTGCAGCACATAGCGAACCGTCCCCTTTTATTTCTATGGGAGAAAAATTGGGGACGTAGTAAGCTTGCGAACTGTTACTATCGCTTGAGGTGAAAATTATGTCTGAACATCCTACGCACGGAATCCCTTCTTACTTGAATTCACGCGAGTTGGGGCCGTGGGGCGTCTATCTGGAACAGGTAGAGCGTGTCACGCCTTATCTGGGCAAGTTGAGCAAATGGGTTGAAACCCTCAAGCGTCCGAAAAGATCCCTGATCGTCGATGTGCCTATCGAACTCGATAACGGTACGATTGCCCATTTCGAAGGCTATCGCGTCCAGCACAACACCACCAGGGGTCCCGGCAAGGGCGGTGTACGGTATCACCAGGATGTCACCCTGTCCGAAGTCATGGCGCTGGCGGCATGGATGTCGGTCAAAACTGCCGCGGTCAACCTTCCTTTCGGCGGGGCCAAGGGCGGCATCAGACTCGATCCGCGCAATTATTCGCAAGCTGAACTCGAACGTATCACGCGGCGGTACACCAGCGAGATCGGCGTCATCATCGGGCCACACAAAGACATCCCGGCACCGGACGTGAACACCAATGCTCAGACCATGGCCTGGATGATGGACACTTATTCCATGAATGAAGGCGCCACGACCACAGGCGTGGTGACGGGAAAGCCGGTGTCGCTCGGTGGCAGCCTGGGCCGAGTCGAAGCCACAGGCCGCGGCGTATATGTGGTTGGCTGCGAGGCCGCCCGTGACAAGGGTATCGCCATACAAGGCGCGCGTGTCGCCATACAGGGCTTCGGAAACGTGGGCGGGACGGCCGCGCGGCTTTTCTATGAAGCGGGGGCCAAGGTCATTGCGGTCCAGGACCACACTGGCTGCGTGCACAACGCCAATGGCCTTGAAGTTCTGTCATTGTTGAAACATGTCGAAGAGCACGGCGGCGTGGCAGGTTGTCCTGAAGCCGAACCGATGTCGAGCGACGATTTCTGGGCACTTGAGACCGAACTGCTGATTCCGGCAGCGCTCGAAAGCCAGCTTCACGAAGGGAATGCCAATTCGATCCGCGCAAAAATCGTGATCGAAGGTGCCAATGGCCCGACCACTCCCGAAGCCGATGACATTCTGACGAGCAACGGCACCCTCATTGTTCCCGATGTGCTGGCCAATGCGGGGGGCGTAACGGTATCCTACTTTGAGTGGGTGCAGGATTTCTCCAGCTATTACTGGACGGAGCCCGAGATCAACCACCGCCTCGAAGCAATGATGCGCGCCGCGTATACGTCGGTTTCAACCGTTGCACAAGAGCACAAGGTCACGCAACGCACAGCCGCGTTCATCACGGCATGCACACGCATTCTAGAGTCTCGTCAAGTGCGCGGCCTTTACCCTTGAGCAGGCAATAGCACGGTCAAGGGCTGGTCAGCCAGAAGGTCGGCCAGCCTCAACACACCGTCCTGGGAACATTCCAGGCGTGTGCCTGAAAATACATCACGCAAGGTCACGCCGATATATCGGCGGGGAAGCACCACGCACGTATCCTCCCACGATGCGGTATCAATGAGGGGCAAGCCTTCGTTTGCGCCCAGACCCACCCACGCAGATGACAGGCGCGGCACCACCACGAACATGTCTTTCTCCGGCGCCGCGCGCAAGAATGCCAGGACACGGTTGCTCTGGGATCCCAGTACAGGCAGACCGAAATAATCGCCCTTGGAAAACTGATCGGCACGCTCGCGGCGCAACCGCAACAAAGCGGCCACGACCGCCTGCTTCACCCATCCGTTTTTCCAGTCTTTGATCAATGCGGCAATGCCGGTGTCGGCGCCCAGCATGCCCAGCGCATGTCTGCGCGCCGCATAATCCACTTCCCTGCGATTGTCAGGATCCACCAGGCTGAAGTCCCAGAATTCGGTGCCCTGGTACAAGTCTGGCACTCCGGGACTGCATAGTCGCAGTACGGTCTGCGATAAGCTGTTCACGGCACCCGCTGGTGCGATCCGGTCAACGAACTGCTCGATGTCCTGAATCAGTGGAAGGCTGCTGCGGCCTGCCATCAAGTTATGAATGAAGTTTGCGCTGCGCTCTTCATAGCTTGTATCCGGTTCGAACCATCCGGAATTAAGTTTTGCCTCGCGCAAGGATTTTATGTGCCACTCCACCACCCTGTCGGCGAATAGCCGCAACCCCTCGCCATCATTGGCCGCCAGTCCTAATGGCCAAGCGCCCACCAGAGTCTGGAAAAGCATATAGCGCTCGGCAACCTGGACGGAGTTGGCCGCTGGATCGATTTTTTGGGCTTCTTCCAGCCATTTATTGCTGATCTGCGCCCACTGTCCCGGCATCTCGCTCAGCACGGCCAGACGGGCGCGTACATCCTCGCCACGTTTATGATCATGCGTGGCCGTCGCCAGCAACGAACGCGATAGATTCCCGGCACGCTCGATGTTACGCTGATGGAAGGTTTCTGACGAAATACCCAAGACGGAGGGATCGGATCCGACCTCGTTGCGGGAAATCAGACGGCCATAGCGGTAGAACGTGGTGTCTTCCAAAGACTTTGCTGCCAAAGGCGGCGTAAGCTGCTGGAAGCGGCGGATTGCCTCCCTCTGCAACTGCTGAATATCTGTATTGGCCCCTTCGGCGGATACCAGCGGGCTCGCGCCCAGCCACATATCGAGCACTTCCAGCAATGATTGCTCCACATCACTGGCGGGACCCAGCCCAGCAGAGACCGCACGCATTGTCCGTGCAAGGCATTCTGCATCCGCTTGATTGCGCCGGCCTGTCTGCGAATAGTTGCGGTAGACGGGAAAGGCCACGAGCACTTCGTCGAGCGTTCGGGCAATGGCGTCCGTTGTCCAGTCCCTAGTATAGACGCTGGCCTGGGCCAAGCCCGACAAAGCTCGCAGCAGGCCCTTGCGTTCCGCCACAAAATGACGCCGCAGCATCAGACGCCTGGCATCATGGACAACGTCACGAAGTGGCCGCCCGTCTTGCGCGATCGATGTCCAATGCTCGGTCAAGAGAGGTTCGCCGGCCGGATCATGCAATACAGCGGCCGCCTGGTCCATGAAATCGTAGCCACTGGTGCCATCCACTTCCCAGCGATCGTCGAGGACTTCCCCTTCAGCCAGGATCTTCTCTACGACCAGCCATGGTTGGTCCTCGCTCAACGGTCCTGGACGAGCTGCCACCCTCTGCTCGAGCGCGCGGCGCAACTGTCGGCAATACGCGATAGGGTCGGCCAGGCCATCGACATGGTCGATCCGCAGGCCGTCGATTAGTCCTTGTTCATAAAGACGCAGCGGCAAGGCATGCACAGCGTCGAACACCTCCTGCTTCTCTACCCTTACCCCCATCAATTCGCTGATTTCGAAAAAACGACGCCAATTGATGCTATCGGGTGCGCAACGCCACCATGCCAGCCGGTAATGCTGGCGCTCCAGCAATTCATGCAGGCGCTGCTGGCCCTGCGTCTGGCTGCTGTCGTACAGGTCGACGAGCGCTTGCGGGCCAGTCTCCGCGGTGCAGAGCGTTCCCGGGGCAATCGGATAAGGCACGCCATTAATGTCCAGACGATGAGACTGCGACACCGCATCGAAGACCAGGCGGATGCCGCCGCCTATCAATGTATGCCCATATGGCTCGGCCAGGAAAGGCGCCAGCACCTTCCCGTCCAGCGTTGCATCGCCCGGATGCCAATCGATATCCAGCCAGGAGGCATAGCGGCTCTGTTCTCCATGTTCCAGTACATCCCA
This sequence comes from Pollutimonas nitritireducens, assembly GCF_002849615.1. Classification (GTDB taxonomy): domain Bacteria; phylum Pseudomonadota; class Gammaproteobacteria; order Burkholderiales; family Burkholderiaceae_B; genus Pollutimonas; species Pollutimonas nitritireducens. Next base: position 165,220 of record NZ_PDNV01000004.1, read on the forward strand.
CCACCAGGCATTGCCGGGATGGACCGCCATATGATTCGGAACAATATCAAGCACCAATCCCATGTCGTGCTGCCGCAAGCGCGCCACCAACGACTCCAATGCCTCGAGCCCGCCAAGTTCAGGGTTCACCATGGAATGGTCAATCACATCGTAGCCGTGCATGGAGCCCGGCCTGGCCCGCGAGACAGGAGACGTATAGAGGTGGCTGATGCCGAGGCTGGCGTAGTACGGCACTTGCTCACATGCATCGTCCAAGGTGAAGCCAGCATGCAACTGCAAGCGTGTGGTGGCGCGCAACATAGTCAAGTTTGTCTCCTCGCCCGCCTGATGGCCGTAATACCGCTGGCGACCTGCGCATTGTTGAAAATTTCGTCCACACCCGCGGGTAAGCATTGAATCCAGTTCGGGTGGGGCGACGCTCCGTCACCACCGCTGCCGGGAAGATTGGGTTGCTCGCGCATTCCCAAAAGGTCTTCCAGCGACACAATGACAAGAGGCGAGGGCGTCTTGCTGACATAAGAAAGCACGGCGTTACGCGGAACGTCCACCGGAAACGGGGCGCTCGCGCTTATGCAGCCTGCGTCTTTCAAGGCCTGCCATAGCGCGTTCTTGTCGCGCCGACGGGCGACGGTCTCTTGCGGGTCGGGTTCACCGGATGCGCGCCACTCCAGGTCGCGTCCCGACCACCAGCCGTGAATGGTGGGAAGGTCGTGAGTGGTGGGCGTTGCCATGCTCCATGCAGGCCATTGTGCGGGAGGAAGAAAGACTGGGACTTCAGCGGAATCAGCATCTGCCGGTTCAGCGCTGTCCGCCTTGCCTTCCAGCTCCGGGCCAGCTTGTGCGTCAGGCTGACGCGGCTTCACCGGAGACCGCTCGAACCACAGCACACTCGTACCCAGGATGCCCTTGCGTTCCAGTTGATCGTTGAAGCCTTCCGGTACAGTTCCCAGATTCTCGCCCACCACCAATGCCTTATGGCGCCATGCCTCCAGAACCAGCAAGCGCAGCATGTCCTGCATGGGGTAATTCAGATAAACGCCATCGGCCGCACCCGCACCCGGTGGAACCAGCCACATTCGGCGCATGCCCAGAATATGGTCTATGCGCAAGCCGCCGGCGTGCGCCAGTACGGCTCTCACCGTCTCGATAAACGCGGCGTAGGCCGTCTGGCGCAAAGCCCTGGGTGAAAACGCGGTAAGTCCCCAGTTTTGTCCGTCGGCCTGGAACAAATCGGGCGGAGCACCCACTGAAACTCCCTCCAGCATTTCCCCCTGACGGCTCCACGCATGGCTGCCGCGCGCATCCGTGCCGATGGCGAGATCCACAATAAGTCCCACCGACATCCCTGCCTCGCGTGCGCTCTGCTGAACATAATGCAGGCCTCTCTCGGCCAGCCATTGCAGAAAGGCGTGAAAGCCTACTTCCTCTTCATGCTGCATTGCGTAGGCCATGACCTCCATTCCGCGCGGGTCATGCAGGCCGGGCGACCAGTCCTGCCAACCACTTGCCGGCCCCAACTGTGCGAGATGGTGAGCGTGCAAGGCTTCATAACACGCGTGGATCTGCAGGGCTTCGCCACCCTGCCGGCGAAACGTCTCAAAAGCCTGCACTAGGTCAGCCGGACCGTCTTGGCGAAAATCGTCAAACAGGCGTCTGAGCAGAGCCATGCGCCGTGGCAGGATATCGGGCCACTCGACGAAATTGCCGTTTACGGCGCGAGGACTGATGGTCTCGCCCATCGTTTGCAGAGCACGCCGGACGGCGTCATTGCCCAGCACGATCGATGGCTGGATATAGGCCGTGTTCAGGAACAGACGGCTGGAAGGTGCATAAGGGCTGTACCGCTGCGGGTCCGCGCCGAACATGGCGTGCACGGGGCTGATCGCCAACGCGCTGGCTCCCGACTGGGCAGCGCCCCGAGCCAAGCCGGCCAGCAGGCCAAAATCGCCCCCTCTTTCCCATCCTGGCCAAATGGGCGTGGAGGGCTGATGGTTCGCGTCGTCGACAACGCCATCAGTCTGCGGCGATGAGGGGCGCAAACTGTAGACTTGGGCGGCGACTCCCCACAAGCCGTTTGACTTTCCGGTACCCACGCCTGGCGGTAAGGGACACCTTTTCGGCGCGACGGCGATGGTAAGTTCCAGATCGCCGATACTCAATCTATGGTATCCCGGTCGTTCAATGCCCGGCAGCCTGACTTTGCCTTGCCCTGCCTGGGCAGCCCTGGCAATGAATTGCTTGCCATCCTCGAGCGTCAAGGTATAGACGGGCGAACCCGTATAGTCGAACACCAGCGCCTCATTCACGGTCACTGTCAGCATCATGCCGGTCGCCGGCTGCTTTTCGCTTTCAAGCTGGCGAAGGCTACCGGCGATCTGCTCCGCGCTTGCACAAGCCAGACCGAGCAATTTCAGCATGCTTCGCAGCACGGATGCATCCACGTCGTGCCACTCCCCACGCACATCCCGCCAACGCGGCACAAGACCTGCTTCCTCGGACAAGCGTATCAATGCCGGATCGAGTTGGAGCGTATCGATCACGGCATTTCCTTTGGGTGGACCGCCGCGCCTGCGTCAGCCACCAGGGTGGCCGTCGTGCTGTAGGCGCGGACGCACTCCTCAGCCAGCCCTTTGCCAGGCGTTTCGCTGCTTTCAAAAATCACCGATTCACTTGCATGAAGCACCCCCGCTGGCAACGCCAGATCTTCCTCCGAAAGATTGCAATAGAGGCTCAGTACGTCACCATTGCCCAACTCCCAGCTGGCCGCCAGGCATCTGTCCCCCAGCACCTGCACAGATACGTTGCGGGCCCCCGCCAGATGCGGGGTCACGTATTCAGCGCGCAATCCAAGCAAATGGCGATAGTAGATCAGCCAGGACGCGGCATTTTTGTCCGCTGGGTCCGAGATCACCTTGCTTTGATTCCACGTTATCTCGTCGTTGGGATCCGGTATCCGCTCACGGGTCGACGGGTCGGAAAATGCACTGAAGCCGGCGAATTCCTTGCGCCTTCCATCGCGCACAGCTTGCGCCAGGTCAGGGTCTTCGAAGCTGGTGAAGTACAGGAATGGTGCCGTGGCACCGTACTCCTCTCCCATGAACAGCATGGGTATGTGGGGGGTAAGCAGTTGAAGCGCTACGGCAGCTTTCAATGCATCGGTCTTGCCCGCGCAAAGCGAAATCAGGCGTTCGCCCAGGGCTCGGTTTCCAGTTTGATCGTGATTCTGCAGGAAAAATACGAACGCATGCGGAGGAAGGTCGGCACTGGGCTCTCCGCGCGGTTCGCCGTTGCGCCATGGGCTTGGTTCTCCCTGATAGATAAAACCTTCGGCCAGGCATCGCGCAAGCTTGCGCGTGGGATTATCCCGATACGACGTGTAATAGCCCTGAATTTCGCCTGTCAGCATACTGTGCAGGATATGGTGGGCATCATCGTTCCATTGCGCGTCGAATCCCTGCTTCAGCAATCTTGCGTTGTTGTCGTCATTTTCGAGCACCAGATGGACATAGCGAGCAGGATCCAGATTCTGGCGGACAAAACGCGCCATTTCAGGTAGCCAGTCAGTCTCTGAAATGGCATGAACGGCATCCAGCCGTAATCCATCAAAGCGGTACTCACGCAACCAGTAAAGGGCATTCTCGGCAAAAAATGCGCGTACCTGCGGCTTCCTGAAGTCGATCGCCGGCCCCCACGGGGTCTTCACATCCTCACGATAGAAATCAGGGGCATAAGCGGACAGATAATTACCGTCCGGCCCGAAATGGTTATAGACGACATCCAGGAACACCATCACGTTCAGACCATGCGCCTCGTCGATCAGCGCCCGCAGCTCGTCGGGCGTCCCGTAAGCACCATCTGGCGCGTAGGGCAATACGCCGTCGTATCCCCAATTGCGCGCGCCGGGAAAATCGGCGATGGGCATCAGTTCGATTGCCGTGATACCCAGGTTGGCCAGTGCCGGCAGCATCGCTTGAACACCGCGAAAGCCCCCCGCCAGGCCAACATGCAGCTCGTAGAGTACTGTTTCGGTCCAGGGGCGTCCGCGCCAACCGTCGTGTCGCCATGAATAGGATTCCGTGTCGACGACAATACTGGCGTCATGTACATCGCCAGCCTGCAGTCGGGAGGCCGGATCGGGAACGAAAAGATCCGGCCCCACCCGGTAGCGGTAGCGTGACCCCGGCTCACAGGCCCGTTCCAACTCATGGAACCCGTCGCCGACCGGCCTCATGACATGGACTTCGTTTTCCAGTTCGAGCTCCACACTTGCCGCGCCTGGCGCCCAGAGTCGGAAGTTAACAATGCCTCGGTCGCGCAATGTGGCGCCGAATGAATAATGCATATTGCCTCCAGTTCGTCAGTCCCCAGCCACCGAACCCATTAACAACACGAGTCCGTGAGCTGACACCTTGATGGCTGGATTGCCAATCGGCGCAGCTGAAGCCGTCGGATCGGCGGCGTCCAGCATGACCGTCCAGTCGCAGGGGGAATCCGGAATCTGAAACTCGATACCTTCAGCGCCGCCATTGATCAAGAGCAGGGACAGCTCCACCGTACCGTCCGCCAATCGACACGCCCGGCGGAAACCAAGCACACGCCCCTCGGCAAATTCCCAAGCCTGTTCGGTCATGGCCGAACCATCCATGTCGTACCATGCCACCCGTGGAACATCCGGCAGAACCTGGAAATTGCTGTCCTGGAAGCGAGGCATGCGCAAGGACAAGTGGGTCCGGCGCAGTGCAATGAGGCGCGACACGAAATCGATCAATTCGCGGCCATCCGGGCTCTCGGCTTGAGCCCAGTCCAGCCAGGATATTTCGTTGTCCTGGCAATAGGCGTTGTTATTGCCTTGTTGACTATTGCCGAATTCGTCTCCGGCCAGCAACATAGGCGTGCCGTCCGACAGGAAAACGGTTGCGAGCATCGCTCGTACGACCTGTTTGCGCAAGGCCAATACGTCCGGATCGTCGGTGGATCCTTCTACACCGCAGTTATTGCTGAAGTTTTCGCCGTGCCCGTCGGTGTTTTCATCGCCGTTGACCTCATTGTGTTTGTCGTTATAGCTGACCACATCCTGAGCCGTGAAGCCATCGTGGGACGCCAGGTAATTGACCGATGCCCACGGGCGCCGGTGGCGCCCGTCGAATATCATGGGCGATGCCATGAGCGATCCCGCCAACTCACCGCGGAGTCCGGCTTCTCCTGACCAGAACCTGCGTATACCATCGCGGAACTTATCATTCCACTCGGCGAAACTGGGCGGATGGTTGCCCAGCTGGTAACCGTCGGGTCCCGTATCCCAAGGTTCAGAGATAAGTTTCAGCCGTGACAGGACAGGATCCTGCAAAATGGCATCAAAGAACCCCGACCCAGGATCAAAGCCGGTGCCCTCGCGTCCAAGTGTCACTCCCAGATCGAATCGGAAGCCATCGATTTGGTAACTTTCAGCCCAATATCGCAAGGAATCCATCACCATCTGCAATACGCGCGGATGCGACAGATTTACGGTATTGCCGCAACCCGTATCGTTGATGTAGTACCGTTCCTCGCCAGGAATAAGCCGGTAATAACTCGCGTTGTCCAGACCGCGCCACGAGAGCGTTGGACCCAACTCATTGCCTTCTGCAGTATGGTTGTAGACCACGTCCAGTATGACCTCGATTCCGGCGGCGTGAAGGCGGCGAATTGCCAGGCGCAAATCGTTGATCTGTCCATTGGCAAGATAGGACGGCTCTGGTGCAAAAAAAGCCAGGGTGTTGTAACCCCAATAATTGCGCAGGCCACGCTCCACCAGGAAATGATCCTGCAAGAATGCATGGACTGGCAACAATTCGACTGCCGTCACGCCAAGCTTGAGCAAGTGATCGATAAAGCGCCTGCTGCCTAAGGCTTCGCTCGTGCCGCGAATATCGCGTCGCAGATCTTCCCTCTGCATCGTCGCACCTTTCAGGTGGACTTCGTATATCGCAGTTTCGGCCCAGGGCGTACATGGGCGCTCTTTGGTGCCCCAGTTGAAGATCCCACTCGTCACAACACTCTTGGGCACCAGGGCTGCCGAATCCCGGCGGTCCTGACTCAAGTCTGCCTTGGGGTGCTGCACCCTGTAGCCAAACAAGGCGTCGGACCAGCGGGTCGTACCCAATAGCTTGCGAGCATACGGATCGATGAGCAGTTTCTGTGGATTGAAACGATGGCCGTTCCTGGGATCGTAGGGTCCGTAGGCACGGTACCCATAAATTAATCCAGGTCCCGCGTCGGGCAGGTAGCCATGCCAGACTTCGTCCGTACATTCCGGCAGAGTCAGGCGCCGAATCTCACGGCGTCCCTTCTGGTCAAAAATGCATAACTCTATCTTGCTGGCGTTGGCCGAGAACACCGCAAAATTGATACCCAGGCCGTCGCTGTGGGCACCCAGTGGATACGGCAGGCCGGGGTCGAGCTTGTCCGCCAAGGCGAAACTCATGATTGTGATCCTTCAGGTGCAAGTATCAGGGTAGCAAGAGGAGGCAGCACAAGCGCAAGAGACTGGCCATGTCCATGCATGGGATGATCGCTCGCCACCGCCGAGCCACCATTTCCCATGTTCACTCCGCCATACAGATCGGCATCCGTATTGAGCAGTTCCACCCATCGTCCCGCGATGGGAACGCCGACGCGATAGTCATTGCGCGGGACCGGTGTCATATTGCTGACGACGAGCGCGTAGGCGTCGCCATGTTTGCGCAAGAACGCAAACACACTATTCTGTTGATCGTCACCTACGATCCACGCGAAACCCTGCGGATCGTTGTCGCTGCCGTAAAGCGCGGGGCTGACGCGATACAAGGCATTAAGGTCGCGCACCAGCTTCTGCACTCCGGCATGATGGATATCATCCAGCGCAGCCCAATCCAATTGGGTATCGTGATTCCATTCACGCTCCTGGGCCAGTTCCGCACCCATGAAAAGCAGCTTCTTCCCCGGATGCCCCCACATATAGCCAAAATATGCGCGCAGATTGGCGAAACGCTGCCAACGGTCGCCCGGCATTTTGCCAAGCAGCGATCCTTTCCCGTGCACCACCTCGTCATGCGAAAGCGGCAAGACGAATCGTTCAGAATACGCATACACCATGCTGAACGTCATGTCGTGGTGGTGGAAGCGTCTGTGTATGGGTTCGTGCTGCATGTAGCGCAGACTGTCGTGCATCCACCCCATATTCCATTTGTACTGAAACCCTAGTCCACCAGTGTCCGGGTTTGCTGTCACACCAGGCCAGGCGGTAGACTCTTCGGCAATCATGATGGCCCCGGGGCTTTGTTCGGGTACGATCGAATTAAGCTGCTGAAGAAAGTCCACCGCTTCCAGGTTCTCACGTCCTCCATAGCGGTTCGGCGTCCACTGCCCCGGTTCGCGGCTATAGTCCAGATACAGCATGGAGGCCACCGCATCGACCCTCAAACCGTCGACGTGATAGCGCTTCAGCCACTCCAGCGCACTGCAGAGCAGGAAGTTCCTGACCTCATTGCGCCCCATGTTGTAGATAAGGGTATTCCAGTCCGGATGAAAGCCCTGCTTGGGATCGGCATGCTCGTAGAGCGCCGTACCATCGAAGTCGGCCAGGCCATGCAGATCGGAGGGAAAATGAGCTGGTACCCAGTCCAGAATCAGGGCCAGGCCGGCGTTGTGGCAATCATCGACGAATCGCGCAAAATCGGCGGGGGCGCCATAACGCGCCGAAGGCGCATACATGCCCAGTGGCTGGTATCCCCATGATCCGCCAAACGGATGTTCGGTGATAGGCAGCAATTCCAGATGCGTGAACCCCATGAATGTAGCGTACTCGATCAATCGCTTGCCGATGCCCGTCCACGTACTGTGCTCACCGTCGCCCGCCATCCAGGACCCGAAGTGCACCTCATAGACCGACATCGGGGCGTCGGGTTGCTGGCGCTTCCCGCGGCCTGCCATCCATGCCTGATCCGTCCACTCGAACTCGGCAGGATCGGCAACGACTGACGCTGTGGCCGGCGGCATTTCGGTCTGACGCGCCAGAGGATCAGCCTTGAGGGGCAGCAGCGTCCCATCGCGGGCGATTATCTCGTACTTGTACCGCTCCCCCGGGGCAACACCCGGTATGAAGACTTCCCATACGCCGCATTCAGGCCGCAGATGCATGGGATTGCGTCTGCCGTTCCATGAATTGAAATCGCCCACCACCGCCACGCGCTGTGCATTCGGCGCCCACACCGCGAACCGGGCGCCGCTGGTGCCATCGATGGCCATTGCATGGGCCCCCAGGCAGTCTGCCAGTTGCCAGTGCCGTCCTTCCGCCACCAGGTGCAGGTCCAACTCACCCAGCAAGGGCCTGTAGTCATCGGTGCCGGCATCCTGTCCGGTCTGGTGCGAGTGAACACTCAATAGCTCTATCATGTGGAACTTCCTTGATCAGCGGGCGCAAGCAGTCGCCTGGCAACGCGAACGAGGCCGGCCAGCGGAATGGCGACCCAATCCGGACGGTGGGCAACCTCATAGCAGATTTCGTAAGCGGCCTTTTCAAAAAGCGCCAAGTCAAGCAGTTGTCGTTGAACCGCCCGATCTTGCGCAAGGGGAACGGTCGCGTCAGGATTTTCGACATCCCGGCAGGGCGACTCGAGACTGGGTTCTTCCAGTTCCTGATAATAGGCCTCCAGGAACGCGCTGGTTGCCGTCATGCAAAACTGCTCCAACAATTCCTGCTGATGATGCTGCAGCGACGCAATGGGACCTAGGGCGGGGGTTTCCGTAACCGTGGTGGAATCGCCGGGCGTGTCGGCCTCAGCATGCAACGTCGCATCCGACACCGTATGCTGAGCCGCCCGAAATGCCGCTGTGGCATAGTCGAATGAGCGCAACAAGCCCGCAACATCGCGCCATGGACTGCTCTTGCTGCGCCGTTCAATCAATGGACGTACCGGCTCGCCCTCGAAATCGATCAGGTAGACATCATTCTGTGCTATCAGGACCTGGCCCAGGTGGAAGTCGCCGTGTATACGGGTACGCAGCATTTTCACCGAGAGCTGCGCGCGTCGCTCGACTTCATTCAGCAATGCAGCGCTGTTATCCCCCAATTCATCCAAATGGCTGTTGGCCTGCTCCGATAACGAATCCTTGGCTGCGGCGCAGGACTTCAAGGCCTTGCTGAACATATTGCGTATATCTTTGGCCCAAGCTTTCGCATCGCCAGCGGTGGCAGGTTCGGGCATGAAAGCCGGGTCATCGCTGGGTTGTGCGAGCACAGTATGCAGCTGCGCGAGGCGGCGTCCTATGGCTCCCGCCACTGTGGAATAACCATGCAATTCCTCTTCATAATCCGCTTGGCTTTCTCCCGTCAGCGCCGCGTTCTCAAGCGTACGCTTGAGATAATCCTGCGTCCAGCCCCACGCGTCGCCCTGGTTGGCAACACGCGCATGCAGCAGGGCCAGCGTGTGCGGAGTCCCTTCGGCATCGACCCGTTGCAATTCGCCCAGCAATGCCGCTGAGTTGGCATAGCCCCGTCGCGTCAGGTAGCGTGTCATCTCGGCTTCCGGGTGCACACCCGGCGACACATGGCGTACCAGCTTAAGGATAGCCTTGTCGCTCAGACTCAGTGAACTATTGGACTGCTCTCCATGAAACCATTCGATGTCCATCTCGGCGGGCCACTCGATGTTTTTCAAGCCAGGCTCACCTTGAAAATACAAGGTGTACCGACCCTGGGAAGTCTCGTAGGGAATCTCACGTTGCTCGCGCATGTTGTCCAGAACCGCCAGGGCAAAATCCGGCACAGAGAATGCGTCGGTGACCAGGCCAAGTTCCGACCCTCGACGCACCCGCGCCAGCGCATACTGCTGAGGCATGGGCGCTACGGTTTCTGACCACAACAACGCCAGCGGCAGGAAATAGCTGTTGGGGCGGTTATCGACCTCGACTTGGAATTCCGCCAGGAAGAAATCGGTCTGTCCGGGTAGCGGAACGATATACGAGATTTTCGACGACTTGATCCGTTTGTCCCCGGCAAACCACCGCTGGCGCGACAAGTACAGAGGCAGCACCTCATTGCACAGCACTTTGCGGGATCCTTCCATCAGCTCGTACCCAGCGCGCCGCCGCACCACGAGGGTGGCGTATTCAGGCATCTGTTCGGGCAAGGAGGCATGCCATCTGGGAGGCGATGCGCTGGCGCTCAGTTCGAACCAATAGAATCCATACGGAGGCAACGTCAACAAATAAGGCAATTCCCCTATTGTGGGAAAGGGAGTACCACCCAGCAATTCGATGGGCACCCTGCCCGCCATGCCGGAGAGGTCCAGTTCCACGGGCTGCGAAGCGTTGGAGAGGTTTGCCACGCAAAGCAACACGACGCTGTCGTGTTCACGCATGTAGGCCAATATCTTGCGATTGCCCGGGAAGAGGAATCGCAGACTGCCTCGACCGAAGGCATGGGTCTGTTGTCGTTTGGCCAGCATGCGGCGCGTCCAGTTCAGCAGGGAATGGGGATCGCGTTGCTGGGCTTCCACATTGACAGCCTCGTATCCATAAAGAGGCCCCATCAATACGGGCAAGGTCAGTCGTTCCGGGTCCGCCCTGGAGAATCCGCCATTGCGATCCGCCGTCCATTGCATCGGGGTACGTACCCCATCGCGATCTCCCAGATGGATGTTGTCGCCCATGCCCAGTTCATCACCGTAATACAGCACTGGCGTGCCGGGCATGGACAGCAGCAGGCTGTTCATCAGTTCGATACGCCGCCGGTCACGCTCAAGCAAGGGCGCCAGCCGCCGCCGTATGCCAAGGTTGATGCGGGCCTGACGGTCCGCTGCATAGACTTCCCACAAGTAGTCGCGCTCGCTGCTGGTCACCATCTCCAGCGTCAATTCATCATGGTTGCGCAGGAAAATGGCCCATTGACAGTTATCCGGGATCTCCGGCGTCTGCTGCATGATGTCCGTGATCGGAAACCGGTCGGCGCGCGCGATTGCCATATACATGCGCGGCATTAGAGGAAAGTGGAATGACATGTGGCATTCGTCGCCATTCCCAAAATACTCCTGTGCGTCTTCCGGCCACTGATTTGCTTCGGCCAGCAAGAGACGGTCGGGATAATCGCTGTCCATCACGGCGCGTATCTGGCGCAGCACCGCGTGCGTCTCGGGAAGATTTTCGTTATTGGTCCCCTCACGCTCCACCAGGTACGGAACGGCGTCAAGGCGTAGTCCATCGACGCCCATGTCCAGCCAGTACCGCATGACGTTGATGACCTCCTTCAACACGCGCGGGTTGTCGTAATTGAGATCGGGCTGGTGCGAATAGAAGCGGTGCCAGAAATAGGCTCCCGCCACGGGATCCCAGCTCCAGTTGGACTTCTCCGTGTCGCAAAAAATAATGCGAGTGCCGGAGTAGGCCTGGTCGTTATCGGACCAGACATAGAAATCGCGTGCAGCCGATCCAGGTTTGGCACGCCGTGCTCGCTGAAACCACGCATGCTGGTCCGATGTATGGTTGACCACGAGTTCCGTGATCACGCGCAAGCCTCGTAGATGGGCCTCGCGGATGAATTTCTTCACATCCGCCAGTGTTCCGTAATCTTCGTGAACGCTGCGATACTCGGCGATATCGTAACCATCGTCCAGGCGCGGCGACGGGTAGAAAGGTAATAGCCACACCGTATTGACGCCTAGCTCCGCAATGTAATCAAGCTTGGAAATCAGTCCTGGAAAATCTCCTTTGCCATCGTTGTTCGCGTCGAAGAATGACTTCACATGCAATTGATATATGACGGCATCCTTGTACCAGAGTGGTTCATTCTGCTGTACTGTCTTGCTCTTTATTGACCCAGCCATAAAGCTTCCCTTTCCAATTCATTGTTCGCGGCGGCCTGATGGCGTGCGCAAAGAAACTTCAACCTGGACGAACCAGGCGCCACACAAAAAAGGGACGCTCCGGCGTCAATTCCACGTGATGATATTTGCCATGCAGGGTAAAACGATGGTCATCGAAAACGTCCTGCACAGAGATCGTCGCGTCGTCAGGCAGGTCCCACTCCCACATTGGCAGTTCCAGCATTCCTGACTGCCGCGCGTGCGGATCCAGACTGATCGCCACAAGCACGATATTGTCGCGATCCAGCGTAGTTTTCGAAAAAAACAATACATGATCGTTGTCTAGCTTGTGAAACCGTATTCCCAGGTGAGACTGCAGGGCGGGGTTGCTGCGCCGGATCTGATTCAATCGTGTGATTTCGGCAACGATATTGCCGGGACGATCCAGGTCCCAGGAGCGGATTTCATACTTCTCGGAATCCTGGTATTCCTCTTTACCCGGTACGGCCAACGCCTCGCACAGCTCAAAACCGTTGTACATGCCCCATAATCCCGAAGTCGTGCAGGCCAGCGCCGCACGTATCAAGAAGCCAGCTCGCCCCGACGTCTGAAGAAAGTAAGGATTGATGTCCGGCGTGTTGACAAAAAAGTTTGGTCGAAAGAAGTCGGCAACGGGAGGTGTATTGAGCTCGAGCAGATAGTCGGTCAGTTCCTTCTTGGCATTACGCCAGGTGAAATAGGTGTATGACTGCGAAAAGCCCACCTTGGCAAGCCGATACATCATTTTTGGCCGTGTAAATGCTTCGGATAGAAAGACTGTCCCCGGATGCGCCGCCTGCACGTCCGCTATCATCCACTCCCAGAACGGCAAGGGCTTGGTGTGAGGGTTGTCGACGCGGAATGTCTGCACACCTTGATCCGCCCAAAAAAGCACGGCATCACGCAAAGCACGCCATAGCGCGGCTTGCTGCGGAGCACTCGCCAAGGCGCTGTAGAAGTCTGGATTTACGATATCCTCGTAGCGCTTGGGTGGATTCTCCGCATAACGCAAAGTGCCGTCCGCGCGCCAATCGAACCATTCCGGATGCTCAGCGAGCCATGGATGGTCGGGGGAACACTGGATGGCAAAGTCCAGGGCAATTTCCAGCCCGTGCTCTTGCGCCGCCGTAACCAGCTCACGGAAGTCATCCAGCGTTCCCAACTCCGGATGGATAGCATCGTGCCCACCCTCGGCCGAGCCTATGGCATAGGGGCTGCCAGGATCAGTGGGTCCGGCCTGCAGTGAGTTATTCTTGCCCTTGCGATTACGCAGCCCTATCGGATGGATAGGCGGAAAATACAGTACGTCGAAGCCCATATCGCGTATAGCGGGCAATCGTGCAATCACATCGATAAAGGTGCCATGCCGCCCGGGCGTGGCACTTTGTGACCGGGGAAACAATTCATACCAGCTTGCGAAGCAAGCCTGGCGCCGTTCAACAGTAATCGGAAAAAGAACATCGCTTGCCGTTTCGAACGGCCGTCTGTCGGCCGCTTGCATGGCGGTGGACAGCTCCTCGGACAGCAAAGTACGCACCTGGTCGGGATTGCATTGAGGCACGGAAACGCCTTGGTCGGTCGGCTTGTTGGATGCGCGGCTGCGACGCGACCGCGTTGCCATCCTTTGGGGCTTGCCTATGGCATCAAGCACGGACACGAGCGCATCCGCTGCAAGCGGTTTGTCGTCTTGCACACGTTCCAATGCCGAGCTGACCAGTCGCCTGCCCTCCTCGACTTCCAGAGACACGTTCTGTCCGGCTTCCGATTTCTTGGCCAATTGATTGCAATACGTGCGCCACTCATCGAACCACGCGTCGATACGGTAATAATGGCGTCCTATACGCTGCGGCGCAAACTGCGCTGTCCACCTATCGTTGCCCGCGTGCTGCATGGATACAACGTGCCATTCGGCCTCATCGGCCGCACGCCACAGGAGCTGTGCCGCAATGTGATCATGCCCATCCATGAGGACGTCCGCCTCGACGCTGACAGAATCTCCTATGGTCCGCTTGATCGGAAAACGTCCCTGGTCAACCTGGGGGCTGACGTTCTCTATGGCAATTCGGGGCGAGCGTAGCGCTGCACTGATGGACTTGCGCTGCTCGCTGGCGGAATGCGTCGTGCGTTTCACCATCAGCGCTGGCACGGCGACGAGCACGCTGCAGCCCGCCGGCGCCAGGGTGTCAGGTAAAGTCTGCCCCACCCCGTTGCTGACGGTATAAGTGTCCGGTAGACGCGAACGCACGGCGCTCCACGGCACGTCGACTTGCTTCGCGTCGTCAGGGTTCACCAGCAACAGTTTTGCGGCGTATCCTTTGCGAAAAAGCGCCGTAACTTCCGCCAAAGGACCGGACAGCATGGACAAGGCGGCGTGACGAACGTGTTTCTGCCCGATCCATCGATTCACTTCCCTTACGACATGCTGGCCGGCGAGTTCCTCGAAACCCATGGGCATCAGGACTCCATCACCCGTAAAGGCGGCGGTCCACAACGTGCGCACGGCCGCCTGATGTCCACCCTGGCGCCAGCCTGCCGAGGGAGCATGCCGGCTGTCCGGATCTTCGATCGGCGAAACCACGGATGCGAACCCGCTTAGGCGTGCATGCTCTTCCACCAGCCAGGACGAACGATAATCCCACCACGGCAAAGAGAGGAAACCGGCTTCGAAACCGGCTGGCGCCAAGCGTGCAAGCTGGTCGGGTGTCATGCCCGGCGTCCATGCCATGAAACTGCATTCAGGCGATTGTCGATGCACCAGCGTGACCAATTCTTTCCAGTCCGCGGCGGGCAAAGCGCCCGGAGCAAGGCAGCGGAACCCGGCAACGCCGGCCTTTGCCCATTCCTGCAATCGCGCGCCCCACCAGCTAACCAGCTCCGGATCGACGCGAGCATGATGCAATTTGATCCGCAGGAAGCCAGTTTGGAGCTCACCCCGCGGATCCAATACCGTTACGCTGGGCTTCCCGTACCAATCGGCATGAGAAGCCGCCAGCCTGCCATCCGCCAAGACCCGGTCAAGCACCAAGTCCATGTACAGGGCCAGCTTGTAGCGGCTGCAATGCTCCACCATTTCGGCCAGCGTCGCGGTCGTTTCGTCGTTTGCAAATCCCTGAATCGAGCTGCGATCCGGGTCATCAGGAATGCCCCGCAGATGACGCTTGCCCCCGGACCATGCGGGGGGTATCAGGATGGTGTCGAACCCCATCGAACTGGCTCGCTGGCAGGCGGCGTCCCAGGATTGAGTGCCGGTCAGGCCAGGCGTCTCGGCCGCCGATTCAGGATAGACGTAATAGATTCTCACCATGATCTCACGCCGCGGAGGCTCGGTGTGGGCCCATGGGTTCCAAAGACACGCCCTCGCGAAGCCTGTTCAATTTGCCAGTCGTACCGGCGGCAGCGCCGCTACGCGCTGCAAGCACGCCGGGATTCGCCCGATTCGCCTGCCCAACGAATCCGGTCGTCGCGCGCCGACGCTCTGGCATCCGTTCCGACAAACGCCCGGATATCCGTTCCGGTATACGCTCGAGCCCAACAGCGGGGCATAAGGACTGGTAGGCGCTGAGGTAAGCCGGTGCCGTCTTGGCCCAACTGAAGTCGGCCCTCATGCCGTTCATTTGCATGGCCCGCCAAATTGCCGGGTAGCTGCGCAAGCCCATTGCGCGAGCAATGGCGCGAACCATATCGTCCGTGCTTTCGCCGTCGAACAATACGCCGGTGGCAGCATGCATGGCTCCCGCAGCCTGGCCCGCACCCGGATCCACGATCGTGTCGGCCATACCGCCAACGCGGGATGCAACCGGGATGGTGCCATAACGCATCGAATAGAGCGGCGTCAAACCAAATGGCTCGAACCTGCTTCCGTGCAACAGCATGTCCGCACCGGCATGCAATAAGTGAGCGCGCGCTTCCTCGAATCCGATGGATACGCTGCACCGCCCCGGATAGCGCCCGACCAGCTGACTGAGCCGCGCTTCTAGCGCATGGTCCCCCATACCCATTATGCAAACCTGCAAGTCTGTATGAGCATCAAGCGCCATTGGGATCGCATTGGCGGCAAGATCGGCCATCTTCTGCGAGGTCAAACGACTACCCATCGCCATGACGGTTGCCCGGGGATTTTCAACCAAGCCGAAACTGCGCTGAAGATCACTTTTGCATAAGGCCTTGTTGGAAAGGTGATCTGCACTGAATGGCCTTCCCCTCAAATAGGGGTCGGCCTGCGGATTCCATAGCTTCGTGTCTATCCCATTCGGAATCGAGATGATATCGCTGCTGCGCGTCGCCAACACGCCTTCCAATCCGCAACCGAATCGGGGCGTCAGTATCTCCCTTGCGTAATTATGACTCACCACGGTAATGAGGTCCGCATACCGGATACCCGCCTTAAGGAAATTGAGCTGCCCCCAATACTCCATTCCTTCATCCGTGCGGTACTGTGGTGCAATGCCCAGGGCGTCGGCGTTGGCCATAGGGAAGACACCCTGAAATGCCACGTTATGCAAGGTAAGTACGGTCCTGATGTCGGTAACCTTCATTTGGTGCATCAGTAATGGCGTCAATGCGGTATGCCAGTCGTGAGCATGTACGATATGAGGACGCGGTATTCCTTCGAGCCCCTGCGCAATCCGCGCAGCACCATGCGACAAGGCGGCGAATCGCAGCGCATTGTCGGCGTATTCAATTCCGTCCGGATCTACGTAGTAACCGGCACGTTCGTATAAAGCATCGTTTTTCAGCAGCAGGACAGGCAGGCCCAGCTCGGGACAATAGGCGGACAGCAACGTTGCATCGCCTCCCGGAAGGCCATCCAGTACCGAAACGACCGACACCTGGCTTACATGGGACATCGTTGACGGGTAGGCAGGCAACAACAAAGTAACCTGTGCGCCACCCTCTTGGACAGACATGCTAAGCCCGCTCACCGCATCGCCCAAACCGCCGGTCTTTGCGAGGGGGAAGGCCTCAGAGGTAACCGCCAGAATTCGTAGCACCACATTGTTCTCCAAAAGTCAGCCGACAGGCATGTAGGCAATCTAGAGCAAACGTCGTGCCTGCGGACAAAGACTTTTGAGGGAAATCAGGCCGTCCGGCGGTCGGAATTCTGAGAACCTGCTGTCCCGGGGCTCCCCGCAGTGATATCGAGCAGGGCACGCATGCTTTCGACCGCTGGTGATATGACCTTGCGGTATCGCAACGCCCGCGGCAAGCCAAGTATCATTTGCACCATCGTGGGCCACGCAATGCCTCTTTCACGAGCGGCACGCCACTGGACGTTTGTTTCGTGCCAGGCCGCACGCAAGGGTCGCCGCATCCACGCGACCCAAATCGCATTACGAATCAGCAGTCGCTCGCGCAGCCGGGTATCCCTGGAGAGCGAAGGAAAATGGCGCGTTATCACGTCATCAGCGTATACGATACGCCACCCCCGCTCGACGAGATCCAGCGCCATGAGCGCCTCCTCGCCACCAATGAATAGCGGCGGCCAATACCCGCCCACTTCGTAAAATGCGCTGGTCCGCATGACACAGGCGCCGGCCATGAACCCAAGCAATTGGGGTCCGGGCAGGTGCTCCCTGGCCAACGGGCTTTGCGCCATTGACAGGCATGTCGGGTCAGGCCTTCGGGTGGCGCCCACCTGAACGCAAGCACTCACTACTGCAACGGAAGGACTGTTATCGAGAAGGCTCACCGCCCGCTCCAGAGCGCCGGGCTCCCATTGCGTGTCGTCGTCGCAAAAGGCGACGTAAGGAGTTTGTGCATAGGCCACGCCGAAGTTGCGCGCTGCCGCCCCCATGTTGCGATTGGCGCGAATCAACATGATGGAAGGAAAGCGCGTCGCAATCGCGCGCGGTGTACCGTCGGTGGATCCATTGTCAACCACGACTATCGGCCACCTTCCTGGCAAGCGATGGAGGTAATCCAAGGTACCTAGGACCTGCATGCGTCTGTTGTGTGTAAGCACGACAATTGTCGCGCGGCCTTCTAGCTGAGTTTTCATGTCGTCGCAGCCCTTATGAACTGGACATGAACAGCATATTTCGTGCCAGAGCCAGGACTACCGGGAAGGCACATTCGCCGGTTCGCACTTTGCACCGTCTAACGGAATGAAGAAGACTCGTCGACGTCGCCGGCCGCGCCATACTCTTCCAGACGGTTATAGAGTGTCTTGAGGCTTATACCCAGCATTTCAGCGGCCGCCTTCTTGACCCCTCCACACTGCTTGAGTGTCGCCAGGATGAGCTGTTTATTAGCGTCGGCCAGCGGCACACCGACCGGCACCATTATCTCTGAACCCCAGCCAGCCGAATGCGATTCCAGCTCGAAAGTGTTGAAATCCCCATGGATGACTGTGTCGGCCAGGATGTAGCTGCGGTAAACAAAGTTGCGCAACTCCCGGATATTTCCTGGCCATGAATAATCGCTCATGGCCTTGAGAGCCGCGGGTGAAAAAGTTTTCTTTGTCTTGCCCTCGACATTGAGCTTGTTGAGAAAATGTTCGGCCAAGATCAGAACGTCGGTATCGCGATCGCGCAAGGGCGGCAACTCCAGCGGGAAGACACTGAGACGGTGGTATAAATCTTCGCGCAATGTACCGTTGGCGACCGCCTGCTCGGGATTGCGATTGGTCGCCGCCACGACGCGCACATCGGCCGCGATTTCTTCATGCGTCCCTACCCGCATGAAGCGGCCGGTCTCCAGTACACGGAGCAGGCGAACCTGCAATTCCATGGACATTTCGGTGATCTCGTCGAGGAAAAGCGTTCCGCCCGAGGCGCGTTCGAAGTAACCCTTGTGCTGGCGGTCCGCGCCGGTGAAACTGCCCTTTTCGTGACCGAACAGCTCGCTCTCGATGAGATTGGGAGAAATTGCTCCGCAATTGACCGGCATAAAAGGCTTCTGATGACGAGGACTGGCAAGGTGTATGGCCTCTGCGGCCAGTTCCTTGCCGGTACCGCTCTCACCAACCAGCAATACCGTCGCCTGAGTAGGCGCTACCTTCTCAATGTGGGCGCACAGTAGCTGCATGGCACGCGAATTTCCCACCATCCTCGCGAAGCAATCGGTGGATCCGGGCGTGGGTTGCTTTTGCAGTAGCGCCTTCAGTTCGGCCAGCACACCACGCAATCGTCGCAAGCTTACCGGCTTCAAGAGATAATCGACGGCGCCGCAGCGCAACGCCTTGATCGCGCTATCGACACTGGAGTAACCAGTAATAAAAACGACCTGCGTATCGGGAAGCTCAAGATTTGACCAGAATTCGATGCCGTCGCCGTCGGGCAACTGCATGTCAAGCAAAATCACGTCCGGCTTTTGCCGTTCAATCTGGATACGCGCCTGGCGTATGTCGGCGGCATGCGCTACCGTGTACCCTTCGTCACTCGCAATATCGGCGATCAAGTCTCGAATGGAAGCTTCATCATCGGTGATCAGGAGATGCGGCATAGTAGCTTCCTAGTAAGGTTACCGAGCCTTCGCGTCAGCGTGCCATATTCAGGCGCGTCGCGAGGGCTCCTGGAGTCATCGGCCTAGCGCCTATGGAACAGTTTTAGTAGTTATCGTACGCGGTTTTTATGAAACGCAACGTAAGGATCAATGTATTTGGAAACATTATGCGAAAATGTGCCGACACCCATAATTTGCGATTAGACTTTTTTCCATGATTCCTTCGTCGAAAGTCCTTGGCCGCTCACCGGCTGCGTTTGAGCTTGCAAGATCCATAGTGAAGGCTGCACCCACTGATGCAAGTGTGCTGATCATTGGAGAAAGCGGCACAGGCAAGGAGATCGTTGCGCGCGCCGTACACGAACGCAGCCTGCGGCGTGACGCCCCTTTCGTTGCCATAAATTGCGGAGCCATAAGCCCTTCCCTAGCCGAGAGCGAATTGTTCGGTCACGAAAAAGGCAGCTTCACAGGTGCATCAGCCACCACCATGGGCTGTTTTGAAAGAGCCCATCCGGGCACGCTGTTCCTGGATGAAATCACCGAAATGCCCCTGACGATGCAAGTTCGATTGTTACGGGTGCTGGAATCGGGGCAATACCATCGCGTCGGCGGCTCCGAACAACTGAGCGTCAACCTGCGCATTGTAGCGGCCACCAATCGTGATCCCCGGGAACTGGTCCAGAGCGGCAGCTTCCGGTCCGATCTGCTTTACCGCCTTGCAGTCTTTCCCATACGGGTACCCCCGCTGCGGGAGCGCAAGTCCGACATTGCCTATTTGTCACAACGTTTCCTGGACGAACTTAACGAGCAGGAAAAAGCCAACAAAGTTTTTTCGCCCGGCTCGTTGGCACACCTTGAAGACTACAACTGGCCGGGAAACATTCGCGAGCTTAAGAACAGTATCACGCGCGCCTTCATTCTCGCGGACGATGTCGTCGACGTTGCCCCTATGGGCGCACCGATCCGTACCGCCATGCCTTCCGTCAAGCAAGGCTACCTGAAGATCCCGATAGGTACGTCGTTAAATTCGGCCCAGCGCGCAATCATCATGGCCACGCTCGAACATTATTCGGGCGACAAGCGGCGCACCGCCCTCGCCTTGGGCATCAGTCCGAAGACACTTTACAATCGGCTGGAAGAATTTCGCTAGCGGCATGGCTGTTTGACACGTCCGCCATCAGCTCTGAAAAATAGGCAATCGTCTTCTTCAGGCCAGTATCCAAATCAGTCTTCGGTTCCCAGTCAAGGTGATGGCGCGCCACCGTTATGTCGGGGCAACGCCGGACGGGATCATCCGCCGGCAAAGGCAGGAACTCGATGGGCACGTCCGACCCTACCAAGCGCCGTATGCGGTATGCAATATTCAATATCGTGCTTTCACGAGGCGACCCAAGGTTTACCGGACCGCGGAAGTCGTCCGCACTATTCATCAGCCGCATCAGACCCTCTATCATATCGTCCACGTAGCAAAGCGCACGCGTCTGGCTTCCATCACCGTATACCGTCATCCTCTCGCCGGTCAGAACCTGGACGATAAAATTCGATACGACCCTGCCATCGCCCTGCGCCATACTGGGCCCAAAGGTGTTGAAAATACGCGCTATCTTGGTATGGACATCGTTTTGCCTGCCATAATCCAAAAAAAGCGTCTCCGCGCAGCGCTTGCCTTCGTCGTAACACGATCGCGGTCCCACAACATTTACATTGCCCCGATACTCCTCTGGCTGCGGATGCACATGGGGATCGCCATACACTTCGCTGGTCGACGCCTGAAGAATCCGTGCACCGCTTTGCCGGGCAAACTCCAGCAAGTTGAATGCGCCATCCACACAGGTACGCAGCGTATGCACAGGGTCGGCCTGGTAATGTCGAGGCGATGCCGGACAGGCCAGGTTATAGATCTGTGTCGGCCGGATATCACAGCGCAAAGGCTCAATAACATCGTGACGCAACATCAGGAAATTGGGGTGATCAGCCATGGAAGCGATATTGTGAAGCCTGCCTGTCAGGAAATTATCCACGCAGGTGACATGATGGCCCTCGTGTAGCAGGCGTCGGCACAGATGCGAGCCAAGAAAACCCGCGCCTCCGGCCACCAGCACACATTCACGTGGGGAATTTAGGCTACTCATATGTTGTTCCAAGTTGCGCTTGCGCCTGCTCCATCACCTGATCCGCGCTGACACCGAGCGCACAAGGGTGACCAATCGGGCATTCGAAGTACGAGCATGGCCGACATGGCATCGGGACGTGAAGCACTCGATGCAAGCGCGTATCCAGAGGAGCCCACCGCGCCACATCGCTACCGGAAGCAATGACGATGCTGGGAAGACGAACGGCCGCGGCCAAGTGAGAGACGCCGGTGTCATTGCAAATGATCATGCGACCCCGCTGTAACAGGGCGACCAGCCCGCCCAATGATGTTTTCCCCGAAAAATTTGCTGCCGGAACGCAAGCGCGCTGAATAAGATCCGCGGTCAACTCATCTTCGTCGGGACCACCGGTCACGGCAAGCTGCCAGCCCTGCTTCGCCAAACCCTGCATGACACCGGCAAAACTTTCCAGAGGCCATCGACGAGAAGCCATGCGCGCTCCAGGATGAATGAAAATCGTACGATCGAGGTCGACACCTGCCTGGATGGCCGCCGCATCGGCCTCGCTGCGATCGTCATCGTTCAATGGGAACTCGAGAGCATCTTCCGACGCCGGCAGTCCGAGGTACGACAGAAGTGCCAGATACCGGTGAATTTCAGGCAGATCGTCCGGCCACGTCATCAAGCGCCCCGGTTCTTGCTGGCCATCATCGGGGACAAAGCCCGCCCAGCGACGCGGGTTCATGCACTGGACGATCTGGTTAGACCGCGCGCCAGACCCATGCATCTGCAGAATAAGGTCAAATTTCCTGTCGCGTAGCCGGTCAAGGAATTTCGGCATCCTCTCCATGCGCGCCGGCTGTTCCGGGAAAGAGGGATCTCCGGGAAACAGTACCAGCTCATCGATATAGGATTGGAACCGCTCCACGATGGGTATGGCGCTCTCCAGGCCTATCAGCGTAATCATCGTGTCAGGCAAAGCTCGCCGCAACGCCCGGAATGCCGGGATCGAGCAAAGCAGGTCGCCCAGGTTCAAGGCACGGAATACGGCCATGCTGCGTGGCGCTGGGTGCCAAATACCCGTCCCTTTTGTCATGGCAAACCTCTACCGAACCGGGCGGCGCCCACCAGGCGCCAGAATATCGAAAGAGGCGGGATGAACAGGGACGTAAACAGAACTTCGGCGATATTCGGCAAGGTGCAGGCGCTGAGGCGTAGCCGCCAGATGAAAAAATACGCGGTCAGCAATCCCCAGATTCCGGCGGCGGATCCGGCCAACTCGAATTGCCCCATCAGTAGCGCAAGCAACATGGTCAGCAAACTGGCGCAAATGGCGAGATAAAGCCAGGGCGGGCCACTGCGTATCCGCTGCCGATACAGCCGTGGAAATTTTTTATAAAGCAAGACATCAAACATCACTTTCTTTTGCATGCCCAGGCTGGCCCCGAATCGCATGGGTCTCAATGGGTGTACGACAGTCGCGCCCAATGCCGGCGCAATCACTAGGCCCCGTTCCAGCAAAGCGAAATGCAGGTCGGAGTCTTCACGCCACGCCAGCGTAAAACGCTCGTCGAAGCCGCCCACCGATTCAAGCGCGTCGCGTCTGACGAAACAATTGGCAGTAACGAATTCGGCGTGGGTCAGTCGTGCCGCATCGCGCTCCAGGTCACCCGGTTTCTCCGGCAAGGGCATAAGGACTGTACCGACGGCGGCGTCCACGCCGGAATCCATTGTTTCCAGGCCTGTCTTGAGCCAATCCGGTTCCGGTATGGTGTCGTCATCGGTAAACGCAATGATGGGCGCTCGCGCGGCACGCCAGCCGACATTCCGGGCACCCGCCGGACCTTGCGTACCAATGACCGGAAGATAGCGCACCGGAGGACGGCCATCTGCACGCTGGGCGATATCGTGTACCAATGCCTCGGTCTGGACACTCGGACCGTCATCACACACCAGGAGCTCCCAAACGTCGCCAGGCAGACTCTGCTTTACAAGTGCTTCCAGACAGCGTTCCAGCAAGTCGGGTCGCTGGTACGTCGGAACCACTACCGATATGGCCGGCAGCCCGGTGGCCGGCAGCCCGGTGGCCGGCAACCCGGTGGACGGCAGCCCCGTCATCGCGCCTTCTCCACCAGATAACTTCCTATCACGAGCGCGTCAAGCGGCGAAGTCCAGAAACACTCGAGCGCATCCCGGGGACTGCACACCACGGGTTCGCCCCGCGTATTGAACGATGTATTCACCAGCACTGGCACTCCGGTTCTTTCCCCGAATGCGCGCAGAAGGTCATACAAGAGTCCATGTTGCATGCTGTTCACAGTCTGCACACGTGCCGTTCCATCGATATGGCACACTGCCGGAATGAGATTGGTCTTTTCCTTCAGAACGTTGTATACGAACAGCATGAATGGCGCGACTATGGTGCTTTTCCGGCCGGCATCGAACCATTCCTGCGCCTGCTCTTCGATGACCAGGGGCGCCACGGGCCGGAAGTCTTCCCTATCTTTGAGTTCGTTCAACCTGGCCTGCATGGCCGGATCGCGTGGCGAAGCGAGGATGGAACGGGCACCCAGTGCACGCGGCCCGAACTCCATTCGTCCCTGGAACCAGCCAATTATCTTCTCCTGTGCCAGTAGATCGGCCGTTTCTTCGGCTACGTTCTTCAATCGACGGTAGGCAAGCTGTGAGCGGCGCAGGAAAGCCTCGATTTCGGAATCCGAATACGCTGGCCCAAGATATGCATGGTCCATAATCCAGCCACGGCTGCCTTCTCCCCGTTTCTCGAAATCCACCCAAAGCGCCGCACCCAGCGCCGTACCGGCGTCGCCCGCTGCCGGCTGTACCCACACATTCTGGAATGGACCGTCGTTGGCCAACCGGGCATTTGCCACGCAATTGAGCGCGACGCCGCCCGCCATGCAGAGGTTCGGGGAGCCGGTCTTCTCGTACAGCCATTCTGCCATCCGCAATATCGTTTCCTCCAGCACCTGCTGCAGAGAATGGGCGATGTCCATATGTTTCTGCTGAAATTCCTGCCCTTTCGTGCGAGGTGGACCGAAGCGTTTTTCAAGCTGGGGCGCAGACGTGGAATAGCCGCCATCGCCGTCGGCCTTGATAACTTCCCGGAAGTCCTTTGTAAAGGCTGGCTTGCCGTATGAGGCCAGGGCCATCACTTTGTACTCATCAGACGAATGGAGAAATCCCAAGTATCGTGTCACCTCTTCGTATAACAATCCCAACGAATGAGGCAAATCGATCTGCCTGAGCCGTCTGTAATTACCGCCTTCAAAGTGGCCGTAACTTGTCGACGTCCGCTCACCACGTCCGTCCATGGTTAGAACGGCTGTCTCTTCGTAGGGGCTGGCCAAAAAAGCGCTGGCCTCATGGGCAAGGTGATGCTCCAGGAATTGCCAGCGTTCCATAATGCGGGCCAGGCCGGCGCTGGCAAACCGGGCTTGCAAATGATGTGGCGCGCCGTCCGCCAACTGGCGCGGCGCGTTGACGATGTAGGACAGAAACAAGGGATCCCACGGTGACCCAGCGCCTTGCGCATGTCCCGCCGACGAAGGCTCCAGCGGAAGGACGATCCTGTTGCCCGGTGCGAGACTATCCTGCAATAGCCGCGGCGCAAACGAATAAGCGATATGGTCGACGTCGCGCAGGTCGATGCCGGCTACGGACAGGCAGTAGTCAATGGCGTTATAGGGTAGCTGCCAAGTGGAAAAAGGGACTGGCCGCTTCCCGTGCTTGATGCGAGTGAAGCGCTCCTCCTCCGCGGCGGCCAACACCTTACCATCACAAACCAGCGCCGCCGCACAATCGTGAAATGCAGCATTGATGCCTAATGTGCGCATATACCCTCCGATGTGGTGGCTCCGCCATTCATGGTTCGCAGGGCCTCGCGGCCACCCAGCAATTCGTATGCAGCCTGCACGATTTCTTCTGGGGCGATTCCGGTCAGGCAGGCGTTATGGCCATAGGGACATACACTGCGATAACAATATTTGCATGGAACGTCGCAAGACAGGACACGGTGCTCGACCTGCCATGGCGTGTGCTGGGGATTCGTCAAGGCATAGAGATCGACGACGGGGGTCTGTACTGCGGCGGCAATATGCACAGGACCTGTGTTATTCGAGATGAGAAGCGAAGCATCCTGTATCAGGCAGCCGAACTGCCCGAGGTCCAGACGGCCGGCGAGATTGACCAACTGGTTCATGCCCTGGGTGCCAGCGATTATCCGGTCGACAAGTTCGCGTTCATGTGCGCTTCCCGTCAGCAGGACTGGCCGTCCACCCGCGTCAAGCAGCGACAGCATGCTCGAGAAACCGTTTGCACCATAACGACGGGATTCCGCCGTGGCGCCGCAGTGCACCACAATCCAATCGCCAGCGTTCGGCACGTTGCTGGCACGCAGTACCTGCAGCATGGAACGCCGGTCAGCTTGGCGCGTCAAAAATGCCAAACGCGTGTTGGTGCTATGTGCCCCAACCGACGCCACTAGGTCGAGTTGCCGCTGGACTTCATGCCTGGCCCCCTGCTGAGGTTCCGTTTCGCGGACCCAATGACTTAGCAAGCGATATGGGTTTTCGCGGGAATGCGCCAGAATCAAGGGAATCCCTGCCAAATGACACATCATTGCACCCGGCAAGGCACTTTGGCTGTAGACCGTAAAGATGACGGCGGCATCGAATCGTCTGCGGGCGAGTTCTTTTATGGCGGCAATGTCGTCTTCATTTCCCTGGGAGCCGTTCTTCACCCATGCAGCGTCGTACACGATCGTATCGTCCACATCCGGCAGGAAATCGGCCACGAGCGCGCCGGAGCGGGACGTCATCAAACTTAACCTTGCATTCGGCCGTAATGTTTTCATGGCGCGGATGGCGGGAGTGCTCATCAACACATCACCCATATTGTCCAGGCGTACGCACAGAATGCGCCTGGCATCGTTCCAGTCAGGCAGGGTTGCCATGCTTTGCACCTCGTATGGTTCGGTCCGGCGCGAATACCGACTGCACGGCGTACCAATGGAATATCCAGTCGCTGGCCTCGTCAAGATCGGGCGCCATGTGATCGGGTTGCCGTCGATCATTAATTTCCCACTTTGTCTCATTGCCGTTGTCGATCAACACGGTCTTGCAGCCTGCCGCCCGACCCGCTTCAACGTCGTCAAGGATGTCGCCGATGAACCAGGAACTGTGGAGATTGATTGCGTGTTCTGTCGCGGCACGGAACAACAGGCCGGGGGCGGGCTTGCGGCAATCACAGATCCTCGCGTGCACGGCTACCGTTCCCAGGAGATGGTGAGGGCAATAATAGAACCCGCTCAACATCGCACCGGCCTGCGCGAACATGTCGCCCAACTGCGCCACCATGGGCGCCAGATCGTCCGTCGTGAAGCAGCCCAGAGCAATCCCGGGCTGGTTGGTGATGACGAAAATGGGAAGGCCTAATTTTCCCAACCTGCCCAGCCCCGACCTTGCGCCCGGTGCAAAGGTCATTTTGCCCGGATCGACGTTGTAGGGAACGTCTTCGAGCAGAGTCCCATCCTTGTCCAGGAATATTGCGGCTGTCATGGCCAGGATGTCTCCTTCATGGGAAGAACCATGACCTCGGGGATCACGGTTTCAGGCGGCTGCGTCAACACGAATTTCACAGCCCTTGCCACATTCAACGGATCCTGCAGCGTCCCCTGGTCTATATCGGGAAACCGGTCCAGAAGGAACGGCGTGCGCATTCCCCCCGCAATAATTGCCGACACCTTGATGCCCGACGAACGCAACTCGGCATGCAGGGCGTGCGATAGCCCCATGAGGCCCCATTTACTTGCGTGATATACGCTAGCGTTCGGCCACGCACGACGCGCGGCCGTGGATGCAATATTGACGATGTGGCCACCAGGCGCCAAATGGGCCAGCCCGTACTTTGCCAAAAGGAACGGGCCCGTCAAGTTTGTGCGCATGACTCTTTCCCAGTCGGAAGTGGTGAGCTCCCGTATGCTCAACGTCACATCAATGCCGGCATTATTTACAATCGCGTCCAGGCGGCCGAACAATGTGACGCTGCCGTCGAGCACCCGGCGCACCTGTTCTTCATCGCCCACGTCGAGTTGGAAAGCGCAGGCGTGGCCTGTAGACGCATTGATGCGTTCGGCAACAGCTTTGGCGGAGGACTCGTTGATGTCGGTTACGATAATATGAGCACCCTCGGCCGCTAGCGATTCACATATCGCCGCGCCAAGGCCGCGCCCTGCTCCCGTGACCAAGACGGAACGTCCGGCCACTGTCTGGTAATCATAGGCATCCATCGTATTCCCTCATTTTGACTGTCATGTTTGCGTAATCGATGGTGTACGGGGTCAGGCGATGAGACGATCACCCGCCTCCCAATGCCGCGCGGACCGCTGCGCAAACGCCCCCCCGCAAAGGCTTTCGAACACGTCTGCCAACTGTGTACCCACGCAGCGCCAGCTGAACAGCCGCTCTGCACGCTGCGCACCGGCCCTGCCCATCCGGTAAGACAGACTGCTGTCTTGCGCCAGGCGAGCCAAGCGCTCCGCAAGCGCGCCAGGATCCTTCGGCGGAACCAGGAAGCCGGTGACGCCGTCCACGACGGTGTAGCGAATACCGCCAGTATCAGACCCGACCACCGGCCTGGCGCACGCCATCGCTTCCACCGGAGTAATGCCGAATGGTTCGTACCAGGGCGTGGTCGCGAACACATCACTGGCACAATAATAAGCACGCAACTGGTTACGACCACGACGACCGGTAAACTCGACAAAGTCCAGCACGCCCTCCTCCCGCGCTACGGCCTTCAAACGGGCGAGCTCCGGCGTCGCCTCTTCCAGTGGAGCGGTGGTGTTGCCTCCTACGATGCATAGCCGGGCGTCCACACCATACTCTTTGCGCAAGCGACTCATCCCGCGGATCACATTGTCGACGCCTTTTCGGGGCACCATGCGTCCGAGCTGCAGAATGTAAAAGGCTTTCTTGTCCCATCCCAATGAAGATCGGACTGTAGCCATTTCCATGGGCCACATTTCCTGTGGATCATATCCGCAAGGAATCATGCTGATGCGATCCGGATCGGCCCCGTAAAGCTCGACGAGATCATGCCTGTCTTGCGGACACTCGGCGATGATGCGGTCGGCAGAGCGCACCACTTCGTCTTCGATCGCGAAGCGCGTATCGGGAAACTTATCGGCGTCGGCCTGGTGCTGGCGACGGACGCGGCCAAGGGCATGGAAGGTCACTGCCAAAGGCAGCCCGTATCGTCGGGCTACCGGCAGCGCAGCCATGGCTGACATGAAAAAGTTGGCATGTATAAGGTCATAGGAATGGCTGCTCCTGCCAAAATAGCGCGTCATGAATTCACCGAACTGCCCCATGTATGGAAGCATCTCCTCCTTGGGCAGGTAGCGCGCGGGGCCGGCCGGGACGTTGATAATTCGCAGGCCCTTCCCCCATTCCATCTCGTGGGGTAATCGGGAACTATCCCTTCTGGTGAAGACATCAACGGCATACCCCTGTGCCGCAAGCTGTCGCGCGACTTGAGCCACATATACATTCTGGCCGCCACTGTCCACGCTTCCAGCCTGCGCAATTGGCGATGCATGCTCACTGACAATGGCAACTCTTCGCATGATGCTCTCCTCTCCACCAATGGATGCCGGCACATTTGTGCGCCCGCTTGCGGACGCCTGCCTAGACGCGCTGCACGGTGATGCGGTTATCGATATCGGAGATGCCAGTGCAATCATCGACGCAGTCCTCGATGGCATGCTTGACGCGCCGGCTCTTTACCGTGCCTTCCAATGTCACTTTCGCCTGCGCCACACTGACCGACACCTCCGAAACGTCGAGACCGCTATGGCTCAACTTTTCACACACGTCTTCGTAAATACGTTCATCCGAACGCACATATCCTTTAGGAAGAATGCGCTCGCGTGCGCCTTGGGCGTGTTCCAACTGCTGACGCTGGAAACCCGGATCTTCGTTTGCAAATCCCCCATAACTGCTTTGCCCCGGATCAGCGCTACGACTGCTCAATGACTCGCCTTGCTCGGTGGCGTGCACGCCTGGATACCGGCGCGGGCCAAGATGGCCCTCGCGCATACGTTCCTTGTCTCGCCCATCCTGCTTGCACTTGCGTTTTCCATGGTGTCGTTGATCTTCGTTGTTCATCACACGCTCCTCATACCATTCGTAATTCGATTGTTGGCACAAACGTCTGCGGCCACCCGTGGCAGCAAATCATGTGCCGAAAGAGCGAGCATTAGCGCGCGGTGCGTCATGAAGCGTCGGGAAGTTCTTACACGCATCGGTAAATTGGACCGCCATGCGGGAAGTGAAAGGCGCACAAGAACAGGCTATCCATGGCTCACAATTCACTTACATCGACTGATATCGCACGTCGCGCAAGAGAAGTACGGCATATATGAAGTTGATACCCGCTGAAGCGCTTAGTTACACGACCTGGCATGAGCATTGCGTCCTCTTAACCGTATAGCTCAAAAGGTTCGAACAAACCAAGGAGACGCAATTGACTCAGATCACCTACGAACTGCAAGCCAGGCAGCAGACCAGTCTTACCCCACGCCTGCAACAGTCCGTCAAACTGCTGCAAATGTCCACGCTGGACTTCAGCCGCGAAGTGGCCGAAGCCATTGCCAACAACCCCTTCCTCGAAGAGCCTGAAGATCCCGTTGCCTCCGACGAGAAATCAGGCTTAGCGGACCACGGATTCGAAGACACGCCGTCCCTGATGGACAATGAGGTGGCCGCGGACCCGGCGCAGTATGTCGACGCCGACAACGGACAGGACGTGACGCCGCCCGAAACGGAATACCTGGCAAGCAGCCTGACTGACGCCCCAGCCTATTCGGGCGACTATCCTACTCAACGGAATTCCGATCGACCGGACAGCGACGTGGGACAATGGGCACGCAGCACCGGGAGCCTCCAGGAATCGCTGCGTGCCGATCTATGCAGCTACCATTTGAGCGAGCGGGAACGCTATTTGACCGAGTTCATCATCGAGGCTCTCGATGATGACGGTTACCTCCGCGTGCCCTTTTCAGAGTTGGCGAGCGCTCAGGAATTTACGCCCCCAGTCAGCAACGATGAATGGGAGATTGCCTTGCGACTCGTGCAACAGCTAGGCCAGCCCGGCCTGGCAGCCCGCAATCTGCCGGAGTGTCTCACCCTGCAACTGAACGCCCTGCCGGACCATGAGCCAGGTAAGGCGATGGCCTTGCGCATTGTGGATGAAGCGATCGAAAGGCTGGGTCGGTGCGATTACGCGGGCTTGGCCAAGGCGCTGTCGTGTACCGAAGAGACCATCCAGGAAGCGTGCATGCTGATACGGACGCTGTCGCCGCGCCCCGGTGGCCAGTATTCAGCAGTGGACCCGTCGTGCTATGTGATACCTGACGCCATCGTCCGTAAAGTAGGTCGACTCTGGGTGGCCACGTCCAACGAAGAGGCAACGCCGCGTGCTTGCCTGAACAACGCCTATGCGCAACTCTTTCGCCAGAGCCGCTATGGTGACCGGTCTCTCATGGCCCAGGCGCTGCAGGAAGCGCGCTGGCTGATGCGCAGCCTGGAACAGCGCAAGAGCACCATACAACTGGTCGCACAGGCTATCGTGGCGCGCCAGCAAACCTTCTTCGACTATGGCGAAATCGCCCTCCGTCCCATGATGTTGAGCGAAATTGCCGATGAACTGGGCATGCACGAATCGACGATTTCGCGGGCCACGAGCAACAAGTACCTGGCTTCTCCGCGTGGTATTTATGAATTCAAATCATTCTTTTCGCGGGAGCTGGCCACTCAGTCGGGCGGGACCTGCTCGGCGGTGGCCGTGCGCGCGCTGATCCAGGAGATGATCGATGCGGAGGATCCCAAGGAGCCATTGTCGGATGTGGTTCTGGCACGCAAACTCGCGCGCGAAGGGGTAGTGGTGGCTCGGCGCACGGTATCGAAATACCGCGCCCAGATAAAATGCCCACCGGCCGATCTGCGCCGACGCCCGAGTTATTCCTAGTGCGGCGGCACGCCGCACTATACCGTCCAGCATTGCCATGGGACCCCTTGCTGCGGGATAATGCGGCAACTTGGGCTACGCGTATCATAAATGACCATGCTTCCTCTTCCGCGTGTCGTCTTGCTGGGCACGGGCGGCACCATCGCCGCCACGGCCGGTAGTGCGACCACGCTAAACGACTACACCGTTACACAGAGCATCGATACACTCCTGACGGCGATACCGGAGCTCAACGCGGTAGCACGGCTGCGCTGCAGCCAGGTTTTCAACGTGGAAAGCCATGCCATCACTAACAAGATGCTCTTGAAGCTTGCAGGAAGGATCAACAAAGAACTGTCCGACCCTGCGGTCGATGGCGTGGTGATCACACACGGAACGGACACGCTTGAAGAAACGGCTTATTTTCTGAATCTCACCATAAAAAGCCATAAACCGGTAGTCATGGTGGGGGCCATGCGACCCAGTTCGGCGCTCAGCGCGGACGGACCATTGAATCTGTTCAACGCCGTATTGTTGGCGGCGAGCAAAAAGGCCCATGGACACGGCGTTCTTGTCCTGATGAACGACCAGATCTCCGCCGCCCGCTACACAAGCAAAACCCATAGCACCCAGCCTGACAGCTTCCGCTCTCATGACCAGGGCTATCTCGGCCAGATCCATAACGGAAAGATCCATATCTTCCAGACCCCGACAACCCGGCATACGACCCAGTCCGAGTTCGACGTGACTGGCGTGAAATCCCTGCCGTCGGTGGACATCATCTACGATCACCAGAACGCCGGCCTGCACCTCTACGAAGCATCGATCAAGGCTGGCGTGCAAGGGATTGTTATCGCAGCAACCGGCAATGGAAGCATCTCGACGTCCGTGAAAAAAGGGGCGCACCTGGCGCTCAAAGGCAATGTCGTCTGCGTACGGTCCACACGCGTCGGCTCGGGCGTCGTCTCGGAGAGCAAGACGGACAACAAACTGCGGCTCGTGTCGGGCAACTCCCTGAATCCCCAGAAGGCGCGGATATTGTTGATGCTGGCCTTGCACAACACTCGCGATCCGCAATCAATCCAGTCTTATTTCGATCGGTACTGATCGTCCCGGAGGACCGGCGGACCGGCGCACCGGCGCACCGGCGCACCGGCGCACCGGCGCACCGGTGGCCGCCTCGATCCGATACGACGCTGGACGCTATGCAACGCCTGGTTCTTCCTGGTAGGCCAGCCTGCGCAAGCTTTCAAAGCGGCGCAAGCCGCCACTATACGGGTCCTTGAACTCGATGGTGCGCGCGATCAGCTGCAAAGGGCTGCTAAAGTCGCCCGCATCGGCGTAGGCCTGGAGTTCGGGATAGAAACCGTCGTTGCATATCGGAATACCGAGGGCACTCATGTGGACCCTCAGCTGATGCTTGCGTCCGGTATGCGGCCTGAGCCGATAATGCCCGAGTCCTTCACGACGTGCAATATTCCCGATCAGTTCAATATGAGTCTCGCTATTGGCCGCACCCGGTGTCTCATGCATGGTGAAGTGGCTGGCGCGCGGCTCCAGGCGGCTTCGATACACCATCGGCAAATCAAGGTCATCTCGTAATGGGGCAACCGCCTCGTACACTTTTTGGACCTCCCGGTGCTGGAACAGCGACTGGTACGCGCCGCGGAATTGAGGATCTGTGGAAAACAGCAGCACTCCGGCCGTATCCCGGTCCAATCTGTGCAACGGGCTCAACAAGGGCAGGTCAAGCTGGCTGCGCAATCGTATCAGAGCCGTCTCCTGCAGATAACGCCCGCCTGGCGTACTGGCGAGGAAATGCGGCTTGTCGGCCACCACCAGGAAGTCATCGCGGAACAACACCGGAAGATCAAAAGGCACGGACTCTTCGTCTGGCACTTCGCGGTAGTACCAAAGCCAGCGCAACGCGCGATATGGGCTGGCCAGTGTCTGGACCGTACCATCCTGATCCACAATGTCGCCGCGCTCCAGACGCGCGCGCAGGATGTCCGCCGGAATGTGCTTGAACCGTTCCAGCAGAAAGTCCAGCAATGTCGGCCACGTTCCCCGCGGCAGGTGTACACGGCTGGGCGCAACACCGAAGCGCACCGGTAAAGGCGCATCGCGCGTTGTTTCACCACGCCGCTTGCTTGTCAATTTCTACGCCACCCAATCAAGGATTACCTTGCCGCTTTGACCCGAAAGCATGGCCTCGAACCCGGCACGGTAATCGCTGGCGACAAAGCGATGCGTAATGATGGGCGACAAATCAAGCCCGCTTTGCAGCATGGCCACCATCTTGTACCAGGTTTCAAACATTTCCCGGCCATATATGCCCTTGATTTCCAGACCCTTGAAGATGACTTTATTCCAGTCAATCCCGAACCCGGCGGGCAGGATGCCCAGCATTGCTATCTTGCCCCCGTGATTCATTTGATCCAGCATGGAACTGAAGGCGCTGGGCACGCCGGACATCTCCATGCCGACGTCGAAGCCTTCCGCCATGTGCAGCTCGGCCATGACCTCGGGCAGAGATTCCCTCGCGACGTTTACCGTGCGCGTAGCGCCCATCCTGCGGGCAAGATCGAGCCGATAATCGTTGACATCGGTAATGACCACATTGCGGGCACCGACGTGGCGGGCAATGGCAGCAGCCATGGCGCCGATAGGTCCCGCGCCGGTGATAAGCACGTCCTCGCCCACCAGATTGAAGGCCAGGGCCGTATGCGTCGCATTGCCAAAAGGATCAAAAATGGCAGCGAGTTCGTCGGAGACATCGTCCGGTATCTTGAACGCATTGAATGCCGGAATGGCCAAATAGTCGGCAAATGCTCCCGGCCTATCGACGCCGACCCCCGACGTATTGCGGCACAAGTGCCGCCTGCCGGCGCGGCAATTGCGGCAGAAGCCGCAAGTAATGTGCCCTTCGCCCGATACCCGGTCACCGATCGTGAAGCCCTGGACCTCCTGTCCGATCTCGACGATTTCGCCCACGTATTCATGACCGACATGCATGGGAACCGGTATGGTCTTGCTTGCCCAGTCGTCCCATTTCCAGATGTGGATATCGGTACCGCAAATCGCCGTCTTGCGTATTTTTATCAATACATCGTTGTGTCCAACGACAGGCCGTTGGACGTCGGTCAGCGTCAAACCGACAGCCGGTTCCAGTTTAGCGAGGGCTCGCATAGTGTGCTCCAGATAGGCGTGAAGACTGATTATTTCAGGAATTTTCCGTCACGCCACAACACCTAACCGACGGCCGACACGCTCGAACGCGGCCACCGCCATGTCGATCTGTTCCACGGTATGGGCGGCGCTCATCTGCGTACGTATGCGCGCGCGGCCCTTGGGCACGACCGGATACGAGAATCCGACGACATACACCCCCTCCTGCAGGAGTTCATCGGCCATTCGCCCCGCCAGAGCGGCGTCACCCAGCATTACGGGAATGATTGGATGCTTGCCAGGCACTAGGTCGAACCCGCAAGCCGACAGTGCCGAACGAAATCGCTGACCGTTGTCTTGGATGCGGCGACGCAAAGCATGTCCTTCATCACTCTGCAGCAGCGTCAAGACGCACAATGATGCTGCCACGATGGCCGGCGCGAGCGTGTTCGAGAACAAGTAGGGGCGCGAGCGCTGTCGCAATAGCTCGACCACCGACGGATGCGCGGCAACATAGCCGCCCGAGGCGCCGCCCAGCGCCTTGCCCAGGGTGCCGGTCAGGATATGCACACGACCCTCGACGCCGCAATACTCTGGTGTGCCCCGGCCATGCTCGCCTATGAACCCCACGGCATGCGAATCGTCGACCATGACCTGCGCACCGAACTCGTCGGCCAGGTCGCAGATGGATTTCAGGTCGGCGATGACTCCATCCATGGAAAATACGCCGTCTGTCGCAATGAGCTTATGACGAGCGCCTGCCGCATCGGCCGCTTGCAGCTGCGCACGCAGTTCAGCCATATCGTTATTGGCATAGCGATAACGCTTTGCCCTGCACAAACGCACGCCGTCGATGATGCTCGCATGGTTCAGGGCGTCGCTGATGACGGCATCGTTTTCATCCAGCAACACTTCGAACAGCCCGCCATTGGCATCGAAGCAACTCGAATACAGTATTGCGTCACCCATTCCAAGAAAACCGGCCAGAGCATCCTCCAGCTGCTTGTGACCGGTCTGGGTGCCGCAAATGAACCGCACCGACGCCAACCCGAAACCGGCAACATCCAGCCCCCGTTTGGCGGCCTCGACAAGACGTTCGTCGTCGGCCAGGCCCAGGTAGTTGTTGGCGCAGAAATTCAGAACCCGGGGCCCGTCCGCAAGTTGCACCTCAGCCGATTGCGGACTCGCCAGGATGCGTTCGGTTTTGTAAAAGCCGTCGGCACGCAACTGCTGGGTCTTCTGCTGCACATGGTCAAGGAAAGAAACGGGCATGGAAGTTCCAATAAAAGATTTTCCTAGGCGGCATCCGGAAGGAGCGTGCGATCCGCTCGCGACCTGCGACCCTGCAAGAACCAAACGAGCGCCAGAATAAGGAAAGCCGGTATATAGAACCAGAATTCAGAAGGCCTGGACGGGTTGGGAACCTTGATCTCAGTAATGTTCCAGCCTTGCTCCCAGCCGGCACGGCGGGCCTGACTGCCGAATCGTACCGCCGCAATCTGTGCCTGGTCGCCCATGAGCATGACGGTCAGTCCGGCGACAGTCAGCCTTTGCATTCCAGCGGTATCGCCCTGGGCGGTACTGCCCTCGGGTAAAGCCGCTAGAGGCACCGCGACTGTTTTTTGCAGATCGTCGCCCTCCAGCGTCATGCCCTCGAGCACCACCACCAGCCGCCCCTTGTCCGGCATGGCGGCGGCGATTTGAAGCAATTCGGCCGCCGGCCGGGTTTGATATTTGGCCGAAAGATGATTCATGAACCAGTCGGGCCGGAACAGCATGAACGTGACGAGCAGCAACAGGACCACTTCCATCCACGTACACTTGACACGCATCCATCTGATGGTGGCAGCAGCAAAAGTGAGCGACGCCAAAGTGGCGCCGCCCACAACCAGTATGAGTTCGCCCCACCCCTCGACATCGATCAGCAGCAGCAATGGGTTGAAGACGAACATGAAAGGCAATACTGCCGTGCGCATGGCGTACTTGACGCCCTGGATGCCCGTCTTGATCGGATCTTCACCCGATATGGCCGCAGCAGCAAAAGTGGCCAGCCCTACCGGCGGTGTAATGTCGGCCATGATTCCGTAATAAAACACGAACATATGCACGGCGATCAAGGGGATGACAATACCGCTTTGCGCTCCCAGTTCGACCACCACGGGCGCCATCAGGCTTGCCATCAGGATATAGTTCGCAGTAGTCGGCATGCCCAGGCCCAACACCAGGCATACCGCTGCGGTAAAGACAAGCATGATCAATACATTGCCCATCGAGACCATTTCGACGAATGCCGTCATGCGCAAGCCCAGGCCAGTCAGCGTGATTGCACCCACGATAAGCCCGGCCGTCCCGCAGGCAATGGCGATACCGATCATATTTCGTGCACCGTCCTGCAAGCCATGTACGGTGTCGTGTACCCCGACACTTATAGCTGGGGCAACAGCCTGTTTGCGGAACCAAGCCACCAACGGCCGTTGCGTCAGCATCTGCACCACCATGGCCACGACCGCCCAGAACGCCGACAGGCCCGCCGATAACTGCTCTACCGACAGACACCAGACCAGAATGCCGATAGGTATCAGAAAGTGCAAGCCCGAACGCACCGTCGGCCACGTCTCGGGTCGCGTCGGACTGGTGATATTGATTTCAGTGGGAAGGTCGGGATGGCTGGCGGCGATACGCAATAGCCAAAGGTATAAGCCGACGAGCAAGCTGGTCAGGATCCACATGGCAGCGGCGCCGGCCACCGCCTGCACGCCTACGCCTATCCAGTAGATCAGGCCCATCACGATGAAAGTCCCCGCAATGCCCATCCCCCAGCCTGCCAGCTTTTGAAGCAGAGTACGCGGCTTGCCGGCCGACATCATGGGCTGGATACCGAGCTGCAGCGCTTCCAGATGGACAATGTAGAACAAGGCAATGTAGGAAATACTTGCCGGCAACAAGGCGTGGCGGATGATATCGGTATACGGAATGCCGACGTACTCGATCATCAGGAAAGCGGCAGCGCCCATTACCGGAGGCATGATCTGCCCATTCACCGACGATGCGGTTTCGATCGCGCCCGCGCGAATACCACCGTAGCCTGCCTTCTTCATGAGAGGAATGGTGAAAATGCCGCCCGTCACCACGTTGGCGACCGAGGATGCGGATACAAGCCCGTTGACGGCCGATGACACCACGGCGACCTTTGCCGGCCCGCCGCGCAAGTGGCCCAACATGGCAAAAGAAACCTGCATCATATAGTTGCCGGCCCCGCAACGATCCAGCAGGGACCCCAACAGGACGAAAATGAAGATATACGAAACCGATACGCCCAGGGCCACCCCATAAACGCCTTCGGTTGTCAGCCACATATGGGACACCATACGCTCGAGTGAAGCGCCACGGTGCGACAAGGCATCGGGCAACCATGGGCCCAGGAAGACATAAAGAATGAATATGGCGCCAAGCACCGCCATGGGTGCGCCGAGCGCACGGCGGGTTACCTCGAGCAGCAACACAAGCCCGACGGCGGCCACGCTAATGTCCATGGCCGTGGGAATGCCGGGTCTCGTCGAGAGCTCTTTGTAGAACAAAAACAGATAGGCGCCGCAAAACCCGGCAACCAGCGCAAGAACCCAGTCGTACCAAGGCATCCGGTCGCGGGGTGAGCTTTTACGCGCAGGGTAAGCAAGGT
Source organism: Pollutimonas nitritireducens (assembly GCF_002849615.1). Taxonomy (GTDB): domain Bacteria; phylum Pseudomonadota; class Gammaproteobacteria; order Burkholderiales; family Burkholderiaceae_B; genus Pollutimonas; species Pollutimonas nitritireducens. The sequence goes on from NZ_PDNV01000004.1 coordinate 203,487, forward strand.
AGCCCAGGAACATGGCAATGCCCAGGTGCAAGGCGCGCGCCTCGGTATCGTTGAGGATGCCGAAATTGAACGTAAAGGGCAGCGGCGAGGCGTACCAAAGCTGAAATAGCGACCACAGGACAGCGCCCGAAAAAATGACGGCACCTGTTATTCCGCCTACCGTACGGCCGCCTCGATCAACGTCGGCAACCAGTTGCTCGAGCTTCGCATTTGTATGATCGGGGTGGTTGGTCACTGTGCTAGTCATGCATTTTTCCGTGAGGTATAGCCATAAGGGCGCCCATATGGGCGCCCTTTCTACCTGTTATTAAATTCGCGCCCTGAACCTTACAGCAGGCCTTTTTCCTTGAAGTACTTCTCGGCACCAGGATGCAGCGGGGCTGACAGGCCGTTCTTTGCCATGTCCTTGGCTTCGAGGTTCGCAAGCGCCGGATGGAGCTTCTTGAAATCTTCGAAATTTTCGAACACGGCTTTCACCACCAGGTAGACGGTTTCTTCAGGTACGTCTGCGGATGTAACGAAGGTGGCCAGCACACCGTATGTGCTCGTTTCCTGGGGATTGTTGGGGTACAGGCCCGCGGGAATTGTCACCTTGGCATAGTATGGGAAGTCGGCAACCAGTTTGTCGACCACTGGACCGGTCAAGGATACCAATTGCGCGCCACAAGTGGTGGTCGGGTCCTGGATGTTGGCGGATGGATGACCCACGCCATACAGGAAGCCGTCGATCTTGCCGTCGCACAAGGCCGGACCATGCTCATCCGGACGCAATTCCGACGCCAGCGAAAAGAAGCTCAGGTCCACCCCTTTTGCCTTGAGGAATTGCTCCATCGAAGCGCGGGTACCGGAACCAGGATTACCGACATTGAAGCGCTTGCCCTTGAAATCATCGAACGATTTGATGTTGGCGTCTTTTCGGGCCACGACTGTGAACGGCTCGGGGTGAATCGAAAACACCGAACGCAGTTTCTGGAAGCCACCGGCTTCCTTGAACTGCCCTTCTCCTTTGTATGCGTTATAGCCGACATCGGACTGCACCACACCGAGGTCAAGCTCACCGGCCTTGATGGTATTGATGTTGAACACCGAGCCACCCGTGGACTCCACGGAGCAACGAGTACCGTGTTCCTTACGGTCTTTATTGACCAGTCTGCAGATTGCGCCCCCTGCAGCGTAGTAGACACCCGTAACGCCACCGGTACCGATACTGACGAACTTTTGCTGGGCTGCCGCTGGCAGTGGCGCTGCGAGCGCTGCAAATATGGCGGCGGCACTGGTGGTCAACGCCAGCCGCTTGCTGAAAGAGACGGTAAAAAACGAACCCATTTTCTTCTCCTGATGGACTTTTAGGGGTGGCCCGAACGCGCTCGGGACCGGCAGTCGTTTACCCTTGGGCAGCGGCAAAACCACGGCCACGGATAAAAAAGACATCCTACCCTTGTTGGCCAGTGTTCTGAGCAACAGAATCCTAGGGATTACCCTTGAACGAGATGGAAAATCAGGCGCCCACGTATTTGAATGTCCCGACAGCCGTTGCCAGCAGTTCGATATCATCAAGCCACACCTCGGCTCGCGCAAAAAAGACGCTACGCCCCTTGCGCACGATGTAGCCTTTCGCCACCAGCGTGGTGCCCTCGCCGCTGCTGACGAAATTCGTGGTGAGCGAGAGTGTCAGGCTGCGCAATACGGGGTCGCCCGGGGCGGAATAAAGTCCGCAATATCCGCATACTGAATCAAGCAAGGTACAAATTACACCGCCATGAATACGGCCTGTGCGGTTGCCAAGGTCGGCGGAAGTGTCCAGGCGCATCTCGGCATATCCGGGAGACCACTGGGCAAGCTGGATGCCGAGTCGCTCGAGAAATGGATTATCGATGGGGATGTGAGCAAGGGAAATGTCGGTCATGGAGGTCAGGCGAGCGTCAAACAGAAAGACAACAAGCATAAACGAGTTTCATCACTTGCTCGTCCGGGCGCATGCGTTCACGAGCTGCTCCGACCATCTTCAGGCGTGGGTACGGTCATGAATCCGGGTGTCGCCAATAACGCCGCCAACCGCGCGCCCTGGATCTGGGCCGCATGTATGCCAGGATGCTGCATCAGGAAGTTGATGGTACCCAGGCAAATGTCGCGCGCCACAACCGGCACATTGATCACCGACTGCAGACCCAGTGCCCGGATGGCCTCAAAATCGTCGAACGATAGCCTGATGCTGGCCTCGTCCTCCCCCACGAACATGCGCTGCTCGATCAGTACCTGCCTTGCCCAATCGGTGCCCGCCTTTTCCTTGCTGCCGCCCACAGGATAGGCAGTGGGATTGGAACTATAGAGCCGCATGACGCGCTGGGTGGCGGGATCGTAGCGGTTCACGGTGCACAGGCTATGCTGCAGAAACTGGCAAGCATACTGATCGACGGCAGCGAACAGCTCTTGAGGCTCCCTGCTACGTGCCGCTCGCGCGACGGCATCCAGGCCCTCGAATAGTTTCAGATCGTCGAATGGCATGGATTGCACTACTCAATCTTGATGCCGAGATCGCGTACGATCTTGCTGTATTTCTCGGCGTCGAGCGCAAGATCGGCCGCGAACTGCTCGGGAGTGCTTTCCAGAACCTGGACCGCCATTGCCTCCATTTTCTGAATAACCTCCGGTCTTTTCAGTGCTTTATTTATTTCGGCATTCAAGCGGGCCACGAGTTCCGGTTGCATGCCCGCCGGGCCAAAGACGCCATACCACACTGCGAGCTCATAGCCGGGCAGCGTCTCTGCGACAGTCGGTACATCAGGCAACATGGGCGAGCGCTGGGCCTCGGTCACTGCCATCAGCTTCAGCTTGCCGTCCTTGACGAAAGGAAGCGACTGCGTACCGGCCGTAAACAGCAGCTTGGTCTGGTCGCCCACGGTGTCCACGACGGCAGGAGCGCCGCCGCGATAGGGAATATGCAGCATCTCGATACCGGCGGCCTTTTCAAACATGGCGGCACTGAGATGGTTGGTGGATCCGGCTCCTGCCGAGGCGTAGGCAATCTGACCCGGCCGGGTTTTTGCGTACGCAATGAACTCCGCCACATTATTGGCAGGAATGGACGGGTTGACGACCATCGTATTGGTGACAAGCGCGACTTTCGCGATAGGAGTGAAGTCCTTCACTCCGTCGAACGGCATGTCGCTGTACAGCGCCTGGTTCATGGTGTGTGTGCTCATGGAACCTACCAGAAGCGTATAGCCATCCGGCTTGGCCTTGGCCACCAGGCTGGACCCTATATTGCCCGAAGCACCGGACCGATTCTCGACGACCAAAGGCTGGCCCAGCACTTTCGAAAGCTGTTCGGAGAGAAGGCGAGCGAGAATATCCGTGGAGCCGCCCGCAGCCCATGGAACCACTAGCGTGATGGGTTTTTCCGGCCAGGCGGCATAGGCTGTCGGGACAGCACCCAGCAAAACCAGCCCGACAAAGAAGAATTTGCGTAAGGAATCAAGCATTTTGCACACCTTTTTTGAGAAAGACCGGATGAATCAGGATCTGAAATAGACTGCGACGTCGGAAATCAACGGCCCACCGCATAGCCCTGCATTCCTCGAGGATTCGCACCAGCGCGTAGAAGCAGCCCGCCGCCCTGCGCCGGTTCGCGGGTGCATGCGCTGATCCGGCCTTCGGACCATGCCCCTCCCACCACCACATCATGACCTGCAGCACGCAGCCGTTGCAATGCTTCAGCTGGAAAACGCGACTCGACGACCAAGCGATTCGTTTTGACCGTCCGGGGCCAGAAGGAAGCCGGATAATGCTCTATATGCGAGGATGGAGCGTCAATGGCTTCCTGCAGATTCATGCCCAAAGCGCAATGGCGAAGGAAGAACGACACCGTCCACTGATCCTGCTGATCGCCGCCGGGCGTACCAAAAGCCATGTAGGGTTCGCCGTCACGCAACGCCATGCCGGGAGAAAGTGTCGTATTGGGACGTTTCCCCGGCTGAAGATAGCCCGGCGTACCTTCATCCAGCCACGTCATTTGCAAGCGTGTGCTGATGGAAAAGCCCAGGCCCGGCACGACCGGACTGGAAGACAGCCAGCCTCCGGATGGCGTCGCGGCCACCATGTTTCCGTGTCGGTCGATAACGTCCAAATGACAAGTATCGCCGACGAATATTTCGCGCTCCGCCCAGGTACTGACTGGCGGCAAGGCGGCAAAAGTCGGTTCGCCGACGCCGTAGCGGCCATCGAAGCCGGCCAACGCACGTTCGGCCGCTTGCAGGTCAGGCATGACGGGTGTGCGCCCCAGCGGATGCCCCGGGTTGATCGATGTGGACGCTTGCGCACCGATTGCTTTTATCCGTTCAAGGGCATATTCATCCGACAACAAGGTGGATATCGGGACGTCGACATGATCGGGATCGCCATACCAGGCCAGGCGGTCCGCCATTGCAAGTTTGGCCACTTCGGCAGTGCGATGCAGGAACTCGGCTGAATCGGCCGCGTACGTCGCAATGTCCATGTGCCGCAGCATAGCCAGTTGCTGCAGGAAGACAGGACCCTGCGACCAGGGTCCGCATTTTGCAACCGTGTAGCGGCCGAATTCTGTAAATATCGGCTCTTCGTAGCTTGCCTTCCAACCGGCCATATCCGAAAGACGAAGCAGACCGGTGTGCTGGTCACCCGTGCAGTCGCGCAGCGATTCATTCGTGTAGAAATCATCGATCGCCTGCGCGACGAAACCGCGGTACCAAAGGTCCAGCGCCGCGTCTATCCTTGATTCCCGGTCGATGCCCGTCGCGCTCGCATCCTGCACGATGCGCGTATAGGTCGAGGCCAGGGCGGGATTTCGAAAAAGTCCATCCAACGATGGAACACGGCCGCCAGGTAACCACACCTCCGCGGAACTCTTCCACTCCTGTCGAAACAAGGTCTCTACGGCAATGATGGCCTGCACAATGCGGGGTACCAAGGGGAATCCACTGTTCGCGTACTGGATCGCAGGCGCCAGTACGTCCTCGAGCTCCCACGTGCCATAATCGCGCAGCATTGCCAGCCAGGCTCCGAAAGCACCAGGCACCGTTGCAGGAAGCAGGCCCGTACCAGGCACGAGATCGAGTCCTTTGGCGCGGAAGTAGGCAGGTGTGGCCAGCACAGGGGCCGGCCCTTGGCCGCAGATCACGCGCATGCGGCGTTCCTTTTCGCTCCAAATCAAGATGGGCACCTCGCCGCCCGGACCGTTCAGGTGCGGCTCGACAAGCTGAAGCATGAAACCGCCTGCAACCGCGGCGTCAAACGCATTCCCACCACGCTCCAAGACGCCCATCGCCACCTGCGATGCCAGCCAGTGCGTGGACGAGACCATCCCAAAAGTGCCCCGCAGCTCAGGTCGTGTCGTAAAAGATTCCGGCATTGCTGTATCACCCAGATGCGAAAGAAGTACTGAGTATATCGACTGCGGAAAACCGAAACCATTGTTTTTGCGTAACGTAACCTCGTCATTGTGAACCGGCGTATCGTCCAATAAAAGTCAATCGGTGACGGCATCCTGATCGGCCTGCCGTGTCTCGATCGTATCCACTGCGCCCGCGGCACCGATAAGCTCCAGCCTCTCGTTTTCGAAATCGGCATGCAGTGGTTCCAGAACCGGCATGGTTTTGTTCGCCTTGGAAGACAGTTCGTTGAAGCGCGAGGTCTTGCCATATAGTCCCTGTTGTCCAGCCACCGCCTTCACGGTTTCGTTGTACTGCCTGCTCACGGTATCAAGGTTGGTACCCAGTTTCTTCAAGCGTTCCGCGACCACGACGACCTGGTTATAGATCTCGCCGGCGCGGGCGCTCAGTTCATGGGCTTGTTCATTGCTTCGTGCAACCATCCAGAGGTTCGCAACCGTTTTCAGTATGGGCATCAGTGTGGTGTGCGAGACCATGATCACATTATGGCGATAGCCATAATCGAAAAGGTCTCTGTTGTGCTTCATGGCCTCAATGTACGCAGGCTCTATGGGCATGAACATCAGCACAAAACTTGGGCTGCGCATGCCGACCAGATTGCTGTAGTCTTTCTTGCTCAGATCGTCGATGTGGTTGCGTACCGCTTTGACATGCGCATCGAGTGCGGCTTGGATCTCGGCCTCGCTGGACGCCGAAATCGCGCGTTCATAGTCGACCAGCGAAACTTTGCTGTCTATCACCATGTGCTTGAGGTCGGGCAGCTTGATGACGAAATCCGGGTGACGGTTATTGCCCAGGTCGTCCTTGAAGTGGGCCTGCGCCTGATAATGATCGCCGGGCACGAGCCCGGCCAACTGGAGTGTGCGTTCCAACTGCACTTCTCCCCAATTGCCTGTGGTCTTCTTGTCGCCCTTCAATGCGCTGGCCAGGGTATTGGCTTCCGAACTGATTTTCAGGCCCACTTCCAGCACACGCTTTATTTCGGAACCCAGCGAGACATTGCCACGCAGAGTCTCGTCATGGACTTGGTTTACACGCTTCTGGAAGCCATCGATCTGGTCACGAAACGGCCTGAGCATGACATCGAGCGAATTTTGACTGTTCTCTGCGAATGTTCTGCCTTTTTCTTCGAGGATTTCATTGGCGAGATTCTGAAACTCTGTTTTCAACTGGACTTTCGACGTCTCGAACGATGCCTTCATTTCCTGGAAGCTGGCCAGTCTCTCCGAATGCACCGCCTGCAATTCCGTCAACTCGTTGCTTAATCTGACCAGGCGCTGGCGCAGAGCATCCAGTTCCACATCTTTCATGGCGACATCGGTTCTGGTGTCCTCAAGGCGCTCACGCAGGCCCACTATCGTCGAGTCGCTGCTTGCCAGTTGACGGTCGAGGTGCGCAATTTCTTCTTGCGCCCGCGCCAATGCGTCGCGAGCGGTACGCGATCGAGGCTGCGCAATCAAGACAGCCACGATGAAACCCAGTAAAGCGGCGCCAACAACCCAAAGGATCATAATGATTTCAGGAGTAAAGTACTTCACGGACATATCCTTCTTTAAAAAAGCATTTGCAGCCCGCCAGGGTGCGACGTCATAGCAAATCCATATATGCACATTTCATGAGCATATAAACGACGCACTTTATATAGCTCATTGGCATGATAAATTAGGGCTTCTTATATTAAAGTGAGCATTGGTCCTTAACGTCGATCAATATCGCTGAATATTTTCGCAACTCTTCGGATTACATCATGCGCAGAATTTTTGCAGGTTTGGCCGGCGTCATTGCGCTGACCGCCACATTCTCCACCCCTGCCCTGTCCGCCGACTGGCCGCCCGTCAATAAACCAGTCCAGATCATTGTTCCGAGTCCGGGCGGGGGCGGAACAGGCGACACCATTGCCCGTCTCATTGCCGATCAGCTAAGCCAAAAGCTCAAAGGCAACTTCATCGTCGAAAACCATCCTGGTGCCAATGGCAATATCGGCGCCGGGATTGCCGCCGAAGCCCCCAACGACGGTACGCGGCTCCTGTTCTCGTGGGCCGGAACATTGGCGGTCAGCCCAAGCCTATACAAGAAACTGCCTTTCGATCCTCAGAAAAGTTTTGATGCCATTGGCCTTATCGCTCACGTACCCAACATCCTGGTTGTGAGCAAGGAGCTGCCGGTCAACAATCTTGCGGAGTTCACCGATTACGTCAAGAAACACCCCGGAGTCGTGAATTTCGGCTCGACGGGCAACGGAAGCTCCATGCACCTGGCCGGCGAGCTCTATATGGCGGCGACCAGCACCAACATGGTACACGTGCCGTACAGTGCACCGGGCCAGGCTACGACAAATCTGATTTCAGGCGAGATCCAATCGATGTTCCAGCTTGTCCCAGGTATCGTGGGCCACGTCAAGGCCGGCAACGTCAAGGCGCTGGGCATCATGGCAACCGAGCGTTCCAGCACCTTGCCCGACGTACCAACCATGGAAGAGCAAGGCCATCCGGAATTGTTGTCCGCAACCTGGTTCGCCCTCCTCGCGCCGAAAGGCACGCCGGCCGACATCATCGAGCGTACGAACAAAGCGCTAAACGAAATCCTGCAAGATCCGGAAATCAAACAGAAGCTGGCCGGAATGGGAGCGGCTACATTGGGCGGCACGCCTCATGACCTGGACAACCTGCTTGCGTACGAGTTGAAGAAGTGGAATAAAGTCGTTAAGGACGCCGATATTCATATCCAGTAATCGCATGAATCCTGGGAGGCTGCCATGTCTGAAACGATAGGATGGGTGGGATTGGGCAAAATGGGTACGCCCATGGCCAGGCGCCTGTTGCAGGCAGGCCATCCCCTGTACGTGTGGGCCCGCAACCCGGAGCAGACGCTCACGTTGCGCAAAGAGGGCGCCAAAGTGGCAACCGATTTGCGCGAACTTGCACAGCGTTGCCAGACTGTGTTTACGATACTCGGCGATACGCGCGATGTCGAAACTGTCTATGAGGGATTGCTGCCTGGCATGCAGCCCGATTCGGTATACATTGACATGACCACCGTGGCGCCGAAAACTGCCTCGACGCTGACCAAGCTGGTCGCCGCGCGGGATGCCAGATTCATGGACGCACCTGTTACGGGGGGCGTTGCCGGCGCCGCGCAAGGCACCTTGACACTCTTCATAGGCGGCGACGCCGCCATCCTTGAAAAATGCAGACCGCTGCTGGAGAGCCTGGGCCAACGCGCCATCCATTGCGGCCCGGCAGGGTCCGGCTACCGTATGAAGCTTGTCAACCAAACAATCATCGCCGGCACCTTCCTGGGCCTGGCGGAAGGCATCGCCTTGGCCCGTTCCAGTAACTTCGATCTCGGCCTACTGACTGACGCGCTGAGCAAAGGCACGGCCTCGGGCATGCTGTTCAATGCTTACGCGGAGCGCATGATGCAGGGCAGTGGCGACGTCACCTTCACACTGGGCATGCTGCGCAAGGATTTGCGTCTGGCACAGGCTGAGGCCGAATATCAGCAACAACCCTCGTTGTTTTTGAAATTTGCCGTCCAGTGCCTGGACCGGGCGTGCGAACGTTTCGGCCCGCATGCCGGAGTGCAGATGCTAAGCCAGCTGGATAGCTGAACCGGCGCCTTACTGCGTGGCCGGCATAGGCGCGGCCGGCAGAGGCTCGCCCAGATTCAACATAAGGCGATTGGCCCAGGCAAAAATCGAGCTGGCATGCAGAAGGTCCAGGATCTCGGCATCGGTCATGCCTACATCTTTTAACGACTGGATATCATCAGGTCCAATCTGCCCGGGCTCGAGGGTGAGTCGTATGGAAAAACGCACTATTGCCTTCTGGCGTTCGCCGGTTCCCGCCGTGCAGGGGTCCTCGAATACCTGCCTGACGGTTTCGTTCTGCTTGGCCAACTGTTCAAAGCGCTGTGCATGCACCGATGCACAATACACGCAACCGTTGACCCGCGACACCGTCAGTGCGCCCAGTTCCCGCTCGGCGCGAGCCAGTCCGCCGGGCGCGTACATGATGGCGTTATAGGCCTCGGAACGTTGTTTCAGTATGGCTGGCTGATGCGCAAGCAGCAGGTAGTAATCAGACTCCTTGGCCTTGGGGTGGCTCATTTCCAGCACCTCAATTTGCTGAGGTGTTGCTGTGTTTACGTCGACCACGTCCAGCCAGGCCTTCCAGTCCAGCGTCTCGTTGGTGTATCCCTTGATTCTGATCACGTCATTCATGATTGCGACCCCAGCGCCTTCATGGCCTGCAGGCCTGCGACCAAGCGGACCTGGTAAGACAGGAAGGCAATCAATTGAGCAAGCGTAATGATATCGGGCGTGGCAATGCCGGCGCTTTGTAGTGCCTGCACTGCTGCCCGGTCACCTTCGATCGGTTTGAGAATGAGCTTGGCGGTAAACGCCAGTAGCGCGGGCAGACGGCCCGGCTGCAAGTTCTCCAACCGATTCCGGGCCACGGCATCCAGAATGGCCGCATCGACGTCATACTGCCGAAGCATGTCCAGATAATGGCGCTCGAGGCCAGGAGCTGCGGAAAGGACACAAGCTTGATACGCCACCAGCAGCCTTTCATGGATAGTCAAACCGCTGGCCGCGGGATCAAAAAACAGCTCATAACTGCCCTGTGTGGCGACCGCAACTTTTTCGCGCACATGGCGCATTGCATGGAGGGTGTCGTCTGGTGTCAAACCCACCACACGGTCTATCAGGTCGCCGCCGGGCGACGCGTTGTTGGTATCGTTCATGATTTTCCTTCCTTATCCGGCAACACGCCATTCGTCGCCAAAGACTTCCGGATCGTCGAAAGCGAGCAGTTGCGCGTAATGTTCCTGAATATTTTCCCCATATAGCAAACTGGCTATGCCTTGGGACAGACGCGTAGCGCCATCGCTGATGGCCGGGATATCGCCCGATACCGTGCCGTGTGTCAGTGTTGCCGGGTAGCAGAAACAATGGATACGCGACAAACCCGGCAGCTCGCCCTTGTGTTTCTCCTGGAATTCAAAACTGGGACCCAGATCTGGCGAGTCGAGCAGTTCGCGGTCGTCCACACCTTCTGTGGGCGTGTAGCGGTCGCCCCATACTCGCAGATGCGGAGCAATGGTTGCGTATTCCGGCCGACTATGCCAGTCAATCACGAATCCGGTGGACAGGATAAGGAAATCCAGTTCAAAGTTTGTGCGGGGCGTTTCGACCCGTAGCGTCTGCCCTTGATCAATGACCCGCAGAACAGGCGAACCGAGATGAAAATGGGCATGAGCGTGCCGTGTCACGCGCAATACGCTTGCGCGCGGAGGTGGCACCTGTTGGGCATTGATGTAATGCCGTATGCGCCATTTCCATTCGTCAGGAAGGTCGACATACCCTTGGATGAAACCAGGATTTCCGGCTCCCTTGGCCTTGTTGATGCGCGGAATATCGCTACGGCGTATCAGCACATCCACGCGTGCCGCACCGTTCTCCAGCGCGGTGCCCGCGCTGTCCATGGCAGAAGCGCCTGCGCCGACAACGCCGACACGCCGGCCGCTCAGCATGGAATAATCCAGCGGGTCGGACGAATGCGCCCAGCGTTCACGCGAGGCGGACTGGATGAACTCCGGAACGCTTGCGCCGCCCAGGCCGGCGCGCCCTGTGGCAAGCACCACGCGCCGCGCATACACCGATAATGTTCTTGACGGCGTCCGCATCTGCAGTTCGACGTAGTCCGCAAAGGGAACTATGTTGGTCACCACGTGCTCGTTGCGAACATCGATCTTCATTGCACGCCGGTACCAACGCAGGTAGTCCATCCATAGAAGGCGGGGAATTTTGTCGAGGTCATTCCATGCGTCGGTCCCGAATTGCGCCTCGTACCAGGCACGAAACGTCAAAGCCGCCAAGCCAAGCGCCGGGCCGGTCAGTTGTTTTGGGGACCTCAGCGTCTCCATACGGGCAGTGGTCGCCCAGGGTCCCTCGAAACCTTCGGGCGCGCTGTCGAACACGCGTGCAACCATACCCAGGTTGCCCAATGCGGCGGCCGCAGCCAGGCCGGCCATACCAGCGCCGACGATCGCCACTTCGAGCAGAGGCTGACCGTTAACCATGCCTGCGGGCACCCATCCCTTGGCAGGCAGGTCGAGCCAGGCGAGATCCTGGGCCAGGCGTTGTTCAAGGGCGAGCAAACCCTGAGGGTTTGAAAGAATGATACTGGTCATGAAAGGGCAATAGTGCTGTTACGGCCTAAAGCGTATCACTAACCCGATCTGAAGACAGCGGGACCGGTTGCGGAATTGTCGGCAAGCCGCTGAGGTCGCCGCGTGCAAAGTCGGGAATGCTTTCGTTGGCGTAGTCCCACATGGTTTGAATAAGACGCTGCCCTTCCTCGGGCAAAACCCGGTCGCGATGCGTGATGACGCCCATCATGTAGGGAATGTGCGCATTGAAGGGCCGGTACACCACGCCTACCGGAGCAAAAGCGGTCGATGTGAACGGGTCCATAAGCGCTATTCCAACGCCTGCGCGAACCAGCGCCAGGGCATTCATATATGAAGACGTTTCGATATGTCGTCTCGGGTTAGCTCCCGCGTTTTGCAGCAGGGCCGTGGACAGGCGGTGTCGCAAGCCGGACGCATTTGACAGGGAGATCACGGTATGTGAACCCAGGTCGGCCAGCTTGATGACGTCGTTGCCCGCCAGGGGATGACCGGCAGGCAGCGCCACCAGGCAAGGTGCCTGGCCTGACCAATGCAGATGGCAGCGGCCCAGATCGATAGGAAGACTCGTGATGCCGATATCCGCCAAACCGTCTTCCACAAGGCGTGCAACTTCGGCGGGGTGCGCCACTTCGATCTGCATCTTGTCTTCGAAGATAGGGTTGATGCGCTCCAGTCTGCCCACAACTTCCGCCACGAGCGACGTGCACAACGACATGTTGGCAGCCAGACGCAGCGGCCGAGGCTGGCCTCGGGCGATTTCACGCGTCCGGGTGTCGAGTTGCTGCAAGCCTGCCAGCACATTGTGCACTTCTTCGTAGAATTCACGCCCTTGAGCCGTCAGTGTGACTTGGGGGCGGGTTCGCGTGAAGAGCACGAAGCCCAATTCGTGCTCCAGGTCTTGCAGCTGCCGACTGACGACAGGTTGCGAACGGTCGAGCACCCGTGCGGCCGAAGTTACGCTGCCCGCGGAATAAACTGCGGCAAATGCCTCGAGTTGGCGGATTTCCATAAATCAATCAAAAGCCGGATAAGGGTGAATGCGGATTGCATCAGACGCATATTATACTTTTTGAAATTATTATTATATTTATCTTACACAATCCGCATAGTCACTGTGGCGTTTCCGGCCTTTTGACTCCGAAGCAATTTTCAAGCGCGGGAAAGGTGCCGTTGCGTACGTCGGCCGCGTAGTGTTCCACCGCAGATCGGATCACCGCGCCCACATCGGAATATTGCCGGGCAAACTTGGGTATGCGCGACCCGCTCAAGCCCAGGATATCTTCCGTGACAAGTATCTGACCGTCACAGGCAGGCGAAGCGCCGATGCCGATGGAAGGAATTCCAAGGCTTTCGGTGATCCGCCGTCCCAAAGCCTCGGCGACGCCCTCAAGGACCACGCCGAACGCCCCTGCCTTCTCGTGCGCCAACGCATCCTCCAATATGCGTTCGGCCGACTCATCGTTCATGCCCTGCGCCTTGAATCCACCCATGGTGTTCACATACTGGGGCATCAGACCCACATGCGCCAGAACCGGAATTCCGCGGTCGACGAGAAACCGCGTGGTGTCGGCAAGAGCCACGCCGCCTTCCAGCTTGATGCCGTCGGCGCCGCTGATCGCCAGTACTCGCGCCGCATTCGAAAATGCCTGCTGCGGCGATTCCTGGTAGCTGCCGAAGGGCATGTCCACAATAATGCAGGCATGACTGGTCGACCGCACGACTGCTGCCGCATGCGCCGCCAACTGGTCGGCCGTGATCGACAGCGTATTGGGCAGCCCATAGGCAACCATTGCCGTCGAATCACCGATCAGGATCATGTCGAGCACGTCGTCAAGCAAGCGCGCAAAGGGCGCACCATAGGCTGTAAGCGCCGCAATCTTTTTCTGGCCTTTATACGCCATGAGCTGCGGCACGCTGATGCGCCGTGCCTCGCTATGCACACTCATTTCTTTACTCCCTTTAAATTGAACATCGCAATCGGAGCGGGTTGAAGGTTTTGCCGCCTGACAAGCACCGTATAATCAATCAGGATCAACTATAGACTAAACCGCCGGCCGGCCAGTTCGACCCATCCGTACCGCATGGCATCGTGGCCTCGTCACGATCGCAGCGCCATGCTTCCTGTGCAACCATGGAGAATCAACATGCTTAGCAGCCAGAAGACCGTATCGTTTCATGACGGGCGCAGCGCCCCTCAGTTGGGAATGGGCGTGTGGCAAGTCGAAAACGATATTGCCAGCTCGATCGTGAAAACAGCAATCGACATCGGCTACCGCTCCATCGATACAGCGGCGATATATGGCAATGAAGCAGGTGTGGGCCGCGGTATTGCCGAATCGTCCGTCAAACGTGAAGAACTTTTTATTGCAACCAAGTTATGGAATGATCGCCACGGCCACGATAGCACCAAAGTCGCCTTCGAAGAGAGCCTGGAAAAATTGGGGCTCGACTATGTCGATCTTTATCTGATTCATTGGCCGGTTCCCAAGGTCGGACTCTTTGTCGACGCCTGGGAATGCATGATCCAGCTTCGTGATGAAGGGCGTGCCAAGTCCATAGGGGTCTGCAACTTCAACGTCAACCACCTCGAGCAATTGCTGGACCAGACAGGCGTATTGCCCGTCGTCAACCAAATCGAACTGCACCCGCAATTTCAACAGGCCGAGCTGCGCGAATTCCATGCAGAACACGACATCGTCACCGAAGCGTGGAGCCCTCTGGGCCGCGGCCGTCTGTGGGATGACCCCACCCTCAACGACATTGCACGCAAGCGTCAACGGTCCGTGGCTCAGGTGATGCTGCGGTGGCATATACAACTTGGGAACATGGTCATTCCAAAGTCAGTCACCCCCAGCCGCCTGGAAGAGAACTGGCGGATCTTCGACTTTACCCTCAATGACGACGACATGGCCGCCATTGCACGCCTCGACCGGCCCGATGGCCGGGATGGCCCCGATCCAGAGCTCTTTCGTCTGTTGAAAGCCTGACGGCGACAAGGCGCGGCCGAGCGGCACGCGCTATACGCCTGCCGCCCGACGCGCGCCGCGGCTAAAGAAAGCAGCCAGCCCGGGAGCACATGCAAACACTGCAAACAACGCGAGGGCGGCGTGCCGTGCGCCTTCAATGCCTCCAGGCTCGATAAATCCCGCTGCGTTGGTGACCATGCCGGCCAAACTGGCACCCATTGCCATGGCGTACAGTTGCAAGGTAGTGATGGCCGACGATGCAATGTTCTCCTGCCCGGGAGGCGCCGACTTGAACACTCGCGTCAATAAATTGGGCCAGCAAAGACCCACCCCCAGACCGACGCCCAATAACGGTGGAATCAACCACTCGGAATCGTACCCTCCAAATGACAAACTGGTCGACGGCATGACATAGGCTAGCATCAGCAGCGACATGGCCGACAGAACGGGCCCCCCTACAATAAGGCGATTTACCGTCGCCGTGGACCTGCTGGAGCTGATGAACGAACCCAGCGTCCATCCGGCCGACATCAAGGCAGTCCAGTAGCCGGCTACCAGCGGCGTCTTGGCATGGATAATCTGCAAGAAATAGGGAATATATATTTCGGTGGTCACGCCCACGCTCAGCAGGCAAATGCATGCATACAAGCTGCCCAGAGCCGAATGCATGGAATACGTTCCCTCCGGAAACAGCCTGACGCGCGCATGCTTGTCGGCCCATGCAATCAGGACGGTCATCAGCAAGCCCGCCGCAATTCCAACGGCATTCCAGACGGGCTGCGGCGAAAGACTGGCCACCGATACCATCAGCACCGATACGGCCAGTAAAGAGATCTTGCCCAACGGTGCTTCGACCGGTCTGTCTTTGACGGGCGTATGATCGACAACCTGGGTAGACACCAGCCAGCCCAGCACCGCGGCAAGGGGCAACACCATCCAGAACGCCAAACGCCAGTGCCCCGTCTGGGCAAATATGCCGCCTATGGCAGGCCCCGACAAAGTGGCCACGCCCCACATGCTCGACACCAGCACCATGGCCCGCGACCAAAGGCGCTCTTCGAACACCAGGCGGACCGACGAATAGCTCAGTCCCAGCAGGAGACCACCGCCCATGCCCTGCGCGCTGCGGCCCAGCAGCATCCAGGGCATGGAAGGCGCCGACGCGCAGCCCGCCGTACCGATGACAAAAACGAGAATGGCCAGCTGAAACGCTCTTCGCGGGCCGAAGGAATCCATCGCCTTGGGCGACAACGCTGATCCGAGAATGGATGCGACCACGAACAGCGTGGTGTTCCAGGCGTAGTATTCCAATCCGCCGATGTCCTGCACGACCGAAGGGAGTATGGTAGTGACGATGTAAACATTGACGGCATGCAGCGCGACGCCACCTGACAACGCCAACGACCGCAGACCGTTGCGGCCCGAAAGTAGCTCAGACCAGGATGCTGCCTGTTTTGTGTGCATAAAAGCGAAATGACTCGTATAGCAGCCGGTTAATCCGGTGTTCCCGCTGGTTAGTAATGCGGCGGCTTTTCCTGCGTGTAGCTGCCGGCATCGGGATGGGGGTCGCCCGCATCGCCGCCGCCCTCGCCAAGCCGCTTAATGAGTGCAGTGCAAAGCAGACGCAACTCGTCGATCTGCTTTTGCTGCTGGTAAACCACGCGGTTTAGCTCCTGCGTCAAATCGTCCTGGCCGGTCAGCTTGATTTCGATGTCGATAAGGCGTTCTTCGATATTCATATTTTCCCCTGCTGCATGGAAGGCGCCATTCTAACCGGCGGACCGGCGCACCGGTGGCGCCGGAAAGCGTGACGCAGGTATAGTTCGGGACAGGACACCACCGCGGCCAAATCACCGCAGTACTGACCCGCCATGGTCATGACAGCCCCGAGCTGGACTTGATCTATTATCTGACCAGACCAAGTCCGTAGGCGTCACGCCTTGGTCCAGACCTACCTGGCGAGCAAATTGCGCAACACGTATTGCATGATGCCACCGTGGCGATAATACGAAGCCTCGCTTGGCGTATCAATGCGCACCAGAGCATCAAATTCGACGTCACCCGCCCTGACCTTAACGGTGGAAGGTATGCGCCCCTCGTTCAGGATGGTGATCCCGACGATATCAAACACCTCTTCGCCCGTCAGCCCCAGCGATTGTGCATGCTCGCCGGGCACGTATTGCAGCGGCAGCACCCCCATTCCCAGCAAATTCGAGCGATGGATGCGTTCATAGGACTCGGCTATGACGGCGCGCACTCCCAGCAGGACAGTACCTTTGGCCGCCCAGTCGCGAGACGAACCTGATCCGTATTCCTTGCCCGCCAGAATAACCAGTGGCGTGGCTGCTGCCAGGTAGGCACTGGATGCCTCGAAAATGGTAACGACAGGGCCGCCATCCTGCGTGAAATCCCGGGTATAGCCACCTTCAGTGCCCACCGCCAATTGATTGCGCAACCTGACATTGGCAAAGGTGCCGCGGATCATCACCTCGTGATTCCCCCGCCTCGATCCGTAGGAGTTGAAATCTGCCGGCGCCACGCCATGGTCGGTGAGGTATTTGGCCGCGGGCGAATTGCGGGCGATGGAGCCCGCAGGGCTGATGTGGTCGGTGGTGACCGAATCGCCCAGTTTGGCCAGTACGCGCGCACCCGCAATATCGGACACGGGCTCGGGGTTACGAGGCATGTCGTGGAAGTAAGGCGGCTTGCGCACGTAGGTCGACGTGGCGTCCCAGTCGAAAATGTCCCCCTTGGGCGTGGGCAACTGGCGCCATCGTTCGTCGCCGGCAAAGACATCGGCGTAGCCGCTTTTGTACATATCGGACACGATCGACGATTCGACGACCGCCGCTACGTCGGCCGCCGACGGCCAGATATCTTTCAGGTAAACATTTTCCCCATCCCCATCGGTGCCGATCGGGTCGTTGAACAGGTCGATGTCCATGGTGCCTGCCAAGGCATACGCCACCACCAAGGGAGGCGACATCAGGTAATTCATTTTTACTTCGGCATGGATACGACCTTCGAAGTTGCGATTGCCGGACAACACCGACACGACGGAGAGATCGTGTTCGTTGACCGCCGCGCTGACCTCCGGAATCAGCGGACCCGAGTTGCCGATACACGTGGTACAGCCATAACCCACCAGATTGAACCCGAGGGCGTCCAGATATTGCGTCAGCCCGGCACGGTCGTAGTAGTCGGTGACCACGCGGGATCCGGGCGCAAGACTGGTCTTGACCCATGGACGACGGCTAAGGCCTCTATTGACAGCATTCTTGGCCAGCAAGGCGGCGGCAAGCATGACGGTGGGATTCGATGTATTGGTGCAAGATGTGATTGCCGCAATGACTACCGAACCGTGGTCTATCTGGCCATGGGAACCGTCGGGGAAAGTGACCGAGATGGGGTCGCGTGCCCGCAGGCCGCTGACAGGCGCTTCGTCCACATGGTCAGTAGGCTGGGGCGACCGGGAATCGGACTCGCTGCGCGATGGAGTGTCCGAAGCTGGAAAGGACTCTGCCACTTCCTTATCGTATCCCTGCGGCTTCTGTTTGGGTTCATCCACGAAGGTGGCCAAAGCACCGCGGAAAGCCTTTTTGGATTCCGACAGCGATATGCGGTCCTGGGGCCGCTTGGGACCGGCGATGGACGGAACTACGGTGGACAGATCCAGTTCCAACCTTTCGGAATAGCGCGGTTCCACCTGGGGATCGTGCCAAAGTCCCTGTTCTTTGGCGTATGCCTGGACAAGAGCTACCTGCTCTGGGCTACGTCCAGTCAGCTCCAGATAACGCAATGTCACATCGTCGATCGGGAAAATGGCGATGGTGGATCCGTATTCCGGACTCATATTGCCGATGGTGGCGCGGTTGGCCAACGGCACCGCCGCTACGCCAGGGCCATAAAACTCGACGAACTTCCCGACAACCCCGTGCTGACGCAAGCGTTCTGTAATGGTCAAGACAAGGTCGGTCGCCGTGGACCCTTCCGGCAATGAGCCAGTAAGCTTGAACCCTACGACACGTGGAATTAACATTGAAATGGGCTGGCCCAGCATGGCGGCTTCGGCCTCGATCCCGCCCACTCCCCATGCAACGACGCCCAGGCCATTGACCATGGGCGTATGCGAGTCGGTTCCCACGCAGGTATCGGGGTAAGCGCTGACCACGCCGTCGTTTTCTTGGGTGAAGACCACACGCGATAGATGCTCAAGATTGACCTGATGAACGATGCCGGTGCCCGGCGGCACAACCTTGAAGTCATGAAAAGCACTCTGTCCCCACCGCAAAAACTGGTAGCGCTCGAGATTGCGTCCGTATTCGATATCAACGTTTTGCTCGAACGACGACTTGGATCCGAATGTATCAACAATTACCGAGTGGTCAATGACGAGTTCGACCGGAGCCAATGGATTGATCCGGGCGGCATCGCCACCCAGCGCTTGCATGGCTTCGCGCATCGCGGCCAGGTCGACTACGGCCGGCACACCTGTGAAGTCTTGCAAGACAACGCGTGCAGGCGTGAAGGCGATTTCGCGATTGGGTTCTGCATTGGCGTCCCAGGCGGCCAGCGCCCGGATATCGTCGCCTGTGATGTCGGTGCCATTTTCTGTGCGCAGCAGGTTTTCCAGCAAGATCTTCAGGCTGTACGGCAGGCTAGCCACATTCAGTCCAGGTCCTGCAAGGGCATTGAGCCGGAAAATTTCATAAGGCTTGCCGTTGACGTCAAGCGTGCCGCGAGACCCGAAACTATTCACACTAGCCATGATGAATCTCCTGTAGTTTAGTTGTCTGTCCGTTGCTGGGTAAGGCCAGCATTCACCTTATCACGAGCAACGCCCAAGACCAACTGGATCGCACGCACGCCTGGATGAAAACCCGCATTGTCCCCACCGCCAATCCGGGCAATCAGCAAGCGGGCGGCCATAGTCGTTATATTCTGACAAACCCTCTCTTCACGCCACGGGAACATCCATGAGCTATCCTCTTTTCTTCGAGACCGCCATCAGCCTGACCATGTACGACCCGCTCGCCGAGCTTCTGGGAGCGGCCGAGAAAGGACTCATCGAATACACCTACACCGATATCGTCAAGTTGGCCGGGCATTCATGCCCTACCGTGGCCGGCGCCTACCTCATGACCATCAAGGCCCTCGAACATCTTTACGGAGACGAGTATCCGCAACGAGGCGACATAAATGTCGAATTCCGTGACGACCAATTGCATCAAGTCACGGGTGTCATGGCCAACGTCGTGGGCTTTATGACCGGGGCCACCACCGACAGCGGATTCAAGGGTTTGGCGGGCAAATACGACCGCCGCAACCTCATGTCGTTCAATGCGCCGATTGGCGCCGAAATCCAGTTTCAGCGACGCGATACTGGAACCAAGGTAGGCGTGAATTTCAATGCCAGCGTAGTGCCCGCCGCACCGGGCTTGATGCCGATGCTGCAAAAAATCCTCGCGGGCAAGGCCAACCCCGATGAAAAACGCCAGTTTGCCGCCGCCTGGCAGGAACGGGTCGGAAAAATCCTGGCCAACGTCGACCATCCCGACTTGGTCACTTATGCCCGATAAGCCCGGCCTGCCAGGAATGTTATCCTAGGGTATCTACCTACAGGAAATAAGATGACGTTCGTGGTAACCGAGGCGTGTATTCAGTGCAAGTACACTGATTGTGTCAGCGTTTGCCCCATGGACTGCTTCATGGAAGGCCCAAACTACCTGGTGATCAACCCCGATGAATGCATAGACGTTCGATATGCGTGCCGGAGTGCCCGGTGAACGCAATTGTCAGCGATCACGAGATTCCCGGCCATCAACAGCATTTCATCGACATCAACCGCCAATTGTCGCAGAATCCCGGGTGGAAACGTATTTTGCGCGTCAAGTCGCCCCTGCCCAACCATGAACGGTGGGCAACCGTAAAGGACAAATTGCAATACCTGCAGCGCGAGCATCCCTGACACTTGTTTTCTTGCCGAGGACCAACATGCCTACTTTTCTGTCAAAAGCCATTATTGCAATGACCGCAGCACTAGCCGCCCTCCATTCTGGCACGGCATCGGCCGCAGCGGTCCGCTATGAGGTTGAACCCACGCACACCTTCGTCAATTTCGAGGTCAAGCACTTCAACACGTCCACCGTGCGCGCCCGCTTCGACAAGGTCGACGGCTTCGTGGAACTGGACCGCCAGGCAGGCAAAGGCAAGGCCGAAATCGTCATCGATACCGGTTCCGTAAGCTCTGGCACGCCCGACTTCGACAAACACTTGAGCAGTGCCGATTTCTTTAACGTCGCAAAATTTCCGCAGGCCCGTTTCGTCGGCACTGACTTTCGCTATGACGGCGACAAGCTCAAATCCGTCGCTGGCGAACTTACCATGTTGGGCAAGACGGCGCCGGTAACGCTGGCCGCAAGCAATTTCAACTGCTACGATCAGCCGGTCTTGAAGGTATATGTCTGCGGTGGAGACTTTACAACCGACATCAAACGCAGCGACTGGAGCATGAACTGGGGTATAGACATGGGCGTTCCTGACCGCGTACGCCTGTTGATTCAGATCGAAGCCATACAGAAATAAAGTGGCATAGCCTGACGCTATCAAACAAATACACACAATCAACTGTCCCTGACTAATGATAATCATTATCATCAAAGCTTAGTTGATTGTGGAGTTTCTCATGTTTATAGTCGCTCAAAAGACCAGCCAGGTCATGCTGCACATGTCGGTCGCCTTTGGCGTCACCTATGCATTTACCGGCTCATTGGCGACTGGCGGGATGGCCGCCGTCCTCGAACCGATTTGCAACGTCCTGTTGCTGCCATTGCACGACCGATTATGGAGCAAGGTAGGCGCGGCAAGATGCACAAGCCCTCTGCCCCACTAGGCACCGGACTCAATCCATATCGATCACGCAATAGCGGCTCGTGCCGCCGTCCATAAAAAAGACGTCTTCATCGCGAATAGGAATACACCATGACGCGGATCAATTGCGTTCCTGTCGAAGAGCTTAGCCGCGAGCATCTTATTGCGGAATACCGGGAATTGCCGCGCGTGTTCGCGCTTGCAAGAAAGGCGGCTGAGCGTAAAGACATCAAGAAAATTGACTTGTACACGCTCGGAAAAGGCCACGTTCTGTTTTTCTACACACGTCTGGGCTACCTGGCACGGCGTCACACCGAACTGGTGAGTGAGATGCAGCGTCGAGGTTACACGCCCAACTTCACCGCATCGCTGCAAGAGTCCCATGCCGACATTCCCGCTGAATTGTGGGGAGACTGGGCACCTACGAAAGAAGCCCTGGCCATTAACCGACAGCGTATCGCTGACCGGCTGGGGAATAAAGACGGAAATCAACCGCATGGTCTACCGTAGCGGACTCGCGCGGATTGCCGGACGAGCAATTGCGCGCACGGCACGCGGCTGGCGAACCGAAGTAAAGTGTGGCATGCAGTGCTATCCTTTATGTCTGCGCAAGCGAAAGCTCCAATGGCGCCGCATGAGTCCCATGGCTTGCGGCACCTCCGGAAACCACGGCCATGCACCACGCTGGCCCAGCACGGCCGCTTGCGCCGGCATATGCACCAAGTCATAGAGGTTCGCCTATGCGCGCACTTTTCAAAGATCGTAAAGACGCGGGCCGCCAATTGGGTCTGGCATTGGTCGATCATTTCGCCCGGCGTGGCGACGCTCGGCGTGGCGACGCTCGGCGTGACGATATATTGGTTCTTGGACTGGCCCGTGGCGGTGTACCGGTTGCTCGTGAAGTGGCCAGCCTGCTGCGTGCACCCCTTGATGTCTTGCTCGTACGTAAGCTCGGCCTGCCGAAACAGCCTGAATACGCCATGGGAGCTATCGCCAGCGGCGGTGTCACCGTGCTGGATGACGAAGTCATACAGACCATGGGTGTCAGCGCGCAAGCCCTTGATGCGGTGATGGCCAGGGAGCGAAAGGAACTGGCCAGGCGGGAAGCACTCTATCGCCGCGAGCCCTCCAGCACTATAGAAGGTCGCACCGTGATACTGGTGGATGATGGCCTGGCCACGGGATCAACCATGCGTGCCGCCATCGCCAGCGTCAAACGGCGTCTGGCTCGGGCCGTTGTGGTCGCCGTGCCTGTAGCTGCCAGCGAAACGTGCGAAATGATCCGGCAAGAGGCGGACGATGTGATCTGCCTGGCCACGCCGGAAATATTTCGAGCGGTGGGATTGTGGTATCAGGACTTTCCCCAGGTCAGCGATGATGAAGTCCGGGAGGCACTGGCGTGAAATCACACCTGAAACCCTTGTAAAGCCAAGCCTTATGCCGGCCTTGGAAAGAGTGATGAATCCGTATGAATAACGATTAAAGCCGAGACCGTTGTAAATTTTACGACTTGATAACGAAAAGTAGCTTTTCCGAGTAGACATTATGCTCCGAAGGGATTACATTCCTGCTTAGGTTTTCAAGTTCGTTGAAGTTAGCACAAACCAGTACCAGAAAAAACTGTACTTTTTTGCTCATATCTCCACGCCTTGACAGTCTTTTGCAGAGCATGTCGCTCGTCTTTTTAGGGATCGCAAGAAATGGCAACAGAAACTGGTATTGTTAAATGGTTCAACAACGAAAAGGGCTTCGGCTTTATTACGCCTGAAGCCGGTGGCAAAGATTTGTTTGCTCACCACACCGACATCGTCGGCACAGGTTACAAGTCGCTCGAAGAAAACCAACGTGTTTCTTACGAAGCAGCTGAAGGCCAAAAAGGCCCACAAGCCAAGAACATCCAAGTTATCTAAATATAACTAGGTTGGTCAAAGCCCGCTTTCGAGCGGGCTTTTTTTATGAACCTTATTATCCCCGAGCCGCCTTGCTACATCCCCGCAATCGCCACCAGGGTCGATACGATTTTGGCGTGTTGACCGCCAATAGCCCACAGTTGTCCGCCTTCGTCATCGCAACCGCGATTGGCGAGCCCAGCATAGACTTTGCAGACCCCGCCGCGGTCCTGGCCTTGAATCGAGCGCTGCTGAAAGCGCATTATGGCGTTGGCCACTGGGACATACCCAAGGGATATCTATGCCCGCCCATTCCTGGCCGCGCCGACTATATCCATTACCTGGCTGATTTGCTGGCAGACAGCAACGCCGGTTGCATACCTCGCGGCCCAAGAGTGCGCGTACTGGACATCGGTGTCGGCGCCAATGCCATCTATCCGCTCATCGGTCATGCGGAGTACGGCTGGCGATTCGTCGGTTCGGATATCGACCCCGTAGCGCTGGCATCAGCCAAATCCATCATAGCTTCCAATCACCAACTTGACGATGCCATCGAATTACGGCGTCAAAAGACCGCCGACCATATATTGGCGGGTGTGGTGAATGCCGGTGAGCGATTCGACCTTACCATGTGCAACCCGCCCTTCCACGCCTCGGCCTACGACGCCCAGAACAGCTCTGAACGCAAATGGCGAGGCCTGGGAAAAACACGTCCTGGAAATAAGCCGCAGTCATCGAATTTTGGCGGCCTGGGCACTGAACTTTGGTGCGAGGGCGGCGAAGCTCTCTTCATACGACGACTGATTCAGGAAAGTCGTGAGGTGCATGATCAAGTCTACTGGTTCAGCACTCTGGTATCCAAAGAAAGCAACCTTCCAGCGGTCTTACGCGATCTCAAGAAAGTCGGCGCTCCATTCGTGCGGACTGTGGAAATGGCACAGGGTCAGAAAAAAAGCCGCTACGTGGCCTGGTCCTTTCTTCATGCGTCCGCCCAGCGCGCGTGGCACGAGCAAGGCGGATGACTCAAAAATAACTACAATACCCGCCTGTATCCCCATAGAGAAACGAAAGTGAGAAAAGTTGTCCGCGGCAAGCTGCACGGGATCCGTGTCACCGGTGCCGACCTGGAATATCATGGCTCCATCACCCTGGACCCCGACCACTGCGAAGCCGCGGGCATCCTGCCCATGGAGTTCGTGGACATCTGGAACAAGAACTCCGGCGCCCGCATCAGCACCTATGTCATCTACGGCCTGCGCGGGTCCCGCTGCTGCATACTGAACGGTGCCGCGGCGCGCACCTGCCAGCGCGGCGATGAGGTCATCATCTGCAATTCCGCGTATGTCACAGAAAAAGAGATTGAAGAGATCAAGCCGGTTGTCCTGACGTTCAATCCCGATAATTCCATCAATGAGCGTCTGGGGTATAGCGTCTCGCGCGACGAGCAAAACCGCCTCACATTCGATATCCTGAAATTCGACTGAGGTCGTGAGTACACAAAGCAGCCTGGCAATGAATTTGTGGAGGGGCAGGGCCAATCAATAATTCAATGGATTTCAAGCAAATTGACGCCTTCGTCTGGGTTGCGGAATTAGGCAGCTTTCGTGCCGCTGCGGAAAAACTCAATACCAGCCAACCCGCGATTTCGCAACGGATAGCGGCGATGGAAGCCGCCATGGCCGTTCGACTGTTCGAACGGGGCGCACGCGGTATAAAGCTGACAGAGAAGGGTCAGGAGCTGCTGTCCCATGCCCGGCGCATGCTTGCCTTGCGCAACGAGATGCTTACGGTAGCCAAGGCCCAAAACGCGGTACGCGGCACATTGCGCCTGGGTTCCGCCGAAACGCTAGTGCAAACGTGGCTGCACCACCTCATTGAAGCGCTGCATCAAAAATACCCCGCTCTGGTTGTCGAAATACACGTGGACACAACCCATGTACTCAGCAGCCAGCTGGCTGCCCATCAAATCGATCTCGCCTTGCTTGTGGGCGAGTCGCATGACGGGAAAGAAGAATCCCTGCACTTATGCGATTACGAGCTTGCCTGGGTGGCCAGCCCCGCCTTGAAACTGCATGGCAGGAGGGTGTCGGTCACCGAATTGGGCAAGCATCCGGTCATCACCTACCCTTCGGCCAGCCTCCCGTACCAATCGGTCAAGACCTTGCTGACGCAAGCCGGCATCAGGGCGCCCCGAATCTATGGTTGTGGTTCCTTGAGCACGATTGTTCAGATGACGTGCAGGGGAATCGGACCGAGCGTCATTGCGCCCGCCGTGATTTCCGAAGAAATAGCACAAGGCAAGCTGTGCGTGCTGGATGTCGAAAACGCGCCCGACACGCTACGCTTTTATGCCCGGTGGATGTCGTCATCGGACGACCATACGGTTCGCACCGTTGCCCTGCTTGCGCAACGTATTGCAAGAGCCGGCAAGGGCAGCCATAAGTAAACCTTATCGGCCCACATGCTGGATTTCTATTGGACAGCGGACGTAAGATAGTATGCAATTCGAAGCTGTACAACCACGCTGGTGGAGCTTCCAATGCAACCTCTCGAGAACGGTCAAAAAACGCTTGCGTCAGACGCTCAACGCTGCCGCGCAGCCATACGTCTTGGCACACATACAGGGCCCACCGCTGGCCTGGCGCCAGGCTGTGTGCAAGCCAATCTTATGATCCTGCCTCAAGACCTTGCCAATGAGTTCCTGTTGTTCTGCCAACGCAACCCGAAGCCCTGCCCCTTGCTCGCGGTTACCGAAGCGGGCCAGGCCACCGTCCCATCAATGGGAGAGAGCATCGATGTTCGCCAGGACGTACCAAAGTATCGCGTCTGGCGTGACGGAAAACTGGCGTCCGAGCCTTCCAGCCTGATGGATCTGTGGCGGGACGACCTCGTCACTTTCCTGATCGGTTGCTCGTTCTCGTTTGAAGAAGCGCTGCTCGTCGACGGCATCGACGTTCGCCATATCAGCCAATCCACGAACGTTCCCATGTACCGTACGAATATCGCCACGAACGGAACCAAACGCCTGCATGGTCCATTAGTCGTGTCGATGCGCCCCATGCCGGCTGCTGACGCCATCCGGGCCATACAGATAACATCACGGTTTCCATCCGTGCACGGTGCTCCTGTTCACCTGGGCGATCCCACGCTGATAGGCATCCGCGACATCAATCGACCCGACTATGGCGACCCAGTAACGATACACGAAGGCGAAATACCGGTGTTCTGGGCGTGCGGCGTGACTCCGCAATCCATCATACAGACGGTCAAACCCGAATTCAGCATTACGCATGCCCCCGGCCACATGCTGATCACCGATATCAGTAACGCTCGCCTGGCTTCCTTCTAACGCATTACCGGCAGGCTGGGCCTGTTAACAAATTTGGTTTGGATAGTGCCGCTTTTCCCGACGTCCATACAACAGTGGATACGGTTCCTTTTCCCTTGGTCGATACTCAGGAGATCTCTTATGAAACGTTTACTTCTTTCAACGCTGGCCGTCGGCACTTTAATGGCGGGCCCTACTGCCATGTCCCAACAAAAGGTCGATAATCTTCCAGCGACCCAGTTACAGGTCGTCGGAGGCCTGAGTAATCTGACGGCTTACCAGAATGCCGAGCAGCCCTTCTGGACCAAAACGGTCCCGGAGCTCTCGAACGGAAAAGTCACCGCCACCATCAAGGGATTCAACGAGATGGGACTGAAAGGTCCGGAAATCCTGCGACTGATAGGCCAAGGAGTCATTCCCATCGGGACGGCTACGCTGGCTTACTTTGCCAGTGATAATCCGATCAACGAAGCCATCGATCTGGCCGGGCTGGCCCCCGACGTAAAGGTGGCCCGCGAGATTACCGAGGCTTTCCAGCCGGTTTACGAAAAATTCTACGAAAAGAACAACATCAAGGTCCTGGGCTTCTCAACTTATCCGGCCCAGGTTCTGTTTTGCAACGCCGACATTTCGGGCCTCTCGGACATCAAGGGTAAGAAAGTCCGCACTAGCAGCCGCACCACGGCTGAATTCGTCCAGGCACTGGGCGGCACAAGCGTGACAATCGCCTTTGGTGAGGTTGTCCCCGCGTTGCAAAATGGAGTCGTGGACTGCGCCATTACAGGATCCATGTCGGGCTATTCCGCAAAATGGTATGAAGTGGCCACACACTTGTATTCCCTGCCGATCAACTGGAACCAGCAGATCCATGCCGCCAACCTGGCGTATTGGAACAAGCTGGATCCCAAGGTTCAGGATTTCCTCCAAACCAACATCAAGTTCATGACCGACAAAATCTGGGACGCTGCAGCCAGGGAAACGCAGGAAGGCTATGACTGCAACACAGGTGCGGCTGCCTGCTCGCAAGCGGTGAAAGGCAAGATGAAGCTGGTACAACCCAGCGAAGCCGACCGCGAGCTTCTGAAAAAGATCACCGTGGAAACCGTAATACCCAAATGGGCGGCGCGCTGTTCCGAAGAATGCGTCAAAGATTTCAACAGCACGATCGGGAAGAAACTGGATATTGTTGCGGCCAAGTAGGCGTTTATCCCATAGGCTGTCGCCATACCGGCGACAGCCATGCTTTCCTAATGGGCGATCATTATGACAACACAAGAACGCGATCACATACTGGACCGGCTTCTGCGCGTGGCAAACTCATTGTCGCGCGCAGCCATCTGGGTAGCTGGCGGCCTCACACTGGTGAGTGCGCTTTATATCACTGCCGACGTCATAACCCGCAAATTCTTCGAACTTTCATTGGGCGGCTCGGATGAGCTCTCCGGCTATGCTTTCGCCATAAGCATTTCCTGGGCTTTGGCATTCGCCACATTGCAGCGCGCAAACATCCGCATCGACGCCTTGTATCAACTGCTTCCTATCCGTTTGTGTGCGCTGCTCGATTGGGTGGCGCTGGTGGCGCTGGCGGTATTCATCGTGTTTCTCACCCGCTATGCCGGCGAAGTCGCCATGACATCGTGGGACCGCGGAGCCACGGCCAATACAGTCATGGCGACCCCCTTGTGGATACCGCAAACGCTTTGGGTGGCAGGGCTGGCATGGCTTTGCATCGTGCTGGTGCTCATGCTTGCGCGATCATCCGTGGCCTTGGTCACAGGTGACATCACGACGGTAAGGAATATTTGCGGCATACGCAGTACGCAGGAAGAGGCTGTCGAAGAGGCCGAAACCGGCAAGCGCATGGTGCACGGAGAAATGCAATGATCACGACATCTCTTGTGCTCTTGTTGGTTCTTATCGGTATCAGCATCCCCGTGGGCGCCGCCCTGGGCATACTGGGCTTGATCCTGGACCCGCTCTATTCCATGCTGCCGCTGACGCGCGCCTTGGGGGAAGTCTCGTGGAGCACCAGCAATGAGTTCCTCCTGGTGGCCATACCCCTGTTCGTCATGCTCGGAGAAATCCTGCTGCGATCCGGGCTGGCAGAACGCATGTACAACGCGATGAGTCTCTGGCTGTCGTGGCTTCCGGGGGGGCTTATGCATGCCAATATCGGCGCCAGTGCCTTGTTCGCAGCCACATCGGGATCCAGCGTCGCCACCGCCGCAACCGTTGGCACAGTGGCCATTCCACAGATCGCGAAAAAAGGATATAACGAATCCCTTTTCCTGGGCAGCCTCGCCGCGGGCGGGACACTCGGCATCCTTATCCCCCCTTCAATCAATCTGATCATCTACGGTGTGCTGACCAATACCTCGGTGCCAAGGCTATATCTGGCCGGGATCGTCCCGGGATTGCTGATGGCGGCGCTGTTCATGCTTGTCATTGCGCTGGCCTGCATGGCCAAGCCCAGATGGGGCGGTGAAAAAATCTCGGCAACCTGGGCACAGCGCCTTGCCAGCCTGGTTCATTTGCTGCCGCCCCTGGGAATT
This sequence comes from Pollutimonas nitritireducens, assembly GCF_002849615.1. Lineage (GTDB taxonomy): Bacteria > Pseudomonadota > Gammaproteobacteria > Burkholderiales > Burkholderiaceae_B > Pollutimonas > Pollutimonas nitritireducens. The sequence goes on from NZ_PDNV01000004.1 coordinate 232,713, forward strand.
TTCATACTGGTGGTAGGGTCGATCTACGCAGGAATTGCCACGCCGACCGAAGCGGCCGCCCTGGGTGTCGTCGGCGCGCTGATTCTCGCTGCCAGCATGCGCCGCTTGACGCTGCCCATGATGCGCGAGGTCCTGGAAGGCACCATGAAGTCGACGGCAATGATCATGCTTATTGTGGTCGGTGCCGCGTTCCTGAATTTCATCATGTCGGCAACCGGACTCACCAATGCCATCACCAGCACAATCTCTGGCCTTGATGTCACGCCCATGACCATGTTGTTGATCCTGGTCGTGTTCTACCTGGTGTTGGGCTGTTTCATGGAAACCCTGTCGATGATGATCACCACTATTCCTATCGTCACCCCGATCATGATCACCATGGGGTTCGATCCGGTATGGTTGGGCATCGTCATCATCATCTTGGTCGAGGCTGCCCTGATTACTCCCCCAGTCGGCCTGAATCTTTTCGTCGTCCAGAGCTTGCGTACAAGCGGCAGCATGAACGACGTGATGCTTGGCAGCCTGCCCTTCGTGCTTATGCTGCTTGGCATGGTGGGCATACTGGCCTGGCTACCGGATCTTGCGCTCTGGCTTCCCAGGGTATTCAGTTAAAAAAGGCGGGGCACCCGATCATGCCCGGCCGCCATGCGCTTTTTGTATCAACTCATTTACGAGCTCTGCCATGAAACTTTCCTTCCAGCTTATCCAATCCGACCAGACAAGTACGGTCGATGTCAACATCAACTCCTTCATCGTGGCCGGCTGGGCCGGTCGCGATAAGGACGCCATTGAACACCATATCGAAGAGTTGGCCGAGCTGGGTGTTCCCCGTCCCAGCGCCGTACCCCTGTACTACCGGATCGCAGCCAACCAGCTTACGCAGGATACGAACGTTGAAGTGGTCGGCGACGGCTCGTCCGGTGAGGCAGAGGTGTTCATTTTCTCGCACAACGGTCAAGCTCTGGTAAGCATGGTGTCGGATCACACCGACCGCAAGCTGGAAGCCCACAGCGTCGCACTCTCGAAGCAGTTATGCGTCAAGCCGGTGGCTGACGTCGCCTGGGCCTACGATGAAGTCGCCGACCATTGGGACGAACTGGTACTGCGATCCTGGATTGAAGAAGACGGAGCAAAGGTGTTGTATCAGGAAGGACCGCTGGCTTTATTACAACCCCCCCTGGATCTGCTGCAGGGTTACTTCGGAAACGCACAGATACCCGAGCATAATGGCATGGCCTGCGGCACTGTGGGCGTGATTGGTAAAATCAGGCATGCGCCAACGTTCACCATGGAACTTTTCGACCCCCGCCTTGAACGCAGCATCAAGCACCGCTATACCGCAAGCATCCTTCCGGAAGTCGCCTGAAAGCCCCCACAAGAGAACTTATGCCAGCCACCATCCTTGAACTCCAACGACTTCTCGCCACCGGCGCCACAAGTTCAGTCGAACTGACCAAGGCAGCGCTCCAACGCATTGCCGCGCCTGAGGGCGAGGGCCGCCGCGCCTTTACCGACACCTATGGCGAACAAGCGATGGCAACCGCGCAGGCTGCCGACACCCTGCGCGCGGCCGGCATTGTGCGTTCCGCCATAGATGGACTGCCCATTTCGGTCAAGGACTTGTTCGACGTGCAGGGAAAAACCACTATGGCTGGTTCGGTAGTGCTCAAAGACATGGACCCGGCACAGCATAACGCGGTTATCGTCCAGCGCTTGATCAATGCGGGCGCCGTTATCGTGGGTAAGACCAATATGACGGAATTTGCCTTCTCGGGCCTGGGCATCAATCCACACTACGGTACGCCCAGCAGCCCCTGGGACCGCGAAACAGGCCGGATACCCGGTGGTTCGTCATCCGGCGCGGGCGTGTCAGTGGCGGACGGCATGTGCGTCGCGGCAGTGGGCACCGACACAGGAGGTTCCGTGCGCATACCCTCGGCCTTTTGCGGACTGGCGGGCTTCAAGCCCACCGCGCGCCGCGTGCCCGCCGACGGCGCCATCCCTTTGTCGACCAGTCTGGATTCCATTGGTCCCCTGGCCGCGTCAGTAACGTGTTGCGCCATACTCGACGCCATCCTGTCGGGCCGGGCTTATACGGCACCGGTCGCGCCGGAAATGTCGCAACTTCGCTTCGGAGTGCCATCTTCGGTCATACTCGACGGGGCCGACGATCATGTTCGCGGGGTATTCGAAAAGGCTCTACGAACCATACAAAGCCGGGGAGCACGAATCGACACCATCGAATTACCGGAATTCGAACAGCTGGCCCACATCAACCGCCTGGGCGGATTCGTATGCGCGGAGGCCTGGGCATGGCACAAGGAACTGCTTGAACGGCATGCCGACCAGTATGACCCACGCGTCGCCTCGCGCATTAAGCGGGGCAAGGACATGTCGAGCGCCGACTATATCCAGCTGCTGCAGATTCGCCAGAAATGGATCGCGTCAGTGGAATCACGCCTGACACACTACGATGCCTTGCTGATGCCGACTTCGCCCATTGTCGCCCCAGCGATCCAGGCCCTGCAGGCATCGGACGAAGCCTATTTTGCGGCAAATGGCCTGATTCTGCGCAACCCCACCCTGATCAACTTCCTGGACGGATGCGCGCTTTCCATACCTTGCCATCCCACGGGCTCCGCCCCGGTAGGCCTGATGATCGTTGGCACGGCCATGCATGATCGCCAAGTCCTTGACGTTGGGATGGCGCTCGAAGAAAGTTTTCGAGTTTGATCGCAAGAGCCGGAGTGTGTGCGTTGGCTGCAACAACTACAGTGGAGCCATCATCCGCCCTGGAGGTAAATAGCCATGATTGTTCAACCTCACTCCGACCGCAGTGCGGCCAACACCGTTGAGCAGGACCCCCGCTGGGCTGCCGTCCAGGCTCGCGATCCCGCTGCCGACGGGAATTTCGTCTATGCGGTCAAGACCACTGGCGTGTATTGCCATCCCAGCAGTTCGTCACGGCATCCCCACCCTGCCAATGTTGAGTTCTTCAGCACGCCGCAGGCCGCCGCAGCGGCGGGGTACCGCCCCAGTCGCCGCGCATCGCCGGATCACACGGCAATGGCAGCCCGGCGCGCCAAGCTGGTGGCGGACGCGTGCAGGTATATCGAAACCGCGTACAACATGCCGACCCTGGCCGACCTGGCCGCACGCGCCGACATGAGCCCGCCTCACTTCCACCGTGTCTTCAAGGCCGAAACCGGCCTGACTCCCAAAGGTTATGCCGACGCCCATCGCGCCGCAAGGTTGCGGTCGACGCTAACCCAGCCAGGTTCCATCACTGATGCCATCTACGATGCCGGCTTCGGATCAAACAGCCGCTTCTACGAAGCTTCAGATCGAATGCTGGGTATGCGGCCAAAAGATTATCGCGCCGGCGGTGTCAACACGCAGATTCGCTTCGCCGTCGGCGAATGTTCGCTGGGATCCATACTGGTCGCTCAGAGCGCAAGAGGCGTCTGCGCCATTTTGATGGGCGACGATCCGGACCGGCTGGTTCGAGATCTGCAAGACCAGTTCCCCCGGGCCACCCTGGTCGGAGGCGATGCCGATTTTGAACGGCTTATCGCAGAAGTCGTCGGCTTCGTTGAGTCTCCTTGCGTCGGACTAAATTTACCGCTGGACGTGCGAGGCACTGCATTCCAGCAGCGCGTCTGGCAGGCTCTGCTCGAGATTCCCGCTGGCACGACCGCCACCTATACAGAAATAGCGTCGCGCATCGGGATGCCGACAGCCGTGCGCGCAGTGGCCAGCGCCTGCGGCGCGAACCGGCTGGCGGTCGCCATTCCGTGCCACCGTGTGGTGCGGCGCGACGGAAGCTTGTCGGGATATCGCTGGGGTGTGGACCGCAAACGCCAGTTACTGGAGCGGGAAGCCGCACTACAACCTGATATGCCTGGGCATGGCGTGAACCAGACAGGGATCACCGAGGCCGACGTCGAACAGCGGCCATAGGTCGGGCGCCGGCTCGTTCACGCGCCATCCGGCGCGCAAGTCGTAGCGTTCTCGGCCAACGTGTTGCGTTCTTGCAGGGACAAGACGATGATCAGTGCGGCACCGGACTGGCAAGTGGAAGATGGATGGTGACCGTAGTGCCACGTTGCTGCTGGCTTTCAATCGTCACGAACCCGCCCGAACTACTGGCCATGGCATAAGCCTGGCTAAGCCCGAAGCCGTGCCCCTTCTTGTCCTGCTTTGTGGAAAACAAAGGCTCGAAGACCCGTGGGATCAGATCTGGCGGGATTCCTATTCCGTCATCGTCAAACGAAATGCCTACGTAAGCGCCCGCCCGGACACCAAAATTGGCGGCACTGGCGTGATCCAGGTCCTGGACAGTCGTTGAAATAATGACGCGTCCGCCTTGAGACATGGCTTCGCGCGCATTATCAATAATATTTGTCATTGCCGTGACCAACTGGTCAGGATCGACGCAATAACACCACGCCGATGGCGCAGGTGGAATCGTGACAACAACCCGGTCACCGGCATGGCTTATGAGGTCAAGCTTAGCAGAAGCCATAAGCTGGTCTATGCCGACCACTTTCATTTCGGCCTCCGCGGGTTGGGAAAAGTCCATGAGATGATGGGTCAGCGCGACACCACGTTCCACGCCATGGCTCATTGCGGAAAAAAGCCGATTCGCCCGCTCACCGTCAATATGCTCGCTGAGCATTTCAAGGCTGGCTCCGATCACCATCAGAAGGTTATTGAAATCGTGGGCGACCTCACGGGCCATATGGCCCAGCGATTGCATTTTTTCCGTGTGGCGCAGTTTTTCACGGGCAAGATGTTCGGGAGTTACGTCCGCCACAACACCAGCAATACCGGCGAGTTGCTCGGCGCGATAATAAGCCTGGCCCGTCAATCTGATCCAGCGTATGGTATCGTCATCCACCCGTTGTATGCGCTTTTCGAGCGCGATCATCCCCTGTGAGGGTGCTTGTTCGAATGCCGCGGCCACCGAATCGCGGTCATCGGGAATGATGCGGGCGAGAAGAACATTCAGAGGTGCCCTGCGGTCGGCACGAGTACTGCCCCATATCCTGTCGCACTCAGGCGACCGCCAGAGGCTGCCCGTTGCCAAGTCGAGATCCCAGCATCCTACGCCTGCGGCGCGCAGTGCATGCTGCACCAAGTCCGTTTCATTGCCTGGCTCTTGCGTTGGAGAAGTCATCACTGCGTAATCCTTGACTTTTTCTGATCAAGATCTCCGCTTGTGTATGGCTCCAAGCTTGGAGATCAACTCATCCATGGGTACCGGTTTGCACAATTGGTCGGTAAAACCGACCGCACGCGCCTTTTCACTTTGCCCATATCCTGTTAATGCAATCGCCGGCACATCCGCGTTGCGGGCGCTTCTACGCAGGCTCGCCAACAATGTATAGCCATCCATATTAGGCATGCCCAGATCAGACACTAGCACATCGAAATCGCCGCTATGCAAAAGTGCCAGCGCCTTCGAGCCATCGCTTGCGGTCGTTACGATCGCGCCGCGCATTTCGCATAAGGCACTAAGCACATCCAATATTTCTTCCGAGTCATCCGCCAACAGAATGCGCATACCCTGCAGGCTGTGCTTCTGCGGCGCGCCGCCAACTGCTGCCGAGCGGGCTTCCTGCCTGCGTAGCGGCAACCACAGACTGAAGGTCGACCCGCGCCCTTCGCCTTCCGATGCCGCGGCCACGCGACCTCCGTGCGCATTGGCCAGCTGATCTACGAGAGCAAGTCCAATGCCCAGCCCTGACCGGGCACGCGTTTCGTTGTGCTGCCGATTGACCTGCTTGAACATGTCGAAGATGCTGTCGAGAAACTCCTTCGCGATGCCGATGCCGGTATCATGCACGTCCAAACGAACCCAACAGCCATCCTCATGGCTCAGCGTCACCGTTACGGTGCCTCCACTTGGCGTGAATTTCAAGGCGTTATTCAGCAAATTCCACACAATCTGCTCTATACGGGTGACATCGCCTTCGATGTTGAAGATCGCGTCTTGATCCACACCTTCGATTACCAGCGTGATCTGACTATCGCGAGCCTGCGGCTGCATCGCTTCCACAGCCGAGGTGACAATGTCGGCCAGACTAATCAAACTTCGATTCAAAGTGAGCTTGCCGGTTTTCACCCGGGAAAGGTCAAGAAGATCGGCAATGATCTGCGCCTGGCTGCTCACGGACCGGCGTATGGAATCAACGGCCTTGACGGCATTTTTCGTGGCAAGCACTCCGGGGGAGCGCGAAAGCAGGTCGGCATTCAGCTGGATCAGGTTCAGGGGATGACGCAGTTCGTGGGACATGACTGCAATGAACTCATCCTTCAACATATTCGATGCCTGGGTTTGCTGAAGATGGGTTTGCTGTTCGTCTCGCTGCAACCGTTCGTTGGTGAGGTCGCGCGCAATTTTTGCATATCCGATCAACTTGCCGTCAAGCAGGGGATGGACGACCCCGCTGCAATAAAAACGCGAGCCGTCTTTACGGATATGCCAGCGTTCGTCGGCGGCCCGTCCCTCCTCGCGTGCCTTACGCAGCTCTTCCTGCGGGACACCGGAAGCACGGTCTTCAGGGGTGAAAATGATCTCGGACGGCTGCCCCAACGCCTGTGATGCCTCGTAGCCAAACATGAGTTCCGCCGCATGGTTCCAGTCCGTTATCCGGCCCGCCGTGTCCATCGTGATAAAGGCGAACTCCGTTGTGCTGTCAACCAGCAGGCGTATACGCTCCTTGCTATCGCGCAGGCGTGCTTGCGCACGCCGCAATTCAGTGATGTCGACAAAGTTCACTACCGCACCGTCTATTCTATCTTCGGCGGTCCGGTATGGAAGGATACGGGCAAGATAGCTGCGGCCGTCGACACTGTGAACTTCCCGTTCAACCAGACGCAGGGTGTCGAACGCATGGGCCGCATCGGCCATTAAGCGCGGATACTCGAGCCGATGAGTAATATCCATCAGTGAGCGACCGATATCCGCCTGGATAAGGTTGAACAGCGTGGTCGCTTTCGGCGTGAACCACTTGATCCGCATGTTCCGATCGACAAAGATGGTCACGATATCGCTGGATGATATGAGATTTTGAAGATCGTCGTTTATCTTGACGGTTTCAATGACCTTGGACTTGAGCTCATCATTAACTGTGGTGAGCTCTTCGTTCATCGACTGCAGCTCTTCCTTGCTGGTTTCCAGCTCTTCGGTCGCCGATCGCAACTCTTCATTCATTGCCTGGAGCTCCTCGTTCGAGGCTTTCAATTCTTCAGTAGACGTCTCGGAACTCTCGACCGTTTGCTGAAGCTGCTCGGCAAGAACCTGCACCTCTTGTTCCAGCGCCTGCAAGGCCTTATTGTGAAGCTCGTTCGGGGACTCGACCGCAACCCCGGTTGCCGACACTTCGTTTTCATCAAAAATCAGCAACACCAATTGCTTGTTCCATTCCGCGTCCTTGAAAGGCTGCACCACTATTCTTATGTTTACGTTCTTTTCATCCTGCCGGATCTGTAGGGTGCGAGTATGTGTCGGTTCCCGGGTCTTGAGCGCTTCCAACACCGCCATACGAAGATCCGCCCGCAATCTCGAATGAACCAGGGCGAGCACGTTATACGAAGGAACACCCCCTGCCTGACGCAGGAATCGGCCTGCCGCATGCGACAGGTGCACTATCTGGAAAGCCGGGTCGATCAGGATGCTGGGGGGGCCGTAGAGATCCAAGGCGCGTTGATGCGCACCCGAATAGGAGTGGCTCCTGTCGTGAATGACGCGTGCTGGCACCACGGCATGGGATGCCGTGGTCAGGGAACCTTGCTTTGCCGTATAGAAGGCCGGACTCACCGTCGCTGCGGTTGGCGTACTCCGATAGATACGATTCTTCTTGTCCACGACAGTAAATAGACCTTCGGCGGCGTCCGGCGTTTCAGACGAGCCAAGGAACAAGTACCCGCCGGGCCTCAACACCGAGTGAAAGACTTTCAGCACCTCGCGCTGCGCGTGGCGATCCAGGTAAATAAGCAAATTTCGGCATGCAATCAACCGCAGGCGGGAAAAAGGCGGATCACGAAGCACATTATGCGGAGCAAACAGTATGCTCTCACGGATGCTCTTTACAATTCCATAACGCGATCCTTCTTTAATGAAATATTGGCGCAAATAAGCCGGGGGAACATCCGTGACAATGGTTGCATCGTAAAGTCCTTTGCGTGCCATGGAAATCGCATGGTCGTCGACATCTGTTGCAAAAACCTGCGTCCTGACTGCGGTGCTTCGCAGTTTGGCTTCGGCGGCCAATACGATGGCCAGCGAATAAGCCTCTTCGCCTGTCGAACAGGCCGGGACCCAGATTCGGATATCACTTTGCTCGTCGGCGGCCTGCTGGAACAAGAGCGGCACGACTTCGCGCTCGAGCGCTTCGAACGCCTCGCGATCACGGAAGAAATTGGTCACGCCGATGAGCATATCGGCGAGTAACGGCGCAGTTTCGCTGTGCTGCCGTTCAAGGAGTGCCAGGTAGCCGGGCAGATCGCTGACCGCCGTGACCTGCATCCGGCGCTCAATCCGTCTTAGCACCGTGGCGCGCTTGTAGTATTGGAAGTTATGGCCGCTACGTTCGGCCAGCAGCTTCAGCACTTTGGCCAGGGCGGCTTCGGCTTCCCCAGCCTTTTCCTGGGATGTGGGCAAGCGGGAAATATCTGCGACCTTGTCTTCACATGGCAATTCGATACGTTGTGCATTCCTCCATAATTCAAGCAGTTTCTGCGGCATTTCGACCGCGGGCATGACGAAATCGACCACGCCATGGTCGATAGCGCTTTGCGGCATGCCATCGAATTCGGCGTCTTCGGGCAGCTGTGCGATGGTCAGTCCGCCTTGCTCTTTTACACGGGCCATGCCCACCGCGCCATCCGCACCGGTACCGGACAATACGATCGCAACAGCACGAGCTTTGTGCGCATCAGCCAATGTGCGGAAAAACAAGTCGATGGCAACCTGTCGCTGGGGGGGGCGGTCTGCCGCATTGACCTGGAGATGGCCGTCCACCATTTCCAGGTTCAGCGCAGGGGAAATTACATAAATGTGATTCTTTTCTATCGCGGCAGGAGCAGCCACCTCCAGCACAGGCATGCTCGTGACCCGTTGAATGATTTGGTCTACGTTGCTCTCGTGTCGGGGCGACAAATGCAGAATCACGACGAACGCCATGCCGCAATCGGCAGGCATATTCTCAAAAAACCGCAGCAGCGATTCGAGTCCGCCCGCCGAGGCACCCAGCCCTACAACCGGAAACGGTAAAGGTCCCGGCGCGGCAGGCGCAGGTTTGTTTGTCACTGTCATGATCTGTTTATGTGCCATGGCTGTCTTGACATTGGGGCCAGCATCCCGCCCAGGGATGGAAGCCAACGACATTCAATCAGTCATTGTTGCACAGCCCGCCGCCACAGATCAAAGCTATGAATCTCTTGGCCGCGGGCATGGCACATGCTCGCGTTCATGGCACATGACCGACCACCTCCCAAGGAGACACAATGCGTCGTCCCATTGGTTTTCGCGCGCCCCTACTCGCCTCGATACTCAGTCTTACCGGGTGCGCCGATATGTCGAAACTGCCCGAAAGTGCTGCTTACGGGCCGGACCCACAGCTTCCGGAGCCACGCCGACAGAAAATTCCCACGGTACATGTTGCAAAAGCAATAGGCTGGCCACCGTCAGCGGCACCGACGCCTGCGCCCGGATTGGCCGTACAACGCTTTGCCGGCGACCTGCAACACCCTCGCTGGCTCTATGTCCTCCCCAATGGCGACGTGCTCGTCGCGGAATCCGACGCGCCGTCGAAGCCAGAGAAGAACAGAGGCATACGCGCCCGTATCATGGATCGTGTGATGAAGTATGCAGGATCTCGTACTGTGAGCCCGGATCGCATCACCCTGCTGCGTGATGCGAATGGCGATGGAATCGCCGAAGTACGCAGTTCGTTCCTGGAGGGCCTGAGCTCGCCATTCGGGATGGAACTGGTCGGTGACTTCCTGTATATCGCCAACACTGACGCACTGCTGCGCTTTCCGTATACTCCTGGCACCCTCAAAATCAACGAACCAGGCGTGAGAGTCACTGATTTGCCGGGAGGTCCGATCAATCATCACTGGACTAAAAACGTTATTGCCAGCCCCGACGGCACCAAGCTGTATGTCGCCGTGGGGTCGAACAGCAATGTCGGGGAAAACGGCATGGCTAACGAGGAGCGTCGCGCCGCGATTCTGGAAGTCGATGCGATCAGCGGGGTGTCGAAAGTATTTGCCTCCGGCCTGAGGAACCCCGTCGGCATGGCCTGGGAACCAGTGACCGGGGTGCTATGGACGGTGGTCAACGAGCGCGATGAAATAGGTAGCGATCTGGTGCCCGATTACCTGACTTCGGTGAAACCTGGCGGATTCTATGGGTGGCCCTATAGCTATTATGGCAACCATGTCGATCCGCGGGTACGTCCTTCTGATCCCGCGCAGGTAGCCAGAGCGATCAAACCGGATTACGCGCTTGGCAATCATACGGCTTCGCTTGGACTGACCTTCTACCAGGACCGGCTGCTGCCTGAGCGCTATTGGGGCGGCGCGTTCATAGGACAGCACGGCTCCTGGAACCGCAAGCCCCATAGCGGGTATAAAGTCGTTTTCATCCCATTTTCCAAAGGACGTCCCTCAGGACTGCCCGCTGACGTACTCACGGGCTTCCTGAACGAGAATGGAGAGGCCCAAGGCCGGCCTGTCGGCGTGGTCGTCGACCGTGATGGGGCACTCCTGGTTGCGGACGACGTGGGCAATACCGTGTGGCGGGTCACTCAAAAACCGGGACTGCCTGTTATGGGGAGCACCATCCCGGTGATGTAGCTAGAACATACCGGCGAGGCCAGGAATACATAGGCAGGCGACAATTCTTCTGGCTGGGCCGGCCGACCCAGCGCGGTCTTAGCGCCGAACGATGGAAGTTTTTCGGCCGGCTTGTCGGCCGGGTTCAGCGGTGTCCATACGGGACCCGGAGCCACCGCATTGACCCGTATCCCCTGCTTTGCAAGATTCGAAGCCAGCGACATCGTAAAAGCATGGATCGCCCCTTTTGTGGTCGAATAATCCAGCAGTTGACCCTGTCCTTGCAAGCCGGTGACGGACCCCGTATTGATTATCGACGAGCCCTCCTTGAGATGGGGCAATACCGCGCGTGCCATATAGAAATAGCCATACACATTAGTGCGCATGGTTTCATCGAAGCGCTCATCGGTGATGTCAAGCAGGGAATCCGCGTGTTCCTGGAATGCCGCATTATTTACCAGAATATCGATCTTGCCAAAGGCGCCTACCGTCTTTTCCACCGCGTCGCGACAAAACGCAGGATCTTTCACATCGCCCGGAATCAGGATGCACTGTTTGCCTTCAGCCTCGACATGACGGCAGGTGTCCCTGGCGTCCTCGTGTTCGTTCAAGTACACGATCGCTACGTCGGCGCCCTCGCGCGCAAATAGCACGGCGACGGCACGGCCTATGCCCGAATCTCCTCCTGTGATGATCGCCGATAGTCCATCAAGCTTGCCGCTGCCTTTATAGGCCTCAGCCAGAAATCTCGGCTTCAGATCGAGATCCTGTTCACGTCCTGGTTTTTCAAGGTGCTGCGCTGGCAAGGGTGGAACTGGATAATCGCGTGCCCCAGCCTGGGACACGCTGTTCTCGTCCGATGGTTCCCCTTTCTTCTGTTTCGCCGCATCCCGTTGGTCCTGTTCATCCTGGATGCCGCGCTGTTTTTGGGCCGTCCTGTCGGCAGCATCGCTAGTATCGTCTGTCATGAGAGCTCCTTACTTGGCAGGGTCCACTTTCTGTTTCAATGTCCTGGCCATTTCCAGATGCTCCTGGAGCGCGGGCAGCTTCTCGGCTGCAAAGGCCTTGATCTCCGGATCCTTTGCTTCAGCCGAAGCTTCCTGGAACAGTTCCACGGCATCCTCGTGGGCGGCTACGCCGATCTGATTCACATAGCGTTTATCGAAGGAATCGTCCATTGCGCTCAAGGCCTTCAGCTTAGTCCTTTGGACCAGCGACGGTTCCGTAGGCAGCGTATAACCCTTGCTCCTGGCCAGCGTTTCAAGCTCCTTGCCCACCTTGGTGTGATCGGCGATCATTTTCTCGGCAAATGCCTTTACGTCGGCATCGGTGGCCTTGTCTTGCGCCAGCTTGCTTCCCTGGATTTCCGTAAACCCGGACTGTGCTGCGGATTCCAGGAAGTCCTCATCGTTGTCGTCGAGCTGTGCGGCCGCGCTTTGACCTGCCGGTGCCGGAGTGGTGGGCGCCGCCTGCGCCATGAGTGCGCCGCATAGTGTCATGGAGCCATAGGCAAAGGTACTGATGACTGCTGTACGTAGGTTCATCGGTCTCTCCTGTCGCTAAAAGGATTGTGTCTCGCAATTAGCAATTTACGGTCCCGCAGCGAGTGAGGAGGACAATCGGCCACGGATTCACGTCATCCCTGGCCGTCAATCCACCTTGCGGTCCAGCAAGGTATGCAACGCCAACCCAACTCCAAAGGCAACGTAGACGACAAAGAGGGATTTTTTGCTCAGCTTGCGCTCGAATCCGGGGGTAAGGCGCTCGGGGGTGCATTGCATGTCGACGGCACATGCAAGTGCTGAGACTGTCAGCGCATCGGTGATAGCCTGCGTCTTCGTGGACGCCCTCCCGTGCCTGAGTGCCAGCTTTTCATAGAAGACAGCCCAGAATATCGAGGCGGCATGATGAATGGCGTAGCCGGCAAGGCTGTAGCGCAGGCTCGCCTTATGCTGACGCAGGGCCTTGTCTTTCCATAGCCAGTGGCTGACCGCATTCACCGGAGCGATGGCGCTGCGGGTGTCTCGCACTCCGCCTGCCAGCAATGCCACACTGGAACCCAGGCTCGCATAAGAGCCGGATACCATCGCCCGCTTCAACAGTTTTACGATTGATTTCATATCTGACTCCTGGCCAGGAACGCTTCAACCTGGAATAGCAATTTACGAACCTTCCGTGCCACGGACTGTTCGACTCAATGAGACGAGGCCAATTTGAAAATATTACTCACGGGAGCTTCCGGATTCATCGGGCGAAACCTCGTCACCGCCCTTTTATACGCGGGCCACAGCGTGGTTTGCGCCGTTCGCACGCCGCCTGCATCGCCAAGTCATCCAAATATTTCCTACGTCAGGATAGATTTCAACAACGCTATCACACCAGGAGCCTGGAGCGTGGCGCTCGATGGTGTGGACGTGGTGGTCAACACCGTTGGAATCCTGCGAGAATCGCCGACACGAACTTTCGATCTGATCCATAGGGCAGCCCCCACAGCGTTGTTTTCGGCGGCGGCCGAGGCCGGCGTGAAACATATCGTACAGATATCGGCCCTGGGTGCCGATGAAAATGCACGTAGCGGCTACCACTTGAGCAAAAAGGCCGCCGATGAATTTTTGCTACGCCTGCCGCTTCGAGCCAGCGTCGTCCAGCCTTCGCTGGTGTACGGGCCCGGGGGCGCCAGCGCCGCCTTGTTCGAATTGTTCGCCAGCAGTCCGTTGACCATGCTGCCGGGCGGCGGGCGCCAATTGATTCAGCCGGTGCACATCGACGATCTCGTCCAGGCATTACATGCGCTTATCGAGTCTACACAGGGTGGTTCACGCCGCATTGCGATGGTGGGGCCAACGCCCATCACCCTCCGAGACTTCTACAGCACCTTGCGCAACGCCATGGGGATAAAGCGGCGTGCGCACTTCCTGGCAGTTCCCATGCCCGTTATGCGGCTTATTGCCCGCGTTGGAAGCCGATTGCCGGGCGGTTTCCTGGACATCGACACGCTGGACATGCTGGAGCGAGGCAACACGGCGCCACCTGATGAGATCAACTCTTTGCTGGGTCGCCTTCCGCGACCCGCAAGCCAGTTCGTACCACCGGCTTATGCGCGCCCTGCTGGTATCCAGGCGAGATCGCGATGGCTGCTGCCCATCCTGCGTGTCAGCATTGGGCTGGTCTGGTTGGGCACTGGCGTTGTGTCGCTAGGCATATATCCGGTCGAGTCCAGCTACGCGCTCCTGGCGCGTACGGGGATGCCCGAACCGCTGATGCCTTTATTTCTGTATGGCGCCGCAGCACTCGATATTGCGCTTGGCATTCTGACACTGCTGCCCAAGCGATCACGATGGCTTTGGGCCGGTCAAGCCGCCCTGGTTCTCGGGTACACGGTCATCATTTCATGGAAGCTGCCGGAGTTCTGGCTACATCCTTATGGGCCGGTGTTGAAGAACCTGCCATTTTTGGCCGCCTTGTGGATCCTCTACGAACTGGACGAGCGCTGATGGAATACCTGATCGCAAAATGGCTGCATGTGCTCACTTCGACCCTCTTGTTCGGCACTGGAATAGGCAGCGCCTTCTACTTGCTCATGACCAGCCTGACTCGTGAACCCCGCGCCGTTGCCATTGTTGCACGTATCGTCGTCATCGCCGACTGGCTCTTCACCGCCACCACGGTCGTCGCCCAACCGCTCACCGGCTATTGGCTGGTGAAACTCGCGGGCTACCCATGGTCTGCGAGCTGGCTTAAATGGTCCATTGTCCTGTATGTCGTTGCCGTGGCGTGCTGGCTGCCGGTCGTGGCCATTCAGATGAAGCTGCGCGATCTGGCGCAAGCCGCCGCTTCCAATGCGACCACCTTGCCAGCGGCTTACTGGCATTACTTCCGAATGTGGGTGGCACTGGGCATCCCGGCATTTTTCGCCTTCGTGGCCGTCTTCTACCTGATGGTCGCGAAACCCGCCACGTTTTGACATACGCGTTATTGGCAGTCTTCAGCCCCGGCTGATGAGTCAGTTCTGCGAAGTTCTCACCACCTGCCCCACAGGAAATCCCAAGGTTTTCGCGTGGTCGAGCAGCGCGTCAACCCTGGTCGCATCCGCTGCCTTATCTCGGCTAAGTACCCAAAGATACTTCCGATCAGGTGTTCCCACCAGTGAATACTGATAATCTCCTTCCAGTCGGATTATCCAGTAGTCGCCCCATACCGCTGGCAGCCACGAAAGCCAGCTGGGTGCGAACCGGACCTTCAGTCGCGCAGGATCCGCATCGGATCCATCCTGCGCAAGGCGGCCCAGGCCCTCGGCCAATTTCGTACCGCCATCCCCGCTACGGCATTGGTTGATCACGCGGATCCTGCTATCGGGCAACACTGTATACGTGGCCTGTACTTCACCCACGCACGATTTCTGAAAGCGGTTCGGCAGTCGTGCCTGCTCGTACCAGACCCCGGCATAGCGCTCGAGGTCGACATCCGATTGCGTCGTCAGGGGTGGATTCCTTGCAGTGTTGCTGGCACAGGCGGACAACGCCGCGATCGCAACAGCCGCCGCGATAAGCAGCGGCCATCGCTGTCGGGTTGAACGGGGCACCATCGAGTTTCGGGTCATAGGCAGCTCCTTGAAGAAATTAAGACAGCAAC
Organism: Pollutimonas nitritireducens; assembly: GCF_002849615.1. Classification (GTDB taxonomy): domain Bacteria; phylum Pseudomonadota; class Gammaproteobacteria; order Burkholderiales; family Burkholderiaceae_B; genus Pollutimonas; species Pollutimonas nitritireducens. Next base: position 248,193 of record NZ_PDNV01000004.1, read on the forward strand.
GAGTATGCCCGGCTTCAATCATAGCTGCCTGGCCAAAGCGGCCACAGTGTTTCGCCCCTGATGCTGGCGCACTGTGGCTCCCTATAAACGCCAATTGACGTCTACGGCCTTGCAGGTTACACCCGTATCGGAGGCACCCGGTCTGAGCGGGTCGCCTTTATAAAAACGTGTTGCCCATGATGGCGCCACATACCGACAGCTAACGCAGGAGGAGACAAAAATGAAAATCTCGGTAAAGCGGTTCGCATTGATGCTGTGCCTTCCACTGGTGGCGTTGCAGCCAGCCATGGCGGAAAATATTTCTATCGCCACGGGTGGTACAGGTGGCGTCTATTATCCGATCGGCGGCGGCATTGCTTCCGTGCTTTCAAAAAAAGTACCGGGCATGCAAGCGACGGCAGAGGTCACGGGCGGTTCGGTCGACAACCTGAAACTCATCGATGGCGACGCGTCGTACATCGGACTTAGCATGTCCGATGCCGCCCAAGACGCGTACAAGGGCGAAAATAAGTTCAAAGGTCAAAAAGTACCTCTGCGCACACTGATGATTCTCTATCCCAACCGTATGCACGTTGTAACGGTGGAAGGACGTGGCATCAACAGCTTTACTGACCTCAAGGGCAAACACATTTCAACCGGCGCGCCCGGGAGCGCCACCGAAGTCATGGCGTTCCGCCAGCTCGAGGCGGCCGGTCTGGACAAAGACAAGGACGTAAAGCGGGAGCGCCTCAGCGTGGCCGAGTCGGTCAATGGCGTCAAAGACAACAAAATAGATGCTTTCTTCTGGGTGGGAGGCTTGCCCACTGCCGCCGTCACAGATCTGGCCAACACACCCGGCACCAAAATCAAGCTGATTGACAACGCCGATCTGGTGCCGAGCATGAACGAGAAATACGGCAATCTGTATATTCAGGACGTGATTCCCAAAGCGACCTACCGGGGCATGGACACCGACAACAAACAGGCGACAGTCATGAACATCCTGGTCGGCAGCGAGAAGATGGACGACCAGACTGCCTACAACATCGTCAAGACGATCTTTGAAAGCAGGGACGACCTGATCGCGGTGCATAAAGACACCGCCGAGTTCAAGCTTGAAAACCAAAAGGCCGCGGCGTCGCCCATTCCCTTTCACCCCGGTGCCGTCAAGTATTTCGAAGAACGCGGCGTCAAGCTCAATTAACCGCAGCGCACCGCCCCAGCTGATGCATCAGCTGGGGTTTTTTGTTTGCCCCGCCCCTGCGGACGACGACGGCACACAGATGCCGAACCACACTTATGAGACTCCACCATGAGCGATATCGTTGAATCGAAACCGGACATCGCAGTAAGCAAAGAAGCGTTGCTGAAGGCCGAACAATACATCGAAGAAGAAGAAGGCGCGGCCAACCATCTGGAGGGTTGGCTGGGCGTGTTCCTGTCCACTGTCGCGGTCGTGATGTCCCTGTTTCATATGTTTGCCGCGTATGCCATTGTTCCAACCCAAACGTTGCGCCCGGTGCATGTGGGTTTTGTCCTGTTTTTGTCATTTTTGCTGTTTCCGGTCAGCAAGCGTTTCCGGCACCGCATCATGTGGTGGGACTGGCTGGTATCACTACTGTCGATTGCCATTGTCGTGTACCTGATACTCGGCGGCGACGACTTCACCGACCGCAACACCCGACCTGATCCGTGGGATATTTTCTTCGGCGTGGCGCTGATCCTGCTGGTGCTCGAAGGTATGCGGCGCACCATCGGATGGATTCTGCCTGTCATATCGATCTGTTTTCTGCTTTATGCATTCCTGGGTGCCTACCTGCCCTCACCCTGGACACATAAAGGCTATGAAATCGGCCGGGTCGTCGGTTTTATGTACATGTCACTGGAAGGCATATACGGCGTCGCGGTCGACGTATCGTCGTCGTTGATCATACTGTTCACCATTTTCGGAGCCTTCCTGCAATTCTCGGGCGCGGGGAAGTTTTATATTGATTTTTCCTTTTCTGCCATGGGAGGCAAGCCCGCCGGCGCCGGGCGGACCGTCGTGCTGTCGTCCTTCTTGCTTGGCGGACCGTCGGGCTCAGGCGTGGCAACCACGGTTACGCTGGGCACCGTGGCCTGGCCCATGCTCTCCAAGGTCGGCTACGAACGCAACGCCGCTGGTGGCCTGCTGGCCGCCGGCGGCCTGGGCGCCATCATTTCACCTCCCGTCATGGGCGCCGCAGCGTTCATCATTGCCGAGTTCTTGAAGATATCCTACCTGGATGTGCTGCTGATGGCAGTCATACCGACCACCCTGTTTTATCTTGCCCTATTTCTCATGGTCGAAATCGATGTACGCAAATACGGCATGGGGCAGACGATATTCAAAAAAGTGGACACCGTATGGAATTTGACACGCCACTACTGGTTCCACTTCCTGTCGCTGATTTCCATCATCGTCTTCATGATGTGGGGCTTTTCGCCGGTGCTTTCGGTATTCTGGGCCACCGTTGTGTCCTTCCTGACCAGTTTCCTGCGTCGAGACACAGCAATGATTTCCTATGATCTGTTCCAGGGCAAAGGGTCCATCTCACACCATTTTTTCCAGTCGCCGCTGATTCAGGCCCTGCGCGCAGGTTCGGTTGGAATGCTCGGCGTGGGTGCCACCTGCGCTGGCGCAGGAATTATCGTTGGCGTGGTCACCTTGACAGGTCTGGGGCTGAAGTTCAGTGGCATCGTGATCGACTATGCGGGGGGTTCCCTCCTGCTTACCGCCATATACACCGCGTTGGTGGTATGGGTCATTGGCCTTGCTGTACCGGTGACGGCGTCGTACATCATCTGCGCGGTCATTACTGCGCCGGCCTTGATCAAACTGGGCGTGCCGGATTTTGCCGCCCACATGTTCATTTTCTACTATGCCGTGCTGTCCGAAGTGTCGCCGCCGACGGCATTATCGCCTTTTGCCGCTTCCGCCATCACCGGAGGCGATCCATACAAAACCACCATGCAGTGCTGGAAGTACACCATACCCGCATTCCTGGTGCCCTTCGTTTTCGTGCTTGATCCCAGCGGCCAGGCCTTGCTGCTCATGGGTTCTACAGATGCGTTGGCCATGGCCAATCCCTGGGAAATAGCAAGGGTCACCCTCACCGCCGCTGCAGGTATTTTTGCCCTCGCCGTGGGGTTCCAGGGGTGGTTGCTGGTGCGCGCCACCGCGGTCGAGCGTACGTTCCTGATCGCCGCCGGATTTGCGCTGGTCTATCCGGGTCCCGTGTCCAACCTTGCGGGGGCTGCGCTGATAATCATTGCGCTGGCCTCCCATTGGCGTCGCGGCTGGAAACACCGGCCCCTGCAAGGCGAAAGAGCCAACTCCGGATGAGCCCATGAGAAGTCCGCGTTACACTGATCCTCTTAATTTGCGGGACATCGCCGTATGCCTTCTCCCTTTCGCTCCGCATCCTTGCTCCATCACCGTAAGCCGGGCGTGCGCCGGACGGCAAAAGCGCCGCCCGCCGAACCACGACTGCTGTTGCTCAACAAGCCATTCGGCGTTTTGACGCAGTTCAGCGACGAAGCCGGCCGTGCAACGCTCAAGGACTTCGTGAACGTCCCCGACGTTTACCCTGCGGGGCGTCTGGACCGGGATAGCGAAGGTTTACTGCTACTGACCAACGACGGCCGCCTGCAGGCACGCATCACCGATCCAAAAAGCAAAATGGCGAAAACGTATTGGGTGCAGGTAGAGGGCGAGCCCGATGCGCGGCAGTTGCAAGGTTTGCGGGATGGGGTCGAATTGAATGACGGACTTACCATGCCTGCACGGGCCAGGCTGCTGGACCCGCCCCAATTGTGGGAACGCGATCCACCGGTGCGTTTCCGCAAGAACCTCCCCACAACCTGGCTCGAGCTGATCATCCAGGAAGGCCGCAATCGCCAAGTGCGGCGCATGACAGCCGCCGTCAACCTGCCGACCCTGCGCCTGGTAAGGGTGCAGGTCGGCCCTTGGTCGCTGGATGGCCTGCAGCCAGGACAATGGCGGGAGCTCCCGCCCGTTCTCTAGGCTGTCCCGTTATAAAAAACCTATCCATCTGCCCGCCAGCACTGCCCCAAGCCAGATAAGCAGCGATGCGGCGGCATGCGCCCGTACTGCCCACAGAGTTGGCATGTCCGCGCGCCTTCTTTTGGCTACGCGCTTATCTTCCTTTGCGCAACTGATTCAGCAAGGCCTCTGCTGTCGCACCGGACGAAGCGGGGTTCTGGCCAGTGATAAGCAGTCCATCCACGACAACATGCGGCTCCCAGTCCGCCACCTTGGAGTAATTGCCTCCGCTGGCCTTCAACATATCTTCAACCAGGAAAGGCACAACCTTGGTCAGGCCGACAGCCTCTTCTTCGGTATTGGTAAAACCCGTCACGTTTTTGCCTTGTACCACCGCGCCGCCATCGTGCGTCTTGACGTGACGCAGCACGCCTGGTGCGTGACAGACTGCTGCGACGGGCTTCCCGCCGGCTAGCGCCGACTGGATGATGCCTATGGAAAAGGCGTTTTCAGCCAGGTCCCACAGAGGCCCGTGGCCACCAGGATAGAAGACGGCATCGAAATCGGAGGCCGCAATACCGGATAACTTGGCGGTATGAGCCAGCGCGGCTTGCGCTTCGGTGTCAGCCTTGAAGCGACGTGTGGAGTCGGTTTGCGCCGCCGGTTCGTCGCTGGACGGATCTATGGGAGGCTGCCCCCCCAGCGGCGACGCGATTGTGATATCGGCGCCGGCGTCTTTGAAAACGTAGTACGGCGTTGCGAACTCTTCGAGCCAGAACCCTGTCTGGCGGCCGGTAGCGCCCAGCTTGGAATGCGAAGTAAGCACCATCAGTATCTTCATCTTGACCTCCTGAACACTGCCTGCATTATCGTCAAACAACACTGCATCATAGATCGAAACCCGATGCCAGCAATAGCATCAGTTTGGTAACAAGGCGCGCTACACTCAAGATAGCGAAGTCCTCAATTTCCCAAATTCACTGATCATCCCGGACGCCCTGCATGGCCCGCCACCCCACACCGCCCCCGGTCGCCTTCCAAACCATACTGGGCGACCACCCATCCGTCGTCCAATTGCGGGATCTTGTGGGACGTGTGGCACGCAGCAAGGCCGGCATCGTCCTGATTTATGGCGAGACGGGCACCGGCAAGGGCTTGGTCGCACGGACCTTGCATGCCCAGTCAGACCGGGCCAAGAACAACTTCACCGAAATCAACTGCGCGGCAATTCCAGGCAATCTGCTGGAATCCGAACTTTTTGGCCACGAACGCGGCGCGTTTACGGGTGCTGTGGAGCGGAAAATCGGCCTGCTGGAGATCGCCAGCGGCGGCAGCGTTTTCCTTGATGAGATTCGAGAACTGGATCCAGTCATGCAGGCCAAGCTGCTCACTCTACTGGACACCCGCGGTTTTCGGCGTATCGGATCAGTTCAAGAACTTTCCACCAATGCCCGGTTTATCGCGGCAACCAACAAGATACTGCTCAATGAAGTGACCGCGGGAAAATTCCGCGACGATCTCTATTATCGTTTGCAGGTCGTATCGATAAACATTCCTCCGCTACGCGACCGGGGCGACGACGTGCAGCTGCTGGCAGATCGACTCCTGGAGAAGTACAACGTTCAACACGAGAGCCACTTCAACCAGATCGATCCTGCGGTACGGGAGATATTCCGTCAGTACAGATGGCCAGGAAACGTGCGCGAACTCGGTAATCTTCTAGAACGCATCTGCATTCTGGAGGAAGGTGAACGCATCGAAGAAAAACACTTGCCCGCGCGCATCGTGCGTGAGGTCCTCAAACACCCTAACGACACGTCCGGATCAACCACCCCCAGCGATTACTTCGAGCAGACGAAACAATTTCAGAAAGCCCTGCTCGACGCTGCGCTGCAGCGTAGCCGCGGAAATGTGACCCAAGCTGCCGACCAATTGGGAATATCCCGCCATGCCCTGCGGCATCAGCTTGCCAAACTGGACATGGCACAAAGCAAGAATTGAATCAGCGGGAAACACTTGTGTAACGGCCTATTTTCACCCGCGTTCAGTTCGCCGTGATGCCGTGCTGGCTTGCCAATGCCTTCCAGCGACCAAGATCCTGTACTACACGGCTGGCGAACTCAGCACTGCTCATGTCCGACGGTACGGTGCCGTCCATATCCAGCAAAGCCGTCAACTGGCGGGACCTGGAAATTTCAACCAGGGAACGGTTCAACACCTTTACCAGGTCTTCCGGCGTGCCGGCAGGCGCAAATACACCGACCCAAATATCAACATCGTAGCCTGGCACCGTCTGGGCCGCGGGTGGCAACTGTGGAAATGCTTGGTGCTTACCAGGGGCCGTGGTGGCTACCAATCTCACCTTGCCGGTGGGCAATAGTGAGGCCATGGAACTGTAGTTCGCCAGCATGAAGTCGATACGGCCGCCGGCCAAGTCCGCGGCGGCATTGGCCGAGCCTTTATAGGGCACATGGGTGATATCGACTTTTGCCGCGTCATTCAGCAAGGTACTGGCCAAATGCGCCAAAGATCCTACCCCAGCGGAACCATAGTTCAGTGTCTTGGGGTGGGCGCGCGCTGCCTCGAGCAACTCGCCAAGCGATTGATAAGGCTTTTCAGATGAAACGGCAACGACCAGGGGGCCTTGGCCGATCATTGCGATGGGTACGAAGCTTTTTATAGCGTCATAGGGCAGGGTCGGTTGCGTTGCTGCCGACGTGACAAACGTTGATGAATTCAATAAAAGTACCGAGCCATCTTTCGCCGCCTTTGCGACGTAATCCGAGCCTATGACACCGGCTGCGCCAGCGCGGTTTTCAACAATAACGCTGGTCTTCAATTTCTCACCCAATTGCGGGGCAATTACGCGCGCAATGGAATCATTGCTGGCACCGGCCGAGAACGGCACAATAATCTTGATCTGCTTGGGAACGGGTGTCGCGGCATGGCTGGATGCGGCAAGCAGAAGCACGTAGCAAACAGCAAAAGTCGTTTTGCACATGAGTTTTTTCATCAAGTCACTTCCCATTTGTTTGATTGTTTGAATGAGCGTCAATTTCAGTAGCGCGCCGCGTAGCGCTGCGGCGCGTACCTTGTCAATCCTGCAGGTTGACCGGCAACTCCAACAGAGGCGCATACTGCTGTGCGCCGAAAATATCTCCATCACCTGCGGAGCCGCTAGGCCTTAGACGATAGATCGTGAATTTGATGGCAAGTCCGGGATCGTATTCGACAAAATCCGAGATACGTTCGGCGGAAATATCGTACAAATGGCAAATTGTTTCGCGCGTCAACGCCTTCGAGGCTTTGACCGACTGATACGTTTGCGGGTCACGGAATATGATATCGAAAGTAATCTTGTTCACACCAGCATTCTTGCTGCGTATGGTCTTGGCGAGTTCATTCAGTTTATGTGTTGTCATGGCGCGCTCCGTCAAATACCTGCAGAAGTGATATGGGTTGGAAAAAGCTCAAGCGCATCGTCAACAGGCATCGTGTGGTTAAGCGTCCAGCGGTACGCCGCACTCGCCTCGAGTACCTCGTCCAATGGAAACGATACTGATCCGGCGGTCCCTTTTACATCGGGCAGACGCGCATAGAACATCTGGCGCAAACCTATCAAGGTGAGCTCTTCTGCCATCTCCTTGGTTGGGGCGACCCCTTGCACCAGCACACCCACCTCATGACCTACGGCGTGACGTAGCGGCTCCAGTTCGCCCATTACGCCGTCGCGCCCATACACGTTGTAATGGAGCTGATAGCCGCTATCGCCAAATCGTTCCTGCACTTTCTCCCGCGCCCAGCTAATCACCCTGTCCAGATTCGCGATGGTGTACGGATCACGAATACCGCAAAGACCAATAAAACGCTCGCCTACTTTGCCGGAGCCTTCGAGCTTGACCCGTATCTTCTGCGCCGGGATGAACCGTGATCCGGTGATGCGCGTCGTTTTTTCACTGATCTGCTCATAGTGGCAATCGGTCATGTCCAGCTTGCCTCCAGCAAAAAGCTCTTCGAACGGATTGGATCGTTCGTACATGGCATGGCCTGCCACCGAGGCGATGGTGCAACGCTGATCGGGATGCATGGCCGTCACTTCAACCTTGCCGTGCGAAATCTCGCCCAGGACGGTCTCTTTGCCGCCATACGGCTCCGCGCAGAACGAAGCACATTCCAGTACCTTGCCCAGGTAATAGGCATTATCGGCAGGGAAACCATGGAAAATCGCCGGCGCGGCAAACAAAGCGGCGTCGGAGCTGCGACCGCCAATAATCACTTCCGCGCCTTGCTCCAGCAACTTGATATAGGGATGTACTCCCGCCACTGCAACAATACGGCTGGTCGCGTCGAGCTCGTCTTCGGTCAAGTCCGCATAGCCGTCCAGACCTGTTACCTGGCTGCCGTCGCGTATTCTCTTGCGCACGGTCTCCTTGTCGACTTCCGAATAGAAGTAGCCCAGCTTGAATTCCGGTAGATTATGCTTGGCGGCCAGCTGCTGGATGATGCGCACGTAAAGGTCAACCCGGCTGTTCGCACCCGTATCGCCGGCTGAACCAATGATCATGGGCACGCCTTGCTTTCGCGCAGCCAACAGCATTTGCTCGAGATCGTGTCGCTGCCACGATTCGGGGCTGGTCGATGTGTCCGATCCCAACGGGACTGGACCGACATCGTCGCTGCCCGAATCTGCGGCGATATAGTCCGGTCCGGCCTCGACGCCGACCTGAAAGCTTTCCGTGCGTAGCGGCGCGAAACCCAAATGCCCGTTAGGGCAGATAATCTTCAATGAATCCATCTGGCATCTCTTAAGTAGTCATGAACGGTACCGGCAATAGACCGGATACGATGACAAACGCAAATGGCATGCCAAGATTCGAGATTTATAAAAATCCTTAAATATCAATGCTCTAATGAATGCCAATGGGGCGTCATGCCCGGAAATGCGTCGATTTTGCGTGAAAATCACGCGGAACGCGTGAAAAATTCCAATGAATGGTACTGACCTGATTGTCGAACACCATCGCGCCGGCGGTCCACGCGTTAAACTATCCGAACACCAAATCAGGAGTAACGATATGCCAGCTTCTACCGAACGCGCCGTTCTTGCCGGCGGCTGTTTCTGGGGCATGCAGGACTTGTTGCGCCGTCGCCCGGGCGTCGTGTCCACCCGTGTAGGCTATACCGGCGGCGACGTCCCCGACGCGACCTATCGCAATCATGGCACCCATGCCGAGGCCATCGAAATAATTTTCGAACCCGACGTGCTGAGCTTTCGGGCACTTCTGGAGATTTTCTTCCAGATTCACGACCCCACCACAAAAAACCGTCAGGGTAATGATCTCGGACTCAGTTACCGATCCGCTATTTTCTATACCAGCGATGAGCAAAAGCGTGTCGCCGCAGAAACGATTGCCGATGTGGATGCCTCTGGCTTATGGCCTGGCAAGGTCGTGACCGAAGTGGAGGCGGCGGGCGCGTTCTGGGAAGCCGAGCCTGAACACCAGGATTATCTCGAGCGCATTCCGAACGGCTATACGTGCCACTACGTCCGGCCAAACTGGAAGCTGCCGGCTAAGTCGCCAACGCAAGTCTCCTAAGTTCGCCATCGCGATCCCACGAACATGGACGGTATGATTCTGCCCGATCGCCTTGCCTCTGACGAGGCGTTGGCGCGGCATTTGCATTCCCTGCTGCAGCTCGATCCACGGTTGGCCAAGGTACACGATATAGCTGGTGCTTTTTCACCGCGCATCAGTGAACCGGGTTTTTCCGGACTGGCCCGTATCGTTTGCGGCCAGCAAGTCTCAGTCGCGAGCGCCAACGCCATCTGGAAGCGCCTGCAGGCACAGCCGGATGCGACCACGCCAGAAGGCTTTCTCGCCTTGGGTGAAGAAGCATTACGTGGCGTCGGCCTTTCGAGGAGCAAATACCACACACTAAAGGGCTTGGCGGAAGCCATTGTTGCCGGCGGCCTCGACTTTGCCGCGGTGGAGGTTCTTGGCGCCGAAGACGCCATTGCGCGTCTTACCAGCCATAAAGGCATCGGACCGTGGACGGCGGAGATCTACCTGATGTTCTGTTCGGGACACCCTGATATATTCCCTGCCGGCGACCTGGCACTACAAAAAGCCGTAGGCGATGCGTTCAACATTGTGCCGTCTCCCGATCGACGCGCGCTGATGGCTATTGCGACTCAGTGGGCGCCGTATCGCGCCACGGCGGCGCTTCTGTTCTGGCGCTTCTATGCCGCCAGGCGCAATCGCGAAGGCATGGCGTTGAATAGCTGAAGGCTGTCACGATGACGGCTCACGCCGTGTGTCGCCTGATCCATTCGGGAACCTCACCCAGGCCTGCAAGCATCACATCCGGACGCGTGCCCAGCTCGTCAAAGGTATTGCCGGCACGATTGACCAAGCACACCGAATAGCCGAAATGGCCTGCACCTGCCGCGTCCCAGGCATTTGATGAGACAAAGAGGATTTCCGATCGCGGCAAGTCCAGTCTGCGTTCGGTCAATTCATACACCTTGGTGTGGGGCTTGAAGACCTTGCTCTCGACACTGATAGCGAGCGGCAGACCCATGGTCTTTAATGCGTCAAGACGGTGGGCGCTTCCGGATAGGGCGCGAGGGTCAGATACGCCTCGCAGAGTGCGACACGAACGGCCTTATCGAGCGGAAGCTTTAAATGCATACGCCTCCTTGTTGCGGTGGAATCAGCGATGTGCAGGGTTCAGGTTACTGGGGCCGGATTAAACAGTGCCAGGGAATTATGCAGGCCCAGCGCCTCGGCCTTGCTTTGCTTGCGCCCGCTGGCTATATCCAGCATCAGGTGAAACAGCTCCCAGCCCATCTCCTCGATGGTGGCTTCGCCGTCGACGATACGTCCGGCATTGACGTCCATGAGGTCGTGCCAGCGCCGGGCCAGGTCGCTGCGGGTCGCAAGCTTGATGACCGGCACTTCCTTCAAGCCATAAGGCGTTCCGCGCCCCGTCGTGAATAAGTGCAAATTCATACCCGCGGCCAATTGCAGGGTGCCACACACGAAGTCACTGGCCGGCGTGGCGGCAAAGTTAAGGCCCGCCTTCTCGCACAGATCGCCCGGCGATACCACCCCGACAATGGGCGAGGAGCCCGACTTGATGATCGAACCCATGGCCTTCTCGACAATGTTCGATAAACCGCCCTTCTTATTCCCCGGCGAGGTATTGGCGCTACGGTCGGCGCTGCCACGACCCAGGTAGCGGTCGTACCAGTCCATCTCACGCACCAGGGCATCGGCGACATGCTGGTTGGCCGCCCGCGCTGTAAGCTGGGCGATCCCGTCGCGAACTTCAGTCACCTCCGAGAACATCACCTTGGCGCCAGCCCGCACCAACAGGTCGCTGGCAAATCCCACCAACGGGTTGGCCGACACGCCAGAGAAAGCGTCGCTTCCGCCGCACTGGACGCCCACCGTCAAGGCCGACGCTGGACAGGTCTCGCGCCGGCGCTTATTCAAGACTTGCAGTTTTTTGTCTGCGACGCTGACGATGGCATCGATCATGCTCTGAAAACCCACGTGTTCGTCATCCTGCAGACACACCACATCCACGTCTTGCAGGGCGACGTGCTGCCTGCTATCGCGAATGGGGATTGTATTTTTCGGAAACAGCAGGTCGGGCTGCAGCTTTTCACAGCCCAGGCTCACGACCATGGCCTGGCCGCCAAAATTAGGGTTACGGGCAATGTTGCGCAAGGTGCGGATGGGAATCACGGCATCGGGCGCGTTGATCGCCACACCGCAGCCATATACGTGCTCGAGCGCAATGACATCATCCACATTGGGATAGTTGGGCAACAGTTCTTCGCGGATCTTGCGCACGGCGTGGTCAACAACGCCCGACACGCATTGCACCGACGTACTGATGGCCAGGATATTGCGCGTACCTACGCTGCCATCGGCATTGCGAAAGCCCTGGAAGCTGTAACCTTCGAGTGGCGGCTGGCTCACACCCTGTGTGGCGACCGGCAGATTGTCGAGTCCGGGTGCCTGCGGCATATCGAGGCGGTGTTCGTTGACCCAGGCTTCCTCGCGGCAACGGCTGGCTGGCGTGGCCGATGATGACGTTGTAGCGATAGACTGGTTCACCCGCGACGATATCGGCCAGTGCCACCTTGTGCCCCTGCGGCACGTCCTCGAGAAGCAAGGTCCCATCGACCAGTACTGCGCCGGCCGGCAAGCCGCCGTTGTTGGCGACGATGGCAACATTGTCGCTGTCGTGCATCCGGATACTATGTGGCGTTTCTGATGACATCATCTCTTCCTGGATTACTCAGTAGGTTGGCAGCCAGCGAAACCGGCTGGTGAAATTCGGGGCGCAGACGTGACACGTGGCGTACCAGCGTGTGGTCCAGCTCATCGAGCCGGTTTATGCCCAGCAGCGCCATGTTGCGATGAATCTCTGTTCGCAGCAACTGAATGGCGTGATCGACACCGCCAGGACCACCGACTGTTGCAGCATAATTGAACGGACGGCCGGCGAACACGCATTTTGCACCCAGGGACAAAGCCTTGAGGACATCGCTGCCGCGCCGGACGCCGCTATCCATCATGACCACGACATCAGGCACTGCCTTGACGATCTCCGGAAGGACCAGGAGCGGGGAAACAGCGCCGTCTATTTGTCGTCCGCCATGATTCGAGACGATGATGCCATCGACACCCGCATCGCGTGCCAGCAAAGCATCTTGCCACCGCAACAGCCCCTTGACAACCAGGTTTCCCTTCCATGCCTCGCGGATCTGGCGCAGATGGCTCCAGTCGAAATGATCCCGCGCCTGGAAATCGCGCTCTACCTTGGCTGAAAGAATTGGGGCTCCCCGTTCGGCGCGCCAGTTCTCGAAATGCGGCATGCCGTGGCGCAGCAGTGTACGTCCGAACGTACCCAGCAGCCAGCGCGGATGGCTGATACCGTCCCACGCCAGGCGCGCGCTGGGACGCAGCGGCGAACTGAAACCGTTGCGTTGATAGTTTTCCGGGTTCACCGTTACGGGGAGATCGACGGTCAGCACCAGCGTCTTGAAGCCTGCTGTGCTGATACGGGTCAACAGCGCATCGACCCTCGCCGCATCGCCCGGCATATAGGCCTGGAACCACGTCCGCGGGGCCGCAAGGGCGACGGCTTCCATGGGGATCAGCGAGGCACCGCTCATGATTGCCGGTATGTTGGCCCGGGACGCCGCATCAGCCAGGAGCACGTCGCCGCGATACGCCCACATTGCACTGAGGCCCACGGGAGAAATGCCGAAAGGCGAGTCGTAGGTATGCCCGAACAGTTCAATTTTTTGGGTTCGTTGCGAAACGCCCGCCAGCATTCGAGGCATCAGCACATACTCGTTGAAGGCTGCACGATTGCGCGTCATCGAGACTTCATCGTCAGCACCATTGTAAATATAGCTGAACAATTGCCGTGGCAATTTCTTACGGGCCGGACGTTCGAAATCATTGAGGGAATAAATGTGCTTGAGCATACGGCTTGGATCGTTGATGGACAAACACGTATGGTATGGAATAAGCTTGTGGATATATAGCGATAATAATCCTATTACATTGTTCGAATAAATTCACTATGTAGGCTTCTTCCACCCATGACCCTCAAGCAACTGGAAGCCTTTTTCTGGGCTGCAACATGTGCCAGTTTCGCGGTCGCGGCGGAACGCCTGCACTTATCAGTGTCCACCCTTTCCAAGCGCATTTCCGAGCTCGAAGCCTCGCTAGGCGAACCGCTATTCGACCGCGGCACCTATCGCGCCACACTGACAGCGACCGGGCACTCCATCCTTCCGCGAGTCAGCGCTTTGCTGGATCAAACAGAAGCCCTGCGCCTGAGCGTCCAGCACGATGCCGGACTGCAAGGCCATGTGCGCTTTGGCGTGGGCGAACTTGCCTCGCAAACCTGGCTGCCGCGTTTCATGCGCCTGGCGGCGGAGCGCTACCCTGGCCTGCAACTTGAACCAAACGTAGAGATCGGCAGCATCATGGAGCACGCGCTGGAGAACGGCGAACTGGACTTCACCCTTGCGGCCGGTACCTCATCGCGGCGCAGCATCACTTCGCGCCCCCTCGGCAAGGCAGATTTTGTCTGGGTGGCGGCGCATCGAATCGCAACTTCCCATGATGCACACCCCACGAAGCTGCTGCAAGACACGCCACTTGTCACCATGCCGCCGGGGGCCGGAACTCACCGCATGATTGAAGAGTGGCTGTCGCGCACTGGCGTCATACTGGGTCGCAGCCTGGCCTGCAATACATGGAGCGCCGTCTCCGCCTTACTCATCGAAGCCGTCGGTGTAGGTTTCCTGCCGCAGGCCTGGGCCGGCCCACTCATGGATCGCGGGCTGCTGAAACCGCTGTCCAAGTGGCCAACGCTCAAGCCCCTGCACTATTCATTGCAAATGAGGCGCGACGATACACGCCCGATTATGCGCAGCATCCAGTCGCTGCTTGAAGAAGTCGTCGACTTCGAATTGCCGGTCAGTTTCCTGACCGATAAGACGCCTAAGGGAAACTAGCGCCGTGAACCCCATAGCCCTTGAATATTTCGTCAAAATCGCCGAGTCCGGCAGCATCTCACGCACGGCCATCGAACTGGGTATCGACCCCTCCAGCATGACGCGACATATCGCCAGGTTGGAAGCCGACCTGAAAGTCCGGCTGTTTCACCGCAGCGGTCGCGGTGTCATGCTTACCGACGCAGGCACACTGCTGCTGACGCGCGCCCAGGCAGTATCGGTTGCACTGGATCAAACCCGCAAGCTTGCCGTGACACTTTCGGACGAGGGGCCTTCGCGACTGGTCATTGCGGCGCAACCCACTTTGGCACAACGCAGCTTCGCCGCCGTAGCCCGTACGATGCGCGCCCGCTTTCCCGACACCCGAATGCACATGGTCGAGGCGCTGGGCCATCAACTGATCAACTGGCTGGTGGAAGGAAAAATTGACGTTGCACTGCTGTACGTACCCAGCCAGACAGGGGTGATTGAAATGGATGTGCTGTTGCAGGAGCCGCTTTATTTTGTGGCACCGCCGGACCATGTCGCATTGGGCCCCACAATATCGGTCGCAGATGCCCTCCGCAAGCCTCTTATTTTGCCGAGCACACCGCACGGACTGCGAGAATTGGCGGAAAGCCTGGCGGCGAGCTGCACTATGCAACTTCAGATCGAAGTCGAGTGCGACGGTTCAAACGCCATTACCAAAAACCTCGTCCAGGCCGGGATAGGATGCACCATCCTTCCTCTGGCAACGGTCACAGAAGAAGTTGAACAAGGACGCCTGCAAGCCGCTCGACTGGTGAGTCCGGTAGTCACCCGGGATATTGCCATAGCGACGGCTCGCAACAGACCTCCAGTCATCGGCCAATGGGACATTTTGCAGTCCATACGCCAAGTAGTGGTCGATCAGGTCACGCAGGGCAACTGGCCCGGCGTGGTCCCGCATGCCGCCGCTACGCTTTCTAGTTGACCTTGATATTCGCGTCGCGGACAACCTTTTCCCATTTGGCGACCTCTGCTTTCTGAAACGCACCAAGTTCCTCGGGGCCTGCTCCGGATACGGTCATGCCAAGATTCTTCAGGCGTTCCTTGACCTCAGGCTTCTGCAAAGCGCCGTACATGGTTTTGTGCAGTTTGTCGACAATAGGCTTGGGCGTCCCGGCCGGGGCGAAGACTGCTTGCCATGATACGACTTCGTAATCTTTGAGCCCCAATTCTTTCAAGGGCTTGATGCCTGGCAGTGCCTCGGCAGGCGTGGACGATGTGACGGCAAGCGCCCGCAATTGGCCGCCTTCAATCAAGGGGACCGCAGACGTTATATTGTCGAACAGCAGATCGATGTCGCCAGCGACCAGGGCCTGCAACGACGGACTGCTGCCCTTATAGGGTACATGCAGCATTTGTGCACCTATCGTGCCGGCAAAGAGCGCGCCCGCCAGATGCTGGGACGACCCCACGCCCGAGGACCCATACGTGACCCCATCCGCCTTCTGCTTAGCCTTCGCGATCAGGTCGTCAACCGATTTGATGTCGCTATCGGCCCGCACTACCAGCACGTTGGGCAGCGTGCCCGTCAGGATGATGGGTTCGAACGACGTGACGGGATCGTAACCAATGGAAGGATAGATGCTGACATTGATGGAGTGAGAGCTGATCGTTCCTCCAACTACGGT
Organism: Pollutimonas nitritireducens; assembly: GCF_002849615.1. Classification (GTDB taxonomy): domain Bacteria; phylum Pseudomonadota; class Gammaproteobacteria; order Burkholderiales; family Burkholderiaceae_B; genus Pollutimonas; species Pollutimonas nitritireducens. The sequence continues at coordinate 264,403 of NZ_PDNV01000004.1, forward strand.
ATACCCGTCGGGTTTGGCGCGGGAAGCATAGGCGGAGCCCAGGCTGCCGCCAGTGCCCGGCTTGTTCTCAACCACCACTGGCACGCCCAAGGCTTCGCTCAGCGCCTGGCTGTACGTTCGCCCCAGGATGTCGGTGGCTCCGCCAGGAGCGAACGGTACGACGTAGGTAATGGGCTTGCTGGGCCAGTCGTCGGCGGCAAGCGCCGGCGCCACACTTGCCATGCTGAGCGCAAAGCCCCCCAATAGCGCGAGGAATAGTGATTTCTTGGACAGCGTCATGTGCTTGAGTCTCCTGTTTTATTGATCTGATCCTATGCCTGCGCAGCTTCACGGCCGCGCAGGTATGGTGAGGACATTCTACGGGCTGGAGCAAGTTCCCTGTCATGTGTTTTTATCATTTCAGAAATGACTTCCCTGCAATACCCTTGGACAGTCAACCCTCTATACACTGCATCGCCAGCCATCTCGACTGCTCGCTATTTCCAAGGAGAATTCAATGAAGGATGCAATCGCATCGACACAACAGGCGACCGGCGTCAACCACACCGCGCGCACGGGTGGCCGGGCCATTGTCGACGCCCTGCGAATGCACGGCACGGATCGTGTGTTCTGCGTTCCCGGCGAAAGCTATCTGGAAGTGCTGGATGCCCTTTACGACACGCCTGAAATCGAGCTCATCGTTGCCAAGCACGAAGGCGCAGCCGCCAACATGGCCGAAGCAGATGGCAAGCTGACTGGCCGTCCGGGCATATGCATGGTCACTCGCGGGCCAGGCGCCACGCATGCGAGCATCGGCGTGCACATTGCACAGCAGGATTCGACGCCCATGGTCCTGTTCGTGGGCCAGATTGCCCGGAATCACATAGGTCGCGAAGCGTTCCAGGAAGTCGACTACCACGCCATGTTCGGCTCGCTAGCCAAATGGGTTGTGGAAATCACTGACGCAAACCGCATACCCGAGATCCTGGCGCGCGCTTTTCAGACCGCCGTGTCGGGCCGTCCCGGCCCAGTCGTTGTCTCGCTACCGGAAGACATGCTGGTCGAGGCATGCAGTACACTCGACTGCATGGCGACGCCCCTGCAGGCGCCTGCGCTCCCGGCCGACGCAGTGGACCAGATCGCCGCGGCGCTCGAGCAGTCGGAACGCACGCTGGTTTTCATTGGAGGCCCCAACTGGAGCGCACAGGCACGCCGGGATCTGGCCCAGTTCGCTGAACAATGGGATTTGCCGGTCGCTTGCGCCTTCCGGCGCCAGGACTTGCTGGATAACCGCGACCCGCATTATTGCGGCCACCTCAGCCTGGGCATGAACCCAAAGCTCGCCCAACGGATCAAGAACGCCGACTTGATCCTCGCCATTGGCACCCGCCTCGGCGACGTCATGACCGATGGCTACAGCTTGCTCGTGCCACCTAGATCGGCGCAAAAGCTCATCCACATTCACGTCGACGCCTCTGAGCTGGGCCGCGTTTACCAGGCCGATATCGCCATTCAGGCCACGGCTGATGCCGCGGTCGCAGCGCTTGCATTCGTCCCGCCACCTGCCGCAACCCGGTCTAGCGCGACCCGGTCTGGCGCGACCCGGTCTGCCGCTACGCGATCAGACTGGACGCGGTCTGCGCGGGCCGATCATGTCGCCTTCAGCGCAGATTCCGTCCTCTCGTCCGCGCACAATGGCGTAGACCTGACCGCCGTTATCAAGCATTTATCCCGGACGTTGCCGGACAATGCCGTACTGACCAACGGGGCTGGCAACTATTCCGTCTGGTTGCACCGCTACTACGAGTACCGCGGCGGGCGCACCGAACTTGCTCCTACCTGCGGTGCCATGGGTTATGGCCTGCCCGCCGCCGTGGCCGCCGCTTTGCGCAACAAGGGACAAAGCGTCGTGTGCGTCGCCGGCGACGGCTGCTTCCTGATGTATCCTCAGGAACTGGCGACGGCGGCGGAGTACGGCGCCAAGCTGATTGTGCTGGTGGTCAATAACGGCATGTATGGCACTATCCGCATGCACCAGGAACGCCACCATCCAGGCCGCATCAGCGGCACCCGCCTTCAGGGCCCCGATTATGCCGCGCTTGCCAAGTCATTTGGCGCCTATGCAGAGCAGGTCTGCCGCACAGAAGACTTCGCCGCTGCCTTCAAGCGGGCTCAGGACTCCGGCGGCCTGGCATTGCTGGAGCTTCGCACCGATCCACGCCAAATCACACCGACCATGCGCCTGGGAGACTGACATGAGCACTATTTCACACACTTTGCGGCAGGCGTTTACCGGCATATCGGGCATACTGGTCACCCCATTCGACGCGGATGACCAGATCGCTCCCACCAGGCTTCAGCCCATCATGGACCGTGCGATAAACGCAGGGGTCGACATCCTTGTCATCAATGGCAACACCAGCGAGTTCTACGCACTGCAGGCTGCGGAGGCGGATTCAATGATGCGCGCCACGGTCGAAATGGTTGATAACCGGGTGCCCGTCATAAATGGTGTCGGACGCAGCGTTCATGAGGCTTGCGCCCTGGCTCGCGCCTCCAAAATGGCCGGCGCGGACGGCATCATGGTGCACCAGCCGCCGGACCCGTTTGTTTCGCCACGCGGTTTAATCGACTATGTCGAACGCGTTGCGAACGCCGCTGACGGCCTGCCTGTCATGCTCTACTTGCGCAACGATGCCATTGGTACGGACACCATCGTGCGCCTGACCAGCATTCCCGCTGTCGCCGGCGTGAAATGGGCAGCGCCCAGTCCGATGAAACTCGCCCAGGCCATACAAGGAGCCGATCCAGACGTAGTATGGGTCGGCGGCCTGGCTGAAACCTGGGCTCCTGCCCTGTGCGCGGTCGGCGCCCAGGGGTTCACTTCAGGATTGATCAATATCTGGCCGGAACAGTCCGTCGCCATTCTGCAGGCGTTGCGCGCGAGCGAGTATGCCAAGGCCATGCAGCTGATCCGCCAGATCGAAGAGTTCGAAACGATACGAGCCGAAGAATTGAACGGCACTAATGTTACGGGTGTGAAAGCCGCCCTCCAGCTGATCGGCAACGATTGCGGCCCGACCCGCCCTCCGGCGGCATGGCCACTGAGTTCAACCCAGCAATTACGCTTGGAGGCCCTGATGAAGGGTTGGGGCATCCCCGCTATCGCTTAACACGCCCCTGACCGCTGCTGAGGCGCTGTAAGTCCTGCATGCAACTAAAATGATCCTTTCTTGTCTCATGACTTTTACTGGATCAAAGGAAAACAGCGCGATGTCAATGCAACGGCTCTTGCAACAACTGCTTCAATCCGGCCAAAGCCTGGCCCAAGATGCGGGTTCCAAACTTAACACGTCCGGTCAGGGCCTCGGTTCGACCATGGGCGGATTTGGCGGCGGCGCCCTCGCGGGGGGCGCCCTTGGCCTGTTGCTAGGCAACAAGAAGTTTCGCAAAATGGGCGGGAAGATTGGCGCTTATGGTGGCGCCGCTGCATTGGGAGCGGTTGCGCTGAAGGCCTATCAAGACTGGCAGGAAAAGAAAGCAGCCACCCCGGCCCCCGCAGACGCACAGCAACGCCCCGTTGCTCTCAGTCCGCGGCCCGTGTCAGCCCTCCCCAGTCCTGACAATGAACAGCACAACAGGGCCATCCTTTCGGCCATGATCGCCGCGGCCAAAGCCGACGGGCACATCGGGACCGAAGAAAAACAGCTTATTGACGCCGAAGTGGGAAAGCTTACGTCCGACGTAACAGACGTGACGTGGATCGATTCCGAATTGGCAAAGCCTGCCAATCCGGCGGAAATTGCAAATCTCGCAACCACGCCCGAACTGGGCGCCGAACTGTATCTGGCCAGTGCACTCATGGTCGACGAAGAAAGCTTCATGGAACGCGCCTACCTTGACGAGCTTGCCCGCAACCTTAAACTGGATCCGGGCCTGAAAGCCGAACTGGATTCAAAGCTCAAGGCGTGAGCCTGCTCTATTGTCCGATAGCGTCGGCCCGGGCCTTTTCAGAAAAGGCGTGATCCTAAAGGAATCCGCGCCGTTGCAGACTGCGCATAAGCTGCCTGATACCGAAAGTCCACGGTCGTAAATCTTCGGAATGGCGTACCGTGTTCACCAGCGCACCTAACGCTGCTGCGGATATCGTAACGCGGTCGCCCACCTTGTGTGTAAAGCCCTGTCCCTTTTCGCCACGGTCGTCCGTAGGTGCGAACAGCGTCCCGGTAAACAACATTACGCCATCGGGATATTGATGATGGGTTCCGATCGTCTGACTTACCAGGTCCAGGAGGTCGCGGCTGATTTCGCTCAAGGAGCTGTGCCCCTCCAGCCCGTAGCCATCTTCGCCCTGTATGGACAAAGATATTTGCAGCATGCGCGCATCATCGATCGTGAAGTTGTCGTCGAAAACACGAATAAGCGGTCCAATTGCGCACGAACCATTGTTGTCTTTGGCCTTGCCCAACAATAACGCGCTACGGCCTTCGATGTCTCGCAGATTAACGTCGTTGCCCAAGGTCACGCCCTTGATATGTCCCTGTGAATCAACAGCAAGCACTAGCTCTGGCTCGGGATTATTCCATTCAGACTTGCGAAGGATACCGATGTCTTCACCTGAGCCTACTGAGGACAGCACGGGTGACTTGGTGAAGACTTCAGCGTCGGGGCCTATGCCCACTTCAAGATACTGCGACCACAGGTCATTAGACTGCAGGAACTCCTTGACCTTGGCGGCTTCTGGCGACCCTGGCCTGACGCTTTGTATGGCGGATCCCACGATTTCGCTGATGCTGGATCGAATCTTGTCAGCCTTCAACGGATCCCCCGACGCCTTCTCTTCAATGACGCGCTCGAGCATGCTGCCCACAAACGTCACTCCGCAAGCCTTAATCACCTGCAGGTCGCAAGGAGCAATGAAACGCACTGCATCCTGACGTTGGGCCAGTGAGTTCTGGACCACCTGTTCCAGCGGCCATTCACGACGTCCGGTTTGATGACGCAGAAACGCGACAAGGTCGTCCTGTTCAAGCAACTCGCTAACGGTGGAGGCAATATGTGTGATATCAAGGACCAGGCCTTCTCGAACAATCACGACGCAGGGGTCGCCTTCGTGGGCCGGGTCCGCGATCCGGCCAACTAGCGTAGCTCGCACATAATCCTCGGGCAAAAACCGTTCAGTATCCAAAGCAGTAATCATGATTTCCCGGCAGATATATCGATGTCAGTGACATCCTTGGAAATCGTAAACATTACTCTATCTGACTACGGACCGCCATGGCGGGTTACCACGAGAAGCATTGCGCCAGGTGTAAAAGTAGGAGAGTCCAGGTTGGTCGCTTCCTGATCGAAGGCAAAACGGATGCTGTATCAGGGAATTTGCACAGTACGGCGCTCCAACGGAGCGCCGTACATACGCTGCGCCGCAAAAACATTTCCGCGTGGCGGACTGTGCCTCGTGTCTGACCTTAATCCAGCAGGTCCGCCGGGACATTGCCGCCATTGGCAGCAACACGTGCCAGCACGGCCTTGTGCAGCCACATATTCATCTGGGCCGAATCCGCCATCAGGTTGGCGGGACAGCCCAGCTCGGTCGCGAGTTCTTTGCGCGCGGTCAGGCTGCTGTCGATATCCAGCAATTTCAGGAGATCGACAATCGACGTGCGCCAATTCAATTTTTCAGGATGTGCGGCGGCTTTTTTCTCGAGCTGGGCCACGACATCTACGACGGGCACTGCACGGGGCTGGGCTACTGACGTGGTACTGGAATCGGCTGGAGCAATGTTGACCGCTACGGGATTGCCGCTGGTCGCTGGTGCATCGACGGGTGTGGCACCTGCGGCAGGCGCCGCTGAAGCCCCGCCTATGCCCAATTTATCAAGAATCTTGCTGAAAAGTCCCATATCAACTCCTGGAAGATTGGTGTTGTGAAGAAGGGCGCAAAGCGTCACATCGACGCAATACTGTTCGAATATACCCCTCTTCCAGTTACAAGGCTGTCAGTGGATGCAATCAGCGGTGATCATTTGCGCGCCGGCCTTTTCCTGCTCGAAAAGTAGGTAAATTCCGGTGCATAACAGGAAATCTCCATTTCAGCGGCTTTCTCCTGCATGTATTCCTGGGCATCCTGTATCGCCTGGTTATAGATACTGGGGCCGAACTCCTGCACGAGGTACTTTACGAACATTCGTGCGCGAAGCTCGCCCAGATCTAAATCTTCTTCCTCCTTCCAATAACGACGCAAGGATGCAATCAACTGGTCCTCGGTCTCGGTTTTCAGTTTAATGGACACATTCTTCACCTGGTTAAATCAGTGGTAAACAGCGTAGCAATCACCTGGCCGATGCGCGCATGTATGTGATGCATATCCCGCTTCGTCGCGGTCTGCAGGCATCGATAAATGCCCTTGCCTATCGTCGCGCCTCCGATTGTCAGTCGACACAGCTTCAGATGGCGGCAAGATCGATTTGTAAGGTAGATTCTATCTTGGCCGATTTGAATATTCGAGCAGTTCAGTTACCTTGACGCCAAGATACCCAATCTCGACAAGATGGCAAGCCATGACGCATCAGCAAATCGCACGCTCCCGTAGAAACACATGGTTGTTCCCCCTGCTGCTCCTCCTGTCCGGCGGACTGGTGCTGGGGCTGTCGACCAATCTGGCCAAGCTTGCCGGCGATATCGGCTTGGCACCGCTGGCGCTTCTCGGTTGGTCAATGACCGGTGCAGCGACAATTTTGCTGATTGTGGCTGCAGCGCGGCGCAGCCCTCCCCCCGTCAACAAGCGTACCTTGACGTACTACGCAATATCCGCGCTGGTCAGCGTCGCCGCGTCCAATTTCATCTTTTTTTCCGCCATCCCGCATGTAGGTGCCAGCTTCGTGGCACTCATCATCACGTTGCCGCCCCTGTTGACCTACGTCGGGGCACTAGTTCTGAAAATGGAACGTTTCCAGACGACCCGCGCCGTGGGTGTCGCGGCAGCACTAGCCGGCGCAGGCGTGCTTGCTGTAAGTCAGTTGAGGATGCCGCAAGCCGAGGTATTCTGGATTCTTGTTGCGCTGGTTGGACCCGTGTTTCTGGCCGCCGGAAATCTCTACAGAACCTTGCGCTGGCCGGAAGGTGTTTCGGCTGAGGCGCTGGCCCCCGGCATGGTGACGGGCGCTGCAATCATGCTGCTGATGGCTGGCTTTCTGCCCGGCCACTCACTGGTCGTGCCCACCGATCGTAGCTTGCCATTCGTCCTTATCGTTATCCAGGCCTTGCTTTTTGCCGGGCAATTCCAACTGCTGTTTCTTTTGCAAAAAACCGGCGGCCCCGTTCTATTGAGTCTTCTTGGATCGGTCGGCGCCATTGTCGGCGTGCCAATCGCCATCTTCCTACAAAACGAAGCGCCGCCGCAAGCTTTGATTCCCAGCGCCGCGCTGATTGCGCTTGGAATCGCCTTGGTTGCCATGAGCCAGGCGAAAGCAACACCAAAAACATAGTTTCCAGTGTTGACCGCGCGCGGGCCCTGTGCAATGACGTCGCGTCGCAGCCAAAGTGACGGGAGGTCGCCACAAGCCCGTCGCCGGCCCGCCGTCAGTCGTTAGTGGCCGGCGGAGCCGCCCCATAGGTCAGCGTTCCATCGTTAACCCGCGCAGGCGAAGTCATGGGATGCACCACGGCATGCTCATCATCCATAATATGCAGGACCTTGACGCCACGTACGCACAACGCATCAGAAATCATGGATCGATGGCAGCGCCACCACACCGCCTCGGCACACATCAGTGCGATGCGGGAGGCACTGGCCATCTTCAGTAGCGCTTCAAGTCCTTCCGCGAATTCGGGCGTCGACATGTAGTCGGCGTAACCCCGAAATGATGTGTTGCGCCAAGCGGTATTCGGCGAATCCGGGCTGGTGCGCCGACGTCCCCCCAAGATTTGAAACCACTGATAAGCAAGGCCATGGCCTTGCAGCGTGGCCGCTAAAGCGTCCTTGCCGTAATGCGGATATTTGCGGGATCCTGGAAAACTACGTACATCCACGACGGTTTCGATCTCAAACTCGGCAAGGAGAGTTAAGAATTCTTCGATCGGCCGGGTTGAGTGACCTATGGTCCAGATGGTTCGCGGATAGTCGGTTCCTGTCGCTGTTGATTCTCGAGTCATAACGCTGCTCCGTACGAAATCACGGGCGACGATAGCCGGGCCCGCATAATTACTATAACTTTATCGGCAAGACGCCAGCGTAGAATCAAAGAATCACGACACGGATACGCAGATGCCTTAGGATGAACAAGCCCCTGATGACGCCAGACGGGCGATACATTGTTGTTCGCGGACGCCTTTGGCGCGCGAGCAATCCAAATATTCCAGAGGCGGTGCGAACTGCGCTCGTGAATGAACTGGCGGCCGCCCGCCGTAATGTGAAGGCCGCGCTTAAACACCGGGAACCGGCTAAACTTGCAGACGCGCGCGCCGCAGTCAATATCGCAAAAGTTGCACTCGGCGAGCGGGGACCCCCATGGTGGTCGGACGGCGCGAAAGACTTCAATCGCTGCATGGCCAAGAACACTCCATATGCGCAGTGGTATGAAGAGATGACGGCTACGCAGCAGGCATAGCGTCCCTGTGCACTCTTTATCCCCGATGCTTCCGCAAATAATCAAGCACCGCCTGCTGCCCACCGCAGAACTCGATGCGAGTCGATCTGCGCTGCCGCTGGTAGTTATACATGGGGTCGTAGTATTCGGTCAGCAGGCCCTCAATCCAGCCCATGTGCATCTCAACCGCGCCGCTGCGCTCCTGCTCGGCCAGCGCGGCGCTCATGATTGCCGCCAGACGCCGGTGACGATCGCCCCCCAGTCGCCTGACGATGTTGTCCAGACTTTGACGCAGTCGTTCAGCGTATAAGCCAAAGCCCCTTTCCTCGCCATGCAACCTGTCGAACTCGGTCCGCAAGCCAAGTACATAATCGCGCACTATACGTTGCACCCGGTTTTCCAGGCTATCTTCCAGCCATACGATCGGATAGGTCTGCATGCCTTGATACAGCTGCAATGGCAAGCTGCAGCTGCCTATTGCCCGGCTCTCATCTTCCACCACAAACAAGTCGTGACCCGCCGCGCGCTTCTTCAGTATATCGATGGCCAGGGAATTCTCGAAGTCGATTTGCACGGGCTGGCCGGCGGCATGTTTTCCAAAGCTGGAGCCGCGATGCCGCGCATGCCCTTCAAGGTCCAGACTGTTAGCCAGCTGGAGCAGTACATCGGTCTTGCCGGTGCCAGTCATGCCACCCAGCACAACGAATCCGCAGTCCTTCACTGCCTGTTCGGTGGTCTCAAGCAGAAAAGTGCGCATGCTCTTGTAGCCACCGATCACACGCGGATATTCGATGCCGGCCTCGTCTTTCAACCATTGCTGTACAACGTGCGAGCGCAAGCCTCCGCGAAAGCAATACAGGTAACCGTTCGGATGGGCCCGCGCATACGCCGCCCATGCTGCAATGCGTTGCGCCTTGATCTGTCCCGATACGAGTTGATGGCCCAGGGCGATGGCCGCATCCTGGCCCTTCTGTTTGTAGCAGAGCCCGACTTTTTGCCGCTCGATATCATCCATGAGCGGCAGATTGACGACACCCGGGAAAGACCCTTTGCCAAACTCGATGGGCGCGCGGGCGTCCATCATGGGCACATCGTCCAGGAACAGGTTCCGATAGTTGCTGGTGTCCTCGCGCATCACACCACTTCTATTGCGTAGGCCTGTCTCTCAATCAGTTCGCCGATCGGCGCCAACTGAAGGCCGAACTCCGCCGCCGCAGCAAGGAAGTCGGCTTCGCCTTCAGGCACAACCGCCACCAGCAGGCCTCCGCTGGTCTGAGGATCGCAAAGCAAGTTCAGTCGTTCCTGGCTGATGGGAGCAATGCGTTCGCCATAGCTGTCAAAGTTGCGACCAGTGCCCCCGGGTACGCAGCCTTCACTGAGGTAATAATCCACGCCAGGCAGGCGCGGCACTTTGTCAAACTCAATGCGGGCGCTTACGCCGCTGCCGTCCGTCATTTCGACCAAGTGGCCAAGCAGGCCGAAACCGGTGACATCAGTCATGGCCTTGACGCCATCCAATTTACCAAAGCGGCTTCCTGGTTTATTCAGCGTACACATCCAGTCGCGCGCCAGTCCGATGTCCTCGGCGCGCAACTTGGACTGTTTCTCGGCGGTGGTCAGGATACCGATGCCCAGTGGTTTGGTCAGGTATAGCTTGCAACCAACCGTGCCGGTGTCATTACGTTTGAGGAAGGCCTTGTCCACCACCCCAGTGACGGCAAGGCCGAAGATCGGCTCCGGTGCATCGATGGAGTGCCCGCCGGCCAAAGGAATCCCGGCCGCTTCGCAGGCCGAACGCCCACCGCAAATCACTTCGCGCGCAACTTCCGGCGGCAACAGATTGACCGGCCATCCGAGGATGGCGATGGCCAGCAGTGGATCGCCACCCATGGCGTAAATATCGCTGATTGCATTGGTCGCCGCTATACGCCCGAAATCGAAGGGGTCGTCCACGATCGGCATGAAAAAATCCGTGGTCGACACCACGCCGCGCTGCTCGTCCAACGCGTAGACGGCCGCGTCATCGCGGGAGGCGTTGCCGACCCACAGATTGGGATCCAGATGCTGTGCGCCGCTACCCGCCAGTATCACCTCCAGCACCTTGGGCGAGATTTTGCAACCGCAACCGGCTCCGTGGCTGTACTGAGTAAGGCGTATGGGACTGTTCATGACTACTCCGCTATGGCTCAACGCTGGCAATTCTATACCTTTCATTCCCTGTGGCTTTGCATTCTCACAATGGGCCAAAAGCTGTAATCCATTCATCTTAGTTGCAACCGCAGGTTTCTGATTCATTCAACGACATGATACCTGCCTGACAGAGCGCATTAGTCATGGCTCGTGAACGTTTCTCCCCGATCTCGCCAGGAACAGCTCACACGGCCGTTTACATTTGCTTCAGAACGTACGCGGGAGGATACGTTTTGTCATTGCACCATTCCTGCGAGTTGCTAGGATCATGCCTGGTATGAACCGCGCATCCGCACGGTGTCCTCCGCTCAACCCTACCGGGAGAAAATTATGGCATCTGTACTCAATGGCTTATGGAACAGGGACCAGCTCTCTGATATTGGCAATGTATTCGGCGTTGCGAACAAAGGCCTGGTCACGGCTCTGGACGCCTTCCACCAATTCAGCAACCGCGACGGGCAAGGCCGCGATCATGGACTTAGCCACGGACGCGGAAACGACTTTGAGCCAGGCCCTGATCACGGACATAGCCACGGAAACGGAAATGGCCACGGGCATGGTAACGAGCATGGCAATCCCAATCGATTTACCGCCGAGCTGAAGGATGCCAGCGGCACCGCGACCTTCGTCACCGATTTTGGCAGTATTCCTGTCCAATGGTCGGGAGAAGGCGAGGCTATCGCGCGCCGCCAGGGCGACAAACTCACGATCAATCTGACTGGAGAGCTATTGCTGACGGCCCCCGACGGCCGCGAGTTTTCCATCACACCTTCCGACCTGCTACGCTTGCGCGATGGCCTGGGCGACACAGGTGAGCTGACATTGGACGATATCAAGGACGCCGCAGCGCCATTGATCGAATTTCTGGCTGCACGCGGCATTGACGCCACAGGCGCCAGCCTGGATGGCGAAACGCTAAGCTTTGCCTTTGATATCTCCGACGCGGCGGCCCTGCCGCCCAATATGTCGCTGACCGAGGCCTTCACAAATTCCACTATCGACCTCACGGTCGTGGCCGAGGTCATGAAGAATCTGGTCGTTGACCTTGTCACGACGGAGGGCGCAATTGATTTGGGGACCAATTTTCCGATCGGCCAGTTCCTTAACGAAGTCATAGTGGAAGGCGGGGGCACGCTGGATCTCGGACCAATATCCATTGATGCAAACGGCTCTTCCACGTTCGACGTGTCTACACTGACCACAACCGTGGATGCCGACATCGTTATCGATGCGGGCGACTCGGCCCTGCCTGGCTGGTCAGTCATGCTCGGTGGTGGCGATGACAGCATCAGCTTACGGGTCGAATCCGATGACGGTGTCATCGATTCCGGCGTCAGCACAAATCGACAGATCGACCTGGGCGCCGGCGACAACACGCTCTACCTCGCGGGCGGACTGGGTGTAACCGTGGAGGCTGGCAAAGGCGATAACTGGATCCAGTTCACTGAGCAAGTGTCCAACTTGGCGGATGTGGGCAGCGAAGCAGGCATCCGCGCCAGCGTGATCAATGTCAGGGACTTCAGCGCCGGCGATGAGTTGGTGTTTGGTCAACATGCCGACGGTGCCGGTGCGCGCGAACTTACAGGCATCGTGCTGGAAGGTGAGCAGGTAAATGTAGCCATGGACGCCAGCGCGGATTTATTGGTCAAGCTGCAGACTGCCGCAGCGAATGTCGCCGTTGACAGCTGGACGACTTTCCAGCATCAGGATGACACCTTCGTGTTCGTCCAGAACGGCAGCGGCGAACTGGAAACCGGTGACGGCCTGATCCAACTGGTCGGCTATACAGGTGAGTTGAATAGCAGCAATTTTGTGCTGCCTGTCGCCGCGTGATTTTTTAAACGCAGCAATGCTGTGTAATTGACTGGAGCGCCCCGCCAACAAAGCGCGGCGCTCACTTCGCGTCTATGGCTGTGTCGCCAATCGCGACACGCTGGTGGCGGCGGCAAGCAGGCGCGTGTCTTCTCCAAACGCGCCGACCAGTTGAGCACCGATTGGGAGACCTGTCGGGCCGACGTCACAAGGGAACGACACGGTCGGAACATGCAGCATCGACCACAAGGCCCCGAAACGCGGGTCGCCCGCTTCCTGATGGCCGGCCTCCGCCTCCCCCGACGCTGCGGGGTAAAGCAAGCCATCGAAACCTTGCATCATATCGGCGAACATTTGTTGGCCACGCTGGACCTGCTGTCGTATCGACGCATATTCATCAAATGTAACGCCCGCCGCTGCCGTTAACCGCGTCTGCAGCCGGGTACTTAAAGCATCACGGTGCATTTCGAATTCATGCGCCAGGTTCTGGAGAGCCTCGAACATGAAAAGCCGTGGCTGTTGTATTGCGAGGGCTTCCAGCATGGCCGGAAGTCGAACAGGCACCACGCGCGCACCACTGGCTTCCAGGCGCCGGACCAGTTCTTCGATCGCACGGTGCGTTTCGGAGGAAATGTAATCCCATTGCCGCGATCGGCACAGTGCGATCTGCGGTCGTTCAATGCCGTGCCCAGCCGTCCGTGCGCCCTGCAAGCCCATGGTGAAGTACGCGGCGTCAGGCACATCGCGGGTAATGACGCCAATCGTGTCCTGCGTGTGACTTAACGTCTTGAGGCCCGCGGTACCGATGAGGCCAAAGCTGGGCTTATAGCCGATCAAGCCACAATAGAGAGCGGGGCGGACGATCGAGCCGGTGGTCTGGGTGCCAAACGCCACGGGCACCATCCCTGCGGCTACGGCGGCCGCTGAACCGCTCGACGATCCGCCAGGCGTGTGGGAGACACGCAAAGGATTGCGTGCTTCGCTCGGCGTCTGCGTTGCGAATTCCCCGGTTGCAACTTTACCCATGAGCACGGCCCCTTGCCGGCGTGCGAGCCTCACACAGGCGGCATCTGCCCGGGGTTGGTGATCGGCATAAATAGGCGAACCATAACGGGTCGGGTATTCGGCTGTATCCAGCACATCCTTGACAGCGAAGGGCACACCGCTCAATAGACCATTTTTGTACCTGCCAGCATCGACGCGAGCGGCTTCTTCCAGTGCCCTTTCGGGATCGATCGCCACGAACGCCTTGATGTCATCATTACCCGCCTCGATAATATCAAGGCGGGCCTGCACGATAGCGGTTGCAGTCGCGCAACCTTCATGCACCGCGCGGACGGTTTCCAGCACGCCGAGCCTATTCAATTGCTGAGATTGCATCATTCGACCGAGATTCCCGCTTCCTTGATCACTTTCGCCCATTTGTCGAATTCACTTTGCACGAAGGCCGTGAATGATTGACTCGATGAACCATCCGGTTCGGCGCCGAGCGTGAGCAGTTGTTTTTGTACGTCAGGTGTTTCGAGGATAGCCAAAACTTCCCTGTTGAGCCGCTGCACGATAGCTTCATCCGTACCCGTCGGCACGAACAAGCCGAACCAGCCCGATACGTCATAACCAGGCAATCCCGACTCCGCCACGGTTGGCACCTCAGGCAGCAGTGCAGAGCGTTTTTCCGTGGTGACGGCGAGTGCGCGCAACTTTCCTGATGTAATGTGCGGCAGGCATAACGGCACATTACAGAACATCATCGGAACACGACCGGGCAATAGGTCGGCCAATGCGTCACCTCCCCCCTTGTATGGCACATGTAGCATCTTGCCCTTGGTCATGGTTCTGAACAGCTCCCCGGACAAATGCATACTTCCGCCATTGCCGGTCGACGCGTAGGCGTACTCCTGCTCTTGAATAAGGGCGATGAGTTCGGACACATTTTTCGCCGGCACATCTGGGTGCACCACTAAGATATTGGCCGACTTTGCAAGATTGGTAATCGGACGAAAATCTTTCAGCGGGTCAAAACGCAAATTCTTGAACAGACTGGGATTGACCGCGTTCGTACTGGTCGGTCCCACCAGAAGCGTGTAACCATCGAGTGTAGCACGGGCGGCTATCGCAGCGCCAATATTGCCGCCTGCGCCCGGCTTATTCTGCACGATAACCGGTACATCAAGACGCGCTGAAAGGCCGTTTGCAACAATACGGGCCAGCACATCAGTTGTACTGCCTGCCCCAAAGGGGACGATCATGGTCACAGGGTGACTTGGATAAGTACCTTGCGATTGCGCAGCAATAGGCGCGAACAACAGGCCTGGTACCAGCAAAGCGCCCATTAGGCGTATTAACGAATTTCGGCGCGTGCGCATCGTACGTTTCCTTGGAAGTGATGAGCGCGGCCAGCCGATGCTGTGCGCTTTGAAAATGCAAAGTGTAGCCATGCTGCATAATGTCGTCCAATATGATTAAAGTGATTAATTAGGTCTTCTATCGACCTAATAGCTCCTAAAAGAGGATCCATATGCTTTTACAATCGCGTGCGTTGCGCGCATTCGTGGTGGTGGCAGAGGAGTTGCACTTTGGGCACGCGGCGAAACGACTGAATATCAGCCAGCCCCCTCTTAGCCAACTTATACGTCGCTTCGAGGCTCAGCTTGGCACCACTCTTTTTGTTCGAAGCACTCGCTCCGTTCAATTAACACCCGCAGGCGAGCGGTTGCAGCGTTGGACCCAGGAGCAAGCGGCGGACGGCGCCGCTTTATTGCATCAGCTACGGCGGCTCTCTGCTGGCGAAACCGGTACCGTAGAACTCGGCTTCAGCAGTTCGGTAGCCTACCGCCTACTTCCAAGGCTACTGAGCGCTTTACAGGTCCGTCGGCCAGATCTTACGATAAACCTTCAGGAAGGCCACTCGCAGAATCTGATCGAGAAAGTACGGGATTCACGCCTCGATATTGCGCTGGTGCGCAGACCCGCGGCGGCCAGCCTTGACGGCTTGCTCTTCAGGGTGGTCGAGCGTGAACCGTTTTACGTCGCCTTGCCCAGTGGGCATTCTTTAACACATAAAGCGAGCATCTCCGTCCAACAACTGGACGGACAACGTTTTATCGATTTCGAGAGCCACACCGCCACTTATTTCCGCGAGCGGACCCATAGTCTTTTCGCTCGTTATCAGATACATCCTCATGTCGTGACCGCCAGCGCCATGCCTACGGTGCTCGCACTGGTGCAGGCGGGAATCGGCTTGGCGCTGGTTCCCGCATCTGCGGAAGTTTTGTACAGTAAAGAGATCCAATATCGGCCCTTAGACGAAGACGACCCGCTGTGCGCTGTCGAACTCTACAGCGTGCGCAGGCACAGCGAAGCCAATGCGGCCGTGCTCGCATTGGAAGACGTACTCCAGAGCTGCGTAGACCTGACTTAGATGGACCCTTGAACGCCGAAACCGCAGCGCAGGCAGAAGCCTGGTTCGTCGCCGTGACTCCACCGCTACCTATCGACCGGCTGCGTGCAGCCAAGACCCAAGATTCTGCACTTGGCACTAACAGGTGTTGTGCTACAGGATATGGCGGGCAACCTGATAGGCACCTAACAAGGCAAGGCTGATAAAAAAGCATAGACGAAACAAACTTGGTGCGAGTCGCAGCCGCAATCGTTGGCCCGCATACATGCCGATCAAAGCAGGTATCAGCATGAGAAACGACGCGCCCGCCACAGCTGGTGAATAGCTATCGTTAGCCCATAAGCCAAGGGCAAGCGCCACCGTGGAAACCGTGAACGACACGCCCATAGCCTGGATCAGGTCGTCGCGCTGCAAGCCGAGCGCCTGCAGGTATGGGACGGCGGGCACGACGAAGACGCCCGTAGCCGCCGTGACGATGCCGGTCAGCCCGCCCATAAGCGGGCCAGCCCACCGTTGAGCATTGGCTGGAACAAAGAGTGGTTTGCCCAAAAACCCCCAGGCCGCATACGCGATAAGCGTCACCCCCAGTGCCGCGGACGCCAAGGCTCCTGCCGGCGCACCCAACACCGCCGCACCGGCCAGGGTACCGGCCACTATGCCCACTTGCATGCCTCCGATGCGCCGCACTATTGGCTTAAGTGTGCGCACCGGTCCCGCCTGCCAGATATTCGTGATCAGGGAGGGAATAATCAGCAATGCTGCGGCGTCGGCCGGAGGCATGAACAGTGCCAGCAAAGCCATGGAGATTGTCGGCAGGCCGAGGCCTACGACGCCTTTGACCATGCCTGCGATCATGAAGACAACCGCAACCGAAAAAGGGTGCGCGCCCATGCCAGGGAGGCCCTGAAAGCCAGAACCAC
Source organism: Pollutimonas nitritireducens (assembly GCF_002849615.1). Lineage (GTDB taxonomy): Bacteria > Pseudomonadota > Gammaproteobacteria > Burkholderiales > Burkholderiaceae_B > Pollutimonas > Pollutimonas nitritireducens. Next base: position 281,292 of record NZ_PDNV01000004.1, read on the forward strand.
CTTGCAATATCATGTCCATCAAGTATTCCAATGGAAATCTCCAGCGGCGAGACGACGCCAATGCTTACGCCGGATTCTGGAGCGGTGCGTGCATTCTGACAATCTGGCTTTCACAAAGCCTGGCTAAGGCGGCACCTTAGGCAGGGATGCTATGATTTTTCATGCGCTTCGATCTGATCGATCTCCGTCTTTTCCTGAACGTACATGAAACGGGCACCATCACAGAGGGCGCGCGTAAATCCCATATGACGCTCGCATCGGCAAGCGAACGCATCAAAGGGATGGAATCAATTTTGGGCGTGGCCTTGTTGACCCGCAGCAGACGCGGCGTCGAGATCACCCCAGCCGGCAGAACACTGATCCACCATGCCCGGGTGGTCCTTCAACAAATGGACCGTATGCGGGGTGAACTTGACTGCTACGGCAACGGAATAAAAGGGCATGTCCGGCTTCTTTGCAATACATCCGCACTTAGCGAGCATCTTCCCGAAATCCTCAACAGTTTTCTGAATATGAATCCGCAGATATCGATCGACATGGAGGAGCGGCTCAGCTTTGAGATTGCCGACGCCATCCGAAACGGCATGGGTGACATCGGGATGGTAGCCAGCTCTGCTAATCTGCAGGGACTGGAAGTCTTCCACTTTCGGCCCGATCCACTGACCCTTATTTGCGCGCGCCACCATGAGCTCGCCCAGCGCTCTTGCATCACGCTGGCCGAGGTGGCTCACCTGGAATTCGTGGGCCTGGCGGGCGACAGTGCGCTGCAGGAGCACGTTGCCTACCATGCACGCAAGAGTGGCAAAGAGCTGACGTATCGCATACGGCTGCGGGGCATTGACGCAGTTTGCCGGATGGTGGGACACGGGATCGGGATTGCGGTCGTGCCACAAGCGGCGGCGATCCGTTACGCCCGATCGGCACATATCAAGCGAATTGTGCTCACCGACGCGTGGGCATCCAGAGACCTGGTCCTTTGTGTCCGATCACTTGAAGAACTGCCGGCTTATGTCAGAAAAATGCTGCACCATATCCTGGCCTTCTGCAAAGCCTGACTGATGCCGATGAGCCCGCATGGCAGCGAACTCCGGCGGCGGCATACGGCAAAGCGTGTCATGAGTCGGTTTTCTGCGTCAATATTGCATCCAATAATCCTGGAAATCGACTTTCAATATCCGTACGGCGCAAGCTATTCAAATGTATGGTTCCGCTATTCCTGGTGAACACCAGCCCGGCTTCACGCAGCACCTTGAAATGATGCGATACGGTAGATTTTGGACGCCCCCCGTCCAGTTCTCCACACGTTGCCGCTTCGACGCGGGCAAGGTGTCGAACGATATCGAGGCGTATGGAATCGCTCAAGGCGTAGAGCACGCGTTCGAGTGAAAGCTCGCTGGCGGCGGGATGTTTGAATGGGCGCATGAGCAATATCATACACATTGCCCTATAATTATTCTAATGTTCGTATATGTTCGAACTACAGAAACAACCTGATCCTAGTATTTTCAATCGAGGCCCCTCATGTCTGCTCTCTTCCAACCCTTCAAACTCAAAGACGTGACTCTGCGCAATCGCATTGCCGTTCCACCTATGTGCCAGTACATGGCTGTCGACGGTTATATCAACGACTGGCACATATCGCATTACGCCAGCATGGCGCGTGGCGCTGCGGGATTGGTTATTGTCGAGGCGACCGCCGTATCGCCCGAAGGACGCATCACCCCGGGCTGCACAGGCATCTGGAGCGATGAACTGGCACTATCCCTTGTTCCTGTCGTGCAAGCCATCAAGTCAGCGGGTGCCGTGCCCGGGATCCAAATTGCCCATGCGGGAAGAAAGGCCAGCGCAAATCGCCCCTGGGAGGGCGACGACCATATCGCTGAAAACGATGCGCGAGGCTGGCAGACGATAGCGCCATCGGCAGTCGCGTACGGCAAGGAGCTGCCGAAACAGCCTCGAGCGATGACTCTGGATGATATCGCGCGCGTGCGTCAAGACTTTGTCGATGCTGCCAAACGGGCGCGGGAAATCGGCTTTGAATGGTTGGAGCTGCATTTCGCCCATGGTTATCTGGCACAGAGCTTCTTTTCCGCACATTCGAATCATCGTGACGACATCTACGGCGGAAGCGTCGAGAACCGTGGACGCTTTCTTCTTGAGACCTTGCGGGCGGTACGCGAAGTCTGGCCAGAAAGCCTGCCCCTGACCGTACGCTTTGGCGTCATCGAGTATGACGGACGCGATGAGCAAACCTTGATCGATTCGATAAGCCTCGTGCGCGATTTCAAAACGGCCGGTATGGACATGATCAGTGTCAGCGTAGGTTTCACGATACCCGAAACTGCCATTCCATGGGGGCCCGCTTTTTTAGGGCCGATCGCCGAGCGCGTCCGTCGCGAAGCAGACGTGCCTGTGAGCTCCGCATGGGGATTTGGTACGCCGGCGATTGCAGAGCGCGTCGTCAAAGAAGAGCAGCTCGATGTCGTCATGGTCGGGAGAAGCCATCTGGCCAACCCTCATTGGGCCTATTTCGCCGCCAAGGAACTTGCTATAGAGCGCCCCTCATGGACCTTGCCGGCACCCTACGCCCATTGGCTCGCGCGCTACTAATCGAAATAGAGCTCCAGTCCGATACGCTCGCCGCTGTGCACCCGGCTGATCGCATGCTTGTTGTTCACGCGGTAATACCCCTTCCTGCCCATGATGGGTCGCCGCGCCACCGCAATGATGGCCGCATCGCCCCGTTGCAAAGGCAGAACCATCGGCCGCGACTGCATTCGGGGGCGCTGTTCTGTCATTACGAATTCGCCGCCCGTGAAATCTACTCCCGGCTCTGACAGCAGCGCCACCAGTTGTAGGGGAAAGCGCCATGCGCCGTCATTCCGCTGCTGCAAGGCCTGATAGTCCCGCTCTCGCAGCCGGCTCATATATGACCGCGGACCGGGCAGGCCCGCCTTCCTGCTCTGTTCCTGAAAGGCATTGGAGCCGTCCGGAAAGCGCTCCTTCAGTCCAAGCGATTGGTTCCAACGGTTCGCAATCGTCGAGAGGGGCTCGTACAAGGCGGCAGGTAATGCGCCCAGCGGTTCGGGTAATACCCGCGCCCCATGCAGCAAGCCTGAAAGGATTGCATAACCGTCCTGATCCAGTTCAGCGGCAATCTCTGCCCAGTCCAGCCTGGCAACGACATCATTATTGAAAAGGATCACGGTGATTTTCCATTTCATCGAATCAGCTAGCGCGTCGGGCTTCGCCACAGATACCAGGCCGCCACGGTTCGGTAAGGGCTCCAGGCCTTGCCAATTTCGCGCATCTGGCGTGGTGTGGGTGCCCTATCCCAACCTTTCAGGCGCCGATAGCCTTCGCGCACGCCGAAATCATCCACGGGCAGGACATCGATGCGTTCCAGGCTATAGATCAGGAACATCTCGGCGGTCCAGCGGCCCACTCCCCGAAGTGACACAAGCCGCTCGATCAAATCGTCGTCCGACAGCTGCAAAGCCTGGGAGCGCGTGGGCACGATACCATCCAAGGCAGCCTGTGCAATGCCGCGAATGGTCGCAACCTTGGCTCCTGAGAACCCACAAGCCCGCTGCAGTTCCGGATCGGTGGCCAGCAGCAGCCCGGCTGACGGAAACTTCTTGTCAGGATAAAGCGCCAGCAACCTGCCCAGGATGGCGTCGCCCGCCCTGGCATGCAATTGCTGGTAGGCGACGGCGCGCACCAGCGCCTCGAACGGCTCGCGTGTGGGCTTGGGCTCATGCTGGCACGGGCCGGTAGCGGCAACATGACGCGCCCAATCCTCGTCTAGGTCGGCAAGATAGTCGGCGGCGCGCCTGTAGGCCTGCTGCGACAGTTCGGTAGCTTGAGTTTCACGGCGCACGTCTGGCCTCCAGCGACATCGCTTATCCTGCCTTGCGAAACGTGAAATTGATGCGCTGGTTCCCCAACAAAGGATGCGGCAGGTCTTTAAGCGGCAACACGCCGTGATATCGCAACCTGTCCTCGCCGCCCCAGACCGTTATGTCGCCATGCTGAAGAACAACCTTTACCGGCTTGTCGGCGCGATGATGTCCGCCAAACAAGAATACGGCGCTCATGCCCAACGATACGGATACGATGGGGGCGTCGTAGTCGCGTTCATTCTTGTCCTGGTGCAACGAGAGACGCGCGCCGGGCAGGTAGCGATTGACCAGGCAGGCGTCGGGCTCGAAATTGTCGAAGCCGGCAGCCGCGGCTGCCTCGCGCGCCATCCTTGCAAATACCGCCGGCATCGCTGGCCATGGGCGGCCGGTAGTGGGATCAATGGTTGCATAACGGTAGCCGCGCCGATCCGTTGTCCAGCCGAAAGTGCCGCAGTTGGTAAGAGCCACCGACATGGTGAATCCACCTGGGGTGATCATGTGCCGGAATGGCGAGGCCTGCTCCACGTCCTGGATGGCGGGCAGCAACTCGTCCATGAAAGGCAAGGCGAAGCCACGCAGAACAACCGCACGTTGTCCAAGGGCCTCGGGTTGACCGGTGACCGGTGCAAAGAGTTCCAAATTCATGGCGCCTCCGGTTTCTAACTCATCAATGCGCATCATGGAAAATCAGGCCCACGGTATGGCGCTGCCCACTGTGCAGTCGGCTGACGCCATGGCGCATTCCGACTTTGCGCATGCCGGTACGCTTACCCTTCACGGGACGCTGATTGACCGCGAAAACGACGCCATCGCCTTGCTGCAAGGGCACAACGTCGGCGCGTTGGTGGTCCGCGTTGTTCTCGATCATCACGAACTCGCCGCCGGTAAAATCATCGCCAGGTCGGGATAGCAAGATGGCAACCTGCAAGGGAAACACGTGATCGCCGTACAGATCCTGATGCAGGCAATTGTAGTCGCCCTTACCGTAGCGCAGCATCAGTGGCGTGGGACGTGTCTGGCCGGCAGCGTGGCAGCGCTTGAGAAACGCATGCAGGGTATCCGGATAGCGCACATCGATACGAAGCTGCTCGTTCCATCGATTGACGATAGGAAACAGATGGGGATACAACGCGCTCCTGAGTGCATCGATCAGTCCAGGTAGCGGATAGGCAAAATATTTGTACTCGCCCCGCCCGAAACCATGGCGCGCCATCACGATTCGTGTGCGAAAGCGGTCGTCCTGCGTATACAGCGCAGTGAGGTCCCTGCACTGCTGCGGCGTCAGGAGCCCGGAAAGCACTGCGTTGCCAGTCTCGTCCAGCGATTGTTCGACACATTCCCAGTTTTGCCCTCCGATCGACTGCGCGATAAGGTTCGCCAGGCTGGCCGGAAATATGCTCGATTTGACAGCGAAGCCAGATGAACGTCGAACGGCGGCGGTTTCCATCTTTTCACCCGAATGAATGGTGGAGATCCCATGAGTGTAGAAAAAAACACAGCTTTGAAAAACCCGTTACTTGCGCTTGAATCCGCCGACGCGACGTGACAGAGCTTTACCTCTACACTTCAGGGTGCAAGAAGCTGCCGGGTAAGGGTCGCCTGGCGTTCTTATATGGAAACGTTGTACGTTCAGTAGAAACCGAGGAAAACCACCATGGGTCAATCCATTCGCATTGCAATCGCCGGTTACGGCAATCTGGGGCGCGGCGTTGAAGCCGCAATCGCCAAGAATCCCGACATGCAGCTCACAGGCATTTACACCCGTCGTCCGCCTTCCCAACTGCAGCCCAGGCTCGAGGCGACTTCCGTGTATTCGATGGAAGCGCTATCCGGTCATGCCGGCAAGATCGATGTCCTGATTCTTTGCGGTGGCTCCAAAGAGGATTTGCCGCAACAAGGTCCGGAATTGGCTGCACTGTTCAATACCGTCGACAGCTTTGATACGCATGCGCGCATTCCAGAGTATTTTGCATCGGTCAACGGCCCTGCGCTCGCAAATCGCAAAACGGCACTGATATCCGCAGGATGGGATCCCGGCATGTTTTCCATCAATCGCGTCTATGGCGAAGCGCTGTTGCCGGATGGTGCGACCTATACATTCTGGGGAAAAGGGCTAAGTCAGGGCCACTCGGATGCGATTCGGCGCATTCCAGGAGTGGCCGGCGGCGTCCAATATACCGTTCCTGTCCAGGACGCATTGGAGGAGGTGCGCCAAGGCTCCCGCCCGACACTGACAACCCGGCAGAAACACACCCGCGATTGTTTTGTCGTCCTCGAACCAGGCGCCGACCCGGAGGCGGTCAAGAACGCCATCGTCACTATGCCGCACTACTTTGACGAGTACGACACCACCGTGTCCTTCATTACGGAGGAGGCGTTGCGCCGTGAGCACAATGCGATGCCTCATGGCGGGCTTGTCATTCGTACGGGCAACACGACGGAGGAAAACACACAAGTCGTGGAATACTCGCTCAAATTAGGCAGCAACCCGGAATTCACATCCAGCATACTTGTGGCCTATGCCCGGGCTGTGCATCGCATGCACCAGGCAGGCCAGTACGGCGCGAAGACAGTGTTTGATGTCGCCCCCGGGTTGCTTTCTGCCAAAAGCCCGGAACAATTACGCGCTGAAGACCTTTGACCTTGTCTAACGCGACGGAAACTCGCGCGGAGGATGACCTTCGTAGGTGGGCAGATATCCGCGCGGGATAGGCCCTTTGCGTTAGGCGCTCAATGGGTGGGCTGGCTGATGTCGCTGGCAACGGTCTGCGCCATCGGCGGACGTTATATTGCCGCGGTAGCAGTCCAACGATTTGGGCATCGGCGTGCCGTAGCCGCGGCGGGCTATTTTGTACAAGCCATCGGCTCGGCAAAATCGTGGCAATCGGGCAAGGCACCTACGCTTTTGCACCCGCATTCTTTGGTTTGCTGCTGACTGAAGCCCCAGGACAGCCGGGTTCCGTGGACAACCTGTTCTTTGCAGCGGCCGGCATACAAATGCTTGCCTCAGCGGCGTATCTGGCGTATCGCAGCCCGCGCAATCGAAGTCTTCCGACGCCGCCGGTTAACGCGCTCAAGAAGGGCACGCGACCATTCAAAGGTCAACTGCAGCTTTTTCCGCCGTGTCGGCAGCAGGTCTTAAGTGATAGGACTTCTTATTGGTCAAGTGCGCTCGGACATGCTTTTCGGCCGCTTCGGCATCACGCTCAAGCAACGCCCGAACAAAGCGTTCGTGGTCGGCAACGCCCGCGCTCCATTCATCCGGGTCCAGGTTCGATTTATAGCGCAAAGCCTGCACTTGCAGATTAAGGCGCTCGTATGCATCCGTGAGCGCAGGATTATGTGCCGCGCGGCTGATCGCCACATGCGTTCCCATACTGGCTGCAAAGTAGGCCTTGATGTCTTTGTTATGAAAGCCCTCCAGCATCCGCGCATGCAGTGACGCAATCTCATGCAGTTCCTGCTCGGTCGCGCGCTGCACCGCCTGGCGTATGGCCAGGCCTTCCAATACCGCCAGCACGTCGAAGATGTTCTCGATATCGGCCGGCGAGTGCTCGATGACCACGGCTCCGCGCTTGGGCTGGATGCTGACCAGTCCGTCGGCTGAAAGAATGCGATAAGCCTCGCGCAGCGGCGTGCGTGAGACCTTGAGTCGGTCGCAGAGCTCACGCTCATTCAGTCCAGTGCCCGGTTTAAGCGTGCCGTCCGTAATGAACTGGCGTAACTTGTCAGCCACTACCGCGGCGAGCGTCGGGTGGTGGATGGCTAGGGGATCCGGGCTTAAATCAGCGTCGCTTTTTGAGGTGAAATCAGGGTAAACCATAGGTGCATGATAGCCATAAAACAGATAACTTGGTATCTGGTATACCAAATACCACATTATCGAAACGAGTTGTCGAGTGCTCATCATAGAGCAATAGATCTTGCCACGAGGCCATCATAAGGCATCGTCTATGTGGCAATACCTCACCCAAAAAAAGACGGAGACCGGACAATGATCAAGAAAACCCTGTGCACACTGTTGGGCACCATCGCATTGACTCAAGCGGGCGTCATGCATGCCGAAGAGGCATTCCCCAGCAAGCCTATTCGTTTGGTAGTCGGTTTTGTGCCAGGCGGAGGCACCGATGTGTCCGCCCGCATTATTGCGCAGCGCCTGTCGGAAGTGATCGGCCAGCAACTGATTGTCGAAAACAAGCCGGGCGCCTCCGGCCTGATCGCGGGTGAGATGGTGGCGAGGGCGGCTCCGGATGGCTATACCTTGTTGCTGGCCAATATGCAGTCCACGGTATCGGCGCCGCATATGCTGCCTGTGTCATACGATCCGGTCAACGGATACACCGCCGTGCGCTATATCGGCTCTGTACCTAACATTCTGGTGGTGAATCCCACCAAAAATGACGTGAAATCGCTCAAGCAGCTCACCGACCTGGTCAAGGCCAGTCCCGGAAAATACACCTATGCCTCTTCAGGCATGGGCAGTCCCCAGCATCTGAGTGCGGCGCGCTTTTCACAGATTACCGGCGCACAGATGGAACACATTCCTTATAAAGGAAGCGGACAAGCTATGACCGACCTGCTGGGCGGCCAGGTGGACATGAACTTCGACACTCTGCCCGGTGCGATCGGCCAGGTCAGGGCAGGCAAGCTGCGCCCGCTGGCGGTGACCAGCACCAAGCGCGCTGCCTCGTTGCCCGATGTACCCACACTGGCTGAGGCCGGGGTAAAGGGCATGGATGTCGAGCAGTGGTATGCCGTGCTGGCACCCGCCAATGTACCGTCGGCCGTCCTGGCCAAGCTGGACCAGGCGCTCAACACGACCCTGAAGGATCCGGGCGTGTCGTCAAAGCTGGCGGAACAGGGCATGGTGGTTGGCGGAGGCCCCGATACGCCAGCCGAATTCCAGGCTTTCATCAAAAGCGAGTATGAGAAGTATGGCCGAATCACAACAGACCTCGGACTGAAGAAGAAACCCTCGTAACGAACAAGACGGAATAGCGACATGACCACAGCACTTGCACAGAATCCCTATCTTTTGGTCGACCGGGATGACACGATCGTGACCATTACGATCAATCGTCCCGAAAAACTGAATGCCTTCACCATCGACGTCTGGCGCGATCTCGGCACCGACTTCCTGGCCCTCTCCGAGGACGACACGGTGCGCTGCATCGTCCTGCGCGGCGCGGGCGAAAAGGCTTTTTCGCCAGGCAATGACATTTCCGAGTTCGAAACGTCGCGGTCGAATAAAGAGCAGGCAGTGAAATATGGGGAAGTGATGCGACGCACGATCGAAGCCATCGGCAACTGCCGGCATCCGGTTGTGGCGCAGATTCATGGCATCTGCGTCGGCGGCGGCATGGAAATCGCCAGCCTGGCCGATGTTCGAATCTGCGGGAGCAGTTCCCGGTTCGGCGTGCCCATCAAGAATCTGGGCTTGGTCATGTCCTATTCTGAACTCGCCCCATTGGTGAAACTGGTCGGACCCTCGACCGCTCTGGCCGTCTTGCTGGAAGGCACTATTTTCGGCGCCGACAAGGCGCTGGAACTGGGCGTGGTGACTCGCGTCGTGCCCGATGCGGACGTTGCGGCCGAAGCGCGACTAACGGCTGAACGCATTGCGGCTGGCGCACCACTGGTCGCCCGCTGGCATAAAAAGTTCGTACGCCGGCTGCTGGCCGGAGGCGAATTGACCGAGGCCGAACGGGACGAGGCCTTCGATTGCTTCGACACGGAAGATTTCCGTACTGGCTACCACGCCTTCCTGCGGAAGGACACGCCTGTTTTCACGGGTCGATGAAAGGAATGACAGCATGAACAAGATTGAAACTGGCGCCACACCCGGCGCGCTCGCCGGCATGCGGGTAATCGAGCTTTCGCAAATAATGGCCGGCCCCACTTGCGGAATGATGCTTGCAGACCTGGGCGCCGACGTGATCAAGGTGGAGAAGCTGGAAGGCGGCGATGATGCGCGCCAGTATCGCGACCCACTGATCAACGGCGTGTCGGCACCTTTCCTGATGCTCAACCGCAACAAGCGGGCGATCGCGCTGAACCTTAAGAGCCCGCAAGGCAAAGAGGTACTGCTGCGCATGGTGCGCGATGCGGACGTGATCACCGAGAACTTCCGCAAAGGCACCATGGAGAAGCTCGGACTCGGCTACGAGACGCTACGCAAAGAGAATCCCGGCCTGATCTATTGCGCGGTATCGGGCTACGGTCTTACTGGCCCCTACGCCGACAAGGGTGGTTTCGACCTTATTGCCCAGGGTTTTTCGGGCTTGATGAGCATTACGGGCGAGCCTGGCGGCCCGCCGCTACGCACCGGTAATTCCGTCGCCGACATCAATGCCGGGCTGTTGGCGGCGTTCGGCATACTTGCGGCATACCAGCACAAACAGAAAACGGGTGAAGGCCAGGTCGTTGAAACTTCGCTACTGGAGGCGAGCCTGCAACAATTGTATTGGCACGCGGCCATCTACTTCGGCACCGGACAGTCTCCAGGCGCCACCGGCTCCTCCCATGTGCTGACCGCCCCCTACCAGGCGTTCCCCACCGGCACAGAGTGGATCATTATTGGCGGGGCCAACGAAAAGAACTGGGTCCGCATTGCCGAAGTACTAGGTCATCCGGAATGGTGCGACGACCCGCGTTTCACACGCAATGCCGACCGCATGCAGAACCGCTCTGCCCTGGTGCAGGAAATGAGCGAGATACTCAAGACGCGCTCCGCCGAGGACTGGCTGACCGCATTCGACAAGGCCGGTGTGCCCGCCGGTCCGGTTCATTCCATTGGTGAGGCTTTGTCGCATCCTCAAACTCTGGCCCGCGGCATGATCGTGGAACAAGAACATCCGCAAGCGGGGCCGACGCACACCATAGGCATGCCCGTAAAGTTTTCGGCCACCCCGGCACAGTATCACCGCGCCGCCCCACGCCTGGGCGAAGATACCCTGGAAATTCTCGGTGAGTTCGGCTATACCGCCGCGGAAATTGATGCATTGATCGAAGCAGGCGTCGTGTGCGATGTCAACGCGGTGGCGGCCCAGTCTGCAACGTAGTATTGGAATGCGGTACGCCCGGGATTACAGGCATCGTCCAACGCCATCACCGAGTCCTATTGCGGCTGGATATTCGCCGATTTCACCACTCCGCTCCAGTATTGATGTTCCTGTGCGATGGTTACACCGAGCGCCTGAGGTGTTGCGTAACTGACTTCTGACCCTTGCTTGGCCAGGCTGGCCTTTAATGCCGGTTCGGCCAGCACAGCTTCAAGCGCCGTCGACAGCGTGGCAATCACCTCCGGAGGAACCCCTTTGGGAGCAAAGAGGCCAAATACATTGTCAGCCACCACGTTCTTTACGCCGGCCTCCGCCAATGTCGGCACATCGGGCAACAAGCTGACGCGCGAAGTCGATGCCACCGCCAGGTATCTGATCTTGCCTGCCTGCACCATGGGCATGGAGCCCGTTACGCTATCGAACATCATCGTCGACGAGCCATTGGCCACGTCGGGCAAGGCCTGGACACTGCCCTTATAGGGAATATGCATTACGTCCAACTGGTTGCTCGCGGCAAACAACTCAGATTCCAGATGTGACAAGGTACCCGTCCCTTGGGACGCGAAGTTGTAATTGCCCGGCTTGTCCTTCAGATAGGCAATCAGTTCACTGACCGTTTTGACCGGCAGGGACGCCGGTACTACCAGCGCATGCGGCGCAAAACCGACCTGGCCGATGGGTACAAAATCCTTGAGCAGACTCACCTCCTGTTTGGGGTAGATCGCGGCGGCTATCGCCTGATTCGTGGTGGCAGCCAGGTAAAGGTTGTAGCCGTCGGTTTGCGCGCGCGCGGCAGCCGTCAATCCGATCGCTCCGCCGGCACCAGGCCGGTTCTGCACCACAACGGTTTGACCCAGCTTGTCGGAAAGGCGGTGTCCTACCGCACGCGCCAAGGCATCCGTCGCGCCCGCAGGAGGAAACGAAATAATGACTTCTATCGGTCTTTCGGGATAAGCGGCATTGGCTGCGACTGCCATGGCCAAACTACCGGCCAGGGCGACACCCCTAATCGCCTGCAAAACTGCGCTGCGTCGTTTGGCCACAACAGCGAACGCTGGGGAGCCAACGGATTTTGCGTAGGCATATATTACTTTCATAGCGACTTCTTCCTTGATCATGAGCTTGACTGACAAAAATGACCCTTATGCTTTAAGCAAGACGCATGCCAGGTTTTCAAGCGGGTGTCAGGATCACAGCGGAGCGATATGGAAAGGAATTTTGATGGAGAAAGCCGCGCCGAATAACGCTATGCACCCATCCGAACCGCAGCGCGCGGGATGCGAACCATAGAGGTGCCATGATGCTGCGCACCTCTGTGGAGCATGAATCACGCAACCGCTGTCCGCAGTCTTCTATTCGTTATGCAACCTGCGCGCGCAATCCAGTACGACATTGCCCGCTACACTGCCACGTTCAACGGCCTCGTGAGCATCGGCAATTTCATCCAGGGTATAACGTGGACCAATATTATGGACAAGACGCCCTGATTCAAGCAATTGCGACAAACCTTCTACCGCGGAAAGCCGTTCACCGGGCGCAAGATCATAAATGAGAAAGAAGTGCAAACGGATGGATTTGAAAAGCCACGCGCCGAAATCAATTGGAATTTGACCGCGGACATTCGAACCATAGCAAACAACGGCGCCATGTTCGGCAACCGCGTTTTGTGATACCAGATGGGTAGTACTTGAAAAATCCATATCGACGACGATGTCGACACCACGGTTGGCCGTAAGCGACAAAATCCGGGTCGCGACGTTATCTTTCTTGTAATCCACAATGTCGTCTATGCCGAGATCGGTAGCCAGCCTGGCTCTATCCGCAGAGCCTACCGTACCGATAACACGGGTGATCCGGCAGCAACACCGCCTGGTTTGACGGCAACGCAATGTACTCGGCAGCGGTGCCCATAGCGCGCAGCCACTGTCCATTCCATACCCATACCCTTTTGCCGATGCGTGACGGTGATACATTGCTTCCGACTTTATCGATAATGCCGGAGCCGTCGCTATGGGGCACGACAAACCCTGACTTGACAGGGCGGCTGCCGCCGCGGGATTTGACGTCTGAGGGATTGACGCCCGATACAGCCAACCGCACCCTGACGTCGTCCCGACCGGGCTCGGGGGTGGGGAGTTCGCCGACTTCCAGTACGTCCCGAGCTTTTCCGTTTTTCGAATACCAGGCAGCTTTCATTGGCCAATCCCCTTGTTGTGAAATGCCAGCGCGACCGAACACAAATGACCATTCCCTACGTTGTTGGCATTCCGCGATAGCGTGCTGCCGCGTACGGCGCTAGTTGATTGATATTTTTTGCGTCTCGATCACATTGCGCCATTTAACGGTCTCGTCGTTAGTGAACTGCTTGAATTGCGCCTGGTCCATGAACTCCGGTATAAGCCCCATCGTGGAAACGACGGTCTTCATCTCTTTGTCTTCGGCGATTCGTCGAATTGCTTGCATAATTTGTTGTTGTACATCCGCCGGGGTGGATGCGGGAACGAAGAAACCGAACCAACTGCTGGATATGACGCCTGGTGCTACTCCAGATTCCTCCACCGTCGGGAGGTCCGGTGCCTCAGCAATGCGTTGCTTAGTCGTAATCGCAAGCGCGCGGATTGACCCGTCTTTCGCGTATTTCATCGACTGCATGGTATCGAAGTAGGCATTGACCTGGCCTCCCAGAAAATCGGCAATGGCGGGTCCCGTTCCTTTATAGGGCACCTGTATGACATCAATACCCGTCTTCGTGGCAAAAAGCTCAGCGGCAAGGTGTGGGCTTGATCCTACGCCGGATGAAGCGAAACTCAAATGTCCCGGATTCTTTTTAGCGTATTCAACGAGCTCTTTCACATTGGTCGCGGGCACCGAGGGATGGACATATAAAACATTGGGTGCGAGCGCGACGAGTGCCAGTGGCACCAGCGACTCCGGGTCGTAGGGCATCTTCTTCAGAAGCAGTGGATTCGTCACCATGCCGACGCTTCCCAGCAAGACGGTATAGCCATCGGGTGCGGAGCGTGCCACATTGCCAGCGCCTATGGCAGAGCCAGCGCCTGGCTTGTTTTCCACGACAACAGGCTGTTTCCAGGCGGCGGCCAGTTGCTCGGCATAGCGGCGGGCCAAATTATCAGTCAGGCCTCCCGGTGAGTACGGAACCACCAATTGCACCGGTTTCGTTGGGAATTCTGTTGCGCCTGCAGATGCCGTCAATGACGCAGCGAGGGCCAGTGAGCCCAGTATTCTATTGAACATTGTCTTTCTCCGATTTGAGCGTAAGCCACTTATAATGGTTGGCTGCTTAGTGTGGTCTCGTTGGCCTTGAGTGGCCGCGATGGATCAGTAAATCGGATTATTCCGATCTCCGAAATCTCTCTTGCCCAGTATACGAGGCACTACCCGGGGCATCAGCCATGCGCCACATAAACCAGAATTGCACTTAGTGATATGTCTGATCCATTAAAAATACAGTGGGACCTGAACCGCTTATTAATCTTCGTGACGGTCGCTAAAAACGGCAGCCTCAAATCCGCTGCGACGACTTTGGGCATGCCACAGCCAGCCATAAGCCGCCAGATAGCCAGGCTGGAAATTGAATGCAAGGGCCGGCTGTTTGATCGCACCGGCCGGGGCATGAGCCTGACAGAACTCGGGGCGCGCATGCTCCCTCAGATCGAGCGTGTACTAAGCGAGTCGGAAGCCCTGACCAATCAAATTACAGCAACGGGCGGTTTACCATTCGGCGATGTCAGGATTGCAGCACTTCCGTCGCTTTACTTAACCTTGATGGTTCCGGTTTTCTTTCTGATGCGCAAGCGTTTCCCGGGTATACGCCTACACTTTTTTGAAGGATCTGCGGGCCAGATTGATCAGTGGCTCGTCACCGGGCACGTCGATATCGGACTGCCCTATCGCTATGGGGCCACCATGATTTCGGACGGTGAGCCGCTGATTTCAGCGGATTCGTGCCTTGTAGGCCCAGCGGGGGACAAGCTTACGCTTAACCCATCGGTGCATTTTTCGAAGCTGGATGGGCTGCCTCTGATTCTTCCCAGTGCACCTAGCGGCGTCCGATCCACGCTCAATAAACTCGCGCGTAAAAACATGGTCACGCTGAACGTGATCGTCGAGGCCGATTCGACGCAGCTCCAAAAGGCTATTGTTGAAAAAGGCGGGGCTTATACGGTACTGCCAAAGTTGGCCATTGCCAGTGAACTGAAAGGCGGGCAACTGCAGGCAGCAAGAATCATAGAGCCGGTCATCGAGCGGACAATAATTTTGGCAACGACCTCCGCACATCCACCTTCGTATGCCGCGCGTTCCGTTGCACAAGCCATCCGTGAGGTCGCCGCTTCCTCAGAGGTGCTGCAGGTCTCCTGTCATTGACCCTGTTCGCCGGCAACGTAACGCATGCGGCGAACAGGGCCATGGCGCGCTATTCTATTTTTGCGCCGGAAAGCTCAATCACTTTCTTCCATTTTGCTTGTTCGTCCTTGACCAGCTTATTCATCTCTTCGACGGAGTTTCCTTCTGGAAGCAGACCGGCTTTGAGCATGCGTTCCTTTGTTTCAGGCTCGGCAAGCACCTTGTTCATTGCGGCATTCAATCTATCCAATATGGGCTGCGGTGTGCCGCCCGGGGCGCTCAGGTAATTGACAGGCGATGAGTCGAAACCCGGCAACGTTTCCGCAATAGTCGGTACGCCGGGTAGGCTATCCAACGGCATTGGTGTGGCGACGCCCAGTACTTTAAGGTCTCCGGATTTAATATAGGCCTGGTAAACCGTGAGGCTGTCTATGGCCATTTCCACCCGCCCACCTATAAGGTCCTGAAGCGCGGGACCAGTCCCACGATACGGTATGTGATCGATTTCCACCCCCGCCATTACCTTCAACAGCTCGCCCGAAAGATGGCTTGATGCGCCAATACCTGCACTGGCGAAGCGTATGCCGTGCGGATTCTTCTTGGCCTCTTCGATAAGTTCTTTCACGCTGTCCGCCTTGACGCTTTTATTGACCACAAGCACGCTTGGCACAATGGCGATGCGCGACACTGGCGCAAGGCCGGTGTTGGGATCGTACGGCAGGCTTTTCATCAGGAACGGATTCGTAAGTTGCGGTCCCGGGGTCGTGTAAAGCAGCGTGTACCCATCTGGTTTCGCCTCGGACACGATCCGTGCGCCAATTGTGCCGCCGCCGCCGGGCTTGTTGTCAACAATAATGCTCTGCCCGAGTTCCGCCGCAAGCGGCTCACTGACCATCCGTGCTGTCACATCAGCACCGCCTCCGGGAGCGAAAGGGACAATAAGCCTAATGGGTTGATTGGGGTAATCATTGGCAGCCTGAGCTTGAACGCTCCCTGCAGCAACTGCTCCAATTGCGAATGCAAACATGATCTTTTTAAATGGGTGCATAGTTATGTCTCCTCGAGTTTTCCTGCTGTGATGGGCCTGATGATCAAGAGGGCAAGCCGAGGACCAGCTTCGCAAGAATATTGCGCTGAATCTCGTTTGTCCCGCCGTAAATTGTTGTAATGGCCGAGTTATACAGCCTGCTGCATGGCGTGATTTTCGTATCGCCTATCACTATCGCTGCCGCATCGCCGCCTTGTTCCTGCGCCGCTTCGACCACCTCCATCGCTATGCGTGAATACGTTTCAGTTGCCCAGATTTTCAGTAGCGATACACTTGGCGGCAAAGATTCACCGCGTTTCACGATGTCGGCGTAGCCGGCATATAGCGCCTGAAGATCCGCCACATCAAGCATTGAGGCGGTATAACTGTCAACAAACGCCTGGTCATCGAACAATGCACACTGTTCGGCGACCAGCCGGAGCTGATTCAATGCATACCTTGCCTGATTGGGGCTGCCGACAAAAATTCGTTCGAAGTCCAGAAGTGCTTTCGCAATGGTCCAGCCTTCATTCAATTGGCCTACAAGGTTTTCCTTGGGCACTCTGACCTTATCGAAAAACACCTCGCAGAACTCTTCTTCGCCGCCTATGTTACGTATGGGGCGCACCGTTATGCCTGGCGTCTTCATGTCGGCCAATAGAAAGCTAATCCCAGCCTGTTTCTTGACGTCTTTGTCGGTGCGAACAAGCATGAAGATATGCGTGGCATCCTGAGCAAGCGTGGTCCAGATTTTTTGGCCGGTTACTACAAAGTGGTCGCCATCTAGGATCGCTTCAGTACGCAACGACGCAAGATCGGAGCCTGCATTGGGTTCGGAATATCCCTGGCACCAGACGTGATCGCCCGCAAGGATCCTGGGCAAGTACTTTTTTCGCTGTTCGTCAGTGCCAAATTTGATCAGGACGGGCCCAATATTGATGATGCCCTGGTCGGGTGTTCGGGCTACACCATAAGCCTCCATCTCTTCGATGAACGCAATCAGCTTATCCGGTTCAAGACCCATACCACCATGCTCGCGCGGCCAGGCGGGCGCTATCCACCCTTGCCTGGATAGCGCCAGATACCAGTCCTTGAGATCCGGCCAATGCAGTCTTTGTGGAGGATTACGTAGTTCCGCCGGATAGTTCAACCGGAGGAATTGCCTCGTCATCGCACGGAACCCTGATTCCGACATGGCATTCCAGTCGTTGTCTGCGGGAATGGTGAAATCGCTGTCTTGTTCTTGCCCCGACCCGGCTGCGGCCGTGGCGGATCCCTCGAACGCCAAGCGTCTATTCTCGCGTACACCACCCAGCCAGCTGGTCAAATGCAGGGCGCGCTTCAAATAAAGACCGATATCGAGCTCGTCGGTATATCCGATGGCACCGTGCAATTGAATGGCCAGGCGGGTCATGTGCAATGCCGCATGCGCGCAGCGTGCCTTCACCCGAGCGCAGCGTGCACCGAACCCGGGATAATCATCCTGTACCTGAGCAAAGAACTCTTTCAATACGGCCGTAGCCAATTCGACTTGTAGGTAGGCATCGACCATGCGGTGCTGCAGCGCCTGATTTGCACCGATCGGCTTGCCGAACTGAACGCGGGTTTTCAGATAGTCCAATGTTGCGTTGAACGCGTGTCGCGCAATGCCAAGCAGTTCAGCCGCCTGTACAACGCGGGTGTTATTGTTGGCCGTTTCGATTGCCAGTACAACGTCCTTGCCCTGACCCAGAAAATTGGCTGCCGGCACGGTGGCGTTTTGAAAATGCAGGGTGGTCGCCAGCGATCCGTCCACGCGGAATGTGGCCGTGCCAACGGCTCCCTCAGTCGTGGCAGGCATCCAGTAAACCGCGTGGTCATCGCCAGTGCAGGTGATGAGCCAGCCATCGGCCTTGCCAGGATAAGCCCAGCGCTTTGTGCCAGATATCGTCGCCGTATCGGCATCGGTGGTGGCCGTAGCTCTCCATCCATCGTCAGCCCCGGTATTGGGCTGCTCCTGCCACGCAAGGCCGGCGATAAGCCGGCCGGCGGCAATGTCCCTCAGCAGTTGATCGCGCAACGCCGATACCGGCAGTGCCAGCAGCACGGATACGGCCTGGATCGCCGAAGCAATGTAGGGCTCGGGCAATGGATGGCTCCCAACTTCCATCGCAATGGCGGTTGCCGGGCCGAGGCCCAGACCCAACCCACCCAGCGACTCGGGAATCAATATGCCGGTCCATCCTGCCTCTGCGATTTTTTGCCAGACTTCACGGTCATAACCAGGTTCGGTGTCGCGAAGATCCCGAATCCGGGATATGGGTGACACCGTAGTCAGAAAATCTCGTGCGCTATCGCCGAACGCTTGCTGCAATTGCTGCATCTCTTCGTAGGTGGTGTGTTGCATGGCTGGCCTTCGTTTTTGGTATGTCAATGCTTGGGCAGTGTAGGAGCAAATATGACGAGCGGCTAGCTCATCAGTACACAATCCAGAATTGCGAATTCGGTCAACTTAGCGCGAGATGCAGGTATGGGCATATCTGCATTGCATGCGCGCCTATGGCGGATGATGGAACGTTGACCTAGACTCTGCCTTATTGGTGGCTCTCAACGATCAGAGGCCATACGCATATCAGGAGAAATGAGTGTTGCCATTGTTGTCACATATTCGTGTTCTGGATCTTAGCCGGGTTCTAGCTGGGCCCTGGAGCAGCCAGATTCTTGCCGATCTTGGCGCGGACGTCATCAAGGTGGAGCGCCCGGGACGAGGAGACGACACTCGAGCGTGGGGGCCTCCCTTTCTTAAGCAGGCCGACGGTACCGACACAGAAGAAGGCGGCTATTTTGTCGCAGCAAATCGAGGCAAGCGTTCAATCACGCTAGACCTTCAAACTCCTGAAGGCCAGGAAATCGTTCGCAGACTGGCTGCGGAAAGTGATGTGGTGCTGGAAAACTATAAAGTAGGAACGCTCGATCGACTCGGCCTGGGCTATAAAGATCTATCCAAAATCAATCCAGCGCTCATTTACTGCTCGGTAACGGGATTCGGCCAAACCGGCCCCCGAAGCACCCTTCCCGCGTATGACTTCCTGATTCAAGCCATGGGCGGATTAATGAGCGTCACCGGCGAGCGCGACGACAAGCCTGGGGGCGGCCCTCAAAAAGTGGGGGTTCCCATTGTGGACCTGGTGACCGGCGTATATGGTGCGCTGGCGATACTCGCAGCAATCGTAGGACGCAACGAAACAGGCAAGGGCGATCACATCGATTTGGCCATGCTGGATGTACAGGTCGGTTTACTGGCTAACCAGGCCATGAATTACCTGCTATCGGGTAAAACGCCCAAACGCACCGGCACCGCGCACCCCAATATACAGCCCCAGAGAATATTTGATTGTCAGGATGGACAAATCGTTCTGGTGGTGGGAAATGACGGGCAATTCTTGGCACTCTGCGATGTGATCGGGCATCCCGAACTGAAGGGCGACGAGCGTTTTTCAAGCAATGGCAAGCGAGTCCGCAATCAGGCAGAGCTGGACCCGATACTGGACGCCGCCTTTGTATCGAAAGACAGGGAATACTGGCTACGCAAACTGGAAGATGCTGGCATCCCCGCCGGCCCGATCAATAGCATTCCGGAGGTGTTCAACGAACCGCAAGTCATCCATCGCGAGATGCTGCGCTACCTACCTCATCCCCTGGCCGGTCAGGTACCTCAAGTCATGAGTCCGCTACGATTTGCCAACTCGAAAATGAAGGTGGACACGCCTCCACCTCTGCTGGGTCAGCATACGGCCGAGATTCTGGGTAGCCTTGGCTTCTCGGAAGGCGACATCACCAACCTACGTAACAAGAGCATTATCTGATCCAGCCTGCGCAGGCCGGATGGACGAATGGAATCAGCACAATTCAGGAATTATGAAATGGAAAAATACACAGCCTTGAAAGTGGAAGTGGTCGATCATGTAGCACTCCTGCGATTGGCGAATCCGCCGGTCAATGCACTGAGCACCGCGCTAATGAACGAGCTTACGCGGGAACTGGATCGCATCTCGGAGACAGATGACATCCGGGCCGTGGTGCTCACAGGCGAAGGCAAGATTTTTTGTGCTGGCGCCGACTTGAAGTCACGCGGCGAGACAATCAAGGGCCCCGGTGACCTGCCACAACATTCCCGACGGACTCGCGAGTGCTTTCATGCCATCCGCGAATGTTCGAAGCCAGTCATCGGAGCCATAAACGGTGCGGCCCTGGGGGCAGGACTCGCGATTGTTGCTTCCTGCGATATTCTCGTGGCCGCGTCGACGGCTTCCGTTGGCCTGCCCGAAATCAACGTTGGACTGCTGGGCGGCGGGCGCCATGGCATGCGGCTTTTCAGCCATTCCAGATTGCGTCGAATGATGCTGACTGGCATGAGAGTAGATGGAGACGAGCTTTATCGCCTCGGCATCGTCGAAGCAAGTGTGCCGGTAGATCAGCTCCTGGAAACCGCGATGGAACTGGCACGGGAAATCGCATCGAAAAGTCCTTTGTCAGCCAAGTTGGCTAAGCAGACCCTGAATGCCATCGAAGAGATGAGTCTGCGTGACGGCTATCGTTACGAGCAGGACATGACTGCAGCTATTGCCAAAACCGATGACGCGAAAGAAGCCCAACTGGCATTTCTTGAGAAGCGCAAGCCCGTCTTTCGCGGCGCTTGACCTTCGTTGAAACAAAATGCAGGACACCGACTGAAGGTGTCCTGCATTTTGTCTAAGGCAGTCCGTTGAACACCGCCATTTTGCTCAGCGAGCAAAGGGCGAAGGCGTTCCTTCGGGCAGAGAGACCCTGTGGGCAATCAGTGTTAAGGCAACATTTGAATAATGGCCCAGCAACACCGTGAGTTCAATCAGCCCAATTTTACCGAGCTGCTCGTACGCCGCGTTATATACGTCGTCATCAACGTTGTGATGGCTCAGCAAGTGCGTCACGTAGTTATAAACCGCAGAGTGAAGCTCGTCGCCGAAACTCGCCGGCTGATTACGACGTATCGCCTCGATCGCCTCGACCGGCAGCCCCGCCTTCTTGGCATTGGGCTCGTGCGCGTACCACTCGAACTCGGCATCCCAATGTCGAGCTGCCAGTAATATGGCCAGCTCGCGCACGCTATCCGGAAAGCTTGCCGCTTTGAGGACTTTAGCCAGATCAAACCATTTTTCCGCGATCTCCGGGTGGTTCAGCAGAACCATCCTGGGGCCAATCGGACTTCCAAGATTGCTGATGGTCGCGTCGTAAATTCTTCTTTGCGTAGCCGTCATGGTTTCCAACGGCGGCGGACTAATCCGGGCAGAAGTCATAAGGTGCTGGTCCTTGGTTTAACATGTTCATTCGTCAATCGACGGAGATTTTTTGCTGTTGAATGACTTCGCTCCATCGCTTCTCTTCGGCGGCGATGAATTTCTTGAATTCCGCGGTATCGGCATACACAGGCGAGAGCGCCAGTGCTGCAATTTTCTCTTTGGTCTCCTTTTGGGATGCCACCTCGCGCAATCCACCGACGATCTTCTGCTTTACGTCGTCAGGTACATTTGCAGGGGCAAAGAAACCGAACCACGTACCTGAAACAACCCCTTCAGTTTTACCAGCCTCGTCTACAGTCGGCAATTCTGGTACTTCCGGGATTCTTTCTTCGCTGGTAACCGCCAATGCGCGAAGTCGGCCCTGTTCCACATGAGGCATGAGGTTAAGCACCGAGAAGAAGGCATTGACCTGCCCACCCATCAGATCATTCGCGGCCGGGTTTGCCCCACGATAGGGAACATGGATGATCTCGATGCCCGCGCGGTTGGCGAACAGTTCAGCGGCCAGATGCGGGCTGGTTCCCACGCCCGATGACGCGAACGTGACAGCACCGGGATGTGACTTGGCGTGTTGAATCAAGTCAGTCACATTTTTGTATGGCAAGCCGGGATGGATAAACAGTACGTTCGGGCCTTGTGCGACCATGGCTAGCGGAGTCAGGTCGGCGGGTTGGTATGGCATTTTCTTGAACAAATATTGATTGGTCGCCATGCCGACGCTACCCAGCAACAACGTATACCCATCAGGCGCTGAGCGCGCGACGTGTGCCGCTCCTATCGTTGCGCCGCCGCCAGGCTTATTCTCGACGATCACCGTTTGCCCCCATTTCACAGACAGACCTTCTGCAAAAATGCGTGTCAGGTTGTCGGTGTTGCCTCCAGCGGCGAAAGGTACGATCAGGCGGACAATCTTGTCGGGAAATTCGGCTGCATGGGCCCCGACGCTACAAACCATGGCCAAAGCCGTGAATGCTGAACGCAATAACATTTTTCATCTCCATTGATTGATTTTTCTACCTAGGCACAGTGCGCAGGCATATGTCCGTTCAGCCTTCCAGCAGTCGAATCGGGTTGCCGGCACGCCACTGTTTAATGTTCTCCACGGCATCACCGTAATAGACCCGATAGTTCTGCCACGACCCGTACCCGACATGGGGGCTCAGCAACATATTGGGCGCCCGCAGTACCGATGAATCGGCAGGTAACGGCTCTACATCGAACACATCCAGAGCGGCGCCGGCCAGGCGGCCTTCCTTCAATGCCTCGCATAAGGCGGCTTCGTCCACCAAGCCGCCACGAGACGTGTTCACAAGATAAGCGGAATTTTTCATGAACCGAAGATCCTGTGCCGCGAGGATATTTCTGGTGCTTTCCCCGAGCACCATGTGGACACTCACTACATCGGCTCGGCTAAGCAGTTCCTGCTTCCCGACATAGTGGACATTGAATGGCGCGCATCGCTCGGCGGTCAAATTGGGACTCCATGCGATCACCTCCATATCGAACGCGCGTCCGAAGTGGGCCATCCGTTGACCCAGCTTGCCAAGTCCAATCAAGCCAAGAACGCAGCCCTTCATTGAGAAATTCAAAGCCGGTTGCCATAGCCCTCGGCGCAAGTCAGCGTCGTTCGGTGCTACGCGCTTGAAAAGGGCCATTATCATTGCCCACGCGTGCTCTGCCGCTAACAAGGGATCACTGCGCGTGCCGCACACTACGATGCCGAGTTCGCGGCACGCAGCCAGGTCAATCGCTTTGTTGCGCGGCCCAGTTGTCACCAACAAGCGCAGGTTGGTAAGTTGACGCAATAAGGCGGCGGGGAAACGAGTGCGTTCGCGCATCGCGACGATCACATCGTATTGCTTCAAGCGCTCAACCAGATTAGTCTGGGGAATAGGCTCGTTGAAAAAATGGACAGTGTCCGCGTTTCCAAGCTGGTCCCAATTGGCACATTGCGAAGCCACAGCTTGGTAGTCATCCAGTACACAGATGTTCATTCAGTTGTCTCATGCACGCGTCCCGGTCGTCGTAACACGCCGCCATTTCGCTTCGTTTTTTGACTTTTAGAGTTCTGCCAGTTTAGGTGCAGGCGTCAGATGTTCCTAGTCTTGTGACGACAAACCAGCCTTGCGTAAAAACACAAGTCTCGTGCCTTATTCGAAGACGGCGCTGGATATCTAGCGAACTAATCAACGATGAATAATTTCGCACCCGTAGTCGTTGACGAACGATGCGGCTCGGCGTGGTCGGCGACTTGATAACTCATTCCCGGCTTGAGGAGAAATGTCCGACCATCCTCAAGTTCAGTGCGCAATTCGCCCTCCAGACAATACAGAATGTGGCCCTTGGTGCACCAATGATCGGCCAGATAGCCGGCCGAATACTCGACGGTCCGTGTACGGATATCTCCAAAATATTGCGTGCGCCAGACGGCTTGGCCAGTCTCGCCGGGATGTACTGTTGTCACGACCTCTTCCCATTTGGTAACTCCGAAAGGGATGCCAAACATTTCCATAAATTCTCCACACGCAAAAATCAAAGGGACGACACGCTGTTCCTTGCCAGGAATGATGTCGGACGTAACCAGTATCATAAACACCATCGGGACATCGCCTGCAACGCGGGCGAGCATGCGCCACAAGAATATCCGCCGTGCTCAGTGGACAAGGTCAGGACATAAGCGCGTCAAGCGTTTTCATATCCTTCTCCAGCTGAGTGCGCATTGCCGACAGAAACGCTTGTGTAAAGCTGGTCAGTTGTTTCCCTACCGGAAATCCCAAAATACAGGTGAACGTGATCGTTTCCGTAAAACGCCGCAAGACAATACCGCGCTGCGCATAGTCCAGGGCCATTACCGGACTCACCAAGCCTATACCCAGCCCCTGCTGGACCATTTCGCAAACGCTGACCGAATAAGGAGTTTCAACCAGGACAGAAGGCGTGACGGAGTGCTTGTCCAGGATGACCTGAAGCTGGCGCCGTGAAGTGTCCTCGGGATTCAGAGCGATGAATGGCTGGCCGTGCAGATCGGTCGGCTTGATGATCGACTTGCCTGCCAGGGGATGGGTGGCAGGCAGGGCAATGATTCCGTTCAGCCTGCTAAAGAAGGAATGCTCCAGTCCTATTGTCGATACTTCGTCAGCCATCAGGCCCATGTCGCACTGCCCCGATAATAGGCGCTCGCGCACCTCCCGTGAGCTCATGATCTGCAGCGATATCGTGCGCTGCTTCGCGAGAAGATCCATAGAGCCCAAGACTCTTGGCAAAAACCCGATGCCCAGGGCCGGCAGGCTCGCCACACTCAGGCGGCCGCCGCTGAACTGACGCAAACTACGCAAACGGTGTTCAATCGCATCGAGTCCCACAAAGCACCGATCAACCTCGACAAGCAAGGCCTGTGCTTCTGGCGTCGCGTGCAGTCTGCCTCGCAGGCGAAGAAACAGCGCGATTCCGGCTTGTGCCTCCAGACGACGCAATGACTGGCTTATGGCGGGCTGCGATACGCCTAGCAGTTTGGCTGCCTTGCTGGTGGTGCCGCATGTCATGACCGTACGGAAGACTTCGATTTCTTTCAGCAACATATAACAATGGCTTCTAGAGTGATAAAAAAGTGGCGATTATTTCTTATTGCTTCGACACTATACTTTCAAGCATGAACAAATTAGAAATCATCGAACCCGGTCGTTGTTCAGACGCACAAGCCGGCGGCTTTTCCAGCCTGTCGCCCGCCGTATTCCGCGCATCGACGATCACCTTCGCCACGCTGGACGACTTTGTTGCGCGCAAATCGCGACCGGCCGACGGCTATACCTACGGTGTCACCGGCACACCGACGCACCGGGGCTTGGAAACCCGCATCGCCAGCCTGGACAAGGCCAGGCACTGCCTGGTTGTACCATCGGGCCAGGCTGCCATCAGCCTGACCATGCTGGCTCTCTTGAAAGCCGGCGATCACTTCCTGATATCGGATGCTTCTTACGGCCCCGCACATGATTTCGCCTTCCGCCTCACGCAGTTGGGAGTAGAGGTCGAACGCTATGATCCCTGCATAGGCGACGCAATCGCCGCCATGATCCGGCCCAATACCCGGCTGATATGGCTGGAGTCGCCGGGCACCATCACGATGGAGGTGCAGGACGTTCCTGCTATCGTTGCCCAAGCGAAAGCGCGCGGCGTCCTGACGGCGATCGACAACAGCTGGGCCAGCCCCTTGTACTATTCGCCACTTTCGTTGGGTGTGGACCTGTGCATACACGCCTGCTCCAAGCACATGGGCGGCCATTCCGATCTACTGATGGGCTCAATCAGCACCAATGACGTGGCGCTGCATTCGGCGCTACGCGCCTTGCAGTCCAGCATGGGTTTGGCCGTCAGTGCCGATGATTGTTTCCTGGTCCAGCGCGGACTCGATACCATGGCCTTAAGGCTGGAAGCCCAGTCGGCAAAGGCGTTGCGCATCGCGGAATTTCTGCAAGGTCATCCAATGGTGCGCCAGGTACTTCATCCTGCGCTGGCGTCGTTTGGCACTCACAGCTTGTGGCGCGCCCAGTTCACTGGAAGTGGCAGCCTGTTCTCCTTAGTGTTGCAAGACGCCCCACTCGACGCTTTCCGGGCTCTTTTCAATGCCTTCAAGCACATTGCCATTGGCGCAAGTTATGGAGGACTGCATAGTCTTGCGGCGTTCTACCCCGTGCAAAACCAAGCCAATCGGCGTTTCCCGACGGTACAAGCCCCGGTCATCCGCCTGGCCGTCGGCATTGAAGATGACACAACGTTAATCGATGAACTCGGCCGATCGCTGGAAGCGTTCGACGAAGTCCTGAACGCGTCGTCGGCCAAAGAATCTGTATAAACCCACGCGGCCGCGGCGATGCTGACGCGACCCTATTCCAACCTCCGGGAGACAAAAATGAAATACGTATGGACGCTAGCACCCATTCTTGCGGCGCTGGTCGGCATGGCAGCACCGGCCTATGCACAAGATGTCGCCACCACATTGAAAAAGGTGGAAGAAACCGGCACGTTCACAATCGCCACCCGCGCCGCTTCGATCCCATTCAATTACCTGGATGATGACAACAAACAGGCAGGTTTCGCCTGGGAAATCGCGCAACGCGTTGCCGACAAGGTGAAAGCCACGGTATCGCGTAAAGACGTGCAAATTCGCACGATGGAAGTCACTCCGCAGACACGGATTCCACTGGTTGCGAACCAGACTATCGATCTGGAATGCAGCTCAACCACCCACAGTCTGGAACGTGAGAATCAGGTGAACTTCTCAACGTCGTTTTTCGTCGTGGGAACACGCATGCTGGTGCCCGCCAGTTCGCGCATCAGGAATTGGGATGATATTGCCGGCAAAAACGTTGTGGTCAGCGCCGGCACGACGGCCGAGCGCTTATTGCGCCGCCTTAATGAGAACAAAAAATGGAACGTCAATATCGTGCTGGGCAAAGACATTGATAACACCTTTATGACCGTACAGACTGGGCGCGCCGCCGCCGCGTTGATGGACGACATGGTGCTCCATAGTCTTGTTGCGCGTTCCCGCGATCCCAAAGAATGGAATGTTGTTGGCGATGTATTGCAGCCCGAAGCGTATGCCTGCATGCTGCGCAAGGGCGACACCGAGTTCAAGTCCCTGGTCGACGGCGTCATTACCGGCATGATGAAAAGCGGTGAAATCACCAATCTCTACAACAAATATTTTCTGAGCCCTATCAAGGTTCGCGGCGGTTTCAACATCAACGCAGCGATGTCGCCCGTTATTCGCGACCTGATTGCAAACCCGAACGATCGCGTGTTGTAAGGCCATGCAGTATTCCTGGGACTTTCTCATCTTTTTCAAGCCTTCCCTTACTGGGGAAGGACAGTACTGGGAATTGATTCTCCAGGGCCTCGGACGCACGGTTCTGCTCTCCCTGCTTTCTTGGTTCCTGGCCCTGGGTCTCGGGGTGTTGCTAGGTATTGCGCGCACACTGCCGGCCCGTTGGCTCAGCTTGCCAGCCGGCCTATTCGTACATTGCTTTCGTAATACTCCGCTGCTCGTACAAGTGTTCCTCTGGTTCTACGTCGTCCCGGAGCTGCTCCCGACACGCTGGGGCATGGCCATCAAGCAGATGGATCCTACCCTGAATCAGTTTTTGACCGCCCTTTTGGCACTGACCTTATATACCGCTGCGAAGGCCGCCGAAGTGATACGTTCCGGCATCCAGGCTGTAAGCCGTGGTCAGACACATGCTGCATCGGCTTTGGGATTGAACGGCATGGGCTCGTACCGCCATGTCATATTGCCGCAGGCCTTCCGGATCATTATGCCGCCGCTCACCTCGGATTTTCTGAACGTATTCAAGAATTCGTCGGTGGCGTTGACCATAGGCTTCATGGAACTTACCGGACAGACCAGGCAGATTGGCGACTTCAGCGCACAACCGTTTGAAGCATATATCGCGGCAACCGTCATTTACACATTCGTGACGTTAACGGTTATCTGGTTTATGCAACGTATCGAAAGAGCGTCGCGTATTCCCGGTTTTTTGGGAGCGTGATCAATGGATTACAGTTTTGATTGGGGCTCGCTGGTACGTGGATGGCCACTGATACTCGACGGCATGGCGATGACTGCCCTGCTCGTCAGCGTCGGTATGACGCTGGGAATCTCCGCCGGCGTCCTGCTAGCGCTGGCCCGTTTGTACGGACCGCGATGGCTAGCCGTGGCCGCTGCCTTCTACGTCAATCTATTCCGCTCCATTCCGCTGATTCTGACCATATTCTGGTTTTTCTTTCTTGTGCCGTTTGTCTTGCGCGCAATAACAGGGAATCCGTATGCAGGTGTCGGTCCCATCTATGCCGCTCTTGCTGCCTTCGTCCTGGCAGAGGCCGCCTATTATTGCGAGATTATTCGCGCCGGGATTCTCAGCGTACGAAACGGGCAGATGCATGCGGCGACGGCATTAGGGTTAAACCGTTGGCAGGCCCTGCGGTATGTGATCCTGCCCCAGGCAATCCGGAATATGACGCCTTCGCTCATCAACCAAACTATTGCTTTGCTAAAGGACACTTCTCTTGTCTATGTGATCAGCCTCAACGATTTCCTGGGAGCGGCGACCAAAGTCGCTCATCGCGATGGCACTTTGGTCGAGATGTACTTGTTCGTGGCGGCAGTGTATTTGGCAGTCTGCTCCCTGGGCGTATGGCTGGTCACCAAATTGAAGAAAAACCAGGTCGCATACTAGCTGCGGCGTTAAAGAGGCTAATAAGAATGATCAAGCTGGATAAGGTTTCGAAATGGTATGGCGAATTCAAGGTTCTGAATGGATGCAGCACCAGCGTGGCCAAAGGTGAAGTCGTGGTGGTGTGCGGACCATCTGGTTCGGGAAAGTCAACGCTGATCAAGACCATCAATGCGCTCGAACCACACCAGGAAGGTGAAATATACGTTGACGATGTAGCGGTGCACGACAAGACCACTAACCTGCCGGCGTTACGGGCAAGGGTCGGAATGGTGTTCCAGCACTTTGAGCTCTTCCCGCATTTGACCGTCATGGAAAACTTGACGCTGACACAAGTGAAAGTATTGGGCCGCACAAAAGACGATGCCGCTGCACGAGGCGTAACGCTTCTTGATCGGGTTGGCCTGCGCCTGCATGCGGACAAGCATCCGGGCCAATTGTCAGGTGGGCAACAACAACGAGTCGCCATTGCACGAGCCCTGGCAATGGATCCCATCGTCATGTTGTTTGACGAACCTACATCAGCCCTCGATCCCGAAATGGTCGGGGAAGTGCTTGATGTCATGAGGGGATTGGCGCAGGACGGGATGACAATGGTCTGTGTCAGTCACGAAATGGGTTTCGCCAGGGAAGTCAGTGACCGGGTCATTTTCATGGATGGCGGACGCATCATCGAAGACTGCACGACTGAGCATTTCTTCGGGCACACCCACACGCTCTCACCCCGCGCCCAGGATTTCCTCTCCAAGATCCTTACGCATTAATGGAACACCGGGGCGGGCTGGCGACCAGGACCAATGGATGGTCCGGCACATGACCCGCGAAAGAGCGCAGCACGATGCACGCCGGAGCAGGCGCATCGGGAGGCGGGGGAATGGTTACGCCTGCGTCAATGAAGACCGCATGCGAGGATGACGCTGGAAAAGCACTGCCACAATCATCCCCATTCCTATAACCATAGTGCAAAAAATGCATACCGCCACCTCCATGCCCCAGTGGTCGGCGATCCAGCCTATCCCCATCATGGGCGCCATGCTGCCCAGGTAACCGATCACCAGGTAAGTGGCCAGCAGTCCCGAGCGATTGTTGGACGTGGCAAGGCGGTTCACCATGCTCATACCGGCAAGCATGGACATGCCATGGCCCAACGCGGTGAGCAACACGCCCAAGGCAAACAAGATGGCCGAACCCGCCCACAAGTTGATCATCAACAAAGCGTTGCTGGCTGCCAAGCCCAACAACCCCACGGCACCACACCAGTGCGTCGGCATACGTCCGGCAATTACCTGGACGACGGCCGAGCAAAACAGGATCAATGCAATGGCTGTGCCGCTGACCACAGGACCATGCCAAGGCACCAGCTTATCCAGGAACAACGGCGCCATGGACGCATAGAGGCCGAAGACGCCAAATGCCAGGAATGGTAAACAACAGGTCAGCACAAAGGCTTTGGACGTGTTCGACTCCGGCCACGTCAGCTTTGGCAAGACATCGCGCAAGCCCAAGCGCCGCCCCCCAGGCTTGGGTTTTGCATTCTCCGGCAATTCCAGGCAGCTTAACGCCGCCAGTCCCAATAGGCCCAAAAGCAGGGTTGGCACATAGGTGGTTACCAATGGCGACGGACCCCACTGGCCGATGATGCCGCCCAGCAAAGGCCCCAAGCCAAAGCCAAAGGCCATCAGAAAGCCAGTCACCATGGCGACGCGCTGCAAGTTGCTGGATCCGGACAGCTTGGCCAAGCCGACGCTGGCACTCGTCGTCACCATGCTTGAAGCCACACCGACAATAAAGCGCCCAACACACAAACTGGCCATATCCCATGCTATCAGGCTGATGGCCGTGCCAATTAAAGCCAGCCCCAAGCCCCACTGCATCATTGGGCGAAATCCCACACGATCCGGCAAGCGACCAAAAAATAGCAAGCTACAAAGCGCGCCGCCCATATAAATGACATAGATGAGCGCCGTGCCCATCACGCCGACAATCATGGCAAAACTCACCCAGGCAAAGGGCGACCCTTTCAATTTCATTTTGAACCGCATGTTTTTTGGTAGTGGACAGCTCGACAGAGTGCAGCGTAGCTATTGATGTTTTTGTTCAAAACTCAACGAGTTGAAGCGCTCGGAGATTTTTTCCAGGACGGCGCGCGTAGTTTCCAGCTCTTGTGGCGAGAGGTCTGCCAGGATACTTTTTTCAATTTCCATGCTCCTGGCCAGAATCGATGCGGCGACTTCGCGCCCCGCGCCTGTCAGGGCAATGCGCTTGGTGCGCCGGTCGCTGGGGTCGAAGGTCCAATCGACCAATTGTGCCTCGCGTAATTGCGCCAATACGCGCACCAACGAGGAAGTGTCCAGGTGCAAAGCATCGGCCAGGTCTTTTTGACGCAGGGCGTCCCCTTGCACGTACAGCACCAACAAGGGCATACGCGTGGCATCAGAAAAACCCAGGTCTTTGAAACTTGAATCCACCTGCCGGCGCCACTGCCTGTACACACCGCCCAGCAGCAGCCCAAATCGCGAACGCGCCTGAAGGAGGTCAGGCGCAGACATCGTGCTCGACAGGGTTTTAGTTTGCATGCAAAGCATTGTACCTTCGACTGACTACCGAAAGCAAGCTGCAGCGCTGCTAGCAGAATTCACACGCTGCCAAGGCTTTGCTGGTCTGCTCACGGGTATGGTCGACCAGATAATCGAGGAACACTTGGGATCGCCGAGGAATGAACTTACGACTGGGCAGCGCCGCGTACATGGCGAGTCGACCCGTGATCCATGGATTCAGCACTCGAACTAGATCGCCACGGGTAAGATAGGGCGCTACGATATCTACCGCTATTGATGTAATACCCGCCGCGTCCAGTGCCGCGCGAAGCAAGGTGTCGGTGTGATTTGCAATAAGCACAGGATCGACGTTCATCTCGATCACATCAGCGGGACTTTGCTTCGTCCACATACGCCATGGCCGTAATGATCCATCCGAATTTTTAAGCCGCAGGCATTCATGCTGGGCCAAATCTTCTGGCTTGTTCAGCGATCCGCTACGTTTCAGGTAATCCGGTGAAGCAACCAGTATGACTTCCGAGTCAACAATCTTGCGGGCGACGATGTCGGCATTGAAACTTGCGTCGGTACCCAGCAACGTAATGTCAAAGTCTTCGATCAACGGATCTCTGTGACTCTCAACCTCTATGTCGACCACGATACCAGGATGAAGCTGGCGAAAC
Organism: Pollutimonas nitritireducens; assembly: GCF_002849615.1. Lineage (GTDB taxonomy): Bacteria > Pseudomonadota > Gammaproteobacteria > Burkholderiales > Burkholderiaceae_B > Pollutimonas > Pollutimonas nitritireducens. The sequence goes on from NZ_PDNV01000004.1 coordinate 313,414, forward strand.
CCCGACAGTAGAGGGGCAATTACGTAACTTGCAAGAACCGGTTGCGTATGTACACGCAGCCGGCCGGAAAGCGTGCTGGTATGCGCACTGGCCAGTGCATCCGCTTCGTCGACGTCCTGCAGGATCTGCCGGACGCGGGTCAAATAGGCCTGACCCGCTTCGGTCAGCGACACACGCCGCGTCGTTCGTTGAAACAGACGTGCACCCAGATACGCCTCCAGCTCCGCGATCAATCGGGTGACCACAGGGGGGGACATGTCCATGGCCCGGCCCGCTGCCGCGAAGCCCCCTTCGTCTGCCACCCGCTCGAAAATTCGCATTGATACCAAATGATCCATGCCTGCCCCATTGAATCCAGATTATTCCCGATAAATGAACAGTGTATGTCTATCTTATCCATTTATTCATTTGTCGGGAAGTTTTAAAGTTACTACATCGACGAGATTAAACGACATACAACTCGCCGAAACCACCGGAATGGTTTCCAGGCGGTTCAACGCAATTATTAAATGAAAGGATAATCATCATGACACGAACCAATATCTCTGCTATGACCTTAGTTCTGGCCACTCTGTTTGCCGGTCAAGCCATGGCCAGCAACAGCGACACGCTCCTTACCCGGGAACACGTCAAGGCCGAATTGGCCCAGGCCGTACGCAGCGGCAATATCGTGACGGGCGAAAGCAGTGCGCGACTGAATGAACAATTCCCGCAGATGTATGCCCAGCAGCAGGCCACCTCCGATGTGACTCGCGACCAGGTCAAGGCCGAGCTTGCCGAAGCGATCCAGGCGGGTAATATGGTAATTGGCGAAAGCGGCGCAAGACTCAACGAGGTACTTCCCAACAACTACTCCACGCAGTCGGATGTAGCAATCAAGAGCCGTGAGCAGGTGAAGACAGAATTGGCTGAATCTGTCCGTTCTGGCGAGCTCTACAGGCATATCGAAGCTTGAGCGGCAGCAAATTAGCCTCTCGCCGATCGGACGAGCACGGCCCACCCGTCCATTGCCCGACCGGCATCGGCTGCACCGTCGGGAAAACCCTGCTACCTATTGAGCCTACTTGGACAACAGGCGGATTTGCGGAACCCACTCTGCTAAATCATCAATAGGAACAACGGGCCGAGGCAGGCGTTTGAAGTCGAACCGCGACAATATTGGCGAGGTCAGTCCGGGGGCGTCAACATTCACAATCTGCTCCGGACTAAAGAATTCGTCGAATGCCGCACGGAAATGGCCGCGCGATTTGACTACGATGGTGCGCACTGTGGCGATGTCGATACCAAACATTTCGAAGAACGCAGGCTCATGGCATTGATGCCGGTTGGTAATTACGACGACTTGCACCCCTTGTATTTGCAGCAGTGCAGACGGTCCAAGGTTGAAGCTGCACCCAGCCAATTGTCCCCGGCGCCCTATCCCGCTGCCTGAGTGCAGCTGCAGAACCGTGGCGGTTGCAGCGAATGCCTCCGAATAAACGGTTGTCTCCGTACGATTGAACCGGGCGGTAAACGAAGCGCCAACGCCGAGGGCATGAGCCTGGGCGCTTAGTTCCGGGTCTGTCACCACACCTAGCGTCGCATTGCGGACATTCGCTTTCAGGAATGCCTGCAGGATGAAGGGAGTATTGCCCCGCCCACCTCCCCCTGGGTTGTCGGCAACATCGGCCAACAGGACAGCGGGAAGTGCCGGATTATCGCCTGCTGCCTTGGCCAACGCCACCGCTTGCTCCAGCGACGTCAACTCAGGCGTGAAGGCGGCGCGTTCACGCCACGCGGTAGCAACCAGGTCCAGCGCCACCTGCCGTGCAAACTGGACGTCTTCCCGGGTCGAAACAATGACCGTCAAACCGTTTTTAGGCGTGTCGCCATAAGCGAACCCACCCACGATCGAAATATTGACGATCCGTGGATCGCCCAGCGCTTCCGCTGCCTGGATCATGTCCGCATAAGGGCCCGTCCCGGGCGCAGTCAACAACTGGGTCGGCGGCGGACAAACAGGCATGCGGACATGGGCCACTGTTATGTGTGCTCCTTGCAAGATTTCCATGAGTATATCGGCAGCATCTGCGCCGCGATCCGCCATATCGGTATGAGGATTGCGGCGGTACGAGATGAGCGTGTCTACAGCGTCAACCATGCGATCCGACACATTTGCATGCAGATCGATGGTGGCAACAATTGGCACTGCCGCACCTACGACCGACCTTACCATCTCGAAGACCTGCCCGTCGGGATCGTCCTCGGATGTGGTGATGGCCGCACCATGTTCGCAAATATAGACAGCATCCAGAGGCAATGCAGCCCGCAATCCACGCTCCATGAGAGCCAGCGTTTCCTTGAAGAAACTGTGATCGACGGGCCCGCCAGATTCTGCATTGGCAAATAGAATGGGCACTGGTGTCCACGCACCTGATTGATCCAGGCGACGGATGAAGGCGGGTATCTCAGGCGTGATAACAGGAGCCGGACTTCGGGCATCCGCCAGCAGTTGATCGCCGCCCAGATAAGCGCGATCGACGAAGTCGGCCCGAGTCGCCACCGGTGCAAAGCGATTCGACTCGATGGCAAAACCTAAAATTGCAACTCTGGGATCGGACATAATTTCAGTTCTGCTTGGGAATGTTCGCGGATTCAATGACCTGAGCCCATTTTTTCTGTTCGCTGGATATAAAGCGCACAAAGTCGTCGCGAGTACCGGTGCCCGGTGATGCATTGGCGTTGGCCAGGCTGGCACGGATGCTATCGGTCTTCATGACTTTTTCCAAGGCTGCGCTAAGCTGTTCAACGATAGGCTGCGGCGTGCCTTTAGGAAACAGCAAGCCGCCCCACGACACATTTTCATAGCCTTCCAATCCCGATTCATTCAAGGTCGGCAAATTGGGATATTGCGGGATGCGCTCCCGACTGGTGATTGCCAATGCACGCAATTTGCCGCTTTGGACCAACGGCCATGCCACCGATATATTGCTGAATGTATAGTCGAGCCGCCCGCCCGCCAGGTCGGTCAGTGAAGCAGGATCGCCGTTATAGGGAATGAACAGCGCATCGATACCCGCCATCTTCTTGAAGAGCTCGCCCCCCATGTGACCGCTGCTGCCAATGCCTGCGGCAGCATATGAAAGCTGGCCAGGGTTCTTCTTGGCCGTTGCGATAAGCTCGTCCACGTTCTTGATTGGGGAATCCGCAGCAACGACAAGCACGTTATAGGTTGAGAACATCTGACCAACCGGAATGAAGTCGCCGTTCGGATCATAAGGAAGCTTCGTGAACAAGCCCGGGTTGACAGCCAAGGTATTGATATTGCCATAGCCCAGCGTATACCCGTCCGGCGCAGCCCGGCTTAGCTGCGTCATGCCAATATTGCCGGAAGCGCCAGGGCGGTTGCTGACAACGAACGTGGCATTGGTGGCTTTGGAAAGATGATCCAGCACGATTCGGCTTAATACGTCGGCCGAACCGCCGGCTGCTGAAGCGATAATGACGTTGATCGGTTTTTGTGGCCAGGCGTTCGGCGCCGTCTGTGCCAGCGAGGAAGAACACCACGCTGCGGCAAGAACCAATACCGCGGCACTTTTGACGGAGGACCGGAGTGACGGTTTCTTCGGCATGCTACGCGGGATAAGGCGCTCGTGCCATCCAAAACGGGTGCTATTGCTGGCGACCGGATCTGAATCCGACGAATATTGGATAGTACGCAATGGTATGAATTTCATGTTTTGCTCCGATGTTTCCGGGTATTGTTAAATGCCGGACTGTTATGTTTGGCCGATTCCAGCCAACTTCCATTATTTTGTTGAGTTCTGTTCGCCTGCCAGCGCAACGGCTTCGACTTCCACTTTGAAACCAAAGTGCAACGGACCCGTCGGAACTATCGCGCGCGCGGGGCGCCTATCGCCAGCCCATTGCGCATACAGGATGTTGAATGCCGGCCAGTTTTCAACAGAGTCGATATAGACGCGTACTTGAGCCAGCCGATCGATCCCGCTGCCAGCCGCGACCAGCACCGCTTTCAGATTCGCCAGAACCTGGCTTGCCTGCACTTCGAACGCGGCATCAACGAGTCGAGTGCCGTCCGGTGCGATGGGCAGCAGACCTGATACAAAGACGAATCCGTTGGCGATGGTGGCGTGGCTATAGTGGCCGCCAGGCGGCGCCATGTCTGGCGGAGCTACCGTTTTCACATCGTCGTTGATCTCACCAGCCATGGAAACGCTCCCAGGTTGCAATCTCGCCATCTGCAGCAATGGCCTGATATTCCGGAAACTGTGCACCCGTTGCGCACGCGTGATTGGGCAGAATACGAAGTTGTGTCCCCACGGGGAAATGCGTTGCAATGTCCGGATCGGGGGAACCTTCTCGGGACAGGATGCCGTGCTCCTGGTTGGCGCCTGTCAGCAGATAACCCTGCAAGACTTCGCCTTCGATGCTGCACGCCTGGCCGTACGCAAAATTCCGTTTTTGGTTTTGTGTACCGCGGTCGCGGCTCATGGCCATCCAGCCGGCATCGACAATAGCCCAACCCTTTTCTACCTGGTGGCCGATCACGGTAGTCAGCACGCTTAGCGCAATGTCGCTTGCGCTGCATACCCCCACGTTATGCATCACCAAATCGAAGAACACATAGACGCCAGCACGGACTTCAGTGACTCCATCAAGGGTCACAGCGGAGAGTGCTGTCGGCGTAGAGCCCACGCTTACCACCGGGCATGGCAGCCCAGCGGCACGAAGCCGCTGCGCGGCATGCACGCAGGCGAGCCGCTCCTGTTCAGCCACAGCACTCAACGCTTCAGGCGTATCAAAGTCGTAGCTTGAACCGGCATGCGTCATGACTCCACCCAGTTGCATGCCGCCATCATGCAGCGCGCGTGCCACTTCCAGAAGTGCGGGTTCGTCGGGCTTGATGCCTGATCGATGTCCGTCACTATCAATTTCGATCCATACTTCGAATACTTCATCATGCGCTCGTCCGAAGTCGGCAATGGCCGTTGCAGAAGCCACACTATCGGTGATGATTTTCAAGTCGCAGCCGCGGCGCCGCAGAGCCAGTACCTGGGGCAACTTGCCGGGCGTCATTCCAACGGCATAAAGGATATCGGCGAAGCCGTCGGCATAAAACAGCGTAGCTTCTTTAAGCGTGGAGACCGTTATTCCTTGCGCACCTGCAGCGACCTGCGCCTGGGCGACAGGGATGCATTTGCTGGTCTTGACGTGCGGCCGAAAGCGTACGCCGAGCGCGTCCATGCGATCTTGCATGCGCTGTATATTGTGGTGCATGCGGGGCAGGTCGATAAGCGCTGCGGGTGTGTCCAGGGTGGCCAAGGCTGACAAGATGGTCTCCATACGGGTTGGGCGGGTAAAGAACAGTACCCAGCCCTCACTGTAGGCGCTTTAGTTGCAGTTGTGGTTCAATAAAAACACATCAATCATTAAGCTGAACTGAATGATCCGCATCGAGGACCTGCAACTGGCGGTTGCCCTGGCGAAATCCGCATCGCTCAGTGCAGCGGCGCGTTCGCTAAACGTCACGCCGTCCGCACTGTCGATGCGTCTGCGTAAACTGGAAGCAACGCTTGGCCTGGCGCTTGCAACGCGTACCGCAAGACGGCTTAGCCTGACGCCGGAAGGAGAGCGTTTCGCCAGCGAGGGGGCCATCCTTCTCAGACAACTTGAGGCGCTGCCGGAATCGTTTCAACGAGAAGATAGTCGCCTGACTGGTACGCTTCGCGTCGTTGCGCCCTTCGGCTACGGGCGGCACCGCATTGCACCCATTATGGCTCGCTTCGGAAAGCTGCATCCTGGCCTGTGCTTGCAGCTGGATCTGCGCGAAGCTCCCTGGTCAGACCGACAAGATGCCGACGTCGTGGTGCATATTGGGACAGTCCGGGACTCGTCCTGGGTTGCCCGTCCCCTGGCGCGCAACGAACGCTGGCTGTGCGCCAGCCCGGCTTATCTCCGCCTGCGCGGCACACCTGGCACCCCGCGCGACTTGCTTGCCCATAACTGCATCTGTATTCGTGAAAACGATGAAGATATGACGCTTTGGTCTTTCCGCCGCGTGTCGGCCGACTCGAACGAGCGTGCTGCCACTCGGGAATCGCTGCGCATCGAGCCGGCTTATTTGACCAACGATGGGAGCACGGCGCGCTATTGGGCCGAACAAGATATGGGCCTGGTATTGCGGTCGGAATGGGATGTGGCTGATTCGCTTGCACAAGGGACCTTGGTAAGGGTGCTGGAGCAGTGGCGATTTGATAATGCCCCCGTGATGCTGCTCGTGCCTACACGCAAGGGGCGCTCGGCACGCGTGCAGGCGCTTTTACGGTTCTTTGAGGACGTACTGGGGAGCGGATAGCATATCGACACCACCCGCGGTTAAATCGCTACAAGAATCTTAGCCCTCGCGCGCCGCGACGTCATAGGATCCGAATGCCTTGCGGGCAGATTGATCTTCAGGCAAAACATAAACGACACCGTTCGTACCCGTAAACGCGGGACTCACCAAGTTCTCGTAGAACGTGACGGGAACGTTTATACAGCCATACGAAATGCGGTTGTCCGAAGGAGTGTCAGTTGCCAAACGCTGTGCGCGGCGGTCCTTGGCATTCGATGTCGCCACCCGGTGCAAGGCAATGCCTGTTTCGTAATCGACCCACAGTATCTCGTTACCACGCAGGTTCTTGGCCAATGAGGCCACGAATCGACCCGCTGGCGTCGTACGCTCGTGCGGACGGACGTCCGCCAACTTACGGGTTCCGATATCGGCTGCGGCATCGTCGCCACGCGCTGACCCGAGTAGCACGGGTGCAGCACCCCGCAATTGCCCTTCAGCGCCGAACAAAAAGGCCATGGCGCCCACTTTGTCGATGATGATGAACGGCATTCCTTGATTATCACCGGAGTCGACCACCCAGTCTGCTATGTAGCGACTGTCCGGCGACGGCCGCTCATTCAGGAAATTTGCCCGCCTCGCCTTGCCTTGCGATAAAGACGAAGCCCCGCCCGCATTCACTTTACGCCCATTGTCGAGAGCGTCGGCCGCCTGGTATTTGGTTGGAGCTTGCCGTTTATCCTGAGCGCCTGCCATGGGGGTCAAAAGCAGACCGACGAGCGCCAGGGCGAAGCCCAGCGCCCGGGCTACCATTCCTCCAGGCAGACGCTTAGTTGCGCTCATGCTTGGGAATAAAAACGGGCGCAATATACGGAGCCAGTGGCGCAGGCGGTTGCTCTTGCACCAGCATCATAGAGGGAGGGCTGGCGGGAGGCGTAACAAGCAACGCCACCGATTGAGGCCCCATCCAGGAAGGCACAGGACCTGGAGGAACGATGGCAGGCGGAACCGGTTGGATATTTGGCCATGAGGGGAAGGAAGCTACCGGTAAACCATCGGGCGTCAATGCTCCAGGAACTACCCGACCGTCCGGCAATGCCGGACCTGGCACAACAGGCGCAACAACAACTGGAACAGCAACCGGGACGAGAGGGGTAGGCACGGGTGCCACTGGAGTAGGATCAGGCACAACTGGTGTAGGCACGGGCACGACAGGAGGCGGTGCTACCGTCGGGCTAATGGTCCCGGTTGTCCTCGCAAACACCGGTCCACAGCAATTACTGGCCAAGACATAATCGTTGGCGTTCGCGCCAATCAGGCTGTATCCGCCATACGTAATCGTCTTGCTGGTCCCTACGTCAGCAGTATTGAAATTTGCGAAGCTCCCGGCGCCAGCGACAAGCTGTACGCCAGCAGGACTTCCCTTCAACGATGAAAGTGTCGTGCCGGTAGTGCCGTCGAAGGCCTTGTCGCCACCATCGCCAAACACCAGCATACGCTGCGTCAGGGCCGCACCTTGCGTCAACGTGAACCGGGTCGAATAATCTGTGGGCGAGGTGTAAGAGACGGGGTTGTAATTGATCGTGACGGGAGCGACCGTGACGACGGCAGGGGGCGCGGCCGCTCCAAAGTTCACAGTTCCCCCAGCGAGCCCTGGTCCGGCGCCACCATAACCAGCACTTAGCGTTAGTCCTTCAGGCAAGCCCAAGCTGCGTGTCGGGTCGAGTGTGCCGCGCGTGAGTGTAATGGCGCCATCCACGTTTACATCGTTCGCCGCGCACATCATGATGTTTCCATCTGTCGTTGTCACGGCAGCGTTCATGTTGAGATCCCGACCGGCGCTCAGTAAGAGACTACCATTCGTCGTCGTAATGGCTTGATTTACGTTGACATCGCGTCCGCAACATACGACTAGATTTCCATTAGTGGCCGAAATCGCCGCATTGATATGCACATCACCAACGGCATTCAGGGTCAGCGTGGTGGGCGTTCCGCTCGCCGTCCATGTGATCGCGTCATTTACGTAGATATCACCATTGCCAGGCAATGCAGCACCAGGACCTGTCGCCGTATCGATGGTGATACTGCTGGTGACCAGCTGTCCACCTAGTGTCGAACCAGATATATTGCCACCGCTGCCGATAATAAAATCCTGAGGATCGATCAGCCAGGTACCCGTCTGACCGCTGGGCGCGATCGTCGTGACACGTACGCTGTCTGCGATCCTGACATGTGCAGCGGACGTTTCAATGAAACCGCCGTTACCGCCGTTAGGCGCGCTCGCGTCCAACGTGCCGTCCGCTCTCACTACGCCATTTTGCATGCCTCCCAGCAGTTTGATGACGCCGCCAACATTCCCTATGGTTTGCGCTTGAATCACGCCGGTGTTGTTGACCGCGTTGGATAGCAGGCTGCCGGCTGCCTGAGTCGTCATCAGCACGTGACCGCCATCCGCCCGGATAAGCCCACCGTTCTCCGCCAACGCATCAACCGCACCTTGAGTGACAGCGACATTCAACAACTTGTCCCCGGCGACGTCAAGCGTGACAGTGTTGCCAGCAGCCAACGCGACCGTTCCCAGCCTGGCCACTATGGTTCCGTGGTTGCTCACCTTCGCGCCTAGCAGGGCAACATAACCACCGTCGCCGGCGTTGATCGCTCCATGATTAACGACCGAGCCGCCGTTTGCACCCGAAAACTGGTAATTGCCGGACATGAAGTCGGCATTCGCAATCCCAAGCGTGGACGCGGTCAGGCCACCGACATTAACGGCTGCATGCTGTCCGAAAAGTATGCCATTCGGGTTGACCAGAAATACCTTGCCGTTGGCGCTAAGATTGCCCATGATGGCGGAGGGATCAGAGCCCATGACGCGGTTAAGCGTCACCGAATTGGCATCGGGCTGCTGAAAACGCACCGCTTCGCCGGACCCTATGCTGAACCCCTGCCAATTGATGATTGCCTTGGCGGTTGACTGCGTAACAGTCATTGAACTGGCTGTGTCGTTGGCAATGCCAGCGCTGCCTTCGACGACTACGCCACCTGTGGGCAGGGCCCAGGCCGCAGGACCAAAGGCCAGTGCTACAAAAAGGGTAATAGTTTTAAAGAATAGAACGTGCGGGTGTGCCATTATGCTTGCGCCGAGGTGAGGTGCTGCTGGATAGTGATTTGAAACGCCAGGCGAACTTGCGCCCGGTGTCGAAATTAGAAATACTTGACGAGCTGGACCCAGAAGCGTCCATCCTTATCCGGAGCCGACAAGGTTTCCTCATTCCCCAGCTTGCGTGCGTACGCGAGCTTGACCGCGAAATTGTTGTAGTCCATCCAATTGACACCCACGCCTGCACCACTTAATGTCCTTCGATTCGACTCTGAAGACCAAGGGTTTTTATGCGCGCTCACGGTGCCGGTATCGGCGAAAGCGACCAGTTGTACCTGACCCAACTGATTCGGAGAAAATTGTGGCAATAGCCAGCGGGCCTCGACATTGATTACGTAGCCCTCATCACCCCAGGCCTCGCCTTGTGGATAAGCCCGCACGCCGTTTATTCCACCAAGACTCATCTTTTCCGAGCTATCCAGGTTCTTTGAAGCAAACTGCCCATTAATGCCTGCATACAGAGACACTGACTGGGTCAAATTCTGCAGGCGCATGGCGCTGAAACTGAACTTGTTGTAGTGGCCGTTGCTGCGTGCGGTGATGGCGTCATAGGCACGCGGCTCGGGGGTTTGTATATTGATCTTGCCAGTGGTCGCAGTCAACGAAAACGCGCTTAGCCCGCCTGCGCCGAAATTGTCACGGTGATCACCCACCAAGCTTAAGTTGAACGCATCGGCTTTTCTGTTACTGACAAATTGCTCTGCCCTATCCCGGAGACGCTTGTGGTCATATCCGAGCTGAACCGACAAGTTGGAGCTCCGCGAACGGATCAACGGGTAGCTGCCATAGACGCTTGCAACTTCTGCCGTGCCGTGCGCATCGAGGCTTTCGAACTCTTCACCCAGCTTGTACCCCAGGCGACTATAGGCTATTCCAACCGTCGCTTTGCCTACCGGCATCTGGTAAGACGCCCGGCCATAGTTCAGACCGCGACCCGACGTTACCCCTCGCAGTGTGGCCACATCTCCGCGGCCCAGCAAGTTATTGAAATTCACCGTTGCGCCGCCGCGATACTCGCCGGTATAGCGGTTGCCTGCGTTGTCGGCGTCGACACTGCCCGTTACGCGCCTGCCGGGGTCCACATCGACAATGAGGTCCGACGCGCCGAGCGTCGCGCCAGGAGTCAGGGTCGAACTCACATTGACGCCTGGAATGTCCGACAGCAACAAGAGACGATTTTCCAGCGGCTCAATGTTAACGGTGTCCCCGCTATTGAGGCCACCGAGCCGGCTATGGACCACGCTATCTGACAAGTTGGACTTATTGCGCAGCTCTATGTTTCCAAACTGACCTTCCAGGATGGCAATAGTCACAGCGCCATTCCTGATGTCCTGCGCGGGCAGATAAGCCTGAGCCAGGAAGTAGCCCTCTTTATGGTAATGGTCGGTAATCTTGGTGGCTATCCCGCGCAGTTCGGACAGCGACAACTCAGTGCCCGGTTCAAAGCCGCTGAGCCCGATCAATTCGGCAACCGAATAAACATGTGCACCCGTAAGCTGGAGCACATCGACGCGAATCTTTGTGCCATCCGGCAGGCCGGTCACCGCTTCGTTTTTCTGTTGAATTCGTATCTGCGGCGGCGCTTTTTCTACCGATGGGGCTGGTGGGATTTGCCGGATTTGATTGCCTGCGTTCGGGATATCTTGAGCAATGGCGTTTTGCGCGGAGGCCAACAGCCCCAGAGACAACAACAGTTTATGACGGAGCATGAGGCCTTTAGTGCGCATCGGAAATTCGAAATGAACTCTTCCTTGCGCCTTCGCGAACAAGCCTTTCACTTCAAGGCTGTCACGACGCGAGTATAGGCAACAAAAGCGCACTCTCAATAACAAAATGTTTTTTGTTACCATATATCTGATCGTTATGCTGTTTATTTCCTACATTCTAATTGTGCATAAAACAGTATGTCGCGTTTCGGTCCGTCAAGTGAGATCAGATCAAATGAATCCAACGCGCTGCTTGAGTAGATGCGCCTAAAACTAGGTGAACCCATAGCGCTTCCATCATCTTTACAATCGTGCTTTCACATTTATTCAGAAGCCGCAAATGACCGCCCTGCATCTGCTTCCTGCCACGGACTTGATCACATTGATCCGTTCAAAGAAACTTTCTCCAGTGGAGCTTATGCAAGCCTGCCTGGATCGTGCCGCCGAACTTCAACCCATCTTGAACTGTTTCATCACCCTATGCGGTGAACAGGCGATGGCACAGGCGCGCCAAGCCGAGCAAGCCATGATGGACGGCGCCCCTCTGGGCCTATTGCATGGCATTCCCTATACCGTAAAAGACCTCGTCCATACGGCCGGCGTGCGGACTACTTTCGGAACGACGCTCTATAAAGATAACGTTCCTGCGGAAGACGCCCCTGCAGTCGCACGGCTGAAGGCCGAGGGCGCAATACTGCTCGGTAAAACAACCACGCCGGAGTTCGGTTCGCAGCCGTTCACGCGCTCACCGCTATTTGGTCAAACATGCAACGCCTGGGACACTCGTCGAACTAGCGGCGGCTCCAGTGGCGGGGCGGCGGTCGCTACGGCAGCTGGCATTACGCCATTGGCTATTGCGACAGATGGCGGTGGCTCGACCCGTATCCCGGCCGCCTGCAATGGCGTGGTGGGCATCAAACAGAGCAACGGCGTTGTCCCGCACAGCCAGGCACTGGATTTGTTCGGGAATCAGACCTACGTCACACCAATGACGCGAACGGTAGCAGATACCGGATTAATGTTGCAGGTAATGTGCGGCGACTATGCACTGGACCCCTGGTCGATTGGACTGAAACGTGCAGACTACGCCGCTGCCGCGCGCTACCAAGGTGACCTGAGTGGTAAACGTGTCCGCTATTGTCATGCGCCGCAAGGGCGGGAGGTGTCGGCCGATGTGCGCGAAACTTTCGATGCGGCACTTCAGACGCTGGCGGGTCTTGGCGCGATGCTGGAGCCTTTCGATGCCGAGGACTTTATTGTCGAGCCGATATGGCGAATCATCAATCACACGGTTTGGCGCTCTCGTTTCCTATCGTTGATCGAGCAGCATGGGGACACGTTCAGCGCAACCTTTCGTCGGCAGATCCTGTCGGCAGGCGAGTTCAGCGCGGTCGCCTACCAAGAGGCAATGTTCACCCGAAGCATGCTATTCAAAAGGATGCAGGGCCTTTTCGACGGGGCTGACTTGCTCGTGACGCCGACGATTACCAGGACGGCGCTGCCTTTGGATACGGACTTGTTTGATCCTTTTGAAATGGATGGAAAGTTGTATGAAGGAATTCGCACCCACTGGTATCCGTGGACCATGCTTTTCAACATGACGGGACATCCCGCCATCACACTTCCTTGTGGACAGGCCCGAGATGGATTGCCCACAGGCATTCAATTTGTGACTCGTTATGGCAGCGATGATGAGTTGTTGCGAAACGCATCTGTGTTCGAAAGCGCCACTGAAACCATTGGCCAGCCCGTATTTTGAAAAGAACCGCCACGCGACCGTGATCGCCATTGCGGCTTTCGCGACTGAATCAGTCCATTACGATGCCCGTGCGTTCCACAACAGGGCGCCACGAAGCAAGCTCATCGCGTGCACGTTTTGCCATATCCTGGCCTTTGGCGGGTGCCATCACGAGGCCTTTCGCGGCAAGCTGCTCCCGCAACGCCGGTGCTTCGGACGCTTTCAGGAATGCGTCTTCAAGTACCTTGATCGTGTTCTCGGGTGTCTTGGCCGGGACGACAATGCCATAAAAACTTGTGGCGGCCTTGAATTCGGGAAAGCCCTGTTCGGCAAGTGTCCTGACCTCTGGTAGCGCGTCGAGCCGGCTGGTACCGCTAACACCAAGGAATTTGATTTTCTTGGCCTGGTAAAGCGGCATCATGCTGGCTACCGCGTCCCATCCAATGGATACGACGCCGCTGGATACGTCGATGAGCATCGGTGATGCACCCCGATAGGCGACCGGTTCGATCTTCATATTATGATTTTCATTGACGGCAAGTATGCCCAAGTGACCCGAGCTGCCCAGGGTCGCGACACCAAGGCTGGTCACCGCAGCAGGGTTCTTCTTGGCCCATTCGACATAATCTTTCATACCGTCAAATGGCTGCGATGCACCTGTGACTATGGCGGTCGGGATATCTACCAGTGTCGCGACGGCGCGCAGGTCAGTCTCGGCGTTGTAGCCCGGCGCTTTGTACGTCAATGGAAAGATCGTCAGTAGCGGAGACGGAACCAGATACATGGTGCTGCCGTCCGCCTTTGAATCTTTCACATAATTAAGGCCAATCCGTCCGGACGCGCCAGGCCGGTTTTCAACAATAACAATCCCGGCGCCATCCTTGCGCAATTGCTCGGCATAGGCGCGCGCGACCGTATCGGCTGCGCCGCCCGGCGCATAGCCGACTACGAGCGTCATTGACTGAGGAAGGGCACCGGCTTTCTGCGCGTAGGCGGGAAATGTCATTGCTACGCAGGCCATCGCGGGAAGCACACCCATAAAGAGCCTGGAGATCAATCGCATGGAATACCTCTTTATAATGACTGAGTGACCGAAGGGGCGGCTGCGCAGTAAATATAACAGACGCTCAACACCACGTCCGGCTCCTTCCCGGCCACCATCATGGCAGCATTGCGTCGTGCACAAAGTCCATTCCGGCTCTACCGCAAAACATTTTCTCTCACACCGTCAGACGGAACGGATGGGGTAGATTGCACTCACTGAGCCTTCTGCCCCAAACTGATCAACGCTGCATTCACCACCGCCTGCGCATCCACATCAAAGAAGCGCCGCAACTTCGCGCGCGTGTCGCTGCGTCCGAAGCCGTCGGTGCCCAAGGTAATATATTCCCGTCCGGCCGGCAGGTAGGCGCGTATCGATTCGGGAACCAAACGTACGTAGTCGGTGGCGGCAATTATGGGCCCGCCGCTGTCTGCCAACTGCTCTGCAATAAAGGCCTGGCCTTCCAAGGGCGTGTTCTCCAAGCGGGCGGATTGATAGCGCTGCCCATCGCGCGCCAGTTCGCTCCAGCTTGTGATGCTCAGCACATCGCTGGTAATACCCATTTGCGCCAGTGTCTCTGCGGCCTTGATGACTTCAATCAATATTGCACCAGAGCCGAGTAATGTGACGCGAGTGGGCAAGCCGGCGGCCTTCCCGTTCGCGGCCGTGGCGGCGCCCGCGGCTTCAAAGCGCGCGAACCGGTAGGCGCCGCGCAAGATGCCATCGCCCGAGTCTTCAACCAAGGCGGGCTGGACGTAATTCTCATTCATCGTGGTGATGTAATAGAACACGTCTTTCTGATCGACCAGCATATCGCGCATGCCCTGGTCGACGATAACGGCCAACTCACAGGCAAATGCGGGGTCGTAGGCCTTGCAGTTTGGAATGGTGCTGGCGACGAGGTGGCTGGTCCCGTCCTGGTGCTGGAGTCCTTCGCCCGCCAGGGTAGTACGTCCCGAGGTCGCACCTATCAAAAACCCCCGTGGACGCTGGTCGGCGGCCGCCCAGATCAAATCGCCGACGCGCTGGAAGCCAAACATCGAGTAGTAGATATAGAACGGAAGCATCGCCGTACCATGGACGCTATAGCTGGTGGCGGCGGCTACCCAGCTGGATATCGCGCCGGCTTCGCTAATACCTTCCTCAAGAATTTGCCCATCGATGGCTTCGTGGTAGTGCAATATCGAACCGATGTCTTCAGGCTCATATCGCTGCCCTACACTGGAGTAGATTCCAACCTGCTTGAACAGATTGGCCATGCCAAAGGTGCGCGCCTCGTCAGCCACGATAGGAACAATGCGCGCGCCCAAACCATCGTCTTTAAGAAGTGCCCCTAACAGGCGTACGAAAGCCATGGTGGTCGACATTTCGCGGCCGCTTTCCGCAAGCGCGAATCGACCGTAACGCTCCAAATCAGGAACAGGTACGATGGCGACCTCAGTATTTCGTGCAGGCAGGTAGCCGCCCAACGAATTACGTTTGGCATGAAGATATTGCATTTCCGGGCTGCCAGCCGCCGGTTTGTAGAATTCGAGTCCCACGACTTGCTCATCGGTCAAAGGCAGCTTGAACCGGTCGCGAAACGCAATCAAATCACCGGCATCCAGCTTTTTATGAGAATGCGTGGTCATGCGACCTTGGCCGGCGCTGCCCATACCGTAGCCTTTTTTGGTATGGGCGAAAATAACGGTGGGCTGACCTTTATGTTCAGCTGCCGCGGCATAGGCGGCATAGATCTTCACGACATCGTGACCACCGCGCCGAAGCCTGTCGATTTGCTCGTCGCTCAAGCCTTCAACCAATCGCTTCAACTCGTCATTCTGACCAAAGAAATGATCGCGGTTATAACGGCCATCCTTGGCGGCAAACGTCTGCATCTGGCCGTCTACCGTCCGGGATAATGCCGAAGTCAGTGCGCCATTATGGTCGCGGGCAAACAGACCATCCCAATCACTCCCCCACAGCGTTTTAATGACATTCCAGCCGGCACCGAGAAACAGTTTTTCCAACTCGTCAATGACTCTGCCGTTACCGCGCACCGGACCATCGAGCCGCTGCAGATTGCAGTTGACGACCCAAACCAGGTTGTCCAGGCCTTCCCGGGCAGCCAGCGTCAGGGCGCTCATGGATTCGGGTTCGTCCATTTCACCATCGCCAAAGACACCCCAGACCTTGCGGCCCTCGCAACTGATCAGACCTCGATGGGTCAGATAACGCATGAAGCGGGCTTGGTAGATGGAACTGATGGGACCTATGCCCATGGAGCCAGTGGGAAACTGCCAGAAATCCGGCATGAGATAGGGGTGAGGATAGCTGGACAGCCCCCTCGCGCCGTGGCACGGGCCTTCGAGTTCCTGCCGGTAATGTTGCAGGTCGGCCTGCGTAAGCCGTCCTTCCAAAAAGGCGCGGGCGTAGACGCCTGGTGCGCTGTGTGGCTGAAAAAACACCAGGTCGCCGCCATGCCCGCCTGCGGTGTGTTCGCGGGCGTGGAAAAAATGATTAAAGCCCACCTCGAACAGATCAGCCGCGCTGGCATAGCTGGCAATGTGGCCACCCAACTCGCCATAAGCTGCGTTCGCGCGCACCACCATGACCAGCGCATTCCAGCGCATGATCGCGCCCAGTTTTTCTTCCAATGCCAAATCGCCGGGGAACGGGGCTTGCCGATCTACCGCAATGGTATTGACATAAGGTGTTCCCAGGGGGGCGTTCCATGCGATTCCGGCACTGGAAGCCAGCTTTTCCAGCTCGCCCAGCATGAAGCCGGCGCGTGCAGGCCCATGTGCCGCCAATAATGACTGGAACGCCTCGCGCCACTCTGCCGTTTCCTCGGGATCGATGTCGATAGTGGTATCGCTGCGATCGTGTGTGTAATGTGAAAGAGAAAGTGATGCGTTCATGGGAAGCTCCAGCACAGTTTGAGCGTCGGGACGGACTATATAGTGTGTACAAGCTCGCCCAAAATGTGCTATCAAAATCGACATGATTTTGACCTAAATTCAGCATAAAATGCTGCAAAACAGCATGAATGCAAAATAATGAAGCTCGATACGATAGATCTCCGAATTCTTGACGAACTGCAACAAGACGGTTCACTAAGCAATGTCGAACTGGCAAAGCGCGTGCATTTGTCCCCGTCGCCCTGTTTGGCACGCGTCAAAGCGCTGGAAAGCGCTGGAATTATTGGACGCTATGTTGCCCTGGCCAACGCCGCCGCGCTGGGTTTGGGATTAAACGTCTTCATATCCATCAGCCTGAAGTCGCAAGCAAAGCAAGCCCTGGCCAATTTCGAGCAGCGTATCGTCGTACACGACGAAGTTATGGAGTGTTATTTAATGACAGGCGATTCAGACTATCTGATCCGGGTCGCTGTTTCCGACATTGCCGCGCTCGAGCGCTTTATCCTGGAGCAACTCACACCCATTCCCGGAATCGAGAAAATTCGCTCCAGCTTCGCGCTCAAGCAAGTTTCGTATAAAACGGCGCTTCCGCTGACGAACTTGCGGCGGGATGGGTAGGTCTGGAAGGATGAATCGTTGAAATCAACGTAGAGGTAGTTCGGGAAGGTTAATCGAAACATCCGCTGCCGGACGCCGAGCTAGGAAAGTCTCGGTACATGCCAACTTGCTAGGCTCGTGACTGCGTATGCGCACAACTCGCAGTGCGCGCTCGCCAGGCTTCAGATGAAAGGATCGAGCAACCATCTACCGGCCGATACAGATCCGAAATCAAGGTCCTTGCGTATGTCCTTACGTCCGCGGTCTAGGAGTTGGTCAATCAATGTGATTAGCGACACGCTCGGCACTCCACATGGTCATGAGCCTCCGCGTCGAAAAGAACAAATTGTTATCTTGTCTCAGTTCCCCTGAATTCCAGAACGGGGTACGGCCCATCTATCAGAGTATAGTTGGCCATAATCCAGTCTCTGGTCGCTCGTCTGTCGACTTTACCCGCGGGTGTTCTGATCATACTATTCATCGCGACATATAAGCGTGGTCGCTTGTACTTGGTGAGGTGCGTCAGCGCATTCATAAGACCCGTAGCCGAATTGGAAGTCTTATCGCGCGGCACGTAGGCGCAAACAATGATCTGCGTCCAGTAGCTGGAAGGCAAGCCTAAGACACAAATCTCCCTGGCCGCATCTTCTATGGAAAGCGCCGCTTCGATTTCATCGGGGCTCACCATATACCCGCCCGTATTGATCACATCTGAAGTACGCCCGGTAAGCCACAGGCGCCCAGCTTCGTCAAAATACCCTCGGTCACCCGTTTCGTGCCAATCGTTTGCCGTTTGGGGAATAAATCCTGACTCCGTTAGATACCCATCATAACCATGTTGTGAGCGAAGGAGAATTTCACCGGAATCTGACAATTTCACTTCGACACCGGGACCAAGATAGCCCGTACACGTTCCTGCGGAAGGATCGTTTGCGGCATACACCTCATCAGCTTCCTGCGGATCGAGCACACTGATGGGATTCAGATTCTCGCTCTTTCCGTAAGTGATGCGGACGGATTTGCCGAAAATCGCAACGGCCTTCTGATACGTACTGACTGGCAATGGCTGCGTACCCGAATAAACGCACCGCACATGCAGGAAGGTGTCTCCATCCAATGCCTCTGCCACTTTGGCGAGAACCGAGGGCGGCGCAAATAGCGCATCGATCTCGCGGACCTGGAGGCCGCTGCGCAAGCGTGCGCTGTCAACACCAGCCATAAGAATGACACAACCACCGCAATCAAGGTAGGCTCTTGCCAAGCTTGAGGCTCCATGCACATAGGGCGTCATCAAGGCAATGCCTCCGCTGGCGTCCGGCCGATAGGACAATACACTGCGTAATACGGTGGCGGCCATCCACCGTTTTTGCTGCGTATATACCACGGCTTTGGGCTTGCCAGTGGAGCCGGACGTAAAGATGATGCGGGCTTCTGTACCACCTCGTACCGCCGGCAACGGAAGGTCCGGCATTGGGGCGCTTTGAAGCGAAGCATCATCGAAGACCAGCGTCTCGATGCCCAGGTCGGCCACGCGCTCAAGTAAAGCAAACTCGGTAATCAGGAGGTCAAACGGTGCGATTTGCAGGCACCACTGAAGATCCGATTCCGAATAGGCGGGATTCAGATGCACGATGCACCCGCCAATGATGGACAGCGCGTAATCGGCCACCACAGCGGGTATGCCGTTGCCTAGCAATACCCCTATGCGTCGTCCAGGGCGGTGCTCAGGTGTGCAAAGCACCGCCGCTAACGCGTGCGCTTTAGCGCAAAGCCCCGAGTACGTTAGATCGTTAGCGCCGTCCTGCACAGCAATCCGGTCGGCATAGCGTCGCCCCAAAGTCACGAGATCCGATGACCAAGGAATTAGTGCTTCGCACCTTATCATGTCAACCTCATTGTATGAAGAGGAACGAGACATCCTCGCAAGCAGCCATCGCGCCAAGCTTGACGAAAAGCGCATCCGGGTCGAGTCGCGACACCCGACCAGTAGCGAGTTTCTCCTCGGCGGCGAAACGCTGCAGGCAATCATCGAACTTCTTTTGCAAAGATTCGGCAGTGACGGGGTTCTCGGCATGTCCGCGGGGGTATAAGACGTCGCCGGAGTGTAAGGTCTGCCTATCCTTCAAATCGATTCGTACCTCATCGTACCGGGAGAAGGTAGGATCGCCCGGATCAGGCTCTTCAATACACCAAGTATCGACCTTTTCGTAGAAATTCTGGATGTGAGGGCGCGTAACGTACTCATCAGTCAGCTGGGACAACGAAACAGAGCGCTGGTCCATAGCAGCCGCGATCGCAAATTGGATTGAGAACTTCGCTTCGAGGCCAGTCTTGGGACTATTATTACGCAGCATGGCCAACTGTGAGCGCCCCAGGCCCACACCCACGCGTACGACGTCTTCAAACTGGATATCGTAAGCTGTAGCAAGATCGATAGCGCCATCGATTGCTCGGTGAGCGCCATAGCAAACGGGATACTGCTTAATGCAGAGGCCGTGGCGGGAAATCTGCCACGCGCCGCCCCTCAGTATTGGGGATAGCCGATCAGCTCGACCTTCAGGCGAGATGGCATTCACAAAGCCGGAATCGTGCTCCAGTGCGTCGTGCGAAGCCGTGAGTCCAAGACTCGTGTATTCATTCGCCTCAAATGCCAGCGAGGCTGCGCGGCCGGCATGCAAGGGTTTCGTCATCGTTCCAAAATTAGATACCAGTCCGCTTGAAAGGCTAGCCGCGACTGCAAGCGTAGTAGCGATATCGTGTGCGTTGGTTTGGCGCATATATGCAATAGCGGCTGACGCAGCGAGTACGCCATAGGCGGCCGTGGGGTGCCATCCCTTGGTATGCAGGGGGTCAGGCTCACGGCGAAAGAGCTCTGCCCAAACTTGATAACCAATGACATACGCCTCGAGGCATGTCCGACCTGATCGTCTTGTGGCAAGCCCCTCGCAGAGAATGCTCGGAACCAAGACTGCGCTCGGGTGGCCGGATAAAGCCACGTCATCAAAATCAAGCGCATGAGCGGCCGTGCCGAAAACGAGAGCGGCCAGGGATGCAGGCAAGGCATCTGGCAACCAGGGTAAGGCGCAAAGTCCACTGTCTGCTATCGAACGCTTTCGGGCGAATGCCAACGCTTTTTGAGACGCGTCCTCATGCGCCCCGGCAAACGCGGTGGCAATGGTATCCATAAAGCCGAGCCCTGCGGCTGTGAGCGCGGCATCGTCAATGTCCTGCGACCGAGCATCAGCCACCAATCTTGCAAGTTCTAGGGTCAATCCCATTCTGCTTCCTTATCAGTATTAATGCCTAAAACGACCGGTGCATACCCAGTACATGCTGCCCAACATAAGAGAGAATCAGGTTTGTCGATATAGGTGCGATTTGCAGCAGACGTGCTTCCCGCCACTTGCGCTCCACATGGTATTCACTCGCGAATCCGAATCCGCCATGCGTTTGCAGGCAAGCTTCACCTGCATGCCACGAGGCTTCCGACGCCAGCAGCTTGCCGATATTGGCGTCCTCTCCACATGGCTTACCCTGCTCGAATAGCGTTGCGGCTTTGCGCAGCACCAGATCGGCCGCGCGCATCTCCGTGTAAGCCCGGGCGATTGGAAACTGGATGCCCTGGTTCATGCTGATGGGACGATCGAACACTTGGCGTTCGTTGGCATATTTCACAGCGGTGTCAATAAACCAACGCGCGTCGCCTATCGCTTCTGATGCGACCAGGATGCGCTCCGCGTTCATGCCATCCAGGATGTAACGGAAGCCTTTTCCCTCCTCACCGATCAAGCTGTCCGCAGGTATTTTGAGATTGTCGAAAAACACTTCCGTGGCGTTGTGATTCACCATCGCCTTCAGCGGTCGTATTTCAAGCCCCTTGCCTATCAGCCCACGCATATCCACGAGGAACACTGACAGCCCATCGCTCTTCTTCTGAACCTGGTCGTAAGGAGTGGTCCGGGCAAGCAATAGCATGAGATCGGATTGCAGTGCGCGCGACGTCCACACCTTCTGTCCGTTGATAATGTAGTGATCGCCCTGGCGTTCTGCACGGGTTTTGAGCTTGGTCGTGTCTGTGCCACTGGTGGGTTCCGTTACACCGAAAGCCTGAAGGCGAAGTTCCCCATTGGCGATCTTGGGGAGGTACATTTGCTTTTGTTCGTCGGAGCCATGGCGCAGGAGTGTTCCCATCGTATACATCTGGGCATGGCATGCTCCGGCATTGCAACCCGAGGCATGGATTTCCTCAAGGATGACAGCGGCGGCCCTTAGCTGCATTCCGCTCCCACCGTACTCCTCCGGTATGAGTGCCCCCAGAAATCCTGAATCCGTCAGGGCCCGCACAAATGCCTCCGGATACTCGCGCCGTTCGTCTAACTCGTTCCAGTAGGTACCGGGGAAGTCGGCGCAAATCCTTTTTACGCTCTCGCGGATGTCAGTGTAATCATCGCCCACTTCCATCATGGTCAGTTCTGTGGTCATTCTATATATTCCTCTATCCGGCACAACGGCTAACCGCCGAGTGCAGTGATGTTTTTGTATTCGAGCGGAGCTTGAAACTAAGCAGCGGCGCTGGCTGTCGCTGGGGAGAAACCGCGAGGCAGACCCGCTCGTGATATGGCACCATCCAGGCGCAGATTAGGCAGACTCTTGGTCACCACGTCGCGCACACCAATCAGCTTTTCAATGTCAATGCCGGTGCGCAAACCCATGGACTCGAGCATATACACTGCGTCTTCCATCACGATATTGCCACTGGCGCCCGGCGCGAATGGACAACCGCCCATCCCCCCAAGGGACGCATCGAAGTGCCTGACGCCTGTTTCCAGCGCCGCCGCCAAGTTGGCAAGTCCGGTACCTCGGGTGTCATGAAAGTGCGCGGCCACGGGTATGTCGCCGGCTTCAGCCAGCACTGCGCGGAATACCTGTTTGACCAATGCAGGGGCGGCATAGCCCACCGTATCCGGGATAATGAGCTCGTCCGCGCCCGCTTCGAGTAAGGCGACCGTCCACCGCACGACTTCCGAAATCTCAATCTTGCCCTCATATGAGCAACCCAGCGCGGTTGCAAGACCACCGCATATCACCGGTCTTTTATGGGACGGGATTTCTCGAGCGCTTGCAACGATACTGCGGAACTCTTCGAGGGACGTTTCACGGCTGCGACGAACATTTTTCTGGTTGTGGGTCTCGCTGACCGACATTACAAAGTTCAGCTTATGTACACCAAGTTCGAAACCGCGCTGGGCCCCTTTGATGTTCGGAATAAGGGCGGCGACTTTCAGCCCCACCACGCTCAGTGATTCACGTGTAACCGCTTCCGCGTCAGCGAATTGGGGCAATAGTTTAGGAGGCACATAGGATGTCACCTCGATCTCCGGCATTCCGGCATCTGCTTCAGCGCGTATCCACCGTAGCTTGTCCTCAGTTTCCACAAAGTCGGTTATTCCCTGGATTCCATCTCTCAGGCCCACCTCGCGCATCACTACATCTCGTTCCACGTCTTTCTCCTGTTTTTACACTATATGTTTACTTGCCCTGAAAGATCGGCTTTCGCTTTTCGTTGAAGGCGAGTACGCCTTCAACGCGATCTTCTGTATCCACCAAATGGTTGTAGGCCTCGACTTCGAACCGCAGCGCAGTACGCAGTTCCATCTCCCCGCCGTAGCGGACAGACTTCTTGATTTGCCGTACCGAAAGTGGCGCATTCTCTGCAATGCGAGCCGCCGTGTCGAGCGCCCGCTCGACAGCCGTAGACCCATCACAAATTTGGCTTACCACCCCCCATTCCAAGGCCTGTTGTGCCGTGAACGGGGCTCCTGTCATTAAAATTTCCTTTGCACGCCGCTGCCCCACTGCTCGCGGCAGCAATTGGGTGCCTCCCGCGCCCGGCATGATGCCCAGCGTGACTTCTGTTAGTGCGAACCGGACGTCCAGGTCGGCGTAAATGAAATCGCAAGATAGAGCCAGCTCTAATCCGCCGGCATAGGCATGCCCATTAACCGCTGCAATGACCGGCAACGGCATATCGATGAGAGTCCAATACATACGCTCGAACAATTCGTGCTGCCGTTGCCACGTACTCTTGCTCATACCATTACGCTCTTTCAGGTCGCCACCCGCGCAAAAGATACGATTGCCGCTACCTGTAAGGACAACGCAGCGATAGTCTTCACTATCCGCGGTCAGTCGATTCCATAGATTCAGCAGATCGTGGCCCATCTGGGTACTGATCGCATTGCCAGATGCGGGCCGATTAAGAGTGACCTGCAAGACATGGGCGCGAGGTCTTGCCAGCTCGATGGTGTCGTAGTGTTGGTCAACTAGGGACATTGTTGCGTACCTGTAGTATCGATAAATAAGGGTCAAGGATGGAGGAAGTGTCCGCACCTAGAACTGGCGATGCACTTCTGGGAACGGGGCGATGCCCGTCATAGCTGATAGGCAATCCGAGGACGGGCATCGAACAACCGGGAAGAGTCTGGATTAGACCAAGCGCGGCCGTTTGTGGATGCTCGAGCATCTGCATCACAGTATTGACCGGCGCTGCAGGAATACCCGCCGCCTCCATGGAAGCCATCCATTCGGACGTAGATTTAGTCGCAAAAATGGGATCGAGCAATCCATACAATTCGGCTTGATGCAAAACTCGCGCCGGGTTGTCACAAAACCGCTTATCATCAGCCCATTCTGCGCGACTTAGGGCGACAGCCAGTTTGCGAAACAGGCTATCACTGCCTGCGGCGACCACCACTTCGCCATCAGTGGTGGTATAGGCCTTATAGGGAACGATGCTGGCCGCGCCGGAGCCGTACCGGCCGGGCGAAATGCCGGTAACCGAGGCCTGAGCGGCGATGATCGACATCCATGTGGCTGATGTCTCGAAAAGCGAGACATCGACAAGCGAACCCTGCCCAGTCGCGACGCGAGACTGTAGAGCGCTGAGAATCGCTATTACGGCCCACATTCCGGTGCCCATATCGACGATAGACGAGGCAACCCGCACCGACGGCCGCCCTTCCTCCCCGGTGGTGCTCATGATCCCGCCGAACGCCTGCATGAGCGGGTCATAGCCGGGGCGGTCCTTCAGTGGCCCCTTGCTGCCGAACGCGCCCATGTTGCAGTACACAAGAGACGCTTTGCGGGCACGCAACGATTTCGCGTCCAACCCTAGATCGTCTACCTGGCCCGGGCGTAAATTTTGAATAACGACATCGACCTCGGCGTCAATAAAGTGGATAAGTGCATCGACTTGGTCGGCGTCACGCAGTGAGCATATGATCGACTGTTTGTTCCGGTTGAGCGCCTGGAATATCGCAGAGGTTTCATCTATGAACGGTGGCCCCCATCCGCGCGCATCATCGCCGCTGGGCTTTTCTACTTTCACTACCCGTGCGCCTAAATCCGCCAGAATCTGGCCTGCGAACGGTGCGGCAACACTATGCCCGAGTTCGAGTACGGTGAGATCGCGATAAGGCAGCTCCAAGGTGTCGGCGGCCGAATGGGGAGGTTGCTCGCATGGTTCCATGTCTTTCTCATTTTGATTTGTACGTATATACTTTACACGAACTTGATTTATACGTACATTACAATCTGCCATTCAAAACACATAGGAGACAACAAATGAAGTTCATGCAAATCGCAGCCCTTGCCGCCATGACTTGGTGGGGGAGCCAAGCTGCAGCGGCCTACCCAGACCACCCCATCAAAGTGGTCGTCCCGTTTCCGGCCGGACAAACGACAGATATCCTGGCACGCGCGATGGCGGACGAAATGGCCAAAGTTGTCGGCCAGCCCATCTACATCGAAAACAAAGGCGGTGCTGGCGGCATTATTGGAATCGAGGCGGCCAAGCGCGCTCCTAACGACGGATATACCGTGTTGATCGCATCCAGCGGCCCTTTAGCCATCAATCCGAACCTGTACAAAGACATTCCATATCAGACAATGGAAGACTTCGAGCCGGTTGCGATGATTCTGGAGGTGCCTCAGTTTCTGGTTGCCCGAAGCGACTTCCCGGCCAAGAATCTCAACGAACTCATTGAGTTGGTAAAAAAGAATCCCGAAAAGTATAACTACGCGTCGGGCGGCGTCGGACTCACCAATCACCTCACCATGGAGATGCTCAAGAACCAGACCGGCATGGAAATCCGGCACATCCCCTACCGAGGAGCGACCGCCGCGCTGACAGGCCTAATTGGCGGTGATACCCAGATGATGTTCGAGTCCGGCCCTGCCATCATGTCGCATGTGGAAGCGGGGCGACTCAAAATCTTCGCTGTCGGCAGCAAAAAGGGCTCTCCGCGCTTTCCGGACGTAAAGAGCGTTCATGAGGCCGGCGTCGATGGCTTCGATGCCGCAACATGGATGGCGGTCATGGTTCCAAAAGGGACATCGCCAGAAATCATTCAGACGCTCAATCGCGTCACGAATGAAGTGCTCCAGCTGCCGTCCGTGCAAGAGAAGTTCACGGCGGTCACGGCAACAGCGCGTATTGCCACAGTGGAAGAGACCCGAGAATTTCTGACGCGTGAGCTCGCCCTCTGGAAAGAAACCATCGATAAAGGAAATATAAAACCCGAATGATTGAAGGATAAAAGGGTCCGACGCGTGGGCGGCGGCCTCTTTTCTTTGTATAACCAGGAGCAGAAATGAAGTTGTTGAGGTTTGGAGAGAAAGGTCGTGAGAAAGCAGGCGCCATACACACGGATGGTTCGATACGGGATATTTCTTCGTTCGTCTCTGATATTCAAGCTCCGGAACTGAACGCGGCGTTGTTAGAGCGCCTGAAAGGCATCGATCTGGCATCCATGCCAGTTGTGAAAGCGCCTGTCAGGATCGCCGAACCGGTTGGTGGCATTCGAAAGTTCATTGCCATTGGCCTGAATTTCTATGATCATGCCAAAGAGGTTGGTGCGCCCATCCCCGAAGAGCCGGTCATCTTTATGAAGGCAAGCAGCTGTATTCAAGGGCCGAATGACCCGGTCGTCATTCCGCGCGGAGCGAGTAAGGTCGATTGGGAAGCGGAGCTAGGTATCGTGATCGGCACCCGTGCCCGCTATGTCCCGCTAGACGAAGCGCTCAATTATGTCGCCGGGTACTGCATTGTGAATGACGTCAGCGAGCGCAGTTACCAAATGGAGCGCGGCGGCACCTGGGATAAGGGCAAGGGATGCGATACGTTCGGACCGATAGGGCCGTGGCTGGTAACGGCCGATGAGATTGACGATCCGCAATCGCTCGATGTCTCGCTACTTGTTAATGGCGAGGCCATGCAATCCGGCAACACACGCACGATGATCTTTGACGTCAAAAAAATCGTCAGCTATGTGAGCGAATTCATGACACTTGAGCCGGGCGACGTCATTACGACGGGCACACCGCCAGGCGTCGGGTTAGGTATGACGCCACCCCGTTTCTTACAACCAGGCGACGTCATGACGGTGAGCATTTCAGGGCTTGGAGAGCAGCGACAGCAAGTCGTTGCTTTCGAACGTTGAACGCTCGACAGCATAACGGTAGCCATAGAGGAAAAGCCGTAGCTTGAAGCGGTTCGACTGAGACTGAAGGAAGACTAGCCACTTCATTTCCATACTGGCGGCTTTTCTTCTGTCTCGTCTATTGGCTGACATGCTCCCATTGGGCAATGAGCTGGAAACGGTCACTCAGAAAATAGTTGTCCGAAAACGTCAGCATCCTGCCCGATTCGTCATAATATGCGCGCAGCAGACGCAATGCTGGCGCGCCCTGCTCGTTCCGTAGCGACCAGGGCGCTTCTTCCGGCATCAGCGCCGCCTCAATTTTTTGCCATACGCGCCGCACCGGCAAGCTAAACCTGCTTTCCAGCAGCTCAAAAACGCTGCCTCCTTCACGTTCGACGGCCTCGCCGACGCTTTCATGCTCGGGCAATACATATAGATTGGAAAATCCGATCGGTGTATCGCTATCGGCCCGCCAGCGGCAGCATACAAAGCGTATCCATTCACCCTCGACCTTAGCGTCCAGCTGTTTGGCAAGCGACTGCGGAACCTTCACTCGCGAACGCATCAGGATGTTGAGCCGCGTCTGCGCCGTGTACTGGAGAACATCTTGAACATTGGCTACGCCAGCCATGAACTTCGACTTTGCTGACTCGCGTTTCGTCGATTTGACGAAAGTTCCACGACGGGGGAACCTCTCCACCATGCCGGCATCCACTAAGCCGCGCAACGCCTCGCGAACGGTATGACGACTAACTTGATACTGTTCAGCAAACTCTTCTTCTCGCGGCATCAGTTGCCCGACTGCATACTTGCCGGAGCGAATATCTTCCTCAAGCAGGTTACGTAACTGTAAATAACGAGGTTCTGCTTTAGTCGGTTTCATCTATTGGACACGGACTCTGTGGCGCTGTTGATGGGATTAAGTACGTTATTGTCGAAAGTTTTCGTGCCTAGCGAATATTTGTTCAGACATATTATAGTAAACGCATTTTAGCGCTTCAGATGGAAGCAACAGTCAGGTTCAGCTGTGACCTTAACCGGGTTATGAAGTATCCGTGGCCGGGCCATTTACCAGCGCACTACGGTCTAGAAAACTTTCTGCGAAATTGGATGTGCAGTCATTTTCTTGGAGCCGTTTATGACGTTGCCAAGCCTGAATGCTGTCCATACTCCATAGGGCTTAGCGCACTGACTGATATTTTGAGGCGACGTTCAGCCGTTTCCATTCGCATTCCAGCTGTTCAATTAGCGCTTCGCCAAATGGCGATTGACTACGTTCCTTGAGGGTGATCAGCCCTAGAACACGACTGATACGTGGTTGAACCAGCGGGCGAATCGAGAGGCCAATACTGAGCGCC
This sequence comes from Pollutimonas nitritireducens, assembly GCF_002849615.1. Classification (GTDB taxonomy): domain Bacteria; phylum Pseudomonadota; class Gammaproteobacteria; order Burkholderiales; family Burkholderiaceae_B; genus Pollutimonas; species Pollutimonas nitritireducens. The sequence continues at coordinate 341,728 of NZ_PDNV01000004.1, forward strand.
TCAGCCAATGCACCCTCTGGGACAATGGCAATGCCAACGCCGCTGGCGACGAACTGCAACATGGTTGTGAATTGTGTCACCGTAATGTCGTGGGAAAGATTTAACCCCGCAGTTATGGCTGTTGCATCGATCAACCGTCGGGTGCGGGAGTCGGAAGGCAGCGAAACCAACTGCTGGCCCTGCAAGGCACTCCAGGAAATCTGCCTGCGTCTTTCGAGTCGATGCCCCTTGGGCAAGACAACGTGAAAATACTGTTTGCTAAGCGGCTTCTGGGCAAAGATTGGTGCAATATCATCCAGATACGTTAGGCCGATGTCTGCGACACCCGATCTTACGTTCTCAATCACATTTCCGTGCACGCCTTCATAGATATGGAGGTCGACGCCAGGACGCTCCTGCTTATAGCGCGCCACGATTGTGGGAAGTACGGTACAAGCGACTGACATCACTGACGAAATGACAACCTGGCCCCGTTGCTCGTTGGTTCGTTCCTGGACCGCTGTCAGGTATATCTGTACGTCATTGAGCACACGCTCGGCTAAAGCGACGAACTCCTTGCCGGCATCGGTGATCTCCACCTTGCGTGTAGTGCGATTGAATAGCGTCAATCCCAGCAAGCCCTCGACACGTTGCACGGTTCGCGTGAGTACCGGCTGCGACATATGCAACGTGATTGCGGCTGCGTTGAAACTTCCGTAATCGGCTACTGCCTTAATCGCGAGCAGCTCCTTGGCGCTGAAATTGAGTCGGTCGGTATGGATCATGGCGGGATAGGGAAATGACGAAGAAAAGGACACTATGCCACGCACCAAATTATTTATGTTTTTTTGACAATTATGAGAATCAATAGATTCGGATTGGCAATAATAACCGGTGTGCTTATGATGGACTCATCTTTTTAGTGCAGGAGTACAAAATGATGGGCACGGCAACACAGGGCAGTTTGGTCGAGGCTGACGTCGACTTGGTGGAGTACTACTACGAAAAGGGTTTTAGCGACGGTTTGCCCGTCGTTCCGCCCACGCAGGAAAAGGTCGATGATGTCGTGCAGGTGCTCGGCGGAGACCCCGAGCACGTAGAGTGCAAGGTAGCGCCTCGCTGGGGCGAATTGACCCGCGAAGTGCTGGCGATCAACATGGTCATGGCAGGCTGCAAGGCCTCCTACGCACCGGTCGTAAGGGCTGCCATACTGGCGCTGACAGATGCTGCCTTCAACCTGAACGGCGTCCAGGCAACGACGCATGTCGCATCTCCGCTGATCGTCGTGAATGGACCAATTACCCGCGAACTGGATATGAACGGCGGGGCAAACGCATTTGGGTCGGGTAATCGCGCCAACGCGACGATAGGACGCGCAGTGCGCTTGATTATGTTGAATGTAGGCGGCGCGTGGCCGGGAGACCTGGACAAAAGCACATTGGGCCATCCTGGCAAATACACATATTGTGTAGCAGAGAACGAAGCGCAGAGTCCTTTTGCTCCCTACCACGTGGAGCATGGCTACAAACCCGCCGAATCCACGGTGTTTGCGATCGCCGCCGAGGCGCCTCACAGTGTCACCAATCACGTATCGAATGATCCGGAAGGAATCCTGGATACCATCTGCTCGGCAATGAGCACTATCGCGTCGAACTCGGCTGTACTGGGCGGGCATATGGCCGTCGTGCTGGGGCTCGAGCATGCGAAAACCATTGCACAGCACGGCTGGAGCCGCGCCGACATCCGCAACTATATCTTCATGAACCATGGCAATCGCTTTATCGATCTAGCCTACGGTCATCGGTACGGAAAGGTATACAACCGGAACCTTCCCAAATGGTACAAGCGCGAAGACGACACGCGAATTCCCATCATTCATAGCCCCGACAACATCCATCTGTTTGTGATGGGTGGGGAAGCGGGCCGATTCTCTGCTGTCATTCCGGGATGGGGTCATATGAGCACACCCGTGCTCAAACCGATTGACCTTGACACCGTCGCCGCGGGCCCAGACTGCTCCAGCGGCACGTGCGCACTTTGAAACATAAGGATATTGCCATGTTGATGAAAACAGAAAACGGACAGGTTCGCGTCTTCGATCCACGCGGTGTCATTCGTTCCGTAACCGTGCCCACTGCTAAGCGGCATGAGCAGCTTGATGGCTTGAGGCTAGGTGTCTTAGACAACTCCAAGTGGAACGCCAACAAAATTTTGCGCGGCGCCATTGAGGCCTTGAGCAAAGAAATTGATTTCAAGGCAGTCAATTATTACGTCAAGCACAGCTTCTCCAAGGACGCCGCGCCTGAGCTGATTGATAAGATCATCGAAGAGAACGACATCGTACTGACTGCAATCGGCGACTGTGGATCGTGCACGTCGGGGTGCCTGCGCGATGCCATCGCGTTGGAAAAGCAAGGGATCCCGACCGCGGTCATCGTGACGACCGAGTTCGTCAAGGAAACGGTACTGACGCGGCAAGCGCTGGGCATGCTGGACCTGGAGCCGGTCATTATTTCCCACCCCGTCAGTTCGATCACCATGGAAGAAGTTGGGCAGCGCGTGGCGCAGGTTCTAACGCAGGCTCAGGCGGTCTGGAAAGGTACGCAAGACGGTGCGGCAGAGAAGTACCTCGAGAACCGCAGCACGCCGGATTGATCCAATTATTCGGTGTTCGCGGCCAGTTCGCAGCAGGCTTGGCTTCGCGAATACTCATCGCAGTCGGCAGCATTTTTTCCTTCACGAAAAGGGTTAGCGTATGAGCTCGCTGTCGGGATTACGAGTGCTGGATCTCTCACGGGTGCTGGCCGGTCCCTGGTGCGCACAGACACTTGCGGATCTTGGTGCGGATGTCATCAAAGTCGAACGGCTCGGCACGGGGGACGACACCCGCGCATGGGGACCGCCCTGGCGCGAAGCGCCCACGGGCGGCGAGCGGGATTCGGCCTATTTTCTCAGCACAAACCGTAACAAGAAGTCGGTCGCGATCGATTTTTCGACACCGGAGGGTGCGGCACTGCTGCGAGACATGGCTACCCAAAGCGATGTACTGATCGAGAACTTCAAGGTCGGCAGTCTAAATCGATATGGGTTGTCCTATGAAGAGCTGGCGATTCTAAATCCGCGCCTTGTTTATTGCTCCATTACGGGCTTCGGCCAGGAGGGGCCGTATGCCCGACGCGCAGGCTACGATTTTCTGATTCAGGGCATGGGCGGTCTGATGAGTATCACCGGGATTCCCGATGGGCTTCCGGGCGCGGGCCCTCAAAAAGTCGGCGTTGCCATGACCGATCTTCTGACGGGCATGTACGCAGCGACCGGCATACTCGCCGCAGTGATGGAAAGCCGACAGACCGGCCTGGGTCAGCATCTGGATATTTCGTTGCTGGATGTTCAGATTGCCAGCCTGGCAAACCAGGCGATGAACTACCTCGTGGCCGGGAAGTCGCCTGGCAGGCTGGGCAATGCCCATCCAAATATCGTGCCCTACCAGGATTTCCGCACACGCGACGGGTACATGATTCTTGCGGTGGGAAATGACGCGCAGTTCAAGCGCTTTTGTCACGCATGCGAGCACCCGGAGTGGGCAGACGATCCCAGGTTTTCGATGAATTCGGCCAGGATAGCGCACCGTGACGCGCTGATCGCGGATATTGCCGACGCCATGACGGGCCACGACACGGCCTACTGGATAGCGCTACTGGAGGATGCAGGCGTGCCTTGCGGGCCGATCAATACTATCGAAGAGACTTTTGCCGACCCGCACGTAGTGCAACGTAATACGCAGATATCAATTGATTCTCCGCAAAAAGGAAATATCCCCACAGTTGCCAATCCCATCCGCTTATCCAGAACGCCCGTTGAATATCGTTTGGCTCCGCCGGGGCTTGGACAGGATACGCGGCAGGTGCTAAGCGAATTCTTGGGACTGGAGCCGGGGGAGATCGAAGCATTGATTCAACAGCACGTCGTGGTCTGTGCCTGATGGATAGAATTTGCGCAAAGCCGACACATCAAGCGTAGCACCCTACAACAATAGCCATATAGGACAAGGAGAGAGACAAATGAAAACAATTAAGGTGGCAGCAACCCTGCTGTTTGGGATAACGATCGCAGCACAGACTGCATCTGCGTGGGCTGCAGAAGCCTATCCGCGCAAACCCATTACGATGGTCGTCCCCTTCCCGGCGGGCGGGCCGACGGACATCGTGGCCAGGATCGTCGGTCAGAAGCTTTCCGAGGACCTGGGCCAGACCGTTGTTATTGACAACAAGCCAGGCGCCAGTAGCGTGATTGGCGCAGGCCAGGTTGCTCGTGCGCCGGCGGACGGGTATACGTTGCTGCTCAACTATTCCGGCCATGTCATCAATCCATATTTGAAGAGTGATCTGCCATTCGATCCTCTGAAGAATTTCGTGCCCATCGTGGGGCTTGCATCGACGCCGCAGCTTCTCGTGGTATCGCCCAATGTTAAGGCTACATCGATCGAGGGCCTGATCAAACTGGCCAGGGCATCCAAGAATCCCCTGACCTTTGCGTCGTCCAGCATTGGCGCTCCCGGCCATCTCGCTGGCGAGCTGTTCAGCCAGTTGACGGGCATACCCCTGATGCACGTGCCATATCGTGGCAGCGCGCCAGCGTTGACGGATCTGCTGGGTGGACAGGTAGACATGATGTTCGATAGCGCGCCTTCCTCTATCGGTTTTGTGCGGGCAGGCAAGCTCAAGGCGCTGGGAGTCACGTCCGCACATCGATCAGAAGTTGCGCCTGAATTGCCGACAATGGACGAGTCTGGTCTGAAGGGATTCGCCGTGACCACTTGGTATGGCGTCTGGGCGCCTGCACATACACCTGCCGATGTAGTGGCCAAGCTCAACGAAGCGCTGAACAAGGTGCTGTCTGATCCCGGAGTAAGGGAAAAGCTGCTACAGGCGGGCGCCGACCCATTGGGTGGCTCACAAGAAAAATTCGCGGCGTTCTGCCAGTCTGAATTCGAGCGCTATGGTGCGATCGTAAAAGCCGCAAATATTAAGCCTCAGGCGTAAGACAGAGCCAGTAAAACATGACGAAGCGCGTCAAACAACTTGTCCTGGGATCGGCGCCCAGCAGGTTATAGCGCAGCCATCTATGCGGCGCGGATGCTCAATATCTTGGCCTACCGTCCGAGCAAGCTTTGTTAGGAAAAGGTTGGTCACGAATATTGCCAATTAGATTGGAAACAGTAATGTCGTCCTAAGGCCTCCGCCCAGATACTTAATTTTGAGTATTGAATACATTAATTCTGCGGCCGTAACGGAGACAGCAGCTCATCCAACTGCGCAACCTGATCTAAACGTTCCCAGTCGTTGAAAAGTTTCTCTGCGACATCCGTCTCTAGAATGCCATCCGCACAATCCATGAATTTGGCGCGTCTATCCGCCGTACTCATTGGATTTCGCGGATCGCCGGACGGCACTAGGACCTTTTGACTGAACGCCTGGCCCCGAGCGAATACGGTGACCTCTGCGGGTACCGCGTCGGCGGAGATCGCCGGCTCGAGGTCGGCACGAGGGTTGAAGCTAATACGCGGCAAAAGAGCCTGTACCCTGGGATCGTTTATCCATGCCTCGTCAAAGTGGCGCAAGGCTGCGCTACCTTCTATCGCCGCAACGGCCAAACAAAATTCCATACTGAACTTGCCTTCCAGGCCGCTCACGGGACGCGGGTACAAGAGCACCTTGTGGGCAAAAGGACTTGCATCGCAATCGATTCGCTCGATCTCCTCTAGTTTAAGATTGTGCTGATCTTTGATGGCAATCATGGCGTCAAGGGCACAGTGAGTACCGCCGCAGGATGGATAGCGCTTCAGGACGATGCCGGGTTCCGTCAATTCCCACGGTTTGCCAAGCATGACCTGGAGTCCATCAGAATCCGGAACGGTACGCGCATTCAATGTGCGAGCCCACCCGAATTCGCCTTCGAACGCTACAAGACTCGATGTGAACCCGTCTCGCGCCAACTCGGCTGAAAAAACGCCCGCACGTGCCGCATTTCCAGCGTGTAGCGGCTTGGTCATTGTGCCAAAATTGCGCCGTACCCCGCTGGCTTGCGAGGCTGCGATGCCAAGCGCCATGGCGATCTGCTTTTCGGTAAGGCGCATAAGCTTCGCGCAGGCTGCCGCCGCCCCGATCACACCGATAGATGCCGTGGCATGCCACCCATGCTCATAATGTTGCGGGTTTACAGCCCTGCCCAACTTGCCAATGATTTCCACCCCTATTGCGTATGCCTGGATGAGATCGCGTCCCGACGCCCCTTCCGTCTCGGCGACCGCGAGCGTTGCTGAAAGGACGGTTACGGAGGGATGGCCGTATAGCGACCACAGGATGTCGTCGTAGTCCAACGCATGGGCAGCAGCCCCGTTCACCAAGGCAGCTGCCTGGGCCGAGGCGCCGGAAACGCCCCCTATTATCGTGGCCTTGCCTTCACCCCCACTCGACTGAGCCACTCGTCTGACGATACGCCCGACCTCTGTTGCAGAGCCGGCAACAGTGCATCCGATGCAGTCCGAAATAGTGGTTTTCGCTGCCACCACATTGTCATTATTCAAAGCCGAAAAGTCGGTCTCTGATACGAAACGGGCCAAGACTTCACTGACTGTCATTTGCATATCTTTTGGTTGAATTGAATGTTCTATAGGAGTTGACGGAATCCACTGATAGATCAGCACGATGCGCGGCGCAAATTGATCGCATCATTTCTGGCGCTTCATGTCTGCGGCCTCGATTATCTTTTTGAACCGCGCGGTGTCATAGTTGATCAACGCGGCGAAATCCTCCGGTGTGGTCACGAAAGGATCCAGACCGAAGTCTTTCAGTTTCGCTTTGACGTCCGGAAGATTCATGATGATTCCGATTTCTTGGGAAAGTTTCTTGACAATCAAATCCGGAGTCCCGGCCGGGGCAAGGATTCCTGCCCACGTTCCTGCCTCGAATTCAGGAAGGCCTTGTTCGGCAAAGGTCGGGACGCTTGGAAGCGCCTGCGATCGAGCCTCGCCAGAAATGGCAAGTGCTTTCAAGGCGCCTGACGCCACATGCTGGATGACAGCGGTAGGAGAGCTGAAATACGCTTGCACATGACCTCCCAAAGCGTCGTTCAATGCAGGCCCAGATCCCTTGTACGGTATGACTTGAAGTTTAATGCCCGCTTCGGTATTGAAGGTTTCAGCAGCCAGATGCGTCAGACCGCCGCTATCTCCCGCCGCAAAATTGATGCTTGTCGGATTCTTTTTAGCCAAAGAGGTAAATTCGGCGATGTTATTGGCTTTGACAGAAGGGTGCGTAACCAGCACCAGTTCCAGTTTGTACAGGGTACTGACCGGTGCAAAGTCCTTTTCGATGTTATACGGCAAGGACGCCTTCATTAGAGGATTGATGGCGTGCGTATTCACGACCATCAGCAGCGTATACCCGTCGGCAGGCGCCTTGAGCAGATCCTGGGAGGCAATGACGCCATTAGCGCCTGGGCGGTTTTCTACAATAACCGGCTGTCCCAGCCGCTCTGTCATTTTCTTTCCCAGTAGCTGCGCAACTACCGTGGTGCTGCCGCCCGGCGGAAACGCCACCAGCAGGTGTATCGGTTTAGTGGGGAAAGCTTGCTGTGCGAATGCGACACCGGTTGTTGCAACAGCGACGGCCGAGGCGATAAGGCCGCGCACTATTATTTTAAGAAATGTCATGAATGTCTCCAACTGCAGGTTATTGGGTTTTGATGCCCGCGCCGACGATTACATCGCTCCATTTCTTCTCTTCGGATGTCATCAGGGCTGCGAAACTTTCCAATGTGCTGGACACTGGCTCGGTACCCAGGGAGGTATAACGTTCCCTCAAGTCGGGATTCGCAAGGACTTTATTGACGGCAGCGTTCAATATGCGCAGGACAGGTTCTGGCGTGCCCTTGGGCGCCACTAGCCCGTACCACACCGTTAGCTCATAGCCATTGGGCCCTAGTTCGGATACGGTGGGTAAGTCGGGCGCCAGCGTCGATCGCTTTGAACTGGTTGCGGCCAGCGCGCGCAGATTGTTGCCACTCTTGATGTGCTGGGTTGCCGATCCGATCGTGTCCATCATCATCGATACCCGTCCTCCAATCACGTCGACCATCGCCGCGGAACTTCCCTTATACGGCACGTGCATAATGTCCACCCCGGCCATCGAATTGAACAACTCCATGCCAACATGATTCACTGAAGCGAAGCCAGCGGATCCATATGACAAGCCTCCGGGCTTGGCTTTGGCCAACGCAATCATCTCGCCCAGTGAGACGGCCGGAACGTTCTTGTTCATGACCAAGATGAACGGCGTGGTACCGATCAGGGCGACCGGTGCAAAGTCCTTGATCGGTTCGTATGACAAGTCCTTGTAAAGTGCCGGGGTCATTGCGGTGGCAGTGCTGGCCACATACAGCGTGTAGCCATCGGCAGGCGCCTTTGCAACCAGCGCGCCGCCCAGCGTTCCGCCCGCTCCCGGCTTATTCTCGATTGCGACCGGTTGCTTCAGTTCTATGGACAGGTGCTGCGCCACGATCCGGGACAGCGTATCGGTACCCCCACCGGGGGAAAACGGAACGACAATTCGAATGGGTTGACTCGGAAAATTCTGGCTGTGTGCCGTATTCGCACACAGTGCTGCCGCGGTGGTCACGATTGCGCAAATTGCTTTATTTGTTCTCAAGTTTGTCTCCTTAGTGGGATTTATTCTTATCCGTCTAGTCGACGCGGCGCTGAACTGACTACCCCTGCAGCGCTTGCCCCGTCCTAAATATGAATAGCCAAGGCCGCGTCGTACGCATTCCACATCGTGCGCGAATCCGGCACCGTTGCAAGGCCCAGCACCGTTGAGATAAGCGTTTCCTGTTGGGCGTGCTTCAGGGACTCTTCGGTTAAAGCGCGGAATTTCCGCACAACTTTTTCTTCAGTCATCACAGCAAATTGCATCGTGCCGGCGGAATCTGCGTTGCGCACATAATCCGTCTGGTTCTCCATGACCGTTCCATCGCGTAAAACGATCTTGACGGAGGAGTCGATTCCGTATGGATTATGGCGATCCAGCTCTTCGTCCACCACATGACGAATACGCCCCGCCAGCGCTTTCACGTCGGCTCGGCCATAGCCGTTCAGCCAGTACTTCAGTATGCCGGGATCTTCATATACGGGTCGTATGTCGTGGATCAGCGCCATGGCCGCGCCATACTCTGTATTGAAGTGGATTTGAGCATCGGTCTCGGGAAATTCGTGGCCTTGCGCTTTCACAAAGAATGCCGGCGTCCCCACCACCACTTCTTCAATGTCGGCGATAGAAAATTGCTGGGTTTTTTTAATCTCGCTGATCGCGTCGATGACGCCAATGACTTCAGCGCCCACCGGGTAATACTTCATTGCGGTACGCCGGAAGCCGACAAATTCCTCGCCCAAGCCATGCTGGATTGCATCAAGATTGAAGCCGCTGGCGCTAGCGGTCATCGTCCGGCAGTAGCCCCAGTCCGGATGTTCGAAGGTATCCAGGCGCGAACGTAGTCCTTGTTGCGCCATGAGCGCAGCCAGGACGCCAGTTTCGGCTCCGCGGCCGCAATGGACTCGCTTAATATCCGAACCCAGGCGCGCCAGCATCAAGCCTCCTCCCGCAAGGTCGGCAGCGATGACCATCGCTTGTGCACTACCATCCCGGTCCAATCCCATAAGCATTGCCGCTGACGCCGCGGCCCCAACCGCCCCATGAAAGGGCGGTGTATGCCAGCCTATGTCCAGTTCGGGCGATGGTCCGACGCATTCGGAAAGGCGAACGGTAACTTCGTAGCCGACGACCATCGCGGCCACAAAGTCCATCCCGGAAATTCGGCGCTCGGTCATGTCCAAGCCAGCCAGGCATGCAGGCACAATGCATGCGCCGGGATGAACATAAACGCCCAGATCGTTCAGTTCAAACGATTGGGCCAACGTACCGTGAGCCAGCGCAGCCGCCGTTGGACTCGTTCTGCTCTCGCTTCCTATCAGTCGACAATTTCCTTTGCCCATGGACGACACAAGCTCGGCAACGCAATGCGCCGGCTTGACCCGGCGGCCAAAGGTTATGCATCCGAAATTGTCGAGTAGACGCTGCAGCGCATGGGTTCGAACGTCCTTCGGTATCCGGCTGGGATCGCTTCTTACAGAACATGCGAAATCCGCCAATTTGTTCGCTATCCCGCCGTGGTCAGTTTGGGTCACGATGCCTCCTCATGGGCCGGTATAGCCACAGCTCCCCGGTCGCATAGCTTTCTTATGTCGTTGTCTGAATATCCGAGGCTCGATAAGACTGCCGTCGTATCGGCACCGAGTACGGGAGCTGGGTTACGTATCGTCATCTCGAATCCACTAGCACGGAATGGCAATTTGGGCAGATGTGCTGTTCTTCCGTTTGGTAATGGCGTCTCGCAAAGCTGGCCGGACGCCGTCAGATGTTCCTCGCTGCCCAACTGATCAGGACGACGGATAGGCGCGAACGGCAATTTGGCTGCCTTCAATTTTGCAATCGCTTCGTCCTGCGTATACTTGATCAGCAGCGCACCTATTGCCTCATTGACTTCGGCGCGATGTGCAAGGCGGCCAGCCGACTCCGTGAAGCGCGCGTCGGCACAAAGATCATCTGGACTGAATTCAGCGCAAAAGCGGGCCCAGTGTGCGTCTGACATAATTCCAACAAAGACGCGATTGCCGTCGCTGGTGGGGAACAACTGATAGACGCTGAAGCCCATTCGAGTCCCCTGTTGCATGGTTGCAAGGGGCACGGAATGCTCGTCGTTGTATTGGGCTGTTGCCATCCATTGGCCTACCAGGTATACCGACGTCTCGTACAGGCCGGCAACAATGCGTTGTCCGCGTCCGTCCCCGGCGTCGCGCTGGCGTAACGCCGCCAATACGGCCACGATTCCGTACGTTGCAGCACCAATGTCTATAACGGACGCACCCGCGCGCATCGGGCGTTCTTCTGTGCCCGTCATGAACGCCAAGCCGCCCGCCATCTGGGCCAGTTCATCAAGCATCGGCTGTTCTTCCGAGGGCCCTGGCAAAAAGCCTTTGATGGACAGCCAGATTACTCCAGGATTAATTTCCGAGACCACGTCGTAACCTATACCGAGCCGGTCGACGGCTCCATAGCCGAAGTTGTCCACAATAACGTCGGCAGTTTTGGCCATCTGTAGAAAGATGGCTGCGCCTTCGCCTTTCAGGTTCAACGCGACACTACGCTTGTTGCGATTAAGCAGATGGAACATGGCGGCCATCGAACCCGGCATCTGGCGAACTTGATCGCCACCATTCACGGACTCGATTTTTGTAACTTCCGCGCCCATATCGGCAAGTATCTGGCCGGCCGCAGGACCTGCCACGATATGTCCTAGTTCGAGTACTTTAAGGCCGTCAAGAGGCAAGGCTGAACTACTCAGCATTGGTGACCCTCCCTTGTTCTTGGGCCACAGGTTCGTTGAGGAATCGAACCAGAAGATCATTGACCTCTTCAGCGCATTCATACTGAACCCAGTGTCCTGCATCGTCGAGAATCACTCTTTCGCGCAGTCCCAGTGTGTCAGTGACGCGCATCAGGCTGTCAAGCTGATCCCGATATAAAGCATCTTGCCGTGCCCAGACACCGTAGACCGGGCATGGCCACTGTGCGGATAAGCCAAGCATAATGTCAGTAAGGACCAGTGTCCGCCCCTTGGCCCGATCCCGGGGCGCGCTGCGCTCTTGAACGGCAATGGCCAGATCGTCGACCCGGGCCTTGTCAAACAGCATGAGCGCATTCAGGTTTGAGCGGAACACTTCCTCGCGCTCGTCGGCGTTTTGAGCGCCGCGCATGGACTTCAACTGTGGAGGCTGGGTGACAAGGCCCAGCCCTGCGACGCTAATGAGTACCAGGCGCTCGAGTCCGGCCGGCCGTTCGGCAGCTATTAGAGCCGAAACCAGCCCCCCGAAAGAGAATCCAACAAGATCGAATCGCTGTTGACCGAGAATCTGTTTAATACCATCCAGAACATAAGGCGCAAGCGTATCGGCATCGAGCCTTCCATCTGGCGCATCAGAATCCCCAAAGCCCGGGAGGTCTGGTGCCCATACCGTGCGGGTGCGTGCCAGCGCTTCGATGTTGCGTATCCAGTGCATCCAGCTACCCGCACCGCCATGAAGCAGGACAAGAGCAGGGCCAGCGCCCCAACGCCGCCAGATCATCTTGGCCCCCGGCCCGCCCGCAGTTTGCACTTTGCTCGATGCCGCGTCGAGCCGCTCGATGTCTGAAACAATAAAGTCGGTACTCAAGCCAGTTCCTCCTGCAGCAGTCTGGATTCGCCCTTGGTCGAACAAGCCAGCGGCTTGTCCAGACGCACATCGCCCTCTGAGTCGAGCAGCATGGCGGCTACGCGCGCACGGTGCTCATACGTCGTGCCACAACGCAGTCCCCACGAGGCGACGCGCCGATACCAGAGATTGATGTCGCATTCCGTTATAAAACCAAGGCCCCCGTGCATCTGCTGGGCAGAACGGCAAACCATCAAGCATTTTTCGTTGGCGAAAGCTTTTGCTTGCGACACTTCGGCTGGGGCGGACAGCCCTTGACTCAGGCGCCAAATGGCTTCACGTGCCAGCAACTGAGACCCATCCACCGCGTTGAGCATGTCGGCGGCCATATGTTGGATTGCCTGGAACGCTCCAATAGGCTGTCCGAAGGCGTCGCGGTTGTTGACATAAGCAACGGCAAGCTCCATGGCCTGCCGTGCAGCACCTTGCATTTGCGATACCAGAAAGACGGCTGCGTAATCCATCAGGTCGCTCACCACGGCTGCGCTCTGCCCGTCTAAGCCAACGACGTTCGTGACCGGCACGCTTACATCCCGGAATGTCACCACGGATTCGCTGTCTTTGGCGGTGGGGTGCAGATGCTCGACATGGATGCCCTGCGCGGACGTGTCCACCAGGATGGCTGAAAGCCGGTTATCTTCGTCCTTGCATCGATAGGCCACGAGGCACTTCGCGGATGTGCTGAAATGATCCACAAAATACTTGGAACCCGTAAGCACGATATTGTCGCCATCCCGCCGGCCCTCAAGCTGGATGGCATCCGCATTCCAAACACCCGATTTTTCCGTTACCGCGAAGCTCATGATGAGTCGGCCGCTGCCGATCTCTGCAAGCAGGCCTTGCTGCCCGGGGGTTCCATGTTTAGCTAAAACCATGGCAGTCACCATGGTGGAATGTACCGGTATCGGTGCGATATAGCGCCCGACTTCTTCAAGGAGCAAGCCAAGATAGCTTATCGGTAAAGCTTGGCCTCCTTGCTCTTCAGGCAAACAAAGTGTCAGCCAGCCCAGTGAAGCAAATTTGTCCCATAGCTCTTGCGAGAATCCGGTGTAGCCCTGCTCCGATTCTCTGGCCAAAGCGGCGGTACATTCTTTTTTCAAGAATTGCCCAGCCGCTTCCTGGATCGATATTTCCTGTTCGTCCGGTAAGACGTTCATCGGTTTTCTCCGTATGTTCTTTGAAAGTGCAGCTCAAGACTTTTGTCGCGGCATACCGAGGCCTTTGCGCGCAACCTGATCGCGCATGACTTGAACGCTGCCATGGTTCACGGTCGACTGGAATGCGCCCAAAAGGTTATGCGCGAATACGCCCTCTTTGATGGCCAGCGATGAGCCGTTCAGCAACTGGGCATAAGGCCCCAGTATCTGGCTGATGGCCTCGGTAGCCCGCACGCCATGTTCTGGCGCGAATACCTTTTCCGCCGAGCCCTCGTAGGTGAAGTTTCCGCCGTTCTCTTCGATGGACAGACTACGCATCGTCATGAGCCGGCAAACCTGTCCTTCGATCCAAAGTTCAGCCACTTTGTCGCGAACACTGGGATCATTGCGCTTCTCTTCCGAAAGCTCGCCGCCATTCTTGAGAAAATTGACGATATCCTCGTCCCGCATCACCGAAATCAGATAGCGCCGCGCCCCAACACGATCGAGGTTGAGGCCGCGCTGAGCGACGCGCCATCCGTCGCCCTCGGCACCAAGCAAACATGAGGCTGGCACTACCACGTTATCAAAGAACACCTCGTTCGTTCGTGGTTCCGCATAGGTCGTTGTCGCCGGAGCCCGCGGATCGTGCTGAATCGTCCATAATGGTCGAACTGTGATTCCTGGCGTGTTCATTGGAACCAACAGCACTGAAAGTCCCGCATGACGATGCGACCCGGGATCCGTCCGCACCATCAGAAATATGTGGGACGAGTTCTGGGCATTCGTCGTGTAGATCTTTTGTCCGTTTATGACATAGGTATCGTCAACGCGCGTGGCTCGGCACCGTATGCCGGCCAGATCAGTGCCACATTGAGGCTCGCTATATCCCTGACAGAAGATGATGTCGAGGCTGATTGACCCCGGGATAAATTCCTGCTTTTGCGCCTCAGTGCCCGAAGCCAGAATGGCTGGCGCGCCCGTGCCTCCGCCGCCCACCCCCAACCCCGCAGCCCGGTGGAACTCCTCCTCGACGATGAACTGCGCTATGCGACTGCGCCCTTGCCCGCCATACTGCGTTGGCCAGCTCACGGCTGACCAGCCCCGCTCGCGGATCATTTCCAGGAACTTCCGCGCTCGAGACGTATAGCCTTCTCCAACGACTGTTTCCTGGAGATCGCGCCTTACTTCTTCGGTGAGGTGCTCCTTGATAAACGCCTGGATAGACGCCCGAAGCTCGTTATCTTCGGCAGAAAACGCAAAATCCATGGATACGACACTCCTCGTTCACTGACATAAAACCAGAAAAGATCAACTTGCATGTCGATTGAATTGTCCGATAAAATTATCGATAATGCAATCGATTTTATTTGCTATATTCCTGGACCATGTCGCCCTACAATACGCGGTTATTCAAAAATTCCGTTGAAATGGGACACAAAGACGACCCCCACCCCACTGACGAGCGGCCGACCTGGAAGCTCATCGCCCAAGCACTCGAACTGGATATCATTGTTGGCCGGTTGCATTTTCGCGAACATCTGATCGAAGATGAGGTGATGAAGCGTTTCAACGCTTCACGTTATGCTGTCCGACGTGCGTTCGATGAGATGCAGCAGCAGGGACTAGTAGTACGCAGTGAGAATCGCGGCGTGCGCATACGCGGTTTCACGGCCAAGGAAGTATCTGACATTATTGGTGTACGGGAAATTCTCGAGACCGCCGCGGCAAGACAGATTCAAATGCCAGTCTCAAGCCTGATCATCGAGAAGCTTTGCTCAATCCAGAAACAGCACGACGAAGCAGGAAAAAAAGGCGACTATTATCGACTTTTCACCTTGAATAATGAATTTCACCGGACACTCTACAGCGCTTGCGGCAACGAAGAACTGGCGAAGGCTATAGCGAATTATTCCATGCAGGTTCAGCCAATACGCATGCGCTTTGTCCACGACGAAGTAAGGCGGCAGCAAACTGCGGAGGAACATTGGGCGATGATCAAAGCGGTACAGAACCAAGACAACGAGGCTCTGGTACAAATTTGTGAGAAACATTTGTCGGTGACGAAGGTGCTGTTCCTTCGTCAGCCAAACGGTGCCTTATCAATCACCGGCGATGCAATGAAGGAAAGGTAACTGTTTCTCTTGACAGTAACTCCACGCTCTTACCGGCCATGAGCTTGTAAATGTTAGCGGTCGATAATCGGGACCTACCGTCCAGCAAACTGGCCAACATGAGCGTAGGCGCCCAGATCCAATGGCGCGAGCCGCTGCGCGCCAGACACGGGGGTTGGCACGATACGGCCACGCTGCCTGGCCTGCTGGCCCTTGCGGTATGAGAGCTGCACGCTTACGGCCGCGCTAGATGTCCAGTAGATAACGTTAGCATCTTAGGATTTCCTTCAACTGCATTATCCAGTCAGGGTAGTTTGGTTCTCGATGGAGATCTGCAACCTTTTCCCTATTGACACATCCCTACTTGGCAGCACCCAGCACCAGATCCGCACCCTTCTCGGCCACCATCATGACGGCAGCCTGCGTATTGCCAGACACCATGGTCGGCATGACCGACGCGTCGATCACACGCAGTCCGCTCAACCCGCGCACCCGAAGTGACGGATCCACCACGGCATTGTCGTCTTCCCCCATGCGACAGGTCCCGATCGGGTGATAGATTGTCTGCCCGGTACGACGTGCGAAGTCCAACCATTCGTCGTAGGCTTGCACGTCGCGCCCCGGATTCAACTCGTGTGCAACATACTCTTGCATCGCTGCCTGGTCAACAATTCGCCTCGCTACCTGCATGCCACCAATAAGGCTGTCCCTATCCTCTTGCTCGTGAAGGAAATTCGGCCGGATGCATGGTGGAATTTGAGGATCCGCACTGCGAACGTGTATGGTGCCTTGCGACTTTGGCCGAAGCTGCGCCACGCCGATCGTCATGCCGGGTTCGCGGTCAAGGCGGCGATCGGCCGCATTGGCGTAACTGGCATGCACAAAGAAGTACTGTACGTCCGCAATGGGAAGCTCCGGGCGGCTTTTGATGAAGCCAAAAACCAAACCAGTCCCTAGCGAAAGTATTCCCCTGCGCTTCAGATAATACTGCGCAACCTCCCGGGCAAGCCCTGGGCCTCGGCTCATCTCGTTCAGCGTGCGGGTATTCTTGACTCGCCAGCTCAGTCTGGTACAAAAGTGATCGATGTAATTTTCGCCCACGCCGGGCAGCGCATGCTTCACGTCAATGCCAGCTGCCTGCAGGACAGCAGGCCGTCCAATACCCGAGAGTTCGAGAATTTGCGGCGTCTGAATGGCGCCGGCCGCCATGATCACTTCCACGCGGGCCCTGACCGTGATATCTCGACCTCCTTGGCGGTAAGTCACTCCTGTACAGCGCTTCCCTTCCAGGTCCACCTTCAGGACATGTGCTTGAGTTCGGACGGTGAGGTTTGAACGTTTCCGGGCCGGTGCCAGATAACCGTCGGCCACGCTCCAGCGCCGCCCTTCTTTCTGCAGTACCTGGTAGTAGCCGAAACCTTCCTGAGCGCCGGCGTTGTAGTCGGTGTTGCGCGGCTGTCCATCCTGTTCTGCCGCCTTAAGGAAACGCTCTGCAATGGGGAAGCGTTCGCGAACCTCGCATATATGCATGGGTCCATGCTTGCCCCGACGTTCGCTGTATTCGCCGCCCGTCGGTGTCGGACCAGCATGGTGATTCTTGGCATTGGCATCCGTACCGTGCCAATTCTCCAGTCGGCGAAAATAGGGTTCGACCTCTGCGAACGACCAGCCGCTCGCACCCTTTGCAGCCCATGCATCGTAATCCTCGGCAATTCCGCGCACATAAATCATGCCGTTGATCAAGGTGGAGCCACCTAACCCCTTCCCGCGGGGCACCGGAATCGAACGGCCCAGTACGTTGTCTTCCGGCTCGGTATGGAAGCCCCAGTTGAACTTCCGGTTGGTCATTAGCTTGCTGAAGCCTGCCGGGATGGGAATCCAGAAATGCCGCGGCTCACCCCCCGCTTCCAACAGCAATACGGAATGCCGGCCGGACGCGGTCAATCGATTTGCCAAAATGCAGCCGGCCGCGCCGCCGCCGACGATGATGTAGTCAAATTCCTGGTCGAGCGCCATTTCAGTTCCTTACGACACTCGTGTCATGAATTCGCCCATCAACCTGGCTTGGTGGTCCAGCATGTGACGCCCCGCCTGAACGACGCAACCGCGCAGCGTCGCCTGCCGCAGCATCGCGGTCATCTCAGGCTTCATGATGATTTCAGCCACAATCTGTTCCGGCTGAAGAAGTTCTGTGTCGAAAGGCATGGCGTCGCCAGTCTTCATTCCCAGAGAGGTCGAGTTCACAATCAGATCGTGGCTCGTGGGGTCCGCGTCTCCCGCTTCCACCTGTATCGCGGGGTAAAACCGGGAGACGCGGCTTGCAAGTTCCTCGGCCCGGGCCCGTGTTCGGTTCGCGATCGTAAGGCGGCCCACCCCGACTTCTGCCAGGGCGAAGGCAATGGCGGCCGCCGCTCCGCCCGCGCCCACCAGCAAGGCCCGTCGACCCGCCGGATCCAGCCCTTCCGCCTTAAGCCCCGCAACAAACCCTCGGCCGTCGAACATGTCCCCTACCAGGCGGCCGTCAGGCTCGCGGCGGACTGTATTGACTGCCCCGATCTCGCGGGCGGCAGCACTGACTTCATCACAGAGATCTACTGCCGCCGTCTTGTGTGGAACCGTCACTATAAATCCGCCCAGGTTCTTCAGCGCCCGAAAGACATCAAAGGCCACGGCCAGTTGGGCCGCGCCTATGTGCAGCGGCACGAGCACAGCATCCAGACCCTGCTTGTCGAAGTATGCATTAAGCACTTCCGGAGTGCGTACCTGGGCGATGGGATCAGCCACGATGCCGAAAAGTCTTGTGCTGCCGGTAATCATCATCTATTGCCTGAAAGAAAGATCAATTGCCTGATTGCGGCTTGACGCCGGCCTCTTGAAGAAGCTTGCGCCAGCTCTCGACCTCTGACGAAAGCAGCTTTGCCGCGCCATCGAGCGAACGTTGCTCCGCAGCCGGGACAGAAACGCCCATTGCCGCATAGCGCGCCTTGACCTCTGGCCGCTGCAGCGTTCGATTGATGGCGTCATTGAGGGTTTTAAGAACAGGTTCAGGCACTCCTTTCGGAGCAAGCATCATGTTCCAGATGTCGTACTTCAAATGAGGAAACTTGGTTTCGCCTGCCGCCGGCACATCGGGCAGAACGGGAACACGTTCCTCGCGCAATACGAGCAAGGCCTTGGCCTTGCCCGACGCGGTCGTGCTGACTGCGGTGCTGCTGCTTTCGATGGTGTAGTCAATATGGCCGGCCATTACGTCGCTGGTTGCCTGGGCAGCACCCCGGTAATGAACGGGTTCAATGTTCGCACCGATCGCCGCGTTGAGGACCACTCCGCCCAGGAAGGATCCCGATCCCACGCCAGCTGTCCCGACATGCATATCCTTGCCGTTTTTCAGTGCATGTTGCACGAACTGATCAAAATTATCTGCGGGAAACGTGCTTCGGACCGTGAGCACCTGCGGAGCATCACCGACCGAAGCGATCGCGGTGAAATCTTTGAGGACGTTGTAGGGAAGGTTGGTGTAGAGCGAGGCGTTGGCGGCTAGGGTTCCAATATTGCCGAGCAACATCGTATAGCCGTTTGCCTCCGAGCGTGCCACCTTTGCCTGGCCGATGGATCCTCCTGCGCCTGGGACGTTTGCCACCACGACCGGCTGACCCAGTTCCTGCGACAGGCCCTCGGCAATTGTGCGTGTAAGAACGTCGGTCGCGCCACCTGCTGTAAAAGGCACGATTATCGTCAGCGGATGCGAGGGAAATGCTTCCGCTGATGCAGCGACCGGTATGATCGCCGCGATGCCCAGTACGGCGTTCAGCGCCGCTATGGTGAATTTTCTTTTCATGTTGTCTTATATGGACGCCTCCTTTGTGGCAATCGAATTTTTGAAATGTGTGGCTAGGCGAGAACGGTTGCAGTCTTATATCCGGCCTGTTTACGCAGTAACGGATAGACCGACTGCTGGCCCTGATGGGTATTTGCAGGGTCGGAGCTCATCTCCTGGGCGAGCTGGGCTTGCACCTGGCTCGAGACAACATTCAGCTTGACCGACCCGCGGACCGACCGCGTTTGCCATCATTTCATTGATTCGAGTTACGCACTCTTTGCGGCATCCTCTCCTTTAAGTGGGATAGTTATATTTTGGGTGAACCCGCATTCGTGAACCCACCCGCCTGATACTCACGCCCATGGGCCACCAGCGCCCAGGCCATGCGTGCCATCTTGTTGGCCAGCGCCGCCACCACAACGTTGAACGGTCGGCGCGCCAGCATCTGTTGCAACCACGCGCTTTTAGTCTTCGCGTGGAAGATCACCGCGCGCGCCCCGTGCATGAGCAGCGTTCGCAGATACGGGTCGCCGCGCTTGCTCAAGTGCCCCACCGCGACCTTGCCACCGGTGCCCCGGTGGCAAGGCACAAGACCCAGGCACGCGGCAAACTCCCGGGCATTGCGATAGCCACGGGCATCTTCGCCCAGCACTGCTGCCAGGGCCGTGGCTCCAAGCAGCCCGACGCCGGGAATCTGGCGCACGCGGCGCGCGCTATCGAGCTGGCGCTCCAGCCCTTGCAATTCGTCTTCGATCGCATCGATGCGCTCCTCGATCTGGTGCAGCATCCGCAACTGCC
>NZ_PDNV01000036.1 GCF_002849615.1 Pollutimonas nitritireducens
TCGCCGCCAGGTGCCCTGACCAGTATTCAATGCCCTTGTTCATGCTGCTGCTCCATAAAAGTGAACAGGCCGAACAATGACGCAATCAGGCTGCGAGGACAATCCTGTGCTCGATGGATCGCTTACGTTTGAGCGTACGTGGGTGCGTGGCTTTAATACGTACCGACTCTTGCTGGCAATGTACGCACGCCAAGCGCTTGGCTGGCCTGGCCCAGACATGAATCTCTCGGCCACGTTCGACTCGATCAATTAA
>NZ_PDNV01000037.1 GCF_002849615.1 Pollutimonas nitritireducens
TCGGCGCCGCGGCCGGATGTCCGCGAAGCGGTGGCGAAAATAGCGATTGCAATCGGTGCAGTGATACTTGGGCACGCGCAGATGCAGCACCATCAGTTGATTGCCCTGGCGCGTGTGTTTGAGCGTAAGCGATCCACTAAGCACAGGGTTTTCAGGCAGCGAGGTCCATGGCAACCTGTTGAATGTCTAAATTCCAAGGAAGTAGTGCCTCGATGTCTTCAACTGTTTTAGCAGCCGGCAACCGTTCCAGC
>NZ_PDNV01000005.1 GCF_002849615.1 Pollutimonas nitritireducens
TCGTACCGTGCGCAACTGGAAGCGCATAGACAAGGTCTGGCTCAACCCGGATAAGGTCAATGAAGAGCTACCGGAAACCATGAAGCTTGTTGCATGAAAAAGCGGACATCATTGTTGACAAACACCGGTTGCGTGGTGACGGTGATCGGTGCCAGGGTGCGCGTGCCGCCTTGTAACGCAGGCGGAGCAAGCTGCGCCCAGGCAATCGGCATGCCTGCCGTAAGCGAACATGAGAGCCAACTCGTTGCGGCGAGGACGCGTACAGCCGGCCGGGCCAATGTTTTGCAAGGCATATACATTCTGTTCCTAGTTTTGGTGGTCAAATTTGCGTGTCGCAGGGCCCCGGACTTTTCCTCTGGCGTCGCGGAAATGACCAGAACCAGGCACCGGTTGCGACCGGTACTGCAAGCGCCAGCCAGGCCAGCCAGTGCCAAATATCGACGCCCAGCAATGCGGCCAACAAGCCGAAACACGTCAGCAGTCCGAGCACAGCAGGGGCGCCCCAAAGCCGCCACGTTGCGACAGGTCTTTTACCCGTCATCATGACCTCGCCGCGGCCGGGCTCGGCGGGGAGTTACGCGCCATCCGTTCGATACGGGCATCATTGGCCTTGCGGCGCGCGATCCACAGATAAAGGCCGCTGGCCAACACCACGATCGTCAATAGATCGAGCAGGACCCAGATAATCTTCAGAGGTATGCCGCCGTAATCGCCAAAATGAAGAGGGCGCGAAAGCTCGAGGAGATTCAGGTACCAGGGCGGATGCGCCACAGCGGTCACGTCGCCCGAACCTGCATCCACCAGCACTGGCGTGAATAAGTGGCCGGTCAGCGGCGTGCTGCCCTTGGTCCAAATCACGTAGTGGTGGGAAGTGGCGTAACGGTTGCCCGGGTAGCTGATGCTGACCACTTCATTGCCCGGAATTGCGCCGGCGGCGGCCGTTACGGCGGCGTCCATGGACGTATGTTGTGACGGCGGCGCGTCGTTGCGATATGAAGCGATCAGTTCGGAGACTTCGGTGGCCTGCCATAGGCCATACAAAGGAGTAGCCAATTCATTGATGACGCCGGTCACGCCCACGACAGAGGCCCATACCAGCGTAACGGCGCCAAGCAGGTTGTGCAGGTCCAGCCATTTCAACCGTGCGGAACGTTGCTTGCGCACGGTGCCGAACGACAACTTTTTCATGAAGGGTCCGTACAGCACTATGCCGGAAATGATGGCGATGACGAAGAGCAACCCCATAAAGCCCAGGAATAATTGGCCGGGCAGTCCGGCGAACATGTCCACGTGTAGCGCGAGCATCAGACCTAGAAATGTGAACTGCTCCTGGGCGACCGTGTCTCCGTCCTGCAGCAGCGCACCGGTATGGGCGTCGAAACGCATGTAATGATGCTGCTTTGGGTCTGATGCATGGGACGGAGACATGCCGACGTAGACCAGCGGTTCGTGATCATCCATGTACACATATTCGACCACTTCGCCAGGGTACTGTTGACGCGCACTCTGAACGATACCGTCGAGGCTGGTGCGCGGCGTGCCTTGGGCGACTACGGCATAGGGCTTGCCGTCATCCAGCACATGCTCGAGTTCCTCGTGAAAGACCAATGGCAGACCAGTGATGCAGATCACCAAGAGGAACAGTGTGCAGACCAGGCTGGACCATTTATGGACCCAATACCAGGACTTAAGCGACGCGGGCGCCATCATGCTGGCCAGGCCATGCGGGGAGGAACGCTGGCGTCTTTCGAGATTTCCTGTATGGCAATGCCCACGGTCAACCATTTATTGAATGAGAATGATTCGTATTATAATTTTATTGATTTTTGCTGTCAACCAAAGAGTTTCGTGGCGTCAGCAAAGTTTCCCTAAACGCAACCGTTCGCGTTTGGGTACCGAAGTTACGATGTGAATATTTTCACTATGACCATGAGGAGCGCAAGCTCATGACTGACACTATCTCCCATTCACGCGTTTGTTCCGGGCAGGCGATTTATGTCGGGTGCGCCGGCTGGGGGCTGGCTTCCGGAGTAGCTTCGCGTTTTCCCAGCGAGGGTAGCCATCTTGAACGATACGCACAAGTATTCCCGTCGGTGGAAATCAATTCTTCGTTCTACCGCCCACATCAACCCAAAACCTATGCGCGTTGGGCCGCGAGCGTACCGGATGCATTTCGGTTTTCTGTCAAGATTCCCCGCAGCATATCGCATGAACTCCGGCTGCGGGAAGCGGACGCCGCCATGCGCGCGTTTGTCGACCAGACCGCCATGCTGGGCGATAAGCTGGGGAGCCTGCTTCTGCAGCTGCCGCCTAGCCTGGCCCTGCACAAAGCAGTGGCAACGGATTTTTTTTCCATGTTGCGTCGTCTTACGAGCGTGCCTGTCGTCTGCGAACCACGCCATACAAGCTGGTTCACCCCCGCGGCGGCTGAATTGATGAGGGACGAAGGTATAGCTTGTGTTCATGCGCACCCGGCCCCGGTATCGGGCATTGAGCCCCGAGGCGACCCGCATACCCTGTATATCCGCCTGCATGGTGCTCCGCTTATGTACTACTCCGCGTATGACGATGCGTTTATTGATGCGGTAGCCGTGAAGATCGCCGCTACGTGCCGGTCACGCTGTCAGGCCTGGTGCATATTCGACAATACGGCGCGAGGAGAGGCCATACCCAATGCGCTGACCTTGATGGAACGTTTGAGAGCGATACACCCGGCGACCTGAAGTGCCCGGTTTCCAGCGAATGCGCTCGTCAGCCAATATGTTTGATAAGCGCCGACGCTGCCATGGGATTCAAGACTTTGTGGCCGCCGATGACATACAGGTAGACATTGCGCTTGTCGGCATCGGGCATGGCCGGCGCAAGCGGACTCAGGCCCTTTGGCGTTGCGCCCTTGGCCCACGCCTTTGCACGCTGTGACCACAGCTTCAGGGTAGCCGAGGGATAGCCAAGCGCCTCGCCCTCTTGAGTGCCCATCAGCCGGATATAAACGAATGGCGCGGTTGTGTCCGCGATTAAAGGGTACTGGGAGTCCACGTCCATCACCACGGCAACGCCATAGCGCCGGGCCAAGGCGATGAATTCCGGCGTCCGAAAGCTGTCGTGACGGACTTCGACGGCATGATGCAGAGCAAGACCATCGATACGCTTCGGGAGCAACTTGAGGAACGCCTCGAAGTCGCCAGCATCGAATATCTTGCTGGGCATAAACTGCCAGTTGATCGGGCCGAGCTTGTGTTTCAGTTCCGTCACACCACCTGACAGAAAACGCTCGATTGATTTTCCAGCTTCCGCCAGTACCTTGCGATGGGTAGCGTAGCGGGGCGCCTTTACCGAGAATATAAATGTGTCGGGCGTCTGCTCGTACCACTTGGCAAAGCTTTCCGGCTTCTGAGCTCCGTAGAAGGTGCTGTTGATCTCTATCGAGGTGAGCTGCCGGCTGGCGTACTCGAGCTCGCGCTTCTGGGGATGGCTTTCGGGATAGAAAGTGCCTCGCCATGGTTCGTATGTCCATCCACCTATGCCGACGCGTATCGTGCCGCTGTTTGTCTCGTTCATGAGGGTCCTCCGAGGGGTCGTCAGTAACCGGGCTAAAATCGCTGAAAATAGAGCATTTATTTTGTTTCTTCGTAAGTTTTCAGGAGCAGAGGGTTGATCAGTTTGGCTAGCGGTATCATGCTTGTAGTCGCGTTCGCCGCGGCGTTTATTGTGTCCCGGCTGATTGTAAAAACCCGGACAGCGCGCGCCGCTACGCAAGCGCGGCTGCACATGGAGTCTATTAGGCGCAATGCGCCACCGCCAGCGCCTTCCAAGAATAAAAGCAAGCGGCGGCGACAACAACGTACGCAAGGCTAACGAGGTATCCATCGCACGCCAAAAAGTGCAGCGGCTTTTAGTGTCGAATCCCTATTCTTTCAATCCTACTTTCAGGAGCTGGCCCGGCGACGCGTCGGTCAATACGTAAACATAACCGTCAGGGCCGACACGCACATCGCGGATGCGCGCGTCCAGGGATTCGAGCAGCCGCTCTTCGCGCACGACGTTATGGCCATCTAGCTCAAGCCGTATAAGGGCGTGTTCCTTTAACGATCCAATGAAAAGCGACTGCCGCCAGGCAGGGAAGCGCTTGGCGTCGTAGAAAGCCATGCCCGATATTGCCGGCGATACTTTCCAAAAATGGATGGGCTGTTCCGTTCCCTTAACGTGGGTGCCTTTCGATTCGGGTATGGCGGAACCACCGTAATCGATGCCATGGGTTGCCAGTGGCCATCCATAGTTTTTACCGGCTTCCGGAATATTGATCTCATCGCCGCCACGTGCGCCATGCTCATGCGTCCACAGCCTGCCTGTCCAGGGATTGAGCGCCGCTCCTTGTTGATTGCGATGGCCGTACGACCAGACCTCTGGTCGCGCGTTTGCGTTTCCGACAAAGGGATTGTCGTCGGGAACTCGTCCGTCGGGCAGGAGCCGCACCACTTTGCCTTGCAGTTTGTCCAGGTCTTGAGAGGTTGGACGTTGATTGTTCTCGCCCAGGGCAATGAATAAGTACCCTTGTCGGTCAAACACCAGACGCGAACCAAAGTGCGCACCGGTGGACAGCCGGGGCATCTGCCGGAAGATAACGGTGAAGTCTTCCAGTCGGCGCCCATCAGCCGACAAGACGCCGTAGCCTACGGTGGTGCCTGCTTTACCGTCATTGCCGCGTTCCGCATAAGACAAGTACACACGCCGGTTTTTTACAAAGTCCGGAGCCAGGACGACATCGAGCAAGCCGCCCTGCGACCGCGCATAGACGTCAGGCACGCCAGCTATGGGTTCAGACAGCGTGCCGTCCGGTTTCCACAACCGCAGCCGCCCCGCTTTTTCGGTGATCAATGCTCCAGCGTCCTCTGGCAGGAATGCAATTGCCCAAGGGTAGTCCAGGTCAGTAAGCAGCTCAGTGACGATGAGCGTGCCTTTCTCGCTGGGAAAGCTGCTGGGAGCCGGAGCCTGCGCATGGGCCTGCCAGGCAAGCAGCGGTAGTGCAGCGGCGCAGAGAAAGCTGTGCAATGTCCGGCGGAAAGCCGGCCCGATAGCGAAGTGGTTTTTTCTGATCGAGCTGGTGTAAGGTAGCGTCATGAGAGCTCTCCGGGTTGGAATGATGGAAGAGGCTGGCTGCTTGTCTGCCTTCTAAAACCATATCACGTAGTCAATACATATGGCTGCCGATCGCGGGGTGGCGTGCAAGCTAAGAGGGCGGTGCATGGCCATTACATTACAACGCCTGTTCAATGTCCATCGCGCGGAGGTCGCGCCGGTGGCCCTGTCCGTGCTGTTTTTCTTTTGCGTGCTGACCGCGCTGATGATGCTGCGGCCTGCGCGCGAAGCATTGGGTATGCAAGGCGGATTGGATGCAGTCCGATGGCTGTTTGTCGGTACCGCGCTGGTGACGCTGCTCGTCAATCCCGTATTTGGAACGCTAGTAAGCCGATTTCGCCGGATCGTGTTCATTTCTGCCACGTATTTGTTCTTCGCGTCCAGCCTCGTGGTTTTCTACCTGTTGATTGTCTTTACGCCTGACGTTGTCGGCCTGATCACCGGCCAAATCTTCTATGTCTGGTTCAGTGTCTTCAATCTATTTTCTTCCATGGTCTTCTGGGCCTTGATGTCCGACCGGTACTCTCTGGAACAGAGTAAACGGTTTTTTGCGCTGATCGCCGTGGGGGGTACTCTGGGCGCCATTTTTGGCCCATGGCTGGCTTCAGTCCTCGCGGCGCCACTGGGCACCCCGGCTCTGCTACTGGTGTCCAGCGGCTTCTTGATACTGGCATTGTGCGCGGCAACCATGCTGGTCCGCATCCAACCTGCGCATACAACGCAGGATGACGACGAGTTGGAGGGGCGGCCACGGCCCGACGCCGGCGTTATCGGCGGCGGTGCATGGGACGGGATCAAGGCAGTGTTCCAGTCAGGATACCTGACCGGCATTGCGGTCTACGTCGTGATCCTGGCCGTAATGGCCACCTTTCTTTACTTCACGCGGCTGCAAATGGTGGCAGCCCTGGGCGGTGGAGTGGACGCGCGCACCACGCTTTTTGCCCAAATCGACTTGATCACGCAAATTGCCACCCTGGTGATCCAGGTCCTAGTATCGGGCCATCTGATGAAGCGCCTGGGTGTCCATATCACCCTTGCCCTGCTGCCCGTCACCGCATTGCTTGGATTTGTCGGACTTGCGTTGGCAGGTTCATTGGCTGCCTTGATCATTTTCGAGTCGGCGTTCAGGGCGGTGCAGCGCGCGATCATGCGTCCCGCCCGGGAAACGCTGTTCACCGTGGTCAGCGCGGAAGACAAGTACAAGGCCAAAGCCTTCATCGACACTTTCGTCTATCGCGCTGGCGACGTGGCAGGTGCCCAGCTGGAGGGCGCATTGGGTCGCCTGGCAATGGGACTGGCCGCCGTGGCCAGCGTCGCCGTACCTCTGGCCATCGTCTGGGCGGTACTTGCGCTTTGGCTGGGCCGCACGCAACAGCGGATCGCGGTGTCCGACAGATCCGGGCATATCCCTGCAGGCTTGCCTTCCCCTAACACGCTTGGTAAAGGAGCTTCCACATGATCTCTCGTCGTGATTATTTGAGGCTGTGCATGGCAGTCAGTACCGGCTCCATGCTCAAGTCCGCCTCGTTGTGGGCAAATGAGAAATCCGGTATGGCGTCCGGTATCTTGATCACACGGCGTATCCCGTCTTCCGGCGAGACGCTCCCCGTGGTGGGCTTGGGCAGCTCGGCGACGTTCTCCAGCGCGGCGGGCAGTCACGATGTTGAAGCGTTGAAGCAGGTATTCACCGCCATGGTGGAACGCGGTGGATCGGTTTTTGATACCGCGCCCAGTTATGGCGCATCGGAATCCGTGGCGGGAGGAATCGTCAATGACATCGGCATTCGGGACAAGGTGTTCTGGGCGACCAAGCTCAATGTTGCCGGCTATGGCGGGGGAAAAGCAGATGTCGCGCGGGCACGGGCCCAGATCGAGGCTTCATTCAACGCGGTCCGCAAACCCGTTATCGACCTTATCCAGGTGCACAATCTTGGCGATCTGCCTACTCAGTTGCCGCTATTGAAAGACCTGCGCGACCAGAAACGGATACGCTACATGGGCGTCACCACGACATTTCCGAGCCAGTACGACTACCTGGAAAAAGTGATGCGCGATGAGCCGCTGGACTTTATCGGTGTGGATTATGCAATTGATAACCGGATTATGGAGGAACGTATCTTGCCACTGGCGCAAGACCGCGGCATTGCCGTGCTGGTGTATGCGCCGTTCGGGCGCTCGCGTCTATTCAGTTTGGTGAAGGGACACGAGGTGCCCGGCTGGGCTGACGAGCTGGGCATCCGATCCTGGGGTCAGTACTTTCTGAAATTTGTAGTGTCCCACCCGGCAGTCACTTGTGCGACCCCGGCGACGAGCCGCCCAAAGAATATGGTGGACAACATGGGCGCGGCGTATGGAGACTTACCGGATGCGTCCATGCGGAATCGCATGGCCCAGCACATACAATCTCTGTAACGACGGTTCACGGCGCGGAAATATCCGCAGTCCGGCGCTTGGCTGCCTGCGCGCCCGTCAGTCAGCTCGATCATCGTGGAAGATGGTTGTCGCTACCGACTAGGCATCAACGTGAAGTTCTAGTGCGGTTACAAGGTGCAGGCGCCTTTCGGGCCGGCGTCTCGGGGTGTCCTTCACCAGACAGGCTTGCGCTTTTCCACAAAGGCAGCTATGCCTTCTTTGGCGGCTTCGGTTGCAGCGACGTTGCAGAAACTGTCTGCTGCAGCAGATACCGCCTGGCGATAGCCATTGTCATTTGCATGCATGAATGCAGACCTCCCGAACCTGACGACTTCCGCCGATTTGTCGCGCAGGGTCTGCGCAAGCTGACGTGCGCCTTCGAGCTCCTGGCCGTCCCCGGTCAATCGGCAAACCAGTCCCAGCGATACCGCTTCCTGTGCGTCAAAAGAGCGTCCGGTGAACAGAAGCTCAAACGCCCGGTGTCGGCCGATGATACGCGGCAGATGCGTGAAATGGATGGATGGAAGCACGCCGGCGTCGATTTCCGGATAGCCGAAAGTCGCTGTGCTGGAAGCCACAATCATGTCGCAGGAGATTGCAATAGTCATGCCGCCGCCACGCGCTGTGCCGCCTATGGCTGCGATTGTGGGCTTGCCCATATTGAACTGGGTTTCCGTCATCCGGACGTACAGGCGATCAAGCAGCGACCGTACTTTGCTGGTCTCACCCGTGTGAATGGCCGTCAAGTTCAATCCGGCCGAGAACCGGCCGGGAACCTTGCTTCCCACAATAACGGCACGAACGTTGGAATCGCGCGATGCCTCTTCCAGAGCTGCAAGGTAGTCCTCCAGCATGGTCTCGGATAATGCATTTACTGGCGGATTGTTGAACAGTATTTCTGCAACTTGATTGTTGACGTCATAGCTTAATGCGGACACCGTGTACTCCAATAGTTGAGCCTGCTGGTAGAGGGTGGTTCGATTCTACGCAGCACAGGCTTGTGTGATTATCCCGTGCTCCTTGAAGGACTGGATGTCTTCCCGGCTATAGCCGGCCTCGAGAAGAATCTCTTCACTATGCTCGCCGTGCAGCGGGGGAGGACGCGAGGCCGTCCGGTCCTTTTGCTGAAACCGGACCGGATGCCCGATATTCTGCAATTCTCCCAGCACGGGGTGGTTCGACGCCACGATCAGGCCGCGCGACGCGACCTGAGGATGCGACAGCGCCTCCCCTAGTTTATAAATCGGAGAGCAGGGCACGCCGACCGCGCTAAGGCATGATAGCCACTCTGATACTGTCCGGGTTTTCATTACGTCCTGCACCAGGGCTTCGGTTTTGGCCAAATTGCTCATGCGTATGGCATTGGTGGCAAAGTCGGGGTGGTCGACATAGCTATCCAGACCGGCGACCGAGCAGAATCGGCGCCATTGGGCGTCATTGCCAGCCCCGAGCATGATGGGTCCGTCCGATGCTTGAAATGCCTGATAAGGCGACATGGACGGATGGGCCGTTCCCATGGGTTTCGGGTTCACACCCGTGCGCCAATAACTTTGAGCCATATAAGACATAAAGCCCAGCGCCGTATCCAGAAGCGATATCTCGAGGTACACGCCCTTGCCGGTCCGTCCGCGTTCGATGACAGCGGCCAGCACACCGCTTAGACCGTGCATGGCCGTACCGATATCGACCGGCGAAAAGCTGGCACGTGCATAATGCCCTTCCTTTTCGCCGATGGTGCTGATCATACCGCTGAAGGCCTGCAACATGACGTCGTAGCCCGGCTCGTTCCCCATGGGTCCCGTTCGTCCGTATCCCGAAATCTCGCAGTAAATCAGTTTGGGGTTCAGTGCCGCCAGCGTTTCATAGTCAACGCCCAGTTTTTTTGCGGTGCCTCCCCCAAATCCTTGCATCACAATGTCGGAATTTTGAACTAGCCGGTGAACAGCTGCCAGACCCGCTTCCGTCTTGAGATCGACGGCCAGGCTGCGTTTATTGTGGTTGACGGCCAGGAAGACCGCGGATTGCCCATGGTCCTGGGGAAGCCACCCTCGCGTATCGTCGCCTGTGCCCGGCGTCTCGATCTTGATGACATCGGCGCCGAACTCTCCAAGATATTGGCTGCACAGCGGTCCAGCCAACACCTTGGTCAGATCAACGACTTTCATACCTTTAAGTGGCTTCATTTTTTGCCTCGCAGATGGAAGTGAATTACTCAGCCTTGATGCCAATGGATAGGGCGGCTTCACGCCACTTTTTCGTATCGCTGCTCATGAACGTATCCAGGTTTGCCGGTGCCACATAGAAATTTTCCACGCCGCGTGCTGCAACACTCTGACGGTAGGTTGGATCTTGCACGGCTTTATCAATTGCATGGCGCAGCTTGGCAACCACATCTGGCGGCGTTTTTGAAGGAACTTGCAAGGTGAACCAGAAATCGACATCCACGTCGCCAAAACCCGTTTCCTTCAACGTGGGCACGTCGGGCAGGAGCGCAGAGCGGTTCGACGATGTAATGGCAAGGGGCACCAACTTGTCGGCTTTGACCTGCGTGACGCTGGTGGTCATGCTGTCGAACATGAAGTCGATGCGGCCTGCCAACATGTCGGTAATGGCGCTTGCACTGCCTTTATACGGGATGGGCATGGCGGAGATGTCCGCGGCTTTCTCCAGCAAAGAGCCAAAAAAATGAGGTGAGCTTCCAGGGCCGAAGGTCGCGAAGCTCAGTTGCGCGCCGTTCTTCTTGCCTTTTTTGACCAGCTCTTCAACTGTCTTGATGCCGGACTCGGGGTGCACGACCAATAGGTTGGGTAAAGCCCCCGTGATGCCAACCGAAATCAGATCGCGGGATGGCTCGAAATTGGCGCTGGGATACATTAACGGATTCACCGCTTGCATGGCCGCTGTACTGTGGACCAGTGTTAAACCGTCAGGTTTGGCGTTGACGACGTTCTGGGTGCCAATGTTTCCACTTGCTCCCGGACGGTTGTCGATGACCACGGGCATGCCGAGCTCTTTTGAAAGGGGTTCGGCGAGCAGCCGTGCAATGAAATCGGTAGGGCCTCCTGCCGAGAACGGTACAACGATGGTCGTCGTTTTTCCACCGCCCAGCTGAGCCATAGCCGGCAACGAGAATGCAGCTGCAACGATTCCGACCAATAGTAAGTGGCGAGTTGTTATGTTCATGTCTCCATCCTGTTTGAGTTTTTGAACGTTATTCGGAACATCCGAGGCTGGATTCTGAACGCGAGCTGGGTATAGGTCAAAGATTAAATTTTCATGGCAGGTATAGTATTCTTGTATAGGTTGATCACTCATAGCCAGGGACAGTTCAAATGGCCTTCGATCTGCGAAGTCTACGAAGTTTTGTCGCCGTTGCCTCTACCGGGTCCATCTCGGGGGCGGCGCAACTGCAGCATGTCGCTCAGCCCGCGCTCAGCGTTCAAATCAAGCAACTCGAAGAGCAGTT
Organism: Pollutimonas nitritireducens; assembly: GCF_002849615.1. GTDB lineage: Bacteria > Pseudomonadota > Gammaproteobacteria > Burkholderiales > Burkholderiaceae_B > Pollutimonas > Pollutimonas nitritireducens. The sequence continues at coordinate 11,015 of NZ_PDNV01000005.1, forward strand.
GGGCACAGCGCTTTTTGAGCGGCACGCGCGTGGCGTAACGCTTACGTCCGCGGGTGATCGACTCTTGGTGCACACAATAGAGGTATTGAGACGTCTGGATGTTGCATTCGACGACGTACGTGGCGCTGTGGATGATCCTAGTGGCCGCGTTTCGATTGCACTGCCACAATCTGTCGCCAAATTTGTGACCGTACCACTCGTACGGGAGGTCGTGCTGCGATGGCCCAAGATTCAACTTCAAATGGTCGAAATGAGCACGGGCTATATTCCCGATCAGCTTATGCGTGGGTACATCGACATCGGTGTGACGTTCGGCGTTGAAGAAGATGTACGGATGAACTTCAAACACCTGATGGATGAAGAACTGGTGCTTGTGACATCACAGCGGGAGCTGTTGCGTCTGCGCCTGCCGCCGCAGCGCAACAGGACGGATGTCGCCTTGCGATCCATCGGATCGCTACCGATGATTTTGCCGACGGTAGCGCACAGTTTACGACGGCGTATCCAGACGTATTTGCTGGAGGAAAACGCAACGTTGAACGTGATTGCTGAAGTCAACGCCATACCCGAGCTAATCGAACTGGTGGCGGCCGGCGTCGGGTCCACCATATTGTCGTATGCAGCGGTTAACGACCATGTGGTAGCCGGACGACTACTCATGTTGCGGATCAACAATCCCCAGATGATTCGATCGATTTATTCCTGTCGGTCGGCAACATTGCCGATGTCGATAGCCGCGACGAAGGTCCAGGAACTGTTGCATGAAACCATTGGCCACGCTGTGGCCTGCGGCGCTTGGCCACACTTGCTTGATGGTCTGGGCAACAGCGCTGGCGAAGAGCAGGTGTGACCTTGCCGCGATTTTGTCTAGCCGGCCGACCCGTGGGGCAGCCCCGCCATGGCTTCTTCGATCTCGGCAGCGGTGGGCATGGATACCGCAGCGCCGTGCCGGGTGACCGAAATGCCGGCCAATGCGGCGCCAAACCGCATGGCTTCTTTTACGTGCAAGCCCCGGGACAAGCCAGCGGCGAAGCCGCCTGTGAACCCGTCCCCGGCGCCAGTGGTATCGATGCACTTGCCAGCGCTGAACGCAGGCGCCAGATAGGCTTCGTCTGCATTGCAAAGCAATGCACCTTTTTCGCCCAGTGTAATGATTACGTTGGCTGCCCCTTTTGCCAACAGTACATGCGCTGCCGCCTTGGCGCTTTCAATCGAGTTCACCTCAATGCCTGACAGGATGCTTGCCTCGGTTTCATTAGGCAGGAGGTAGTCGCACAGCGGGAAGACGTCGTCAGGTAACGCACAGGCTGGCGCCGGGTTGAGTATTGTGATTACGCCGTTCTTTTTTGCAAGTTCGAGACCACGCACAGCCGCTTGCACTGGTTGTTCGAGCTGCACGACGAAGACTGCGGAAGCAGCAATATCGGAAGCGTGGGTGTCGATATCGTCGCGGGTCATGTGTCGCGATGCGCCAGGATAAACGCAAATGCTGTTATTCCCGGATCGAGTGTCGACGAAGATGCTGGTAACGCCAGTCACTTCGTCGTTCACGATTCTTGCCTTGCTGCATATGCCTTCGTCTCGCCAGAGTGCGATAGTTCCCGGTCACGAAGACAGTTCCATCTGGTGGAGTTTCTCCACCCGCCGACGGCAATCTTCATCAGTGGAAAACTGCGCCTGCAGGTAGGACTCGACCAGATCGTTGGCCAGCCAGGGGCCGACAATCTGTGCGCCGATACACATGACGTTCACATCATCATGCTCGACGCATTGATGGGCGGAATGCACATCGTGACATACGGCCGCCCGGATACCCCGAACCTTATTGGCGGCGATACTGGCGCCAACAGCGGTCCTGCACACCATAATGCCGCGGTCCGCGGATCCGGCCTTGATCTGGTCCGTAAGTGCCCGGGCAATATCTGGAAAATCCCCAGGTTCGTCAGAATGACTGCCGACATCATGAATTTCATGTCCCATTCTTTTAACGGCTTCGATGATGGAACCTTTTAAAGACCAGCCGGCATGGTCGGAGCCGACGACTATACGCATATCGCTTCCTGATTAAAAATGTATTGGGTCTATTTGCTGCCGAGCATTTCCTTAGGCAGCTCGCGCCTCGGCGTTGCATTGTTCGCGAACTGTGCGTGGGCCGAGCAGAATCCTGGCGCCTTCTGCGGTGGTACAAAAGGACATAGACAACAAGGTTGGCGACAATAAGTAGTACCGCCAATAGCGTTTGCAGCTGTCGCGTGAGACCCGGAGGATATATCGCCACCAGCAGGTAGTGTTCAATAAACCCGCTGGCGTATCCATTGTTGCCCGCCATCTGGCGTAACGTGTTTTCCGATGGAGTCAACGGACAGGTCCAGCCCATTCCTATGACGGCTGCGCCCCACGCGAGCGCGGGCATATGCAGGAGGACGATCCATGGCTTCCATAATGCGAGCACGCCGCCGAAAACCACAAACATGATGAATGAGGCATGCACCAGTAGAACCAGATCGGCAAGAGCCTGGTAGATCATTGCAGTTTCCCGCTCAATTGGATACGCAGGCGTGCCAAACCACCGTGGACCTTCAGATGACAGGTAGAAATTCAGGGCGGGCGCCGCGGGGGAACGCCAGATCCAGACGCGCGATTTCATCGCTGGAAAGCGTGATGTCCCCGGCGGCGGCGTTCTGTTCAAGATGCGCTGCCTGGATCGCTTTGGGAATGACGAATACCGATGACGCACGCGTCAGGAAGGCCAATGCTATTTGCTGTGGGGTCGCACCGCGGGCCCGCGCGATCTCGTTCAGCGTCATGCCCGCCGGTGTCGTCGATTCAGGGAAGGCGTTATGTCCCAATGGACTATATGCCACGACGGCAACATTGTTGGCGTCGCACCAGGGAATGACGTCATGTTCGATGGCACGTTCCCCCAGATGGTAAAGCACCTGATTGCAGGCCAGGCGTCCCCGTCCCAGCAGGGCCAGTGCCTCGTCCAGATCGTCGACATCGAAATTGCTGACGCCAAACGACAGGATTTTGCCCTGTTTTTGCAGGCTTTCGAATGCGGAGAAAGTTTCCTCAAGAGGGTAAGAGCCACGCCAATGCAACAGATAGCAGTCGAGGTGGTCTGTGCCCAAGCGCTTCAGGGAGCTTTCGCACGCCGCGCGCGTACCGTGACGGGAGGCATTCTCCGGCAACACTTTGGATACCAGAAAAGCATCATCGCGCCGCCCGCGGATTGCTTCCCCAACCACGCGTTCCGCGGCGCCGGAGCCATACATTTCTGCTGTGTCGATATGGCGCATGCCAAGTTCGAGGCCGAGTCGGATTGCGGAAACGGCGGCGCTGCGCTGCGCGTTGTCGATATACCAGGTTCCCTGTCCAATGACTGGAACCCGGTGGCCTGTGGTGCCGAACAAATGTTGATGCATGGTGTTGTAGACCCCCGTTGTTCGCCGGGGCGTTTGACCGCTGGTAACACCCGGACATAGGCAATGGCACATCGAAACGCCGGTTTATGTTACTACTGAACGCGGCGCCTGCGGGAGATCCCCAGGCGCCGTTTTGCAGTGAACAGGAACCAGGCATGACAAAAAGCAGTTTCAGTACCGGTATGGATACCGCACGAGTAGGTGCGTGTTTCATGGTGATCGTCTTACATGTGGCGGCAGTCAATTTCAGTATCTTCGACGACCAGTGGTGGGCGTCCAACTTCTACGATTCGCTCACGCGCAGTTGCGTCCCGGTGTTTCTTATGATTTCGGGCGTGTTGCTATTGAACAGGCACGAAGATATTCCGGTGTTTTTCACCAAGCGTTTTGCGCGAATTCTGCCACCGTTGCTGTTCTGGTCCTTGTTCTACATGACATGGAATGCATGGCAGGGCAGGGGCTATGGTGCCTGGACGCAATGGGTGAAGGCGGTGGCCAGTGGCCCCGTCGTTTTTCACTTATGGTATCTGTACGCAATACTCGGCATTTATCTGTTCGTACCGTTGCTGCGGCGTATCTGGTCTTCGTCGCAAACGTCCGATAAAAGAGCATTTTTATTGCTTTGGATGCTTGTCTCGGGATGGCCCATTGTAGGGGCCGGTTTCGGACTAGACCGCGATTTTTCGCTGTTGTCGTCGGCGACGCCGGTGATAGGACTTATGGGTTACCTGTTCCTGGGCGCCTATGTTTACGAGGTATATCAGAATAAGCTCTCCAAGGTCCAATACTGGTGGGCGAGTGCCGGCCTCTTCGTGGTCTTCAGCGTGCTGACGATGGTGGCGACTTTTGTTTACTCCACGCATGTCAAGGCACCCGATGCCCTGTTCTACGATTATCTATCACCCTTGGTCATGGCGGCGTCCGTTTGCATTTTCAATGTCCTGTACGGCCTGGGCAGCGCGCTGCGTCCCTATGCGGCGGCGTTGAATCGCATATCGGCTTGCACGTTGGGCATCTACTGCATCCATATATTCGTAATGGACCGATTCGAAGCCATGACCGGTCTTCTCGGTTCTGGCGAATCGTCCTGGTGGTCTATCCCGTTTATGGCAACTCTGGTGTTCGGCGTATCACTGAGCATCATCATGGTACTCAGGCGCTTTCGGCCGTTCCTGCATGTGACCTGAGTGCGATTGCTTATGTCGCGGCGATGGAGGGCACTTGTGGTTCATGGGCAAAGCACCTAACATGGGACGCGTACCTTTCCCTCGTCCAAGGAGTGTAGCCATGACCAATCACGTCTATAAGCAACTCGAACTGACTGGATCGTCCAGCGTAGGAATTGAAGACGCGATCAGCAGCGCTATCGCGAAAGCGCACGAGACCGTGCGCAATATCCAGTGGTTCAACGTCACCGAAACGCGCGGTCATGTCACTGACGGCAAGGTGGCGCACTGGCAGGTATCAATAAAGGTGGGCTTTACACTGGAATAATGGTATCAGTGCGTCCGCATTGTTTCATCGAGCAATGCCCGCATGCGCTGCCAATGCGATCCTTGCCAGAATATTCCCTTGCAGACATCGCAAGTGCTGAATTCTTCATAGATTGCCCGTGTGCGTGGGGGAATCAGATGTAATACTGCATCCTTGTCAATGGGTCGCAAGGGCGCATTGCACTTGAGGCATAAGGAAAAGGGGCGGGCACTACTGGTCAAGTCCAACCTGTCTACGACCTCGCGGAATTGCTGCTCCGATCGCAACGCCCTTACGTAGCAGCCATGGGTAATGCTGCGGCGTTTCAGCAATTCGCGATCACGTGACAATACGATGCGATGCTGCGTGGCGGCAATCGCCTCGATCTCGTCATCTTGATAGTTGTTCTTATAGAGTGTGTCGAACCCGGCCAGTCGCAATAGCGGCGCCAGACCGCCCAGATGCGCGTCGGCAATGAAACGCAAGTCGCGTAACGGATGTGCGCGCACGCGTAGCAGCGCGCTCACGTCCAAGGTTTCGAATTTTGGGTACACGGCCACACGATCACCGTTGTCCAATATTTTGTCGAAACTCGTCGATATGCCGTTGACCAGCACGAGTTCCACTTCCGTATGAGGTACGCCCAGCGCCTCTATCATGTGCTTGACCGTGGCGGCGCGAGCGCAAGGCATATCAAAAGCCCGTCGGCGCCGTTCAGGCGCCAGGAAGTCGTTGAGCTCTTCGTAGAATCGGAAGGTAGCGGTGACCATGGCGCTCCGCGTCGGTAATCCAGTCACTCTTGCGCGGCCGGCGCCTCACCGGACAGGCAGGAAATTGAAGAAAAGCAGTCCCTGCATATAGTTGATGCCGACACGCCGAAGATTTTCATCCAGCAGGTTGGCCACGAGATCCAGGCGACCTACTAGTTGTCCAAACTCGCGTTCAAAGCTCAGATTGGAGATTGCATCTGTTATTTCGTTTGCAAGCAGCAAAGGCTTGCCGCCAGCGTCGCGGCGGGTTGCCAGCAACCACGCCGCAATCTCGACGTTTCTCGCCGCATTATAGACATGCTGTGCGTTCAACACATCGGTGGCATAAAAGCGGGTCTTGCCATTGTGCGCGCGCACAACCATGTCGGACAAGCCGAAGATAAGCGTGCCTGCTCGATCGCCCTGATAAGCTGGATCCAGCGCCAGGGAGAGAATTTCAATATCGTGTAGCGCGGCCAGATCGGCAGGACCCTGACCGCTACGGATGGCCTCCCGCCCCTCTCGCACAGCCTCCGCAAGGCTTTGGGCCCCGGTCTTGCGCCATTCACCTGGGTTCCGTCTATAGAGCTTTTCCAGCAAACGGCTCAGACTGTCCAGGTTGTCGCGCATGGCGATAGTGACGGTACGGTTGAAGTCGGTTTGCCCAAGCTGATCGAAAGACATTTCCTCGTCGCGGGGTTGGGAAGTGCCATGTTGTGCCTGGGATCCCATGCAGCCCGACAAAACCAGAGCCGTTGCCAGAATTACCCATGCCACGCTGCATCGCTTCATGCCGCTGCCGTCCTGAGTCCGCTTTATCGTTAGACCCGTCGTAGTTAAGTCGATCATAATGTGTAATGGGTAATCGTTGCTGTCTATCGTTCAGTCAGCGGCGGCAAACGCCGCTTGACCGGCGTGGTCTTGACAATGGCTGTATTGGTTTCAGCCTGATTGGCAAGCTTGTCCAGGATGGTATCCAGTTGTTCCATGGAACGTACATTCAATCGTGCAACGAAGCAATCTTCGCCCGTCACCTTGTCGCATTCGGTAAATTGCGGAATAGCCTGGATTTGGCGTTCGACTGAATGCAATTGGCCAGGAAGGGGGCGTATCCGGACGATCGCCTGTAGAAGATAGCCAAATGCCTTTGGGTCGACCATTACGGTGTAGCCAGTAAGGACTCCACGCTCTTCAAGACGCCGCAGACGTTCCGCGACGCTGGGTGAGGACAGTCCGCTGGCGCGGGCCAGCGCTTTGAGGGAAAGCCGTGAGTCTTCCATGAGCGCGGCTATGAGAATACGGTCGATTTCGTCGTGCATTTTATTAAATAGGAGGAACCCCGATTTTGATGCCTGATAAAAAGGTGAACAGTGTGTTCCACCTAATTTTAGCCATGGATGGCCAGCCTGGAAAGCGTCAAACTTTGCCTGTCTGAATAAAGGAGTCTGGCGATGGTAAATCAAGTTAAATGCGGCTCAATCGAAATGGCCGCCGCCATGGTGATTTCTGGCACTATCGGCTGGTTTGTATTGATGTCGGGACAGCCCGTGCTGGATGTCGTATTTTGGCGTTGCGTGTTCGGTGCTCTTACCTTGCTGTTGATATGCGGGCTGATGGGATTCCTGCGTCCCGGCCTGATAACCTGGTCGGTCTTTGGGATTGCCGTTGCTAGCGGGGGCGCCATCGTGGGAAACTGGGTGCTCTTGTTTGCCGCGTATTCCGGCGCCTCGATCGGCATTGCCACGGCGGTCTACAACACACAGCCGTTCATGCTCGTCGCCTTGGGAGCCATATTCCTGGGCGAGCGCATTACATTGGACAAAATGATGTGGCTTAGCCTAGCTTTTATTGGCATGCTGGCCATCACCCAGTCGCACGGCACCACAGGCGGCGGACACGCCTACTTGATGGGTATTGCGCTGGCTCTGGCGGCGGCCTTTCTTTATGCCATCGCGGCCTTGCTGGTCAAACGGCTGACGGGTACTCCGCCACACCTGATCGCCCTGATCCAGGTTTGTACGGGCATCCTGCTTCTCGCGCCGTTTGCGGAGGTTTCTGCTCTGCCTGAACAGACAGCGCTGGCCTGGATCATGCTGCTGTCGATGGGCGTCATACACACCGGGCTGATGTATGTACTGCTCTACGGCGCCATCCAGAAGCTGCCCACCGCGTTGACGGGTGCTTTATCGTTTATCTATCCTGTTGTCGCAATCCTGGTCGACTGGGCAGCGTTCGGCCATCGCCTGCAGTGGCTGCAGTGGTTCGGAGTCGCTGCCATTCTTCTTGCGACGGCAGCGATGCGGCAGGGCTGGACATTGGGGCGGCATCGTGCCGTGCCTTGACGTGCAAATCCGTCACGACCATCGCGACGGCGAAGAGGGGCGCCCGGCCCCATCCGGAAATGCCGGTATGGACACCCAACATAAGAAGCTCCTGTGGTGCTCACGTGTATGATTGCAAGCTACCGATTTGATACTCCAGGGAGCAATAATAATGGACAAGACAGCAGGAATAGCGGTAGTAACGGGGGCGGGCAGCGGCATCGGCCGCGCCGTGGCGTTGGAGCTTCTCGCCAATAATTATCAAGTCGTACTGGCCGGTCGTCGTGCCGATGCGCTGGAGCAGACGCGCGAGATGGCAGCAAATAATGGATCGCGCGCCGTGTCGATTCCCACCGACGTCACTGATGAACAGTCCGTCCATGCCTTGTTCGCCCGTATAGAAAACGACTTTGGTCGACTTGACCTCTTGTTCAATAATGCGGGGCGCGGCGCTCCCGCTGTGCCCATCGAGGACCTGCCCATTGAGACCTGGCGCGCCGTGGTTGACGTGAACCTGACCGGCATGTTCCTGTGCGCGCAATCAGCCATACGCTTGATGAAAAAGCAACAACCGCAAGGGGGGCGCATTATCAATAACGGTTCGATTTCGTCCCACGCGCCCAGGCCATACTCGATAGCGTATACGGCCACCAAGCATGCAGTCTCGGGTCTGACGAAATCAATTTCGCTCGACTGCCGTCCCTACCATATCGCCTGCGGGCAGATCGATATTGGCAACGCCGCCACCGAAATGACCGATCGCATGACGGCCGGTGTGTTGCAGGCGGATGGCAGCACGCGGGCCGAACCTCGCATGGATGTCGCCCATGTCGGCCGCGTGGTGGCGCACATGGCCCAGCTGCCACTCGACGCCAATGTACAGAACATCACCATCATGGCGACCAATATGCCCTTTGTCGGGCGCGGCTGATCGTCCAGGGCAGATCATGACCATACAAGATAGCGTTCACAGTGAATCCCCCAACGGCATACTTTCATTCTGGCAGGCAGCCGGGCCGCCGCGGTGGTTCAAGAAAGACACGATTTTCGACCAGGACTTCCGCAATCGGTTCCTACCATTGCACCTGGCAGCGGCACGACGCGAACTGGACCACTGGCAACGCAGTGCCGACGGCGGGTTGGCGCTGCTGATTCTCCTGGATCAATTTCCCAGGAATGCGTTCCGGGACACCGCCCACATGTTCGCTACCGATGAGCTGGCCCGCTATTTCGCGACGGCTATGGTGGGTTCCGGCCTGGACCAGGATATTGAGCCGGCGTTGCGCGTCTTTTGCTATCTGCCTTTTGAACACTCCGAATCCCTGGCCGACCAGGAGCGCTCGCTGGCCCTTCAGGTCGATATGGACCCCTCGACACGCGCGTTTGCGGAAGAACACCACCGTATCATCGCGCGGTTCGGCCGATTTCCCCATCGCAACCGTTTGCTGGGACGTATAACCACGGCAGCCGAGCAGGAATACCTGGAAGCCGGCGGATTCGCCGGCTAGCCGTATAGCCAGGGAAGGAGATCTTCATGCCGGTTTTAACCGCCATTGCTGCGTTGTTCATCATGCAATTCCTTGGCGAAGTCGTGGTGCGCCTGACTGGCCTGCCTGTACCCGGGCCTCTGGCGGGAATGCTGCTCATGCTGGTCGCGTTGATTTTTCATGGAAGGGTGCCGGTGGGTCTTCGCGATACTTGTCATCATCTACTCAAGCACCTGATGCTGCTGTTCATCCCTCTGGTGGCCGGAATCATGCTGCACTTCGGGCCGCTGGCTGATGAATGGATTCCCTTCCTGCTGGCGTGCATTGGAGGTGTTGCGCTTACCATCGTGGCCACTGCACTCAGTTTTCGCTGGATGCTCAGGCGGTCACGGGCGCCAGGTTCATGAGCGAAACGTTCCAAACCCTATGGGCTTTCCTGGTCGATTCCAGGCTTTTCTGGTTGACACTGACCTTGCTGTCGTACCTCTTGGCAGCCGCCGTGTATCAGCGCAGCGGCGGAAATCCCCTGTTGTTGCCAGTATTGACGGCCGTGGTGCTCATCGTGCTGGTGCTGACTGCGACCAACACGCCGTACGCCTTGTATGCGGAACACACAAGCTTCCTGCCTTTCCTCATCGGCCCCGCCACTGTGGCTCTTGCTGTACCGCTGTATGCGCAACTACCGCGACTGAAGCGCTTATGGTCGCCCATACTGGTTGCTTTAATGGTCGGTTCCAGCACGGCCATTCTCTCTGCGATCTTGATTGCGCGGATGCTGGGCGCATCCATCCAGACGCAGCTGTCGCTGGCACCAAAGTCTGCGACCATGCCTATTGCCATGGAGGTTACCGCCTTGAGCGGAGGATCCCCTTCACTGACGACAGTTGCCGTGGCCATTACCGGTATCGCAGGCGCCATCATGGCGGGGTGGCTACTGACGCTTCTGCGGCTGAACGACCCCCGGGTCGAAGGATTTGCGCTAGGCTTGAGTGCACACGCAATCGGCACGGCGCGAGCTTTCCAGTCCAGCGATACGGCCGGCGCATTTGCCGCATTGGGCATGGGGCTGAACGGGGTCGTAACCGCAATACTGGTGCCCTTACTGCTAAGCGTAATGGCATTGTTCTAGGTCATTACCTGAAGCCGCTTCAAATAGTATTATCCTGATAACGAGCACTGCCACAGAATAATTAAAGGAGACCAGAATGCCCAGCATTTTTGACCAGGATCTGCCCCAGACACCGGCGAATCACGCCTCGATTTCGCCCTTGTCATTTATCGAACGGTCCGCCAGCGCCTATCCGCAACGTCTTGCCATTGTGCATGGCAGTGGTCCCGATACCTTGCGACGCACTTGGTCCGAGCTTTATGATCGTTGCCGCCAATTGGCCAGCGCGCTTGAAAGAAGCGGCGTGTCGAAAGGCCATACGGTCGCCGTCATGCTGCCCAATACCCCGGAAATGGTCGAGGTTCATTTTGGCGTACCCATGACCGGTGCGGTACTGAACACGATCAATACACGTCTCGACCCGCAAACCGTCGCCTTCATGCTGGACCACGGGGAAGCGCGGACTGTCATCGTGGATACGGAATTTGCGCCAGTGATGTCCAAGGCATTGGCCTTGCGCAGTTCCGCATCACCCATACAAGTGATCGATGTAATCGATAGCTTGTATGGCGGCGATGCGAAAGCTATAGGCAGCATCGACTACGAGACCTTCATTGCCGATGGCGACCCCCACTATGCGTGGCAATTGCCCGAGAACGAGTGGGATGCCATTGCCCTGAACTACACCAGCGGCACTACCGGCAACCCCAAGGGTGTCGTGTATCACCATCGCGGCGCGGCAACCGCCGCCATTTCCAACATTCTCGAATGGGATATGCCCAAACATGCCGTTTATCTCTGGACGCTGCCCATGTTTCATTGCAACGGCTGGTGCTTTCCGTGGGCGATTGCCGCGCGCGCGGGAGTCAACGTATGCCTGCGCAAGGTCGAAGCCAAAGCCATATTCGACGCAATCAGGGAACATGGTGTGACGCATTATTGCGGTGCCCCCATCGTGCACAGCTTGCTCGTCAACGCGCCCGGTGCCATGAAAGAGGGGGTGCCGCAAGGGGTCAAAGCCATGGTCGCAGGGGCGGCTCCGCCGGCTTCCATGATCGAAGGCATGGAACGTCTCGGTTTTGACTTGCTGCATGTTTACGGTCTGACAGAAACCTACGGCCCGGCCACCGTGTGTGCCAAGCACGACGAATGGAACGATCTCGACATTGGCGAGCGCGCGCGCCTTAATTCGCGTCAAGGCATCAATTACCACCTTGAGCGCGGCATCGCGGTAATGGACCCGCAAACCATGCAGCCGGTACCGGCTGATGGCGAAACCATGGGCGAAATCATGTTTCGAGGCAATATTGCCATGAAAGGCTACCTGAAGAACCCGAAAGCGACGCAGGAAGCGCTGGCAGGCGGATGGTTTCATAGCGGCGACCTGGCCGTGATGGATCCGGACGGCTATGTGAAGATCAAAGATCGCAGCAAAGACATCATTATTTCAGGGGGTGAGAATATATCGTCCATTGAGGTCGAGGACGTCCTTTACCGTCATCCCGATATCCTCGCCGCAGCGGTCGTGGCGCGTTCGGACACACGTTGGGGCGAAACGCCATGTGCATTCGTCGAACTGAAGGAAGGCGCCGAGACGACCACAGAGGCAATTATCGAACACTGCAAGAAGCATCTTGCCGGATTCAAAGTGCCGCGCGCCGTTGTATTCTGCGAGCTTCCAAAGACTTCCACCGGAAAGATACAGAAATTCGAATTGCGCAAGCAGGCTGAATTGCTTGCCGCCACACCGGGCTAAGCTGCTGTGGCGGTCTAATTCCGTATACTAGACTATTGTTTTTTTTTTCTTGGAATCCTGGTATGCCTACATTTGATGTCGTCTCAGAAGTTGACAAGCATGAACTCAGCAACGCTGTCGATCAAGCCAGCCGCGAATTGGTCACACGATTTGACTTCAAAGGCACCGACGCCAAATTCGAGCTTGATGGTTTCGTGGTCACGCAGTCCGCCTCCAGCGTTTTTCAATTGAATCAGATGCTCGACATCCTGCGTGGCCGTCTGTCGGCGCGCGGCATCGATGTGCGGTGCCTGGATGTCGCTCCCCCCCTGGAAAACCTGGGCGGCGCGCGCCAGAAGATCACGATCAAGCAGGGTATCGAGCAGGCCATCTCCAAGAAGCTCATTGCAGCGCTCAAGGCGGACAAGCTGAAAGTCGAAGCCCAGATCAACGGCGAAAAACTGCGCATCAGCGGCAAGAAACGCGACGATCTCCAGGCTGCTATTGCCGTGCTCAAGAAAGCCGACGTCGAATTGCCGCTGCAGTTCGAGAATTTCCGGGACTGACACGCGCACCGTTCGACCCCGGCCGGCACGCAACGCCGGTCAGTTCTTGAGCCGGTATCCCGACTTGAATATCCAGTAGACCAGGGCCAGGCATACGGCCAGGAAAAACACCGTCATGCCCAGGCTTACAAAAACATTGACGTCGGCAATGCCGTAGAAACTCCATCGGAAGCCGCTGATCAGGTACACAACCGGATTGAACAGGGTGACGGTCTGCCAGAAGGGCGGCAGCATATTGATGGAATAAAAGCTTCCGCCCAGGAATGTCAGCGGGGTGACGATCAATAAAGGCACCAGCTGCAACTTTTCGAAGCCGTCGGCCCAAATTCCTATAATGAAACCGAACAGGCTGAATGTGACCGCCGTGAGAACCAGGAACAGCAACATCCAGAAGGGATGGTCTATTTGCAAGGGCACGAAAAATCCGGCGGTGGCCAGGATGATGGCGGCAAGAATTATGGATTTGGTCGCCGCCGCCCCGACATATGCCAATGTGATCTCGGCATAGGAAACCGGTGCCGACAGGATTTCGTAGATAGTGCCAGAGAACTTCGGAAAATAAATGCCAAATGATGCATTCGATATGCTCTGCGTCAGCAGTGAAAGCATGATCAGTCCTGGTACGATGAAAGCTCCGTAGCTAATACCGTCCACCTCGGTAATCCGGTGTCCGATGGCAGCGCCGAATACGACAAAATACAAAGACGTGGAAATGACCGGCGCGACAATGCTTTGCAGCAGGGTACGCCAGGTCCTGGCCATTTCGAATGCGTAGATCGCGCGGATTGCATGGATATTCATGGGTTTCGAACCAATTTCACAAAGATTTCTTCAAGCGACGTCTGTTTCGTTTCCAGGTCTCGGAATCGTATGCCGGCGGTGGTCAGGTCCTGAAAGAGCGCGATGATATCGTTGTGCTGACGCTGGGTATCATAGGTATAGGTCAACGTGGTGCCATCGGTGGATAGCTCCAGCTGGTAGGCGCCAAGCGATTCGGGCAATGCATATAGGGGCTGGGGCAGGTGCAGTATCAGTAGTTTCTTGCCCAGTTTGTGCATGAGTTCCGTTTTGTCTTCGACCAGTATGATTTCGCCATTGTTGATGACGCCGACCCGATCGGCCATTTCTTCCGCTTCTTCGATGTAGTGGGTCGTAAGAATGACCGTAACGCCCGTGTCCCGCAAAGAACGCACCACTTGCCACATTTCCTGCCGAAGCGATACGTCTACCCCGGCCGTGGGCTCGTCGAGAAACAGAATTTGAGGTTCATGTGACAACGCCTTGGCAATCAGTACGCGGCGCTTCATCCCGCCTGAAAGCGTGATAAGTTTGTTGTCTTTCTTGTTCCACAGCGACAGGGCGCGTAGAGTTTTCTGTATATGTTCGGGATTGGGTGGCTTGCCGAACAGGCCGCGGCTGAAGCTCACGGTGTCCCAGACGGACTCGAAGGCATCGGTGGTAAGCTCTTGCGGCACCAGACCGATTTTGGAGCGCGCCAGGCGATACTCACGCACGATATCGTGGCCATCGGCCAGCACCGTTCCCGATGAGGGGTTCACCAGCCCACAGATTATGCTGATAAGCGTGGTTTTGCCGGCGCCGTTGGGCCCGAGCAGCGCAAATATCTCACCGCGGCGTATGTCCAGATTTATATTTTTGAGCGCCTGGAAACCCGAAGCGTAGGTCTTGTTCAGATTGGATACCGAAATGACGGGTGACATAATGAATTCCGAATTCGACTAGGGCACAATACCATAATCGGAACCCTGATCGACCCCACAACCGGGACTGGATGTCATTCATGTTCTCTTGCAAGTCAGCATTGCTTACCCCGGCCCAAATGGCCGCCGCCGATAGTGCCGCTATTGCCTCGGGCATCAGCGAAATGGCGCTCATGGAAGCCGCCGGTTCGGCGGTGGCCAACGCCGTCGGCGCACGCTGGGGCAAGCGGCCCGTGCTCGTTCTGGCAGGTCCGGGGAATAATGGCGGCGACGGATTCGTCGCCGCTCGCCATCTGCGCGATGCCGGCTGGAACGTCCGGATAGCTTTACTGGGCAGTCTGGAACAGCTGTCCGGTGTTGCGGCAAGGCAGGCGGCTTTATGGAACGACGAAGTCCTCGCACTATCTGTCTACCTGCTCGACGGCACGGCGCTGGTCGTCGACGCTTTATTCGGCGCCGGTTTGACCCGGCCTATCTCCGGTGTAGCGGCCCAACTACTCGAGGCAGTTGCGTCACGCGGCATTCCTGTTTGTGCCATCGATGTTCCCAGCGGCCTCGACGGTGCGAGCGGCCAGCCGCAAGGTGTCGTCGCGAGAGCAGATATTACCGTTACGTTTTTTCGCAAGAAGCCGGGACACGTCCTGATGCCAGGCAGGCTGCTGTGTGGAGAGGTGATACTTGCCGATATTGGCATTCCTGACCGGGTTCTCTCACAGATCGATCCGGCTGTATTCGAGAACTCGCCGGTACTGTGGATGAACGCGTATCCATGGCCTCATATTGATGGCCATAAATACCAGCGTGGCCACGTGCTGGTGGTCGGCGGGGCCACCATGACGGGCGCGGCAAGGCTGTCGGCACTGGCCAGTGCGCGGATCGGCGCCGGGCTGGTTACCGTGGCAGCGCCCGATTCCTCCTGGGCCATATATGCCGCGGCATTGACCAGTATTATGGTGCAGCGCGTCAACGACGTAAGCATGCTGGACCATCTGCTTAGCGACGATCGCAAGAATGCGGTCGTCGTTGGTCCCGGAGCCGGCGTGTCCCACAGCACGCGTGAATACGTGTTGGCGGTGCTGGCGCGCAAGCGTGCGGTGGTGCTCGACGCCGATGCCATCAGCGCGTTTGCGGCGGATCCCCAGTCGCTTTTCAATGCGATAGCGGGTCCCTGCGTGCTTACACCCCATGAAGGCGAATTTGGCCGCTTGTTCAATGTCAACGGAGATAAGCTGGAACGTGCACTCATGGCGGCCAGGCGTAGCGGCGCCGTATTGGTGCTGAAGGGCGCTGATACCATTGTTGCTGCCCCTGACGGACGCGCAGTCATCAACACCAACGCTCCGCCGGACCTCGCGACAGGTGGTACAGGCGACGTCCTTGCCGGCTTCATTGCCGGTCTCGTCGCCCAGGGCATGCCGGCTTTTGACGCCGCAGCCGCGGCCGTATGGCTACACGGCGAGGCCGCGGCGCTTTTCGGCCCGGGCTTGATTTCGGAAGACCTGCCCCAGATACTGCCCCGGGTGCTGCGGCGCCTGAAACGTGCAACACGACACGATATAAGCTGAGCCGCCGTTGTGCGCGCTTTCGTCACCTGCCTCGCTTTATTGGCATAATGCCGGTCTTGCAACGTTAAGCACCAAGAGATACCTGTATGTCCGATGTTATTGCCCTGATCTTCGACTTCGATGACACCCTGGCCCCAGATAGCACGTCAGGTTTTCTGACCGATATCGGGGTGGATGTGCAGCAATTCTGGAAAGCTCAAGTGGACCCGCTGTTGTTCGAGCAAGACTGGGACCCCGTGCCCGCCTACCTGTATCAAATGATCGAACTCTCCAAGAGCGGTACCCACGGGTTGATCGATCAGGACAGGCTCAAGGACTGGGGCAGTCGACTGCCGCTGCACGCAGGTGTGGAATCCCTGTTCGGACGACTCAGGGCCATGGTGAAAGATCATCATCCTCAAGTCCAGCTGGAGTTCTACCTGATTTCCAGTGGTGTCGGCGACGTGGTGCGCCACACATCCATTGCCCATGAATTTACAGATATCTGGGCCTCCGAATTTATTTACGACGCCGACGGAGGCATACATTTTCCCCGACGGGTAGTCAGCTTCACCGATAAAACGCGCTACCTGTTCCATATCCAGAAGGGGATCATCGGCACGGCTTCCCGCAACAAACCATTCGAGGTCAACAAAAAAATTGCCCCCGACAAATTGCGGGTCCCCTTCGAACAAATGATATTCGTTGGCGATGGGTATACAGACATCCCGTGCTTTTCCCTGATCCGACGTTCAGGCGGTGTCGCGTTCGGCGTCTGGGACCCGAAACATCGCGACAAGCGGAGTCGTGCCTGGGGGTTCATCCAGGAAGGGCGAGTTTCCAACCTGAACCAGGCACGCTATGACGAGCAGGCTGAACTTTACCAATGGCTGGAAGAAGCGGTCGAAAGCCTGGCCGGCCGGATCGCCTTGAACAACCGGATCTATCGTGGCTGAAATAGTGTCTCATCAGGCAGTATTCAGCACGGAAGATGAATCGGCCATGCATATCGCAATCCAGCAGGCCGACCTTGCCTGTGCGATTGGTGAAGTGCCCGTAGGCGCGGTGGTGCTGGACGTGGCGGGACGAATAATAGGAAGGGGTTTCAATCGCACCATTACCGATCACGATCCCACCGCTCATGCGGAAATCGTGGCGCTGCGCCAAGCGGCCGCAGCCACGGGCAACTATCGGCTGCCTGGCGCCAGCCTGTTCGTTACATTGGAGCCTTGCGCGATGTGCATGGGGGCCATTTTGCACGCGCGTTTGAGCAGGGTGGTGTACGGTGCCACCGACCCCAAGACAGGTGCCTGCGGCAGCGTACTGTGCGTGCAGGCCTACCCGCAGCTCAATCACCAGACGTCGGTGACCGGCGGCCTGCTGGCGGCTGAATGTGGTGGTCTTCTCAGGCAATTCTTTCGCGAACGGCGACGCAAGACGGCTCCTTGAATAGACCGCGCTGCCGTCGCAGTGCATGGATTATTATGTCTTGCTTTTCCCAACTATTCGCTTGAAGACGAGATCAATAATGACGCACGCGGCGCACGACCACGCTCCTGACCATACCCACGATGAACATGGACACCATCATGAGCACCACGACCTCCCGTCACCTGATGGCATCTACCTGATCTCACCTTCCGGTGCCGTGGCAGATCCGCTGGCGATCGAACTGGCGCGCGAACGCCTGGGTGAACTGGGTTTCAAGACTGCCGTTGACCGTACCGCGCTTGCCGTGCATGAACGCTTTGCGGGTACCGACAAGCAACGCCTGGCCGGCATCGCCCGCGCACTGAAGCAGAAGCATCCTATCGTCATGGCGACCCGCGGTGGCTACGGCCTTAGCCGCTTGCTGCCTTACATCGATTGGACTGCGGTAGCCGACAGCGGAAAAATATTCATAGGTCAAAGTGATTTCACGGTGTTCAGCCTGGCTTTGCTGGCCAGGACAGGTGCAAGCAGCTTTGCGGGGCCGACAGCCGTCTATGATTTCGGTGCGAAAAAGATGGACGATCTCACGGCGGCCCTGTTTGCCGAGACCATGCGGCGCGAACTCGAGGTCTTGAGCTTCGAGTCCCCCGATTCCGATGCGGTTGATGCGCGCGGCCTCTTATGGGGAGGCAATCTTGCCATGGTTGCATCACTGGTCGGTACGTCCTATATGCCTGATATCGATGGCGGCATATTGTTCCTGGAAGACATTGCCGAACATCCCTTCCGGATCGAACGCATGCTTACGCAATTGTGGCATGCCGGGATTCTGGGCCGCCAGCAGGCGATTGTGCTTGGCCGCTTCACCGATTACCGCCTCGCCGCCCACGATAATGGTTTCGATCTCCCGTCTGTCGTCGCCTGGCTGCGCGCCACGGTCAAAGTGCCCGTCATCACTGGTCTGCCGTATGGCCATACCCGGGTCAAGGCCACCTTGCCCATAGGCAAGCAAGTCGGAGTCGCGACCGAAGACGGCATGGCTCATCTGGTGCTCGAAGAGCATTTCTAGGCACAACTTGTTAAACTATCAGGTTATATTGACTTTATTACGTGAAATCTCTAAGTGATCTCCACCGCAAATCTAACCATCCAGTTCGGCCCCAAGCCCTTATTCGAAAACGTCAGTGTCAAATTCGGGGAGGGCAATCGCTACGGCTTGATTGGTGCCAATGGTTCGGGCAAGTCCACCTTCATGAAAATCATCGGGGGCGACCTCGAATCCACTGCCGGCAATGTGTCGCTGGAGCCCGGGGTACGCCTGGGCAAGCTGCGCCAGGATCAGTTCGCATTTGAAGACATCCGGGTGCTGGATGTGGTAATGATGGGTCACGAGGAAATGTGGCAGGTGATGTCGGAGCGGGATGCCATCTATGCAAACCCCGACGCCACGGAAGACGACTACATGCACGCCGCCAATCTCGAGGCGAAGTTCTCGGAATACGACGGCTACACGGCAGAAGCGCGGGCCGGCGAGCTGTTGCTGGGCCTGGAGATTCCGGTTGAGCAGCACAACCAGCCCATGCGCGAGATCGCGCCGGGCTGGAAGTTGCGTGTGCTGCTGGCCCAGGCGCTGTTTTCGAATCCCGATGTACTGCTGCTGGACGAGCCCACCAACAACCTGGACATCAACACCATACGATGGCTGGAAGACGTGCTTAATGGCTACCAAAGCACGATGATCATCATCAGCCATGATCGCCACTTCCTGAACCAAGTGTGCACGCACATGGCCGACCTGGATTACCGCGAGCTGCGCATTTATCCGGGCAACTACGACGACTACATGCTGGCCTCCACGCAGGCCCGCGAACGAGTCTCGTCATCGAACGCCAAGGCCAAAGAACGGGTGGCTGAGCTGCAGGATTTCGTGCGTCGCTTTGCCGCCAACAAGTCCAAGGCACGCCAGGCAACATCGCGACTCAAGCAAATCGACCGCATCAAGGCAGCCGCGGTCGAAGTGAAGCCATCGTCGCGCCAGAATCCCTACATACGCTTTGAACAGACCAAAGTGCTGCACCGCCTCGCCGTAACGATAGACAAGATCAGCAAGTCCTATGACAAGCCTGTTATCAAACCTTTTTCCGCCATGATAGAAGCCGGCGAGAAGGTGGCGATCATTGGCGCCAACGGCGTAGGCAAGACAACGCTGTTGCGGATGCTGGCCGGCGACCTGCAGCCCGATACGGGTTCGATCAAATGGTCTGAAAGCGCTGACATCGGCTACATGGCACAAGACGTATCCGACCAATTCCAGTCCGACAAGACACTGTTCGACTGGCTCAGCGAATATCGCCAGGCGGGCGACGATGATCAATCGATGCGTTCGGTAATGGGTCGCATGCTTTTCTCGGGCGACGATATCGGCAAGGAGGTCAGAGTACTCTCAGGCGGCGAGAAAAACCGCATGAGCTTCGGGCGCCTCATGCTTGGCCGCCACAATGTGATGCTGCTGGACGAGCCCACCAATCACCTAGATATGGAATCGATCGAGTCTCTGCAATTCGCACTCGAAAAGTACGCGGGCACACTTGTGTTCGTTTCTCACGATCGGGAGTTCGTCTCGGGCGTTGCAACGCGCATCATGGAAATCATGCCCAATGGCGAGGTTGCCGACTATCTGGGCGGCTATGAGGACTACCTGGCCTCACGCGGTATCGAGGCCTGATCGGCTGGAGCCATGCCTTATACCTTGACTGGTTTGGCAAGCTACCAGGAAGAAATCAAGAAGAGCCGCTTCACTGTCTTTGCGGCGGCTGCTCAGTCTCCTGCTCAGGCTTTACAGTTTGTTGCCGCGCATAGGGTCGCGGAAGCCACCCACAATTGCTGGGCCTATCGTATTGGAAGCGAATATCGTTTCAGTGACGACGGCGAGCCGGGAGGCACGGCCGGGCGCCCAATACTTAAAGCGATAGAAGGGCAGCAGTATGACCGTGTCGCAGTACTCGTGGTGCGCTGGTTCGGTGGCATCAAGTTGGGTCCAGGCGGCCTGATACGCGCGTATGGCGGCACAGCGGCACAATGTCTGCGACTCGCAGACAAGACTGAACTTATCGATGAGGTGATGGTGGCCTGCCGTTGCGGCTTCGCCGACATGGCGGTAGTCCAGTCCCGTTTTCCCGCGTTCTCGACACGTATCGTCGAAGAGACATTTGACGGCGAAGGCGTTCGATGGACTATCGCGTTTCCGCGGACGCAGGAAGAAGCCCTTGCCCAACTCTTCGTGAATCTTACTCGCGGCCAGGGCAGCTGGTCGCCGGTCTGAGCGTCATTCGTTGTTGACTTCGCTTCCTGACGCTTGGACCGCTTATGCCTCGTCGTCGGCCTGGTCCTGCTGCGCGGCTATTTCTGCATGCACCTGATCCATGTCCACCGCCTTGATCTGGGCGATCAGTTCGCTTAACTGGCTCGCAGACAACGCCCCAGCCTGTGAGAATAGCAATACCTGCTCGCTAAACACCATGAGCGTAGGGATGGACCGTATACCCATGCCGGTCGCCAGTTCCTGCTGATCTTCCGTATTCACCTTGGCGAAGGTGATGTCGTCGTGCAGCTCAGAGGCTTCATCGAAAATAGGTGCGAAATTCCGGCAAGGCCCGCACCAAGGTGCCCAGAAATCCACGATCAGCGGCTTGCTTGCCTTGATTGCAGCCTGAAACGAGTCTTTGTTCAAGTCGATGGTACTCATAGGAGCGTCCCCCAAACAAAAAGCGGCTTATAGCCGCTTGGAATGATTGATATATTAGCTTAGTGTAGCGCGCTTTGCGCGGCCAGCGGTTTCGGCGCTTGACGCCGTTGCCGATGGGCAGGCTTATCCACAAAGGTTTATGCAGGAAAGAACGCGTATCGAACCACGAAAAGCACCGCCACCAGAAGAGTCGCCAAATGGATCTCCCGGTAGCGTCCTGTGGCCGCCTTGAGCACCACGTAGCTGATGAAGCCGAAAGCCAGTCCGTCGGCAATTGAGTACGTGAATGGCATCATGATGGCTGTCAACGCGGCGGGGGTGGCTTCAGTTACATCGTTCCAGTCGATTTCGGTAATCTCGCGCAACATCAGCCCAGCCACATACAGCAATGCGGGTGCCGTAGCGTAGGCCGGTACTGAACCGGCCAAAGGCGCCACAAACAGTGCGAGCAGGAACAGGATCCCGACCGTCAACGCAGTCAGGCCGGTACGGCCGCCGGCTTGAACGCCGGAGGCGCTTTCGGCATAGGCAGTTGTGCTGCTCGTTCCAAGGAAGGAACCTGCCACGATTGCTGTGCTGTCCGCCATCAGCGCCCGTCCCAACCGGTTGGGCTTGCCTTCAGGAACCAGATTGGCTCGTTTGGCCACGCCTATCATTGTCCCCGTAGCGTCGAATACCTCGACCAGGACAAGCACGAGGATGACATGTACAAAGCCCGTATGCAAAGCGCCCATGATGTCCAATTGCATGAAAGTTGGCGCGAGACTGGGAGGCATTGAAAACACCCCATAGAATTCGCTGTGTCCGGTGAGCATGGACAGAACAGTGACTGCCAGGATGCCGATCAGGATGGATCCCTGGACCTTCATGGCGTCGAGCGCCGCAATAACGAAAAAGCCCAGAATGGCAAAAAGTGCCGGTGCGGCAGTGAGGTCGCCCAAGTCCACTTTGGTTGCCGGATTAGCGACGACAATGCCCGAGCTGCTCAGTGCAATGATGGCCAGGAACAACCCTATGCCGGCCGCGATGGCCGCGCGCAACGACTTCGGTATGCCCGCGACAAGCCATGACCGGATGCCTGTAAGGGTGAGCAACAGGAATATGACGCCGGACAGGAACACGGCCCCAAGCGCTTGTTGCCAGCTATACCCTAATGCTCCGACCACCGTAAATGCGAAGAAAGCATTCAGACCCATTCCGGGTGCCATGCCGATCGGCCAGTTTGCGAGGAATGCCATGATAAGCGTGCCGATGGCCGCAGCCAGGCACGTCGCCACGAAGACGGCACTCTTGTCCATGCCAGTGCTCGACAGGATTTCCGGGTTCACGAAAATGATGTATGACATTGTCAGGAACGTCGTGATGCCGGCCAGTATTTCGGTGCGCACTGTTGTTCCGTGTTCACGCAACTGGAATAATCGTTCGAGCATGGGAATTCCTGAAAAGGGGGCTTGATGGGCCGTGGCGCCGCCGCGTGCAGTCGGTCAGGCACTATCATTAAAGTAATGCAGCCTGAATTCTAAGACGGATTCACTAGTGGTTGTAAACTGGCGCTCATGATTATTATTGGTTTTGAAAGCTCTTGCGATGAAACGGGTGTGGCGCTGGTCTGCACCGAACGCGGTTTGCTGGCGCACTCGCTGCACAGCCAGATCGCCATGCACCAGCAGTATGGCGGTGTCGTTCCGGAACTCGCCTCGCGCGATCACATCCGCCGTGTGCTGCCCCTTACGCGCGAAGTGCTTGGTTCGGCCGGCATGACGCTGGATCAGATTGACGCAGTCGCTTATACCGCGGGACCGGGCCTGGCAGGTGCGCTGCTGGTCGGCGCAAGCTTCGCGCAGTCGTTTGCATGGGCGCGCAGCCTGCCGGCCATTCCTATCCATCATCTCGAGGGACATCTGCTGTCGCCGTTGCTCGCGGCTCCACGCCTTGACTTTCCTTTCGTTGCCTTGCTGGTTTCTGGCGGACATACCCAGATCATGCGGGTTGACGGCGTTGGGCGATATGAGTTGCTCGGTGAAACTCTCGATGACGCAGCCGGTGAAGCATTCGACAAGACGGCCAAGCTGATGGGCCTGGGCTATCCAGGCGGGCCGGCGTTGTCCAACCTGGCTCAGCAGGGCGATGCCAGGGCTCATGACTTCCCGCGGCCCATGATTCATAGCAGCAACCTGGACTTTAGTTTCAGTGGCCTCAAGACGGCGGTAATGACGCGCGTCAGGGCCCTGGAGAAAGCCGACGGTCCCTTATCGGCGCAGCAGCTTGCCGACCTTGCCGCATCCACCGAATCGGCCATTGTCGATGTGCTTGGCGCCAAATCGATCAAGGCGATGAAACAGACCGGCTTGAAGCGTCTGGTGGTGGCCGGTGGGGTGGGCGCAAATCGTCATCTGCGGACCCGCCTTTTGCAAGACATGCTCAAACTGGGAGGACAGGTATTTTTTCCTCCCCTGGACCTGTGCACCGACAACGGTGCCATGATTGCATTCGCGGCAGCAATGCGCGTAAATGCAGGCCTCGTGGATCTGTCTGATACCAGCCATGCCTTCACCGTGAGACCCCGCTGGGAGTTGCATGACATTTGCCTGGGCGCTGACGCCGCGGCTGTTTAGCACGCCAAACTACTTCTTGCTGCCGATGCGGCTTTCCTTGCCAGTCATGAGTCGGCTGATGTTCGCCTGGTGGCGAAACAGCAACATCACGCTGATGATCACGATGGCGAATGCAATGGCTGGATCCAATGGCCAGGCAACGTTGCCGCCCAGCAAGTAGTACAGTGGCGCGAAGATGGCCGCGATGATGGAAGCCAGCGAAGAATACCGGCTTACGTAGACGATGATCAGCCAGGTTCCCACTGTGGCCAGTGCCAGCCAGGGATTCAATGCCAGCAACACGCCGAGCGCCGTCGCTACCCCTTTTCCACCCTTGAATTTAAGGAACACCGGAAACAGGTGACCTAAAAACACGGCAACCGCGCATAGTGCCACGCTGAACGAAGGCAGACTCCATTGAGTTGTTGCATACGCAGCGACGAATACGGCCAGCCAGCCCTTGGCCGCATCGCCCAGAAGCGTCAGGACCGCGGCCAACTTGTTGCCCGTACGCAAAACGTTGGTGGCGCCGGGGTTCCTGGACCCGTAGCTGCGCGGATCCTTCAGTCCCATGGCGCGACTCACCACCACCGCGAACGGAACGGACCCGAGCAGATACGATATAAAGACGAGGGCAAGGACGATGAAACTTGCGGTAGCGACGGTCATAAAATTTAGAAAGCTCCAGTGTGTTTGCGTGGATTCTACCGAGTGTCACCCAAAACACCAATACGAGCAGGTACAATTCGCTACGTTCGGTTGAATTCTATGGAAGGGCAATGCGCATACTGGTGTCCAACGATGATGGCTACACCGCTCCAGGCCTCGAGGCGCTGGTGCAGGCCTTGAAAGGGATGGGTGAATTAACCGTCGTGGCCCCCGAGACCAATTGCAGCGGGTCGTCGAATTCCCTTACCCTCAACAGGCCGATGTCGGTGCGTCAGGCTGCCAATGGCTTCTACTATGTAAATGGTACGCCGTCCGATTGCGTGCACATAGCCCTGACCGGCCTGCTGGACTTTCGTCCCGACTTGGTGGTTTCGGGCATCAATAACGGCGCCAACATGGGAGACGATACCCTATATTCCGGTACGGTGGCGGCGGCAACCGAGGGCCATCTTTTCGGCATTCCCTCCATCGCATTTTCCCTTGCAAATAAAGGGTGGGAACATATCGAAGGTGCGGCGCGTATCGCCCGGCGTATCGTCCAACAGCAAACGGCTACTCCCCTGGTTGGCAACATACTGCTTAATGTAAACATTCCTTCCGTGCCCTATGATGCCATCCGCGAGGTTCGCGTTACACGCCTGGGCAAACGCCACCCTTCCGAGCCGGTCGTGAAAAGCAGTACCCCATATGGCGATCCGGTGTACTGGATCGGCCCCGTCGGACGGGCGTCCGACTCGGCCATAGATACCGACTTCGGTGCGATCGAACAGCATGCCGTGTCGATCACCCCGTTACGGCTGGATCTCACCCATTACGAACAATTGTCATTAGTCAGGGACTGGGCGGTGCCGTTATGCGAAAACCAGTAGTGCCGTTCCCGTTTGCCAACGGCACCACCAACCGCTTCGGGCGTTCAAGCCTTGGTGGAGGTTTGTCCACCGCCAACAGCAATACACGGGTCTTCGCCCAGGGTCGTGCGGCGCCCGTCGTACCGGCACTCCGCCAGTCGTCGGGCAATGCCAATTTGGGTTTGAACTCCGAACGATCGCGTGGCATGATGATTCAGCGTTTGCGCAACCAGGGCATCCAGGACGATCGCGTGCTCGACGCCATGATGTCGGTGCCGCGGCACTTGTTCGTCGATGAAGGTCTGGCCAGTCGTGCCTACGAAGACGCGGCATTGCCTATCGGTCATGGTCAGACCATTTCACAACCCTGGGTCGTCGCGCGGATGATCTCCGTGATGTGCGAAAATCGGGTTCCGGTTAAAGTGCTGGAAGTGGGTGCGGGCTGTGGCTATCAGGCTGCGGTACTGGCACATTTCATCAAGGAAGTGCATACCATCGAACGAATTCGCGGCTTGCACGAACTTGCACGAGAGCATCTCCGAACGCTCAAGCTCATTACCCGTGTTCGTCTGGTATTCGGAGACGGCATGGCAGGATTGCCCGGGGTAGCACCGTTTGATGCCATCATCATTGCTGCCGCCGGTATTAAAATTCCCCAGGCGCTGTTGGAACAGTTGACCATTGGGGGTCGATTAATTGCCCCGGAAGGGTCAACAGCGCAGCGTTTGATCCTCATAGAACGCACGGGAGCCGCAACCTGGCGCCGTGACGAACTCGAATCCGTTCGCTTTGTCCCTCTTCGGGCAGGAACACAGTCTTAAGCCTCCAGGAGAGCTATATGCATGCAGGGACGTTTCGTTCTACCGCTCTGACAATTTCGTACCGGAAACGCACATCTCGTTATCTGGTCATTGCCGCCGTGGTTGCGACGACCATTCTGGCCGGATGCGCGTCTCGCAGTACCAAGGCACCCGTTACCGATATGTCGGCGGGTCCGGTGACCCCGACAACGGGCGGTACTTACGTCGTGCGCCCCGGCGATACCTTGTACAAGATTGCCCAGGCCAATGGTATGGAACTGGCAACGCTTACGCGCCTGAATAACATTACCGATCCCAGCCAATTGAGGGTTGGGCAGGTATTGCGCCTGGACGCTTCAGGTCCGGCGCCGGCACCCAGCACCAACACAGGCGTCGCCAAGCCTATACCAGTCACGCCAGTTGCGCCCGCCGAACCCGTGGCGACGCAACGGGCCAGTGATGCAACGGTCATCAGTTGGGGGTGGCCGGCCTCTGGAAAAATCATCCAGAGCTTCAACGCGAACACGAAAGGCATCGATATCGCGGGAGCGGTAGGCGAATCCGTGCATGCGGCCGCTGATGGAAAGGTCATGTATGCCGGCAACGGCGTGCGCGGGCTTGGTAATCTGGTCCTTCTTGGTCACTCCAATGGTTTCATCACGGCCTATGCTCACAACCAATCCTTGCTGGTCAAAACCGGAGAGCAGATCAAGAAAGGGTCCAAGATCGCCGCAATTGGCCAGACCGACACCACTTCGCCGCGTTTGCATTTCGAAATCCGTCGCCGCGGCACTCCAGTCGATCCCATGGCCTACCTACCCCCTCGATGATTCCCTCACTCGTCTTCGATCTTGAAACAATACCCGACGCAGCTGGTCTGCGTCGGTTGAATCCGCACTGGGACGCGGACCTTACCGATACGCAGGTCATTGAAATGGCGCTGGCAGCCAGGCGCGAGTCGCATGGCACCGATTTCCTGCCTTTGCATCTGCACAAGGTTGCCGTTATAGGGTGTGTGTTCCGTGACGACCACGGCTTTCGCGTGAAAACCCTGGGCAAGGCCGATGACACTGAAGGTGTCCTGCTTGCGGGCTTTTTCAAGACAATAGAACGCTATACGCCGCGCCTCATCAGCTGGAACGGTTCAGGCTTCGATCTTCCCGTTTTGCATTACCGCAGCCTTATAAACTCCGTGCCGGCGCCCCGTTATTGGGACATGGGCGAAGACGACCGCGACTTCAAATACAACAACTACATCAGCCGCTACCATAGCCGGCACGTTGACTTAATGGATGTCCTGGCCAAATATAATGGGCGCGCTAATGCGCCCCTGGACGACCTGGCCAAGCTCTGCGGATTTCCCGGTAAACTGGGTATGGATGGCAGTCAGGTCTGGCAGGCCTGGGCCAATGGCAAGGCCGATGAAGTGCGCGCCTACTGCGAAACAGACGTGGTGAACACATGGCTGGTGTACTGTCGTTTTCGATTCCTGAAGGGCGAACTCGACCGCGAATCCTACGACGCTGAAGTGCATCTGGTGCGCGACACGCTGCAAGCCAGTGATGCCGTTCACTGGAAGGAATACCTGGATGCCTGGGGCACGATTCCAAAAGGCGCATAGACCAGCATAAGCACTGAGCTGTTTCCCGCGCGCGATGATGCGGCCCCTGCGTGGTGCGCAGCATTACAACTTAAGCCGCTAATCGGGTGCGAGCAGCCCAAGCACTTTTTCTGCCGTTGCCTGGGAGGTGCCACCAGCTGGAACGACCGTCCATTCAACCGCGTCTGGTTGCTGCTGCAACTGGGCCAACACCACAGCTCTGCCTGCATCGGAGGCGTCGCCACGACGCGACTCCACGCGAGCGATAAGCGTGTCTGCTTGTACCTCCAGCCATATCCCCATGAAGGGCACGCCGGCCTGCTCGGCGCACTGCTGCACACGCAGACGTTCTTCCTGCTTTGAAAACACACCATCGGCCATAGCCGAGTAGCCATTGGTCAGGATTCGTGTTGTCTGCTTATACAGTGCGTCATAAACCCGGGCCGATGATTCCTTGGTATAGCTGCTTGGCGGGAGGCGCGTTTCCGATGACACACCGGCCATGCGCTTGCGGATTCGGTCGGTCGACAAGATGCGCGCGCCAGGTGCAGCGCCCGCGAAGTGTGCAATGGCCGCAGCCACGGTAGACTTGCCCGAGCCGCTTAGTCCGCCTATGGCATACATGCGTACTGATGCTGGTTGCAGCAGCTGCATGGCCAATGCCAAATAAGCCTGGGCCTGCGCAATAATTTCTTTTCGTTGCTGCGCATTGGGCAAGGCGGCCTGGGTCGCCAGCACCTGTGCCCGTATGGATGCGCGCAGCGCCATAAAAAATGGCAGCAAGGGCAGGCCGTCAACCTCATCGGCTTCGTCCATGTAGCGGTTCATGACCCAGTTTGCCTCGGCAGGCAAACCGGCGTGCCACAAATCCATCAACAAAAATGCCAGGTCGTACAGGACGTCGATTACGGCGAGTGAATCATTGAACTCAATGCAGTCGAACACAGTTGGCTTGCCTTCGAAAAGGCAAATATTGCGCAAGTGCAAGTCGCCGTGACAATGGCGTATGCGGCCGCCTGCTGCGCGCTTATCCAGCAGCCTGGCATGCTGATGCAGGTGGGTGCGCAATGCAGCCCGAAGCTGGCGAACGGCTTCCTGGCCAAGCACCGACGCCATGTTTTCGTTCTGTTCATTCAGACGTAACACGGCCTCGATGGCGGCTGCGCCCGAGCAAACGATATGAACCTGAGCGTTTTCATGAAAGGACGCAATATAGCGGGCCAGCGTCGTAAGCATACTGAGTTCGAGGCCGCCCTCAGCCGCAAGCCGCGAAAACAAGGTGCTGTCGTCAAAGCGCTGCATTTCGACCACGGCATCAACCAGTTCGCCTTCACCGCCAAATTGCAACTCGCCGTCAGCACCGCGCGTAATACGCCTTACACCCAGATAGAGGGCGGGCGCGGTACGCCGATTTAGCATGACCTCTCGTTCGCAGGCCGTTGCGCGCAACGCTGGTGTTGAAAAATCAAGATAGGAAAGCCGAATCGCCCGTTTCACTTTCCACACCCGCGGGCCACGCATGACGATGATGGAGATATGAGTTTCGACGATGCGCACGTCGTTCTGGCTTATGTCCTTGCAAGCCGCGCCGCGTAGAAACTCCAGGACGCACTGCTGATCGCCATGCGACATCGTTCCTCCTTCCAAAAGGCCGCCGGATTGGGGCCTTAATCAAACAATATGCCGATACCATCATGCACATCGGCGACAAAAGCAGTGGCCAGCGTGAACATCACGCCACTGTACTGTATCAGGCTCCATTTGAGCGAGGCGGTTCAGTTTTCTAGCCGTCCGCACATCGGGCAAATTGGAGCCGATAGGTTAGGGGGCTGCTGTAGCGAGCCAAAAGCTCGGGGCGTCCCTGGCTGAAGTCGATTGAAAAGGTTTCGTTTTCGATGAAACAGATCGGAAACGACTTCGGTTGCACAATGAGGCCTCCTCACCAAATCAAAAGGAAGCACATCATGCAACGCTCACTATCTTCCGTGTCCATCAAGCTCGCCACCCTGACTGCGGCCCTGGCGCTGGGCGGCGCGGCATTTGCGGCCACCGGTGATTCCACATCAGAGCCCGTCACCCCGCAAGCAAATTCGACCACGGCCTCGCCTGCAACATCGGAAAAAACGCCTGGCCACCATTACAAGCATGGTCGCCACCACAAGTCCATGCTCGGCCATCACATGCGCGATTCCGCATTCCTCGTGCCAGGTTATGGACCACTGCACCCCAAGTTTGTTGACTCGTTGGCTCTGACCGATGCTCAGGCCAAACTTGTCAAGGAGGCTCAGGATGAGCAGAAAGAGGCTCGTAGCGCGCGTATCGAGGCGATGAAGGCTGGAAGAACCGAGAAACTCGAACAAATCAAAAGCGGCAAGCTTGACCCCAAGGCGGCGTTGAAACAGACCGAAACGTTGCATGAGCAAGCTGCCAAGGAACGCAGCAAGATCCATGAAAAGTGGCTGGCAGTATGGGACGCTCTGGACGAAACTCAGCAGGGAAAAATTGCGGCCCACCTGAACGAGCGCGCCGAAAAATTTGCAAGTCACGGCGAGAAGCATGCGGAAAGGCACGGCAATCGCGATGCCGAGGCTGATCCTGCGAAGATTGCCTCGTAGTCGGAACGCAAACACGTATCCTCGCGGCTCGACTTACTGCCGCGAGGATGTCAAAATTCGGGGCTGCCTCTTTGGATTCCCGAATAATGACGTTAGAAGTATTTGATATAGAGTCCCTGGACCTCGAGGCCCGCGGTGTCGCGCGTCGCGAGGGTAAAGTCGTCTTCGTGGACGGTGCGTTGCCTGGCGAGAAGGTTCTTGCCCGTATCGCCAAGCGCAAGGCATCTTTCGATACTGCCCGGCTCGAGCGGGTTATCAAGCCATCATCGCAACGCGTCACGCCCGGATGTCCGCACTTTGGCATGTGCGGCGGCTGCGCGATGCAACATCTCGATGCCTCGGCCCAGGTGGCCATCAAGCAACGTGTGCTTGAAGACACATTGTGGCACATAGGGCGTGTGCGCCCGGTTGTGGTGTTGCCGCCCATGCACGGTCCGACCTGGGGTTATCGCTATCGGGCTCGCCTATCGGTGCGTGCCGTGCGCAAGAAGGGAGTCGTCCTGGTCGGATTCCGTGAGCGCCGCGGCAGTTACGTGGCCGATATCCAGCAATGTCGAGTATTGCCGGCGCACGTATCGGCCATGCTACTGCCATTGCGCGCGTTGGTAGGTGCATTCGCGCAGCCAGACCGCATTCCCCAGATCGAAGTCGCAGTCGGAGACAAAACCACGGTATTGTTGCTGCGTCACATGGAAACCCTCGCCGACAACGACATCGCCTTGTTGCGCGAATTCGGGCACAAGCATGATGTCACCTGGTGGTTGCAGCCCAAGGGACCCGAGACGGTGCACCCGTTGAATCCCGAAGATGCCGACAAGCTGGCTTATACCTTGCCGGAGTTCGGCCTGCGCATGCCTTATCGTCCCACCGATTTCACCCAAGTAAATCACGCGATCAACCAGGCGTTGATTTCCAAAGCCCTGACGTTGCTCGATGTTCAGCCATCGGACCGTGTTGCCGATTTGTTTTGCGGGTTGGGCAATTTTACCTTGCCTCTAGCAACCCGGGCGCGTAGCGTGGTTGGCATAGAAGGCAGCGCTGCGCTTACCGAAAGGGCGCTCCAGGCGGCGCGGGCGCATGGCCTGGAAGGTCGCACCGGATTCGCGACCCTGAATTTATTTGAAGTCGATGCGCAGTGGTTGCGCGATCTGGGTTATTTCGACCGGATTCTTATCGATCCGCCTCGTGAGGGCGCAGAAGCCGTGGCACGAGCGCTCGCCGCCCTGGCGTCGGCGGAGCGGCCGAAAAGAATTGTATATGTATCCTGTAGCCCGGCCACCCTGGCGCGGGATGCCGGGATACTTGCACATGAGGGTGGCTACACACTGCGCAGTGCCGGCGTTGTCAACATGTTTCCACATACCGGTCATGTGGAATCGATTGCCGTCTTCGACGCCAGCTGACGCGATTACTGGCCGGCCGACGTTTCGGCCAGTATGCGCTCTGCTTCCTGCCTGACGCGTACCGGTGCAGTCCCACCGATATGATTGCGTGCAGCGACTGATCCTTCCAGGGTGAGTACCCCGTAGATATCCTGTTCGATCAGACCGTGGAAGCCCTGGAGGTCGTTCAAGGGCAGGTCGGCGAGGTCGCAGCCTCGTTGTTCGCATTCACGTACCGCATGGGCAACCGTTTCGTGAGCGTCGCGAAAAGGCACGCCTTTCTTGACCAGATAGTCGGCAAGATCCGTGGCGGTGGCAAAACCCTGTAGCGCGGCGGCGCGCATCGCCTCCGCCTTGACCCTGATACCTCCGACCATATCGACAAATATTGTCAGGGTGTCGCGGACGGTGTCGGCCGAATCGAACAGGCCTTCCTTGTCTTCCTGATTGTCTTTGTTGTATGCCAGAGGCTGGCCTTTCATCAGGGTAAGCAAGGCGATGAGATGACCGTTCACGCGACCGGTCTTGCCGCGTGCCAGCTCGGGAACATCAGGGTTCTTCTTCTGGGGCATGATGGAACTGCCCGTGCAGAACCGGTCGGCCAGGTCGATGAAGCCGACGCGCGGACTCATCCACAGGACGAGTTCCTCGGAGAAGCGCGAAATGTGCGTCATGATAAGCGCGGCGGCCGCGCAGAATTCAATGGCAAAGTCGCGGTCGGATACGGCGTCGAGGGAATTACGGCACACGCTTTCGAAGCCCAGCGTCCGGGCGACACGTTCACGATCGATCGGGTACGAAGTGCCGGCCAGTGCGGCAGCGCCCAGCGGCAGTCGATTCACGCGTTTGCGGCAATCGGTCAGGCGCTCCGCATCGCGGCCGAACATCTCGGCATAGGCCAGAAGGTGGTGGCCGAAAGTGACAGGCTGCGCCACCTGCAAATGTGTAAAGCCGGGCAGGATGGTGTCGGTGTGCTCGAGGGCCAGCGTGGCCAGTTTTCGGCGCAATTGATGAAGAAGGTCGATGGCAATGTCGATTTCGTTGCGCACCCAAAGCCGGATGTCGGTCGCCACCTGATCGTTGCGCGAGCGGCCCGTATGCAGCCGCTTGCCTGCATCGCCGATCAGCTCCACCAGACGTTTCTCGATATTCAGGTGCACGTCTTCAAGGTCTATGGACCAGGAGAACCGGCCTGCATTGATCTCTTCCAGGATCAGCGCCATTCCGCGGTCGATGGCGGCCTTGTCTTCCGCGCTGATGATGCCGATGGAGGCAAGCATGTCGGCGTGCGCCAGCGAACCCTGGATATCGAAATCGGCCATGCGCTGGTCGAAATTGACTGAAGCGGTATAGCGCTTGACGAGGTCGGAGACTGGTTCGGAAAAACGGGCTGACCAAGCCTGAGCCTTGTTTGCAAACTGGTTTTGCGGCGGGGAGGAGTTGTTTTTTGACATAGTGCGGTGATTATAAGGGAAGGGCGCCTACGGTATATTAGTGACCTTCCACCTTATCAATGTACGAGGCACGGCCCTGGCGATGCAAGAAGACAATACCCTGATCCAATGGGTGGACAGCAACTGGCTCAGCAGCAACATGCCCGACGCGCTGTGGGCCCAGGTTGCACTGGGCTTGCTGGTGCTGGCGGTTCTGGTCATCGTGACCGGCTGGATCATGAGCAGCGTGCTGGCAACCGTTGCGCGGCGCATGCTTTCAGCCATTGGCCACGACGACTGGTCCAAGGCGCTTGGCCGGCGCCGGGTCTTCCGTCATCTGAGCTATGCCGTGCCCTTGCTGGTCATCATGGGCAATATCGGCGTGTTGCCTATCGACGAGAAATACGCTGGAATGCTGGCACGCATCTTCCTGTCCGCGGGGATGGTATTTTTTTTCCTGGCTATCAATGGTGCCCTCACCGCATGGCAAGACATCTATGCGTCCAGCGCGCGGGCGCAAACCCGTTCCATAAAGGGCTACCTTGAGCTGGCCAAAATTGTGTTCTGGGCCATTTGCATCATCCTGATCATTTCGATCCTGGTCAATCGTTCGCCTTTACTGATGCTTTCCGGCCTGGGCGCATTGTCGGCGGTGCTGCTGCTGGTGTTCAAGGACACGCTCTTATCGCTGGTCGCCAGCACGCAGATGACCAGCAACGACATGCTGCGCATTGGCGACTGGATCGAGATGCCGCAAGCCGGCGCAGATGGTTTCGTGATTGACATGGCCTTGCATACGGTAAAGGTACAGAATTGGGACAAGACCGTCACCACCATACCGACGTACAAGCTATTCTCCGAAAGCTACCGAAATTGGCGGTATATGTTCGAATCGGGTGGCCGTCGCATCAAGCGCACATTGCGCATCGATGCGAGCACCGTGCGCTTCCTGCGTGAAGACGAAATCCTGGCCTTGCGACGGTTTGCCTTGCTGCGCGATTATCTCGATGAGAAGCAAGGAGAACTCGAACAGAGCAACCGGGCGTTGGGGCCGTTGGCCGACCTCGAAGTGAATAGGCGCCGGCTGACCAACCTCGGTACATTCCGGGCCTACGGGCTGGCCTATCTGCAGCAGCAACCCGAGGTGCGCCAGGACATGATGATGCTAGTGCGCATGATGGAGCCCGAATCGCAGGGTATACCGATAGAGGTCTACTGTTTTGCCAACAACACGGCATGGGTCGAATACGAACGCATCCAGGGCAATATTTTCGACCATCTTGTCGCTATACTGCCCGAGATGTCCTTGCGCCTGTATCAGGCTCCGGCAGGCAGCGACTTCGCCAACATGCGATAATTTTTCCTTTAAGCGGAGCCATCCTATGAAATTAGTTGCGGCAATCATCAAGCCGTTCAAGCTCGACGAAGTGCGTGAAGCGCTGGCCGATATCGGTGTCAGCGGGCTTACCGTCACCGAGGTCAAGGGTTTCGGCCGCCAGAAAGGGCATACCGAGCTATACCGTGGTGCCGAGTATGTCGTCGATTTCCTGCCCAAGATCCGCGTCGAGGTCGTGTTGCCCGCAGCCATGGTCGAAGCAGCCATCGACGCCATCATCAAGGCCGCCTTCACCGGCAAAATAGGCGATGGCAAGATTTTCGTCACTGCCGTCGAGCAAGCGATACGCATACGTACCGGCGAAAGTGGCATAGACGCCTTGTAGGCATGAATTCGAACAACTATTTACCATGCGCCTGCCCGGAGTCGGCGGGCGTCGAGGTCAGCAATGAAGCCATTCAATTGGGATAACCCGTATCGTACCGAGCGCACGCCGCTTTTTGCCCGCAATGTGGTGTCGACATCGCACCCGCTGGCGGCCCAGGCAGGGCTGCGCATGATGCTCAAGGGTGGCAACGCGGTCGACGCCGCCATCGCGGCTGCGGCCACCATCGTGCTTGTTGAGCCGGTTTCCTGCGGACTGGGTGGCGACTGCTTCGCAATATTGTGGGACGGCAAGCAATTGCAGGGCTTGAATTCATCCGGCGTGGCCCCGGCTGCCTGGAATGTCGAGTATTTCAAGCGCAAGCATGGCAGTAATGCACAGGGTTTGGCCAACATGCCCATGCGTGGCTGGGACGCCGTCACGGTACCCGGTGTCGTTGCCGGATGGGCCGCATTGCATGAGCGTCACGGCAAATTGCCGTTCGAGTCTCTGTTTGAACCAGCCATCGAGATCGCTGAACGCGGCTTTTCAGTGTCTCCAGTCGTTCACCGTAAATGGGTTGCCGCGGCAGCCGAGTTGAAGGACCAGCCCGGCTTCGCCGAGGCTTTCATGCCTGAAGGACGTGCACCATACATCGGTGAACTTTTTTCACTCGCCGACGCCGCGCGAACACTCAAGTTGATCGCGCAAAGCAAGGGGCGGGCATTCTACGAGGGCGAGCTTGCAGAAAAAATAGCGGCATTCAGCAAGGCTTGCGGCGCAGCCATGACGCTCGAGGATTTGCGCAGCTATCGGCCAGAATGGGTTGAACCGATTTCCAAGGACTACCGCGGCTACACCCTCAACGAAATACCTCCGAACGGACAGGGAATCGCGGCACAGATGGCGTTGGGCATCCTACAGCATTTCGATGTGGCCGATCTGCCGGTCGACTCACTGGAGTCGCAGCATTTACAGATCGAAGCCATGAAGCTGGCATTCGCCGACTTGTATCGCTATACATCTGACCCGCGCAGCATGGAAGTCACTCCGGATCAAATGCTGGACGATGCGTATCTGGCCGGTCGTGCGCGCCTTATCGACAGGCAGCGCGCCACACGGTTCGGCCCCGGGCGCCCGGCGTCGGGTGGTACCATCTATCTGACGGCCGCTGACGAAAGCGGAATGATGGTTTCTTTCATTCAGTCCAATTACATGGGATTCGGTTCTGGCGTCGTTGTGCCCGGAACCGGGATCAGCCTGCAGAATCGTGGCTATGGATTTTCCATGGATCCTGCGTCGCCCAATGTTGTCGAAGGTGGCAAGCGCCCATTCCACACCATCATTCCCGGTTTCCTTACGAAGGACGGCAAGCCGGTGATGAGTTTTGGCGTGATGGGCGGCGACATGCAGCCGCAGGGCCATCTGCAGACCGTAGTCCGCATGCTTGACTACGGACAGCAGCCACAGGCGGCCTGTTGTGCGCCGCGCTGGAAGTTGAATCGCGACTTCACCCTCGATCTCGAGACAGGAATCAGCGAGACTGTGGCGCAAGGCTTGCAGGCCAAGGGCCACATCCTCAAGGCAGTGGATGACCCGTATATGGACTTTGGTGCTGGCCAGTTCATCTGCCGTTTGTCCGATGATCCGGCCCGGGGCTACGTCGCTGCTAGCGACAGCCGCCGCGATGGGCAGGCCGTCGGCTTTTAGTCTATGTACCGGCCCAGTCAGGCCAGTGCCGATACCCATTTTCTTTGAAAGTAGCAAAGGCGCCCTATGGCATTGCGTGCCACGATTTTCAAGCTGGAATTACATGTGGCCGACCTGGTGCGCGGCTATTACGATAGCCATACGCTCACTCTCGCGCGTCATCCTTCCGAGACCGAAGAACGCATGATGCTGCGCGTACTGGCTTATGCCCTGTACGCCAGTGAAGGTCTGTCTTTTACACGAGGACTCAGCACCACCGACGAACCCTCACTATGGGAAAAAGATCTTACGGGCACCATACTCACCTGGATTGAACTCGGGCACCCGGACGAGCGCCGCATACTGCAGGCCAGTGGCAAGTCGGATCGGGTTGTCGTCTTCTGCTACGGCGGACATGCCAGCCACGTTTGGTGGCAGGGCGTCCAGACAAGTGTGGCAAGGGCTCAGAATCTCAGCGTGATTTCGGTGAGTCCGGCGCAGGTCCAGGCGCTTGCCGGCCTTGCCAGACGAAATATGACATTGCATATCACGATCGAGGAAGGCACCGCCCTGGTTTCATGCGCCGACGACAGCGTTGCGGTCGATATAGATGTTTGGCGCTGAATTGCAGGGCATCTGGGACTTTAGTCCAGGAAATGGTATGATTCCGCCCTGCAGGGCCGCTTAGCTGCTTATCGCGGCCAGGGCCCAGAAATCCGGCAGGAAGCACTCGGCAACCAATAAAGGCTGTCGCTGACGCCAGAATACCGAACAGCGGGCCATTACGCGGTGCGCCGGAGGGCATTCATCACCCAGCAGGCGCCGAAGCGAACGGTACAAGGGATCCTGATGATGCAGGCGACAGACAAAGAATTGCGATCGCGTAATTTGCGTATCGTGATACAACATATCGGCCAACGGACGGGTACGAAGACGTCGCATCCCCTGCCATAGGCCGTGGGAAGCATTCAATGGCGTGAAACTACGGGCGAACACGCTTTTCGTGCCGTTGATCGACATGACAATCTCACGTAACCAAACAGGCGCATGCGGTCGGCGTTTGAGCATCCATGCTTCGCTGGGATGCAGGCCCTGGGCTCGTTCGCGTACGACTTGCAGCTGTACCTGACCGATTTCACGCAGGCCCACGGTCAGGGCGCCCGGTCGAAATAACCAATACTTTTGTTGCTGACTGAACGATGGCGGCGGTGAAGCAAGCCAGTCGCTTCGATAAGGCGGGAAGAGTTCCATAAATCATATTATCGCCAAAGTCATAAAATACTGCTCATGGAAAAGACACGAATTTCAAAATTGATGGCCGAGCAAGGTCTATGTTCGCGCCGCGAGGCCGATGCATATATCGAACGCGGCTGGGTGAGAGTGGACGGCACAGTCGTCTCCGAATTGGGCAGCAAGGCCTGGCCAGATCAGAAGATAACGCTGGACAAGCAGGCGCAACGCCGCCAAACGTCACGGGTCACGATCCTGCTGAACAAGCCGGTGGGCTATGTCTCAGGGCAGGCTGAGCAAGGCTATCGTCCCGCCGTAACGTTGATCACCGCCGCGTCGCAGTATCGCGCAGACAAGACCGCTTTGCGTTTCGATCCAGCCCATCTCCGGGGGCTTGCGCCCGCGGGACGCCTGGATATCGACTCGCAAGGCTTGCTGGTGCTGACCCAGGACGGCCGTATTGCACGCCAGCTCATCAGCGATGATTCGGAAATCGAGAAAGAATATCTTGTGCGTGTGCATGGCAAGATCGGAAACAATGGTTTGAAGATGCTTAACCATGGCTTGATGCTCGACGGCCAGCAGCTACGGCCCGCCCACGTAAGCTGGCAAAATGAAGACCAGTTGCGGTTCATCCTTCAGGAGGGGAAAAAGCGTCAGATCCGTCGCATGTGCGAACAGGTGGGTTTGAAGGTGGTCGGCCTGAAGCGCGTACGTATGGGTCGCATTGTGCTCGGAGACCTGCCTCCGGGACAATGGCGCTACCTGAAAGACGCTGAGCGTTTCTTGTAGAGTCCGGCGTGCCAGCGCTCAATTGCCATGCTGGGTCAGCGTAAATGCGGCACGCTCGTCGAGCCCCAACTTGTCGCGTAGCCACGGCAACGTTCTGCTGAGTTCGCCATACAAGGTCCAGGGCGGGTTGACGACGAACATGCCGCTGCCATGCAGCCCAAATCCGTCGGTTGTGGGTTTGCGCAGGGTGAGGCTGGCATGCACCCAAGGGGTTTTCAGGCGTTCCAGGGTGCGCGGCATTTCTTGCGCTTCCCGTCGTTGCACAATGGGGTACCAGACGGCGAAGCAACCCGTGGCGAATCGCTTCAGCCCCTCATTCACCGCTTGCAACGTCCTGCGATAATCCTGTTTGTCCTCATAGGAAGGGTCGATGATCACCACGCCGCGCCTGGAAGGCGGAGGTAATTGGGATTTCAGTCCTTCGAATCCATCCGCTTCGTAAATGGATGTCTGGCGGACTGCTGCGCGGCCTTGACGGGAAAGGTTTTCCTTTAGAACTTCAGCCTCGGACGGATGCATTTCAAACAGCTTCAGCCGATCGCGATTGCGCAAGGCATGCAGAGCCAGCCAGGGCGAACCGGGATAGAAGTTCGCGACACCGTCCGGATTGAAAAAGTGAACTTCCTCAAGATACCGCTCTATCATGGGCGGCATGGATTTTTCCTGCAGCACGCGATCGAGGCCTTCGGTGAACTCGCCGTTGGTAAGTGCCCATTCGCTACGCAAGTCGTAAAGCCCGGCCCCGGCATGCGTGTCGATGACCGAATACGGAGCCTCTTTCTGATTGAAATGATCCAGGATATGGACGAAAATGGCGTGTTTCAACACATCGGCGTGGTTGCCGGCATGGAATGCGTGTCGGTAGCTGAACAAAGATATATTCCTCTAGTGCATGGTGGCCGCTTGCTAGCGCTGGCGGCATGGGGATTGTCGGACCGATAGGGCAAAAGATGCCTCCATCAAGCCAGCGATGCTGGTGTTATGTGGGTTATTTCATCAGTGACGATGGCATTGCAACCCCAGTTCAGCAGTTCCTGTGCTCGCGCCATATCGTTCACCGTCCAGATGGCCAGCGTATAACCCCCGTTCCGCAGCGCCCGTACCAGCGGCAATGTGGTGTAACGGTGATTGAGGTTCAATCCGAGGCATCCCAGCCTTTTAATGCGATCTTCCCAATCATCGGGCACATCGTGCTCGATGAGCAGTGCACGGGGAAGTTGCGGTGCTTCTTTCATGGCCGCGGCCAACGCGACTTCCGAAAAGGACGACAAAAGGGGCGGGATATCGGCGCCGGCCCATAACCGTTGCGCCAATCGGGCCACGTGCCGGCCGGTTTCAGCTTCCGCGCCGGTGGTCGGCTTGATTTCGATGTTGCTGCGTATCCCGTTGGCCAGCGTGTAGGAAGCAATCGATGCAAGTGTGGCGATAGGTTCGCCCGCATACTCTTTCGATGTCCATGCGCCGAAGTCCAGCTCGGCCAGTTCCTTCAGGGTCATGTCGGCAGCACGTCCGCAACCGTTGGAGCTGCGGTCCACGGTGTCGTCATGCAGTAAAATCGCGACACCGTCGCGGCTGAGTTTCACGTCGTACTCCATCATGGTGAAGCCGTGCCGGACCCCTGTTCGCACTGCAGCCAGCGTGTTTTCAGGCGCATGGCGGCCAGCGCCCCGGTGTGCGATAAGCTTGGGGTAGGGCCACGTCGAAGACATGTCGGGCATTGTGAAGATCCGGTATTTACGTATCGCGAAAGAATGCACGCATTTTATCGCCACTTGTCTACATTAACGGGCGGGTTTTCCCAAAGCTGGGGTAAACTGCATAAAATTTCTGTGTTCTGCTCGGGTTTTGCGTAATCATGGCGATCTCGATCGCCTTTTTTGATGTAACCGTCGCGCAAGCTCCTCCCGGGATGCGTGTCAGTGGGTGATTAATGTTCGAATTTATACGTACGCATCAACGCTTGATGCAACTAATACTGTTGGTCCTCATCCTGCCATCTTTCGTCCTGATCGGCGTAAGTGGCTATACGAATTACGTGTCCGGTGACGAAGAGCTCGTGAAGGTGGGAAACACTGCCATAACGCAGCAGGAATTCGAGCAGGCGCGCCGTAGCCAGGTGGAACAACTGCAGCAAACAAGCCAGGGCGGGTTCGATCCAGCCGTACTAGATAACGTTCCGGCGCGCACTGCCTTGCTCGACTCTCTCATCGACCGCCGCATCATGATCACGACAGCAGAGAAAGAACGATTCACGGTGTCCGACACTGCGCTGCGCCAAGCCATAGCATCCATGCCGCAATTGCAGGTGGACGGACAGTTCTCCGCCGAACGCTACAACCAGGTATTGGCATCGGCCGGGCTATCTACGCGCGAATTCGAGCAAAGTCAGCGTGCCGAACTCGCTCTTAGTCGTGTGCTGGGGCCGGTGGGCGCCACCGCCGCCGTTCCTGCAACCGTTATCGATCGCCTCGAGCATGCACTTACCGAAGAACGTCGCGTCCGCCTGATTGCCTTTCCATCGACCGACTATGAAAAAGACCTCACGATCAATGATGAAGACATCAAAGCCTGGTACGAAAAAAACAAGCAGACGCTCGAACTGCCCGAGCAAGTAACCGCCCAGTATCTCCTGCTTAACGAGGAGGCGGCCATGCAGAACCTGCCTGCGCCCAAACCGGAAGAGCTGCAGCAGTATTACGAGCAGAACAAGTCGCGGTATGTGCAGCCCGCGCGTGTGAATGTCAGCCATATTCAGCTTAATGTTCCGGCCGGCGCAAGCGACGAACAGCGTGCCGCCATCAGGGCCAAGGCAGACGAGATTGCGAAAAAACTTCAGGCCGACGTAGGGGCATTTCCAGAAATCGCAAGCGCCGAGTCCCAAGATGCAGGCACCGCGAACGATGGTGGCAAGTTGGGCTGGATCACCAAAGGTACATGGCCGCAAGCCTTGGAGCAGGCAGTATTTGCGCTAGGCAGTGGTGAAGTCTCGGGTGTGGTCGAGGGCCCCAGTGGCTATCATATCTTC
The DNA here is from genome assembly GCF_002849615.1 of Pollutimonas nitritireducens. Taxonomy (GTDB): domain Bacteria; phylum Pseudomonadota; class Gammaproteobacteria; order Burkholderiales; family Burkholderiaceae_B; genus Pollutimonas; species Pollutimonas nitritireducens. The sequence goes on from NZ_PDNV01000005.1 coordinate 52,697, forward strand.
CTGGCCAATGAAGTACAGGCCGAAAAGGGAGAATCATTCGAAGAAGCGAAAGACAAGGTCGAGCAAGAGGTGCGCCGCCAGCTAGGCGCCGAACGCTTTGCGGATATGGCCACCCGGCTAACCAGCCTGGTCTATGACAATCCTGCAAGCCTGCAACCCGCCGCTGATGCGCTGGGTCTGAAGGTGAGGTCGGCCACGGGCATCGCACGTGATCGTCTCTTGCCCTCGGAAGAGGTGGGTGCCAATGCCGCTTCAGCCGGCGAAGATGCGGCAATTCTGGATGACCAGCGCGTTCGGCGCGCATTGTTCACACCGCAAGCACTCAAGGAAAAACAGAACTCCGGGGTCATCGAGATTTCGCCCGACACCATGCTCACCGTGCGCGTAGAAAAAGCAATACCTGCCCATATCCCGGAACTCGAGAAAGTGAAGGCTCATGTCGTCGAGGTTCTGAAAAAAGAGAAAGCCCTGGCGGCTTCAGAGAAAGCCGGACGTGATGCACTGGCTACGTTCGAAAGCGCACAGGACAAGACACAAGTGCCTCCCGGATTCGGCACACCGCTCGATATCAGCCGCATTGATACTCAAGGTTTGGGCAAACCCATTCTCGACGCGGCATTTGCAGCACCCGCCACGGGACTACCCAATTATGCGGGAGTGACAGGTCCTCAAGGCTTCGTCGTGCTACGTATTGAAGGCGCCAAAGAAGGCAAGGTCGATGCACCAATGCTGGCTACGCTGCCGATCGAGCTGGGCCAGGCGTGGGGCAGGGCCGAGCAAAACGCTGTACTTAAGGCAATGCGTGCACAGGCCAAGGTAAAGGTATTGCCGGAAGCCAGTAAAGTGCTTTCCGGCGAAGCGTCACAAGATTAGGTAGCGAGATCTAGTTGGGCTTCAGTATGGGCGCCAGGTGCGCCCATACGTTCTTTTCCAGCAGGGCCTGGGCTTTTTCGTTCGGATGTATGCCGTCGGACTGGAACATGGTCTCGTCCGTGGCAATGCCTTCCATGAAAAAAGGCACCAGCGCGGCATTGTGCTGTTTGGCCACTGATGCGAAAAGGCCGTGGAATTGTTCCGCATAGGTCCGTCCATAATTGGGTGGGATGTGCATACCCAGAATCAAGACCGAGGCATTGGCTTCTTGTGCCATGGCCACCATTTTTGACAGATTATCCTGGGTCATCGTCAGCGGCAGGCCACGCAAAGCGTCGTTGCTGCCGAGTTCAATGATGACGATGTCGGGATGGTAGTGCGCAAGCGCGTCGGGCAAACGGCTCACGCCTCCGCTGGTGGTGTCGCCGCTGATGCTGGCGTTGTGTATCTGGTATCCTGTTTTTTCTTCGGACAGACGCCGACTGAGGAGTGCAACCCAACCGGAATCTCGGCGAAGACCATATTCAGCCGACAGGCTGTCGCCCACTACCAATATTGATGGGCCGGGCGTTTCGGTTACCGCCGCGGCCGTTGCCATGCCGGCCCAGGAAAGACAACAAAGTGCCGCTATTATTAGACGCCAGCGTATCCACATGAATTACATCCACTCGATTGAAGTTAGTCAATTATGCCAAAGGGTCACCGATTCTTCGGGTGAACTCGATATTCTCAGCGACGTTAGCTTTACCGTCGCGGATGGCGAGGCTGTTGCCGTCACCGGAAGCTCGGGTTCCGGAAAATCGACCCTGCTTGGACTCCTGGCCGGACTGGACGTTCCATCTTCCGGACAGGTAAAGCTGCTGGGACACGATTTATTCGCCCGGGACGAAGAGGCACGCGCGGCCCTGCGCGCGGCCCACGTGGGTTTCGTGTTCCAATCGTTCCAGCTGCTTCCCAATCTGACGGCCCTGGAGAATGTTATGTTGCCGCTGGAGCTTGCGGGCAGGCCTGCCGTGGACGCGGCCAGCGATATGCTTGAACGCGTCGGCCTGAAGGATCGGTACCATCATTATCCCAAGACGCTGTCCGGGGGAGAACAGCAACGGGTTTCGCTTGCACGCGCTTTCGTGGTACAGCCGCGATTGTTATTTGCCGATGAACCTACCGGTAGTCTGGACCCGATCAACGGCGCAAAAGTGATCGAACTCATGTTTGCCCTGCATCGCGAGCATCAGACAACACTGGTTCTGGTCACTCACGATGCACAGTTGGCCGCCCTGTGTCAGCGGGAGTTGAAGTTGGCTGGAGGTCGTTTGCAGATACCTGACTATCGGTAACCGATACCCATCACGTAGTCGCGTAGCAACAAATCCTCGTACTCAACTTCTTTCATCAACACTTCCAACGTTTCGTTGGCGTATAGCAACCCGAGCGGCTCAGATGCCTGGTTGCTGACGGGAATCTGTTTTAATTTCTTGTCCTTCATGAGAAGCCAGACGTCATAAAGGTTTTGATCAGGATGGCACGCTATGACGTCTCGGGTCATGACCTCGGACACCATGGTTGTGCAGCTGCAACCTTGGCAGTAGCTTATTTGCTTCACCACGTCGCTTTTAGTGATCACTCCGGACATCAGGCCTTCCGGATTACACACAACTAACAGATTGGTGTCCATCTCGCTTAGCATTTTGGCTGCGTCTACCAGCGGCGCAGCGATTTCAATCGTAACCAGACGCTTGCCGGCGGTGGGCAATATAGCTTGAACAAGTGGCAATTTTTTTCTCCTTTCGTCGAATTTGCTGCCGAGAATTGGATCGAAATGTCCGCAGCTATAGCGAATGGTTCACCATTGCCAACCGAATATGTTCGATCGCCCGAGACGGCTCAAGGCTCTTTGGGCAGACCTCGGTACAGTTCATGATGGTACGGCAGCGGAACAAACGGTAGACATCATTCAGGTCATCCAGCCGTTCTTCTGTCGCCTGATCGCGGCTGTCGGCAATAAAGCGGTACGCGTTCAATAGCCCAGCTGGCCCAACGAATTTGTCCGGATTCCACCAGTATGACGGACACTGGCTTGAACAACAGGCACACATGATGCATTCGTACAGGCCGTTGAGCGATTCGCGTTGCTCGGGAGACTGCAGCCGCTCTTTTTCAGGCGGCGGCTCGTGATTGATAAGATATGGCTTGATTGACCAGTACTGCTTGTAGAACTGGGTCATGTCCACTATCAAATCGCGAATAACCGGGAAGCTCGGCAAGGGGCGCAGCACAACCGGTTCTTCCAAGGTTCTTACCTGAGTAACACACGCGAGTCCATTGCGCCCATTGATATTGATGGCATCCGAGCCGCATATGCCTTCACGACACGATTTGCGCATGGTCAGCGAATCATCGAGCTCCATCTTGATGCGCAGGATGACGTCGAGCAACATGTGATCGTTGAGGCCAATCTCTACATCAAAGTCCTGCATTCTCGGCTTTTTATCGATGTCCGGATCGAATCTATAAATCGAAAATCGCATGGCTGCTTCCAATATGAAGTACCGCGGCGGTGGCTTATCAGCCGCCCGCTGTGAATAACACCTGCATAACCCATGCCCCCATGCTGATCAGGCTGAGTGCGAGCAATGCCAGCACAGTCATCCGTAGGGGTAAGGGTTTGACGTAATCCATAATGACGTCACGAAGACCGACCCAGGCGTGAGCAAGCAGGGCGATGAAAAATACGCTGGTCGTGACCATCAGCGCAGCGCCCGACATCGAATCTTGCCACGCGTCATACGACACCGGCGGAAAAAAGACGAAGTACACCAGCAGGAAAAGAAAGAAAAAAAGCAGGTAAATTGCGGTAAACCGTTGAATGATCCAAGCTCCCAGCCCGCTGACAGGTGACTTTTTCATAGGAAAGCCACGGCGGCAAGCACGGCAAGCAAAGGGCTGATGCAATTGACTATCCAGGCGCTACGCCGAGCCCCAGCCAACCTTGAACCAATATCGATATCACTGAGCAAGTGGCGAACGCCGGCCAACAGGTGATGGCCCAACGCCCAGGCAAAAAGTATCGCCAAACATCGAATGGGAAGGCTATCGAGTAGCGCCATGGCCTGTTGGTAGGCATCGGGACCATCCAGCGACAAATCCAGCAGGTAGATACTGAAAGGAATGCCTATGGCGAGCAGAATTCCGGTAACGCGATGGATGATGGAGGTGATCGCGCCTATTGGCATCTGAATCTGGAATACGTTGAAAAAGACCGGCCTTTGCATGTTCCCACCCCTTCATTGGTCAGGCTGCGACATGCAACTATCATACTCTTCGTGCCATTATGCGCTAGCCAGTGGGCTGTCGCAGGGCGCATTGTGACGACCCTTACATAGTCATGTGCTTGGGTAGCCAGGTGGCGATGCCGGGCACCGCATAAACGATAAGCACGCCGAGGATCATGAGCGCGAACATGGGGAACACAACGCGGGAGAGATAAGGCAGCTCTTTCTTGGTCATGCCGGAAAGCACGAACAGGTTGAACCCCACTGGTGGAGTGATCTGGGCCATTTCAATAACGAAGACCAGGAATATTCCGAACCATATGAGATCGATGCCTGCCGCGGTGACCGTAGGAAGCAGCACACCCATAGTCAATACCACGATGGATATTCCATCAAGGAAACATCCAAGGACGACGAAAAACACCATGAGCGCAATGATAAGGCTGAACTGAGAAAGGCCTAGGGACCCTATCCACTCCGCAAGAGCCCTCGGCAAACCGATATATCCCATGGACAGCGTCAGGAACTGTGCGCCAGCCAGAATCAGTGCAATCATGCAATATAACCGGGTCGCGCCCATGAGCGAATCTTTGAATACTTTCCAATTCAATGAACCCTGCGCGGTCGACAGGATCAACGATCCCACCACACCCACAGCCGCTGCTTCGGTTGCGGTCGCGAACCCGGTATAAATAGAACTGAGTACCACGGCAATCAGGATGACAACCGGAATCAGGTGACGCGATTCATAGACCTTGCGGGTGAACGTCATTGGCGCATCGGCCTGCGGAATCTGGTCAGGATGCAGCATTGCCCAAACGGCGATATAGCCCATGAAGAGCCCTGCCAGTAGCATGCCTGGGAAGATGCCTGCGATGAAAAGCTTGGAAATGGAGACATCGGCCGAGACACCGTAGACGATCATGATGATGGACGGCGGGATCAGCAGACCCAATGTGCCGGCACCAGCCAGTGTGCCAATGATCTGGTCTTGGGGATAACCGCGGCGGGTAAGCTCCGGTATGGTCATTTTCCCGATGGTCGCACAGGTGGCAGCCGAAGACCCTGATACAGCCGCGAAGATGGCACAACCGACCACATTGGTGTGCAGCAGGCGCCCCGGTATGCGGTCCAACCATGGTGCCAGCCCCTTGAACAAGTCCTGGGAGAGGCGCGATCGGAACAAAATTTCGCCCATCCAGAGAAATAATGGCAGGGCTGTGAGTGTCCAGCTTGACGCGGCCCCCCAAATGGTGATGGCCATGGCGTCGCCTGCAGGGCGATTGGAAAAAAGCTCCATGCCCAGCCAGGCCGCACCGGCCAGAGTAAGGCCCACCCACACTCCACCGGCAAGGAATCCAAAGATGGACAGCACGAGCAGGGAAATTACCAGCACTTCATTCATAATGTATTTCTTCGCTGTTCGCTTCGGGAATACCGCGCATGCGCCGTATGGTTTCGTCGGCGACGCCGATGAAGAAAATGAAAGTGCCTATAGCCATCGCGATTTGCGGTATCCACAAAGGGGTGGCGTCGTCACCGGTTGAAATGTCGTTATAGGAAAAAGAATCAAGGACCAGTTTTCCGCTGAACCAGCAAAGGTTGGCTGTGATGGCACAGGCTACCAGCAACGCGAAAATATCGAGTCGCATTCGGCCTTTTGCAGGTAATGCGGCCAACACTAGCGTCACACGTATATGCTCACCACTCTTGAATGTATGGGCCAACGCAAGAAAGCCGGTAGCAGCCATGAAATAGCCGGCGTATGCATCCAGTCCGCCAATATGCACACCCATTTGCCTGGAAACGATGGACAATACCACCGCGCCCAGGACGCCGACCATGAAGACGGCCGCCATGCCGCCTGATACGAGGTATAGTCCATCGAGAAAGCGGCGCATGCTTACTTGTTGGCCCGGAAAGTATCGATCACTTTCTGGCCATCAGGACCTGCCTTCTGGATCCACTCGGTAAGCATGGTGTCGCCGACTTTATCCAGGCCTTTCATCAGGGCGGGGGCAGGCTTGATGATTTCCATGCCATTCTTGGCCAGATTGTCCAAATACCATTGGGTTTTTTCTTTGGAAAGTGCCCAGCCGCGTTTTTCGGCGTCTGCGCTGGCTTGCAACAGCGCTTTCTTGCTTTTCTCGTTGAGCGCGTCAAACGCCTTTTTGTTCACGATGACGGCATTCTTGGGCAACCAGGCCTGTGTGTCGTAGAACTTCTTGATGTATTCATAGGTCTTGGTGTCCCAGCCTGTGGATCCGGACGTCATGAAAGCATTGACCACTCCGGTCGCCATGGCCTGGGCCAGTTCGGACTGCTGGATCGTAACGGGTTGAGCGCCAACCAGTTCGGCGATACGGGCGGTGACGGGGCTATAGGCGCGCCACTTGACGCCCTTCAGGTCGTCCACGCTGTTGATTTCTTTATTGGCGAAGATACCCTGTGGCGGCCAGGCCACGGTGTAAAGTGCCGTCATGCCTTGCGCAGCCAGCTTCTTGTTCAGCAGTTCTTTCTGAGCCTGGTAGAGCTTCCAGGCGGCATCGTAGCCAGTGGCCAGGAACGGGAGTCCGTCCAGTGCATAGATGGGATCTTCGTTCGCGTAATTGGTCAGTAGAATCTCACCGATCTGGGCCTGATTGCCTTGCACCGCCCGTTTGATCTCCGGGGCCTTGTACAGGGAGGCGTTATTGTGCAGGACGATGTCGAGTTCGCCATCGGAAAGTTTTTTTACATCCTTGACGAACTGCTCAAGGTTTTGCGTGTGGAGATTCGAAGCCGGGTAGGCACTGGGCAGATCCCACTTTGTTGCCGCATGAGCGTTCAAGGCAAGCGCGGCGGCACCGACTGTGGTCAGGAAAGCGAGTGTTTTTTTCATAGGAGAATCCTTTGACGGAACAGTACATTCGTGCGATATGCACAGGGGGCCGATTGTAGTGTGGGAACTTCCAAGATCCAGCGGTTTCGCCCGTAATTCAGGGTAATCACTAGTGGGGCCCCGGCCTGTGTTTGCGTGCGGGTGGTGAACTGCGTTCTAATCAATTCTTTTTGCGTTCACGGTCGTGATAACGGCCGCGTATTGCACATCGGTAATCGGAGCATGCATGAAGAAGTGGCAATTTTGGGTGGATCGTGGCGGTACCTTTACAGACATTGTCGCGATCACACCCGATCGAAACATACTGACCTGCAAATTGCTGTCCGAAAACCCGGAGCAATATCCGGACGCCGCTGTGGCGGGAATAAAGCGCCTCCTCAATGTAGATCCCGGCGAGAAAGTTCCAGTAGAGCGGATCGAGTGTGTGAAGATGGGCACTACCGTCGCCACCAATGCGTTACTCGAACGAAAGGGTGAACGCACGGTATTGGTCACGACTCGCGGTTTCCGCGACGCCTTGCGCATTGCATACCAGAATCGTCCGCGGCTTTTCGACCGCCATATTGTGCTTCCTGAACTTTTGTATGAAAGCGTTATCGAGGTGGATGAGCGCCTCGACGCCCAAGGTCAAGTGCTCAAGACGCCTGATATGGCCGCGTTGGAAACCCAGCTGGCTGCCGTTTATGCCACTGGCGTGCGCACGATAGCCGTGGTGCTGATGCACGCATGGTTACGGGGCGACCATGAGATGATCGTAGCTCAGCTCGCGCGGGACATGGGATTCACACAGGTTTCTGTGTCGCATGAAGTCAGCCCGCTGATCAAATTCGTGTCACGTGGCGACACGACGGTGGTCGATGCCTACCTTTCCCCCATACTGCAACGCTATGTCCAACAAGTTTCAGCCGAGCTTCCCGGTGTGCCGTTGCTGTTCATGCAATCCAGCGGCGGATTGACGCACGCTGGCAGCTTTCGCGGCAAGGACGCCATACTGTCTGGTCCCGCTGGCGGTATTGTCGGCATGGCGCGCACCAGCGAGCGGGCGGGTTTCGAGAAGGTCATTGGGTTCGACATGGGAGGGACGTCAACTGATGTCTCGCACTATGCAGGTGAGTTCGAGCGCGAATTCGAGACGCAGGTCGCCGGCGTTCGGATGCGGGCGCCCATGATGAGCATCAATACGGTAGCTGCGGGTGGGGGTTCCATCCTGCACTTTGACGGCGCGCGTTTACGCGTCGGCCCCGATTCCGCAGGCGCGAACCCCGGGCCGGCCTGCTATCGACGAGGCGGTCCATTGGCCGTCACCGACTGCAATGTCATGTTGGGAAAAATTCAACCTGATTTTTTCCCCGGGGTGTTTGGCCCGCGCGCGGACGAAGCCCTCGATGCGGCAACGGTACGGGCACTATTTCGTGAAATGGCCGGTAGCGTCAGCGAGGCTACCGGGCAGGACATGAGCGCCGAGGTGCTGGCCGAAGGCTTCCTTGCCATCGCAGTAGGTAACATGGCCGAGGCCATTAAGCGTATTTCTGTCCAGCAGGGTCACGATGTCACCACCTACGCACTCACCGTATTTGGCGGTGCCGGCGGCCAGCATGCTTGCCTGGTCGCTGATGCCCTCGGCATGACGCGCATATTTTCCCATCCTTATGGCGGCGTCCTTTCAGCCTATGGCATGGGGCTGGCGGATCAGATCGAGATTCGCCAGCAGACGGTAGAAAAATTGCTCGAGCCCGGGCTTATGCCCGTTCTGACGGCCTCCTGTCAGCAGTTGATCGAGCAGGCCAGCCAAGGCCTGGGCGGGCAGCATGGCAACAACGCGCCGTTGCAGACCACATGCCGCGTTCATTTAAAATACCAGGGAACCGACACGGCGCTGGATGTGCGGCTATCCGCAGCGATCGCCGACATGCAGACCGAGTTCGAGCAGTCATACCGCAAACGCTATTCATTTTTGATGCCGGACAGAAAGCTGGTGGTCGAGTCGATATCGGTGGAAGCCAGCCTGGCGGGCGACCAGATCGACGAACCACCGGCGCCTTTGGCGTCGCGCAATGGGGATGCGCAACCCCGGGCGATACGGCCCATGTTCAGCGGTGGCCAATGGTGGGACACGCCTGTCTATGATCGTGCCGATTTGCAAGCCGACGATGTCATAACGGGGCCGGCAATCATATCCGAGCCTAACCAGACGCTGGTGATCGAACCGGAATGGCAAGCTCGCCTGACGAGCCAGAATCACTGGACCCTCTTGCGGCTTCGACCCTTGACGGGTCAGATGGAAGTGAGCTCACAAGTCAACCCCATCATGCTGGAAGTGTTCAATAATCTGTTCATGTCGATTGCCGATCAAATGGGGGTGCGCCTGCAGAATACGGCGTATTCGGTCAATATCAAAGAGCGGCTTGATTTCTCCTGCGCAATCTTCGACGTTCAGGGCAATCTCATCGCCAATGCGCCGCACATGCCCGTGCATCTCGGTTCCATGAGCGAATCGATCAAGACCGTCATGCGCGAAAATGCGGGACGCATGCAAGCCGGCGACGCCTATGTCGTCAATGACCCCTATCACGGTGGGACACATTTGCCGGATGTCACGGTTATAACACCGGTGTTTGACCGGGCCGGGGACCGGATACTGTTTTTTGTGGGTTCGCGCGGGCACCATGCCGACATTGGGGGCCTGACGCCCGGATCCATGCCCCCAAATTCCAGGACAGTTGAAGATGAGGGCGTCCTGTTCACCAATTTCCAGCTGGTCGGCAACGGAGTCTTTCACGAAGCCGAGGCTCGCGCCATATTGGGTTCCGGTAAATGGCCGGCGCGTAATCCGGATCAGAACCTCGCCGATATGCGTGCACAGATCGCCGCCAACGAAAAAGGCGTGCATGAATTGCTGAATATGTGTGATCAGTTCGGCCTGGGCGTCGTTGTGGCGTATATGCAGCATGTGCAGGACAATGCGGAGGAGGCCGTGCGCAAGGTGATCACCCGGCTGCGCGATGGTCAATTTGATTATGCACTGGATAATGGGGCGCATATCCGGGTGGCAATCACCGTCAGGCACGAGGACCGCAGCGCCGTGGTCGACTTCAGCGGCACATCGGCACAGCTGGACAATAACTTCAATGCGCCAGCGTCCATTGCCGTTGCGGCAGTACTGTACGTGTTCCGTACACTGGTTGATGATGACATCCCCCTGAATGCGGGCTGCCTCAAGCCTCTCGAGATCATCGTCCCACAAGGGTCCATGTTGCGGCCCAACCCTCCGGCCGCGGTCGTGGCGGGTAACGTTGAGACCTCGATGTGTATCGTCAATGCGTTGTACGGTGCTTTGGGTGTGCTGGCTGCCAGCCAGGGGAGCATGAACAACTTCACTTTCGGTAACCAGCGCCATCAATACTATGAAACCATTTCAGGTGGCACTGGCGCCGGGCCGCAGATCATTGGTGTTCCTTACGACCAGGCGGGCGGTTTCCATGGTACGTCGGTGGTACAGGCGCATATGACGAACTCGCGCCTGACCGATCCGGAAGTTCTGGAGCTGCGCTTTCCGGTAAGGCTTGAATCCTACGAAATACGTCCAGGCTCCGGAGGGCAAGGGCGATGGAACGGCGGGGATGGCGGCATACGCAGGGTTCGCTTCCTGGAGACCATGACTGCCGCCATTCTCTCAAACAATCGCGTCTTTCCGCCGTTCGGCCTGGCCGGCGGATCCGCAGGGGCTTTGGGTGCCAACTACGTTGATCGCGCGGATGGCTCACGGACTGTACTAGGACCTCAGGACAGTGCCGAACTGGTGCCGGGCGATGTTTTTGTTATTGAAACGCCAGGAGGCGGTGGTTATGGTCTCAAGGAGTCCTCATGAAGCGGTACAGCCTGATTGCGGCGGTCGCATTGCTGTTCCCGCTTGCAGCCGGCGCCGAAGGCTATATCAGCCGCCTGTTGAATCAGCCCATACCGGGCGGTGTCGCGGTTGTGCCATTGGGCAAGGTGCCCCAGCTGCCCCGGGCATACCTCGATGGTGAACGGGTCATGGTGCTGCGCGACAGCGACGACCAATGGATTGCCATCGTGGGCATTGACCTGAAAACGCCCGCCGGCAAGCAGACTTTGAAGGTGAATGGCACGCAAGAGCGCACCTTCATGGTCGGCAGAAAGGATTACAAGGAACAACACATAACATTGAAGAATAAAAGCCAAGTCAATCCCGATCCTGAACAAACCCGCCGATATGAGCGGGAGTACAAGGAGCAGATGATTGCCTATGCCAACTTCCGGGATGCAACCCCCAGCAATGTGGTGCTCGATAAGCCGGTGGAAGGTCGTTTGTCGAGCCCGTTCGGATTGCGACGTTTCTTTAACGGAGAGGAACGCAACGCCCATTCCGGCCTTGACTTCGCCGTTGGGCTAGGGACACCTGTAAAAGCGCCTGCCGACGGAATAGTCACTATCGTTGGGGACTACTTTTTCAATGGAAAAACGGTGTTCATCGACCATGGCCAGGGCTTCATCACAATGTATTGCCACTTGTCATCGTTTCAAGTGAAGGTCGGCGATGCGGTGACGCGTGGTCAGCGCATCGGGAAGGTTGGGGCGACGGGTCGCGCCACGGGGCCACATTTGCACTGGAATGTGAGCCTGAACAACGCGCGGGTTGATCCGGCGATATTTATCAATGCATTCAAGCCTTGATGCCGGATGAAATCCGCTTTTTTCCGGGGCCTGTTCGATAGCCTGTCCATCGCCGTTGGTTATGTGCCGGTGGCAATTTCGTTTGGGCTGTCCGCCGTCTATGCAGATATTGCTCCCTGGATCGCGGTTCTCATCTCCGTTCTTGTCTACGCGGGAGCCAGTCAATTCATCCTTGTAAGCCTTGTAGCAAGCGGCAGTGGGGCTCTCAGTGTTGTCGGCATCGTCCTGTTGATGAACTTGCGCCATTGCTTCTACGGTCCAGTGCTGATGAGCAGATTCAACGACGCCCCGCGGCAACTGCCCGTCTTTGTGATGGCCGCAGGCCTGACCGATGAGGTGTTCGCGACGGCGATAAGCAAACTGGACCGCCAGCCGGCACCCGAACGCGAGCATTGGTATGTCGGTTTGCAATTGGGGGCTTACCTGTCGTGGGTCGGAGGGACGGCGATCGGTGCTTTTTTTGGTCATGACATGCTGCAGGGTTCGCCACTATTGGCGCAAACCGCAGGATTTGTCCTGCCGGCGCTCTTTTTCGCGCTATTGCTGGAGATTCGACAGCTTGTGCCGCATCTCCTATTGGCAGGGGCTGCGCTGGCTACAGTGGGTGCGTCGCTGGTATTGCCGCCCTATGGCGCAGTCATCGTCGGGATGTTGACGGGGTCCCTGCTGGGATTGCGACGGCGGATAGGTGCGAAATGACCAACACGACACTCGTGCTATTGATTGTGGCCGGCGGCGCAGGCACATTGCTGATCCGGCTGCTGCCAATGTTATGGCAGCAAAAGGGCGACAGAATAGGTCGCAGGCCTCTGTTGCGTAACGCACTGGAAGCTATCGGGCCCTCGGCCATAGTCGCCCTGTTGTCGGTGTCATTATGGAGCATGGCGTCCACGCAGCCTTCACTCGATGGCATCTTGCCTATGATCGCGGGTTTACTGGGTGTATTCACGGGAAAAAAGCTGCTGCGCAGCATAGCCTGGGCAACGCTGAGCGGGGTCCTGGCTTACGGCGCGACCCTGTGGCTGCTGTCTGTCAGCCTTTGACGCGTACGATTTTTTGCACTTGAGGTACGTGGCGTATGGCGCGTATGACCTGCGCCAGATGCTTGCGGCTGTCAACTTGGACCGTCAAGTGCAGAGTACCGTTGGCCCCAGCGTCGTCTTGCATGGTCAAGTGCAGGATATTTGAATCCGCCTCGGTTATTTGCGCTGCCAATCGTCCAAGCACCCCACGCTCGTTCACCACCGTGACGTCCAGCCGGGTTGTCAGATGCCTGGCCGTATTGGTATCCCAAAGCACGGGAATCCATCGTTCGGGTTCGCGCGCGCGTTGACGTTGTGCCACCGCGCATTCCTCCATGTGCACAACAAGTCCATGTCCGAGCCGGATACCACCAATGATGGCATCGCCAGGCAGTGGTCCGCAACAAGGTGCCAACTGGACTGCCTGGCCTTCATTGCCATGAATGAGAATCGGAGCGTTGGTGGCGGAGGAGATTTCGTCGAAGGCCGCCGCGGTAGTCGCCAGCAGGGCGTTCTCCGGAGCGAAGCGCCGGGCCACCACGGCTGCCAGGCGCTTGCCCAGACCGATGTCCGCGAGGATTTCTTCGCGCGAGATCGCGCCCGAACTTTTTGCGAGCTTTTCCCATTCGGGATCAGCGTCGGACGGATGAGGCAAATGCAGTTGATCGAATGCCTGATTCAGCAGGCGTTGACCAAAGGCGACTGATTCTTCAAGCTTGACCGTGCGCAGGTAATGGCGGATCTCGGACCGAGCGCGCCCTGTACGCACGTAATTGAGCCATTGAGCGCTGGGCCGGGAAGCGGGCGATGTGACGATTTCGACCGCGTCGCCACTTTTGAGCTCGGTGCGCAAAGGTGCGAACTCGCCATTGATCTTCGAGGCTACCGCCTGGTTACCGATATCTGTGTGTATGGTGTAGGCAAAGTCGACCGGCGTGGCGCCTCGCGGCAGCGAAAGAATCTTGCCTTGAGGCGTGAAGACATAGACGGCATCAGGGAAAAGGTCTACTTTGACGTGTTCGAGGAACTCACCCGAGTCGCCAGTCTGACTTTGAATGTCCAGAAGCGATTGCAGCCATTGGTGTGTGCGTTTCTGAAGGTCATTCAGCGTAACGTTGTCTTCTTTGTACAGCCAGTGCGACGCCACGCCTTCTTCGGCTACGTGGTCCATGTCGCGAGTACGGAACTGAAACTCCACGGGCGTGCCGTAGGGACCTACCAGTGTGGTGTGGAGCGATTGATAGCCATTGAGCTTGGGGATGGCAATGTAGTCTTTGAATTTGCCGGGAACAGGACGGTATAACTGGTGCAAGGTACCCAGGGCAAGATAGCATTCGGGTAGGGTATGGACGATGACGCGGAAACCGTAGATGTCGAGCACCTCGGAGAATGACTTTTTTTGCTCCGTCATTTTCGTGTAGATACTGTAGAGCGATTTTTCGCGTCCACTGACTTCGGCTTCGATACCTGCGGCGGGCAGTGCCACGCGGACCGCATCGGATATCTTGCCGAGTACTTCGCGGCGGTTGCCCCGTGCTGCCATCATGGCCTTGTGAAGCACCTGGTACCGGTTCGGATGAACTGCCTGGAAACAAAGGTCCTGCAATTCGCGAAACAGCGCATTGAGTCCGAGGCGATGTGCGATGGGCGTGTAGATATCCAGCGTCTCACGGGCAATGCGGCGACGTTTCTCTGGACTGACAGCGCCCAAGGTGCGCATGTTGTGCAGACGGTCGGCCAGTTTGATCAATATGACCCGTACGTCGCGGGCCATGGCGAGCAGCATTTTGCGGAAGCTTTCTGCCTGTTGTTCGGCTTTGGTTGCGAATTCCAGTCGATCAAGCTTGGACAAGCCGTCCACGATCTCCGACACATCCGCGCCAAATTTTTCGGCGAGCTCCTGTTTGGCGACCCCCTGGTCTTCCATGACATCGTGCAGCAGGGCGGCCATGAGTGAGTCGGCGTCCAGCTTCCAACCCGCACAGATCTCGGTGACGGCAATAGGATGGGAAATGTATGGTTCACCGCTGGCGCGGAACTGGCCAAGGTGGGCTTGGTCGGCAAACCGATAGGCTTCCTTCACCCGCTCTACGTCTTTCTGGCTCAGGTAGTGGCTGATGACTTTTGTAAGCGGGGCCAGCGACGCTATCGTATTGGGGGCGGTATCTGTACCCAGCGGCAGCGGAGTTTTGCGAGGCTTGGCGCGGCGCAGGCGTGAACCCTTCTTGAGGACGGCCAGTAGGCCGGATGAAGCACCACGAAGACTGGTAAACGCCATGACCTACATCCGGGGATCAGGTTGGGACTTTGCGCAGCATTTCCACACCGGTGACGCCGGCAGCAATTTCACGCAGTGCGGTCACGGTAGGCTTGTCTTTGCTATCGATACGCGGTTCATGGCCCTGGGCCAGTTCACGGGCGCGGTAGGTGGCGGCCAGAGTCAGGTTAAAGCGGTTGGGGATTTTATCCAGACAATCTTCGACAGTAATACGGGCCATGATAAACCTATGAAATGGGGGAATGAGAGTGTCAGGCAAGTGTCTTGCTAATGCCCAACTGCGAAAAGAGTTCTGCGTTACGGGCAGCCTGAGTGCCGAACCTCAGGCGGGTGGCTGCGACAATTTGCCCGAGTTGCAACAATGCGGTGCTAAATTCTTGATTAATAATAACATATTGACACTCGGACGCGTGCGACATCTCGCTTCCAGCTGCCAGCAATCGACGCGATATGACGTGCGGGGCGTCTTGTCCGCGAGTGGTCAGCCTGGACTCCAGCGCTTCGATGGAAGGCGGCAGAATGAAAATCCCTATTGCCTGCGGATAATGTTCACGTACCTGTCGGGCGCCTTGCCAGTCGATCTCGAGCAATACGTCCTCGCCCCGTTCAAGCGCGGTATGGATCCGGTCACGTGGAGTGCCATAGAAGTTGCCATGGACTTCGGCCCATTCCAGCAGGGCTTGATTATCGCGCATCGCCAAGAATTCTTCGGTACTGACAAAACGGTAGTGCTTATTGGCTTGCTCGCTTGGCCTGGGTGCGCGCGTCGTGCAGGAGATCGACAGAATAAGGCTGGGATCTTCGGACAGCAGCGCATTGACCAGGCTGGATTTGCCGGCTCCGCTGGGCGCCACGATCATGAAAATATTGCCGGAGTAGGAAGGCATGTTTGGTATTGGTAACAATTGCGAGACGCAAGAATAGCAAATCGTGCGGGAAATTTGGCCCGCAAGGCGGATTTCAGGCGGCTTCTTTACAAAATAGACGGGATTGTAAGGTCAATACCGTCTCTCGCCGGTTCAGTCTGCAGGTTCCGCCGCTTGCCCTAGTTCTTCGAGGACCGTGAGATAAACTTGCGAATTGGCGCAAAGGAATACCGCAGCATCGCCGGGGCTCATATTGAAGACAATGTCTTCAATCTGCTCTCGGGCCTGCTGTTTCTGGTCGATTGCGGCCACATGCACATCACCATCTTCCTCGAACTGTTCCTTGGGTACAAAGTCGGCAACCCGATCGATATCCGGTTCGCTGACGACGACATAGGCGCGAAACTGCAGGTCTTCAATCGTCACATCTAGCACCAGGCCTTGCTCCAACATATCGACAATTTGACTAAGTGCATTCATGGGAAGGTGGCGTAAGCTTGATTGAATGAAAAGAAAAGGTGGTGATGTTGGCGGGAGGCAAGTTTGCCCAGACAAACTGGGACGAGGTTTGCTGGGCGTCGACCAGGCGTCGCCACTTCGGCAGGCGCAGATTGTACGTGAACTGGATGGCGACCCCGCCGTCGTGCAAGAGGGTGCGCCACTGTTCCAATATCGACTGCGTGATGGGTTCAGGCAACGAGCACAATGGAAGGCTGGAAACAATAGCGCAAATTTTGGTGTTCCGCGGAAGCAGATCGCAAAGGTCGGCGGCATTGCCGTGGATGACCTCGACGTCTGGAAAGCGTTGACGGAGTCTTCGAACGAAGGGCGCAGAGAACTCGATAACCTTCAGTTTTTCAGGCGCCACGCCATGATCGAGCAATGCCCGGGTAATCACGCCAGTGCCACCGCCGAGTTCAACGATAAGCCCATCCTTCGAGTCGGGGATCTGCCGCGCCATCTGCCTTGCCAAATAACGGGAACTGGGACAAATGGCGCCGATGGCACCGGGCCGATTAATAAGCTCTTGAAGAAATATCCCTGGAGCGATATTTTTAAAGTATTGCGAAACACGCTGGGCGCGGCCCAATCGTAGAACTCGAAGCATCATAAAACCTGTCTTGTCGAAGTCGGGCCACGGTAACAGCTGCTACGCGAAACGCTATGTCGAAATGTTAATGGCAATTCCGCGCTGAAACAGCAGTATATGAGCAAGCCAGCAAGTGTGTAGCCCACGCTGATTTTTTTGTTTAAACGTTCGGATTGTGGGACGTGGTCAAATCCAGTGTCGCGATAACCGGAGCATGGTCGGAGGGTTGGTCGTTGGCACGCGGTGCCTTGTCGATAACGCAGGCGGTGCAATAGGGGGTCAGATCCTTGGACAACAGGACGTGATCGATGCGCAGGCCAGCATTGCGGCGAAAAGCAAACCGACGATAATCCCACCATGTAAATGATTTTTCGTCCTGTTCAAATTCGCGGAACGCATCAGTGAAGCCGAGGTCGAGTAAAGAATTGAACGCCGCCCTTTCGGGCTCTGAAACCAGGACGTCTCCAACCCATTTTGAAGGGTCATGAACATCCTCGTCTTTCGGCGCTACGTTGTAATCGCCAAGAATGGCCAACCGCGGATAACGCTTGAGTTCGTCGTTGAGCCATACGTGCAGCGCCTTGAACCACGCCAGTTTATATTCGTACTTATCGCTGCCTACCGACTGTCCGTTTGGACAATAGGCGCTTACGACGCGGATATCGCCTATTGCGCTATCCAGTGTTGTGGCGATGATGCGTTGCTGGTGATCGTCGTAGGCTGGAAGATTGCGTTGCACGTCCGTACAGGCGGCGCGGCTGATCACCGCCACGCCGTTATAGGTCTTCTGTCCGGCCCAATGCGCCTGGTAGCCAATCTCGGTGAAAGCATCCAACGGGAAATTTTCATTGGAAAGTTTCAACTCCTGCAGGCATAGCGCCTCAACCGGATTTAGAGCGAGCCAGTCCAGCACTTGCGGCAAACGCACCTTAAGGGAGTTCACATTCCAGGTCGCGAGTTTCATGTTTTATGTCGGGCCTTGTTTCATTTGCCTATGTGATTTAGGCACGCGGTGTTGGTCCGGATCACGGGCGGATATCCACGCGATCCCGTATAACGTGTCTACACCCGACAGGATACCATTGGCCACGTATGTGATGGATCGGAGGAACTGGTGTTGTCATTCCTTGTCCACCGAACCTCGGTACTGTGAAATCATTACGTTTTCGCGACAATGAGAGAGGTTATCCCTAGGGTTATCCACGGATAGTGTGGATAAGTGCTGCATTCGCAGTTGTCAGTGTCAGGGTTTTACATGTCTGAATAAAGATGCGGTAATGTGATGCCAGGGGTGATGCTTCGGTTTCTTGCCGGATGCTGCATACACTGGGCGGCTCACCGGATGGTGACGACGCGTTGCAGGACGCAGGAGTGCATTGGCGCGCGTCGTAGCGGTGTTTGCTGGGAGCACCGATCCGGCCCCGAAGGAAGTTTTGTCCTTGGCGTGGTTCTCTGTATTTTCATGGAGCAAATCGTCGTCTTCCTCGGCTTTTGGCGACGCGAGCGTCAGCATGCCGAATATGACGATGATCCAGAACAGCAGTGAAAGTGTCACCGACAAGAGGCCGTCCAGACTGCCATAGCCGTTTGCCGGCGTTGCATCGATATTGAGCAGGGATGCAATGGGAGGAATATGCCCCAAGCCTTCGACCAGCAGGTTTCCTGGCAGGCGATAGACAACCTTAAGGATCTCCCACAGCTCCCATGCGCTGTAATGGCCATCGCGATTGATATCGACAGAGAAGTTCAATGATTGAATGTTCATGGCGGCTCCTTGAATTGCAGCCAGACTCGGGTGCGGACTCGAAATGCGTTGCTTCAACACACCGTAATACTCATTAACACTATATTCCCTGCCATCTGCCAGTTCAAGCGTCACATGCTGGTGGGTCAGCAGTATTACGACCGGTCGCTGAAGAGCCAGACCCGCGGAATGTGACGTCCGGCATCATGAATCCGTGATCATGCAAAAAATAGTGTAAGCACTTGACGAAATGTTGCTCAAAACGTATGAGGGATATGGGCTAAGTCCATGAGCTGATTGGCTTTATTTGTGAATATGGGTTACCCTATAAGGCTACCCGGGCGCGTTGTGCGCCTTGGTGATGCATAAAGGAGAGCTAGCATGGCAACACAATCCACCCAGAAAAAGCAACCTTTTGTAATCGAGCCCCTGAACTGGGTAGCCCCTGAAGTCGATCGTGATGATTCCGATCGGCAAAACCAGGATGGCAAGCAGGCAACTGGTGCCAAGGAATCTCGCAGCTAAAAGCTGACTGGCATAACCTGACCATAAAGAAAAGCGGCAGACATCAAATCCTGCCGCTTTTCTTTATGCACGGCAAACGTGGGCGCAGGGCGCGCGTTACTATTCTGTATCTGGCTGAGGCCGCTCATAGTTAACAAGGAACCTTCATTATGGAAGATGTGGTTGTCATTGGCGCATGTCGTACCGCAATAGGTGATTTCGGCGGCGGCCTCAAGGATGTGCCTCCGTGCGAACTGGGTGCAACTGTCGTTCGGGCAGTCCTCGATCGCAGCAACGTGGCGGCATCCGACGTGGGGCACGTGGTATTTGGACACGTCATCAACACCGAACCGCGCGATATGTATTTATCCAGGGTGGCCGCCATCAATGCAGGTATAGGGCATTCCACCCCGGCGTTCAATGTGAACCGGTTGTGCGGTTCGGGATTGCAGGCCATTATTTCAGCCGCCCAGGCGCTGAAACTGGGGGACGCTGAAATCGCTATTGGCGCCGGCGCCGAAAGCATGAGCCGGGCTCCATATAGTGTCCCTGCACACCGATGGGGTGCCCGGATGGGTGAAAGTGTGCTTATCGACATGATGACCGGCGCACTGGCCGATCCTTTCGATAAGACACACATGGGCGTCACGGCGGAAAACGTCGCACAGAGGTATTCCATATCCCGAGAAGAGCAGGATGCCCTGGCCCTGTCGTCGCATCAGCGTGCCGAGACCGCCATTGACAATGGTTACTTCAAGGACCAGATCGTGCCGATTGTACAAAAGACGCGCAAGGGTGACGTTGTCTTTGACACCGACGAACATGTGCGTCGTGGTGCGACCGATGCCAATTTTTCTTCGTTGAAACCCGTGTTTGTGAAAGAGAATGGAACCGTGACCGCCGGTAATGCGTCCGGTTTGAACGATGGCGCTGCCGCGGTGCTGCTGATGACAGCCAGCGCCGCAAAGGCACGCGGTCTGAAACCGCTGGCAAGGTTGATTTCCTACGGCCATGCCGGTGTCGACCCCAAATATATGGGCATAGGGCCCGTTCCCGCAACCCGGATAGCGCTGAAAAAAGCCGATATCACGATAGACCAGCTCGATGTCATCGAAGCCAATGAAGCCTTTGCTGCACAGGCGTGTGCTGTCAGCAAAGAGTTGGGCTTCGATAGCGCCAAGCTGAATCCTAACGGCAGCGGTA
The DNA here is from genome assembly GCF_002849615.1 of Pollutimonas nitritireducens. Classification (GTDB taxonomy): domain Bacteria; phylum Pseudomonadota; class Gammaproteobacteria; order Burkholderiales; family Burkholderiaceae_B; genus Pollutimonas; species Pollutimonas nitritireducens. The sequence goes on from NZ_PDNV01000005.1 coordinate 73,125, forward strand.
TCGGACTCGGACACCCCATCGGAGCGACAGGTGCAATCATCACGGTGAAGGCCTTGCACGAGCTCGAACGTGTCCAGGGCCGTTATGCACTGGTAACCATGTGCATAGGCGGCGGGCAGGGAATTGCCGCGATTTTCGAACGTGTTTGAAGCACAGCCCTGGCAGGCCGACGAACCCACGCTTTCCGAACTCGGCGGTGTGCGCTATCTGCACTTCGGTACCGAATGGGTGCAGGGTGCCATGCGGGTGGGCAAACCCAATGAACTGGTGCTTGCCTATACGCAACAAATGATGGCCTGGCTGCTATTTCTCGAACCTTCGAAACAGGACGAGATCGGCATCATGGGATTAGGAGCCGGATCCTTATTGCGATTTACGCTCAAGAATACGCAAGCCTCCGTGGAAACCGTTGAATGGAACCCCCAGGTAACCGCCATATGCCGGGCTTATTTTCGACTGCCCGACAACCGCCGGTCGGTTATCGACCATTGTGACGCGGCGATCTGGGTGAAAAAACGCCACAACATCGGCAGGTTCATGGCGTTGATGGTAGATCTATACGACGCCCAGGCTCAGGGACCTGTGCGTGATTCGCTCGAATTTTACCAGGGGTGTTACGGAGCGCTAGGCGACGTCGGGATCATGACAGTCAATTTGTTCGGCGATCATACCAGTTTTCCGCCCAATATCGATAACATCCGGAAGGCATTCGCGGGCAGGGTCCTGGAGCTTCCCGAGATCGACGCTGGCAATCGGATAGTACTGGCATTCAAGGGGCCTTTGCTTAATATCTCCACACAGCAGTTGCTGGATCGAGCGGCTGCTGTAGAGACGCGCTACGGGTTGCCGGGCGGCCGCTGGGCCAGGGCCTTGCTTGCCCAGCATGGCGCGGCAAGCAAGGTCGCCATTTAATGTCTTGCGCCCTGGGGATTTCCCCTCGAGACAATGGCTTCTTGAACGCGTTAGACTTAGCCCGTTCGCGATCATAGTCAGGTCGGCGCCAATAACCTTCAAGGAGCATCAATGAAGTTCTACAAGTCTGCCAAGCTGGTGTGCGGTGCTATGGCCGCGGCCGGCGTCCTGGCCCATGCCCCCGCGACCGCACAGTCGGTCGCAGTCACCTCCATAGTCGAACATCCGGCGCTCGACGCGCTCAAAGATGGCGTACTCGAGGCGTTGAACAAGGCCGGCTATACCGAGCCAAAAGGCTTGAAATGGCAATTTCAGACAGCGCAGGGCAATACTGCCATCGCGGCCCAGATTGCGCGAAAATTCGTGGGCGATCAGCCCGATGTCATCGTAGCAATCGCTACGCCGTCCGCGCAAGCCGTGGTAGCCGCCACCAAGACTATTCCTGTCGTGTATTCGGCCGTAACCGACCCCATAGCGGCCCAACTGGTCGCCACCATGGATCCCTCGGGCACGAACGTAACCGGCGTGTCCGACAGTCTTGCGCTCGAAAAGCAGGTGGAACTGATTAAAAAAGTGGTACCGGACGCCAAGCGCGTCGGCATGGTCTACAACCCGGGCGAGGCCAATTCGGTGGTGGTCGTCAAGCAGATGCGGGACCTCCTGCCCAAGTCCGGTTTATCCCTGGTTGAGGCGACTGCTGCTCGCACCGTGGATGTTGGTGCGGCTGCCCGCAGCCTGGTAGGTAAGGTCGATGTCATCTATACCAATACCGATAACAACGTCGTGTCGGCATACGAGGCGCTGGTCAAGGTTGGAAACGATGCCAAGATACCGCTTATTGCATCCGACACCGACAGCGTTGCGCGCGGCGCTATCGCGGCGCTGGGTGTCAACTACCACGATCTTGGCTTGCAAACCGGAAACATGGTCATCAAGATATTGAAGGGCGCAGCACCCGGCTCGCTCGCATCACAGACCAGCAGCAAACTCGAACTGCACGTCAACCCTGGTGCAGCCCGGAAACAAGGGATCACATTGACCGACGCCTTCCTGAAGTCGGCCAGCAAGGTTGTCGATTAGAATATAGCCATCTGGATATCAGGCGGGCTTGTCACGCGCAGCTCGCCTGTTTCTTTTTCTGGTTATCTGGCTAAAACATGTCACTTTATTCATTATGGGGTGCGCTTGAAATCGGTCTTATTTTCGGACTGGTCGCGCTCGGCGTACTCATCTCATTTCGCATGCTGCGCTTTCCCGATCTCACCGTGGATGGCAGCTTTCCGCTGGGCGGTGCGACCGCGGCCACACTGATCAGCGCCGGCATGGATCCATACACTTCAACCATTATTGCCACGTTCGCTGGGGCCGTCGCGGGCATGATCACAGGCTGGCTGAACGTCAAGCTGAAGATCATGGATCTGCTGGCCAGCATTCTGATGATGATTGCCCTGTACTCGATCAATCTGCGCGTGATGGGCAGGCCGAACGTGCCGCTGATTTCAGAGCCCACGGTGTTCACCATGATCCAGCCTGAAGGGATGAGCGACTATATTGCCCGTCCCTTGATTCTCCTCGTCTTGCTGATCGTGGTGAAGTTCGCGCTTGACTGGTTCTTTTCGACTAAGACCGGCTTGGCAATGCGGGCTACAGGTTCCAATCCCCGCATGGCGCGCTCACAAGGCGTGGCCACCGGCACCATGCTGCTGGTCGGCATGGCGATCTCTAACGGTTTGTGCGCCCTTGCGGGCGCACTTTTTGCACAATCCCAAGGCGGCGCCGATATTTCCATGGGAATAGGCACTATTGTCATAGGTCTGGCCGCGGTGATAGTGGGAGAAAGCATCATGCCATCACGCAAGCTTATCGTCATTACGCTGGCCGTCATTGTTGGCGCTGTGCTTTATCGTTTCTTTATTGCTTTGGCACTCAATGCCGACTTCATTGGGCTGAAAGCACAGGATCTCAACCTGGTCACTGCCTTGCTCGTGACGTTTGCACTGGTGGTCCCTTTGCTCAAAAAACGGCTGCGCACCTTGATGGGAGGGCATTGATATGTTGAGCGCCAAAGACCTGCGCATCACCTTCAATCGTGGAACGGTGCTTGAAACCAAAGCCTTGCGCGGCCTGTCGCTGGACATCCCCACGGGGCAGTTTGTTACCGTTATTGGATCGAACGGCGCTGGTAAATCCACACTGCTCAATGCCGTATCCGGTGATCTGCCTGTCGATAGCGGATCGATCTGCATCGACAGCCACGACGTTACGAAATTGGCGGTATGGACGAGGGCTGGACAGGTGGCGCGCGTATTTCAGGACCCGTTGGCGGGGACCTGTGAGGATTTGACCATAGAAGAGAATATGGCATTGGCGCATAGTCGCGGTCAACGACGGGGGCTAAGCCTGGCCGTCAAGTCCAACATGCGCGGCGACTTCCGGGAACGCCTTGCCACACTGGGCCTCGGACTGGAGAACCGGCTCGGCGATCGCATTGGCATGTTGTCCGGCGGACAGCGACAGGCCGTCAGCCTGCTCATGGCTGCCTTGCAACCATCCCGAATATTACTGCTCGACGAGCATACTGCCGCACTGGATCCGAGAACCGCCCAGTTTGTGCTGGACCTTACCACCCGTATTGTGCACGAACACAGCCTGACCACCATGATGGTGACCCACAGCATGCGCCAGGCACTCGACGTGGGTGAGCGAACCATCATGTTGCACCAGGGCAATGTGGTTCTGGATGTTTCGGGGACGGAACGCGAGGGACTAGACGTTCCCGATCTGCTCTCGATGTTTGAAAGGGTGCGAGGCGAGACCTTATCCGATGACGGACTGCTGTTGGGATAGGCTGGGCATGGCGCTTGCTGTCGAAGAAAATTATAACTTCGTGGGCGCCCATGACCATTGCAGATACGTCGACAACATTACGAGTGCTTACCGTAAATACCCATAAGGGATTTACATTTTTCAATCGTCGTTTCATCCTGCATGAACTGCGCGATGCCATTCGCGCCACCCACGCCGATATAGTCTTTCTACAGGAAGTGCTGGGGGCCCATGAGGCGCATGCGTTGCGCTTGGCCCGTTGGCCTGATGTCAGCCAGTATGAATTCCTGGCGGACTCGATCTGGGACGATTTTGCCTATGGTCGGAACGCCGTCTATCCCAATGGCCATCACGGCAATGCGTTGCTGTCCAAGTTTCCGATTACGTTCTACGACAATCTGGATATTTCGATGGGCAAGCACGAAAAACGAGGAATGTTGCATTGCATCCTACGTCCACCTGACATGGCGACAGATATACATGCGATTTGCGTCCACCTGGGCTTGCACGAAAGACATCGGACGCGACAATTGACAAGCCTGTGCACGCTGCTCAAGGACGAGATACCCGCAACAGTACCCCTGGTGGTCGCTGGCGATTTCAACGACTGGCGGCAGCGGGGACAAGAGATCCTGATGCGTTCCAGCGGGCTGAAGGAGATTTTTGCCGAGTGCAATGGACAGGTAGCGCGGACGTTTCCAGCGCGTTTTCCATTGCTGCGACTTGATCGCATTTATGTCCGTAATGTTGGCCAGTTTCAACCGATCACGCTATCTCCCAAACCCTGGACTCATTTGTCGGACCATGCGCCGTTGGCCGCCGAGGTGACGCTATGACGGTGAAATGGACTAGCGGAAATACCCTGGAACTGCTGGAAAACGGGGAGGCGTTCTTTCCCGCTGTATTCGATGCCATACGCCGTGCAGAATACAGTGTAATCCTGGAGACGTTCATCATCTTTGAAGACAAGGTAGGTAATGAACTGCGGCAGGTACTGATAGAAGCGGCCCAGCGAGGCGTTCGGATCGAAATGACCGTTGATGGTTATGGATCGGCTGACCTGACCCCGGAATATATCCAGGGCCTCACCTCGTTAGGCGTGGGTTTTCATGTGTTCGATCCGCAACCTCGGCGCATGGGTTTCCGCACCAATCTGTTTCGGCGCATGCATCGAAAGATAGTCGTGGTCGATGGTGTCCTGGCCTTCGTGGGCGGGATCAACTACAGCGCAGACCACCTGGCCGATTTTGGGCCTACGGCCAAGCAGGACTATGCCATATCGATTCGTGGTCCGCTTGTTGAAGAGATAGCGCGCTTCGCTCTGGACGCGCTTTCACCCGTTCGCGTGCGGTTCTCCTGGCGCAGCCTGCTGCGCCGGCGTGGGAGGCAACATTCCCAAAGTGGCGAGACTGTAGCGGCACTGGTCCTGCGAGATAACGATAAACACACTAACGATATTGAACAACATTATCGTATAGGCATTCGGGCGGCCAAACACGAGATCACAATCGCCAACGCTTATTTTTTCCCGGGCTATCGTTTTCTTCGCGATCTGCGCCAGGCGGCCAAGCGGGGAGTGCGGGTGCGCCTGATCCTGCAAGGGCAACCTGATATGGCAATAGTCCGTTTCGCGGCGACGATGCTCTATGACTACCTTTTGTCGGCCGGCGTCGAAATATATGAATATTGCGAACGTCCTTTTCATGGCAAGGTCGCGACAGTCGACCATACCTGGGCAACTGTGGGTTCGAGCAACCTCGATCCGCTGAGTCTGGCCTTGAATCTTGAGGCGAATGTAATGATTCATGACCGCGCCTTCAGCTCCCATTTGCACGAACGGCTTGAATTTCTCGTTAAGAATCATTGCAGGGTGATGGAGCGCGTTGCGCCGCCCCGGCGCAAGATCCAGCGAGTTTTCGTCAGCGTGTTTGTTTTCCATTTCTTGAGGCGCTTCCCCGCATGGGCGGGTTGGCTGCCCGCACGCGAGGCGCAACTTACGTCATTTGGATCGCAGGCCGAAACGATGAGCGAAGGAAAGCCATGAGCGCTTCCAGATGGGACGATGTCAGAAGCTGGCTCAAGCAGCATTGGAAAATCATACGACGGTTCATTGGCATTGCATTCGCGACAGCGATAGTAATACTGATTACCATGGCAGTGATCAAGATCGACTGGCGTGAGGTCGTTGGCGCCATCCATGGATTGCCGGCCAGCGCTTTGTGGCTCGCAGGCCTGATCACTGTGGCGAGCTATTTCGTCTACAGCAGTTATGACGTGCTGGGCAAGCGATATACGGAACATGACCTGCCATGGTGGAAATGCATGATGACCGGGTTCATCAGCTATGCATTCACCATGAATATGGGTGCGCCTGTGGGGGGGCTCGGATTGCGACTGCGCTTGTACAGCAAGCACGGTCTGGAGCCCGGCGTCATCGTGCGTATCGTCGGGCTGAGCATCACGACGAACTGGATAGGCTATACATTGCTGGCCGGAGTGCTATTCGCATCGGGCATGGTGGAGCTTCCTGCCGACTGGAAACTGGACAATGGCCCACTGCGGATCATAGGCGCAATAATGGTGGCTATCGCGCTTGCGTATCTGGCGCTATGCAAGTTCTCCACGACCCGTTCCCGGGAGATCTTCGGCCACACCATCGAATTGCCATCCATCGGCATAGCTTTAGTCCAGATCTGTTTGGCCGTAGTCAACTGGATGCTGATCGGCGCGGCCATCTACGTGCTCCTGCAGCAGAACATTTCCTATCCTGTCGTGCTAGCGACGTTTCTGGTAAGCGCAGTGGCCGGTGCCCTGACACACATTCCAGGCGGAATCGGGGTGATCGAATCCGTGTTCGTTGGCTTGCTCAGCGGTTCAATGGCCCGGCACGAGATTCTTGCCGGCCTTTTGGTTTACCGCGCCATCTATTACCTTGGGCCGCTAGTCGTTGCGGGTACGTGGTATCTGGCCATGGAGGCCAGGCTGGGCCGTTTCGCCCGGCATGCTAATTGCTCATCGAAGTCAACCAGATAGCGCTTTGGAGCGCTCGCCAGACAAGGGGTAATCATGTCGCTGATCGTAGCTGCTCGTTTCGATACCTTTGACGCTGCCGAAAGAGCTGCAACCGCTCTCATGAGCGAAGGTGTCGCCTCCAACGATCTCCATACCTTTTTTGTTAATCCACCCGGTGGGCATGACCGTTATCCGATGGGTGGCGACCAGGCAGCAGATCCAGATTCCGAGGGAGCACCTTTAAGCGCGATTGGCGGGGCCGCCGCCGTAGGGCTGGCCGGCGCGCTCATCGGCGGGTTGATCGCCTTGTCAATCACTGATTCGATGCTGCCTATCGTTGGAGGTGCGGGGGTGGGGGCGTATATAGGGTCGCTGGCAGGCGCGGTATATTCCCTTGGCCGCAAGCGTCCGTCGCGAACGCGACAGCAGGTTACCCAGGCGAAGGTCCATGAGGGTCGCCCGTCTGGCGTCGTGCTGGCAGTCCATACCTCACCGGAACATGAACGGCGTATCGCAGAAATACTTCGCGCCGCGGGCGGAGTCGAAGTTGAGCGAGCCCAGGGCCGATGGGCAAACGGCCGTTGGGAGGACTTCGACCCCTTGGTCAGTCCCACGTTGAAAAAGGATTTCTAGGGAACCTTGATGTCGTAATTCACCTTTTTCACTCCCGACACCTGCCGCGCCGCCTGTACGGCGTTCCGGGCCGCCAACGTATTATCGGCGGTGCCGGATAGCGTCACCACTGCACCTTCCGTCGAAATCCGGACGTTGTGGGTGTGTATGCCTGGAACACTCATGACTGCCGCTTCCACCTTTGCATTGATGGAAACGTCGTCGTCGTATTGAGCCGAGGCTCGCGGAGTGGTGTCACCGGCGCAGCCACCCAACGCCATGGCTGTGGCTGTGGCTGCTATCAGTGTCATCAAGCGAATGCTGTAGGGGAACATGCTGAAACTCCAGTAACGGTAAATGGGATCGGTGCAGAGTGAAGCCGGCAGCAATCGGTGTGCCGCGGTAACCGGAACGATACTTATGTGCGGTTGCAGCGAATTTTCGATATATACTCACGCTTTACTAAAAATCAGAACGGTCAAAGCTGTGTTTGCACAGTTCGCCATGCTGTTCCAGGAGTCTTTGTATGTCGAACCTTCGCCTGCCTTCCGGGCAGCAAGTCCGCGTTGTCATTTTTTCGTCCCTGCTCCTCCTTACCGCCTGCGGTGAAAAGCCGCCATCCGGAGTACCGGGAGAAATGAAGGTTCCGGTCAGCGTAGTCACCGTTCAGCCCACACCAACAGAAGTCGTTGTTGAGCTTCCCGGACGGGTCGAAGCCATCAAAGATGCGCAGATCCGCGCACGGGTCAACGGTATTGTCACTGAGATCAACTTTGACCAGGGCAGCGACGTCAAGGCCGGACAACTGTTATTCACCATCGATCCAGCTCCGTATCGCGCTGTCCGCGCCCAGGCGGCCGCACAATTGCAACGCGCCGAAGCCGATGCAAAGAGCGCACGGCTCCTGGCAGAGCGCTATTCCAAATTGATCAAGGCCAACGCGGTCAGCCGTCAAGAGTACGACAATGCCATGGCTGCGGCTGGTCAGGCTGAAGCAGCCATTGCTGCCGCCGAGGCGACGCTGCAGGCCGCCGACATCGATCTGGGATACACCAAAGTCGATTCGCCCATTGATGGACGCATAGGCAAGTCGCTGGTCACCGAAGGCGCACTGGTCAGCGCCACGGCGGCCACCCAGTTGGCCACGGTGCAACAGATTAACCGTGTCTATGTCGATCTCACCCGCTCGACCGCAGAGGTCTCGCAGTTGCGCCAGGCTCTTGCCAGCGGCAAGCTCGAACAATCGCCTGACGGCAATGCCAAGGCGGAGGTCGTGCTCGAAGACGGTTCAAGTTACGATCAGCCGGGAAAAGTCCTTTTTTCCGGAATCACCGTCGATCCGACTACGGGTCAAGTAGTTTTGCGTGCAGAATTTCCCAACCCAGACCAGATTTTGCTGCCGGGCATGTATGTCCGTGTGCGCCTGCAGCAAGGTGTAGACGAGAAAGCCTTGCTGGTACCACAACAGGCACTGCAACGTACCGCCGATGGCCTCAGCAGTTTGATGCTGGTCAGGGACGGCAAGGTCCAGGTAGTCGCGGTTGAAGTGGGTCCCGAAAGCAAGGGCAACTGGATCATCACAGAGGGTTTGAATGCCGGTGACGTCGTGATCGTAGAAGGATTCCAGAAAATTCGCCCTGGGGCGGCAGTGCAGGGAATGCCGTGGAAACCAAAGGGCTCACAGGACGGCAACGCATCTGCCCCGGCAGAGCCCGGTGCGCCAGGCGTCGAAAAAGGTGCGGATCCGTCGGGGGACAAGGCGCCCGTTGCCGAACCCGGTTCCAAGGGTTGATCCCTAAGCTTGCCCGGCCGCCAGTCTGGCCGCCGACACTGTTTATTGCTTTTAGAGTGAGCACGCATGCCGCAGTTTTTTATAGAAAGGCCTATTTTTGCCTGGGTCGTTGCCCTGGCAATTACCCTGGCGGGTTTGTTGGCCATTCCCAACATGCCGATTTCGCAATATCCCGAGGTGGCCCCACCAGCAATTACGATCCAGGCCACATACCCCGGTGCATCGGCTGAGGACGTTGCCCAATCCGTATCCAGCGTAATCGAGAACGAGCTTAACGGCGCAAAGGGGTTGCTGTACTACGAGTCGGTCAGCGACTCCTACGGCGGTTCAGAAATTACAGCAACCTTTGCGCCAGGCACTGATCCTGATCTGGCCCAGGTGGACGTGCAAAATCGCATCTCGAACATCACGGCCAAGTTGCCAGGCGCCGTTACGCAGCAAGGCTTGAAGGTCAACCAAAGCAATGCCAGCTTCCTGTTGGTAGCGGCGCTTTCGTCCACCGACGGCTCTCTCAATCAAGTTGCGCTGGCTGACTATATTACCCGCAACATCCAGAATGCTATTTCGCGCGTTCCGGGCGTTGGAAAATTCCAGCTGTTTGCGGCACCCCGGGCGATGCGTATATGGGTCGATCCCGACAAGCTGACGGGTTACAAGATAAGCATGGCGGAAGTCAACGCCGCCGTCGCGAAGCAGAATGTATTGATTTCCGCGGGGATTATCGGATCACCTCCCAACCCGGATGAACAACGTGTCACGGCACCTATTGTCGTCAACGGTGAGCTCACGACCGTGGAAGACTTCGAGAAAATCGTATTGCGTTCGAACGTGGATGGTTCCAGCGTCCGGATGCGTGATGTCGCGCGCATCGAGGTCGGCGCCGACAATTATCAGTTCGGTGCGCGGCTCAATGGCAAGCCCACCGCTGCGTTCGCCATATCGCTCGCCACGAATGCCAATGCCTTGGAGACCGCGGAAGGGGTGAAAGCACGCATGGAGGAACTGTCTCAGTTCTTCCCGGGAAACATCACCTACTCGATTCCCTACGACACGACACCGTATGTCCAATTGTCGATCGAGCAGGTCGTCCATACGCTGCTCGAGGCCATGGTCCTCGTGTTTATAGTGATGTTCATCTTCCTGCAGAACGTACGCTATACGCTCATTCCGGCCCTGGTAGTTCCGATCGCCATCCTGGGCGCCTTCGCCGTGATGCTAGCGCTGGGATTTTCGATCAACGTGCTCACGATGTTCGCCATGGTGCTCGCCATCGGTATTCTGGTTGACGATGCCATCGTGGTGGTCGAGAACGTTGAGCGCATCATGGTGGAGGAAGGGCTTTCGCCTAAAGAGGCGACCAAGAAGGCCATGCCGCAGATCAGCGGCGCAGTGCTGGGCATGACGCTGGTATTGGCCACGGTGTTCTTGCCGCTGGCTTTCATGAGTGGATCTGTTGGCGTCATCTACCGTCAGTTTTCCGTTGCCATGGCCGTGTCCATCCTGTTCTCCGGATTCCTGGCCCTGACGTTCACTCCGGCGTTGTGCGCGACCATACTCAAGCCAATACCGAAGGGCCATCACGAAAAGAAAAGAGGGTTTTTCGGCTGGTTCAATCGTTCGTTCGAACGAGTGACGAATCGGTATGAAGGGTGGGTAGGGCGGAGCCTGAAGCGCAGCGGACGCATGATCATCATCTACCTGATCCTGGTTGTGGCGTTGGGGTGGATGTATATGCGCTTGCCAACATCCTTTCTTCCTGAAGAAGACCAGGGCTACGTCATTGTCAATATGGAATTGCCAGCTGGATCGACCAGCAGTCGCACACTGGAGATCATCAAGAAGGTTGAGGATTATTTCACGAAGCAGCCAGAAACGGAGAATATCGTCACTGTCCAGGGATTCAGTTTCAATGGCAATGGATTGAATTCCGCGATTGCGTTTGTACCCCTGAAGGATTTTTCTGAACGCAAGGGGCAAGAGCACTCCGCGCAAGCCGTATCCGGCAGGGCAACCCAAAACCTGCTTTTTGGGTTGCCGGACTCCATGGTGTTTGCCATCGTGCCGCCGGCCATTTCTTCGCTGGGCAACGCTTCCGGTTTTGACGTTCGTCTTCAAGACCGTGGAGGCCAGGGACATGACGCCCTGATGGCGGCCACACAGCAGCTTTTGCAAATGGCCATGCAAAGCCCTGTCCTGGCGGATACCCGTATCACCGGCCTCGGAGCGGGCCCCCAAATGAGCCTCACGATCGACAGGGCCAAGGCCGCTGCATTGGGTGTGGACTTTGGCGAAGTCGCCACGCTGATTTCAACGTCGTTGGGTTCAGCCTACGTGGGCAAGTTCCCGAATATGGGGTGGATCCAGAACATTTGGGTCCAGGCCGAGCAAAGTCACCGCATGAATGCGGACGACATCATGAAGCTGAATGCGCGCAACAGTGCCGGCGAAATGGTTCCGCTGTCGTCATTTGTCAAAGTTGATTGGGAGCAAGGTCCGGTGCAGGTGGTTCGCTACAACAGTTATGAGTCCATCCGTATCGGCGGCTCGGCGGCTCCCGGATACGCGACGGGTGAGGCCATGGCCGAGGTCGAGGAGTTGATCGGCAAACTGCCCACGGGCTTCGGTTATGAATGGACCGGGTTGTCTTATCAGGAAAAGCAGGCGGGAAGTCAGTCCTTGATACTGATGGGGCTGGCCATGCTGGTTGTTTTCCTGTTGCTTGCCGCCTTGTATGAGAGCTGGGCGATCCCGCTGTCCGTCATGCTGATGGTTCCGTTGGGTATGCTCGGTGCCGTCGGTATGGTTTCAGCGTTAGGAATGTCAAACGATGTGTACTTTCAGGTTGGCATGATTACCGTAATAGGACTGGCCGCGAAGAACGCGATTCTTATTGTGGAATTTGCCAAAGATACTTATGCGCACGGGGGCAGCATCGTGGATGCTACCGTCGAAGCGGCGCGTCTTCGCTTCCGTCCGATCCTGATGACGTCATTTGCGTTTATCCTGGGCGTTGTCCCTCTGGCGATTGCCACGGGAGCCAGCTCTGCTAGCCAGAACGCCGTGGGCCTGGGTGTGCTGGGCGGCATGCTTGCCGCGACGCCGCTGGCCATGGTGTTCGTTCCTACGTTTTTCGTGGTGGTATTAACATTGTTCAAAACCAAGCCCAAGCTGCTGGGCGCTCACGCCAAGATGGCGCCACTGACTCAAGTTCATCATGCAAGCGGCACCGCTCAAACGGATCATTCTTCGAAGGATGGGGGACAGGCATGATTACACGTAACTTCACACGCTCAGCGTTGCCTATACTGATCACCCTGGCGCTGGCCGGATGCTCGCTGGCACCCAAGTATCAACGCCCGGTCGCGCCGGTGCCGGGACAGTATCCTGACCAGGATGCGGTGCAGAATCGTGGTAGCGGAACTGCGGCTTCGGTCGCACCCGACGCGGCTTATGGGTCCGACCTTGGTTGGAGCGAATTCTTTACCGATCCGCAGCTCAAGGCATTGATCCGCCTTTCCCTGGCCAACAATCGCGACATGCGCATTGCCGTTCAGCGTGTACAGGAAGCACGGGCGCAGTACGGTATCGCCGACAGCGATCGCTTGCCCACCATTGGTATTGGGGGAAATGCGCAGTTCACGCGTAATCCGGAAAATTTGCGGATGGGCGAAGATGCCGGTAGCGTCAGCCGGTATTACCAAGCCGGCGTGGGCTTGACCGCTTTCGAAATCGATTTCTTCGGGCGAGTCAAGAACCTGTCCGAAGCGGCCTACCAGCAGTACCTGGCGACGGCGCAGGCCTCGCGCACCGTGCATATCAATCTGGTCGCCTTGGTCGCCGAAGCCTACTTCCGTCTGCGTACCGCACAGCAGCTCGACGGTTTGATGCAGAAAACGCTGGAATCACGTCAGAACACGTATTCACTGGTCAAGGCCCGCTACGACGCGGGAGTCGCTTCCTCGCTGGATCTAAGCCAGGCGCGCGCTCAACTGGATACTGTGCGAGTGGATCGCGAAGGCATCAAGCGATCACAGGCCCAGGCCTTCAACGCGTTGCAGTTATTGCTGGGCACCGAAATTCCCCAAGATATGCCGCAGTCTACGGCTTTTGGTCGTGATCAGGTGTTAGCCGCTATTCCGGTCGGCTTGCCTTCCGACCTGCTTGAGCGGCGTCCTGACATCATGGGCGCGGAGAACGCGCTGCTGGCTGCCAATGCCAACATCGGGGCGGCTCGCGCAGCCTTTTTTCCGAATATTTCGATTACGGGTCTGCTGGGCTTCGCCAGCCCGCAACTGGGTGGATTGTTCGGCTCCGGTCAGCGTTTCTGGCAGTTTGCCCCGCAATTGCAAATGCCAATTTTCTCGGGTGGTGTAAGCGGCAACCTCGATTTGGCCGAGGCCCGCAATAATATCGCCGTCGCACAGTACGAGAAAACGATCCAGACCGCATTCAGGGAAGTGGCCGATGCCCTGGCCGGCGAGGCGACCTACGACCGCCAGCTCGACGCCTTGCGTTCGCTTGAGGCGGCCGCCTCCGAATCGCTTTCGCTCGCCACGCTGCGTTATGAAACCGGTATCGACAGCTTCCTGCAGGTGCAGAACGCCGAGGTCGATCTGTATACGACACAGCAGACTTTTTATCAGATAGGCATGGAGTCGCTGATGAATCGTGTCGAACTGTATAAGGCCCTCGGAGGAGGGTGGCTTGAAAGCTCGGTGGCGACTGCACCCGTGGCGGGAGGCGTATCCGGTACAGCACCCGGAAGGGACAGCGGATCGATAAAAGGTGATAATGGTTCATGACACGATGGCTGGAACCAAATGGATGCAAGAAAATGATTGAACTAGGCGTGAATATTGACCATGTAGCCACTTTGCGCCAACAGCGACTCACCTCATACCCGGATCCCATTGCAGCGGCATTGCGTGCGGAAGAGGCGGGCGCAGATGTCATAACCTTGCACTTGCGGGAAGACCGTCGTCACATTCAAGACGCCGATGTAGTGGCAATACGGCCTTTGCTCCGTACACGCATGAACCTTGAATGCGCTGTGACGTCTGAAATGCTCGACATTGCCTGCCGAATCCAGCCCCAGGATGTGTGTCTGGTTCCCGAAAAGCGCAGCGAACTCACCACCGAAGGTGGCCTCGATGTGGCAGCACAGCTTTCGCTAGTTCGACAAGCTGTCTCACAACTGCACGCTTCCGGTATACGCGTATCCCTTTTCATCGATCCAGAACCCTCGCAAATCGAAGCGGCGGTGCAGGCAGGTGCCCGCGTCATTGAATTGCATACTGGCGCCTATTCCGGGGCTATCGAGCCTGCGGCAATCGACTTTGAACTTATACGGCTGCGCGCGGCTGTCGCCCTTGCCGCAGGAGAGGGGCTGCGCGTGAACGCCGGACACGGCCTGCATTACGAAAACGTCACGACCATTGCAGCGATGCCGGGTATTGCAGAGCTCAATATCGGCCATGCCATCGTGGCTCGGGCGATTTTCGACGGCTGGGAAAAGGCCATACGCGATATGAAAGCGCTCATGCATACTGCCCGAGCGCCTCGCTGAAAAGGATTGAAGATGTCAGTGGTGCCCCTTGAATACTTGTTATCCCGACGATCGACCAAATTCCTGAAGTCTCCGGGTCCTGATGAGTCGCAATTGGCTCAGATACTCCAGACAGCAATGTCGGCTCCCGATCATGGCAGACTGCAGCCTTGGCGTTTCGCACTGATCCGCGAGGAAAGCATAGTGCGACTTGGCGACATGGCCATCTCCGCCATCAAGGCCGAGGGTCTTCCATTGACTCCAGAGAAAGAAGCCAATACCCGACGCTGGCTTGAAGAGCTACCCCTACTGATAGCCATAGCATGCAAAATCGACCACAACAACACAAAGATTCCCGAGCACGAGCGGATGCTGGCCGTGGGGTGCGCCGTCATGAATATGCTGAACGCCGCTCATATGTTGGGCTATGGCGCATTCTGGAGCACCGGGCTGGGTACCTATGTCGATGAAGTCAGCGAAATCCTGGGTTTTGATACGCTGGAGTATCGATTCATGGGCTACCTAGCCATCGGTACGCCCATCCGCGATCTTGGTCCCGCCCAACGGCCGGACTTCACGCAGTTCGTCAAAGAGTGGACTGGAACCCGATCCATTTGAGGGGTAAAGCATGAAGCAGCTAAAAACGGATGTGGCCATCATCGGTGCCGGCACGGCTGGAATGCTGGCGTATCGCACGGTAAAGTCCGCTGGCGCAAGCGCCATGCTGATCGAGGGAGGGCCCTATGGAACAACCTGTGCGCGTGTCGGTTGCATGCCTTCGAAGTTATTGATTGCGGCTGCCGAGGCCGCACATGCGGCAGCCTCGGCGAGTGCTCTTGGTGTTCACATTGACGGAACCCTTCGCATCGACGGCACCCAAGTCATGGACCGCGTCAAGCGCGAGCGTGACCGATTCGTCGGCTTCGTGCTCGATAGCATCGACAGCATTCCGGACTGCGACAAAGTCCGGGGGTATGCGCGGTTCGTTTCCGATACGCTGCTGCGGGTCGACGACCATACCGAAATCCAGGCATCGCGGGTCATCATTGCCACGGGTTCGACGCCAGTCGTGCCAGAACCCTACCGTGCGCTGGGAGACCGCGTGATTGTCAATGACGACGTCTTCGCCTGGAATCACCTGCCGCGCCGCGTCATGGTAGCCGGCGCCGGTGTCATCGGTATGGAGATAGGCCAAGCGCTGGCGCGCCTTGGCGTTCAGGTCCGGATGATCAACCGCAGCGATAGCCTTGGTGGGTTGACCGATCCCGTCGTTCGCGCCAGCGCGCTGACCGCCTTCCAGTCGGAACTTGACTTGCATCTGAAGTCTCGCATTATCGACGTCCGGCGTGTTGGTGACGAGGTCGAGATCCGCTATCAAGCGGAAGGTCAAGACGCCGTGGTCGAGCGATTTGATTATTTGCTGGTGGCGACGGGCCGCCGGCCCAATCTGAGCGCACTCGACCTGCACAACACATCGGCCATCCTCGATGACAAAGGCATGCCGCAGTACGACGCGCGTACCTTGCAGCTGGGATCAACGTCGATATTCATCGCCGGCGACGTCAATGGCGTCCTGCCGCTGCTGCACGAAGCCAGCGACGATGGACGCATTGCGGGCCAGAACGCCGCCGCTTACCCGCAGGTCGTCCCCGGCAAGCGGCGCGCGCCTTTCGCTATTGTTTTTTCTGACCCCCAACTGGCCGCGGTAGGCTTGCGGTTCAAAGACCTTCCCCAGCAAGGCGTGGTATTCGGCGAGGTGGATTTCACAGACCAGGGCAGGTCGCGCATCATGTTGAAAAACTACGGAAAGTTGCGTATCTATGCCAACCAGGAGGACGGGCGCCTGCTGGGTGCCGAGATGGCGGGACCAGCGGCTGAACACATTGCGCATCTTCTGGCATGGGCCGTACAGCAGGAAATGAGCATACACACAATGCTCGATATGCCTTTCTATCACCCGGTCATCGAAGAGGGCTTGCGCACGGCATTGCGCCATGCAGCCCACGAATTGCTGACGTCAAAACTCGAACATGTTCGGGTCGAAGAAGAATGCGTCAATAACACTTGAGCGTCAGCGCCCGGGCAGTAAAGATCGAACGCTACTCGTCAACGCTTCGATCGATTCAGTATCGGCGGCCAGCATCCGTGCATGGCCTTCGGCGTCGAACATGTACACGCCCCGGCTGTGTGCGACTTCGTAGTTTTCCTTGTCGCTGCCAGAAGGCTTTTCTATCTGATAGGCCACTCGATAGCGGCGGGCGAGGTCGGCGATCTGTTTTTCTGTTCCCGTCAAGCCTATGGCATTCTGATCGAATGCATTGACATAGGCCTGGAGGATCTCTGGCGTGTCGCGATGGGGATCCACGCTGATGAATAAGATTCGCACCTTGTCGGCATCGTCCTGAAGATTCGACATGACTTGGGAAAGTTGCGCCATCGTCGTAGGACAGATGTCGGGGCAGCTGGCATAGCCGAAAAACAGCATGACAGTCTTGCCCTTGAAGGTTTCCTCGGTCACTGTTTTACCGCCCGCCGCCTGAAGAGTAAAACGCAGGTCTGGCAGGAATCCGCGCACATTGTGTACCGGATTGTCGGCAGCTTTCATCGGAGACACCATGGCGAACGCACAGGCCACGGCCATGAAGTAGCGGAGGAAAAAACGCATTACTGAAGCCTCTATGTGTTTACGTACGCCGGCGTCCGGCGACCTAATGTTCGCCAATTTCAGTCATGCCGCTATGGCGCAGCAGGGCATCGATGGAAGGAGGGCGGCCCCTGAACGCCTGGAAGGATTCCGCGGCGGGTCGCGAGCCGCCAACCGCCAGAATTTCCTTCAGAAAACGTTGGCCTGTGGCGGCATTCAATGTCTCGCGTGTGTGGTCCGATGCCAAGATGGCACTCTCTTCAAATGCACCGTAGACGTCGGCCGACAGTACTTCAGCCCATTTGTAGCTGTAATAGCCGGCACCATACCCACCCGCGAACAGGTGCGAGAAGTTGTGCGGAAATCGGTGCCACGAAGGAGGAAAGAGCACCGCAACCTCTTTACGGATGTCATCGAGGACATTGAGCACGGCTTGTATGGACATGCCTTGCGCCTGATGATGGATGCCCATATCGAACAGTGAGAACTCGACCTGTCGCAACGTTTGCATGCCGCTCTGGAAATTGCGTGCTGCCAGCAATTTATCGTAGAGTTCGCGCGGCAGTGGCTGACCTGTTTCGATATGGGCCGACAAGCCGCGCACGACCGACCACTCCCAGCAGAAATTTTCCATGAACTGCGATGGTAGTTCGATGGCATCCCACTCAACACTCGCGAATGCTGCGGCGCCTGGTTCGTCGACCTGCGAAAGCAGCGCGTGCAGGGCATGGCCGCTTTCATGAAACAGTGTTATGACGTCGTCGTGCGTAAGCGACGCAGGCTTGCCGCCGCGTGGACGCGAAAAATTGCAGGTCAGGTAGACAACCGGCGTCTGTACACTGTTGGCCACCTTGCGGCGATTGCGTTCGCTATCCACCCATGCACCGCTTTGTTTACCTTGGCGGGCGTACAGGTCGATATAGAGAGTGCCAAGCACCACGCCAGCATTGTCGCAGACCTCAAATGCCTTGGCGTCATCATGCCAGGTCGGGGCGTCAAATGGCAAAATGGTTACATCGAAGAGCTTGTTGATGACGTCAAACAGACCCTTGAGCACCTGGGGCTCGGTAAAGTACTGTTTTATCTCTTCCTCCGAGTAGGCATAGCGTTCTTCGCGCAATCGTTCGGAAACAAATGCGATATCCCAGGGTTCCAGTTCGAGCATCCCCAGCCGGTCACGGGCAAATGTCCGCAGCTCGTCGAGATCACGCGTTGCATACGGCTTAGCCTTGCGGGCAAGCTCGCGCAGAAATTCCAGCACTTGAGCAGCATTGTCGGCCATGCGGGTTTCCAGCCGCAGCGCGGCGAAACTGCCGAATCCAAGCAGTGCAGCTTCTTCAGCCCGAAGTGCCAACAAGCGCTCGATCAGTGGAGAGTTGTCGAGCCTCGGCTCGCCTTGCTCCGAAGCGACCGTTGCATAGGCGCGATAGAGTTCTTGGCGCAAGCTGCGGTCCGTCGCATACTGCATCACTGGAATGTAGCAGGGCATCTTGAGTACAAGCTTCCAGCCGTCCAGGCCGTCGGCCTCCGCGGCAGATCTGGCTTCCTGGACAACATCGGCCGGTAGCCCGGCAAGCCGGGCTTCGTCGCGGACGTTGAGTGACCATTGGTCCACGCTGTCCAGCACGTTCTCGGAAAACTTCTGGGAAGCCTGTGCCTGAAGGTCGGAAATCTCGGCATAGCGCAGGCGCTGGTCGCCCACGAGTTCGACACCACTGAGTCGGAAATCGCGCAAGGCCAGGTCGATGACCCGCTGCCGCACAGGTGCGAGCTCGGCGAAGCTGGCGGAGGCCTTGATGCGTTTGTACTGATCATACAGGCCGGTATGAAGCCCGACCCAGGTGGAAAATTCGGTGACGAGTGGAAGGCATTCGTTATAAGCCGCTCGGAGTTCAGGCGTATTGACGACCGCGTTCAAGTGACCGGCCACCGACCATGCGCGCCACAACTTCTCAGAGGCGTCTTCCAGCGGCTCGACGATGCTGTCCCAGGTGGCGTCCAGCTCGGGGTCAGCAGCGCGGTCGACGGCCTGTCGCGTTTCGGCGATCAGTGCCGACACGGCAGGCTCTATGTGCGCCGGCTTGACGTGGGCATAGTCGATGAGCGAGGAAATGGGTGCCAACAGAGGATTTTCAGTCATTGTCAAATTCAGCATTAAATGTGTATGGCAGCGGCGCGGCGTTCCGCGGCCTCAACGGTATTGACCAGCAGCATGGCTATCGTCATGGGGCCGACACCACCTGGCACGGGTGTAATGGCTCCAGCGACGGTCTTGGCCGAGTCGAATTCCACATCGCCGACCAAGCGGCCATCGGCGCAGCGATTGATTCCAACGTCGATAACAACCGCACCTGGCTTGATCATATCGCCGGTCACAATGCCGGGTTTGCCAGTGGCCACGACCAACACATCGGCCCGTCTTGTCTGTGCACCAAGGTCGCGTGTCTTGGAATTGCACAACGTGACTGTGGCGCCGGCGGCCAGCAGCAGCATGGCCATGGGCTTGCCGACGATATTGCTGGCGCCGACGATAACCGCCTCGGCGCCACGCAGTGCGACATTTTCCGCCTCCAGCATCTTCATGATGCCGTAAGGCGTGCAAGGCCGAAAAAGCGGTTGGCCGGTCATCAATAGACCCGCGTTGCTGACGTGAAAGCCGTCAACATCCTTGTCAGCAGCGATGGCTTCGATAACCAGGCTGGCGTTCATGTGGGCGGGCAAGGGCAATTGCACCAGAATGCCATGGATGCTGCGGTCGGCATTGAGTTCCTGTACGACGTCGAGCAGCTCTCCCTCAGTGGTGTCCGCGGCCAGGCGGATGACCCGGGAATGCAGGCCTGCCTTGTCGCATGCGGCCGCCTTGTTGCGCACATAGACCTGTGAAGCCGGGTCATCGCCGACCAGGACGACGGCCAGGCCAGGTGTGATCCCTTGTTTCTTGAGAGCCAGCACCCGCTTCGACACTTCCGTTTTCACGGTATCGGAAAGCGCCTTTCCATCGATAAGACGCGCTGTCATATGACCCCTTCCGCTTTAGTCAGCGCGATTTTCATCAAGTCGGCAACAGTGGTGACTTCGAGCTTTTCCATGATGTTGGCGCGGTGTGCTTCGACGGTCTTGATGCTGATGTTCAAGTCGCCGGCAATCTGCTTATTCAGGCGGCCCGCCACAATGCGTTCGAGCACCTGCTGTTCGCGCGCGGTAAGACGACTGAGCACGGCCTGGTGATTCTTATGCGCCTGGGCCTGGCTGACTCGCTGTGTGGCCTGGTCCAGCATCCGGGCCACTATGGTTCGCAGATCGGTCTCATTGAACGGTTTCTCGAGGAAATCGACGGCACCTTTCTTCATGGTTGAAACAGCCATGGGCACATCGCCGTGACCGGTGATGAATACGATGGGCAAGGGTGCGCGCCGCGCGATTAGCTCTTCCTGCAGTTCCAGTCCACTCATTCCGGGCATGCGCACGTCGGCAATCAGGACGCCCACCTGATCCGGTTCATATGCATTAAGGAATTCTTCCGCACCGCTGAAGCTCCGTACCCGGTAGCCATTTGCTTCGAGCAGCCACCGCAGGGAATCGCGGACCGCCTCGTCGTCATCGACTATGAAGATGGTGCTCGGGGCTTGAGGTGTAGTCATGCATGCAACTCCTGGGTTTCCTCTGCGTCACGAGGCGCTTGTGGCGGCGCGCACGGCAGGGTAAAGCGAAAAATGGTGCCGCCTTCCGGATTGGAACTGGCCCAAAGCCGGCCGTGATGCGACTCGATGATAGTACGGCAGATGTTCAGTCCCATGCCCAGGCCTTCGGACTTGGTGCTGTAAAAAGGTTCGAAGAGGCGTTCAGGGTCGCGAAGGCCATGCCCGCGGTCGATGACGGCTATCTCGACCAGTGGATGCTGATCGGTGACAACGACATGAAGCACCCGGTACTCGCTGGATTCCATCGCTTCAACCCCGTTTTTAAGCAGATTGAGCAATACCTGTTCAATTAGGATGGGGTCGGCCATGACATTTGGCAAGGGCTCCGGCAAAATCTGGTCGATATCGATCTGGCGCTTGCGGGCATCGATCTCGGCGAAGCCAACGGCATTGTCCAGTATTTGGCTGACCGGGACAGACTGACGCCGAGGTTCGCTGCGCTTCACGAATTCGCGTATGCGACTGATGATTTTTCCAGCACGTTCTGCTTGTTGTGCTGCCTTTTCCAATGCCTCGAGGAGGCGCTCGGGCTGTGCATTGCCCGACTTGAGCATGGCGACGGCCCCCATGCTGTAGTTGCTGATCGCCGTCAGAGGCTGGTTCAACTCATGCGCCAACGAGGAAGCCATCTCGCCCATCGTGGTGAGTCGGCTGGTCAGCTGGATTTTTTCTTGTTGCACGCGCGAGTCTTCTTCATGCGTACGGCGCTCGGTGATGTCGCGCGCCACTTGGAGGCGAACGCGGCGCCCATCGGTCCAGGCCAGGATACGATGATGCACTTCGAACCAGCGCTGCGCCGATTCAGAAAAGATTTCGACCGTTTCATCTGTAAAGCGGCCGAGACGCCCACCCAGCAATTCGCCATGGCCGTTGGACTGTGCGCCAAAAAATCGTCGATAAGTACGGTTCGCGAAGAGCAGTTCAAGCCCTTCGGAGGTGTCAGCAACGACGGATATGGCGTCATCCAGGCCTTCGAGCACGGTCATGAAGCGTTCGTGGGCCGCCGTCAGCGCCTCGCGAATTCGTTTGGGTTCGGTGATGTCGGTCATGGACGTCATCCAGCCGATCTGCTCGCCATTGGGGTCGCGCAGTGGAGACACATACATGCGAGCGGTAAAGCGCGACCCGTCTCGACGTTGCGCCTCGACCTCCAGTCCGCTGCTGGGCGTGCGGCCCGACAGCAGCAGGTCTAGCGTTTCCTGGTGCTGAGCGTGTCGGCCGGGCAACCAATAAGGGAAGGGCGTGGTGCGCCCGATAAGATCGGCTTCATTCCAACCTATCATGCGGCAAAAGGCCGGATTCACATAGGCGATACGTCCGTGCATGTCGAAAACACGCATGCCGGTCGACATGGAATTTTCCATTGCGCGACGAAAGCCTGTTTCCGCAATGAGGGCCGCTTCGGCGGTTGTGCGAAAACGCGTGTAGCGCCACAAGGCCAGCAGACTGAGTACTATGACAAAGGACAGCGCCGCCACGACCATCAACAGGCGCTGTTGGCGCGTTTCCTGGTCTATCGTGACGAACATCACGCTATCGTTGTGCAGGCGCTGGAGCCAGATGAACGCGCCCATCACGCACAGGTAGAGGACCAGCACGATCACCGGCGTAAGCCAATAGAAACCGCGTCGCGTCGTACTCGCCTGGTCGTAGAACGTAGTCGGGATCAAGGATTTTTTGGAGTGACTCGCCATGGCTCTTCGGTTGTTGCACAGAATGCTTTCGGCATTTTAAACCGTAAGCGCGTTGTTAATATTTCACATTATGAAAAGTCATATCATAAAATGAAATATTGCTTGAACATATCACCGGTCTTTCCTAGAATTGAGTCCATTGCAGCATCTGGCTGCTCTGCATGCACGCGTCCGGGATCACCAGCTATCGGGTATAACGGGGACAACGATCAAGTGTTGTCAGTGTTCGAATCCATAATTTAAACAGGAGACACCCAATGTCCTCTCTTGACCCAATCAACGCACCGGCCGCTGTCGCCGATGATGCCGCACTAGAAACCCAGGAATGGCTGGAAGCACTGGAGGCGGTGTTGGACCGGGAGGGCCCGGAGCGTGCCCATTACCTGCTCGAACGCCTGGTCGATCTTGCGCGCCGTTCAGGTGCACACATTCCGTTTTCGCCCAACACGGCTTACGTCAACACCATACCGCCCGGGCTCGAGCCTCCACATCCTGGCAATCTGGTGCTGGAAGAACGCATCCGTTCGTATGTGCGCTGGAATGCCATGACCATGGTCGTCAAGGCAAATAGCCATAATCCGCCAGACGGCGGCGACCTGGGAGGACACATTGCATCGTTTGCATCGCTTGCCACCATGATAGGTTGCGGCCAGAATCACTTCTGGCACGCCGAAACCGAAGATCACGGCGGCGATCTGGTGTACTTCCAGGGTCACTCTTCCCCTGGCATTTATGGCCGCGCCTATCTTGAAGGGCGTTTGACCGAAGAACAGCTGGATAATTTTCGCCAGGAAGTCGACGGCAAAGGCTTGCCGTCTTACCCGCATCCCAAGTTGATGCCGGAGTTCTGGCAGTTCCCCACGGTCTCCATGGGGCTGGGCCCGCTCATGGCCATCTATCAGGCGCGCTTTCTGAAGTACTTGCACGCCCGCGGCCTCGCTGATACCAGCAAGCGCAAGGTATGGGTATTCTGCGGCGACGGTGAAATGGACGAGCCCGAATCGCTGGGGGCCATCAGCCTCGCTTCGCGTGAGAAGCTCGACAACCTGATTTTCGTGGTCAATTGCAATCTCCAGAGGCTTGACGGTCCGGTGCGTGGCAACGGAAAGATCATCCAGGAACTCGAAGGCGACTTCCGAGGCAGCGGCTGGAATGTGATCAAACTTATCTGGGGCGGCTATTGGGATCCTCTTCTGGCGCGCGACAAAGAAGGCATTTTGCGTCGCATCATGGAAGAATCCGTCGACGGCGAATACCAGGCTTATAAAGCCAATGACGGAAAATTCGTACGCGAACACTTCTTCGGCAAGCATCCCAAACTGCTTGAAATGGTCAGCCGCATGAGCGACGAAGACGTCTGGCGTCTGAATCGAGGCGGTCACGATCCCTATAAGGTATTTGCCGCGTTCGATGCCGCGTCCAAGCACAAGGGACAACCTACTGTCATCCTGGCCAAGACCATCAAAGGCTACGGCATGGGCCACGTGGGCCAGGCCAAGAATCCTACCCATCAGCAGAAAAAGCTGGACGTCGCCGCGGTTCGCGAATTTCGCGATCGTTTCAATATTCCGGTGCCTGACGACAAGCTTGAAGATCTGCCGTATTTCAAACCGGCCGACGACTCACCTGAAATGAAATATCTGCATGAGCGCCGCGAGGCGCTTGGCGGTTATCTCCCGCGGCGTCGAGCAAAGGCGGACGAGCATCTGATGGCTCCGAAACTTGAGGTCTTTAAGGCCGTGCTCGAACCGACGGCCGAGGGTCGCGAAATATCAACCACGCAAGCATTTGTTCGAATCCTGAATCAGATTCTGCGGGACAAGGATCTCAGCTCGCGTGTCGTGCCAATTCTTGCTGATGAATCCCGTACTTTCGGCATGGAAGGTTTGTTCCGCCAAATCGGCATTTATGCGCCTGAAGGTCAAAAATATACGCCTGTCGATAAAGACCAGGTCATGTACTACCGTGAGACGGAAAACGGGCAGTTGTTGCAGGAAGGCATCAACGAGGCTGGCGCATTCAGCTCGTGGATAGCGGCCGCGACGTCGTATTCCACCAATAACCGGATCATGATTCCGTTTTTCATCTATTACTCAATGTTCGGTTTCCAGCGCATCGGCGACCTCGCCTGGGCCGCGGGCGACATGCAGGCGCGCGGGTTCCTGCTGGGCGGTACTGCAGGACGCACGACGCTAAACGGTGAAGGTCTGCAGCACGAAGATGGCCACAGTCACATCATGTCGTCGCTCATTCCGAATTGCGTTTCCTACGACCCCACTTTCGGCCATGAACTTGCCGTCATCATCCAGGATGGACTGCGCCGGATGGTCGAAAACCAGGAGAGTGTGTATTACTACATCACGGTAATGAACGAGAATTATCCCCAGCCGGGGCTTACTGCTGGTGACGAACAGGGCATTATCCGCGGCATGTACAAATTCAAGTCGGTGGGAGACAGCAAGCTGCGCGTCCAGCTGATGGGCTCAGGCACTATCCTGCGCGAGGTGCTCGCCGCCCAAGACATACTCGAGAGCGATTGGGGCGTAGGGTCCGACGTCTGGAGCGTGACCAGCTTCACTGAATTGCGTCGTGACGGACTCGATTGCGAGCGCCATAACTTGCTTCATCCGGAAGACACCGCTCAGCAGGTTTCGTATGTCAGCCAGCAGCTCCAGGATACGACGGGTCCGATCGTGGTCTCTACCGACTATGTCAAGGCCTATGGTGACCAGATCCGTCCATTCATACCCAAGGGCCGCGATTTCCGGGTGCTGGGTACCGACGGATTCGGGCGTTCCGATTTCCGATACAAGCTGCGCGAACATTTCGAGATAAACCGGCATTTTGTCGTTCTGGCAGCATTGCGCGGACTGGCCGACGAGGGCAAACTGCCACTGGCCAAAGTGGCTGAGGCCATCAAGAAATATGGAATCAATCCTGAAAAAGCCAATCCGCATCACGCCTGAGCGAGGACGACAAAATGAGCAATAACACCGAAATCAAGGTTCCCGATATTGGCGACGTCAGTGAAGTCGATGTAATCGAAATATTGGTGGCCGAAGGCGACACCATTGCGAAGGACCAAAGTCTGATTACTGTCGAATCCGACAAGGCGTCGATGGAAATACCGGCATCACACGCAGGTTTGGTCAAGGCCATCAAGGTCAAGACTGGTGACAAGGTCAAGGAAGGCTCGGTCATACTTGAACTCGAAATTTCGGACGCCGCGAAAGCACCTCCACCGCCGGCCAAGGAAGCTTCGCCAGCAGCCGCGCCGGCCGCTGCTGAACAGGCGGCGCCCGAACCGCCACCAGCCGAAACAAAGGCGGACAAGGAAAGCAACGACGTTGGACACCAAGGCCCGGTCACTGTTGTGGTGCCCGATATCGGCGATACCAACGACGTCGAAGTCATCGAAATTATGGTGGCAGTCGGCGACACCGTGACCGCTGAACAAAGTCTTATCACGGTCGAATCTGACAAGGCTTCCATGGAGGTTCCGTCCTCGCATGCCGGCGTGGTGACCGCAATCAAAGTCAAGTTGGGCGACAAAGTAAACAAGGGCTCTGAAATTCTGGAATTGCGCAGCAGTGAATCTCCCGCCGCCGCCAAACCGGTCAAAGCGGTGGAACCGGTCCAGGCCGCAAACACTGACGCCGGTGCTGCGCAACAGTCCAGCTCGACGTCGCAGGCACCTTTATCCGAACGCGACAGCTCGGCAAGCCTCGCTTCCGTACCGCCGGAAAGGCATTCTCCTACCGAGGCTTTTGCCGACGTCGATCTGCCTTTGCGAAATCTGCCGCATGCCTCTCCGTCTGTGCGCAAATTCGCGCGCGAGCTGGGTGTCAACCTGACCAAAGTGAACGGCTCGGGCGATAAAAACCGCATAACGGCCGACGATGTGCGCGGTTTTGTCAAACAGGCGCTGGCGTCAGGTGGAGCCCCAATGCTCAGTGCAGCGGCTGGCGCCGAAGGAGGATTCAGCGTCCTGCCGTGGCCTAAAGTCGATTTTGCCAAATTCGGCTCCATCGAAGCCAAGCCTTTATCCCGCATAAAGCGAATATCGGGCGCCAATCTGCAACGAAACTGGGTGATGATTCCTCATGTCACCAATAACGATCTGGCCGATATCACCGACCTTGAAACGTTGCGCCAAACGCTGAATCAGGAAAACCAGAAATCCGGCATCAAGGTGACCATGCTGGCGTTCCTGATC
This sequence comes from Pollutimonas nitritireducens, assembly GCF_002849615.1. GTDB lineage: Bacteria > Pseudomonadota > Gammaproteobacteria > Burkholderiales > Burkholderiaceae_B > Pollutimonas > Pollutimonas nitritireducens. The sequence goes on from NZ_PDNV01000005.1 coordinate 100,079, forward strand.
AAGGCAGTTGTCGCGGCACTCAAGAAGTTCCCCGAATTCAATGCGTCCATCGAGGGCGAAAACCTCATACTCAAGCAGTACTACCATATCGGTTTTGCCGCCGACACACCCAACGGCCTGATGGTGCCAGTAATACGCGATGCCGACAAGAAAGGTATTTTCGATATTGCCGCCGAAACCTCCGAACTGGCCAAGCTTGCCCGCGACGGCAAATTGTCGCCAGCACAGATGCAAGGCGGCTGCTTCTCGATTTCATCATTGGGCGGCATAGGTGGCACGTCATTCACGCCCATCATCAATGCACCCGAGGTAGCAATCCTTGGTGTATCGCGGTCGTCGCACCAGCCGGTCTGGGATGGTAAGCAATTCCAGGCGCGCCTGATGTTGCCCCTGTCGCTTTCCTATGACCACCGCGTGATCGATGGTGCCGCGGCTGCCCGCTTTAATGCTTACCTGGGCAGCTTGCTGGCCGACTTCCGGCGCATTGCGCTATAGGAGCCCGACATGAGCACAATTGAATTGAACGTGCCCGATATCGGCGACGTTGCGGAAGTGGCAGTTATCGAAGTCATGGTTGCAGTTGGTGATACCATCAGCAAGGAGCAGAGCCTCATCACTGTAGAGTCCGACAAGGCCTCTATGGAGATTCCTGCTGAAAAGGCGGGAGTCGTGAAAGCCCTGTTGGTAAAGGTGGGCGATAAAGTTACCAAGGGCACTCCGATACTCCAGATTGAAGCCAGCCAGGAGGTCTCTTCCGAGCAAGTCAAACCAGCCCGGCCCGAGGCAGCATCGGTCGACAGCGCCGATGTCGCCGCCGCCACACCTGCACCAGCCAGTTATTCGGGGTCCACAGACGCAGAGTATGACGTCCTGGTGCTGGGCGCCGGCCCTGGTGGATATTCGGCTGCCTTTCGCGCCGCCGATCTCGGCCTCAAGGTCGTGCTGATCGAACGTTACGCCACGCTGGGCGGGGTATGTCTGAACGTCGGGTGCATACCCTCCAAGGCATTGCTTCATACCGCGGCGGTGCTCGAGGAAGCCAAGTCCTTGTCGGCGCACGGCATTTCGTTTGGCGAACCCAAGATCGACCTGGATGCGGTGCGGGCCTATAAAGATGGCGTCGTATCGAAGCTTACGGGCGGTTTGGCAGGAATGGCACGCGCTCGAAAGGTGACCGTGGTGACGGGCGTAGGGCAGTTTGTGGATGCACAACATGTGTCGGTTCAAGATGACAAGGGCCAGAGCCAGACGATAAAATTCGGCTCGGCCATCATTGCCGCCGGTAGCCAGTCCGTCAAGCTGCCGTTTTTGCCTGCTGACAGCCGTGTCTTCGACTCCACAGGCGCTTTGCTGCTCTCCAGCATACCGAAAAAAATGTTGATCGTCGGCGGCGGCATTATCGGCCTCGAAATGGGTACGGTGTATTCTGCGCTCGGCACGCGGCTGGATGTCGTCGAGATGCAAAGTGGATTGATGCAGGGTGCAGACCGCGACTTGGTCAAAGTCTGGGAAAAGATGAATGCCGGTAGATTCGACAACATCATGCTGGACACGAAGACAGTGGGTGCGCAAGCCCGCGAAGACGGTATCTGGGTGAGCTTCGAAGGCAAGAACGCCCCTAGCGCGGCGCAACGCTACGATCTCGTTTTGCAGGCGGTGGGCCGAGTGCCCAACGGCAAGAAAATCGCCGCTGACAAGGCCGGAGTTGCCGTCACCGAGCGCGGTTTCATCGAAGTCGACAGGCAGATGCGTACCAACGTCTCGCACATCTATGCGATCGGCGATATTGTCGGACAGCCTATGCTGGCACATAAAGCGGTTCACGAGGGACATGTGGCCGCTGAAGCCATTGCCGGACAGAAAAGTTTCTTTGACGCCCGGGTTATACCATCGGTCGCTTACACCGATCCGGAAGTGGCCTGGGTAGGACTGACCGAAGATGAAGCCAAGAGTCAGGGTATCGCCGTCGAACGCGGCGTCTTTCCCTGGGCCGCATCAGGACGTGCCATTGCCAATGGCCGTGATGAAGGATTTACGAAACTATTGTTCGACGCGACCACCCACCGCGTGCTGGGCGGCGCTATTGTGGGTACCCACGCGGGCGATCTTATCGGAGAAGTGGCGCTCGCGATCGAAATGGGCGCCGATGCGGTCGACATTGGCAAGACCATTCATCCTCATCCCACTCTTGGGGAGTCCATCGGAATGGCGGCCGAAGTGGCGGAGGGCAGTTGTACCGACCTTCCTCCACCGCGGCGCACCGGGAAATAAGCCTTTCTCCGTCTGGCCTTGTCTGCCGTTCGTGACCCACCAGCTACTATACGGACGGCATGCACCGGCCAGGCGTGCCGCTTTATCGCCGTTGATGGCGAGCCAGTCTAATACAGCACAAATGCTACTATTGGTGCCTGCCGTCAGCACTTCTATAAGCGTTCATCATGTCTCGTCTCGTACCCAGCGCAACCGCAACACTGCAGGACTGGTTGGCTTATCTGGAAACCCTACACCGCCATCCCATCGAACTTGGCCTCGAGCGCATCGGCGCCGTCGCTGCCAAGTTCGAACTGACGTATCCCTACGTGAAGATAACCGTGGGCGGCACCAATGGTAAAGGGTCAACCTGCGCCATGCTCGAAGCCATCCTGCTGGCGTCGGGCTATAAGGTAGGTCTGTATACGTCGCCTCACCTGATCGACTTCAACGAGCGTATCCGGATTAATGGCGAACTGGCTACCGACCACCAAATTATCGAGCAATTCCAGCGAATCGAATCCGGCCGGGGTGATATTACGCTCAGCTACTTCGAATACACCACCTTGGCCGCCTTCATGCTGTTCGAGAAGCATGGCCTGGATGTTGCGGTGCTTGAAGTCGGCCTTGGCGGCCGCCTGGATGCCGTCAACATGGTTGATGCCGACTGTGCCATAGTTACCAGTGTCGATCTCGATCACACCGATTATCTGGGTGATACCCGCGAGAAAATCGGTTGGGAAAAGGCCCATATTTTCAGAGCGGGGCGTCCGGCCATCTGTGCCGACCCGGTTCCACCGCAGTCGCTGGTCGACTACGCGGGTGAAATCGGCGCCGACCTGTGGTTATTCGGCAAAGACTTCAACTATTCCGGCGACCGTCTGCAATGGGCTTATGGAGGTCGTTCGCAACGGCGCAGCGGCATGGCATATCCCGCCCTACGAGGCGCGAATCAGTTGTTGAACGCCTCGGCGGCACTGGCTGCCATTGAAGCGTTGCGCCCGCAGCTCGCGGTACCCCAGCAGGCGGTACGTATCGGACTGGCGCAGGTATCGCTACCGGGTCGACTGCAAATTCTTCCCGGGACGCCCGCCATCATTCTTGATGTCGCCCATAATCCGCATGCGGCAGCGGCCCTGGGACAGAACCTTGACGGCATGTCGTATTTCCCGTCAACACATGCCGTGGTGGGCATGTTGAGCGACAAAGACGTGGCCGGAGTCATCGCCAAGCTCGCCAGCAGGGTCACCCATTGGTACTGCGCCGGCCTTGAAGGTCCACGTGGCATGTCCGGCGAAGACCTGGCAGCCATCGTGCGGCAAGTGATCGCCACTCGGGCGGGAAAAGAGTCGCTCGAGACACTGAGCCGCGAGGTCGTGCGTGATCGGCAACCGTCCACCGTCGAGGCGCCTAACAAGCCGGGCGTGCGCACCGTCGCTGTGACACCTCCGGCCGCCAGGTCGGTGGTGGTGACAAGTTTTGACACCCCCGTTCAGGCGTTTACAGAAGCTCGTAAACAGGCCACCGACAATGATAGAATTCTCGTATTCGGTTCTTTTTCCACAGTTGGTCCGGTGCTCAACGAGCTGGGACGAAAAGTCATATAGTTCAACCGGCCATCTCGCCGGGATTGTTCACCAAAATAGGTTTTTGCTCCATGGGATTGTTCTCTCGTAACGAATCAGCCACTGGCTCCGGGCGGCGTTCCTCTCAATCCAGCGAGGCCCAGGCCGGCGAATTGCGCGCACGCGCACGACGCAGGCTGGTGGGTGCCTTGGCGCTGGTGCTGGCGGCGGTCATCATAGTGCCCATGCTGTTCGATGACCCTGTGCCGCCGGAACAGCCAAGCACGCCTGTCGTCATTCCCGCCATTGTGCCGCCTGCGGCTCCCGACACCACAATCGCCCTGGCTCCCGAGCCAGCCGATCCGGCTTCGTCCGATAATGAAACGTTGCCCCTTGACACCCCGCTAGCGGTGGATCCAGCATCCGATGTCAACGCGGCAGCTTCGGCCACCACGCCGTCGACTGCGCCCGATACAGGTACGACTGGCGAGCGCAGCCCAGAGCAGGTAGAAGCACCAGCTAAGCCAGCGCCGGCCGCGAAACCAAAGCCGACTGAAAAGCCCGCCTCCAAATCGGAAGCGAAACCGGCATCCGAACGCACTGACGACGGATCTGTGGCAATAGCGTTGCTGGAAGGGCGCACTCCAGCCAAGAAAGCGCCAGCACCAGCTGCAAAGGGTAATTTCACTCTGCAAATCGCCGCGTACGGAAACGACCAGGATGCCCAGACTCGTCGGGAACGTCTCATTGCTTCCGGGGTAACCAACGCCTATGTCGAAAGTGCCGTGTCGGGCGGAAAAAGCACGTACCGATTGCGTGTAGGACCTTTCCCGACACGGGACGCCGCACAGGCCGCTCAGGCCCGTTTACGCGCACTGGGTTACGACAACGGATTCATCTCGACTAAGTGACCAGTTTCGACTATATCGTGCTGGCCATTCTGGGCGTGTCGGCACTGCTGGGGCTGATGCGAGGCCTCATCAAGGAAGTACTTTCTCTCATTGCCTATGTCGTTGCCTTCTTGGCCGGCATCTGGTGGGGTCCCACCGTATCCGTATGGTTGACCCCGTACCTCGATAATTCATTGCTCCGTACCGGCCTGGCCTACGGAGCTGTATTCATTATTGTGCTACTGCTGGTCGGCCTGGTGAATATCACCTTGAGCACGCTGATCCAGAAGACCGGGCTTACGCCAGCCGACCACGGTCTGGGAGCCTTGTTTGGCTTGATGCGTGGCTCGCTGGTCGTGCTGGTGCTGGTCGCACTGGCGGGCTATACCGAATTGCCAAAAGAACCATGGTGGCAGGGTGCCAGGCTGTCGGCTGCGACGGTCTCGGCCGTGCAGCAATTGAAACTCCTCTTGCCGCCGTCGCTGGCGTCTTGGTTACCGTATTGATCGTATTCACAGGAATATCAAAATGTGTGGAATAGTTGGAGTGGTCGGATCCGGCCCGGTGAATCAGCTGATTTACGACAGCTTGCTGTTGCTTCAGCACCGCGGCCAAGATGCCGCCGGCATTGCCACCTCGCATGACCAATTCTTTAATATGTACAAGGCGCATGGCTTGGTGCGCGATGTCTTCCGCACTCGCAATATGCGGTCGTTGCCGGGTAATAGCGGCTTGGGGCAAGTGAGGTATCCCACGGCGGGATCCAGCGACAGCGTCGATGAGGCACAGCCTTTCTATGTCAATGCCCCGTTCGGGATCACCTTCGTTCACAATGGCAACCTGACCAACTGGCGTGAATTGCGCGAAGCCCTGTTCAGGGTGGATCGCCGCCATATCAATACCAACTCCGACTCCGAAGTACTGCTGAACGTTTTTGCGCATGAGCTGCAGCTTGCCGCCAACGGTGGATCCCTTGACGAAGACGCCATCTTTGCAGCCGTGTCCTCGGTGCATCGGCGTGCAAAAGGCGCCTATGGAGTCATTGCGCAGATTGCCAACTATGGCATGGTCGCATTTCGCGATCCATTCGGCATCCGTCCTCTGTGCCTGGGCTCTATTCAAACCGACAGCGGCACTGAATGGATGGTTGCGTCGGAGTCAGTGGCCCTGACCGGCTGCGGATTCACCTTGGTGCGCGACGTTGCGCCGGGCGAGGCCATATTCATCGATCTGGATGGCAATATGGTCAGTCGCCAGTGTGCCGAACACACTTCGCTTACACCTTGTGTCTTCGAGTATGTCTACTTCGCACGGCCCGATTCGCTGATGGACAAGGTCTCCATCTACGATGCCCGTCTGAATATGGGTGAATATCTGGGCGACAACGTAGCCAAGGCCTTGCGGCTTGGCGAAATCGATGTCGTCATGCCCATACCCGATTCCTCACGCCCGTCCGCCATGCAGCTGGCTGCCCGGCTCGATCTGAGCTACCGCGAAGGCTTCATCAAGAACCGCTACATCGGCCGGACTTTCATCATGCCCGGACAGGCGGTGCGCAAGAAGTCGGTACGCCAGAAGCTCAGCGCCATCGATATGGAATTTCGAGGCAAAAACGTATTGCTGGTCGATGATTCCATCGTCCGGGGAACGACCAGCCGAGAGATCGTCGATATGGCGCGTGCCGCGGGAGCCAACAAGGTTTTTTTCGCGTCGGCCGCACCGGCGGTGCGTTTCCCCAACGTGTACGGCATCGATATGCCCACCCAGACGGAATTGATCGCGACCGGGCGGGACACCGATGCGGTGGCACGCGAGATAGGAGCGGATGGGCTGGTGTATCAGGAATTGGCCGATCTGGAGCAATCCATCCGGGACTTGAATCCGGACATGCGTGAGTTTGAATCCTCATGTTTCAACGGCCGCTACGTAACTGGCGATATCGATGCCGCTTACCTGGATCGCCTGAGCCTTACACGCGGCTTGCGGCCGGTTGCTGGAGAAATGGCCACGAGCAACGAAGAGCAGTAAGGCGCATTCCTTGCATATCGATGCTGGCCACGTATCCGCGGAGGATCCGGTGCCGCCCGCCGCGCAGGCAGCCAGTGCAGGGACTACAGTGCTTCAGTACATATGCTGGCCGCCATTCATGGCGATGTTGGCTCCGGTCATGAATGCGGCCGGCTCGCTGCAAATGAACGCGACCAATGCCGCGATCTCGGATGGTTTTCCAAGGCGGCCGACCGGAATCTGCGGAATAACCTGGGATTCGAGCACGTCCTTGGAAACCTTGGCCACCATCGCGCTATCCAGATAGCCTGGCGAAACAGTATTTACGGTTACGCCCTTGCGCGCCACCTCCAGTGCCAACGACTTGGTGAAACCGTATATGCCTGATTTCGCCGCTGAATAATTGCTCTGGCCAAAAGCACCCTTGCTGCCGTTGACTGAAGAAATATTCACGATGCGACCCCAGCCGCGTTGGACCATGGCCTCGCAGAAGGGCTTCGTCATGTTGAACACCGAATCAAGGTTGGTGCGCATGACAATGTCCCAGTCGATCCGGGACAGCTTGCGCAGGGTGGAGTCGCGGGTGATGCCGGCATTGTTGATCAGGATGTCGACTTGGTGTCCGTCACCGTGGATACGGTCAGCGCATGCCGCGCAGGAGTCGTAGTCGGCAACATCGACCGGGTACGCCGTGTAGTGGTATCCAGCCTTGGCCTGCGCCTCCAGCCAGCCCTTTACATCCTGACGGCCAAGGGAGTGGGTCAGCATTACAGTATTGCCCGCGTCGTGAAGGGCCTGGGCGATGGCGGACCCGAGGCAACCCAGGCCGCCAGTGATGAGCGCAGTGCGAGTGATGGACATGATGGTGTTCCTTTATTTTTCCAGTACATAGCGGCCAGGCGCCGGGCCGATTGCGGCATAACCCTGTTTGGATGCGCCCATGCCCGGAGGTGTAACGGGTGCCGACGAGCGTTCCTTGAGCCACTCTATCCAGGCTGGCCACCATGAACCCGCCTGTTCTGGAGCCGTTGCCAGCCATTCATCGGGCCCGAGGTAGCTGTCGCAGGCGCGGCGAGTGAGGCTCTGGAATTTACGGTGATGGTGTCCCGGCTCGTTGACCACGCCGGCGTTATGGCCGCCGTTGGTCAGGACAAAAGTGATTTCCGTCGGAGTAAGCAGGTGGATCTTGTATACCGACCGCCATGGGGCAACGTGATCAGTGGTCGTGCCCAGGCAGAATACGGGAACGCGGATATCAGTCACGGCCACTGGTTTTCCATCCACCGGATAGCGGCCTTCCGCCAGGTCGTTGTCCAGGAAGAGGCGTCGCAGATATTGCGAGTGCATCCGCGCCGGCATGCGGGTCGCGTCAGCATTCCAGGCCATCAGGTCGGTCATGGGCTGGCGTTCGCCCAGCATATAGGTATCCACCAGATGCGACCAAATCAGGTAGTCTGAACGCAACAGCTGGAAAGCGCCGGCCATCTGTTCGGTGGTCAGGTAGCCGGTATCTGTCATCTGGGCTTCCAGCAAGGCCACTTGGCTGGGGTCTATGAACAGGGATAAGTCTCCGGGCTCGCTGAAGTCGGTCTGCGCCGCCAGCATGGTGATCGAGGCCAAGCGATCGTCATGGTCGCGCGCCATGGCGGCGGCGGCAATGCTCAGCAGCGTGCCTCCCAGGCAATAGCCCAAGGCGTGCACCTTGCGCTGGGGCACAACCGTATTGACGGCGGCGAGCGCGGCGTGGAAACCGCGGGAAAGGTAGTCGTCCATACCCAGATCGCGCTCGGCGACGCCCGGGTTCTTCCAGGAGACGCAGAACACCGTATGGCCTTGACCGACAAGGTATTTGATCAGCGAGTTGTGTGGCGAAAGGTCCAGGATGTAATACTTCATGATCCAGGCTGGAATGATCAGCACCGGTTCTGGATGCACTTGCTCAGTCGTTGGCGTGTATTGGATCAGCTCCATCACGTCATTTTTGAGTATGACTTGGCCCGGGGTCGCAGCCAAATCACGACCCACCTCAAAATGTTCCATGCCAAACTTAGCGGCGCCCCTGGCCTGACGCATTATGTCGTCCACCGCATAGAGGCCCCCGCGCACGAGATTAAGGCCCCCTTCCTGGAGGGTTCGACGCACGATTTCAGGATTGGTAACAGGGAAATTGCGAGGGGAAAACAGCTTCAGCAACTCCTGGGCGGCGAAGCCGACTACCTCGGCGTGGTGAGGCGAAACACCGTATACGTCAGTGGTCGCGGCTTGCCACCACTGTTCGGACAGCAGATAGGATTGATGCAGAAAACTATAAGGCCAGGCATGCCATCCTGGTGCGTCGAAACGCCAGTCGGACTTAGGCGCATTGACGGGGACAGGAGGTAGCTCGGGTGCACCCGTCATGCGGGTAACGGCGTTGCCCTCCATGTATTGGGACAGCAACAGGCTTTGGCTTATCGCGAGTTGCAGGAGCTCCAGGCGCTTGCCCGGCGCAGCCGCAAGGTGGGTCGCCCAGTCGATGTAGCTCAGCAACAGCAGTGTGGGTGACACCGAGGAGGTAACACGTGCGACTGCAGCGTGTAGCCGCTGATCCATCTGCGCGGTGGCATTGGCGGGGAAAAGGGAATGAACATTCATGTTTGGTTTCCAGTATGTACGATGGCGCCGCGGCGTTCCCGGAAAAACCTCAAAAGCAGTTTTTCAAGTTCGGAGCATATGAACACAAGCACCCCTACGGCCAGGACCTTCAGCCATCCAACTAGCGTCAAATCGGACGATCCGAATATGGCCTGCATGAACGGTGCATGGGTATATAAGAGTTGCAGAACCGCGCAGGCGGCGATAGCCCAAAGCACATAGGGATTTCCGGTGAGGCCCTCGCGCGTCAGCACTGATCTGGTGATACGCCGGCTGCAGAGCAGATAGAACATTTCACTGACGACCACGGCGTTCACTGCCATAGTACGAGCTTGCGCCATGGTGGCGCCGACGCTCAATTCCCAGAGAAAAAGCCCAAGTCCTCCGGTCATCATCAACAAGGACACGAAAACGATGCGCCATATGAAGAAAGCCGACAGCAGGGGAGCTTGGGGCGGTCGCGGCCGTCTGCGCATTATGCCGTGCTCGGGGGGTTCGAACGCCAGGGCAAGGCCCAGCGAGCCAGCCGTTGCCATATTTATCCAGAGCACCTGCGCCGGTGTCAGAGGTAGGGCGATACCCGCGAAAAGCGCGGCGATGACGATCAAGGCTTCCCCACCGTTGGTCGGAAGCATGAAAAGAATGAACTTCCTGATATTGTCGTAGACGGCGCGACCTTCGCGCACGGCAATTGCAATGGTCGCGAAATTGTCGTCGGCAAGCACCATGTCCGATGCCTGCCGTGCCGCCTCGGTGCCTTTCAGGCCCATCGATATGCCCACATCCGCGCGCTTCAGGGCGGGCGCGTCATTGACGCCGTCGCCTGTCATGGCGACCACCTGGCCGTCAGCCTGCAGAGCCTGGACCAGGCGAAGCTTGTGTTCCGGACTCGCCCGCGCGAAGATATCAATATCATGGACCACCCGGCGAAGCGCGGCATCATCCATGAGCGCGATTTCCGCGCCGGTCATGGCGGGCTTGCCGACCCCTATGTTCAATTGTGCACCGATGGCCCGGGCCGTATCGACGTGGTCGCCGGTGATCATCTTGACGCGTATCCCGGCCTGGTGACACGCATGCACGGATTTGACCGCTTCTTCGCGCGGCAGGTCCACAATGCCTACCAAAGCCAGCAGCGTAAATCCTTCCTGGATGTCATCATTTGCGTTCAGGAAAAGCTGGCTGGACCCGGCACCTTTGGATGCCAGGGCAAGTACACGCAATCCACGTGCTGCGATATCCGTGGCCATACGCCGCCAATAATCGACTTGGATCGGCGCCTTGCCCGCGTCGGTTAATTGCCATTCGCAGAGTTCGATTATTTGCTCGGGCGCTCCCTTGGCGACTATCCACGAATCGCCTTGCGCGTCGCGATGCAGTGTAGCCATATAGCGGTTGGCTGACTCGAAAGGAATGGAGTCCAGCCGCGGCATGACAGCATTTTCCGACTCTGGCACCAAGCCCGCCTTATGGCCTAGCGTGAGCAACGCCACTTCGGTGGGATCGCCCGCCGGCAGCCAATGCTCGCCGTCCTGGCGCAAGCTGGCGTCGTTACATAGAACCCCTGCCCGAATGGCAGGCGCCAGCACTGGGTGAGTGGCTGCATCGGCGGGGTCGGTCCCGCTACTGAAATTGCCTGCGCTGCCATAACCAACGCCACTGACATTGAACTCACACCCGGCGCAAACCACCCTTTGTACGGTCATTTCGTTGCGTGTCAGGGTGCCGGTCTTATCGGTGCAGATCACGGTGACCGAACCCAGAGTCTCGACTGCCGGCAGGCGGCGGACTATGGCATTTTGCCGGGCCATCCGCTGCACGCCGAGCGCCAGGGTGACGGTCATAATTGCAGGAAGTCCCTCCGGGATTGCCGAGGCCACGAGCGCCACCACCATCATGAACATGGCAACCACGGACTCGCCTCGCGCCAGCGTGCCGAACACGAAAACCAGCGCGCCAATAGCCAGTATGACCAAGGCGAGCCAGTACGAAAATCGGTTGATCTGGCGCATCAGCGGGGTCGTGACGCTTTGGATCCCCGCCAACAATTGATCTATCCTTCCTATCTCAGTGTTCGCCCCGGTGGCAACGACTATTCCATGAGCCTGGCCAGTCAGGGCAACGGTACCCATGAACGCCATGCAGTAACGATCGCCCAACGGCGCATCGGCCGCGACGGCTTCTATACCTTTTTCGACCGGCAGCGATTCCCCCGTGAGCGCGGCCTCTTCAACGTGAAAGTCCTTGGCGGCGATAAGACGCAAATCGGCGGGAATGCGGTCGCCGGGATTGATCACGACCAAGTCTCCGGGCGTCAACAAACTGGCATCGATTTCATAGCGGCGACCATTGCGGATCACCGTGGCGCGCGGCGCCAGCATGGTGTGTATGGCATCCAGCGCCGATTCTGCCTTACCCTCCTGGATAAAGCCGATAACGGCATTGAGCACGACGGCCGCCAGCAAGACACCCGTATCCACCCACTGCCCCAGGATCGCCGTTATTGCCGATGCCGCCATCATCACATAGAGCAATATATTGTGAAATTGTCCCAACAGGCGGCGCAGGGGTCCACGCCGTTTGGACGGCGCCAGTTGGTTGAGTCCATGCATCGCCAGGCGGGCCCGGGCTTCATCTTCCTGCAAGCCGCTGGCGCTGGAGCGGGTGCTCTCCAGGAGGTCGTATACGGGAACGGCGTGCCACATGATCTCGGCGGGTGGCTGCGCTATGTTGCGGCGACGTGTCATTGAGCAATTCCGGGTCTTTTATCGTTAAAGACAGGGCACTGGGACAGGAAGCAACTGGATTTGAGGGCAAACCGCCAAGGCGGGCCGTTGCTCATGCTTTGCTACGGTTGCTACGATATATATGATCGCATAGCATTTCCACGAAGGTCTCACCCTTTCGCAGGGCACCTCCGATTATTTGATATAAATCAATCGATCGAAGCGCATACGACGAAATCGGATGCACATCGTGATAAAGTCAAACACTGACACTGATCGGAATGCTGATGCGCCCACCCGACATGTTGTGCTACCGATTTCAGACCATTTCATCGTATTTCCGCAACACACGGGTGTCGAGGGGGCGGCGCGTCGGTGTCCGGGGAAGCGCCACGGCGACTCCGGCTGTAGCCGGGCCACCCGCGATATGAATAAGGCATCCGTCATTGCCATGCTCAAAAAGAAAATGCCGATCATCGCCTTGGCCTTGACTGTGCTGATAGCCGTGGGCGCCTACTACTGGAGCAACTTGCGCGTTACCGGTCCGGGAGACGGCTTCATCGGCGGCAATGGGCGCATCGAAGCCACCGAAGTCGACGTTTCCACCAAGATGGCGGGGCGTGTCCATGACATCATAGTGAACGAAGGCAGCTTCGTGAAGGCCGGAGAACCCCTGGCCTATATGCAGATCGATGTATTGCGAGCTCAACTGGCCGAAGCACAGGCCAAGCTAATGCAAGCCGGCAATAATGTCAGCACGGCACGGGCACAGGTCGCCGCTCGCATGAGTGAGCATGTGGCAGCCTTGGCGCTTATTGCGCAGCGGGAAAGCGACCTGCTGGCGGCAAGGCAGCGCCTCGCGCGTTCAGAGACGCTTTCATCCAGGGGAGCCGTTCCGCGGCAGACATTGGACGACGATCGCGCCGGCGTGCGCGCCGCTCAAGCGGTGCTGGCGGCCGCCAAGGCGCAGGCGGCGGCCGCACAGGCCGGCATTGATGCCGCCAAGGCCCAGGTAGTGAGCGCAGGCTCGGCGGTCACTGCGGCTGAGGCCACCGTGGCCCTGGTTCAGGCCGATATCGACGACAGCGTGCTCAGGGCGCCGCGCGATGGAAGGGTGCAGTACCGGATCGCGCAACCTGGAGAGGTACTCGGCAACGGCGGCAAGGTCCTCAACATCATCGATCTTAGCGATGTCTACATGACCTTTTTTCTGCCTGAAACGGTTGCAGGCAGGGTGGCGCTGGGCAGCGAGGTTCGTCTAGTGCTCGATGCCGCGCCGCAGTATGTGATTCCGGCCAAGGTATCCTATGTCGCCAGTACTGCACAGTTCACCCCAAAAACAGTTGAAACCGCCAGCGAACGACAGAAGCTGATGTTTCGAATCAAGGCGCGGATCGATCGCGATCTCTTGAAGAAGCATTTGGAACAGGTCAAGACCGGACTGCCGGGCATGGCATGGCTGCGCCTTGACGCCCGGCTTCCCTGGCCGCCCGAACTTGCGCTTAACGTTCCCGAGTGATCATGGTCGCCACGGCAGCAAGCCTGAGAGGGGTCAGTTTGCGTTACGGCAAGACACTGGCCTTGGACAATATCAGCCTGGACCTGCCGGCGGGCATGATGGTCGGGCTGATCGGTCCCGACGGAGTCGGCAAGTCGAGCTTGCTTTCCTTGATCGCCGGCGCACGGAAAGTGCAGGATGGCAGCGTCATAGTACTGAATGGCGATATTGCTCAACGCAGGCATCGCGAACTTACGTGCCCGCAAATCGCCTATATGCCCCAGGGTCTCGGGAAAAACCTGTATCCCACGCTGTCGGTGGAAGAGAACCTGCAATTCTTCGGCAGCCTCTTCGGACATGATCTGAACGAGCGCCGTCGCCGCATTGATGCGCTCACCCGCAGCACGGGCATGTACGCCTTCCTGGACCGGCCAGCCGGTAAATTGTCCGGCGGGATGAAGCAGAAGTTGGGGCTATGCTGTGCATTGATACACGACCCCGTCCTGCTCATTCTGGACGAGCCGACAACCGGCGTGGATCCCCTGGCGCGGAGTCAATTCTGGGATCTGATCAGGCATATGCATGCCAGCCGTCCAGACATGAGTGTGCTGGTTGCGACGGCGTATATGGAAGAAGCCGATCAGTTCGACTGGCTGGTGGCCATGGATGCGGGCAGGATACTTGCAGTTGGCACTCCCGAAACATTACGTCAGCGCACCGACACGGATACACTTGAGAAGGCGTTCATCGCCTTGCTGCCCGACGATAAGAAACGCAGGCACACCCCTGTAGTCATTGCTCCGCTTTCCAGCGACATGACCGAGGACGTTGCCGTTGAAGCAGAAGGCCTGACCATGCGTTTCGGAGATTTCGTGGCAGTCGATCACGTAGATTTCCGTATACGGCGCGGCGAGATTTTCGGCTTTCTCGGCTCCAACGGTTGCGGCAAATCGACCACCATGAAGATGCTTACGGGTCTGCTGCCGGCCAGCGAGGGAAAGGCGCGGCTGTTCGGCCAAGAGATAGACCCGAGAGACATGATCACCCGCCGCCGGGTGGGTTATATGACTCAGTCATTCTCGCTCTATACCGAGCTCACCGTGCGCCAGAACCTGCTGCTGCATGCGCGCCTGTTTCAGGTGAGCCCGGCCGACATTCCGGGCCGAATTGAAGCGATCGTCGAACGTTTCGGGCTTGGTGAGGCTGTCGATGCCATGCCCGGTAGCCTGCCCATGGGCATGCGACAGCGCTTGTCCCTGGCTGTGGCCGTGGTGCATGGGCCGGAACTGTTGATTCTGGACGAGCCGACCTCCGGGGTGGATCCCATAGCCCGGGACATATTCTGGCAACTGATGATAGACCTGGCGCGCAAGGACAAGGTCACGATTTTCATTTCCACGCATTTCATGAACGAGGGTGAGCGGTGTGACCGCATTTCACTCATGCATGCCGGCAAGGTGCTGGTCAGCGACGCACCCGGCGAGCTAGTGCGTAAGCGCGGCGCAAGTACGCTCGAACAGGCATTTATCAGCTACCTGGAAGAAGCCGTCACTGCGCATGAACCTTCGACCCCGGCGAGCGCCATCGCATCGGCGGCGCCCGGTCCGGACGTGGTGCGCGCCTTGGATCAGCCCGCCGATACGCCATCGTCTGCTTCTATCGGTCCGCGCCGCTTCAGCCTGGCCAGGGCGCTGAGCTATACAAGGTTGGAGGCGATGCAGCTACGGCGCGATCCGGTGCGCAGCACCCTGGCTCTGCTGGGCACGGCCATTCTGATGTTCGTCATGGGCTATGGAATTACCCTGGACGTCGAAAATCTGACCTATGCGGTACTCGACCGCGACCAGACCACCTTGAGCCAGAATTATGCCTTGAACCTGTCGGGTTCCAGTTATTTCATTGAACGGCCCCCCATCAGCGACTACGCCGACCTGGACCGGCGCATGCGCAATGGCGAGTTGTCTCTTGCCATCGAGATACCAGCCGGCTTCGCGCGTGATCTCAAGCGTGGCAACGTGGTGCAGATAGCCGCCTGGGTGGACGGCGCCATGCCTGCCCGAGCCGAAACCGTGCAAGGATACGTGCAGGGTGTGCATCAAAGCTGGCTGGCCAGCATGACCACTGAGCGGCTGGGCTCGGGCGGGCAATCCGGGCTGGCCAATATCGAAACCCGCTTCCGCTACAACCCCGATGTTCGAAGCCTGACGGCCATGGTGCCCGCGATCATACCTATATTGCTGCTGATGATCCCGGCCATGTTGACAGCGCTGTCAGTCGTACGGGAAAAGGAGCTCGGCTCCATCATCAATCTTTACGTGACCCCCGTGACCCGCGCCGAATTCCTGCTCGGCAAGCAGTTTCCCTATGTAATTCTCGGGATGCTCAATTTTGCGTTGTTGGTGGTCTTCTCGACAACGATTCTTGGGGTTCCACTGAAAGGAAGCCTGCCGGCGCTCAGCGCGGCGGCTCTGCTGTATGTGGTGTTCTCGACAGGCTTTGGGTTGTTCGCGTCCAGCTTCACCCGCAGTCAGATTGCCGCCTTGTTTTTTACCATGATAGGCACCATATTGCCCGCCGTGCAATTCGCCGGCATGCTCAACCCAGTCTCGTCGCTGGAAGGAGCGGGAGCAGCCATAGGACATGTCTATCCGACCACCTATTTCCTGATCATCAGCCGCGGCGTCTTCAATAAGGCCCTGGGGTTCACTGACTTGGGGAGCTCCTTCTGGCCCTTGCTGGCCGCTGTGCCAGTACTACTTGGCCTGGCCATAGCACTGCTGAACAAGCAGGACCGCTGACCATGCTTACCCATCTGGCCAATATATTCCATCTGGGCATCAAGGAATTATGGAGTCTGGCGCGCGATCCCATTATGCTGGTTCTGATCGCTTACACCTTTACCATTGCCATCTATGCGTCCGCGACCGCGATGCCCGAAACGCTGCATAGGGCGCCGATAGCAATCGTCGACGAGGATGGGTCTGCGCTGTCGGCGCGTATCGCGGGAAGCTTCTATCCCCCACACTTCATGCCGCCCCGTATGATCTCCCTCGCGCAGATGGACGCCGGCCTGGACGCGGGCGACTACACGTTCGTGTTGAACATTCCGCCCGATTTCCAGCGCGACGTACTGGCGGGCAGTCAACCTGATATACAACTTAATGTCGATGCCACGCGCATGTCGCAAGCGTTCAGCGGCAGCGGCTATATTCAGCAGGTTGTCATCGGCGAGATAGCGGAATTTCTGCAAGGACATCGTGGCCCCAGTGTGCCGCCGGTCGAGCTGGCCTTGCGCATGCGCTTCAATCCTAATCTGGAGCGTTCCTGGTTCGGCTCGCTTATGGAAATCATAAACAGCATCACCATGCTGTCCATCATCCTAACCGGCGCTGCATTGATACGCGAGCGCGAGCATGGCACCATCGAACACCTGCTTGTCATGCCGGTGACACCGGCCGAGATCATGCTATCGAAGGTCTGGTCGATGGGCCTGGTGGTGTTGGTCGCGTCGGGGCTTTCGCTGATACTGATCGTGCAAGGCGTCTTGCGCGTGCCGATAGAAGGCTCCATCGCGCTGTTCCTGGCTGGCACTGCCCTGCATTTGTTCGCCACCACGTCGATGGGTATATTCATGGCCACGCTGGCGCGAACGATGCCGCAGTTCGGCCTGTTGTTGATATTGACACTGCTGCCTTTGCAAATGTTGTCCGGCGGCACGACACCCCGAGAAAGCATGCCGTCCTTCGTGCAAGACATTATGCTGGTGGCGCCTACTACGCATTTTGTTTCGCTGGGACAGGCTATCCTTTACAGGGGTGCCGACTTCACTTCGGTTTGGCCGCAGTTCCTTGCGCTCCTGGTCATAGGACTCATCTTTTTCTTGATAGCGTTGGGCCGATTCCGTAAGTCTTTGAACCATATGGCTTAACGATGTATCTACACTAATCCGCAAAGTACACGCTGCGAACATTAAGCGCCACAACGCGCGCGAGGACTATGTCATGAATGAATCCGTCAGTTACAAGCGTTTGATCCAAACCGCGGGACAGCCAAACGACAGGGTCTGCGCAGTGGCGCATCCTTGCGATAAGACCTCGCTGGCCGCGGCGCTTGAGGCAGGTCGCCTGGGTATTTTCACGCCAGTGCTGACCGGCCCGGAACGCCGCATACAAAAGCTGGCCCAGGAGTTCGATCTGGACCTCGATAACGTACAAATTATCGACACGCCGCATAGCCACGCTTCAGCTGACGAAGCCGTCGCCCAGGTCCAGGCGGGTCGTGCAAACTTGCTCATGAAGGGTAGCTTGCACACCGATGAGCTGATGTCCGCGATCCTGAATCATAGTGGCGGGCTGCGCACCGAGCGGCGTATAAGCCATGTGTTCATCATGGATGTCCCCAGCTATCCCGGACTCTTGTTCATCACCGACGCCGCCATCAATATCTTCCCGGACCTGGAAACCAAGGCAGATATCATCAGGAATGTTATCGATTTGCATGTGGGCCTGGGGCTGGGCGCGCCACGCGTGGCAATACTCTCGGCAGTCGAGCAGGTGAGCGGGAAGATCCCCAGCACCCTGGACGCTGCCGCGCTTTGTAAAATGGCGGAACGCGGACAAATCGAGGGCGGCATCCTGGACGGACCGTTGGCAATGGATAATGCCATCAGTCCAGTGGCGGCACGCATGAAGGGCATCAAGTCCGAAGTAGCCGGGCGGGCGCAGGTTCTCGTAGTACCTGACCTGGAGGCGGGCAACATGTTGGCCAAAAACCTCACCTTCCTGGCCGGTGCCTACGCGGCCGGGATCGTCCTGGGAGCTCGAGTGCCTGTTATTCTTACTAGCCGTGCCGACAGCACCGAGACGCGCCTTGCTTCGTGCGCAGTGGCGGCGCTTTACGCAGACTACCGAATACGCACTAAACCGGTCTCGGCATGATGCGTTTACGACAGATCTCAACCCGCGGGGCTATATGACGCACGATATATTGTTGGTGATCAATGCCGGCAGTTCAAGCCTGAAGTTTCACGTGTACGACCTGGGGACGGACGGCTTGTCGTTCGCCTATGGCGGGCAGCTTTCCGGGATAGGCGGCACGCATTCGGATATCACTGTCCGGAACGCGGAAAAGGTCGTGCTGGTACAGCGCGAACTGAAAGGCACCGAAGCGTGCGACCTTGCAGCCGCCCAAAAGACGCTGGGCAACTGGCTTGCCACGACAATCCATCGGGCGCCGATCGCCGTGGGCCACCGGATCGTTCATGGCGGGCCGCGGTTCGCCGACAGCGTTCTGGTCAACGACGAAGTCCTGCGATATCTGGATACGCTGGTACCGCTCGCGCCATTGCACCAGCGCAATAACCTCGCACCGGTCCGCGTTATACACGAGCAATGGCCAGACATCCTGCAGGTCGCGTGTTTCGATACGGCATTCCATCGTACGCATGACAATGTCGTCGAACGTTTTGCGCTGCCCCAATCGTTCTATGACCGTGGCGTGAGGCGCTATGGATTTCATGGTCTTTCTTACGACTACATCGCACATCGCCTGCGACGCGAAATGCCAGAAGTGGCCCGGGGCAGGATAGTAGCGGCCCACTTGGGTTCCGGAGCGTCAGCCTGTGCCATGCTGGACGGAAAAAGCGTTGAAAGCACCATGGGATTCACTGCGCTTGACGGGCTGCCCATGGGCACGCGGCCCGGACGGCTGGATCCCGGCGTGGTGCTCTGGATGTTGGAGCAAGGCATGACTCACGATGAAATCCAGCATCTGCTGTATAACGAATCGGGCTTGAAGGGCTTGTCTGGTATCAGCGCGGATATTCGCGACCTGCAGGCCAGTAGTGCCCCATCGGCGCGGCTGGCGCTGGATTATTTCTCTTACCGGACAGCCGAAAGCATTGCCGGCTTATGCGTTTCGATCAAAGGCCTCGATACCCTGGTCTTTACCGCGGGGGTCGGCGAGCACAGCGCCTCTGTGCGTTCGTCCATTTGCCGCAACCTTGGCTGGCTGGGAATCGAACTCGACGAGGCGCTGAACCAGGCCAACTCGCCCCGCATTTCGACGACGCGCAGCCTTGTATCCGTGCAAGTGGTGCCCACCAATGAAGAGTTCGTCATCGCCCAGCAGACGCTGTGCACGATAAGCGCGGAAAAGCGGCCATGATTCCAAGTATGCCAGTCGCGATGAACAGGCCCAGCCCCCACAGGGCATACTCCAGGCCCAATAAATCCACGCGCGCGTCCATGCATGACGCAAAGATACCGAATAACCACGGCAGGTGGGCGTCCAGTCCGCTATTGACCATGAATCGATCGGCAAATGTCATGTCGCAGGAAAACAAATTGGCGGCGACTGTGTATTGATACCAGGCGGCGAGCGCGCCGCCCACGCTCAAGGCGAGGGTCAGCAACGCGGCGATCCGGTGGACGGCAGCGCGGTGCCGGCCAAGCAGCAGTCCGCCTATGCAAATTGCCGCGATCGCCAGAAATATCAGGCGCTGCAGGACACACCAGGCGCAAGGCTGCATTCCGAAGACATGCTGCGAGACAAGGGCTATGGACACGGCGGCCAAGCAAAGAAGGGCGATGACAGCAAGTAGCCGGGAAGTAATCGAACTCATGGAAAATTCCTGAAGAGAGAGGCTTGGCGCAGTAGTCCCAGCAATAGTTCCTGCATGCCGTCCCATACAATCTGTACGCCGAGGCACAAAAGAATAAAGGCGGACAGCCGCATCAGCACGGCAGTGCCATTCGGACCCAGCTTGTGCAGAAACTGAGCAGCAAAGCGCAGGCAAAAATAAACGACCAGCGACGCAATGGCGATGGCCACCAGGGAGCCCGTCAGATTGGCAGCTGTATCAAATGAAGCTTCGGTGTGCAGCGTCGCGCCGACCGTCAGTGCCGCCGATATGGCGCCTGGCCCGCAGATCATCGGAAAGGTAAGGGGGTAAAATGCTTTGGAGCGGACCTGGTCCAGGGAATAGGTTTCGGCCATGTTCTGGGCGTGTTCCGCATCGTAGTCCGAAGCGCTGACCAGGCGCCAGGCCGTGGCAACGACCAGCAAGCCGCCGCCGACACGAATGATCGGCAACGATATCCCGAAAAAATCCAGCACGACGTTGCCTGCGATCATCGCGATGGCCAGCATCACGCAAATATTGACAGCCACACGATGGGCCAACTGTTCCCTCGTACCGGCACTGGCGCCTTCCGTGAGCGTCAGGAAGATTGGCGCTACCGCAGGAGGATTGAGTATGGGCAGCATCGTTGCGAGGGCGAAGAGGAAACTGCGCCCGAAGTTTATTACCAGATCATTGAAGGCCATGGTGGTCCCGGAAGGAAGGCTAGGTGATCACGTACCGGAGGTGTCGAGGGTGGCCAGTATATCGCGCTCGAATTGCAGTTGCGCCCGGGGATGCCCAAGCCTGTCGCCTTCGATGATGAAGATATCCTCGATGCGATCGCCCAGTGTCAGGATCTTGGCCATTTTTAGATTGATGGCATTCGCAGCAAATACCTGTGCCAGACTGTATAGCAGACCGGGCCTGTCGGCAGCGGTTACTGAAAGACGCCACGAGGTGCTGTGTTCGTCCGGCTGCAACTCGACGTTGGGAACGATGGGAAAGATGCGCGAGCGCCTCGACCCGGCTCGTCTGGTGACACCGCTATCTGCCTGGCGAAAGGACTGTTCACGGGCGAGCGTGAGGTGCGCATGCAGTTCATGTTCGACCAGCGAAGCATTCGAGCGATAGTCTTTATCGTGGGCGGGAAGCAGCACGATGAAGCTGTCCAGCGCCCAACCGTGGTGCGTGGTGTGGATGCGGGCATCCTGAATGCTTAGGGCTCTGTGATCAAAGTACTGGCATATCCGGACAAAGAGATCATCGCTATCGGGCACATAAACCATTACCTGCAACGCCTCGTTGTGGCCCACAACACGGGCCTTGACGACCGGTTCTGGCGAGTTCACGCGATAATACAGCTGGCGCGTGTGCCAGGCTATCTCGCTGGCTTCATGGCGAAGGAAATAAGCAATATCGAGCTGATTCCAGAACGCGTCGCGGCTCTCATCCCGCAGGCCCATCAATCTTATCTCATTCGCGGCCTGTTCTCTGCGTTGCGCCTGTACCGAACGGCTGTCGGATTGCGCACCGCCCAACGCCGCCAGCGTCAGGCGATAGAGGTTCTCGAGCAGCTTGCCTTTCCAGGAGTTCCACACCTTGGGACTGGTGCCTCGTATGTCGGCAACGGTCAAGAGGTAGAGCGCGGTAAGCTGCCTCTCGTTTCTGACGGATGTCGCGAAATCGCGGACCACCTCGGGATCGCTGAGGTCGCGCTTTTGAGCGACCGTCGACATCGTCAAATGCTGTCGCACCAGGAATTCGGCCAGTTCGCTATCCTCGCCTTCAATGCCGTGGTCTTCGCAAAAGCGCCGGACTTCCAGCGCGCCCAGCTCGGAATGGTCTCCGCCACGGCCCTTCGCGATGTCATGGAATAGCGCTGCGACGTAAAGCAGCCAATGGCGATCGAAACCTGCGATCAGCTGGCTCGCCAGCGGATATTCCTGGGCGTGTTCCGGCATAGTGAAACGGCGCAGATTGCGCACCACCATGAGCGTGTGCTGGTCCACCGTATAAGCATGAAAAAGATCGTGCTGCATCTGGCCCACAATACGGCGGAACACAGGTAGGTAACGCGGCAAAATATTCAGCATGGTCATGCGGCGCAGGGCATGTACGATGCCGCGCGGCTGCTGCAATATCTGCAGGAACTGATGGCGGTTGACCGGATTATGTCGGAACTGGGCGTCGATACGCCACCTGGCGTGCCACATCGCGCGCAGTGCCTGCGCCGAAATGCCCAGCAGTTCCGGGCGCTCCTGCATGACAAGGAAGGCGCGAAACAGCAGGGCGGGGTTGCGGTCGAAGCTGTCCTCGCGCCTTATTCCCAAGCGACCGCGTATCATGCAGAAGTCATCGTCGATGATATGCAACTGGTCGTTGGGCGGCGGAAATAGCAATTCTTCGATGCTTTGCATCAATATAATATTCAGCTGGCTTACCACCCTGGCAGCCCAGTAGTAGCGCTGCATCAGAATTTCGCTGGGCCGGCGGGCCTTGGTGCCTTCGAATCCATAGATGGCGGCCAGACCAGGCTGCAGGTCGAACAGTACGCGATCTTCACGGCGACCTGATAACAAATGCAGCTCAATGCGCAGGCGCTTGAATGCGACATCGGCGCGGCGCAAGGCGCGAAACTCCGCCGCCGTCAGCAGGTCGCTGCGGGAAATCTCGAGCCAGGTGCTGCCGAGTCCTGCCGCCTGGGCCACCCATAGAACCACTTGCAAATCGCGCAAGCCGCCGGGTGCTTCCTTGCAGTTGGGCTCGAGGGCATAGGGCGTGTCCTGATGCCGGGCATGCCGCTGCTGCATTTCAGCACGCTTTGCCTGAAAGAACGCTTGTGCATCCAGCTGCTCGCTCATTATTTTAGACAGGCTGGCAAGCAGCGACTTGTCGCCGGCAAGCCAGCGCGCTTCCATCAGCGCCGTTTCGACGGTGATGTCGTTTGCCGCTTCGTGCTTGCAATCTTCTATGGTGCGTACGCTATGGCCGGGTTCGATGCCCAGATCCCACATGGCGGCAATGAGCGCTTCGATCATTGCGTTGTCGTCGCCGCTGGGCGGCTCGTGCAAAAGCACCAACACGTCGACATCGGAATACGGGTAGAGTTCGCCGCGTCCGTATCCGCCGACGGCCGCAAGGGCAGCGCCTTGCGGAAGAGGGTAGAGCGTCAGGAGCTCAAGCAGTGTCTGGTCCATAATGCGGCGCAAGGCCGTGAGCAACAGCTCTGGCCGCAGATGCTCACGGAAGCCGCGTATGGCTTCGCTGCGTCGCTCCGCCAGCTGCGTCCGCAGCAGCATTATCGTTGGCGCGCGCATAGTGCTCCTGTTGAACAGAGTCAGCTGACCGACACGAATGGAGGAGGTGCAGGCATGCCTTTGGAGACAGTGAGTACTTCGTAGCCAGTATCGGTTACCAGAATGCTATGTTCCCACTGGGCAGAAAGGCTGTGATCGCGCGTCACGACCGTCCAGCCGTCGGCCAGCGTGCGAATTTCCTTGCGACCGGAATTGATCATGGGCTCGATGGTGAAGATCATGCCAGCTTCCAGGGCAATGCCGGTGCCCGCTTTACCGTAATGCAACACCTGAGGGTCCTGATGAAACTTGCGGCCGACACCGTGGCCGCAGTATTCGCGCACGACGGAAAAGCCATTTTTTTCGGCATGTTTTTGGATGGCATGGCCAATATCGCCCAATTTTGCACCTGGACGCACCTGCTCGATACCGAGCCACATGCACTCATAAGTGGTTTCGGTAAGCCGGCGTGCGAGGATGGAGGGTTCGCCTATGTAGTACATGCGGCTGGTATCACCGAACCATCCGTCCTTGATGACTGTGACGTCGATGTTCATGATGTCGCCGTTCTTCAGGACCTTGTCGCCCGGTATGCCGTGACAGATCACGTGATTGACCGACGTGCAGATGGAAGCGGGAAAAGGTGTGTAGCCGGGCGGTGCATAGCCAACCGTGGCTGACTCGACTTGAAGTTCGTTGGTGATGTAATCGATGCAAAGCCTGTCCAGCTCAGCGGTGGTGACGCCGGCACGTACATGCGGCTCGAGGAAGTCCAGGGTGGAGGCCGCGGCCTGACAAGCGGCGCGCATTTTATCGAGATCTGCAGGGTCTGTAACGAGACTACTCATGGTAACTTGAATTAGGTGGGATAAAAATAGTAGAATTATGGGCTTTCTTAAATTTTATTAAGAAAGCGGCTGGCTTCTGAAGTTCTTGGGCATTATAACCCTGGGGCTACTGGCCGCCTTTTGAAAAATCGCGTGCCTGGTTGACTCAGGGTGTTCGCCTTAGCCATTGTGTAATCACACAATCTGGCGGATGCAGACCTGGCACAAGACCAAACCCTCGGAGAATATTATGTCGTTAATGCGTGAAATGCTTGAAGCTGGCGTGCACTTTGGCCACCAGACCCGCTACTGGAACCCGAAGATGGCGCCGTACATCTTCGGCCATCGCAACAAGATCCACATCGTCAATCTTGAACAGACTGTCGTCAAGTACCAGGAAGCAGCAAAGTTCGTGCGCCAGATTGCTGCCCGTGGCGGCAACGTTCTATTTGTTGGCACCAAGCGCGCCGCACGCGAATTCGTGGCCGCCGAAGCAGCCCGTTGCGGTATGCCTTATGTCGACAGCCGCTGGCTGGGTGGCATGATGACTAACTTCAAGACGGTCAAGAGCTCGATCAAGCGCCTTAAAGAGATGGAAGTCCAGATTGCCGACGGCGCCACCGAGCGCATGAGCAAGAAAGAAGCCCTGATGTTCGATCGCGAACTCGAAAAGCTGAACAAGGCCATCGGCGGCATCAAAGACATGAACACTCTGCCCGACGCGCTGTTCGTTATCGATGTCGGTTATCACAAAATTGCTATCGCAGAAGCCAAGACCCTGGGTATACCGGTCGTCGCCGTAGTCGATACCAATCACTCGCCCGACGGCGTGGAATACATCATTCCTGGTAACGATGACTCAGCCAAGGCCATTGCGCTGTACGCCCGCGGCATGGCAGACGCTGTACTGGAAGGTCGGGAACAGAACCTGAACGGTCTGGTCGAAGAAATTGCCGAAGGCGACGAAGAGTTCGTCGAAGTCGAGCAAGAGCGCGAGTAAGCGCGACGACCGTCCCGGTCGTACTGCCAGGCCGGGCCAGGAGTTTGCTGTCATCAGGCGGCAAGAACCTGATCGTATCGTTGTGCACCTGCCCCGGCTATGCCGGGGAGTGTTTTAGTGAACTGGAGAAAAAAAGTGGCTCAAATTACCGCATCTATGGTTAAAGAATTGCGCGAGAAAACCGACGCGCCCATGATGGAATGCAAAAAAGCGCTCACCGAAGCCGAAGGCGACCTGGCCCGTGCTGAAGAAATTCTCCGCGTGAAATTGGGAAATAAAGCCAGCAAAGCTGCCACTCGCGTAACCGCTGAGGGCCTTATCGGCTTGCACATCTCGCCCGACAGCAAGCGTGGCACTGTGGTCGAAGTCAACTGCGAAACCGACTTTGTTGCCAAGAACGACGATTTCGTCGGATTCATCAATCAAGTCGCCGAATTGATCACCGAAAAGAATCCGGCCGATGTGGCTGCACTTTCTGAACTGCCCATGGGCGAAGCCACCGTCGAAGTCACCCGCTCCGCACTGGTAGGCAAGATCGGCGAAAATATTTCCATTCGCCGTTTTCAGCGATTTGAAACCAGCGACAAGCTGGCCAGCTACGTGCACGGTGGAAAGATCGGTGTGCTAGTTGATTTCGCGGGTCCCGAAGAGACGGGCAAAGACCTGGCCATGCATATTGCCGCGACCAAGCCACGCGCACTCGACGCAAGCGGCGTGTCGCCGGCTGATATCGCGACCGAACGCTCTGTTGCCGAGCAAAAGGCAGCCGAATCGGGCAAGCCGGCCGAAATCGTTTCCAAGATGGTCGAGGGCTCCGTCCAGAAGTTCCTGAAAGAAGTAACGCTGCTCTCCCAGCCTTTCGTGAAGAACGACAAGCAATCCATTGAACAAATGCTCAAGGAAAAGGGCGCCAAAATCACTGGTTTTGCCCTGTATGTCGTTGGTGAAGGCATCGAGAAAAAGTCCGAAGACTTCGCAGCGGAAGTTGCCGCGGCTGCCGCCGGTACTGCCTGATATTGCTTCGTCAGAAAAAAGCCTGAATTGCGCTGCCATGCAGTCGCGGTTCAGGCTCGAACATTCGTTGGACTGCCCACCTAGGATTCTATCCATGACCACCAGATCGTATAAGCGCGTTCTTCTCAAACTTTCCGGCGAAGCGCTAATGGGAGAAGATGCGTTCGGGATCAACCGCGCCACTATTTTGCGCATGACCGAAGAGATCGCCGAGGTGGCTGCCATGGGCATTGAGCTTGCCATCGTGATCGGCGGCGGCAATATTTTCCGGGGCATTGCACCCGGCGCCCAGGGTATGGACCGCGCCACGGCCGACTACATGGGCATGATGGCAACAATCATGAATGCTCTGGCCCTGCAAGACGCGCTGAAGCACCGTGGTATCGATACCCGCGTGCAGTCGGCCCTGAATATCGATCAAGTCGTTGAACCGTATATTCGCCCCAAGGCCTTGCGTTATCTCGAAGAGGGCAAGATCGTCATCTTCGCCGCAGGCACTGGCAATCCATTTTTCACCACCGATACAGCCGCCGCACTTCGCGGCGCCGAAATCGGTGCTGAGATCGTCCTGAAGGCCACCAAGGTCGACGGCATATACAGTGCGGATCCCAACAAAGATCCTACCGCCACCCGATACGCGCGTATCAGCTTCGATGAAGTGATCGTACGTCGCCTTGAAGTCATGGACGCAACGGCGTTCGCCCTGTGCCGTGACCAGAAACTGCCCATCAAGGTGTTTTCCATCAACAAGTCCGGTGCCTTGAAGCGCGCCGTGTCAGGTGAAGACGAAGGTACACTGGTACACGTTTGATAAAGGAACAATTATGAGTCTTTCTGAAGTCAGAAAATCGACTGAATCACGCATGGTCAAGTCGCTTGAAACGCTCAAGGTCGCCTTGTCCAAAATTCGCACAGGTCGCGCTCACGCCGGCATACTGGACCACATTATGGTGGAGTACTATGGGTCGCCAGTGCCTATCAGCCAAGTTGCCAATGTCAATCTGGTGGATGCGCGCACGATCAATGTGCAGGTATGGGAAAAGAACATGGCCGGCCCGGTGGAAAAGGCCATCCGTGATTCCGACCTGGGCTTGAATCCCATTTCCATGGGCGACAGCATACGTGTACCCATGCCGGCGCTTACCGAGGAGCGGCGACGCGACCTGGCCAAGGTTGTGCGCACCGAGGGCGAGGACGCCAAGATTGCCGTGCGCAATTTACGTCGTGATGCCAACGATACGCTCAAAAAGTTGGTCAAGGAAAAGGAAATTTCGGAAGACGACGAGCGTCGCATGCAGGACGAGGTCCAGAAGCTTACCGACAAGCATGTCATTGATATCGATAAACTCGTTGCTCAGAAAGAAGCCGAAATCATGACGGTCTGAACGTCATTGTCACCGAACTCTTACATGCTTCCTAGCACGACTCTGTCGGTGCCCGAATGTACGGACGTCCCGCGTCACATTGCCATCATCATGGACGGCAATGGCCGCTGGGCAACCAAGCGTTTTTTGCCCCGTACCGCCGGCCATGTCCGTGGCGTTCAGGCAGTTCGACGCGTGGTCGAAGCCTGTGGCAAGAAAGGTGTCGACTACCTTACCCTGTTTGCCTTCAGCTCCGAAAATTGGCGCCGCCCGGCCGACGAAGTTTCCTTGTTGATGCGCCTGTTCATCAAGACTCTGCAAAAAGAAGTCGACAAGCTCGACGACCGGGGCGTGAAGCTGCGCATTGTTGGCGACTTATCGCCATTCGAACCTCGTTTGCAAGACCTGATCAAGCTCGCCGAGCAACGTACAGAACACAACACAGGCCTGAATCTCACCATTGCCGCCAACTATGGCGGGCGCTGGGATATTCTACAAGCCATAAAGAGTTTGTTGCAGGCACGGCCCGACCTGGCCGTCAATCCGCAGTCCATCGATGAAACGCTTTTAAGCGACTTCCTCTGCATGGCGTTCGCTCCCGAACCCGATCTCTTCATTCGCACCGGCGGCGAACAGCGAATCTCCAATTTTCTGGTTTGGCAACTCGCCTATACTGAACTATATTTTTCCGACGACTTTTGGCCCGACTTCGGTGCCAAGGAGCTGGAAGCCGCTTTCGAGTGGTATCGGACCCGGGAACGCCGATTTGGCCGCACCAGCGACCAGATTGCAAAGAAACCCTGAACGCGGAGTCCTCCCTATGTTGAAGCAGCGCATCATAACGGCGATTGTCTTGCTCGCGGTATTGCTCGGGGCCCTGTTGGCCCCGGGACCCTGGCCCATTGTCCTACTATTTACGATCATCGCCGCGTGCGCCCTCTGGGAATGGCTCAGGCTCACCCTGCCTGGCGGAGGTTCCCAACTACCCGTGGCGCTGGCTGTGTTTACATCAGTGATTCTGCTGGTTGTGGCGCGGCAATGGCTTTCTTCGGAACCAGCGCCATGGTCTTTACATACGCAAAGCTTGCTCAACCGGTGGCTGATTCCTGGCATGGCCGCCATCTGGGTCGTTGCCGCCACGAGTTTGGTAGTACAGGGGCAGACCAAGGTGCGTACTCATGGCGCCTGGCTCAGCATGTTCGGCGTATTAGCCATTCTCGCCGTCTGGGCTGCACTTGTGCAGCTCTTTCTTGCCTATGGCGCCTGGTTCCTGGTATCGCTGCTCGCTCTGATCTGGTTCGCCGACATTGCCGCCTACTTCACGGGCAAGGCGCTGGGGAAACACAAGCTTGCGCCCCGCATCAGCCCTGGGAAAACCTGGGAAGGGGCCATCGGCGGGGTGGTTGCAGCGACAGTGTGGGTATGGGCATCCACCTTTTGGCCGGGAAGTTTCGGCGCAGTCCTATCCCAACGCTGGCCTTGGTGGGGGGTGTTGCTGATTGCGGTATTCCTGGCTGCACTGTCCATCGTCGGCGATTTGTTCGAGTCCTTGTTGAAGCGGCGTGCCGCGGTCAAGGACTCCAGCCATTTGCTGCCCGGGCATGGCGGCGTCTACGATCGCATTGACGCGCTGTTGCCTGTGGCGCCTCTGGCATTCCTGCTGGTAGAGGTGTTGCCTCGATGACGCACCAACAGATATGTGTGCTCGGTTCTACGGGTTCAATCGGCGAGAACACCCTGGATGTCATTGCAAGACACCCCGACACCATGTCGGTGTACGCCCTGAGTGCACATAGCCGGATCGAGCGATTGGCCGAACAGGCTCTGGCTACACGAGCCAAGGTGGTTGTCGTGCCGTCGGATTCAGCCCGCAGCCGATTTCTGCTCGCCTGGACGGGGCCTGGGCCCGTACCGGAACTGCGCGTCGGCAGCCAGGCACTTGCCGATACGGCAGCCGATCCTCTGGTCACCACGGTAATGGCTGCAATTGTCGGCGCGGCCGGGCTCCCAGCGGCGCTGTCCGCGGCGAAATCAGGCAAGCGTGTCTTGCTTGCCAATAAAGAAGCGCTGGTCGCCGCGGGTGGCTTGTTCATGCGGGCCGTCCGCGAAAATGGGGCCGAACTGCTTCCTATAGACAGCGAACACAACGCCATCTTCCAGTGCATGCCTCAAGGCAGCAGGGCTGCCGCGCCCACTACGCCAGCCAAAGGTGTCCGACGCCTGCTGCTCACCGCATCGGGTGGGCCGTTTCGCACGACCCCGCTGGCCCAGTTGCCAGACGTCACTCCAGACCAAGCCTGTGCGCATCCCAACTGGAGCATGGGCCGCAAGATTTCCGTCGACTCTGCAACCATGCTCAACAAAGGCCTGGAAGTCATCGAAGCTCATTGGCTGTTTGCCATGCCGGTGAATCAGATCCAGGTCGTCGTGCATCCGCAGAGCATGGTGCACTCGATGGTCGAATACGAAGATGGCTCTATCCTGGCCCAGATAGGCCAGCCGGACATGCGCACGCCCATTGCTTACGGCCTGGGATTTCCCGAGCGTATTAATAGCGGCGTGGGTCTGCTGGCCTTGACCGCCCTGGGCCGCCTCGATTTCGAAGAGCCGGATTTCGATCGGTTCCCTTGCCTGCGTTTATCCTTTGATGCGCTCCGGTCCGGCCAGGCCGCCTGCGTGGCGCTTAACGCCGCGAATGAAGTCGCCGTAGACTGCTTTTTGAACGGACAGATTCGCTATACTGAAATCGCTGGCGTGATCGAAGACTGCCTGGACCGAATGGAGGGCATGTCTCATCCAGAACTGTCGACGCTCGACGACGTCCTGGCGCTGGATGCCCAGGCTCGCAGCATAGCCACCGGGCTCTGCCACCTCCAAGGTTAGTAGCGCCGTTTTCCAGGAACTCCATGCTTTTCACTTTGCTCGCTTTTGCCATCGCACTCGGCGTGCTGATTACTTTTCATGAATTGGGCCATTACTGGGTCGCGCGTTGCTGCGGGGTTCGGATACTGCGCTTTTCGGTGGGCTTTGGCAAAGTACTCGTGCGTCGCACCGATCGGCATGGAACCGAATGGGCAGTGTCCGCAATCCCCTTGGGCGGCTATGTCAAAATGCTCGACGACGCGCCTCAGGACGGCACGGCGCAAGAGGCCGCGGGCGCCTTCAACAATAAATCGCTGATTCAACGCAGCGCGATCGTGCTGGCCGGCCCCGTGGCCAACCTCGTACTGGCCGCATTGCTGTATACCGCATTGGGTTTGGCCGGAACCAACGAGCCCGCCGCCATTCTCGGTGCCCCGCCACCCAGCACGACCGCGGCACAGGCCGGGTTCCAGGCGGGTGACCGCATCATGAGCATCAATGATGAACCGATTCAATCCTGGAGCGAAGCCCGTTGGCAGTTGCTCGACGCGCTCACCAGCGGAGGCGAGGCCCGGATACAGGTGAACACCATTTCAGGCGGGTCGCGGGAACGCCACC
The DNA here is from genome assembly GCF_002849615.1 of Pollutimonas nitritireducens. Taxonomy (GTDB): domain Bacteria; phylum Pseudomonadota; class Gammaproteobacteria; order Burkholderiales; family Burkholderiaceae_B; genus Pollutimonas; species Pollutimonas nitritireducens. Next base: position 131,252 of record NZ_PDNV01000005.1, read on the forward strand.
TGATTTTGCCGCCAGCCACGATAGAGCCAGAAGGTTCCGACCTCATGGCGGACGCTGGCCTGATGCTGGCCACTCCGCGTCCACTCATCAATAAGATCACACCGGGCGGCGCTGGAGAGCAGGCGGGCCTGCGCAATGGTGACGTGGTCATCGCCCTCGGGTCGCTCAACGAGCCGACGGCCAGTACCGTGGTGAGCGAGATCCGTAATCGTGCAGGCCAAGCGCTGCCAATAACGGTTCTCCGGGACGGTGCTCCTGTCACGCTGACCATCACGCCACATGCCCAAGCTGCAGACGATGGCGCGACAATAGGGCGGATAGGAGTTTTGCTGGGTGCCGACTTTCCAATGGTGACAGTGCGCTACGGCCTTTTCGAAAGTCTGGGCCGCGGGATTGCCAGGACCGTGGATACGGCATGGTTCTCGCTGAAAATGATGGGACGCATGGTGACCGGGGATGTTTCGCTGCGCAATGTCAGCGGTCCGGTTACCATCGCGGACTACGCAGGCCAGACCGCGCGCATTGGATTGGCTGCCTACGTTGGGTTTCTCGCACTGATCAGTGTTAGTATCGGCGTGTTAAATTTGCTGCCCGTGCCCATGCTGGATGGCGGTCATCTGATGTTCTACATCATAGAGGCGATCCGGGGCAAGCCGATACCCGACAAATGGCTGGAAAGCAGTCAACGTATCGGCCTTGGTTTGCTGGCAGGCTTGATGGGCCTGGCATTTTTCAATGATTTTTCCCGCCTTTTCACATAGAGGCATTGTGCCTTACAATCTCTCACCAATCATTCCCCCAAGGATCCTCCAGGATGTCGTTTAGCCGGAAATTCCCATTTGCCAAGCGCGCCATGCCCGTTTTGCTGGCAGCTATGCTTCTCCCCAGCCTTGCGAGCGCCTTTTCGCCATTCGTGGTGCGCGACATCCAGGTCAATGGCATCCAGCGTGTCGATGCCGGTACGGTATTCAGCTACCTTCCGGTCAAGGTGGGAGAGCAATTCACCGAAGCGCAGGCCAGCGAAGCCATTCAGCGTCTGTATGCCACTGGTTTCTTCAGCGATGTCAAAATCGATACTGTCAATAATGTGCTGGTCGTGTCGGTCAAAGAAAGACCGACCATTGCGTCCGTGACGTTCAACGGCATGCACGAATTCGACCCCAAAGCCATCACCAAATCGCTGGGCCAGGTCGGTTTCGGCCAAGGCCGCGTATTCGATCGTTCAATGTTGGAACGCGCTGAATTCGAACTCAAGCAGCAGTACCTGTCCAAAGGCAAGTACGGCGTTGAAATCAACCCCATCATCACTCCGCTGCCACGTAACCGGGTTGGCGTCAGCTTCGACGTATTCGAAGGCGACCTGGCGAAGATAAAGCAGATCAATATCGTCGGCAACGAGACCTTCTCAGAAGGAACCTTGCTTGATGAAATGGAACTCACCGATTCCGGCATGATGACCTGGTACACAGGTACAGACAAATATTCGCGCGAAAAGCTCGAAGGTGATATCGAACGTGTCCGCTCCTTCTACCTTGACCGCGGCTATCTTGAATATTCGGCCGAACCGCCACAGGTCACCATTTCGCCCGACCGCCAGGACATCTTCGTTACCCTGACTATCCACGAGGGCGAACCCTACACGCTGCGCAGCGTGAAGCTGGCGGGCGATCTTCTCGGGCTCGACGCGAACATACAACCGCTCCTGCAAGTGAAGGAAGGCGAAAAGTTTTCCGCAACGAAAACCAACGCAACGGTAAAAGCGATTACAGAATATCTCGGCAGCCTTGGCTATGCGTTTGCCAACGTGAATCCCAATCCGGTGCTTGATCGCGAAAGCCACGAGGCCGATCTGACCTTTTATGTCGATCCCGGCCGGCGTGTCTACGTTCGACGCATCCAGATCGGTGGAAACACGCGTACGCGGGACGAGGTCATTCGTCGCGAAATGCGCCAGCAGGAGGCGGCCTGGTACGATTCCTCCAACATCAAGTCGTCGCGTGACCGTGTCGATCGCCTGGGCTATTTCAACGACGTCAATGTCCGCACTACGCCAGTCGCGGGATCACCCGACCAGGTCGATGTCAACGTGGACGTGAAGGAAAAACCCACCGGCTTGATCAATCTGGGCGTGGGCTATGGCTCGACCGACAAAGTCATTTTATCGGCGGGTGTCAGTCAGGATAATATTTTCGGCAGTGGCAACACCTTGTCCTTGCAGGTCAATACCAGCAAGACCAACCGCGCGGCTATTCTTTCACATACCGATCCATACTGGACACGGGATGGAATCAGTAAAACCACATCACTGTATTACCGCCGCACCACGCCTTACGATAGCGATAACGCCTACGGCGACTACGAAGTCACGGCCATAGGTGGCGGCCTGAACTTCGGCGTACCCATTTCCGAATATGATCGCATTTTCACGGGCGTCAGCTTCGAACATAACAAGCTGGGCCGCCTGAATGAGAATACACCTCTAGCGTACGAGGAATATAAGAACGAATATGGCGAGGGCACGAACTCGTTAATTTTCAATCTGGGCTGGTCGAAAGACACACGCGATAGCGCTCTTGCACCGACGCGTGGCAGCTACACGCGCCTTTCCGGTGATCTGTCCACTGGTGATCTGCGCTATTACATGCTTAGCGCGCAGCAGCAATATTACCTACCATTGGGCAAAGCCTATACGTTGGCATTCAATGGCCTTGCCGACTGGGGTAAGTCCTATGGTGGCAAATCGTATCCGGTCATCAAGAACATATATGGTGGGGGCATCGGATCAGTGCGCGGCTACGAAGGGGCGTCGCTGGGCGGGCGTGACGAACGTACAAATGATTACCTTGGAGGTTCCCGACGGGTTGTAGGCAGTATACAGTTGTACTTGCCGTTCCCCGGGGCGACGCGTGACCGTACCTTGCGCTGGTTCCTGTTCACCGATGCGGGCCAAGTCACAACAACCGGCAGCTCCGAATGTGCTCGCGGACCTAGCAATAATCGCGCGGAAGATCCATGCGGTTGGAAATATTCGGCTGGTGTCGGTTTATCGTGGCAGTCGCCACTGGGTCCGCTGCAGTTATCTTACGGGCGCGCGCTCAATGCCAAGCCGGGCGATGACAAACAGGCCTTCCAGTTCCAGATCGGTACAGGTTTCTGATTCCCGCCATTTAATGGCACAATAGCTTTTTTATCTCTGCTACATTGCAAGGTAGATTTTCCATGAAGTCTCAATTAGCTTTAAACGTTTCTGCTTTAACCCGTAATATCGGCCGTGGCAATCGTGCACTCGTCCTGGCTGTGGCCTTGGGCGCAAGCGCCATGGCAGCGGCGCCTGTTTATGCCCAGTCGACCAAAATCGGCTTCGTTAGCACAGAACGCATCCTGCGAGACTCCAAACCCGCCAAGGCAGCACAATCCAAAATTGAAGCCGAATTCAAGCGCCGCGATGACGAATTGCAGAAAATGGCCACCAGCCTGCGCTCCCAAGCACAGAAATTCGACAAAGACGCACCGGTTCTATCCGAATCAGAGCGCGTCAAGCGACAGCGTCAACTAGCTGATCTCGATTCGGACCTGCAACGCAAGCGCCGCGAATTCCAGGAAGATTTCAATCGACGCCGCAACGAAGAGTTCTCCAGCATTGTCGAAAAGGCCGACGCCGCGATCAAGAAAATTGCAGAGCAGCAAGGCTATGACCTGATTGTCCAGGATGCGGTTACGGTAAGCCCCAAGGTAGATATCACTGACCAGGTCATGAAAGCACTGGGCGGCTAACTTCAATGCCGGTATTGCTAGCTCCTGATCAGGCGCCCACTCTTCACGAACTCCTTGCCGAAGCGAACACCGTCGGTCTGGACTGCAAACCGGTCGATACCAGCAACGAATCCGAGCCGCGCATCCAGGGGCTGGGTTCGTTGACGTCCGCGGGACGTACCGAGATCAGCTTTCTGTCCAATCCTAAGTTGCGAAATCAACTGTCCGATTGCAAGGCGGCAGCAGTCATCATGACCGACGCCGATTACCAAACGCTCGACATCGAAAATCGGTCATACCGTGTTGTGCTTTGCAGTCAGCCTTACCTGATGTATGCCTTGTTGGCACAATGGTTCGACCAACGTAGAATCAGCCGCCTGGAAACAGGGATACACCCAACCGCCATCGTTGCCTCCAGCGCCGCCGTGGCCGCCAGCGTCAGTATCGGACCCTATTGCGTCATTGAAGAGGGAGCCCGTATCGGGCAGGGCACGCGGGTGGGTGCTCACTGTACAATCGGTGCGAATTCGGTATTGGGTAAAGACTGCCTGCTGCATGCGCGGGTAACGCTCTACCATAATGTCACAATTGGTGATCGAGCGATTCTTCATTCGGGCTCGGTGTTCGGTGCCGATGGTTTCGGGTTTGCGCCCGATCCTCATAACGCTGCAGGAGCCTGGGCCAAGATCGCCCAGATCGGTGGGGTGGTTCTTGGGAATGATGTCGAAATCGGAGCCAACACCACGGTAGACCGTGGCGCGCTCGAAAATACACTGGTTGGCAACGGCGTCAAGCTGGACAACCAGATAATGATCGGACATAACGTCCAGATCGGCGACCATACCGCCATGGCAGCCTGTGTAGGCGTTGCAGGCTCGACCATCATAGGACAACGCTGCACTATAGCTGGCGCCGCCATGCTGTCGGGCCATCTCGTGCTGGGCGACGACGTCCACGTATCGGGCGGTACTGCCGTCACCTCCAATATCAGTACTCCGGGGCGTTATACCGGGGTCTATCCGTTTGCCGAACACAGCCAGTGGCAGCGCAACGCCGCGGTCTTATCTCAACTGGCTCAGTTGCGTCGTCGCCTGCGGGCGATCGAAAAAGCGCAAAACAATCAGTAATCGTATCGTACGATTCAAGCACGCAGGATATAAACAAAGATGGAACTCGACATCAAACAAATCATGGAGCGGCTGCCGCATCGATTTCCGATGCTGCTGGTTGACCGTGTCATTGAAATGGTACCGGGCAAGAGCATCGTGGCCATCAAGAATGTGACGATGAACGAGCCCTTTTTTACCGGACATTTCCCACACCATCCGGTTATGCCGGGGGTGCTGATCATCGAGGCCCTTGCCCAAGCTGCTGCCTTATTTTCATTCGAGGAAAGCGACGCCAAGCCGGCCGACAAAAAAATGGCCTACTATCTTGTAGGGGTTGATGGCGCGCGCTTCCGACGTCCGGTGGTCCCGGGCGACCAGTTGCGCCTCGAAGCAACGGCCGACAAAATCAGCCGCTCAATATGCCGATACAACGCCAAGGCGACGGTAGATGGTCAACTCGTGGCTGAAGCCAAGATCATGTGTGCGATTCGCGTCCTGGAAGATTAGCAATGCCCGGTCTGATACACCCCACGGCAGTAATCGCTGACGGAGCAGTCATTGCCAACAATGTCAGCATAGGCCCTTTCTGCGTCATCGGCGAACATGTATCGATAGGCGAGGGTACGGTAGTAGGCCCGCACTGCATGATAGACGGCCACACGACCATAGGCGTCAATAATAATTTCTACCGGTTCTGCTCGGTAGGCGGAATGCCGCAAGATAAGAAATACCGTGGCGAACCAACCCGGCTCGAAATAGGGAATGGCAATACGGTGCGCGAGTACGTCACCATCAATACCGGTACCGCGCAGGATGCCGGTGTTACGCGCATTCTGGATGATAACTGGATCATGGCGTATGCGCATATCGCGCACGATTGCCAGATCGCTAACCATACCGTCATTGCCAATGGCGTGCAGCTTGGCGGGCACGTGCATATCGGCAACTGGGCAATCCTTGGAGGCCTCTGCGCCGTCCATCAATTTGTACGCATCGGCGACCACACCATGATAGGTGGCACCAGCACCATGCGCCAGGATACACCGCCTTATCTCATCGGTGCGGGCGATCCGTTTCGTCCGGTAGGCATCAATTCTGAAGGGCTTAGCCGGCGCAACTATACGCCAGAGGCCATTGCTGCCCTGAAAGAAGCCTACAAGCTGCTTTATCGTCGCAATCTGAAACTCGACGAAGCATGCGAAAAAATGCGCGTCTTGCAGCAGGAAAGACCATTGGCCCATGACGCACTCCAAGTCATGATTGATTTCCTCGCGGCATCGACCCGCGGTATCGCGCGTTCATGACGTTGCGCGTCGGCATGGTAGCGGGAGAGCCATCGGGCGATCTCCTCGCTGCCAGGGCGATTCGGGGCATTATGCAGCACGCTCCCGACGCCCGGTGCGAAGGGATAGGCGGCCCTGCCATGAGCAGGCAGGGTTTCGACGCATGGCACCCCATGGATGCGTTGTCGGTCTTTGGGTATGTGGATGCAATCAAGCGACTGCCCAGCCTGCTTTCGACCTATTCCAATGTAAGGCGGCGCTGGCAATCTCAAACGCCGGACGTATTCGTCGGTATTGACGCGCCAGACTTCAATCTGCGCCTCGAACTCCAATTGAGACGCGCCGGAGTACCAACTGTTCATTTCGTCGGACCGTCCATCTGGGCGTGGCGCTACGAACGTGTCCACAAGATACGCGAAGCAGTGTCCCACATGCTTGTGCTGTTTCCGTTCGAAGAGGAAATCTACCAGAAAGAGAACATACCGGTGACCTACGTCGGACACCCCTTGGCCGAGCTTATTCCCATGGACCCCGACCGTGACGCGGCGCGCCGCTACTTGAAGATGGACACCGGCGCGCGCGTTCTTGCATTAATGCCAGGAAGCCGAACCTCCGAGATCAAGCTGCTTGGGCCTCGCTTCCTTCAGGCTGCGCAATTGTTGACTCAGGAAGACCCGTCGCTGCTCGTGCTGGTGCCCATGGTCAACGCACAGCGCCGACAAGAGTTCGAGGTCTTGCTTCGCGACTATCCCGTGCCGAATTGCCGTATCATTGAGCAGGCGGCGGGTGCCACGACAGCCTTTTCCTCGGCCATGCCTACACACGACAACGATGCCTTTTTCGACGCACGCCCGGCAGCATGGAATGTCATGCAGGCTGCCGACGCTGTCCTGGTTGCCAGCGGAACCGCGACGCTCGAAGCAGCCCTGTTCAAGCGACCCATGGTCATCTCCTATGTGCTTTCGCCCATGATGAAACGTCTTATGACCTGGAAATCAGGACAGGCGAGGCCTTATGTTCCATGGGTAGGCCTGCCCAACGTACTGGCCCGTGATTTCGTCGTCCCCGAGCTGTTGCAGGAAGATGCTACGCCACAGGCGCTCGCTGACGCCACCTGGAAGGCTCTCACTGATACACCCTATGCACAGCAGGTGGTTCGGCGGTTCCGTGCCATCCACGAATCGTTGTGGCGCGACACGCCCACCCTGGCTGCCAACGTCATACTCGAGCAGGCGCGGCATGCTCAAAACTGATCTTTTCTTCTCCAACCTGCCGGCGGCCATGCGCGTGGCGGGAATTGATGAAGCGGGTCGAGGTCCATTGGCGGGGCCGGTATATGCCGCTGCGGTCATACTCGACCCTGCGCGGCCCATCATGGGTCTGGATGACTCGAAAAAGCTGACTCCCCAGCGGCGCGAAGAACTTGCCCTCGAAATACGCAGTGACGCGCTGGCATGGTGTATCGCCAGCGCCACGGTGGAAGAGATCGACCGCCTGAATATCCTCCAGGCCACCATGCTGGCGATGCGACGCGCCTGCGAAGGCCTTGTCATCATGCCGGACTTGGCGCTGGTTGACGGCAATTGCCTGCCGCGCGGACTTGCCTGCCTGGCCGAAGCGGTCATAAAGGGAGATGCAACCGTTGCATCGATTTCAGCAGCATCGATACTGGCCAAGACGGCACGCGACGCAGACTGCCTGGCGCTGCATGCTGTTTATCCCGACTACGCCTTCGACCAGCATAAAGGCTATGGCACCGCCTTGCATCTTGTTCGTCTGGAAAGCCATGGTCCTTGTCCCGCGCACCGACGCAGTTTTTCGCCAGTCAGGCGTCTCTTGCCTGGATATTACGACTCGCCATGAAGCACATCAGTTCCCGCGATAATCCCGCCTACAAGCGCGTGTTGCGACTGGCTTGCGGCAAGCGCGATGAGACAGACGATGGCGGGCCGTCCGGCCACCATGCGGTGCTCGAAGGCATACATCTTTGCCAGTCATGGCTGCAGCATGCAGGCAGCCCGCAACTGGCACTGTTCGACAGCGACCGCCTTCAACATAATGATGAAGTCGCGAAACTGGCGCAGTCGGTTGATGCACGGCTATGCCTGTCCTGTGAGCCCCGCCTTATGAAATCGCTGTCCCAGGTCGAGCATGGGCAAGGCGTCTGCTTTGTGGTGGCCGTACCTTTGCGCAGCCTGCCAGCGCGCATAGACCATAACAGCATCTGGCTGGATCGCATTCAGGACCCCGGCAACGTCGGAACACTGTTGCGCACGGCGGCAGCCGCAGACATACGCAACGCCTACCTATCGCAAGGCTGCGCATCGGCGTGGTCGCCCAAGGTATTGCGTAGCGGCCAAGGTGCACATTTTGTAATGTCCATCCATGAACACGTGGATTTGCGACATGCACAAGAACGCGTCACCGTGCCGCTGATCGCCACGGCACTTGAAAACGCGACGTCGCTTTATCAGAGCCCCTTGCCACCGACAGCCGCCTGGCTGCTCGGCAACGAAGGGCAGGGCATCGATCCCGCCTTGCTGGCGCTGGCCGACAGGCGAGTGTTCATCCCGCAAGCCGAAAACGTCGAATCCCTGAACGTAGCCGTCGCAGCAGGCATCTGCCTGTTTGAACACCGCCGCCAGCACACCCGCTGATCCTAATATATTCGAACGCCGCTCAGTGGCAGGAATCCATCTCAATGCATCAGAAGGCCCGGCAGGCGGGCCTTCTGATGCGAGCGTGTTCACTCTTTCTCATCACCAAAATCAGCGGCAAAAACGCCAAGCACCCAACTCCACCCTGGTACGTCTCGTCAATTCCAACGGCGTATAAGAAAGCAGAGTCACGGATAAGAAAGCAGAGTCAGGTCTCAGGAAATAGAATGCATGCAAAGAGCGCTGCCCGTCACTTATGACCAGCAGGCGGCACGTCAATAAATCCGCCTATCCAATCCCACTTCATCCAGCACCTTGGTGGAGATCTCCTCGATCGACTTCGTCGTGGTCGACAGCCAGGGGATGTTTTCCATTCGCATCAGGCGCTCTGCTTCGGCGACCTCATGGCGGCATTGCTTGATCGATGCATACTGGCTGTTAGGCCGACGTTCGTGACGAACCTCGGCCAGACGGGCTGGCTGTATGGACAAGCCAAACAGTTTCTTCCTGAACGGGACCAGCGTGGCTGGCAGCATCCCTCTGTCGAAATCCTCGGGAATCAACGGAAAGTTTGCAGCCTTCACCGCATACTGCATCGCCAGGTACAGGCTCGTCGGTGTTTTACCGCAGCGGGACACACCCACTAGAATCACGTCTGCCTGCTCGAGGCCATGAATAAACTGGCCGTCATCGTGGGCCAGGCTGAAATTGATGGCTTCGATACGATTGTTATATTGCTTGGACAGTCCTCCCATATGGGACCGGCCAACTGAATGGCTGGACTTTACACCCAACGCCGTTTCGATATGCTGGACAAAAGTACCGAACAAATCGAGAAAAGTGCAGTTTGCCGACTGGATCTTAAGCGCTATTTGCGGATCGACCAGGGTACTGAAGACCAATGGCGGCGCGTTTTGCTCTTCGGCGCAGCGATTGATGCGCAGCGCCGCCGAGTTGGCTTTTTCTATGGTGTCCAGGAAAGGGATGCGTATGGCCTCGAATTTTATCTGTTCGAATTGGGACAGCACCGAATTGCTGAAGGTTTCGGCGGTAATGCCGGTGCTGTCAGAGACAACAAATACCGTACGCTCGATAATGGGAGTGGTCATGTAAGTTGATGCAGAAGATGCCGGAAACGGTACAATCGCAAGATTAACAGTCGCCCAACCAGCAGGCAAGGCTGGTTTGCTTAATGCGTAGCCCCTACATGCTCTCAAAAGACATGTCATGCGAGTGTTGCGCAATAAGCAAACAAGCTTTCTTCTATAGTTCAAAGGTGACTTTATGTCTTATGTTGTATCTTTCGAGCAGCTCCGCATGACGGACGTCGACTCGGTGGGGGGTAAAAATTCATCGCTCGGTGAAATGATCAGTCAACTGTCAGAGGCGGGTGTCCGCGTACCGGGCGGCTTCGCCACGACGGCCGACGCTTTCCGCGATTTCCTTAAGTCCACGAAACTTGACCAGCGCATTGCAGACCGGCTACTCACGCTCGATTCCGAAGACGTGCGCGAGCTCGCCAATGCCGGCGCGGAAATCCGTCAGTGGATCATCGACACGCCATTTCCCGCTGACTTCGAGCAATCGATCCGCGGTGCGTTTGCCAAGCTGGACGCCGACGGCAAGGGCTCGTTCGCCGTGCGTTCGTCCGCCACGGCGGAAGACCTCCCTGATGCATCCTTCGCCGGGCAGCAGGAAACCTACCTGAACGTCGTTGGAATCGACGAGGTCCTGGAAAAGATTCGCCATGTATTCGCATCACTGTATAACGATCGCGCCATCTCCTATCGGGTGCATAAAGGCTACGCCCATGCCGATGTCGCCCTGTCGGCTGGTATCCAGCGCATGGTCCGTTCCGATCGGGGCGCCGCAGGCGTCATGTTCACGCTCGATACCGAATCGGGATTCAAGGACGTCGTGTTCATCACCTCGTCCTACGGGCTTGGTGAAACCGTGGTGCAGGGTGCCGTCAATCCCGATGAATTTTATGTCTTCAAGCCCACACTCGACTCGGGACACTATCCCATCATCAGCCGTCGCATCGGGTCCAAGCTATTGAAAATGGAGTTTGATCCCCAGCGTTCGAACGGGCACGCCGTTCGAACCGTCGATGTTCCCGTATCCGAACGAAATCGTTATTCCCTGACCGATGATGAAGTCATCGAGCTCGCGCGCTATGCCGTGATCATCGAAAAGCATTATCAACGGCCGATGGACATCGAATGGGGCAAGGACGGTATTGACGGCAAACTGTACATCTTGCAAGCCCGGCCCGAGACGGTGAAGTCCCAGATGGGCCACCACGACGTTCAAGAACGCTATCGCCTGAAGGCAACTGGCGAAGTCCTCATCACGGGCCGTGCCATCGGTCAGAAGATCGGCTCCGGCCAGGTACGTGTCGTCGGCGATATTTCCCAGATGGATCAGGTCAAGCGGGGTGACATCCTCGTTACCGACATGACCGATCCCAACTGGGAGCCTGTCATGAAGCTGGCCTCGGCCATCGTCACCAATCGCGGAGGACGCACCTGCCACGCGGCCATCATTGCCCGTGAACTGGGCATTCCGGCCGTTGTTGGCTGCGCGAACGCCACCGACGTGCTTAGCGACGGAAGGGAGGTTACGGTATCGTGCGCGGAAGGCGACGAGGGGCGTATCTACGATGGTCTGATCGAAACGGAGATCGAAGAAGTCCGTTGGGGCGAAATGCCCGACATCGGTCTCAAGATCATGATGAACGTCGGCAATCCGCAGCTGGCCTTCGATTTCTCGCAGATTCCCAACCACGGTGTAGGACTGGCTCGCCTCGAGTTCATCATCAACAACAATATCAATGTGCATCCCAAGGCGGTGCTCGATTATCCGAATGTGGATGCCGAGCTCAAGAAAGCCGTAGAGTCGGCGGCTCGCGGTTATGCAAGTCCCAGAGCTTTCTTTGTCGAGAAGCTCGCCGAAGGCATCAGCACACTGGCTGCCGCCTTCTATCCGAAACCCGTCATCGTGCGCCTCTCCGATTTCAAATCGAATGAATACCGCAAACTGGTGGGCGGCTCGCGCTACGAGCCCGAGGAAGAAAACCCGATGTTGGGCTTCCGCGGCGCGTCGCGCTATGTATCGGCAGAGTTCGAAGAGTGCTTCAGGATGGAATGCGAAGCGCTCAAGAAGGTTCGGGACGACATGGGCCTGACCAATGTCGAGATCATGGTGCCTTTCGTGCGCACCTTGCCCCAGGCAGCCAAGGTTGTAGACCTGCTTGCCAAGAACGGTTTGGCGCGCGGCGAAAATGGTCTGCGATTGATCATGATGTGCGAAGTGCCTTCCAATGCGATCCTGGCTGACGAGTTCCTGCAATATTTCGACGGCTTTTCCATTGGCTCCAACGATATGACACAGCTCACACTGGGTCTGGATCGCGATTCCGGCCTGGAGTTGCTGGCTGCCGACTTCGATGAACGCGATGAGGCGGTCAAATTTATGCTCAGGCGCGCCATCAAGGCATGCCTGGCCGCAGGAAAATACGTAGGCATCTGCGGTCAAGGCCCCAGCGATCATCCAGACCTTGCGCAGTGGCTGCGCGATGAAGGCATCTTGTCGATGTCCCTGAATCCGGATACCGTAGTCGATACGTGGCAGCGCCTCGCCAACGAGTAATGATGGACAGCGTCCTGGCGCAAGATTTACCCGGACGCCGCAGCGACACTATGCGTCACCACACCGCCCAGTAAGGAATCCTTGGAGACTTTATTGGGCGGTTCCGTACAGACGCAGGAAAATATCCACAATGCAGCCTGCCTTGCGTTCCAGTTCCTTGTCGTCCATCACACGACCGGCTCCCAAGAGATTGCGTATCAGTTCTGATTCGCACAGGCTGCGCAGCAGCATTGCCATCTGGTCCGGATCGCTATTATGCAAATTCCCTTTATTCACCTCATTGCGCAAGACCTTGGCGATCTCGATCCAGACGCTATGGGTTCCCAATTCATAGAACTGGCGTCCGATGTCGGATGTACCGCCTACCGAAATGGCCACACGCAATATTTCGATAGGTTCCGAGGAACCGATGAGCTTAAGCAGCGATACGACAAAGCGGTGCAACTGGGTGGGGAAATTATCAGATTCCAGCAATAATTGCAGGACTTCCTGTGCGTACTTGTCACCGGAATGCAGCATAGCAGCAAGCAGCAACTCCTCTTTAGACGAAAAATAGTTGTACAGCGTCGCCTTCGAGCCGCCAACCCGGGCCGCAATCTGTGACATGGACGCCGCGTCAAAGCCGACTTCGCGAAAAACATCCAGGGCCACGGACATAATGGCCGCGCGTCTGGCTTCACTTTTCGTTCTCATCTCATTCTCATAATTTTGTACCAACCCGTACAGTTTTGCTTGACACCGCTATTTTGTCAAGCGTAAGATGACCGTACCGTACGGTTAATACATTCACTTTATGAGTTTCTATGACGCCACATGCACGCCAGCCGTTCATCCAAACCTTATCAGCGTTAGCGGGCGTGCTCGTTCTGGCGGGATGCAGCCAACCAACCGCTCAAAGCGGACCGCCTCCGACGCCCGAAGTCAGCGTAGTAACGATAGCCACCCAGCCCATCTCATTAACCACCGAGCTCGCCGGCCGCACCAGTGCATTCATGGTGTCCGAAGTCCGCCCGCAGGTGGGCGGTATCGTCAAGAACCGGTCATTCAAGGAAGGGAGCGATGTCAAAGCGGGGGAGACCTTGTACGAGATCGATTCCGCGAGCTACAAGGCCAGTCACAACAGTGCCAAAGCAGCGCTTACCAAGGCCCAGGCCAACCTGAAAGTCGCAGGGCTGACTGCCGGGCGCTATAAAAAACTCGTCAAGATCAACGCAGTAAGCAAGCAAGACAACGATCGGGCCGCCGCCGAACTTCTTCAGGCGCAAGCCGATGTCGCGTCTGCGAAGGCGGCTCTTGAGATGGCATCCATCAATCTTGGTTATACCCGTGTCACGGCGCCGATTTCCGGTCGTATCGGCCAATCGAGCATCACGCCGGGCGCTTTACTTTCAGCCAATCAAGCCAGCCCGTTGGCGACTATCCAGCAACTTGATCCTATCTATGTGGACGTCACGCAGTCCAGCATCGAACTGATGCGCTTGCGCCGTGCGCTGGACTCCGGGTCCTTATCGGCCTCGACTGAAGCACGGGCCAATGTCCGGCTCATCCTTGAGGACGGCATGGAATACGGCCATCCCGGCGAGCTGCAGTTCTCGGACGTCAGTGTCAATCCCGGTACAGGCATGGTCACCCTGCGTGCCGTATTTCCCAATCCAGGGCAGCAGTTGCTGCCTGGAATGTATGTGCGCGCCATCCTCGAAGAGGGAGTTCGCGACCAGGCCATATTGGTTCCGCAGCAAGGTGTGACCCGGGATTCAAAAGGTAATGCCACCGCGCTTCTCGTCAATGTCGACAGCAAGGTCGAAAGCCGAGCGTTGACGGCGACGCGTACTGTTGGCGACCAATGGCTTGTCGATACAGGCATCGCTGCTGGCGAGCGGGTGATTGTGGAAGGGGTGCAGAAAGTACGCCCGGGCGCACTGGTCCGGGCAGTTGAAATCACTGCCGGTTGAACCCGACTCACACCTGGAATACATCGACCATGTCACGATTTTTCATTGATCGCCCGATCTTCGCCTGGGTAATTGCCCTGGTGATCATGCTTGCGGGCGGATTATCCATCCTTGGCTTGCCCGTCGCGCAATATCCAAGCATTGCTCCACCTCAAGTCACCATTGCTGCAACTTACCCTGGCGCGTCGGCCCAAACGTTGCAAGATACGGTCACGCAGGTCATCGAGCAGCAAATGAAGGGTATTGACGGCATGGACTACATGTCGTCGACCAGTGACTCGTCGGGCCGCATGACGATCACTGTTACGTTCGCAGCAGGTACGGATCCCGATATTGCGCAGGTACAAGTGCAGAACAAGCTGTCAATAGCCACACCCATGCTGCCGCAAGAGGTACAGCGCCAGGGGGTTATCGTCACGAAATCGACCGCCAACTTCCTGATGGTGGTCGGCCTGATCTCCGAAGATGGAAGTATGACCGCCACCGACTTGGGCGACTATGCGGTCGCCAACCTGCGCGATCCCATGAGCCGGGTTGAAGGTGTGGGCGAGTTGGAAGTCTTCGGCAGCCAATATGCCATGCGCGTGTGGCTCGATCCCAACAAGCTGTATAGCTACAATCTGGTGCCGGGCGACGTCGTCAGTGCCATACAGGCGCAGAACGCCCAGGTTTCAGTCGGGCAGCTGGGCGCAACGCCCTCGGTTCCAGGCCAGCAGATCAATGCCACTATCACCTCCCAATCCTTGCTACAGACTCCGGAGCAGTTTGGTGAAATACTGCTGCGCACCACACCCGATGGCGCGGCGGTACGGCTACGCGATGTGGCGCGCCTGGAAATGGGCAGCGAGACCTACAACGTTGTAGCGCGCTACAACGGACTGCCGGCCGCCGGGATGGGTTTTAAACTGGCCACCGGGGCGAATGCGCTCGACACGGCAGAAGCCATCAAGGCACAGGTCAGCGAGTTGGAGAAAAACTTTCCCGCCAGCATGAAATCGGTGATCGCCTTCGACACGACGCCTTTCGTGGAAGTGTCGATCTCAGGCGTCGTGTCTACGCTGATCGAGGCGGTCATCCTGGTATTCCTGGTTATGTACCTGTTCTTGCAGAATTTCAGGGCAACGATCATTCCCACGATTGCGGTTCCTGTGGTCTTGCTGGGTACCTTTGGTATTCTTGCCGCTTTCGGCTTCTCTATCAATACCTTGACCTTGTTCGGCGTGGTGCTGGCAATTGGCCTGCTGGTCGACGATGCCATCGTCGTGGTTGAGAACGTTGAACGCCTGATGACGGAAGAAGGCTTGTCGCCGAAAGAGGCAACGCGCAAGTCCATGGACCAGATTACCGGGGCTCTGGTGGGTATCGGTCTGGTGATTTCGGCCGTCCTGGTGCCAATGGCCTTCTTTGGCGGTTCCACCGGTGTGATCTATCGTCAGTTCTCGATCATCATTGTCTCGGCCATGGGGCTGTCCGTGCTGGTCGCCATTGTGCTGACGCCGGCTCTCTGCGCAACCATGCTCAAACCAGTTGCCAAGGGCGAACACGCTCCCCGGGGCCGTTTCTTTACCTGGTTCAATCGCAATTTTGATCGCGGCACCCAGAAATACCATTCCTGGGTCGGGCATATGATTGCCCGCAGCACCCGTTATCTGCTGATTTATCTGGCGCTGGTGATCGTCGCCGTCTTGCTGTTTATCAGGATGCCTACGTCTTTCCTGCCGGACGAGGACCAGGGCGTGCTCTTTACCCAGGTCCTGTTGCCGGCCGGTGCAACCCAGGAGCGCACGCTGGCCTCGCTCGACAAGATGGAAGCCCATTTCCTGGCTAATGAAAAAGATAATGTCGAGTCCGTTTTCACCGTGGGAGGGTTCAGCTTTGCCGGCGCCGGCCAGAACGCGGGCCTGGGGTTCATCAAGCTGAATGACTGGAGCGCGCGCCCTGGTGCGGAAAATGGCGTTGCGGCGATTGCCGAACGCGCGTCGGCCGTCCTGTCGGAGATTAAAGACGGCATGATATTCGCGTTTGCTCCGCCCGCCGTACTCGAGCTGGGCAATGCCAAGGGCTTCGATATGTATCTGCAGGACCGTGCCGGAATGGGACATGAAAAGCTGACAGAGGCCCGCAATCAATTGCTGGGCCTGGCCGCCCAAAATTCCGATCTGATCGCCGTGCGCCCCAACGGGCAGGATGACACACCGCAGTATCGCATCGAGATCGACCAAGCCAAGGCAGGCGCTTTGGGACTGAGCATGGGTCAAGTCAACAGTACGCTTTCCAGTGCATGGGGCGGTGCCTATGTGAACGATTTCATCGACAAAGGGCGCGTCAAGAAGGTTTATGTGCAGTCCGAAGCCGACTTCCGCATGGTGCCCGAGGACCTGCAGAAATGGTACGCACGCAATGCGTCGGGCCAGATGGTTCCCTTTTCGGCCTTTGCAACGGCACATTGGGAGTACGGTTCGCCTCGCTTGGAGCGATACAACGGTATCCCAGCAGTGCAGATTCAGGGCGAACCGGCACCGGGCGTAAGCTCAGGCGACGCCATGGCGGCGATGGAAGAAATTGCAGCGCAATTGCCAGCTGGTTTCGGTATTGAATGGACAGGACTGTCGTATCAGGAACGCATGTCCGGCTCCCAAGCGCCGGCCTTGTACGCCATTTCCTTGCTCGTGGTCTTTCTGTGTCTGGCCGCCTTGTATGAAAGCTGGTCCATTCCAGTCGCCGTCATGTTGGTTGTGCCCCTGGGGGTACTCGGGGCTCTCCTGGCCGCCAACGGGCGGGGAATGTCCAACGACGTGTACTTCCAGGTCGGCCTGCTGGTAACCATAGGGCTGGCTGCGAAGAACGCCATCATGATTGTCGAGTTTGCACAGGGCCTCATGGACGAAGGCATGGGCCTGATTGAGGCAGCATTGGAGGCAGCAAGGTTGCGCTTGCGGCCTATTCTGATGACATCCATCGCATTCGGACTAGGGGTAATGCCCTTGGCCATCAAGACAGGTGCCGGTTCGGGCAGCCAGAATGCCATCGGTACCGGAGTGCTTGGCGGAACCATTGCGGCAACCGTTCTTGGTATTTTCTTTATCCCTGTGTTCTTCGTGGTGGTGCGCCGGCTGTTCTCGTCAAAGAAGAAGGCCGATCAACCTTTGTCCGACTCCACGGCAACGCCCTCCGAGCAGAAGATCTGACATGAAATATTTATCTTTGACATCAATCGCCGCAGCGATGCTGCTGGCTGGCTGCACAAGCATGGCGCCCAGCTATCAACAGCCAAGCGCAGCGGTGGGCGCAGAATGGCCCACCGGCGCTGCATATGGTAAAGAGGGCGGGGAAGCCGCGCCCGGGGCTCCTCTGGCCGCCGACATCGCCTGGCAGCTGTTCATAGTCGATGCCGACCTGCGCACGATTGTTTCCATGGCGCTCGAGAATAATCGCGATCTACGGGTGGCGGCCTTGAATATCGATCGTGCACGAGCGCAGTATCAAATCCGGCGTGCCGACAGCTTTCCCTCTATAGGAATGTCTGGCTCCGGCACAAGCCAGCGCTTGCCCGCTGATCTTTCCGTTACGGACGAGGCAGGGATAAGCCGTCAATATAGCGCAGGCGTAGGCATGAGCGCATATGAACTAGACCTGTTTGGCCGCGTGCGCAGCCTGAAGGACGAGGCCTTGCAGCGTTACCTCGCCACGCAGGAGGCGCGCAATGCCGTCCAGCTGTCGCTGGTCGCCGAGCTGGCCAATGCTTACCTTACCCTTGGTGCGGACCAGGAGCGTTTGCAGCTTGCCCAACAGACGTTAAGAAACCAGCAAGATGCCTATGCCCTGATCCGACGCAGCCACGAACTGGGCGTCGCCTCGATGCTGGACCTTCGACAGGCGCAAACCGTAGTCGAATCAGCCCGCGTGGACGTAGCTCGCTTTACCAGCCAAATCGCGCAGGACAAGAACGCATTGGTTCTGCTGGTGGGTGGAGACGTTCCCGACGAATTGCTGCCGACGTCACAACACGACGACAAGATGACCCTGGCGCAGTTAAATGCAGGTATCCCTTCCCAGGTCTTGCAACGGCGCCCTGACGTCGTCGAGGCGGAACGCCTGCTGCAGGCGGCCAATGCCACGATCGGTGCGGCACGAGCGGCATTTTTTCCTAGAATCAGCCTGACCGCCTCGGCTGGAACCACCAGTAGCGCTCTGTCCGGTCTGTTCGATGGCGGTTCTGGATTCTGGAGCTTCGTGCCTCAGATCAATATACCCATATTCGAGGGCGGACGAAATCGCGCCAACCTGAAGATGTCCGAAGTGGATCGCGACATCGCGCTTGCCCAGTACGACAAAGCGATACAGACCGCGTTCCGGGACGTGGCAGACGGTCTGGCCGAGCGCGGCACTCTGGACGAGCGGCTCAGCGCTCAAACGGCTTTGGTCGACGCATCGGCGGATAATCATGTGCTTTCCAACGCGCGCTTCAGAAGCGGCGTGGACAGTTATCTTAATGTGCTGGACGCCCAACGCGGCCTTTACGCGGCCCAGCAAGACCTGATAACTTTACGATTGACCAGGAACAGCAATCACGTAGCGCTGTACAAGGCCCTGGGAGGTGGATGGAATTCAGTACCCAGCGTAGCCGTTCCTTAGTATCCTGTGCAGGTCTATCGTGGGCAAAGGAAAAAAATGACGCACACAGAAGCACACCGGGTCGTGATCATTGGCGGTGGCGCCGGTGGCCTCGAGTTGGCAGCCAAGCTGGGTCAGAAGTTTGGGCCGCAACACGTATTTCTGGTTGACAAGGCGGGTGACCATATTTGGAAGCCTTCCTTGCACGAGGTTGCTGCCGGCACACTGGACATACATCGCGAAGGCCTCTCCTACTTCATGCTGGCCAAGGATAAAGGTTTTACCTTCATATTCGGCGAGGTAGCCCATATCGATCGGGAAGCCAGAAGAATACTGCTCGAACCGGTGTTCTCCGACCAGCAGATCGAAATATTTCCGGCGCGCACGTTGCCATTCGACACACTGGTCTTGGCGGTGGGCAGCAAATCGAATTTCTTCGGAACCCCGGGCGCCGCTGAATTCGCGATCGCCCTTGATTCAACGGAAGAAGCCGAGCGGTTCCGGCTCCGCCTGTTGCATCAGCTTGTCACCGCGAATCAGAAGAAATCCGATCACGCCAGCTACCAACTCAATATCGGAATCGTCGGCGGGGGTGCCACGGGGGTGGAACTCGCCGCTGAACTCCGCGAAGCATGCGCCGATGCGGTTTTCTATGGGCTCAACAGCCTCGATCCTCAGGAAGACATACAAATAACGTTGCTTGAAGGCGCCGATCGAATTTTGTCAGCACTGTCGCCCAAGATGTCCGCCGCGGCCCAGCAACTGCTGACCGACCGTGGAATTTCGGTAAAGACATCGGTACGAGTAGCCCGCATCGAGGCGGACGCCTTGTACGATTCCAACGATGTGCGATATCCTGTGGATCTGTGTGTATGGGCTGCGGGTATAGAGGCTCCTGCGTTTCTGACACTTTTGGGGCTGCCGACAAATCGCATCAATCAACTTGTCGTGGATGGTGGCTTGCGCAGCAGCGACCCTTCAGTCTTTGCCATGGGCGACTGCGCCCAGGTGCCCTGGGGGGAGCAGGGACAATTTCTGCCGGCCAAGGCGCAGGTGGCCCACCAGCAAGCTGTCTTTTTGCTGCCCATCATGGCTGAACGCATTCAAGGCAAGGAAGTGCAGGCACGCCAATTTCAGTTTCGGGACTACGGATCGCTCGTTTCCGTGGGCCACACCCGTGGCGTCGGCAGTCTCATGGGTGTGCTCACGGGAAAGAACTGGTTCGTACAAGGGCTTCTGGCCAGAATGATGTATATGAGCCTGCACCTCATGCATCATTTTGCCATACTCGGTTTTCTCCGGACGACTTCTCTGGCGCTGGGACGCCTGTTGATGAAACGGGGCAGGCCGCGGGTCAAGTTGCATTAGAAATGACGTGTCTTTATTTGCGAAGAGAAGGCCATGAGGTTTAACGCGCAGATGCCGTCGCCGCTAGGCAACATGCTGCTGTCTTCCAATGGTAGCCACCTGACTGGGGCCTATTTCATCGGTCAGAGCGACTGTCCGTCGCTCGCCGGCGCCACCTTATCCTCACGCCAACATGGGGGCCCCTCAGACGGATTGATGGCCGGGCTGCCCATCAAGAATTTCAGAGTCCGCCGGGTCGACCAGACTGATCTCTTTGCCAGCGTCATGCCACCTGAATGTGGATTCGATATTTCCGCGCTGGAACCAGGCCGACAGGTCTCGAGCCTTACGGTGCAACCCGACACCCCCGACCGCGTGCAGGCGCTTTTCGAACAGGTTCAGCAAGAGCTCAACGACTACTTTGCGGGCCGACGCCAGTCGTTCACCGTGGCACTGCATATCGAAGGGTCAGAGTTCCAGCAGCGAGTATGGCAGGCCTTGCGCGAAATCCCTTATGGGGAATCGGCAACCTACGGCGACGTTGCGCGCGCGGCAGGCCTAACGCCGCAACACAGCCGCCCGGTAGGTACGGCGGTAGGGCGCAACCCTCTCTCCATCATTATTCCCTGCCACCGCGTGTTGGGCGCAGGCAGCATCCTTACGGGCTATACCGGCGGACTCGAGCGCAAGCTATTGCTCTTGCAACGGGAGGGCTTCACATTGGGGTGATCAGCAGCTGAGCCGCATATGGTCATCAGGCGCGCGTGTCGTGCTTCATGATGCGCTGTTTTTCGCGTTCCCAGTCTTTGTCGCGCGCAACATCGCGTTTATCGTGCAGCTTTTTGCCTCGACCCAGTCCAAAATCCAGCTTGATCCGGCCATTCTTGTAATGCAGGTTAAGCGGTATCAATGTAAAACCGCGCTGCTCAACTTTACCGATAAGCTTGCTGATCTCTTCGGCATGCAACAACAATTTGCGCGTGCGCGTCGCGTTAGGATGGATGTGGGTGGAAGCAGTTGGCAATGGGCTTATATGCATGCCGATGATCCATAATGCTCCGTCACGAACAATGACGTAGCTTTCCTTGAGCTGTACATGACCCGCACGTATGGCTTTTACCTCCCAGCCTTCCAGCACGAGTCCCGCCTCGTAGCGGTCTTCAATAAAGTAATCGTGCGCGGCTTTACGGTTGTCGACAATGCTCATGAATCAATTCGGTTGTAGGCTGTAAAATCAGTACATTCTATCCATTAACTACTTTCAATGCATAAAGTCCAGCGATCCGTCCTCGTTCCCTATAGTCGTTCGCAAATGTTCGACCTCGTCGCCGATGTGGCCAGGTATCCGGAATTCATGCCGTGGTGTGGGGGCACGGTAGTACACAAGAACACTGACAAGGAAATGGAAGCATCCATTACCATTAGTATCGCCGGTATAAAACAAACATTCACCACACGTAACCAGCATGACTACCCACGCCTTATCACCTTTCATCTGGTGAATGGGCCTTTTTCCGCCCTGACGGGAAACTGGGAGTTCCACGCATTGGACGACAAAGCCTGCAAGGTGGTATATGTCATGGAGTACGCGTTTTCCAGCCGGACGCTCGAAGCGGTAGTCGGGCCTATTTTCAACCGCATTGCCAGCAGCTTCATCGACTCGTTCACTCAGCGCGCGCAGGCCATCTACGGTGACTAATGACCGACTTGAATAGCTTCTCGATACAGGTTGTGTACGCCCAGCCCGATTCCGTCTGGGACGTGACCGTACGGCTGTGGCCCGGGGCCACTGCCGCCCAGGCTCTTGAAGCCAGTCATTTCGCCAGCGACTTTCCCAATTACCCCGGTGCGGCCGTATTGATGGGCATATACGGTCAGGTATGCACTCCCGAGCATGTCCTGGTCGACGGCGACCGCCTGGAAATCTACCGGCCGCTAACGTTTGACCCTACCGAATCCCGGCAGCGCCGGGCCTTGCACCGCCAGGCTTTCATGACAAAATCAAAACATCGGCCCAAACGGCGCAAGGCAAAGGCGGCAGCCGGTATCCTGGATCCCTGAAAAGGCAGATTGTCATGCACATGACATAAAAGCGAACAATAAGGCGCTAAGGTAGGCACCACAAAAACAAGCGCGCGGCAAGCCAGGAATAAGCCGCCATTCAGGAGACAGGCAATATGGAATTTCAACTCAGCGATGAACAGCAGGCATTTGCCCAGGCGGCACGGGATTTTGCCGTTGGCGAGCTCCAGCCGCATGCGGCCCGTTGGGATGCCGAGGGCATCTTTCCCCGGGAAACCTTCGAAAGAGCCGGGGCAATGGGATTTTGCGGCATTTATGCTCCCGAGTCGATCGGCGGATTGGGGCTGCCCCGCCTGGATGCCTCGCTCGTGTTCGAAGAAATGGCCGCCTACGACCCCTCCACCACGGCCTTCCTGACCATCCATAACATGGCGACATGGATGATCGGGTCGTGGGCTACCGAGCCCGTGCGCAAGGCCTGGGGGCCGTCGCTGGCCGCTGGCCAGAAGCTCGGGTCCTACTGCCTGACTGAACCGGGTGCCGGGTCAGACGCCGCCTCGCTGTCCACCAGGGCGGAAAAACGCGGAAGCGCATACTTCCTCAACGGTGCCAAGGCATTCATATCCGGCGCCGGAGACACCGACCTGCTGGTCGTCATGGCCCGCACGGGGGTCGCCGGCGCGCAAGGCATTTCGGCTTTCGTGGTCCCGGCCGACACCCCTGGGGTCAGCTATGGGCGGAAAGAGGACAAAATGGGCTGGAACAGCCAGTCCACCCGTCCGGTGGTCTTTGAAAATGCCGAGATTCCGGCTGAGAACCTATTGGGCCACGAAGGCGAGGGTTTCAAGTTTGCCATGAAGGGCCTGGACGGCGGCCGTATCAACATCGCAGCTTGCTCGGTGGGTGCCGCGCAAGGGGCTTACGAAGCGGCGCGACGCTATATGAGCGAGCGCAAGCAATTTGGCCGTGAGTTGGCCAGCTTTCAAGCCTTGCAGTTCAAGCTGGCCGATATGCTGACCAACATTGTCGCTTCGCGGCAGATGGTGCGCCTGGCCGCCGCAAAACTGGATGAAGGCGACCAGCAGGCGTCCACCTATTGTGCAATGGCAAAACGCCTCGCCACCGATTTATGCTTCCATGTGTGCCTGGATGCTCAGCAGATCCACGGTGGCTATGGCTACCTCAAGGATTACCCGTTGGAGCGACTGGTACGCGACACCCGCGTCCATCAGATCCTTGAAGGAACCAACGAAATAATGCGCGTAATCATCGCGCGCCAGATACTGGACAAAGGAGCCGATATCCGATGAACTCCCCCTTGTTGTTCCAGGTGATCGAAACTGCCGCCACGACCAAGGTGGGTATCGCCACACTCAATACGCCGCAAACGCTTAATGGCCTGTCGCTCGAAATGTGCGAACTGTTGGCGACACAGCTTGGGGATTGGCAAGCCGACGAATCCATCGCAATGGTCATCCTTAAAGGCGCGGGAGACCGCGCATTCTGCGCCGGCGGAGACTTGCATGGGCTGTACAGGTCAATGCAGGAGAACGTCGGGAGACTGGCCTGGGACAATGTCTACGCGCGTCACTTCTTTGATACCGAATACCGGCTCGATTATCAAATACATACCTACTCCAAACCCGTGCTTTGCTGGGGTAGCGGCATTGTCATGGGAGGTGGCGTGGGCCTGATGATGGGTGCCAGCCACCGGGTCGTCACCGAAACCACACGGTTCGCGATGCCCGAGATAACCATCGGCTTGTATCCCGATGTCGGCGGTTCGTGGATGCTTGCGCGGCTTCCTGGCGGTACCGGCTTGTTCCTGGCGCTGACGGGCGCCCAATTAGGCCATAGCGATTGCCGCTACCTGGGCCTTGCCGATTACACCCTCGACTCCGGCCAGTGGGACGAACTGGTCCGTCAAATCCAAGCTGCAAGCTGGTCTGTAGCCGACAGTGAGAATCACGTCCTGCTAGAACGCCTGTTGCGCGGAATGCAATCCGCTGCGGGCGCAGAACCAGGACCTCTGGAAAAAAGCCACGCGCTTATCAGAAAGGCCTGCGATGGTAAAGATTTCGACGCCATCTGCTCAAATATTGCATCCTTCAGCGATAACGCAGATCCGTGGTTGAAGCGCGCCGCCACGACGTTCATGGCCGGGTCGCCAGGTTCGGCCCGTCTGTGCTTTGCATTGTTGGATCGAGTACGCCTCCATTCACTGGCCGATGTGTTCCGGGACGAATACATCGTGTCGTTGCACTGCGGTGTCGAAGGCGACTTCCAGGAAGGCATACGTGCTCTCCTCATTGACAAGGACAAGCAGCCCAGGTGGAATCCGGCCACACTCGCGCAAGCCACCGACGCCTGGGTACAGCGTTTCTTCCAGCCACCATGGCCAGAGTCCATCGGCCATCCGCTGGCCGACCTGGGTGAAGAACGGACTAGCGGGAAAATCTGAACCAACAATGTGCCTTCGGCATGACATCAATCGACAAGAACTAGGAGACAAACAATGAGTCGCATCGCTTTTATTGGTCTGGGTCATATGGGTGGCCCAATGGCCCTGAATTTGCTTAAAGCGGGCCATGATCTGGCCGTTTTCGACCTGGTGCCGGCGGCCATCAAGACACTGGTCGACGCCGGTGCAACGGAAGCGGATTCCGCACAAACGGCGGTCGAAAATGCAGAAGTGGTTGTCTCCATGTTGCCGGCCAGCAAGCATGTCGAGGGCTTGTACCTGGGTGAAACCGGACTTCTGAAATACGTCTCGAACAACACCCTGGTTCTGGAGTGCAGTACCATTGCACCCGAGTCCGCCCGCAAGGTTGCGCAGGCCGCACACGAGTGCAATGTACGCATGATTGACGCGCCGGTTTCGGGTGGCACGGGTGGCGCCGTGGCTGGAACACTGACATTCATCGTCGGCGGCGACGCCGACGATCTGGAAGCAGCCCGGCCTTATCTTGAGAAAATGGGCAAGAACATATTCCATGCAGGAGCCGCCGGTGCAGGACAGGTGGCTAAAATTTGCAATAATATGTTGCTTGGCATACTGATGGCAGGAACGTCGGAAGCCCTTGCGCTCGGTGTAAAGAACGGACTGGACCCCAAGGTACTGTCCGACATCATTGCGAAAAGCTCGGGCCGTAACTGGGCCACAGAGCTTTACAACCCATGGCCGGGAGTCATGGAGCATGCGCCCGCCTCCAAAGGCTATGCGGGCGGTTTCGGGGTTGATCTCATGCTGAAAGACCTTGGTCTGGCCGCCGAGGCCGCATTGACTACCCGTGCGTCGGTGCCGCTGGGCGAGCTGGCGCGCAACCTGTATTCCATGCACAGTGCTCAGGGCAACGGGGCACAGGATTTCTCCAGCATCCTGAATCTATTCAAGAAGTAGGGCGGGTGTCAGCTTTCGGTCTTGACTTGATAAGGCAAAGGAAGCAGTTCGATGGCAGGGCCGTCGGCCTTTCCCAGGCGAAAGGCCGACGTGGGAAGGTCGGATAGCTGCACCTCCATCAATAGATGCAAATCGCCGCAAATTGCCGCGTTGATGATACGCCCGCAAGGCATGTCGGGGTTGCCCGCCTTATAGATATCGGCGCCTGGCAGTGTTACGGATTCGATATCGCGGGCGCCAGTAACAACGCCATAAGCCATACGACGCTTGACTGTGCCTCGGTAATGGCTGCGCGCCACCACTTCCTGGCCCGGATAACATCCCTTGGAAAAACTTACCCCATCGATCAGATCGAAATTGAGCGTTTGAGGAATGAAAAAATCCTGGGTGGCTGTACCCACCCAAGGCAAACCGGCGGCAATATCCCCCGCACGCCAGCATTCACTGGAAGTGTCGGCGGCCGGCGTCCCGGGGGCCGGGGCTTTGGCATCTGGCGTGTCGAGCTGTTCAGCGTACTCCTGGGGATCAGACGCCGCGAACCACCAGCGAGCCGTATCGACCGTGGCGGAAGGCGCTGAAATCCACGTGCCGGCGGCGCTACGAACAACATCCCACGTACTCTGTTGCGCCGACATAATGGCAGCTTGCTTCATGATATCCGTGGACGGTATGTTCTTATCGGTTCCCGATTTATTGAACGTTACGCCCAGCACCTGCAATGGTGACTGCCTGAAGACGACCTGGGCGCGCAATACGAACATCGAGAGTCGCTTGATGAGGGCGGACGCGATATCGGCCTTGACAAGCGCATACAGCTGGGTGGCTCCGTTAGTTCTATGTTCAGACCAAATCACCATGCTGCCCAGCAAACGTCCCTTGGCAGTGCAATAACCAGCCAGACGGGCCTGGTCGGACGCCATTCCCGTGATGTCATGGGTGAGTTGACCATGCAAGAAAGAAGCAGCGTCCGATCCGGAAACTTCAATGACGGCGAGGTCATCCAGGAGAGCAACAAAATTCGGGAGGTGAGTCATGGGTAAAAGTGGGCTCGCGACAAGAGACATAGACAGAGGTAGCGTTTATGATAACGGGCTTCGGCAGATTATGCAGTGAAACTCATTATCGGGCGATGTGTCCGATTTCCACCGGCTCGTTAGTTCCCGGCCGGGATACACTTTGGTTCAATGACAAAATTCAAATCTTTCGTGCTGTATACGCTTTTACTGCTGGCACTGATCGCCACTGGTCTGAGTGGAGCGGCTTGGTACTGGGTCGAGCGCCCCGTCGCCATGGACACCGAACGCGTCGACTTTGTGGTCGAATCGGGAAGCCGCCCGCGGACCATCGCCCAGTTGATGAACAAATCAGGCATAAAGATCAACGAAGACGCCTTTGTCGCTCTGGCGCGGCTGACAGGACGCGATACGTTGATCAAAGCGGGGGCCTACGAGGCGGTGCGCGGCGACACGCCCCGTGCCTTGCTCGAGCGCATGGCCAATGGCGATATGTCCCAAACGCAGATCACCTTGGTGGAAGGGTGGTCTTATCAGCGCATCCGCCAGGCCCTGGAGCAGAATCCACAGGTCAAGCAGACACTTGCCTCAGTGTCCGACGAAGAAATCGCACAAAAACTGGCCATTACTGAAAGTAGCCTGGAAGGGTTGTTCTATCCTGACACCTATGTATTCGTTCCCGGCTCGTCCGACTTCGATATTCTGCGACGCGCCTATCATGCACAGCAACAGCTCCTTGCTTCCGCCTGGGAGGAGCGTGATCCTGACCTGCCTCTGACGAAACCCTACGACGCCCTGATCCTCGCCTCTATCGTAGAAAAAGAGACCGGTCACAGCGCAGACCGACAACGCGTGGCCGGGGTGTTTATCAACCGGCTTCGACTAGGCATGCCTTTGCAAACCGACCCGACGGTCATATACGGGATGGGCGATACATATCAGGGCCGAATACGCAAGAAAGACCTGACCACCGACACGCCATGGAACACCTACACACGTGGTGGCTTGCCGCCGACGCCCATTGCCAGCGCCGGTAAGGCTGCCCTGTTGTCGGTCCTGCATCCTGAAGCGCACAAGTTTCTCTATTTTGTATCCCGGGGCGATGGGTCCAGCGAATTCTCCCAGAATCTTGCGGATCATAATCGGGCCGTATCTAAATATATATTGGGACGACGCAACTGATGCAGGTTCAGCGTGGCTGTTTTATTACTCTGGAAGGATTGGACGGGGCGGGAAAAAGTACGCATGTCCAATGGATTGTCGACCAACTGCAGAGTCGCGGCCTCCCGGTCGTTTCAACCCGCGAACCAGGCGGTACGATGTTGGGCGAACAACTGCGACAATGCGTGCTGACCCAACCTATGAACCTTAAAACGGAAACGCTGCTCATGTTTGCAGGGCGGTGCGAGCATATCGAGACGGTGATCAAGCCTGCACTAAATGCCGGCAGGTGGGTCGTCTGCGACCGTTTCACCGATGCTACCTATGCCTATCAGGGCGGCGGACGACAACTGGGCGAAAAAAGCATCAACTGCCTGGAACAATGGGTGCATGCCGACCTGCAACCCGATCGCACCTGGCTTTTCGATATTCCGCTAGCCGTGGCGCGCGAGCGCCTTGGCAGGACCCGGGAATTGGACCGATTCGAACAAGAAGGCGACGCTTTTTTCGAACGGACTCGCTACGCTTATCACGAACGCGCGCGCCAGCATCCGCAGCGCATGCGTATCATTGACTCAACTGAATCCATTGCAGCGGTACGCCGTACCCTTGTTGCCCAACTCGACGACCTAGTCCTGGCACATCAGAATGGTGGTGGGGCATGAGTGAGCCGGCGTCTTTCCTGCCCTGGCAGGAGCCGCTGGCGGCTTTGTGGCTTGCGCAACGCGAAAGGTTTGCGCATGCCTGGCTGATCCACGGTGTGCCCGGTATCGGCAAGCGGCAATTCGCTCTGGCGGCAGCAGCCAGCCTTCTATGTGAATCGCCACTGAACGGCCTAGCCTGCGGCCGATGCGCCGCGTGTCACTGGATGGCCAGTGGCAATCACCCTGACTTGCGCCGTATCAGACCCGAGGCCATGGCTCTCGAAGAGGGGCCGGCCGCAGCGGATTCAGACGATGAAGGCCTCGCCCCTGGCACGTCCAAGAAGGCGCCGTCCAAAGATATCCGGGTCGAACAACTACGAGGATTGAGTTCCTGGTTCAATACGGCGACCCACCGTGGCGGCTGGCGGGTAGCCGTGCTGTATCCCGCTCAGGCGATGAACAGCATTTCTGCGAATGCCCTGTTGAAAGTGCTTGAGGAGCCTCCCGAACATACGATTTTCCTGCTCGTGGCGGACGCCCCCGATCGTCTGTTGCCCACATTGCTTTCGCGCTGTCGGCGCCTGCCTTTGCCGGTTCCGGACAAAGCAGCAAGTCTTGCATGGCTCGACCAGCACCAAGTAAACGATGCGCCACTATGGCTTGCGGCAGCGGGCGGAGCGCCCTTGTTGGCGTTGCAATTGGCTCAAACGAGTGCAAGTCCATGTCCCGAGTGGCTTGGCGACCTGATCACGCCATTGGTCCAGGGCTGCGCAATCGACGTCGGACCCCTCGCTGACCACCTGGAAAAAGTGCCCGCCGAAATATGGATAGACGCGCTTCAACGCCTGTTCATGGATCTTCTGCTGGCGGCCAGCGATGCACCGCTGCGCTATTACCCTGGCCTGGAAAAAACCATACGTTTGGCGGCTGGGCACGCAACATTGGTCAACCTGGCTGAAACAGCAAAATGGCTGGCGCAGCAGCGGGCCGTTGCCCGACATCCCCTCAACGCCAAGTTACTTCTACACAGCACTCTGCAACGGGTGGCGCTGGCGTGCCGCCCATAGGAACGAACATGTATGTAGACTCTCATTGCCACCTCGATTTCCCTGAGCTGGCTCAGAACTTGCCTGATATCCTCGACCGCATGGTCCAAAACCAGGTTGGCCATGCATTGGTGGTGAGTGTAAACTTGCCGAATTGGCCCCGGCTCATGGAGCTGGTTGCACCGCATTCCCATCTCCATGCATCGGTAGGGGTGCATCCTGACTACGAAGATACGCCCGAACCGTCAGTGCAAGACCTGGTCGACATGGCCCAGTCGCCAAAAGTGGTGGCCATAGGAGAAACAGGGCTGGACTATTTTCGTCTAGCCGAACCCCTGGATTGGCAACGCGACCGTTTCCGCACGCATATCCGGGCGAGTCACGGCAGCGGCTTGCCCTTGATCATCCATACCCGCTCCGCCAGTGCAGACACCCTGCGCATCATGAAAGAAGAGGGCGCCGACCGATACGGGGGCGTCATGCACTGCTTTACTGAGTCCTGGGAAGTGGCGCAAGCTGCAATGGAAATGAACTTTTATATTTCAATTTCGGGTATCGTTACCTTCAAGAAGGCACAAGCACTGCAGGAGCTGGCCACCAAGCTTCCGCTGGATCGCCTGCTGATTGAAACCGACTCCCCATATCTGGCGCCGGTTCCTCACCGCGGTAAACTGAACGACCCGTCCAACGTCATGCATGTGGCCGAAAAAATCGCCGAACTGCGCGGCATTCCCGCCGGCGACATAGCAAAACACTCAACTGATAACTTCTTCAGACTTTTCAATAAGATAAGACGATAACCTAATGAATTTTATAGATCAAGAGGAACCGGCTTTAAAAGCAATGATGTGTAGAATATAAACATTCAAAACAATGACTTGTACAACATTGTTAAATCATAATGTTTAAAGTTAAATAGTTAAAGTACTTTGTTTAAAGTGAATTATGAGATCTAGTCTTTCCGCAACCGTCATCGTTCGTTCCTGGGCGCTGGGCCTGGCAATGGCCTTCCTGTGCGTGGCCGTCCAGGCGGCCAACCCTGCCGACTGGTGGGTGGACATAGCGAATGATCGCGTCTCCAATGTCAAGACCATGCTGGCACAAGGCGCCGATCCAAATGAACTCAGCTCAAAAGGACAACCGGCCATCATGCAGGCCATTCGCGACGGTGCCTGGGGCGTCTACGACGTCCTGGCGGCACATCGAAAGACCTCACTGAATGCCATCAACATCAATCGCGAGACACCATTGATGTATCTGGCAGTCCTGGGCGAAACGAAGCGGGCAAAAGATCTGATCCGACGTGGAGCAATGGTGAATCGCCTGGGCTGGACGCCCCTGCACTACGCAGCATCGACGGGCAAGCTGGAGACGGCCAGGATGTTGATAGCAAACAAAGCCATCATTGATGCGCCTGCGCCGGACGGAACGACCCCGCTGATGATGGCGGCACATTCCGGAAGCGAGGCCATGGTGCGGTTGCTGCTGGACCACGGGGCAGAAGTCACGACACAAAACCTTCAGAAGCTGGACGCCGCCGACTGGGCCGTCAACAATAAGCATGTTGCGCTGGCCACCATGCTCGAGACCATGATCGATAAGACCTTGAAACAGCGCGCTGCCGCGCGCCAGGGCGAAAGCCAGGCCCCCGGATCCGGCAACATTGCACCGGATATCAGGGCGATAGATCCGCTTGAGATTGATGCAGGCGCCACAGCACCCGAACGCAACGTTCCCCAAGTGAAGACCGACAAGCCGTCATCGACATCACCCTATTTCGACCTTGAGCGATTCAAATAAAATGCATGGTCTGTTAAATGCCCTGCGTTACCCAGATCTCGTCGAGCAACGCAGATAGGCGCAACGCAGATGCCTCCCGATCGTCAAGTCGGGATAAATTCGGGGCGCAATATTCCTCGTAACCGTTCATAGGGAATCAGCAGCTCCGGCTGTCCAGACGAATAGGGCGCGATCTGGTAAGAATCATATTTCACCAGCAGCCCGCCATCCGTGAACGCAAAATTACTGCTCGCCTGGAACGGCCACAAGCGGTCGTAGGCAGCCGGATCGCGCATGGCATCCGGGTTGGACGCCAGCCATTGCGCATGCACCTCTTTCAAGGCGGCCTGAAAGGCGTCCTGTTTTCCATCTTCCAGCACATGGGTCAAGCCGAGCACCTTGCCGCTGTCGTTGTCCCAATTCAAAAACTGGGTGGCTGATATTCCGTGAGCGGCCCCAGTGTAATACTGCCAGGTATTCAATTCAACGACTGTCAAGTACTTGTTGCGGTAACGTGTTTTGGCTGCCAGCAACGTTGAATCACGAGGTGCCGCAGTCTTCCAGAAGTAAGCCTCGTACTCCTCTACCGTTGCATAAGGAGGAGCGCCGCTGCTGCCGACGCCGGTCATGACGGCTAGAGCGTGATCCACCAATTCCGTCAGCCTGGCTATGCCTGGAAAAACAATGGAGTCCAGTTTCACGGTTGGGCATTCGCCCTCGCACCCAGGCTTCTTGTGTTCCCACTTGACGTCTTGCGTGAACAGGCCGACTTTGCTGGTTTGCGCAGCGGTCTCCGCAGGGATGAGCGAAATGTTGTCAGGCGGTCCACTGGCACACGCCGTCATCAGAGATGCAGCGCCTATGGCGAGGGCCAGGCGCACGGATACTGCAGGAATCATTTTATTCATTTGATTGTGGTGGCATCCTGGCCGAAAAGAATTTGACGGGACGCTTCGTCGCTCACTGAAGGCGTCGTGTTGATTTCGTCGGCGAGTGCGTACGCGCGAGTGGTGGCCGGGCGCTGACGTATGGCGTCGAACCAGCGCCGCAGGTTGGGGAAATCATTCAATTCTTGTGCCTGGCGTTCGTGCGGAACAATCCATGGATAGCATGCCATATCGGCGATGGAATAGTCGCCGGCAATGAATTCACGACCCTCAAGCCGCCGGTCCAGCACTTTGTACAAGCGTGCGGTCTCTCGCACATATCGGTCTATGGCGTACGGGATCTTCTCGACCGCATAATTATTGAAATGATGATTTTGTCCGGCCATGGGGCCCAAACCGCCCATCTGCCAGAATAGCCATTGCAAGGTATCGACCCGGCCTCGCAACGTATCCGGAATGAATCGGCCTGTTTTTTCCGCCAGGTATAACAATATGGCGCCCGACTCGAATACCGGGATTGCAGAAGCGCCGTCTGCAGGCGCATGATCGACAATGGCAGGGATACGGTTATTGGGCGCAACCTGGAGAAATTCGGGCTGGAATTGATCACCCTTGCCAATATTGACCGGAATGATTTTATAAGGCAATCCTGTCTCTTCAAGAAACAGAGTGATTTTGTGTCCGTTCGGAGTCGTCCAGTAGTACAAGTCGATCATGCTGATCCTTTATTTCGTTGCGAGCGAGGCTGCCTGCGCCTTCAAGGCCTCTTCGATATCCTTGCGCAAGGCATCGGGCTTGGTGGTCGAACCGTAGCGTCGCAGTACCTGCCCGTGGCGGTCCACCAGAAATTTCGTGAAATTCCATTTGATATTGCGCGTGCCCAGGACACCTGCTTTCTCACCTTTGATCCAGGCGAACAGGGGATGGGCACCCGGCCCATTAACCTCAACCTTGTCGAACATGGGAAAGGAAATTTCGTAGCTGCTGGAACAGAAGCGGGCAATTTCATGAGCGTCGCCGGGCTCCTGGTGCCCAAACTGATCGCAGGGGAAACCCAATATGGAAAACCCGCGATCGCGGTACTCACGGTAAAGCGATTCCAGTCCCTGATATTGCGGCGTGAATCCACACTGGGAGGCCACGTTGACGACAAGCAATACCTGGCCTCCATAGCGGGAGAGGTCAATAATTTCGCCACTCAGCGCCTGGGCCGAAAAAGAATAGATTGATGTCATCGCTTACGTATCGCGTCCTGGCTATTGATTTTTGTACTTTACCATTGAAGCGATCGCCTTAAGACAATGGATGCCGTGCGCGTACAAACCCAGTTCAGGCAAGCTGAACGTGCTCATTTATTTTTGGCTACCCAATCCTTTACCGCAGCCATGGTGTTGGCTACGTGACCGTCCGGACTCATGCTGCTGTAGTGATAGTAAATTTTCTGATCCGGCGTTATGACATAGGAAATACGATTGGCCATATCGGGCTTGAACGCCATTTGCGCATCGTAGGCCTTTATGACCTTTGCATGCGGGTCGGCGCCAACGGCGAACTTGCTCTGGCAAGCACTGACGGAGAACTTCTTCAATTTATCGAGATCGTCGGCCGACACGCCGAGCACCGTCGCGCCGTGCGCTTTATATTCGTCAGTCGCTTCGGCGAAATCATGCGCCTCAATCGTACAACCCTTGGTGAACGCTGCAGGATAAAAATACAGTACGACAGGGCCTTTCTTCAGGGCATCGTTCAACGAGAACGCGAAGGCGTTGCCCCCAAGGGCAGCATCTATCGAGAAGGCTGGCGCGGTGGCGCCAACCTTGAGTTGTGCGTGGGCAACGAATGGCAATGCGAACAACAAGGCGATGGCACCACACACGATGATCTTGAGTTGGCGAAAAGAATTCACGATTGCTCCCGATGGACGAATCAAAGCGCTAAGATAGCGGACCTTACAAGATTTCAAATTTATGTCGATGACCACGATCTATCATAATCCTCGTTGCGGCACGTCGCGCAATGTGTTGCGAACACTGCAAGACCGCGGCATAACGCCCACGATTATCGAGTATCTCGAGACTCCGTTGTCGAGCGGTGAATTACAAGGGCTCATACGCAATGCGGGCCTGGCCGTGCGGGACGCCATACGCAACAAAGAACCGCTGTTCGACGAACTTGGCCTGGGCGATCCCGCATTGACGGACGGTCAGTTGCTCGATGCCATCGCGGCACATCCCATCCTGTTGAATCGGCCCTTTGTCGTCACCGAAAAAGGCACACGTCTGTGTCGACCCGCTACGGCCGTGGAAGAAATTCTGTAGACACGCCGCAACAATCAAGACCCACAGAATCTCGATGACGCTCCAAGTATTCCTGTTGGTCGTCGCCGCAGCCGCGCTGCACGCGTCCTGGAACCTGATATCCAAACGTGCGGCCGGCGCCGGGGCGTCGTTCGTCTTTTGCTATCGATTGATGTCCACCGTCCTTTACGCCCCATGGGTGGTCTACATACTGTGGAATGAGGGCATGACGTGGACCTGGGAAGTGGCCGCATTCATCGGTATTTCCAGCGCCCTTCATCTGGGGTACAGCATCTGCCTGATGCGCGGTTATCGTGCGGCCGACCTGTCCGTGGTCTATCCGGTAGCGCGCGGCACCGGCCCGCTGCTGGCCAGCGCAGGCGCTTTCCTATGGTTGGCGGAAACGCCCTCCGCCCTTGGAGTCCTGGGCATCTGCAGCGTGGTGGCAGGCATACTGCTTATCGCCACTCAGGGAAACTGGCGCAAGTTTGCGCAAACCGAGGCCTGGGTGGGAATACGCTGGGGCTTGTTGATAGGCATGTTCATCGCCGCCTACAGCCTGAGCGATGCCTACAGCGTCAAGGTCTTGCTGGTCGCGCCGGTTCTGCTGGACTGGCTGTCCGCCTGCGGCGGGACAATATTGCTGGCCCCAAGCACCTGGGTGCGCCGCAGGAGCATGATGTTGCAAATGCAGGGAAAATGGCATCTAGCGCTGGCTGTGGGTGCGCTGTCGCCCATGGCATATATTCTGGTCCTGTATGCCTTGCAACAGGGCGCCGATGTAAGTGTCGTAGCCCCTTTGCGCGAGATGTCGATGATGATGGCAACCTTCGCCGGCTTCCTCATACTCAAGGAGAAAGTGCCGCCGACAGGATGGCTCGGATGCATCGTCATCATTGCGGGTGTAATCCTGCTGTCTGTCCGCTAAGGACCGAGCAAGCACTCTCGGCGATAACTATGCCGCATGGTCCAGGAAAATATGTACCTGGCGCGGCTGGACCACAAGGGACTCGCTCTCTTTCAGCTGCAGATGCCGCAACCTGTCCTGCGATATCACCACCTCGATCAATTCGTCGGTATCGCTGCGCAGCAGCTCGAGCTGTGCCAGCGGACCGACAGCATGGATGCGTTCCAGACGAACGACCAAGCCCTTGGCGCCCGCCGTGTATCGTTCAATATCGATGTCATGCGGACGCACATAGGCCGTGCCTTGTATGTCACGCACATCCTGGTGGGTCGGCGCATGAAAAGAGGCGTCCCCGGTCTCCAGGTAACCATTGTGCACGCGCCCCCGGAATAGGTTTACATCGCCCAGGAAGCTATACACGAACGGCGTTGCGGGCTGGTTGTACACCGATGCGGGCGTGCCCACCTGCTCGACCTTGCCATGATTCATGACAACGATTTCGTCGGCAACCTCAAGCGCTTCCTCCTGGTCATGTGTCACAAATATGCTGGTAACCTGGAGCTCGTCGTGCAGACGGCGCAGCCAGCGGCGCAGTTCCTTGCGGACCTGTGCGTCCAGGGCACCAAAAGGCTCATCCAGGAGCAGCACCCGCGGTTCGACTGCCAAGGCGCGTGCAAGGGCGATACGTTGTCGCTGGCCGCCCGACAAGGCGGCAGGTTTGCGGTCCGCCAGCCAGTCCAGCTGTACAAGTTCCAGTAGTTGCGCCACTTTTTCGCGTATGGCGGCTTCGGATGGACGAAGCTTGCGGGGCTTTACCCGCAGGCCGAACGCAATGTTCTCGAACACGGTCATGTGTTTGAAAAGTGCGTAATGCTGGAACACAAAACCTACGTGGCGTTCGCGCACGTGCCGCTGTGTTGCACTTTCATTGTCCAACAGAATATGGCCCGAGTCCGGATGCTCGAGTCCCGCCACAATCCTCAACAAGGTCGTCTTGCCGCAGCCTGAGGGACCCAGCAGGGCGGTCAGCTTACCGTCGGGAAACTTCAGCGTCACGTTGTCCAAGGCGGTAAAATCGCCAAACTTCTTATGTATATTGCGTACTTCGATGCTCATGACCCATGCTCCCGCGCATATTGTGATGGCAGTGCGTGCCATTCAATCCACGACTTCAGACCCAGCGTCAACAGGGCCAGCAACGCCAGTAACGACGCTACGGCAAACGCGGCAGAGAAGTTGTATTCGTTATAGAGAATCTCCACGTGCAGTGGAATCGTGTTGGTGAGGCCTCGTATATGGCCTGATACGACCGATACGGCGCCAAACTCGCCCATCGCCCGGGCGTTGCACAGGATGACGCCATACAGTAATCCCCACTTTATGTTCGGAAGGGTGACATGCCAGAACGTCTCCCAGCCGGAAGCGCCCAGCACCAGCGCTGCCTCCTCTTCTTCGCTGCCTTGCGACTGCATCAACGGGATGAGTTCGCGGGCGACAAAAGGAAAAGTGACGAAAATGGTCGCCAGCACGATGGCCGGCAAGGCGAAAAGGACTTTGATGTCGTGCACATACAGCCACGGTCCCAGCCATCCCTGCGCACCGAAAATAAGCACATAGATCAGGCCAGAAATAATTGGCGACACGGAGAACGGAAGATCAATTAAGGTGACCAGCAGATTCTTACCACGGAATTCGAACTTGGCCACTGCCCAGGCGGCGCTCACGCCGAACACAAGATTCAACGGCACTGAAATCAAGGCAGTCAGCAAAGTCAGCTTGATGGCCGACACCGCGTCCGGCTCAATGATGGCCGCAATATAGGCATCCCAGCCTTTACGAAGCGCCTCTGTAAAAACCGCGAACAAGGGGATGAACAGGAACAAAACCAGGAAAAGCAAGGCAATTGTTATCAATCCTACCTGGACCCAGCGAGGTTCGACGGTGGCCGCCGTCGCGCGGGCGGAAGGAACATTAGGGATCACCGCAGCGGGCAGGGCGAAGTCGGGGTTGGACATATTCAATTTCTCGCTACTTTGGTGCGTCCGCGCGTCCAGGCTTGCAACAGATTGATAGCCAGAAGAAGCAGGAAAGAAATCGAAAGCATGACGACAGCAATGGCCGTCGCTCCAGCGTAGTCATACTGTTCGAGCCTGGTGACTATCAACAAAGGAGTGATCTCCGAAATCATCGGCATGTTTCCAGCTATGAAGATCACCGAGCCATACTCGCCTGTGGCGCGGGCGAACGCCATGGCAAAGCCGGTAAGCAAGGCGGGCAGCACGGTCGGGAATATCACCCGGGAAAATGTTTGCCAGGGTCTCGCACCAAGACTGGCGGCGGCTTCCTCAAGCTCGCGTTCCGCCTCCTCCAGCACCGGCTGCACGGTCCTGACGACAAAGGGCAAGCCGATGAATGTCAATGCCACCACGATGCCCAGCGGGGTAAACGCAATCTTGATGCCCAGTGGCTCAAGATGTTGGCCGATCCAGCCGTTGGGCGCGTACAGAGCGGTAAGGGCTATTCCTGCGACCGCTGTCGGAAGTGCAAAAGGCAGGTCGACCAACGCATCGACCAACCTTTTTCCGGGAAAGCGATAACGAACCAGAACCCAGGCGACAATGCCGCCAAAGACGACATTGATAGCAGCCGCTATGAGCGAGGCCCCGAAGCTCAAGCGATATGAAGCCATGACGCGGTTCGACATTACGGTTTCCCAGAATCCGTCCCAGCTCATGGTGAACGTCTTCAGGAAGACCGCCGACAACGGAAGTAGAACAATCAGGCACAGATAAACCAATGTGAATCCCAGGGTAATGTTGAATCCGGGGATAACACGAAAGGGTGTGGATCGCGTGGCAAGTATGCCGGCAGTGTTGGACATGAATCAGGCTCTTCGATGATGCTCTATTTCTTTCCGGGGACGTATATCTGGTCGAAGATGCCGCCATCGCCAAAATGTGTCTTCTGGACCCTGTCCCACCCGCCGGCCACGTCCTCGATGGTGAAAAGTTTTACGTCGGGGAATTGCTGCGCATACTTCGCCGCGATTTTCTCCGAGGTGGGGCGGTAGTAATTCTTGCCCGCAATATCCTGTCCTGCATCGGTATAGAGGTATTGCAGATATGCCTGTGCAACGTTACGGCTGCCTTTCTTGTCGACCACTTTGTCCACGATGGCCACAGGCGGCTCGGCCAGGATGCTGACCAATGGCGCAACGATTTCCACTTTGTCCGGACCCAGTTCCTTGATGGCCAACAAGGCTTCGTTCTCCCAGGCCAGCAGTACATCGCCGATGCCACGTTCCACAAAAGTAATGGTCGAGCCTCGCGCACCGGAATCCAGCACTGGCACTTGCTTGAACAGCTTGGCCACGAATGCTTTTGAGCTCTCTTCACTGCCGCCCGGTTGCTTCATCGCGTAACCCCACGCCGCCAGGTAATTCCACCTTGCGCCTCCGGACGTTTTAGGGTTGGGGGTGATGACCGAGATACCCGGCTTGATCAGGTCATTCCAGTCTCTGATTTGTTTTGGATTGCCTTTTCGCACAAGGAATACGATGGTGGAGGTGTAGGGTGAACTGTTGTGCGCAAAGTCTTTCTGCCAATCCGTCTTGATGACTCCGCGCTGCGCGATGGCATCGATATCCGACGCCAATGCCAGCGTGATCACATCGGCGTCGATGCCGTCAATGACGGATCGGGCCTGCTTTCCTGAACCGCCGTGCGATTGCTTAATGGTTACGGTGTCGCCCGTGGCGTTTTTCCAGTATTTGGCGAAGGCCTGGTTGAACTCCTGGTAAAGCTCGCGTGTGGGATCATACGAAACGTTAAGCAGTGAGATCTCGACAGCGCCGACCGACTGCGCAGCGAAGGCGCTTGCCATGAGCAAAGCTTTGATGAAAAGTGGCGACAACATGAATGCTTCCTTGTTTTACTGCTATTTTTGAATACAGTCTCAAGGCTAAGCGGCCGCGCAGGAAAACAGAACGAATAGTTTGGTCATTGTTAATAAGCCCAGGCCATAAGATTCGTACGCTATATGTTGATATAGCGCCAGGATAGTAAGCGAGGTGTGGAATATCGTGCCCGAGGCTTGCATACTCCTTATATGGAGCATAGAATAACCACAAAAGGAGTTTCATCATGAGCCTCGCTTACGCTTATCCATCTAGCCGGTTCGAACCGGCACCTGTTATCGACCTCAGCGACAAAGCCACGCGCGAACGGCTATCGAAATCCGCCTTGCAAGGCTTTTTCAAGCTCGCACAGGCATGGAAGCTTCGAGACGAAGATGCCTGCATTTTGCTGGGCGGGGTTTCCAGCAGTGCTTTCTACGAATGGAAAAAAAAGCCCGGCCGTGTACTCGAGGTAGACCGCATTACTCGCATTTCCTATCTCCTGGGTATCTATAAAGCGCTGCATATTCTGTACGGCGACCAGCTCGCCGATCAATGGGTAAGCATGCCTAACCGGAACGTCATCTTCGGCGGCAAGACACCGTTGCGCTACATGCAGGAAGGCGGCTTGCTCGCCATGCAAACGGTGCGCACCCTGCTGGATGCACGGCGTGGGGGCATGTAACGTGCGCGTGCCGCCTCTTGCACTGATACGCCAGCTGGATACCTGCCGTTTGCTGCCTTCGCGCTTCGTCGATCAAGAAGACTCTGTACTGGCGCCGCTGGCTGAAAGCGCAGCCCATCTCAAGGATTTGTTCGACCTCGACAACGCAAGCAACCGGCGCCTGGCGGCCGAACGCGGTGCCATGCCTGGCATCGGTATCGACGAACTCGTGTTTGGCGTGCCAAATTTCCGGATGATCAATGCGGCCTATGCCTATGCCAGACCAGAAGGCAGTCGATTCAACACCGGTGAGCGCGGAGCATGGTATTGCGCTTTTGAACTTGAAACAGCATTGGCCGAAATCGTATTCCATAAAATTGTCGAGTATGCCGAAATCGATTATTTCCACGATACGGTCAGCTATCAACTGGTGCTGGCCGACTTCAGCGCCGAATTTCACGATCTGCGCAGCACTGCGTCGTTCGCAGCTTGCCTCGATCCCGCCAGTTATGTTGCCTCGCAAAAGCTCGCCAGCCGTTTACTCGAGCTAGGTTCCCTGGGTATTGTCTATCCCAGTGTCAGGCGCAAGGGGGGCACCAATCTGGCCTGTTTTCGCCCGGCGTTGGTTGGCAATGTAAGGCGGGGGCCTGCCTACACACTATGCTGGACAGGTGATCCGCAGCCTTCCATCGCAGCAGTTGCCAGCACACCCAAAACCAAAGTAAAAACACGATCCAAGCCGTCCAAATAATAATTCCCGACAGGTGGAGACCTCATGAGCCTATACGCGCAGCTTCAGCAACGAGCCGCAACGAATAATCCGATCCGGATCGGCCTGATTGGCGCCGGAAAATTCGGTTCCATGTATCTTGCGCAACTTCCTCGCACACCAGGAGTTCATCTGGTGGGCATAGCCGATCTCTCGCCAGAGACGGCCCGTCGAAATCTGGCGCGTGTCGGTTGGAAACCCGAACAAAGCGAAGCTCCATCCGCCCAAGCCGCACTGTCGACGGGTGGAACGTGGATCACCGACGACTGGAAAGCGCTTGTGAGCCTGCCTCAGCTCGATGTTATCGTCGAATGTACCGGTAACCCGATAGCCGCCGTCGAACACTGCCTGGAAGCATTCGCCTACGGAAAACATGTCGTCAACGTAACCGTCGAAGCGGATGCATTCTGCGGCCCGCTGCTGGCATCCAGGGCGGCAGCCGCCGGCGTTATTTATTCCATGGCATTTGGCGACCAACCGGCCCTGATCTGCGATTTGGTCGACTGGGCTCGCACCTGCGGCTTCCCCGTGATCGCGGCTGGCAGGGGACACAAATGGCTGCCTCATTATTCAGAATCGACGCCAGAGACAGTTTGGGGTTACTACGGCCTCAGCCCCGAGCAAGCTCGGCGCGGCGGCTTGAATCCCAAAATGTTCAATAGTTTTCTGGACGGTTCCAAACCCTCCATCGAAAGCTGCGCTGTAGCCAACGCAACGGGCCTGTCCGTTCCTTCCAACGGCCTGCAATACCCTCCGGCAAGCATAGAAGATATCCCTTTCGTTACGCGGCCCGTCAGCGAAGGCGGCGTACTGGAACGCAAAGGGATGGTTGAAGTAGTTTCGTCTCTGGAGCCCGACGGACGGCGCATACCGTATGACATCCGCATGGGCGTGTGGGTAACGATAGAAGCCGAAACCGACTATATAAAGAATTGTTTTGAAGAATACAATGCGCACACCGATCCTACCGGCCGGTATTTCACCCTGTATAAGCGGTGGCACCTCATCGGTCTAGAAGTCGGCATGTCGGTCGCATCCGTCGCGCTGCGCGGCGAAGCCACGGGCGTAGCCACTGCCTGGTCGGCGGACGTCGTTGCCACCGCAAAGCGCGATTTGCGTGCGGGCGATGTACTGGACGGCGAAGGCGGTTACACGGTTTGGGGCAAACTGCTGCCGGTTGAAACGTCGACCCGCATGGGCGGCGTACCGCTTGGCCTCGCGCACGATGTCAAACTGCTGCGGACAGTAAAAAAAGGACAATGTGTGACCTGGGACGACGTTGCCATAGACACGACAACAGCCGCCTACGCCTTGCGCAAAAGCATGGAACTCCTGACTAAATCCGATTAGAATCCCACAACTCCTCGGCGCTTCTGAAAGAATCTGAAATTGAATAAACAATGGCTTACACGCGGCGCCTGCCTGTTATTCCTGGCCGGCGCAATCACTGCCCACGCGGGGCCGGCATTTGTTCAATGCAATGGCATCAAAGACCTCGTTTTTGTCGCACATCAGGACGACGATCTGCTGTTCATGAATCCCGATATCCAGTCCACTATCGATTCAGGCGGGTGCGTTCAAGTGGTATACCTTACTGCCAGCGAAAGAGGTGAGGGCGAAGGCTACATGCTGGGCCGCGAACGCGGGGTACGGTCTGCATATTCCTATATGGCGCAGGAACCCAATATATGGGCCGAGGATTTCGCGACCATCCATGCCCGACGCGTGGCACGCTTTACTTTGCACGGGAACAAGCGGCTGCAATTGTTGCACCTGCGTCTTAAGGACCCATGGCTGGGCAAAGGTTGGGGTAGCTTGACACCCCTCAGCCGGACCGAATCGGTCGTCGGAGCAACGGTCGAATCATTAGGGCCCGCTGCCCAGACCTATTCCCGGTCCGACCTGGTCGAATTTATCGAATATATCATTCAGGACTACCAGCCTTCCACCATCCGGCACATGGATGACAGTGTTACGGTTCCCTACGAGCGCTTGTGCTGGGGCTGCGCCGGCCACTCCCATCCCGACCATATCGCAAGCGCGCGATTGGTTCACGATGCAATTACCGGGCATCCGGGTAATTATGCCGAAGTGGCTTATCTCGATTATCCCAGCCAGGAACGTGCGGCAAACCTCTCAGCCACGGAGATCAACCAGAAGACTGAAGCTTTTCGACGTTACGCCTGGGATGACTACCGTTACTGTGCCAATGCCTCGCTATGCCGGGAACCAGCGGGCCCTGCGGCGGCCTGGGTGGGGCGTGCTTATTATGTTTCGCGTCACGACGAAGCACCGTCCCTGCTAAGTCGATCCGAGGGCGGTTTCTTGTTGTTTGCAGTAGGCGAAGCGAATGCTGCGGCCAATACATGGCAGAGCGTTGCGAACCAGTGGATCAGCCTGGGCGGACGTACTGCAGACTCCATTGCAGCGTTCAAGCGCAATGACGGCCGTGCGGCGGTCTTTGCACGGGATGCAACTGGCCTGGCATGGGTCAGCAACCAGACTCCAGCTGGAAGTTGGACAACTTGG
This sequence comes from Pollutimonas nitritireducens, assembly GCF_002849615.1. Taxonomy (GTDB): domain Bacteria; phylum Pseudomonadota; class Gammaproteobacteria; order Burkholderiales; family Burkholderiaceae_B; genus Pollutimonas; species Pollutimonas nitritireducens. Next base: position 174,631 of record NZ_PDNV01000005.1, read on the forward strand.
CAACAGGTAGCCGGCAGCCGGATCACTTCCTTGCCTGTCGTTTCGACGCAAGGGCCATTGCTCGCGATTGCAATGGGCAACGATGGCTTCCTCCGCTATGCCGCAGCGCAATCAGGCACGGGTACGTGGGCGCCGTGGCGGGTCATGCCGCCACTACCTGGGGTCCTTCCGCAAGTGGCGCTCGCGTACGACAATACAGGTGCATCCATAGTGTTCGCCACTGACGGGGAGGGACGTCTGTGGCATGGCAGCTACCGGGGCGACTGGTCCCCATGGCGCCAAATGGAAGTGCCCCAGACTGACGGGGGCCTGGCGGCAATGCAAAATGCCGATCATGTCATCGAATTGTATTTACGCGAAAAATCAAGCGGCCACCTGCTCCGGATCACGCAGCAGGCCGACGCCGTGTCGGGTTGGTCGCAACCGATCGATTTGGGCGTCGTCTTTATCAACCACCCAACTATCGCCTTGAACGAAGCAGGGGAGGTCGCGGTGGCGACCCTCGAAAGGCGCGACGGACCCTTATGGTTGATTGAGGCAGGCCGGACTATAAAAGTCGCGACAAAAGTGGGTTCACTGCCTGCGCTTCAAACCATAGACGGAGCGTTCCACGTGGCGGCGAGGAGTCCTGAGGAACCGCAGGCTTACTGGGTTCGTGTCCGGCGCCATGGCGTCTGGGAAGCGCCGCTGTTGCTTGCAGCGCCACCTGCACATGGCGGTGGAGCCTTCCAACCAGTACCGGCCACAGATGTTGTTCCGATAAAGCCATTGCCTTCGCGCTATGCCCTCCAACCCCCACTACCCGTGACAGCGGCTACCCGCACGGTCGCGACCGTGTCCGCGCGGGTACAGCCTTAGCATCGATAATTCCGCCTAGTCCCAATAAGTTCGACGGCCGTAATGTTCGTGCAGTTGCACTTCATATGGGCGATCCAATGGAATGTCTTCATCATATTCCGGGCTGTTCTTTATTTGCTCGCGCGTCAATTTGGTCTGAACCGTGGAGTCCGACCAGTCAATGCGCTCGATCCATTGGGTACCCAGCAATACTTTCTTGCCTCCGGGCCACCAATTGCGGGTATCGACCAGCAGGTACCTGACCGCCCAATCCTTATCATCAAAGATGAAGTCCTTGACATGGCCAATCTCGTCGTCAGTGCCCAGGATATGGTATCCGCTGGTTTTGTCGCTGCTGCGCAGGTGCGTGTCCTGCTGCGCGTCATTGATCCGTTCGGCCAAGTCTTCGGGCCGCTGGTTCATCGGAGGGGTGCCCACCGTGTCCGCCGCGGGATACTCTGGATGGCCGGCAGCTCCCCAAAGATAAGGACCCGTCCAATAGTTGCCGTAGCCGTAATACTGTGAATAGTCGCCTTCCAACTGGCGCGAAATAGGCTGGTGCGTGTCGATGTCGGGGCTGTTCTTGACTTGCTCGCGGGTCAGTGAAACCTCGATGATTCCATCTTCGTCGTTGATACCCACAACGGAATAGGGAGAGATCAGCACTTTGCGACTCGACAGCCAAGAACCCGTTTCTACCACGAGGTAACGTACGCCCCATTGTTCATCGTCGAAATAGACCTCTTCCACGCTACCCAATTCGTCGTCGGTGGCCTGGATGGTATAGCCGTGCACACTGTCTATGGTACGTAACATTAGCATTCTCCTTTGTTAATCTCGACAGCCTTCGAGCAAGCGCCGTGCCTGCCCGGATCCAAGTTAGCCTTGACCTTACCATCGTTGTAGCGTTTAGCCTATCTGGACATTAGCACTAACTGTTCAACCACAAGGGTCTCTCCATGAATGCTGTCCCGTCCAACTTAGCCTCGGCTTCAACAGCCCGCCTCGATATTGAGGGAATGACCTGCGCGTCCTGCGTGGGCCGCGTGGAGCGTGTGCTCAAGACCGTGCCGGGTGTCGTCAGTGCCTATGTGAACCTCGCCACAGAGCGCGCGGATCTGACTTTCGCGGGAGTGGCAGACACGGTCGCAGCAGTCAGTGCTGTTGAAAAGATCGGATACAAGGCGTCCGTGGCGAGCGAAGCTGGTAACGATGCCGTGGCGGATAGACATGACGCAGAAGCTTCCAGCCTTCAACGTGATCTGCTGATTGCCCTGATTTTCGCCTTGCCGGTTTTCGTACTGGAGATGGGTTCGCATCTGATACCGACGCTTCACGACTACATCATGCGAACAATGGGAATGCAGGCAAGCTGGTATATCCAACTGACATTGACCACCATTGTGCTGGCCATTCCTGGCCGGCGTTTTTTTAGCAAGGGAATACCCGCCCTGATGCGGGCAGCGCCAGACATGAACTCTCTGGTTGCGCTGGGAGCCGGGGCGGCCTATGCCTATTCCCTTGTTGCCACTCTTGCGCCGCAGTGGCTGCCCGCCGCCACCGTCAATGTCTATTATGAAGCTGCCGCAGTAATTGTTGCTCTCATCCTGCTGGGGCGGTTCCTGGAAGGACGAGCCAAGGGACGTACCTCTGAAGCGATAAAGCGGCTGGCTGGCCTGCAGGTCAAAACGGCACGAGTCTCCCGCAATGGCCAAATCGTGGAAGTACAAATTGCTGAAGTGAATCCCGGAGACATGATCGAATTGCGCCCCGGCGAGCGCATACCCGTCGATGGACTCGTCGTCCAAGGTACAAGCTTTGTCGATGAGTCTATGATCAGTGGCGAACCAGTCCCGGTGGAAAAAAGCGCGGGCACCCAAGTAGTCGGTGGCACCGTCAACCAGAATGGCGTACTGAATATCCAGGCGACGAAGGTAGGTAGCGACACCGTGTTGTCCCAAATAATACGGATGGTCGAAGATGCCCAAGGTGCCAAGCTGCCTATACAGTCGCTGGTCGATCGAATCACGATGTGGTTTGTGCCTGCCGTCATGGCGGCCGCGGCACTGACTTTTGTCATTTGGTTTTTAGTTGGACCCGATCCGGCACTCACCTTTGCTCTCGTGAATGCGGTCGCGGTGCTTATTATTGCCTGTCCGTGCGCCATGGGGCTTGCCACCCCCACATCCATCATGGTTGGTACCGGACGTGCAGCCCAGATGGGCGTCTTGTTTCGCAAAGGAGAAGCCTTGCAACAACTGAAAGACACCAAAGTGGTTGCTGTCGACAAGACTGGTACTCTGACACAAGGCAAACCGGCATTGACCGACTTCATTCTGGCAGCAGGATCCGACCGAAGCAGCGTTTTGGCGGCTGTGGCTGCCGTTGAATCCAGGTCGGAGCACCCCATTGCCCGTGCCATCGTCGAGGCGGCCACTGGGGAAGGCCTGATGCTTCCCGCCATCGATAATTTCACATCAGTTACCGGATTCGGCGTTCAGGCCGACATCGACGGTCATCGTGTTCAGGTGGGCGCCGACCGCTACATGCACAAGATCGGCCTGGACGTGGCACTATTCGAAGACGAGGCAAGGCGGATGGGTGACGAGGGAAAAACGCCCTTATACGCGGCAATAGAAGGCAAGCTTGTTGCGATGATCGCGGTTTCGGATCCCATCAAGGACACCACCGTAGCCGCCATCAAAAGCCTGCATGACCTGGGCCTGACGGTCGTGATGATCACCGGCGACAACCGGCGCACCGGAGAAGCGATTGCGCGCAAGCTCGGCATAGACCAGGTCATTGCCGAAGTGTTGCCGGACGGAAAGGTGCTGGCCGTCAAGCGCCTGAAGGAACAGTATGGCCTGATCGCGTATGTCGGAGACGGGATCAACGATGCACCGGCACTGGCGCAGGCCGACGTTGGAATAGCTATTGGAACGGGAACGGACATAGCGATCGAGGCCGCCGACGTCGTGCTGATGTCAGGCGACATGGGCGGGGTTGCCCGTGCCATTGCCTTGTCGAAGGCCACGATCAGGAATATCCAGCAAAACCTCTTCTGGGCCTTTGCCTACAACACTGCGCTCATTCCCGTTGCGGCCGGAGTACTGTATCCGCTTAACGGCACCTTGCTCTCACCGATATTCGCCGCGGGAGCCATGGCTTTTTCCAGTGTGTTCGTGTTGGGAAATGCCTTACGGTTGCGGCGCCTGAAGTTCTGAACCGGCTGCGTTACGATTGATGCGATGGCGAATAGCCCGCATCGCGTATCGCCGCAATGATTGCATCTGGATCGCTTGCACCATCGACCTGTACACGATGGCGGGACAGATCGATATTAACCACCGCTCCCGGGGATGCTGCCTGGACGGCCTTGGTAATGGCCGCCACACAATGTCCGCAGGTCATATCATTTACTTCGAAATCAAGCATTGCATTCTCCTTGATATGCAGCGACGTGCTGCATATGTGAGATAGCATAGGGGTTCCCATTATGGTAATGTCAAGTGAACAATCGCACCTACAGGGCACGAAATTGAATATTGGACAAGCTTCGGCTGAATCGGGTGTTACCGCCAAAATGATTCGTTATTACGAGAGCATAGGGTTGCTGGCTCCGGCGGAGCGCAGCGAGTCCGGCTATCGGCAATATTCTCCCAAAGACGTGCAGTCGCTGCGCTTCATCAAACGTTCCCGCGACCTCGGTTTTCCACTGGAACGGATCAAGGCATTGCTCGGCCTATGGCAAGATACCAGCCGCAAGAGCCGCGACGTCAAGTACCTGGCGCGTGAACACATTGCCGGACTCGACGAGCATATCGCCAAATTGCAGTCCATACGCGACGAACTTGAACATCTGGCCGACTGCTGCCATGGCGACAACCGCCCGGACTGCCCGATTCTTGCCGACCTGGCCAAGCCATATTCGTCCGCACGGGCCGATGCACGGAAGGAATGACATGCATCTCAAGACCATCAAGCGCATCCATGATGCCCATCGCGACGATATCGCGAATCTCATCACGCGTCGTCCGGTCCCGGGCCCACAGTTGGACCAGGTAGATCCCTTCCTGTTTCTCAACCACCATGGCCCGCAAACCTACGGTCCCGACAATTCGGGGCTACCTTTCGGCCCACATCCGCACCGTGGATTCGAAACCGTAACGCTCATCCTCCAGGGGGAACTCATGCATCGGGACAGCGCCGGCCATGAGAGCGTCATCAGGGAAGGCGGCGTTCAATGGATGACAGCGGGAAGTGGCCTGACACATTCCGAACTCTCGTCTGACGATTTCAAGCAGCATGGAGGCCCGCTTGAAATTCTGCAGCTATGGATCAACCTGCCTTCACATCTTAAAATGACACCTCCCGCCTACACGGGACTACAGGCCGATGCCATACCCATCGTCACGGCATCAAACGGGCTGGCCCGGATTCACCTCGTATCGGGTAGCTTGCCTGGTCATACCGGCCCGATACGCTCGCTGACCGGCGTCTTTATGTCGTGGGTGGATCTGCAGCCGGGCGCACAGCTTGAGTTTGCCGAGCTGGCGAATCGAAATGTATTCCTGTATATCGTCCGGGGTTCCGTGAAGATTCATGGGCAGGGCGTACCGGCCTTTACGCTGGTCGAGTTCAACGATGCAGGCGACAGTATCGCGCTGTCGGCCACCGACCATTCCACCATACTGTTCGGCCATGCAGAACCCATCGGCGAACCGGTCGTGTCCCATGGTCCATTCGTCATGAACACACGCGAAGAAATCATTCAGGCAATACACGACTTTCAGGCGGGCAAATTTTCATAGCAGTCAAACAGGACGGCGCGCGTCACCACCACCAATCGCAACGTCGAGAACCGGCAAGGGCGGGCTATGATCGCCCACTTGATGAATTTCGACGATGGCAGCACGCGCCTAACGCTTCTGGGAAAGCTGGACACGACCGGAGCCATCTTGACCCGCAAAGAAGCTATCCAAGCTTTCCCCAGTCGGGGGAGCGTGGCGTTGGTATTTGTTAGTAGTTTCCGAGGTAGGCAGTAGAAACAAAGTGTAGTATGTTGATGAACTGTCTCATTTTGGCCCCGGGGCCTTCAAGGATACTCGACATGCGGCGCCCATACTCTCGATTGACCATCCTTGCCGCTTCAGTCCTGTCGGCAACGTCGCCAGTCTTGGCGCAGCAGCCCCCCGAAACCCTTGCGCCCATCATTGTGCAAACCACGCGTACCGACGCCACGCTGCTGGAAACACCCGCGTCAGTGTCGATCATCGACGGTGACAGCATGCGACAAGGCAAACTCCAGGTCAATTTATCCGAAAGCCTGGGCAGCGTACCCGGTCTACAGATACAAAACCGCCAAAACTATGCGCAGGACCTCCAGATTTCCATACGCGGATTCGGCGCCAGGTCGGCTTTTGGCGTGCGCGGCCTACGCCTGTATGTAGACGGTATTCCTGCCACCATGCCGGATGGCCAAGGCCAAACATCCAATATTGATATCTCCTCCATTGACCGTGTCGAAATTCTGCGCGGCCCTTTCTCGGCCCTGTATGGAAACTCATCCGGCGGCGTCATCCAGGTCTTCTCTGAAGACGGTTCGTCTCCGGCTACGTTGTCAGCAGGTTTGGCTGCAGGCAGCTATGGCACCTATCGCTATTCGGCCAAAGCCAAAGGTCTTGCCGAACTTGGAAGCACGGAGCTCGATTACGTACTAAGCACGAGCCGTTATACAACGCAAGGCTACCGGGATCACAGCGGTACGCGCAAGAATCTGGGCAACATGAAACTGGGCCTTCAATTCAGCGACGACAGCCGCCTCACCCTGATCGGCAATAGCGTAGACATCAAGGCAGATGATCCCCTGGGCCTGGGGCGGTCAGCATTCGAGAACGACCCGCGCAGTGTTCATACCGGCGCGATCGACTACAACACGCGCAAAACCGTCAGGCAGACGCAAGGCGGCCTGATCTACGATCAAAGAATCAACACAAATCACGAACTGCGTGCCATGGTTTATTTTGGCCAACGAAAAACAACGCAATACCAGGCCATTCCTTTCTTTGCGCAAACCAGTTCCGCCAATCCCCTGCATGCTGGCGGCCTTATAGACCTCAAACGCGAGTATGGCGGCGCAGACCTGCGTTGGACCTCAAAGCTGGCGTTCGCCGGCAAACCCCTGACGCTTGTCGGAGGGATGGCCTACGATGAAATGACCGAGCAACGAAAAGGTTACTTCAATTTCGTCAACGCTCCAGCGGGGCGCCAGCTTGGTGTGCAAGGAGACCTGCGCCGTAACGAAACCAACAAAAGCTGGAATCTCGACCCCTATCTTCAGGCGTCCTGGCAGTTTGCCGAGCAATGGACACTAGACGCCGGACTGCGTTACAGCACGGTCGACTTCTCGTCAAATGATCACTACATTACCCAAATCAATAATGATGGCAGCGGCGATGCGCGTTACCAAAAGGCCTTGCCGATCGTCTCGTTGCGTTACGCCGCGACACCCGATTTCAGCCTTTACGCATCGGCGGGGCGGGGGTTCGAAACGCCCACTTTCAACGAAATCTCGTACAGGTCCGGGGGTCTGGCCGGTCTGAATTTTGGCCTGCAGCCATCAGTCAATACCAGCGTCGAGCTCGGCGCCAAGGTCCAAACCAAGGCGGGCCTGATCACGGCGGCATTATTCCAGACTCGTACCGAAGACGAAATCGTCACTGCCGAAAGTATTGGAGGCCGCACCGTATACCAGAATGCTGGCGGGACGCGCCGGAACGGCTTCGAGTTAGGCTGGACCGGAAAATTCCTCCATAATTGGCGCAGCGATCTGGCCTACACCTGGCTGGACGCCGAGTATCGCGACGACTGCGTTGCCCCCGCCTGTTCCAGTGCCATCCATGCCGGCAATAAAATACCAGGTATCGCGCGCCAGGCTGCTTATGCGGCCGTGGGTTGGGCACCACCCACCGGATGGCGAGCGGGTCTCGAAGCCCGCTATTTAAGCGATATTCAGGTCAACGATGCCAATAGCGAAACCACGCCTGCTTATTTCGTCGCTGCCATCAGTGCTGGGTACTTATGGCGTACCGGTCCTTGGGAAGTCAGTACCTTTGCACGCCTCGACAACCTGTTCGATCGGCATTATGCCGGTTCAGTCATCGTGAATGAAGGAAACCAGCGCTACTACGAGCCTGCTCCGGGCCGCCATTGGACCGCGGGTACGAATATTAGCTATTCCTTCTAATACAAGGATTGCAGTACGCCAGTGCGGCGTTACCTGACGACGCCACCGCCCAGAGCTTGAAATAAAGCAACGCTATCGGCCAAGCGTTGCGCCTGGGCCGCAACCATATCGATCCGGATTTGCTGTACCTGTTGCTGCGCGATGAGCAGCTGCAGGTAGCTGGCCGCGCCCAGCCGGAATTGCCGCTCAATCGACTGCAAGGAAGCCTGTGCAGCCGAATCAGCGACAGCGAGGGCAGTCAAGGTCTGGGCATCGCTTTCGACCGCGCGCAGGGTATCGGCGACGTTACGTAAAGACTCCAATACGACACTCTGGTAATTGGCTGCCGCCGCATCAAAAGCGGCTAGTGCCGCCCTTTTCTCAGCGGGCAGCCCTGGGTTGAAAAGAGGCTGTGTGAGCTGTGCAACCAGGCCCCACACCGCAGACCCGCCGCCGAACAGGGCACCGGCAGTCAGCGCTTGAGTGCCAAGGTCGGCGCTCAATGTGATCTGTGGGTAAAGCTTGGCGACTGCCACACCATAGTCTGCATTGGCCGCACGCAACAACGCCTCTGCCGCCTGAATATCCGGTCGCCGACGCACCAATTCCGATGGCACGACTAGCGGTAACTCGACGGGCAGCGTGAAATCCGCCAGAGTGAAGGAGGGGACACCACCCGTGCCCGGAGCGCGACCGGCAAGCACCGCCAGTAGATGGTCGGTTTGTTGCAGCTGTTTACGCAACGCAGGCAATCCAGCCCGTGTTTGCTCCGCCTGAGTTCGCAGGCTCAACGCTTCGTCAGGCGAGGCCTGGCCGATACGCACGCGTTCATGGGCTAACCGCAGTTGCTCATCTTGCGCATGCAGGATCGCGGTAGTGGCGTCCGATTGCGCGGCAAGGCGTGCTCGGGTGATGGCAGCGGTTGCCATGTTGCCGACGAGAGTCAGGCGCGCAGCATTCAGTTCGAAGCGGCGATAGTCGACACGGGCAGCCAAGGCCTCGAGTGCGCGCCGGTTGCCGCCAGCCAGATCCAGCGTGTAATGCGCGCCAACGCTGGCATTGTAGAGGCTGAATTGACGAACGTCTCCGCTCAACCCTTGGCTGCTGGGACTCATTTGCTGACGCTGGGATCCCAGTGCCAGGTCCAGCTGTGGATAGTGTGTCGAACCTGCTTTTGCGGCAAGAAGCTCCTGCGCCTGTCGTAAGTTGGCTCTGATGTTTGCCAACGTCGGGCTGGCAAGGAGTGCTTCATTCACCAGCCCGTCAAGTGCGTATGAACCCAAGCCCCTCCACCATTGCGTTTCGATCGGAAGCCCTTCAACCAGACGTTGTGCTGCGCCGAATTCCGTGGGTGCGGATGCGGTTCTGTCAGCCACCGATGTTGCCGTGTAGCGAGCAGCTTGGGGTGCGGCGGGTGACTGAAAATCGGGACCGGCGGCACAGCCGGTCAAACCGGTGACGACCAGCCCGACGATCAGGCCGGTTGCCGCAAGCCGCCTTCCGAGACGGATGGAACTCAGGAATAGAAGCGCTGGCATGTTTTGGCGCACGGGATGTGAACTTGACCGGCAGTGCAATCGTTCTCTCATTCGAACTCCCGTCCTTCGCCAGCTTCTTCATGGGTCACACCGTCGCGAATGTGATAGATGCGTTTAAAAGTAGGGATGATTTTTTCGTCGTGGGTAACCACGATGATGGCAGTCTTGAACGTCTTTGCCATGTCGTTGAGAATACGAATCACAGCCATGGCGCGCTCGCTGTCGAGGGGGGCGGTGGGTTCATCCGCCAGGATCACCGGCGGACGATTGACCAGTCCGCGGGCGATGGCGACCCGTTGCTGCTCTCCACCGGAGAGTTGCGAAGGCATGGCGCGAGCCCTGTGTTGCACATCAAGCGCCGTGAGCAGTTCCAGTGCCTTCGCGCGTGACGCCCCATTCGCGACACCTGCAAGCATGGGCAGCAGCGCCACGTTGTCGGTGACATCGAGAAACGGAATCAGGTACGGTGCCTGGAATACGAAACCGATCTTGTCGCGCCGCAAGGCGCGCAGGTCGCGGACTTTCCAGCCATTGTCGTAGATCACTTCATTGCCCAGCGTCATGCGACCGGCAGTCGGATCGATCACGGCACCCAGACACTTGAGCAGCGTGCTCTTGCCGGAGCCCGAAGGGCCGATCAGTCCGACCACCTCGCCGGGTGCCACCTGCATGTCTACATTCTTCAAGGCATCGACAGCGGTGTCGCCCTCGCCGTAGCGTTTTCTTAAACCTTCGATTCGAATGCCGTTGCCACCCATCTCATCCTCCAATAGCCTCGGCCGGGTCGACCTTGAGCGCGATGCGAATGGCGACGATGCTAGCGAGTGCGCAGATCACGAGCACGGCAAAAAAACCGACAATGGTATCAACCGGCATCAACAACACATACTTGGGAAAAAGGGGAGCGGTAAAGGTGGCGGTGATCTTGCCGACGACAAAGCCGATCACACCCAGTGCTAACGCCTGCTGCATGATCATCGCGGCAATAGTACGATTACGAGTGCCAATGAGCTTCAAGACTGCGATCTCGCGAATTTTGTCCATGGTCAGCGAATAGATGATGAAGGCCACAATGGCCGCGCTAACAATGGCCAGAATCACCAGGAACATACCGATCTGCTTGGCCGAGGTGGCAATCAGCTTGCCGACGAGGATGTCTTCCATCTGAATCCGGGTGTAGACCGTCAAACGTTTCCAGCGCCGAATCGATTCGGCCACCTCGTCCGGAGCATGGCCTGGTTTCAGTGTGACGAGTACTGCGTTAACGAATGCGTTGGTGTTCTGTGAGGCAATCACAGCATCCAGCAAGCCTGGAACTCCGGGTTGATTGAAAGCCGGGTTGGCTTCGGTGCGACGCCGACTTTGCCAGATGGCGTCGTTGTCCTTCACGAATTGAGCCTCTTGGGCATCCTTGAGCGGAATGAATACCATCGGGTCACCGCTGGACGACACCATGCGCCGGGTCAACCCTACGACGGTGTATTGGTTGCGGCGGATCTTCACCACCTCACCGAGCTTAAAACCGGTGGCGATGTCAGCTACAGCCTCATAGTGACCTCGCGTGATCTGACGTCCAGCAATGAGATAGGGCGGCCATCCTGGGACAGCCCCCAACGCGCCTGGCGCAATTCCAACCACCATGCTGCGTACATCGGTCTCGCCCTTGCGTACTTGCATGGTCAGATAGGTCACGTTTGCTGCCAGAGCGACTCCCGGCATGGCGAGGATGGCGCGATGCGCGTCATCGGTAAGGCTGGACGGCTCCGCATAGGGACCAAGAGTGTCCTTTTGCACCACCCAGAGGTCGGCGCCACTGTTGTCGAGCAGCGCCTTGCCATCGTCCACCATGCCCCGGTACACCCCGGCCATGACCAGGGTGACGCCGATCAGCAGACCCAGACCAATACCAGTGAAGACGAATTTTCCCCAGGCATGGAGAATGTCGCGGCCAGCCAGGCTAATCATCCTGACACTCCCGGGATGTGGTCGACCACATGGATGCGGCTGCGCGCCGTCAATGCCTTTTCGCTATAGGTCACCACTTGATCGCCTATCTTGAGTCCGTCGAGCACCTGTACGTTGCCGTTAAGGTCAGAGGCGCCGAACGTGACTGGGGAGAAGCGCAGGTCACCGTGCACGATTTGCCAAACACCGACTTTATTGCCTTCTCGCTGGATGGCAGCGTTCGGGACCAATGGCGCGGCTGGGAGTGCTGGCAAGTCAACCGTGACTTCCGCCAGTTCACCCACCGGCGGCAACTGTTCTGGTTTAGTATCGAATGTGACCTTGGCGAGCATTTCCTCGGTTACCGCATCGGCCTTGGGTTCCACACGCAACATGCGACCTGGCAACGTCTGCCCGCCACGCGAACGCAGGACGATACGAGCCGGTAGCCCCCCAGCCAGCCCTGTTGCGTTGATCTGGTCGAAGCGCACATTGATCCATAAACTTGCAGGGTCGATCACTTCCACCACGGCTTGGCCTGCGACGACGGTCGTGCCGGGATCAGCATCGCGTACGACAACCACACCGTCGGCGGGGGCAATCAGGCGCAGATTGCTTCTCTGCGCGATGAGTCCTTCGCGGTCGGAGCGCGCCCGGGCAATGTCTTCCCGCGCGGCGGATAGGGCAGCGTCGGCAATCTGGAGTTCCTGCCGCTTCGTCGTGACGATTTCCTCGCTGGTCGAGCGCACTGCAAGCAATCGCTCGTAGCGCCGCGCCTGGGTCCGCGCATAGACCTGCCGGGCTACCGCTTCGCGCAACACGGCTTCGGCACGTCTGAATGCCGATTCTTGGGCGCGAACCCGATCATCGATATCGACTGGCTCCATCTCGCCGAGCACCTGTCCGGCGTTGACCTGGTCGCCCACATGCACATCCAAGCGTCGCACGCGCCCCGCGAATGTCGGCCCGATCTTGTAGGTGTAACGTGCCTCCACCGAGCCGATTCCGAAAAGCGCTGGCGTGATGGCCCGTGACTCCACGCTTGCCACCATCACAGCGACCGGGGCGAGCGGCCCTGACCGCAGACCGACATAAATGAAGAGCACCAGCAAAGGAATGATGACGGCAAGCAGCGCCAGGGTGCGGCCTTGCAAGGGTGCTTTCTTCATTACACGCTCTTCGTTATGCCACGTCGATAAATTGCAAAGACACGCGGTGCATCGCGGTGCATACGTTCCACATCGCCGGCCAACAGCGATTGCATTACCAAGCCCTGGATCGTGCCGATGAACAGCGTGACCGCCGCTACGTTGTCAAGCTCGGGAGACAGCTCGCCGATGGCCTTGCCTTTGTCGATGAGACGATGCAAACGTTCGCCGTAGCGCTGGATCAGGATTTGCACCATGTTCTTCGCTGGTGTCGATTCGGCACGCTGAAGTTCACCAAATATCATCCTCGGCACGCCCGGGTGCTCGACCACAAATTCGATGTGACTCAGGAACATCGCCTCCATGGCTGCCAACGGCGACTCGATTCCATGTGCGGACCGATCGATTCTGGCTAATAGATGCTCTGCTACCCACTCCATGACCGCCCGCCAGATAGCTTCCTTGTTCGGGAAGTGCCGAAACAGCGCGCCTTGTGTCAAGTTCATATGCTTGGCGATAGCCGCAGTCGTGATATCGCTTGGATTTTGTGAGCCCGCAAGCGCCACGACAGACTCGACTGTGACGGCACGACGCTCATCGGCCGGCAGGTGTTTCGGATGTGCATCCATGAATAATCCTGATAAGATAGTAATTAATTACTATCTTATCAGGTTAAACTGCCATATACAAGAAAGAAGCTTCTTAGCGATTTGCAAGGTAGCGGCCGCTATGCTGCACTAAAGACAGCCGCGCCAATGCCTGGATCGGCCACGGCCGGCGGCCTTTGTACTGCCTTCAGCTTTTCAATGCTTTTTCCAGCAAAACGCCCATCAATTCGTTGGTGCTGATATTTTGCGCAGTCGCCATGGCGCGGATCTGATCCGCGTGTGTTTGCTTGATTTTGACGGGAAAGGCAACCAGCCCCTGGGCTTGATCGAGCTTGCGCTGTTCGCGCCGATCAATAGGGGCTCCAGCCGAATCACCTGAAAAACGGTCTGGCGTACCGCCTTTCTTCATCTTTTCCACAATTTTCAACGCTTTGTTCTTCTCGAGATCGGTCTTCTTCATGTGGTTCCATTGCTAAGGTTCTACGGCAACCAAATTGTGCCATGACCCGGATTATACGGGGTGAGAGGAAGTCAACGGAGAAAGTGGCAAGCACGGGCAGCCACCAGGTCAATCGAAAAGACCCGGAAGCAACAGCAGGCTCCGGACACTAGGATAAACGGCCTAGTGTCTCAAAAGTGAATGGGAGTAGCATCAATACGCTTGCAGTCCTGCACACACGCTGCGCTTATCACACACTGGGAGACAATATAATGAACATCACAATGCGTATTTCGGCTGTTTTGGTGGGTGTTGCCTGTAGTGCTATGGCAGGTGCGGCAACTGCCCAGGACAACGTTGAAAAACTCATGAATATGAGCACCACCGGGGCATCGCTCGATATCGAATCGGTGCCGCAAACCGGGCCAAATGCCGATACTATCAAGCGCAATCTCGAGAAAATAACGCTGCCTCCGGGTTTCAAGATTTCGCTTTACGCCATTGTCCCCGACGCGCGTCACATGGCCGTCGGCCCATCCACCGGAGTGGTGTTTGCCGGAACGCGCAAGACCAAGATCTGGTCGGTCACCGACCGGACCAAAAGCCGGGTCGCCGACGACGTGAAGCTATTCGCGCCCTCTGTAACCATGAAGGTGCCGAACGGCGTCTGCTTCTCGCGTGACGGTATGCTTTACGCCGTCGAGCATAATCGCGTACTGGTGTATCCCGCCGCCGAGTTCTTCTATGAAGGCCCGGATGTCGCAGCAGGTATCGTGGTGCCGCAAGGAGAACTGGTTCCAGTTGAAGAAGAGAGCTTCAACCATGGCGCTCGGGCCTGCCGTGTCGGTCCTGACAATAAACTCTATATAACCTTGGGTAATCCATTCAACGTACCGACGCCGGAAAAAGCCGAGCTCTATAGCAAAAACGGAATGATGGGCATCATACGCATGGACCAGAACGGCGAAAACCGCGAGGTCTACGCACACGGCGTGCGCAACTCGGTAGGGCTGGATTTCAATCCCAAGGACAAGACGTTGTGGTTCACCGACAACCAGGTTGATGGGATGGGCGACGACATTCCTCCCGGGGAACTGAATCGGGCAACTGAAATGGGTCAACATTTCGGCTTCCCATACTATGGCGGCGGGAAAGTCAAGACAGTTGAGTTCAAAGACGCCGCAGTGCCTGCCGACGTGGTGTTCCCGCAAGTTGAAATGGATGCCCACGCTGCCGATTTGGGAATGATGTTCTACAACGGCAAGATGTTTCCCGAGCAGTACCAGGGTGGTATTTTTTCCGCACAGCACGGGTCCTGGAACCGCACCACGCCGATAGGTGCCCGGGTGATGTTCACCAGTCTGAACGAAGACGGCACAGCCGCCAAGACCGAGGTATTCGCCGAGGGATGGCTTACTCCTGACAACGAGTATCTGGGCCGCCCGGTCGATGTAGCCATGTTGCCGGACGGATCCTTGCTGGTCTCGGACGACTACGTCGGTGCCATCTACAGGATTTCGTATGAAAGGAAGTAGTGGCGCTGCAGCCGTGGCAAAGGTGCTGTTTCTGACTTCGGCTGCGCTGTCACCCGGAACGCCGGCATGGTCTGCCGACCTGGCGGCCGGCCGGTCCAAAGCCGTGCAATGCGCAACCTGCCATGGCACCAACGGAATTGCGACGCTGCCCGAAGCTCCAAACCTGGCGGGCCAGAATTCGATTTACCTGGAAAAAGCGTTGCGCGACTTCAAGTCGGGGATGCGCAAAAACGAGATGATGTCTCTGATGGCAGAAGGTCTGACAGACACGGACATCGAGAACCTCGCCGCCTATTACGCCAGTCTGGGATGCAAGCCCGGATAGCGCCCTGGATTAACATCGTGAAACGCGCCCTCAAATGAACTGCACCCCAAAGGTTGGACATTCATCCAACTTCTGGGGTGCAGTTCACTCAAACGCGCGTTTTTTGAAATCCGGCGGGATCCGTCTACGGCGAATCGCCTCAGTAAAGAGGAATGGCCTGATGTTCAGTTTTCCAGCAAGATTTTTGACCCATCCGCGAGGATGAACCACGCTTTGACGTCCATAGTCCGAACGATTGTTTCAGCGGCTGGCAATGCCAAGTTTGAAAGCCCTGTAGACAAGGCATCGGCCGTGGTGGCGTTCGACGCCAGTACGGAGACGCTGCGATACCGCGGCTGGCTCGAACCGGTTCGCGGATCGAAGATATGTGCGAAGCGACCCGCTGGATCGAGATGAGTACCGTAACCGCCAGACGTAGCCAACGCTTGGTTGCGTATCAATACTGTCTCGACTATTTGTTCTGGATGTTCCGGATTGGCAAGGCCCACACGCCATGGCAGGGCACGTTCGTTGTGATCCATACCCTGGATCTCGCCCATGTCGACAAGCGCGCGATCCAGCCCCCCTTTGCGCAACAGGTGAGTGACCCGGTCAGTAATATAGCCCTGGGCAATACCGTTCAGGGTAAGCGCCATGCCAGGACGGCGCAATTGAATTCGATCCGTGCCTATCTGGACGCTTTCGTGATCCACCAAAGCAAGGGCCCCTTCTATGGCGGCTTTTGAGGGTCCGGCCGGATCAGCCTGGGGCTTGGAGAAGTGTTCTGCATACAACGACCACAAAGGCTGCACCGTGGGGTCGAATGCGCCAGCCGTCAACGTACTGAAATGTCGACTTGTGCTGAGCAAGTTCAGCAAATCTGCCGGAGGATGCTCAAGATACCCTTGGCGGTTGAGCACGGATAACGCGCTGTCGTCCTGATACAGGCTGAATACCTTCTCCAGACGATGCACCTCGGCCACAGACTGCTCGATCAGGGTTCTGGCGACACCCGTGTCTGCATGATAAATGTGCAGCTCTGCGTCGGCGCCTAACGCTACGCCGCGCCAGCTCGTCAGGGGAGGGGCAGCAGACGCATACGCGAGAGCGCCGCGCCAGGCGCCAGGAGCCAGGAGGATGCCCGTACTGGCGGCAAGTATTCCGATAAAGCGCCGCCGGGAAGATAGATTTTTCAATGTGAAGACTCTCCATGTGGTGCTGCGGGTGCCGATCCCATTCCTTCTGCCGCGTCATTGTGGCTGAGAATGTAATCCTCCGGCATATCGTTGAAGGCCACGACACGTCCGCGATACTTGTCGGCAAAATCCAGAGCCTTGGCTTTATCGCCAAAGGGCAATGCATCTTCGGCGCCCATGCCTCCGATGAACTCGCTCTCGATCACATAAAAGGCGCTGCGCGCATCGATCCATGTGCCGGCCTCGGGTTGATTCCAATTACTTACCTTGCCCATATCGTGCACATAGATGGCGCGGATTCCCTTGGGTTCTTCGGGCAACAGCGTGTAGGCGAACACTTGCTTGATGGTGGTAAACCAGACAGGACTTTCGCGACCATTAACGAAGATCTGCCCCTTGGGTCCTGAGTGTTCAACCAAATTCATCCCGCAATAGTGACCAACCGAATCGAGGGTGACTTCTTGCGCGGCGGGCGGCGGCGCATTGGAGCCATCCTCGCTGCCGCATGCTGACAGCAGCAGAACAACGAGAAAGATACCTGCAAGCCGGCGCGGCGTCATAACTGCCTCCGTTGAAAGAAAGCGGCAGCAAGTGAAAACGGAATCACTATCCATAATAACTGTGCAATGACCAGCACGGGCATGCCCAGGCTCGTTTGGCTGCTTAAACCTGCCATGCCTGCGAACATGGATACATTCTCGTAACCTGTCAGGTTAAGGAGCCTGTACACGTCTGAAGGGTTGAACAGCAGGACGTTATTCAGCAGCTCGGCAGTGACGAATTTTCCCTGGTCTGCAACCAGAACCCCCAATAAAGCCATGTCGTAGATCACCACGAAAAAGAGCCAGACTCCAATCGCGATTCCTGCTGCGGTGGCACGCTCGCGCACCACCGCGCTGATCATGTACCCCATGGCCAGAAAGCTCGCGCCCAGCAATACACTGGCCAAGATGAGGAACGCAAACGCCTGCCATGCGGCAGGATCGGGCGCGCCGTGCACCCATTGCAAAGCTATCCCGGCCGAGCCATAGCCTACTGTAGTCGCCACGGTGAGAACAGCCAGATGCCCGACGAACTTTCCAACCATGATTTGCCAGCGCGATACCGGATAGCTAAGCAGCAGGGCCATCGTTCCCCGGTCTATTTCACCCACAATGGCGTCATACGCCAGCAACATTGCGATTAAGGGCACAAGGAATATGGACAAGCTCGAGAGGCTGACGACCGTGACGGTCAGTGGGTCGACCTTGACGGCGCCAGTAGGCGAACTGCCTAGAAAGCCCAGCGAGAGCGCCAGCATGGCAAGCAGCAATGCCGTGGCAAGCACCCAGCGATTTCGCAGTCCGTCGCGGATTTCCTTGCCAACAATGATAAAAACAGCGTTCATAAGTCTTCTCGCCTGAGAAAATGTGCGTACATATCATCCAGGCTAGGGGTATGTATTTCAATGTCGTCGATGGCCATGTTAAGCGCGCCTATGCTGCGTATGGCTTCAACCTTGCTGCGTTCGGTGCAGGCCAGCTCGAACTTCGATTCATCGATTCGCTGCCACGCGTCGGGTAGCAGGCCGGCTGGCGAGGCGTTCTGGGCAAGTTTCAGACGGATGCGGATGGGCAGGTCGGCTGTGTGCCGCAACTGAGACATTGAGCCGTCAGCAATTTTGCTTCCATTCTTCATGACCACGATGCGGTCCGTATGACCATCAAGTTCGGATAAGGCGTGTGTGCTGAGCAACACCGTCGAACCACCATTACGCAGTTCGCGCACGATCTCGTAGAACATTAAGCGCGACGCAGGATCCAGGCCAGTAGTAGGTTCATCGAACAGCAGCACTTTGGGTGTGCCCAATAACGCTTGTGCCAAAGCCAATCTTTGTCGCATGCCTTTCGAATAAGCGCCGACCCGTCGTTGCGCGGCCTGTGCGATGCCCACCCGGACCAGGAGAGCCGTATTAGCCGATACCGGCTGGCGCTTGAGCCGGGCATAGAACGCAAGCGTCTCGGCGCCGGTCAAGGAGGGATGCAGGGCTACGGTTTCCGGCAGATAACCGACGTTTCTGCGCATGCGCACGGCGGTACTGCTGGAGGCTTCGTGGCCCAACAGCATCACTTTCCCCGAACTGGGACGTATCAGACCCAGTATAAGTTTGATCAGCGTACTTTTTCCGGCACCGTTGTGTCCGGCCAAGGCCACGCACTCCCCGGCACGGAGTGTCAGATCCATATTATTGACAGCGCGTTGCTTGCCATAGTCCTTCGTGACGCCTGACAGCGACACATGAAACTCTGTCATGGCAGGTCCTTGTATTTCTTGAGCGTCTGCAGGGCAGGAGCTTCCATCAGGGGAGCGCTGTCCACCACACCTCCCGGCAATATGGCCGGGAATTGAGACTGCGCCCAGCGGACAATCGAAACCGCCGGACTGTTGAGCAGCACGCGGGCGGAAGGCGCTCGCCATATCACCTGATCTATTACATCGTTGGGCCGATAAGCCGTATCGGCAATCCCGTTGCCATCCAGATCGAACGCGGTGTTATCGCTCCAGTAGTTGCCCCGACCGTTTCTGGACCAATCCAGGTATCGCGTTCCAACATACTTGACCTGATTGCGATTGTTGACAAAAGCGTTGTTGCTCATGTGGTTGCCCTCGGATCCAGCCGTGAAGTGTATCCCGATGGCACAGTCCTGGAAGTGGTTGCCGTCAAACAGATTCTGATTCGCGTTATAGATAAAAACGCATTTTTCACCACCTTCGACGACGTTGCCGGTAATGGTTGAGTTATTTGCATAATTGAGCATTAAGCCCTGATCATGGCTTTTGATGGAGATATTGTCCTTGATGACCAACTTGTTCGAGAACATGATGGCATAGCCAATATCATTGCCCACGGAAACGTTTTCGCTGACTTCGCTATCGTTCGTGTACATATAGTGCACGGCATAGCGCAAATCGCTGAAGCGATTCCCACGGAAGATATTGTGTTTGCTTGCATTGACGAAAATGCCGTCACGGCCTTTCGAAATATCGTTGCCAATTACGCTGGTTCCCGGCGTATTCCATAGGGTGACACCGTTGCCGCGTTCGGCGACCCGCAGGTCGGTATTGCCGACGATGCGGTTATTCTGCACGATGGCGTCATGAGGACCCCATACATAGATGCCCACCGAATTATCGAGCACATCGTTTCTTTCGATGCGAGCGCGGTGGGCGGGTTTATCAAGAAAAATGCCTGCATCCATCTCGGAAAGACTGAGGCCCGAGTTTTTAACCGTGATATTGCGTATCGTGACATCTGGCGCCTGGACCCACATGGTGCGGCCCCGACGAGTGCCGATGATGTTGGCTGAACGGTCCGCTGGCCCTTCGATGACCAGCGGCTTGTCGATGACAATATTGCCCGCATATTCCCCAGACTTAAGCCGGATAACATCGCCCGACGCCGCCGATGCGATGGCGGACTGCAAGTTAGCGCCGTCGCCTACATCGATGGTCTTGGCGATGCTGGCCCCGGACAGGCCAAGTCCGAGCAGCGCTACGCTGAGCGGGGCCAGCCATTGAGCAAGAGAATATGCAGGCAGCCTCATACAGTTTTATACGGATGCCTTGGGACGGACAATCATCTGGCCCGACATTTCCATATGCAAGGCATGGCAGAACCACTGGCAGTAATACCAATGAACTCCCGGCCGACCCGCCTTGAATGTAATCGACGACGTCGCCTGAGGCCCGATTTCCATGGCGACACCATGTCCTTCCATTGTAAATCCGTGAGTCAAATCTTCAATGACTTCCATATTGGTGACGACGACGGTGACCTCATCACCTTCATTGACTTCGAACTTCTGAAGACTGAACATGGGGGCCACGGCAATCATGTAGACACGCACCTTATTACCATCGCGAATCACATTACTGGCACCTTCCAGCGTTACACCATCCTTCTTGGCCATTTCCCGGGCGTCTTCCCACATGGGATCGTCACGCTTCCATACGCTTAATGGACGGACCTTCGTACGGTGGACCAGGCACATATCGTGTGGCTCGGCGAAACTAGGGCCGTCGTGCACGAGCTTCATTTCATCGCCCGATATATCGATAAGCTGATCGTTTTCGGGCTTCAAAGGACCGACATTCAGGAAGCGGTCTTTGGAGAATTTATTCAGCGAGACCATCCACTTGCCATCGGCTTCTTTCGTCTCGCCCATGGTCGTATGGTTATGACCCGGCTGATAATGGACGTCGAGCTTCTGAACGATGGGGTCGACTTTTTCTCCCTTGTAGGCACGCTTGGCCTTGTCTATGTCCCATTTGACGATCTGACTGTCGATGAACAGGGTGGTGTAGGCGTTGCCCCGACCATCGAAAGCTGTGTGCAGCGGTCCGAGTCCGAGCTGGGGTTCTGCCACCACGCAATCACGCGGCTTGATCTTGTCTTCAAACAGGTCATCCAGCATGCGAACGTCAAGGACAGTGACTGTAGGCGAAAGCTTGCCGTTCAGTACGATATGAATACCATCTGGCGCGGCATTGCAGCCATGTGGCGAGTTGGGTACGGGTATGTAGCGGGTGTATTTTGAACCATGGCGACCATCGATGACAGGCACGCCACCCATTTCCTTGAAATCACCGTTCTTGACGGCTTCTTCAATACGCTTGAGGTTGAATACAACAACCCAATCCTGCTCGTTGGCTGAAATCTCTTCGACAGTGAGACCTTTTTCAGAGTTGTAGCATGTCGAAAATGAGTACTTGCCTTGGTAGTCTGCATCTCCGTTGTCCAGATTTCCATCCACCATCACTTGCCACGCCACCTTCATGGTGTCGCCGTCCAGCGCTGTGTAGACTGCAAAGAAGTTCTTCTTCGGATCGTCGGTGATTTTTCCATCGTTGGGCAGAGGGATTATGTGTTCGCCATTGGCAAACACATAACCGGTACGTGGGTAACGCTGAGGACGCAAGCCGTGCACACCCGACACATTGGGTATTTCGGTGATCTTGTCCGTTTTCATGACGTCAAGACGAATGCGCGCGACGCGGGTGTTGGCCTTGTCGTTAATGAACAGAAAACGCCCGTCGTACGTTCCGTCGGTAAAGGACAGGTGAGGGTGGTGTGCATCGCCATTAAGGTATACACCGCCTTGGTCCTTCAGATATTCCTTGGTCTGCGGAGTGAGCCCTTCGGTCAGGATCTTGCGACTTTCATTGGTGCGGCCCCAGCCGGTCGCGCTGCAATGATTAAAGACAGGTATGCGCACAAACTCGCGCATCGATGGCAAACCCATTACACGAACTTCCCCGGACTGACCGCTGGAATTAAATGCATAGTATTCATCGAGCTCGCCTGGACCCACATGCGCGGACTGTCCCTTCGAACCTTTTTTATCGTCCTTGGCATACGCCGAGGACAATTGTGTACCGCCCACCAAGCCGGCGGCTCCGGTAATCGCGGCGGTTCCGAGGAAGCCCCGACGACTCAGCCCCGGCTTCTCTAATTTTTGATCAGACATGAAAAACTCCTTGCGTTGTTAGGCGTCCGTATGCGAGCTGTCGAATGCCGGCGCCGTAGTGAAGTGCAGCTATATATATTCAGTGGCAAAGTGATGTGTGCAAAATCAGGATTCCGGTTCGGCAACAGACCGTTTGGACGCTGCCGGTATGAAACGGATCACTGTTTCCCCAGGCATGGCATCGGGCGGTGGCACGTGGCGTTTCTGCCGCTTGGCATTCTTTTGGATCAGGTGTGGGCATTTCGTTTCGTGGTGATACAACATCTGGCAATGAAGACATTGAATGCATTCGTTGGGGTTGATGTCGCCTTCGGGATTGATAGCCTGCACCGGACATTCGATATTGCAGCGCTGGCAGGGATTACCGCAAGTACGATAGCGGCGCAACCAGTTGAATACCCGTAACCTGGCTGGAATTGCCAAGGCGGCTCCGAGCGGGCAGAGGTAGCGGCAGAAAAAACGCTCAATAAACAGGCCTGCCACCAAAAGCAGCACTGCAAACAGCACGAAGGGCCAATAGCGCACGAATTTAAGGATGATGGCGGTCTTGAAGGGCTCTACTTCGGCCAGCTGTTCGGCGACAGAAAGCTCGTACAGCGAGAACCCGAACAACACGATGAAAATAACGTACTTGATTGTCGAAAGCCGCTGATTCACGCCATGCGGCACGTTGATCTGCTTGACGCCCAGGCGTTTGGCAAGGCGGTTGGTAAGTTCCTGCAATGCTCCGAATGGGCAGAGCCAACCACAGAACGCACCACGGTTCCAGAACACCATGGATATGGCCGTTGCGCACCACAAGATGAAAACGACGGGATCCATCAGGAAATATTCCCAGCGGAAGTCTGTGCGCAATGCCGAAGTAAAAGTCAGGACGTTGACCACGGAAAGCTGCGCCTGTCCGTACCACCCGATCCAGAAGAGGGTGAATGTAAGGAATACCAGCCGGAAGCGATCGTAGAACACAGGGCGGCTGGCAAGTTGATCCTGGAAGAAAAATACGCCCACCAGCAGCAGCAGGGCGGCCAGCACTGCGGAAACCTGGCCCGTCTTGGCACGCCAGATCTGTTTCCACAAGGGGGGAGCATTTTCAAATTCGGCGGCTATCTCGGCATTACTGCCGCCCGGAGCGGAGGCGGCTGGAGATGTCGAATCCCCCGTACTTCCTTGGGCGGCCGCCGGCTCGGCCACCACTGCAGTCGGATCGGTGCGCGTATATTGCTGCGGCAATTGGTAATCGAGGTCAAATGTAAGAAACGCTTTCTCTTTGACGCTGACCACGCGTTGGACCATAAGCTGCAGGCGCCAAGGCGCCACGGGATCCAACGTTGCATCCTCGGGAACGACAAACAAGGCAACTTCCTTGAAACCAGGCGCGCCCTGCGCAAAAACATCTGCCAGGCGCTGATGATCGCGATCTCTGAAGCGAAAGCTGCTTTCCTGCTGAACTAGCTCAATACGGTCGAAAATACCGCCGCGCACGTAACCTGAGCCCTTGAAGGAGTAGTGCCCATCGCCAGCGACAAGAATGGCTTGCTGGCCCGGCTTCAGTCGTTCGCTTAATATTTTCCATTCCGTCTCGCCCAATAGGCTACGCCCAATTGCTGGAACGCTTACGAGTGCGGTGTACAGGTCGATGAAATCATCGTCCGGCTCGCCCGATTCAGGACGATCGATGGCGCCTTGCCTTCCCGTCGCCTCGAATGCCTTGTTGATGTCCTCTACCGTCAAATGCAGGCGGCGCACAGCACCATTTGCGACAAGTTCGTCCCAGCTCTGGACCGTGCTCTGCGTTTCATCGACGATTCGGGCCGCCACCGGCGCTGCTTTAGTCTCGCTGCTTTTTTGGCTGCCTATGCCATAAGTACGCGCGACACTCATGGCCGAACGCGTAATGGTATCTCCGATGACCATCATGGTCACGGTGGCTCCGCTGATGATGTCCACCGGTGTGGGCGCGCCGTGACGCGGAGGGGTCTCGACAAAGTTGAGCCCGACATAGCCTTGGATAAAATCGTCGACCTTGGCTTGAGGAATGCCTATCAAAACAATGGGTTCGTGGTGCTTGACCAGCTTGGCGCCAACGATTTCACCATTATCAGCGATGGCGACGAGGGTATCGATGGGTTTGCTGGAATAGCCACGTGTATTCACGACATCGGTCGTGAGGTAGACAAGACCTAATTGACGATCACCCGCGTACGCGCGGGCTATCATGGGTTTGCCCTCGGGCGGCCCAACCCGGTCAGCGCCCGGGAAGATTTCGGCGGGTTTGAGTGTGTCGAGAAATTCAGGGAGACGCTGGGCATGCGAGGTCTGGAGGATCACGCTGACTGCCAGCAATAAGGCAAGAAAAACAAACTGTGCTGTTCGGACTAGCCCATGTGGTCGGGGAAGGCTGATCATGCGGCTACTCTTTCAACGATTGACTGTTTCGAATCTTACGCACTTTTTAACTCCGTCATATTGACTTGGGTCAATTTGCCTGGGGATTCACTACAAGTAAAAGCAGGGAAGCACGATGTGGGGTGATCGGGACCTGCTAACAGCCGACGGTCCGGACGCCATTGAAGTTTTTGTATCGAGCGCAAAGAGCAGATGGAGGGAAAAGCAACGCGGTGACGGGCACCGCGTTGCTGCATGCACTTAGCTGCTGAGTTTCAGCGTGCCTGTCATGATGGCCCAGTGTCCGGGGAATGAGCAAAAGAATGTGTAGTTTTCACCCGCCGCCAACTTGCTGGTATCGAATGTGACGGAATCGGATTCACCGCCACCGACGACTTTGGTGTGCGCAATGACGCGCGCATCGTCGGCCTTGACGTAGTCCTTTGTAAGGCCGGCGGTCATGCCGTCTGTTGCAACGCCTTGTTTATCAGCGGTTTTTGTCAACACCCAGTTATGACCCATAGCGGCCTTGGGCAGTTTACCTGTGTGTTTCAGGTGCACGGTGAATTTGGTGCAACTTTTGTCGACGGTCATTTCCTTCATGTTGAACTGCATCGCGTCATTGCCTTCGATGGTGGCTTCGCAATCGGCGGCCAGCGCTGGCAAGGTCATGGCGGACAGCAGTGCGGCAAAAGCAACTTTAGCAAACATAATAATCTCCGATAACAACAGTAGTGAATAGAAAGCGAACGTCCAGATGGATAGAACGACTATATCGTAAAGTGATATTTAATACTACGAATCGGCGCTTGCTCTTGATCGGTATCAAACTTCAGTATGTAGAGCGATGCGATGCGCCGCCAACATGGTAGGGCCGCCCATCCGATCTTCCACATTGTACGTTAAACATATAGGCTTATTCTCCCAAAAACGCCTTTCCCCTAGGAGGGTTATGCGCCAAAAAGAGTGGCTCCGGATCCGATCAGGCTTAGGCATACTACTTGCTAAAACAGTACTCGTGGGGCTGACCCGGGGCGCGTGGATCCGCTAGCCTTGCCAACCAGCACATATCGTAAAAAATTGTGATGTATGGGGAAGACAACCATTAATGCCAATATGCCCTCGTCCAGGAAGGGCTTGATCTATGTCTCTGACGACGTTGCGGGCATAACCCGCGAATTCTCACAAGGCATGTTCATCTATCGCGGTACCGACGGCAAGTTGATCGAGAACGCCGGAATGATCGATCGCATCAATGCTCTGGCAATCCCGCCTGCGTACACTGAAGTATGGATATGCCCGGATCCGCAAGGACACATCCAGGCAACGGCGAGAGATGCGCGTGGTCGTAAACAATATCGATACCACGAACAATGGAGAGCAACGCGCGACAACACCAAATATGAGCAGCTGGGGGCTTTCGGCCTCGCGTTGCCGCGTATCAGGAGACGTGTGGCACGCGACATGAAAGGCCCTCTTTTGACTCGCGAGAAAACGGTGGCCGTCATCGTGCGACTGCTTGAATTGACACTGATACGGGTGGGTAACCGATACTATGCGAAAACCAATAAATCCTACGGCTTGACGACATTGCGCTGCCGCCACACCTCAGTCATAGGAAATCAGGTGCGCTTCCAGTTCCGGGGCAAGGGGGGCATCGAGCACGACGTCAAGGTTTCAGATCGTCGTATAGCAGCGGTCATAAAGCGTTGCATGGAAATTCCAGGTCAAGAACTTTTCCAGTTCAAGACTCCCGATGGGACCAGGTGCCGCGTTGATTCGGGCTGCGTCAACGATTACCTCAAAGAGGCGGGGGGAGGCGATTTCACCGCGAAACATTACCGTACGTGGGCGGCGTCCGTCTTGACGTTGAACCAGCTGCAACGACACGCCGGCGTAAATCAAGATCCGGACTCCAAACGACGCATCGTGAACGAGGTGGTCAAGGCGGCGGCCAAACTTCTGGGCAACACGCCCGCGGTCTGCCGCGATTGTTATATTCACCCGGCTGTCGTAGAGGCATATCTTGAAGATCGACTGCCTTCTAGGCAGGCTATTTCCACGCCCCGGGGCTTGAACGCCGATGAGAGACGATTTTTCGCCTTCCTGCGAACACTTAAGAATGGCGAAACGAGTGTGAATAGGCGTTAAATGTCCGTGCTTAATGTCGCCGGGCAACACAGTGTCCCGCCAGCATGCCCAATAGTGTGGCGGCGCCGATCGCCGACCAGGTATGTTCATGCACGCACTGGTTCACCGCTCTGGACAGAGGCGCTCCGCACAGAGCCGCAAGCCACCCTTGGCGCGCTTTCAAGTCCTGCACGGCTTCGAGTTGCTGTCTTAGACGTGCTCGAGCGGCCTCAATGTCCGCTCCGGTATAACTAGCCGTATCCTGGAGCAGTTGTGTGGCCTTTTTCAGCATCTCATTGAGATCAGGTGCGGTGTGGTCTGTCATGGTGCATTCTCCTCGGAAATTCAAGTGCGTTTGGCGTCGCATCAGCTCGCCCACCATTGTTTGATGGTCGAGCGCAGTACGGCACCGCCTGACGCCCTTTCCTTGCTTATCGCCTGTAAATAGGCTTTGGCCTGTTTCAATTCGATATGGGGCGGAAGCGGCGGCACATTGGGGTCTGTTACCATCTCAAGCAGCGTCGGGCGATCCGCGTTGATCACCGCGTCCCACGCCGCGCCAACATGTGCTGAGTCTGTTATCTTGATTCCGTCCAGCCCGAGCAGTTTCGCGTATTCGGCATAGGGAAAAGTCGGCAGCAACTGGGAGGTATCAAACCGTGGGTCGCCACCCATGGCACGCTGTTCCCAGGTCACTTGGTTCAAATCCCCGTTATTCAATACCATGATGACAAAAGCGTGCGATTTCCACTGCTTCCAACGATTCGCCACGGTGATGAGTTCGTTGATGCCGTTCATTTGCATGGCGCCATCGCCCACCAATGCAAAGACCGGACGATCGGGGAATGCAAGCTTGCCTGCCAACGCGTAGGGCAGGGCACAGCCCATCGATGCCAGGCCGCCCGATACCGATCCGAGCATGCCGTCGCGAAATTTCAAGTCGCGCGCGTACCAGTTGGCAGCTGATCCGGAATCGCAGGCAAGAATACTGCGATCCGGTAACCGGCTTGAAAGCTCCCAGAAAACACGTTGAGGATTGACTGGCTCTGCCTGTACCATAGCGCGTGCTTCCATAGTCTTCCACCATTGGGAGATGCTTTTTTCGATGTTGTCTCGCCACGTACGGTCCTGCTTTTTACGCAGCAATGGGAGCAGTGCAAGGAGGCTTGCCTTGCTGTCTCCCACCAAGCCTACCTCCACGGGATACCGCATGTTCAAGTTTCGTCCGTCCCGGTCTATCTGGACAGCTCTGGCCTGGCCCTCGGCCGGCAGGAGCTCCGAGTAGGGAAACGACGTTCCGATCAGCAAAAGCCGGTCGCAGCCATTCATGAGCTCCCAACTGGGCCGTGTACCCAATAAGCCTATCGACCCTGTCACATAGGGAAGGGAGTCGGGGATGGCTGCCTTGCCCAGCAATGCCTTTGCCACGCCCGCACCCAGGCGGTCCGCGGTCTGCTCGATTTCATGGGTGGCATGCAAGGCACCGGCACCCACCAGTATCGCGACTCGCTCGCCGCTGTTCAGAACATCGGCCGCCGCGTGCAGGCCTTGTTCGTCAGGCACATTGGAATGTACGGTATAGCCTATACCGCTATGTACTGTTCCGTGTTCATGCGGAGGCGTTTCCACCGCCGGTAAATCTTGCACATCGTTAGGCACGATGATGCACGTCACGGCACGACGCTCCATGGCGATGCGCATCGCCCGGTCCAGAAGATGCCTCACCTGGACCGGGCTGCTGGCCACGTGCACGAAATCGCCGGCAACGTCCTTGAATAGATTTAGAAGATCGACTTCCTGTTGATAGTCACCGCCCAATGCGCTACGCGCCTGTTGTCCCACGATCGCGACAACCGGTTGATGATCCATTTTCGCGTCGTACAGGCCGTTCAGGAGATGAATCGCGCCGGGCCCCGATGTTGCCATGCACAGGCCAACTTGCCCTGTGAACTTCGCGTGACCGCAAGCCATGAACGCCGCCATTTCCTCGTGCCGTACTTGCACGAATTCCGGTCCATCCTTTGTACGCCCAAATGCGCCGATCAGCCCGTTTATACCGTCGCCCGGATACGCAAATATGCGCTTTACTCCCCATTCCGAAAGACGCTTTAGAATGAAATCCGAGACTGTTTCCATGCCCGCTCCTGAATCGATCGATACATGGGTATTCGAGCAACCCGCATGCCCGCGCGCGTCGGATGCAGCGGTCTTTCAGAATGGGATCTGTAGCCAGCAAAGACAAAACTGGTTCTGCGCATCCGTCCATACAGGTCCCAGCTCGAACCCTGTTTTGACCGCCATGCTTCGCAAGCCGTCCACCGTATATTTATGGGAATTTTCAGTGTGCAATGTTTCCCCTTGCGCAAAAGAAAAGGTCTGGTCGCAGACACGAACCCGTTGGGACCGCAGGCTCATCAAGTGCATCTCGACGCGTTGTAATGGCGCGTTGAAGAAGGCACTGTGGGCGAACGCGTTGATCTCGAAATTTGCATCCAGTTCGCGATTTGCGCGAATGAGCACATTACGGTTGAAGGCCGCCGTGACTCCCTGACTATCGTTATACGCGGCATGGAGAATCGCTGGATCCTTGATCAGATCGACACCCAGCAACAGTCCTCCGCCGCGTAAAAGGTGACGTGCCTGCTTCAAGAATGTCAAGGCTTCGGACGGACACAGATTCCCTATGGTTGAACCGGGAAAAAAACCCACACGTCGATCGCAGTTGCGGTGCATTGCCGGCAGCCGCAAAGGACTGGTGTAATCGCCCACGACTGGTCGCACGTCAAGCTCGGGATAGCGACGCTGCAAAGTTTCAGCCGCCGCTGCAAGATGGGAGCCGGAGATATCAATGGGGACATAACAATGCGGAGTATCCATGGCATCCAGCAGCAGTTGTATTTTCTGCTGGGAACCTGCCCCGAATTCCACGATCTCCACATCCTTTCCCAGGAACTCAGCGATCTCCTGCGCGTGCAACTTCAATAGTGATAATTCCGCGCGCGTGGGGTAGTACTCGGGCAGCTCGCATATCTGATCAAACAAGGAAGAGCCTTGCTCGTCATAAAAATGCTTGGGGGATAAATACCGCGGGCGGCTTGCGAGCGCCTTGAGCATGTCCGCTGAAAAGTCGTCCGTCGGAGCCTTGCCCGCGGACACGCTGAACAGCGTAGTGCTGCGATGAGCCTGTTGGCCTATGGTCATATGTTGTCCCTTGCCAATCGCAACCCCGAGAATTGCCAGCGCGCGCTCGGCTGGAAGAAATTACGATAGGTCACCCGCGTATGCCCGGGGGGGGTTGCGAAACTGCTGCCTCGCAATACCAGCTGGCCGACCATGAATTTACCGTTGTATTCGCCGACCGCGCCCGGTGCAGAACGAAAACCCGGATAAGGATCGTAGGATGACCTCGTCCACTGCCAGGCATGTCCGGTCACTTGCGCCATTCGTGGATCCCGAGCCGCCGCCTCCCACTCAAACTCAGTCGGCAGCCGGGCTTGCGCCCATTCAGCGTATGCCGCCGCCTCGTAAAAACTGATATTAGTGACTGGTGCTGAGGGATCCAGAGGCCGCACACCGTCAAGTCCAAACGTTTGCCAGCCCTCTATTCCGGCTTCGGGTTCATCCGGTGCCATCCAGTATGCCGGCGCCGTCCAGCCCCAAGATTCGACCGCAGCCCACCCATCAGACAACCACAATCCGGCATGCTGATAGCCGCCGTCGAACACGAATTCCGCGAATTCACCACAGGTTACAAGGCGGTCAGCCAGCCTGTAAGGAGACAACAACACATGGTGTCTTGGTGTTTCGTTATCGAATGCAAAATCCTCCTCACCGGCAGTGTCGATGCAACCGATTCCAACGGTTCCTCCCGGTTGAGGCAACCATGTGAGCCCATGTTCCGTAGCCATGGAAGCGGGGGACAGGGAATCTTTGTCGCTGCCAGATCGGTAGGCCGGCAGCAAGGGATTGCAGGAGAACAAGTGCAGGATATCGGTGAGCAGCAGCTCCTGGTGTTGCTGCTCGTGGTTCAAACCGAGTAAGAGCAATGGCCTGATCTTGAACCAGGCGTCCGGTCCAGCATGTTCGATCAATTGCTGCATGGCGGCGTCCACATGTCGGCGGTAGTCGATCACCTCGTCCACGGTAGGACGCGTCAATAGCCCACGCCGCGGCCTTGGATGCCGCGAGCCGAGGCTTTCATAATAAGAGTTGAAGAGGTAGTGGTACCGATCATTGAAAACCTGGTAATGCGGCGAGAAAGGCCGCAGCAGCATTGTTTCAAAAAACCAGGTGGTGTGGGCCAGATGCCATTTGCTTGGGCTTGCATCGGGCATGGATTGGACGCATTGGTCCTCAGGCGACAAAGTCGCGGTGAGCTCCAGGCTGTAGTCTCGGACGCGAGTGTATTGCCTCAGCATGAAGGTGCGCGGCAAGGTCGCGGCTTGCGGCTTGAGAGCCGCCGAGGGGATTGCTGACATAGGCCGTCGTTCCCCGGATCAGCGAGTGGGACCGCGACGCACCGCGAGGCGTAGCACGCCATAGGCAATCGCCAGGCCCGCGCTGGTAAGGGTGAGGGCACGCCAGCGAGTGTTCATATCGGTGTAAACGCTGAAGCTGCGTGCATGTTTATCGGTATCACGACTTTCTCTTGCCAGGTCATCGCCCGCATCCCATAGGGCGTCATGGCGCGCCTGCGCTGGCCTATCACTACGCTGCGCGCGAATCATCGACCTGCCTAACAATTTGTCGGCAAACGAGGGCATCCGCTGGCCGAATGCTGAAATGGCCTTCGAAGCGCTGCCGACAAATACATCCCGCATAGGATGTTCCGCAGCATAGAGGATGGCTTCCGCCACAACCTTTGCGTCATAGACGGGTGGTGCAAGCTGCGGCTCCACATCCAGATAATTCTTGGCATGCTGTAAAAAGCCGGTATCGATCGAGGCGGGTTTGATCAATGTGACCGAAACCGGGGCACCATCGGCTTCGAGTTCCATGCGCAGTGCGTCCGTGAATCCCTTTACCGCATGTTTGGAGGCCGAATACGCACCTTGAAGGGGCACGGCGCGGTCGGAAACTTCACTCCCCACGTTGATCAAGGCGCCTCCTGTCAGGCGCAGTTGGCTGATGGCTGTCAGCGAGCCGTAAACCACACCCCAGTAATTGGTCTCGAACAATTGGCGCTGATCATCAATAGCGACTTCTTCCAGCTTACCGAAAATGGATACGCCGGCGTTGTTGACCCACGTTTCTACGCCGCCGAAAGCAGTAATCGCCGCATCCAGAATCTTCCGATGATCCTCCTGTATGCCGACATCGGCCTTGACAGCGATGGCGTCGGCCCCCTCCGCTTTAAGCTCCTCGACCAGCCGGTCGAGCGCGGGCTTGTTTCGGCAGGCGAGCACAAGTCGGGCGCCGCGCCGCGCCGCGATGCGCGCGGTGGCCAATCCAATGCCGCTACTGGCACCGGTAATGACGATAACCTGCTGTTTCAGGGGTTTTAGCGTCTTTTTCAATTTATTTCTCCTTACCGCGTTGAGCGTCAATATGCCTCGGCTTCTGAAGGACCTGGAACCTGAGCGCAGTACTCGCCAGCAACTGGCGGTCCCGCATAAATGGGTATGACGTTTGCTCGGCGCTCAAGCTTGCCGGCGTCTGGTCCTTATAATAAGCACCGAGGGTTGGGGAAGGGTTGGCGCCTGCCCATTGTTTGCTTCATTCCGGAATTCGTATGGAAGAACTCGTATCAAAGGTTGCTGCGTCGGATCGACCGAATGGCAAGCAAATTTCGAAGTTGCGTTACTGGCTGGTGCTATCCATCCTGGCTATCGCGACGATTCTTCTATGCGTGGCTCTCTATACAACCTTGATCGACCCAAACCAGAAGATGGTGGGCGCCCTATGGGGCGGATCGATGGCGGCGTTGGCCACCGCACTTGGCACCTTGCCCATACTTTTCTCTTTAAATTTCTCCCAGCGCTCCTACGACAGCATGCTGGGATTCGGCGCAGGCGTCATGTTGGCCGCGTGTTCATTCTCCTTGATTATTCCGGCATTGGACGCCGCCGAGTCCCAAGGGTTAGGCCCCTGGAGTGGTAGCGGCGTCGTGGCGGGTGGCCTGCTGATCGGAGCACTCGTCCTGCTCTTGATTGATCGCGTAATGCCGCACGAGCACTTCGTGAAAGGACTTGAAGGCGGACATGCACGTAAACTCAAACGTGTCTGGCTGTTTGTGCTCGCCATATCGCTGCACAACCTGCCGGAAGGTCTTGCCATAGGCGTGGGTTTCACCGGCCCCGACGCACTTGCCGCGCAGGCTCTCGCCATGGGGATCGCCATTCAAGACGTTCCGGAGGGTATGGTGGTCGCTTTGGCACTCCGTGGCGTCGGATACGGTCGAGGACTGTCGGCTGGGGTGGCTGTATTATCTGGGCTGGTAGAACCTTTGGCCGCCGTGTTCGGGGTAGCCATAATCGGTATTTCGGCCGCACTCTTACCTTGGGGCATGGCCGCCGCAGCGGGCGCGATGCTTTTCGTGATCAGTCACGAAATCATCCCGGAGTCTCACCGGCAAGGCCACGAATCTTCGGCAACGATTGGACTCATCATTGGTTTTGGCCTGATGATGGTTCTGGATACGGCTCTGGGATAGGGCTATACGTATCCCAATGCGAGCAGCACAAGAAGTATCACGAGCAGGATACCTATTCCGCCTGTAGGCCCGTACCCCCAACCTCGGCTATGGGGCCAACTGGGAAGCACTCCAATGAGTATCAAGATAAGTATGATCAGCAATATTGTTCCGACTGACATATCATTCTCCGTTACGGTTACCCCACACGATAACTCGGCTACGCTTCCATCGTGGCAAGCCAAGCCAGCCCGCCGTAACCCCAGCAAGTGTCATGCCACACGAAGGCCATGCGGGTATGCGGTTTGCTCCGGGACGGAATTCTTTCAGACTACGACTGCTTATATTTGAATCAATGCTTATGCCTTTGCTCCGTCGGAATATAACGCTCCTCCCTGCTTTATTGATAACCCTGTTGGTGATCTTCTCCATCGCGGGCGATGCCCATGCGGTCGAACCTGCGGGTCCGGCCAGCGCAGCCCAGACCGACGCCACCACAACACTGACCCCCGCCCAGGCTCGACATGCGTTGTCCATTCTTCAGGACGACGCCAAGCGTGCAGAGCTAGAACAGACTTTGCACGCTATTGTTCTGGCCAGCGGTGGCGAGCAGCCCGCTGCCACCCTCGCGGAACCGAGCAAAGAAGAGGACGCACCGGTCGCACTTACCCGGGGAGGGCTGCTCGATCAGTTGCTTGCCGCGACCAGCCAACGATTGGCTCAAGTGTCAGATTGGTTCCAGTCCAGCGCTCGCTCGCTCACCAAATTAAGAGATCCGGCCCAGTGGTGGCAAGCATCAACGACCGCAGCCAGAGACCAGAAAGGTCTGTTTGTCTCGTTCGCGAAGGCAATACTTGTCCTGGCCGGCGCGCTTTTGGCGGAATGGCTCTTGATTCGTGGATTGAAGCGAGGCCGCGATATCCTGTCACCCTCGCTCGGCACAACGACGCAACTGGCAACGGATGGTCGGCCACTGGAAGCGGAACGATACTCGAGCCTGCTTCGACGCATTCCATATGCCTTGGGACAAGGTGTGCTCAATTTGCTGCCCTTACTCGGCTTCGTTGCCTTGGCCAGTATTCTGGGCAGCGTCGTAAGCCAGCAAGGTTCCGCGCTCCATGAGGGGTTACTGATCATCGTGGGCGCCTACGTGTCGACGCGGATAGCACTTGCAATCTTGAAGCTGTTCGTATCACCCGTTCACGAGAACCTTCGCTTGATGCACATAAGCCAGTCCAGCGCCGTGTGGGTGTATCACTGGCTCCGCTGGATCATAGTAATCGCAGTATTCGGCACAGCACTTGCCAATATACTTCTCGCAATGGGAGCAAGCCCGGACCTGTACGAGACCATTTCCAAGCTTGTCGCGTTGATTGTTCACGTACTTTTACTGATGATGGTTTGGCGCAGCAGGAGAGCGATAGCGGCATTGATTCGAGGCACGCCGACCGGCAGTGTCGGATTGTTCGGCATCAGGCGGGTCGTTGCTGACGTATGGCCATTCCTGGCAACTGTACTCATTGTCGGGGTCTGGCTTTTGTGGTCCGCGGGGACGCCTGGCGGCTTTGAGCGGCTTGTACAGTTGTTCGCATGGTCGGCCGCCGTCATGGTTGCGGCAGGTTTGCTCGCGATTTTCGTACTGGGGGCAGTGGACCGGGCTTTCGCACGGGACAAGGAAAATTCACCTGAGCAGCCCGTAACAAGGGAAGCTCCTCGCAATCTCTACCGCAGTCTTGTACACCGCCTGATCCACATCACCATCGCCGTTGTCACCGGCCTTGTATTGCTGCAAGTCTGGGGCTTCGATGCATGGAACTGGTTCAGGGAAGGTTCGGTAGGGCGACGTCTGGCCTCCGCTGCGGTGACTATTGCCATCACTTGTGCGCTGGCTGCCATCGCGTGGGAAAGCTTGAATACAACGATCACCCGGCGCCTTGACCGTTGGCGCGCCGCGGAGGAGTTCGCGCGCGCGGCGAGGCTGCGCACACTGGTTCCCATGATGCGCACCGCGCTATTCGTCGCGATTGCTCTGGTAGTGCTATTGACGGCCCTCAGCCAGTTGGGCGTCACCATTGCACCCTTGCTGGCCGGCGCCAGCATTATCGGGGTGGCGTTGGGATTTGGGTCGCAGAAACTGGTCCAGGACTTTATCACTGGGATCTTCCTGCTTATGGAAAATGCCATGCAAGTGGGTGATTGGGTCACAGTTGCCGGACTTTCAGGGAGTGTCGAATACCTGTCGATCAGAACCGTGCGGCTGCGGGCGGGCGACGGCGCGCTGCACGTGATCCCATTCAGCGCCGTGTCGACCGTTACGAACACCAACCGTGGCGTGGGCAACGCGTCCGTGCGGGTCAGCGTCACCGCGGACTCCAATGTGGAAGAGGTATTCAATGCGCTCAAGAGCGTGGGTGCGGACCTGCGCGCCGATCCGAGGTTCAAGGATCTGATTCTGGCCGACCTCGATATCTGGGGCGTCGACCAAGTGGACGGAAACATGATTACCGTAGCAGGCCAGATACGTACATTGGACAAGGGTCGGTGGCCGGTGCAACGGGAATTCAACCGTCGCATCCTGCAGTGTTTCCGTGATCGCGATATTCGGCTCGTCAATCCCAAGGAAACGATGGTGATCAATGCCGGGTAAATACCCCACAGCGCCGATGGCGGCGTAGCGATCAACAT
Organism: Pollutimonas nitritireducens; assembly: GCF_002849615.1. Taxonomy (GTDB): domain Bacteria; phylum Pseudomonadota; class Gammaproteobacteria; order Burkholderiales; family Burkholderiaceae_B; genus Pollutimonas; species Pollutimonas nitritireducens. The sequence continues at coordinate 210,743 of NZ_PDNV01000005.1, forward strand.
CATGGACGCCTTGCTACTAGTGGCCCTGGTCATCGCCGCCATTGTGCTGGTCGATCTTGTACCGAAACTGAAGTTGCGCCATGCAATTCGCTCTCCGTTCCCTCCTCACTTTGAGAAGATACTGGAGAAAAACGTTCCAATCTACAGAAAGCTCCCTGCGGATTTGCGTCAGCAACTGCATCGCCTGATCCAACACTTCCTTCACACGAAGGACTTTCACGGGTGCGGCGGGCTGGAAATCAACGACGAGATCCGGGTGACCATAGCCGGCATAGCCTGCCTCCTTTTATTGAATCGCAAGACGCGTGTCTATCCCGAACTTACGTCCATTTTGGTTTATCCGTCGGCATTTCTCGCCCCGCGGACTGAAATAGACACCGTGGGAGTAGTCTCGTACCACGAAGATGATTTGCTCGGCGAATCGTGGGGCGATGGTCGCGTGGTACTGGCATGGGATCATGTCAAACTGGGCAGCCGCGATTTCACAGATGGCCATAATGTGGTGCTGCACGAATTTGCGCATCAGCTCGATGAGGAATCCGGCGGAGCCGACGGTGCGCCAATACTGGGGAGCCGCAACAACTATCAACGCTGGGCTTCCGTCTTCTCCCACGAATTCGCTAGTCTCCAGGCCATGATTGACCACGACCATGACACGGTCATCGACGAATATGGTGCAACCGACCCTGCCGAATTTTTTGCTGTGGCAACCGAAACTTTCTTTGAAAAGCCCCGGGAAATGGCAGCGCACCATGCTGCACTGTACGAGGAATTAAAGAGGTACTATCGGGTGGATCCGCGTGAATGGCTGTAGGTGTAAAAATGAATGACCCTTATGATTTGCAACGCTACGTGCTTGCCCAGGACCCCGTTCTTGACGAGGTCTACGAAGAATTGCGCAAGGGCCGAAAAAGCAGCCACTGGATGTGGTTCATCTTTCCGCAGATGAAAGGGCTGGGAAACAGCGACATGGCACGCAAGTTCGCCATTGCATCGAAAGAAGAGGGCAGGGCCTACCTGGACCATCCTCTGTTAGGTACGCGGTTGCGTGCATCCGCAAAACTGGTAAATGCGGTCAAGGGTCGAACCATAGAAGACATCCTGGGGCATGTCGACGCCATGAAATTTCGTTCTTCCATGACCTTGTTCTCTTATATTGCTCCAGCAGAAGAAGTTTTTGCAGCCGCACTGAAAAAGTATTTCGACGGCAAAATGGACGCCGCCACACTGGCGCTGCTTGCAAGCACCGGTGAGCCAGGTTGACGCTCCCATGACGTCCGTAAATACCCGTATCGAATCCAGCCCATGGTCGATCTTCCTGATCTTCCTCCGCCTCGGGCTCACCTCTTTTGGCGGTCCGGTCGCCCATCTGGGCTACTTTCACCATGAATTTGTAACGCGTCGCGCCTGGCTGTCAGAACGCAGCTACGTTGATTTGGTGGCCTTATGCCAGTTTTTGCCGGGCCCCGCCAGCAGTCAGGTCGGAATCGCGATCGGCTTATCACGTGGCCGCTACGCTGGAGCCATAGCGGCTTGGGCTGGCTTCACGCTGCCTTCGGCCATAGCCTTGCTCTTGTTCGCTCAAGGGCTTTCAATGTATGGCGACGGCCTCGGCGCCGGTGCACTGCATGGCCTGAAGGTGGTGGCCGTAGCCGTCGTTGCTCAAGCGGTATGGAGCATGGCGCGAACTCTATGTCCGGATGCCCCGCGTATCACCATCATGGCCATCGCGGCGTGCGTTTGCTTGCTTATCCCTTCCGCATGGGCGCAAGTGGGTACCTTGGCCGTGGCAGCACTTGCTGGGCTCATCATGTTCAAGCCGCCAACAGATAATGTGCACGACCCTTTGCCCATCGCGATCAGCCGGCGGACCGGCATGATTTCCCTGTCACTATTCGTTTTACTGTTGGGCGGATTGCCAATACTCGCACAGATAATGCCCAATCAAACCATTGCGGTGATTGACGCTTTCTTCCGCGCCGGATCACTGGTCTTTGGCGGCGGCCACGTCGTGCTGCCATTGTTGCAAGCCGAAGTCGTGCCTGCTGGATGGATCAGCAATGAAACATTTCTGTCTGGATATGGTGCCGCTCAGGCGGTGCCAGGTCCGCTGTTCACGTTTGCATCCTTCGTTGGCGCATCCTTGTCAGGGGCGGTCCACGGCTGGATGGGCGGCATGATCTGCCTGATCGCCATCTTCGCGCCATCTTTTCTGTTGGTGGTGGGTGTATTGCCATTCTGGGATCAAGTGCGCCGCAATACGCGCAGCAGGGCCGCACTCACGGGTATTAACGCCGCCGTGGTCGGATTGTTGCTGGCGGCCCTTTATCAACCGGTGTGGACCGGCGCCATCCATGAGCCCAGCGATTTCGCCCTCGGGCTAGCGGCGTTCATCGCACTCGTGTACTGGAAGCTGCCGCCATGGCTGGTTGTCTTGGCCTGCGCAGTGGCCGGATGGATATTGAGCAGGGCGGCGTGAAGGCGTCAACAATCTTAGGTCGACCGTTCCTGCTCCATGCGTGATACATGCAGTGTGACTATACGCCGATTGGTGGTTTCGACGACTTCGAAACGCAGACCATCCAACTCGATCACCGCGCCGGTTTCGGGAAACATTTCAAAATGATCCAGTAGAAAACCTGCAATGGACGTAAACGAGTCATCATGGCTCAATACGGCATCCGTCTCAAGCATCTGCGCGAAATAATGGAGATCAGTGGCCCCATCTACCCGCCAGCGTCCAGGGCCTATAAGCTGAATTGTCGGCTGTTCGTCCTCGTCGGGAAACTCACCCGCGATAGCCTCCAGGATATCGATGGGAGTCAGCAGCCCCTGAATTGTCCCGTATTCATCACAAATCATAACCAGTTGTCCATGCGAAGCTTTTAGTATCTCCATGGCCTTAAGCACACCGGTTGATTCATGCAGCATGATGGGCTGGCGCATGTCCGAGAGCTGGTTAATATCCTTTCCATCCATCATGTCGGCCATCAGATCCTTAGCCCTGACAACGCCCAATATCGTGTCGAGCTGGCCGCGGCATACGGGAAAGAGACTATGTGGCGTCTCTCGCAAATGACGCTGTATCGTTGCTACGTCGTCATTCAGGTCGATCCACGAAATTTCCGTACGTGGCGTCATGATGGATCGAATCGACCGTTCGGCCAACGTCAAGACGCCACTCACCATACTGCGCTCTTCGGCACCGAACGCGGACTCGCGCCCGGGTGTGTCATTCCTGGATTCGGCTTCTGCCGTTTCAGTACGGTTCCTGCTGCCCAGCATGCGCAGCACCGCCTCCGCAGTTCGGTCCCGCAAAGGCAACCGGGCGTCAGACTTAAGCAGGCTGCGCCGCGCAAGTTGATTAAAAAACTCAATGACAATGGAAAAGCCTATGGCAGCGTAGAGATACCCTTTGGGAATCTTGAAGCCCAGTCCTTCAGCCGTCAGGCTCAGCCCGATCATCAACAGGAAGCTCAGGCACAATACGACGACGGTAGGGTGCGCATTCACGAAACGCGTGAGCGGCTTGGACGCCCACATCATCATGCCCATGGAAATGACCACAGCGGCCATCATCACTGGCAATTCGTCTACCATGCCGACCGCGGTGATGACGGCATCCAAGGAAAATACAGCGTCCAGAACGACGATCTGCGTGACCACCACGGCGAACCCGGCATAGGCTTTACTGGTGCCATGGTGCTGAGTCGTCCCTTCCAACCGTTCATGAAGCTCCGTAGTCGCCTTGACGAGGAGGAACACACCGCCCAGCAGCAGAATCAAGTCTCTTCCCGAAAACGAAAAGGACATGACGGAGAACAAGGGGGTAGTCAGTGTGACCAGCCAGGATACGATGGTCAATAATCCCAGTCGCATGATGAGAGCCAGCGACAGACCTATCAATCGCGCCTTGTCGCGCTGATGCGGCGGTAGCTTGTCCGCCAAAATGGCGATGAAGATCAGGTTGTCGATCCCAAGCACAATTTCCAGCACGACCAGCGTGAGCAGGCCCACCCAAATGTTGGGGTCTAAAAGCCAATCCATATAAAAATCCAGTGAAAATACTTACCGCGAATATGTCAACGTATTCCGGAAACGGACGCCGGAGTAGTGTGAGTCAAGTTAAACGGCGTGTCGCATCGTACACGCGAGACCGTGGCGGCTAGATTACTGGGGGCTTTATGATAGCCAGGAAAACGTCTGAGATAATGGTATCGACGTAACGGGATCGGGTAAAAACCGAGAGAACCCGCGCCGAGCAATGGACGTCGGCGGTATCAACCGAATCATTCAGATCAGCATGGACAGATGGTTGATTTCCCGGTTCCGACGGCATAAGCGCCTGTACCGTATGAATGTCGGCGTCGCCGGCGACCGAACAGGCACAGACCGCATTGGCAGGGGTTGGCAGGTTCCGTTCGGCGTTCAAGTCGTCAACGGAAGCCGACAGCACTTGCAGGGGTAATAAAAACAGGAGAAAGAGGACGATAAATCGTCTCATACAAGCAGAGTGAATGGATGAAGCGGTCGATTATAGCGTGGGAACCGTGCTGTTTCGCGTGATCGGCACACAATCAGGCTCGCGGACATCACTGTATTTAATGCTTACGAATAGCGCTTTCAATGCAATCAAGGGATTCGACATGGGATTACTCGTAGACGGGAAATGGCACGACCAATGGTACGACACAGCAATTACAGGAGGGCGTTTCGTACGCAATGACGCCCAATTCCGCAACTGGATAACGCCTGATGGGCGGGCCGGCCCCAGTGGAGTTGGCGGCTACAAGGCCGAAGCTGGCCGCTATCATCTGTATGTCTCCTTGGCCTGCCCCTGGGCAAACCGGACGTTGATCCTGCGTGCGTTGAAAGGCCTGGAATCGATCATCGGCGTGTCGGTGGTCAACCCCTTCATGGGTGAGAATGGCTGGACTTTCGAACCCGGGCCCGGGGTGATCGCTGATCCCGTGGCCGACGCCAAATACCTTTACGAGGTCTATCTGCAGGCCCAGCCAACTTACAGCGGCCGTGTGACAGTGCCGGTGCTATGGGACCTGGAACGCAATACCATCGTGAATAATGAGTCCGCAGAAATCATTCGTATGTTCAATTCGGCGTTCAATGATGTTGGGGCGAGGAAGGGCGACTATGCCCCCAAGGAGCTTATCCCTGAGATCGATGCGGTCAACGCGCATGTGTACGACACCATCAATAATGGCGTCTATAAGGTAGGATTCGCCACCGATCAGCAGGTCTACGACCATGAAGTCCATAGCCTTTTCGCCTCTCTGGACGAACTGGAAACACAGTTGGGAAGGCAGCCGTACCTGCTTGGGCAACGGATTACCGAGGCGGATTGGCGCTTGTTCACGACACTAATCCGGTTCGACGCGGTCTACCACGGCCATTTCAAGTGCAACATAAGGCGGCTGGTCGATTACAAGAACTTGTGGCGCTACACGAAAGAGCTTTATCGACAGCCAAGCGTGGCGTCGACGGTGAACTTCGAACATATCAAGCAGCATTATTACCGAAGCCACACGACGATCAATCCCAACGGGATCGTTCCGGCGGGTCCTGCAATCGAATTGCCGGATGTGGCACCGGAAGATCTGCCTTGATGGGAAAAGGGATAGCGAAAGTGAACATGCAACTTAAAGATATCCATTGTGCTGCCGTAAACTGAAGTACTACTCACGTGCAGCGAAAGCTTGAACGACCTGACTTGTATTTCGCTTTTGCAAAACGCCCCAGGACGAAGCTCAAGCGCCGTAAACAGGAACCAGCGTGTCAGAATCTATAAAACCTATATTGCGCAAAGCGATCGTACCGGCAGGAAAAGTTGACGCCATTCAGGACGCTACTGGGAAAATATTGAGCTACGTTGCACGGTGCACAGACATCAGCGAACGGTTGCAATACGAAGAGCGCGTGTCCCAGCTTGAATTACGCGACGGCCCAACCGGACTGGCCAATCGCAACCTTCTGACGGAGCGAACAAATCAAGCCTTGCTGCAGGCTGAACGCTACGGAAGAAATCTGGGCATGCTCTGTATTCGTCTGGATTGGTCCGACGCAGTCAGCGATGCCAACGCCGTGAACGACGAATCCTTTAAGTTGGTAGCGCAGCAGCTGGCTGCATGCGTGCGGGCAAGCGATACCGTAGCAAGGATTACCGCAAACGAATTTGCAGTGCTTCTGCCAGAAATCGAGGATGCAGACCATGTCCTGCTTGTCGCGGTCAAAATCACCCATGCACTGGAGCAGCTGTCGGATCTAGGCGTAAACACCAGCACAGGCGTTGCGCGATATCCCGCCGACGGACTCGACATACACGCGTTACTACGGCACGCTGATGAAGACCGACGGCGCAAGGCGCCCACGCGGCGAGCCGGCGTGGTGCCAGCGTAAGGAAAGATCCAGCTGAAATCCACGCTAAATCACACTCGTAATCGCTGAATATTCATGTGTATTTCTCCAATAAATGTTTTCCGAGCAGTTGTTGAACCGACTGCGCAGGATGTTCGACGGCGAGTCAGTAGGTCTATGATGAGTGATATATTCATTTTTTCAGGAGATTACGCATGGACGACGCGATGTATCCCAACCCGACAGCAGAAATTGCCCGCAAGCGCGCGGAACTCGCGCCCGAGCCGTTGGCGGCTTTCAAGGCGTTCAGTAAGGCAGTCATGGCGCCCGGCGCTCTTGACGTCCGAACGAAACAGCTGATTGCAATCGCCGTGGCACATGTCACCCAATGTCCCTATTGCATCAAGGGCCATACTGAAGGCGCGGCCCGAGCAGGAGCGAGTGATGCCCAGATCATGGAAGCGATCTGGGTGGCTGCAGAAATGCGTGCGGGAGGTGCCTATGCGCACTCAACCCTCGCCCTGCAGACCCTCGATCATCTGCATGGGCAGAACCCCGGCCAAGAGGACCGCTCGGCCGCGTCGTCTGACAACACCGACACGCCCAGGACAGACTGATCCGGGCTTGTGCGACGGCTCATGAAGGCACCACGGTTTTCGTTATTCGCAACAAGAATTCCGGTCTTCGCTTCTGGCGCTGGAAGCTTGCACGAACCACCTTATCGAGGGGGCTCCGATGTAGTGTGCCCATGTATCGATGTCCCGTACCAACGCCTCCTGGTCGTTGCCGAATGAACATAGGTACGCTTGCAAATCCCCATACTGGCAGCTGTAGGCCTTCAGCTCTCGGGCATTCAAGAGCGTCGCACGAATCTTCTTCGTATTTCGGATCATGCCCTCGAACTCCATCAGCTCTGCCAGCTTTTCATCCGGCCAACTTGCGACGACTTCCAGCTCGAAGTGCATGAAGCCCTCACGAATGTTCGGCCAGCGCTTTCGAACCACGTCGGGCCGGAAGCGCGCCTGGAAGACGGCGGCCGTCAGCAACTCAAAAACCTGGTCGTCCTTTGAAGGAAAGTCGCCGGCCAATGGATTCCAGCCGGTCACGATATGAGGAGCCATAGATACCCATGACAGCAAGAGGAGCTAGACTGCAATGAAAACATTGAGCTATAAGATTACTGTAAATGCCACTGTCTAGTCTCGATAAAGGCGTCTTCCATGCGTACCCCTGCAAGTATTAGCAAACATCCGATTCATCCCATGCTGGTGGTATTTCCGATTGGCCTGTGGGTTTTCTCTTTTATATGTGACTTGATCGGGCTTGCCATGGGCATGCCGAGCACGTGGACTACGGTCGCGTTCTATACCATGGTGGGCGGCTTGGTCGGTGCTCTTTTGGCCGCCGTTCCGGGGTTTATCGATTTACTTTACTATCAGGGCGGCAAGCCACCAGTCAAAAAAATTGCGCTTACCCATATGGCGATCAATTTGGCGGCGGTGGTACTGTATGCGGTCAATATCTGGTTGCGTACCGCCGATTCCGTCGACCTCAAAACACCTATCATCCTGTCAGCTGTTGGGGTACTCATGATTACCATTTTCGGGATGGCTGGGTGGGCAAATGGTCCATGTCTACGGAGTAGGGGTGGAAGGGCGCGAGTAAGCCTGCCTGCCAGTGTTCATTGATAGACTAGCCGATCGGTCAGCGTGATTTGCCAACAATCCGCGAAGCGCGACGTTCGCGAAGTGCTCGCTCGATGAGTAGGAAGACGAACTATATTCACAGAAATCTGAACTGAAAGGTCGCAATATGACGAAGAAATTCAAGGTCGATGATCATGTAAGCTGGAATTCCGAAGCCGGGCGGGTGTCGGGGACAATCGTTAAAGTTCACACCCGCGATTTCGATTACAAGGGACACACGCATCACGCCTCCGAAGATGACCCTCAATATGAGATCAGGAGCGACAAGACCGATCACATCGCAGCGCATAAGGGCAGCGCGCTTGATCGCATATAAGGGCGACGTGTGATGCTGCCGTTTTTCACCATTGGGCAATCCAATCGGAGCCTTGAGGAATTTGCCGAGTTGCTTCGGGAACCGCGAGTTGAACGGATCGTCGATGTCAGGATACGAAGCGCGATCTGAATGCAAAATATCTGACTTTACATAATACACATTATGCGTTTATTAGTTTGCCGCGAGGCTGGTAATTATGGCCCTCACCGGTGCCGAGGCGCCTTACACAGATAATGGTTTTTTTGGCTAGGCAACAGACTCAGCGAGCGTAGTTCTGCGCCGTCTTCCCGTCGCGCAATACGCCTTTATGTGCCGCAATTGCGGAGCAGCTCGTCCCGAAGCACAGCGAACGGTCCTTGGAGCGGACTTCCCTCCCGCCAAATCAATGAAATCGGAGGCAACGGGGTCTGTAACTTCAAATCCAAGATACTAATTCCGTGGAGCGTTGCATATTTGCGAGCGGCCGATGCAGGCACGACCGTAAGCAGTGTTCCTTGTTCCACTAAGCTAAGATTTGAGAAGAAATTCGCACATTCAATAACCGGTACGGGCGGCGAAATTCCGGAATACAAGAACTCGTCTACCAGCAAATTCCGAGTCACTGAGCCTTTTGGCGGAAGTGTCCAACCCCAATCCAGAGTGTCTCGCAAAGTTATCCGCTTTCTGTTCGAAAGTGGATGGCGCTTTCCGGCAACAACGCACATGCCCTCCTCGTACAGCACCTGAAACCTGAAAGGACGGCCACCATCCTTTACGACTACGGCATCCCGCGTGAACCGCGCTACGACACAGTCCAATCGGTTGTCGCTAAGCTCGCGCAGGAGGATGTCCGATGTAGCTTCTGTAACGGAAAATTCCAGTCCGCGATGTTGTTCGACGATTTTCGCGAGTACTTGCGGCATGTAGTTCTGCATGCTCCTCGGGAGAACACCCAACCGATAGGTCTGTCGATCTCGACTTTGGAGGGCATTCGCATCCTCATGTAACGCTAGAAGTTCATTATCGATAACTTTTAGACGTTGAAGCAATGACACAAGAGCAGGCGTAGGCGTCATGCCGCTACGAGACCGCGCGAACAGTTCAAGCCCAAGTGCCTGCTCAACCTCCTGCAGCATTGAGCTGGCGGCCGGCTGAGTCACGCAAAGGACGTCGGCTGCCTTGCGGACCGATCCCTCGTCAATAATGATCTGCAGCAACTTAAGGCTCTTGAACCTCAACGAGGACAAACGAGACGTAACGGCAAGCTCCAAGTGAAAACCCCTTCTTATCACGCGACCAATTTTTTTAATTTTTGTTTATAACGTCTTTGACGTACGATGTCCACATTAAATATAGGGACTCAATGATGAAACGTCGTAAGTTCATAACCGCCGCCGCGATGGTGGCAGTTGCCCCCCTCCTCGGCTCCGCAACCCCGGCACTCGCCCAAACTTGGCCCGAGCGGCCCATTACGTTGATAGTTCCGTTCGCTCCGGGCGGCGCGACAGATATCGTTGGCCGAATCATGGCAGACCAGCTGGGAAAGAATTTGGGCCAGACCGTCATCATCGAGAACAAGGGCGGTGCGGCCGGTGCGATAGGAATGGCAGAGCTCGCCCGCTCAAAACCCGACGGCTATACCTTTGCCTTGATCACTGATTCGATCCCTATCCAGCCATTGCTTAACCGGTCACTTGCCTGGGATATGAGCAAGTTCGAACCTGTAGCAAAGATTGCGACCTCCCCCGAGGTGCTGGTGGTCAATGCTGGTTTGCCGGTAAGTTCAGTAGCGGAATTGGTCGAGCTCGCGAAATCGAAACCTAGTGAGTTAACGTTCGCAGCCTCTAGCGCAGGCTCCGTGCATCATCTAGCCGGTGAAATATTCCAGCAGCAAACCGGCATCGACATGGTCCACATCCCCTACAAAGGCGGCGGCCAATCACTCGTTGATTTAGCCTCGGGCAGGGTTGATACAGCATTTATCGGGCTTGCTCCCGTACTGTCTCATCTTAAAAGCGGGCAACTTAAGGCCCTTGCGCTAACTGGCCGGGAAAGAAACCCGCTCGCGCAAGACGTACCTACCTTTAATGAGGCCGGTTACGGGAATTTCGATGTAGAGCTGTGGATTGGCCTTGTGGGACAAAAAGGAACGCCTAACGAGGTGATTTCGGCCATGAGGAACGCGATCAGTCAGATCCTTTCCTCCGAGGTGATTCAAAAAAACCTGCGCGATCTCGGCTTCGAGCCGGTCATGCAAGGCAAAACAGACTTTGCCGTCTGGTTGTCTCAACAACAGAAAGGCTGGGCAAAAGTGATCGACCAGATCGGAATGAAAAAGGGCTAGGCTATGCAGGATATATTCGGGGAAAGGGCCACCGTCGCCACGATCATGCAGATAGAAGCTGCCCTTGCCCGAGCTCAGGCTCGCCTGGGCATCATCCCTCAGGCGGCATCCGATACCATCAACGACAAAGCACACCCCGATTTCGCGCCATCTGAATCAATTCAGAGAAACTTGGAGATCGTTGGCCATCCGTTAGTGGCATTGCTCAAAACCTGGTCAGTGGCACTCGGCGATGAAGCGGCCGCCTTCTTGCATTACGGGGCAACCACACCGGATATCCGGCTCACGACTCAAGTCATCCAGATGCGCCGCGCAATGGAGCGTTTCCATTCGCTCTCCCTGGGCATCGAATTGCGTCTGATGACGCTTGCGCAAACCCACCGATCAACTCCCATGATGGGTCGCACAGTGGGACGTCACGCCCTACCTATTACCTTCGGCCTCAAAACGAGCACCTGGATGCTTGAAAATCGTCGCAACATCGACCGGATGGAGGGGTGGCTTTCAAGAACCAACACCGGTGTGCTCGCGGGTGCTGTTGGCACCTACGCCGCGCTCGGAGATCGGGGTTTCGAAGTCGAAGCGTTGACAATGCAGGAGCTTGGCCTGGAAAGGCCCGAACCGGCTGACTGGAAGGGTACGCGTGACAAGCATGCTGAATGGGGATGCATCCTTTCCATCATGGCCAAGAGTCAGGCCCGCATGGCGCAAGACATCTTCTTGCTCCAAGGCGACGATTTTGCCGAGTTGGATGAGGGTAACGCCGAAGTCGGATCAAGCACAATGCCACATAAGTCCAACCCGCGCAAAGCAACTGCTGTCATCGGGTTGGCCCGTCAGATCGCCCATGAGTCGGGTGTGTTGCTCGATTGGATGGTTTCGATCTACGAGCGCGATCAAATCAGCAACGACAGTTCGCTTGCATCCATTGCGACAAACATGGACAAGCTTCTAGTAGCAGGCGATGGGCTCTTGGAAGGACTCATCGTTCGCCCTGTCAACATGGAGCGAAACCTCGGACGTACCGGCGGTTTGATTATGGCGGAACGGATCATGTTTGCGTTGGGCCGGCACATCGGCAAGCACAGAGCCCACACCGTTATCCGAGAGGCCGCAAAACAAGCGGGCGCAGGCAGCAGCGTGGGATTTCGTGAGGCGTTGCTCACACATGAAGAGCTTGCATCCCACCTGAGTGCAGCGGAAGTGGACGAGTTACTCGATCATCGGACGTACCTTGGCTTGGCACCCCAAGCGGTGGACCGCGCCATCGAGTACATCACAAACCGGCGGGCTGTAAACGGCATAACGACTAAATCATAAGGATGTAAGAATGCAAGACAGCATCAACAAGCGGCCTGAACACGCCCATGTACCAAGCGGGCTCGCCTTGCCAACCCGAGACCTAAAGCCCCGCAAGAAAGGCATTACCTCAGTTATCGATTGGGGTCCCGACACTTTTGGTTGGGGTGGCAGCGAAATTGGGATTCGCTCGGCTCTCGAGTGCACGTCAGACTATATCGATTTCGTCAAAATCTTTGCGCCCAACCTGCTTCTTCTACCGGAGCAGACTATCAAGAAGGCGGTTGCTTGCTACAAGGATTACGGCGTGTCGGTCTATGCCGGCGGAATTATCTTTGAATATGCCTACCGCAAGAACCAAGTCGACTCGTTTCTTCAACTATTACGTCGGGTCGGTCTGGACGCACTTGAGGTTTCCGAAAACTGCGTGTCATTGAGCCGCGATGAACGGATGAAAGTCATCGATCAGCTTCAAAAACAAGGCTTTCAAGTGGTATACGAGTACGGGACCAAGGATCCGGATGTGCCCATGCAGCTTGATGATTTAGACCAAATCGTCGCGGACTTGCTAACCCTCGGCATTGACTACGTAACATTGGAGCAGTCGGAGCTCGACCTGCTCGCGTCCGAGAGGCCGACAGACATGGCACAGCTCAAGGCTCGTGAGTGGTTCAGCCGGGCGCTCATCGAGGCGGACCCTTACCGGTTTCCCAAGCAGCACGCCACGATGCTTGTCGAATTCGGCAGTGATGTGAATTTGGCTAATATCACTCTAGGCCAAGCGTTGCGATTGGAAGGCATGCGACGCGGCATAGGGCGTGCCGTCAATTATTCTATTTTCGCCGATCTCTAGTACATTACATCAATAGCTTATCCTCGCGAAAATTATGGGAATCGGTGTTCTCCTCGGTCTGCTGGTGGGCGCGGTTTTGGGTTTGACCGGCGCTGGCGGAGGCATTCTTGCCGTGCCAGCGCTTGTCTTCGGCCTTGACATGAGCATGCCTCGCGCCGTGCCGATTGCACTTATTGCCGTAGGCATGGGTGCCGCGCTTGGCGCCATTTATGGCTTGCGCCGTGGCACGGTGCGTTACAAAGCGGCGTTGCTTATGGCTGCCACGGGCGGGCTGGGATCGCCACTTGGCGTAGCCATGGCATACCGACTGCCGGCCGATTGGCTCAGCGTCCTCTTCGCAGGCATCATGGTATGGGTCGGCTACCGAACGTTCCGGCAATCACTTGCAACGAGCTATCAAGCCGATCACCTTGAACCGGCAAAGGCCTGCAGAATTTCGTCCAACACGGGGCGGTTTGTGTGGACCGCCAGAACAGCGCTCACGCTCGGGTCCATCGGCATCATCTCCGGTATCTGTACGGGAATGCTAGGCGTCGGGGGTGGCTTTATTATCGTGCCCGCTTTAGCCCGCTACACTGAACTACGCATGCAAAGTATCGTGCCCACGTCGCTAACCGTAATTGCACTTGTTTCCGCGTTCACTGTGGCTTCGTTCCTGGTTCGGGGTTTTGCCGTCTCTCCTTTAGAAGCGAGTTTCATTGGGGCGGTCGTGGGCGGCATGGCTATAGGTCAGTACTTCGTCAAACACTTGCCGACAGTTATGCTGCAGCGGGGATTTGCTTCAGTTTGCATTCTGGTAGCTTGCCTATTGCTAGTGCGCAGCCTCATGTAGTTTTCACCGGCTCATTGGGAAGTCCCTCGCAACCAAGTACCACCGTAATGGTCACGACGACTGGGCAAACCGTTGCAGTGCAGTCCGTTTTCTTCATTTGGACTGCGCATTAGCGCGGGCCTAGCACTTCAGCCAGCTCACCTTCCTGCGGCATACCGTTGTATTTCTTAATCAGGCCATCTTCATCTCGAATGACGATACCCGGGGTGCCACGGAATCCTAGGGATAACATCAGAAGCTGGTGGTCTTCGAGGACTTTATGCACATCGTCGGGAACGCTACTGGCGGGCGTAATACCGCCCTGCTTAAACTGCACTTCGTTTTCGCGGAGCGCCGCTGAAGGATCGGATGCTTTGAGGATTGCTGCCGCTTTGGCCGGACTATCCTCCTTGATGATTCCGACCAACACGTGTCGGAGCTGGACTTTTCCGGCGTCTACCCATGGGCGCGCCGCCTCCCAGAAGAGGTGACAATAGGGACAATTTGCATCGGTGAAGCTATATATAACGCGCGGCGCGTCAGCTTTGCCATCCAGCACCCAGGTAGCCGACTCCAACTCCGCCCAAGCCTGATCACTTATCGGCTTGGCAACCAGGTTCTGCAGTGTCGCGTGATCAACCGGCTCACCTTTAGCGTTCACGCGTGTGCCCACAATGGCATTGCCATCAGCCAGGACGTATACCGCAATTGGCCTGTCGCCCGCGACACCGGCAAAAGCGCGAATCCCCTTATTTACATCAAACTCCTTCTTGATCTTCATGCCTTGGTTTTCCAGTGCCTCGAGTACCGGTGGCCTGTCACTGCTTTTCGCCTGGCTACCGGCTGTCATGAACATAAGGGGAGCGGCCGCGACGAGAGAAAAAATCAAACGCTGTGCAAACATAGTTATTCCTTGTCTGTAGTGAACTCGATGATTAGGATGAAAAGTGCGTGACAGCCGCCAACAGGAGGCTAACGGCAGCCGTAAAGGATAGGCATAAAGGCTGGGCATACATGGTGGTCACTTATCGGTACCTCACTTAGTAGATGGAATGAAGCGACGTAGCACTTTGTCCTTGAGGCTGGGCATGGTGATTTCGCCAAGATGCGAGTCTACCAAGCGACCCTTTGCGTCAAAAAACAATGTAGTGGGCAGGCCGCGCGAGTTCATTGATCGCATGGCCTCCGAAGCGGGATCGAGTAGAACATCCGTCAAATCCAGACCTTCGGTTTTAAGGTAGGCCAGCGCCTGTTGCGCACTTTCGCCTTGGTTGACCAGGACGAAGGCGATATCCGGAAATTCCGTTTGGGCCTTCTCAAATACTGGCATCTCGCGGCGGCATGGCGGGCACCAAGTCGCCCAGAGATTGAGCACGATTGGACGACCTGCATACGTGCTGAGGGAAATGGGACGTCCATCCAGTGTCGCCAACCGCAAGTCCGGCAGAGGCGGTGCGGAACGCTGCATCGAATCGAGCACGCCGCCCGCGACGGCCCAGACTACGACACCTGCCATGACGCCCGCCAGCACGGGGCGGCGCAACCCCCTGACCAACCGCGTTCGCCGCCAGATGTAGGCAATCGCCACCACGACGCCGACCCACCAAGTAAAACCGCCATCGCCGATGGCGATCATGGACATCGGCGCGACCGCGTACTCGTCCCACCATTGGGCGATGTAAGCCAGACGAGACGCCAACAATCCCCAAAACAGTGCATCAAGAATCATCGACCCGGCGGCCTTATAAAACACATCGGGCAAGCGCCGGGCCATAATACGGGCACTCACCCAGGCCAACAGCACAGCGACGATTACAGTGATGGTTTGTACAGGAAACGGACCTATGCCGATCATGACACACCCGCCGCGTCCAACCGTTCCAAAAACCCGCGCGCGCCAATCTCACCGACCACGCGCAGATCCCGACGTTCGGTGCCATCCGGCTCGACGGTTATGAGCGTGGTTGGCCCCATGACATTCCAGCGTTCGAGCAGCGCCTGGTCAGCGACATCGTTGCGGGTCACGTCCGGGCGCACTATCTGCATACACGCGAGACGCGCCGCAACCGCGGGATCGCCGAATACATTACGCTCGATCACATGACAACTGACGCACCAGTCAGCGTAGAAATCAATCAGGGTCCACTCGCCTCGCATCGCCGCTTCGGCTACGCGCGCATCGACATCCGCCACCGATTTCGCGTGAACATAAGTCGTCCGGGTAGCCTCTACGGACCACAGGCCAGCAAATACCGCCCCGGAACGCAAGGCCCATGCCAGTTGCTGCCTGGCCGCCACGGCTTGTGCCCACGCAATGAGGCCGACTGCGATCGACAATATCCACGCGCTCCCAAGGGACAAGCAACATAGAACGAGGACAGCACGACCAATCCGGTGAACAAACAAGCTTAACTCCTGCAAATGATTTGCGTGCATAGTGCACTTACAGGATTAAGGGAACCTTAAGGCTTGCACCGATACGCGGCTTATAGAATCACCGTAAATGGGTCGCAGCGCCTCAATCGCGCGCCACGACATCCAGGGGCCGATTACCGTTTGCAGCGATATCCTGGGGCTCTGGAAACTGGGCCATCAGCCCGGCCACCATCCGGGCAGAGGCTGCGAGCCTGTTGTCGAGCGCGTTGCGCAAGGACTGACGTGCATCCATGAACATCCAGCCCGTACAGCTACCCACAACACGGTCAGCGACACACCGATAACAAGCAAAAGCCGCAGGCGCAGACTCATCCTTACTCTACCTTGACGGCCGGGCCAAGCCTGTAGCCCAACCCCCGCACGGTTTCAACAATATTATTTCCCAGCTTGCGCCGCAAATGATAAATATGGACGTTGATGGCATTGCTTTCCAGATTTTGTTCGTAGCCATAGACACTATCGCAGAGTTGCTCGGTACTGAGTATCGCTCGGGGGTTCTGCAGCAGTGCGCGCAAAAGCGCGAGTTCCCGACGAGCCAATGTTATCGGTGCACCAGCCAAGCGTACCTCGCCTGTCGAGGAGCAGAAAGTCAGCTCTCCGTGATCGATGCAGTCTTTGCTGCGGCCGGCGATTCTGCGCGTCAACGCATGCAGACGCGCCTGCAACTCATCCAAGTCGAAAGGCTTGATCAAGTAATCGTCACCGCCCCCAAGCAGTCCATCCACACGATGAATCAGCGCGTCGCGCGCGGTGAGGATAAGGACGGGGACGTTGCGGCCCTGTTCGCGCCAGCGGCGCAACAACCCCATACCGTCTTCGTCTGGCAATCCCAGATCCAGGATGCAAACGTCGAAATCCGAAGTCGCTAAGGCAGTATCAGCCAGGCTGGCAGTACCGACATGATCCACTGTCAGGCCGTGCAGCTTCAGGCCCGCCACAATACCGCTCGCCACCAAGGGGTCGTCTTCGACGAGCAAGATATGCATTTTATTTTCCTTTTCCGGCCGGCGCTGAACGGCCAACCTGATCAAAGTGCTATAGGTAAAAAATTAACTGGTTTTCCCGCCACGTTCGATCCCGTCATTTCATCATGCTGTCTTGATATCAACCGGTGATTATGAATACGGGGCTCAGCGTCGGGCTTCTGTACTCGAGAAAGAAATATCAACGTGGCCTGGCGAAACATGACCGCGGTCAATGATTGATGTCGATGGTATTCCTAAGATGGAGTCGTGGCCACAACCTGACTACCTAACTTCTGGAGTAAACAATGATATCCACTAAGAAATTGATTTTGACCATGGCTCTGGCATTTTCCCTCGGCAACCTGGCAGCCCCGGCCTTCGCCGCAGAGACTGCGTCGCACGAGCAACATGCTACAACGATCAATGCGCTTGAGCTGAATGCCGGCCAAAAATGGACGACTGACGCCCCCTTGCAAAAAGGCATGAATACAATTTATGCCGCCGTATCCAAGGCATTGCCAGCCGCTCACGAAGGAAAACTGACGCCGACTGAGTACGACGCTTTCAGCAAGGAAATTGACACGCAATTTACCTATATCGTAGAGAACTGTAAATTGGAACCCCAGGCTGATGCCCAACTTCACATTCTGCTTGGGCAGATGGTTGGTGGCCTGGAAACCGTGAAAGGAAAAGAACCAAGCCAGGACCGCGCACTCGGTGTCGTCAAGATCGCCGAGGCGGCTAATGCCTACGGCGAACATTTCGATCATCCGGGCTGGAAAAAAATCGAACTGCCGCACTAAACGGTAGTTGTAGCGGTCTATTCATGACTCGGTCAGGGGCGGCGCCGAAATAGAAGCTGCCCAAAACCCGGCTCGAGGTTCACAATGAAGAAGGCCGTCTATCAAATGCAACCATTCAGTTGCCCGTCGTGCATCAGGAGGATAGAAGGTGCGCTGCTAAAGCAGCCAGGCGTCAGGGATGCCAGGCTGCTATTCCATTCTGCCAAGGCCCGTGTTGAATTCGATGAATCCATCGTCGATGCGACCACGCTGGGGAATATCATCGCCAGCCTCGGCTACACGGTTCTCTCCAAAAAGGTCGCATGAAGGAACGTAAAGAATGAACCGGATGAGGGACGCCTATATCGTGTTGGCAGCAGGCACACTGCTGCTGACAGCCCTCGCCCTGCACGGCGCACAGCAATACGATCTAAAAAATCTGGTCCTAATCATGTCCACAGCCGTAGCCGGCACGCCGATACCGTTCAAGGCATATAAGGCACTACGGATGAAGACACTCAGTATAGAGCTGCTGATCACAATCGCGGTCGTCGGGGCGTTGATCATCGGAGAATATGTTGAATCGGCTGTCGTCACTTTTTTATTTGTATTCGGGGCATGGCTTCAAGCCCGAACGCTTGAAAAAACCCGCTCGGCAATGCAAAAACTG
Organism: Pollutimonas nitritireducens; assembly: GCF_002849615.1. Lineage (GTDB taxonomy): Bacteria > Pseudomonadota > Gammaproteobacteria > Burkholderiales > Burkholderiaceae_B > Pollutimonas > Pollutimonas nitritireducens. The sequence goes on from NZ_PDNV01000005.1 coordinate 229,276, forward strand.
ATCGCTTCCGAGCCGCTAAGGGCAACCGTCATACGTGCCGACGGCAATGTCTCTATCGCCGTCGAAAATATCGCAATTGGCGATCGCATAGCAATCCATCGCGGCGAGAAAGTCACCGTCGATGGCCCAATCGTTCTTGGCCTGGCGCTAATCGACGAATCGGCTATCACCGGTGTAACGGAGTCGGTCAGGAAATCCGTCAATAACGTGGTCTACAGTGGGACTTTCCTTGAAAGTGGTTATGTCGAAGTAATCGCCAGATGTACAAGCGCGGACACGACGTCCTCAAAAATGATCGCCATGCTGGAAGATGCTCAGGAAACCGGCACAAAAACACACTGGTTTCTTGAGAGGTTTGCCACTGCTTATACGCCGTCGGTCGTCGCCCTATCGCTTCTGGTTTATGTTTTCACTGGCGATATCCATATGGCCCTCACCTTTCTGGTCATCGCCTGTCCCGGTGCGCTGGTTATTGCCGGGCCGGTGTCGTTGGCCGCTGGCCTGGGAAATGGTGCCCGCCACGGCATCCTGATAAAGGACGGGGAAACAGTGGAAAACCTCGCGAAAGTCGATGTCGTACTATTCACTAAGGCTGGCATATTAACGACGGATAGCCAAGGACCAGCCGAAGCCCGAACAGACACGCAAATTGCGATCGACCAAGTGCGTAGCGCTGGAATCAGCAAGCTCTACCTGCTTACCGAAGACAGTGTCGAAACCGGTCGTGCGATGGCCAGGGCCTATGGATTGGACGGCGTGTACGCTGAACTCTCCCCTGAACGAAAGGTCGAGCAGGTGACTGAATTAATTGCCCAAGGTCACAAGGTCGCAATAATCGGGAACGGTGTACACGATGCTCCTGCATTGGCTGCTGCTAATGTAGGGGTTGCCTTGGGCGCGGCGAATTCTATAGTATCCATGGGAACAGCCGATGTCGTTCTGCTGTCCAACCGGCTGGGACAGTTTTCGTACGCGTACTTATTGGCCCGGTCCACATTGCGCAACATGAAACAAAACACCTACTTCGCGATGGCAACTGTCGTGCTGCTGCTGTTCGGGGTCTTGCTGGGCAGCGTGTTTCTTGCTTCCGGCATGTTGATACACGAGCTTAGCGTCCTGATAGTGATCCTGAATGCGGTCAGGCTTACCTGCTACAGAAACCCTCACCATCCAGATCTCGCGATGATTTATGCGAGCCGGAAGAAAGCTGCGCAAGCAACACAGGATATATAGCAATGAAACAGCACGGCTGCGCAGCGTCCGATATCAGCGATTCAAATATAGAAGCACTGTGCGTTTCCATGGTTCCTATATTCAATCACCTACCCTCGCAACACCTCGCCAGCATTTCAAAATTGGCAAAAAGTCGTACCTTCGAGCGCGGCGAATTCATCCACCGTTCAGGCGAGCATTCCAACCAATTGTGCATTGTTCATCGTGGGCGCGTGAAGGTGTATCGCTTATCCGAATCGGGAAAAGAACAGCTTGTCCGCATTCTCACTCCCGGCGACTTCACCGGCGAGCTGGCTATGTTCTCTTCCGATTCCTTCCATGAAACCTACGCTCAGGCATTGGAAAAGGCCGATATCTGTTCGATTCAGCGTACAGATCTTCAGACGCTGCTGCTGGAACATCCAAGCATTTCCCTGCACATCCTGAACGAGCTCGCAAAGCGTCTGGGAAAAAGTGAGCAACAATCAACCAGCATTGCCACGGACTCTGTTGAAACACGCATTGGCCTATTCCTTGCCGAACAGGTCGAGCAGCAAGGTTCCAGTAAGTTGACGATTCCCATGTCCCGCAAAGACCTTGCCTCTTTCCTGGGCACGACTCCCGAAACCATCAGTCGACGACTTGCCCAATTTGAAGAATCGGGGTGGATAAAACAATCCGGCCAACGAGGGGTGCTCATACTCGACCTGGACGCACTGCTCTTACTATAGATTGTAAACCCCGTGGCATCACATCAATTGCCAATCTACACTAGCGGTATTCGCGAAACCGCGCGAACCAATTCCCTTGCACCGCCAAGGTGTAAGGTTCTAAGCCGGAGATAATCATGAAGATTCGGACATTATGCGCAACTACGCTTTCCGCCGTTCTATTGAATATGAGCGGAATCGCAATGGCAGCAAACCCTGGCAGCGAAATGCCCATGCCAGGTCGAACGCCGTCTATGGGGGCTGACGCTCCCAGCAACTGGTCTCCCCAGATGCAATACATGAGGCAGGGCGGAATGATGGCCGGTGGCATGGGTGGCATGGGTGGCATGGGTGGCATGGGGGGCATGATGGGCGGTTGCCCCATGATGGCCCCCGGTGGAGGAGCCAATGCGAAAGTCATGATGCAAATGCATGGCGAAATGATGCGCGCCATGGGCGACATCATGATGAAGTACGCCGACAAATTTGAAGCACCTCCCGCTGCTCAATAATCGAAGCACTTCTTGAAGGCCATCCAGGCAGCATCGCCTGAATGGCCCGCCCGACTGGCTAAACAGATGTCCTGCCTACGGGCCTATATTTGATGCTGCCCATCAAGAATAACTATCTCCTGAAATGTTTCGCCGTCGTGAAGCACAAACAACACGCTCATGCCCCGCTTCTGGGCCAATTCCACTCCAGCGGTTTCCCCTAGCACCAGAAAGGCGGTAGCCCAGGCATCAGCAAGCATACAACTTGGCATCACCACTGAAACCGCCGCAAGACGATTGCACGCAGGCTGACGCCCGATTGGATCCATGGTGTGGGCATGGCGCCTGCCGTCCAAGTCGACCCAATGTCGGTAGTCCCCCGACGTGGCAATGGCGGCGTCGATCAGTTCCATCACACCCATGACTTCCCGAACGTGAGGTACCGGCTTTTCGATGGCGACGGCCCACGCTTTACCATCAGGCTTCATGCCTTTAGCGCGCATTTCACCGTCAATACCAACCAGGTAACGGGTAATTCCAAAGCTGTCGAGACAGCAGGCCAGACCATCCACTCCGTAGCCTTTGGCAATCCCTGAAAGGTCCAACGCGATGGGCATGCGCTTGCGAACCCGCTTATGCTCGTGATCGATCTCCAATGCATCACTTGCTGAATAGCGCAGGTGCTTTTCTAACACCCTTGTTTGATGTTCATCAGGCACAGATCCAGAGGGACCAAACCCCCAGGCATTGACCAGATCCCCCACTCCAATATCAAATGCGCCTTCGGACTGCTCGCCTATGCGCATGGCAGTATCCAGTACGGTCAGAAGCTCTTCGGGCACGGCAAGCCATTGTCGCGGCGGCAATGCGTTCAGGCGGCTCAGGTCGGAGTCCGGTTTCCAGGTGGACATCTGGCAATCCACTTTGTCGACCGCGGCAAACAAGGCGGCGCCGACGGCGGTCTCATCAAGCCCCGCCTCGGCAAAAAAAACAGCACTGTAACGGGTTCCCATCGTCTTGCCGCTAAGGACACGACGCCGTAAAAAAGGGGCCGACGCTTCTTGTGCTTCAGAATACATCTTCACGGTACCGCCCTTGTGCTTTAAGCGTCTGTACATCAAGGTTCAGGGGGGCGAGGATCTCATTCATGGCCCGTGTGATGTTTTCAGCCATGGCACGGCTGCCGCAGATAAGGACTTGCGCCCCACTCTGGATCAGTTGTCGCATTTGAGTGCTGTCGTCCAATACTCTGTCGTGTACGTAAGCGCCATCCCGAACTCGTGAGAATGCCGCACGCAACCCCGTCAATCTACCGTCGGCCAAATAAGTGCTGAGTTCGGGCTCATAAAGAAAATCAGAAGACGGGTCGCGCCCACCCCAATACAGGTACATCGGATATCGGCCAGTGTTATTACGGATAAACCCGGCTAGGGGGCCGATTCCTGTGCCGGAGCCGATAAGTATCACCGGGGCCTGGCCGGAAGCTGGGCGAAAATCCGGGTGCAGCTGGATAAAAGCGTCCATGCGATCGCCCACCTTCAAGGCATGCAGAAACGTGGAACACTCGCCGTCGGGCAACTTGCGCACGCAGATTTCCAGAAATCCATCAGCCGACTTGCTGGCCAACGAATAGAACCGGGGGATGGAGCTGCCGGGAGGCACAACGCCAACCAGATCGCCGACTTCAAAATGCGGCAGTCCGTTGGCGCGGGTCAAGCGCAACAACCAGCCAGCCATACCTTGCGGGACTACCGCTGCGAATCTCAAAATGCTGGTGGGCGCTTGCACTTTTTCACCATAGTCGACCCGCTCCATTAACACATAGCTCTGTGTTCGTGGACGCCGTGGCGTATGCAGCAGGGTCAGGTCCCGGCCGATCCACTGGCCAACGGCATTGCCCCATCGGGTAAAGCTCTGCGCTGACTGCCGATCAATGGTGTCCAGGCCCATTACCCGGCGCCAGCCATGGGCGGCCAGGGCTGCGTCAGTGTCCCTTGCAAATTTGCAGAATTGCGGGAACTGACGGTCCCCAAAGCCCAATACGGCATACCCCGCTTGTGGATTGGCCTTAGTCTTGTCTAGTCGCGCCAGGAACTGAGTGGCAGAGCTGGGTGCGTCACCATCGCCATACGTTGCCGTGAGAACGAATAGGCGCTCGGCACGACGGTACTCGGTTGCCAGTTGGTTCATCGCCGCGGTATGCACACGGAAACCAGCCTGCTTCAACGCGTCATGCAGAGCCTTGGCAAAACCCCAGGTGCTGTTGTTTTCACTGCCCACTAAAATGATCGTGTCGGCCGACTGCGGCCCATTGTTTTCGGTAATCCGCGGCATGGATTGCCGACGCTGCCACCATGTCAAGGCGCCCGTGATGCTCATTAACGGCACACTCGCCGCACACAGTCCAAGGAGTAAACCGAGCCACCAAAAGCCTTCGCCTGTGTGCAATTGATAGATCAGTTCGTAGGCGTCGCGGATACCGTTATGTGGCTGGTAGGACAAGAGCGAGCCCTCCACCTGATCAACATAACCATCACCTTGGGCCGTGCGTAGCGAGTAAACATCCGTAGGGTCATTTGGGTTGGGATACACCAGTTCGCGTAGGTCGTTCAGGTCGGTAGCCAGCAGAGCGGGCAACGTCGTTATGGGCGCTGCGGGACCACTGGCAAGCCCGGACGGAAAATCAGGCTCGTTCTGCATGCCATCAGGAATAAAACCGAAGCTTGCAGCCGACATGTAGACCCCGGTGACCGCAGACAGCAGCAATCCAGCCAGCACGAAGCGGCCCACTTGTGCATGCCATCGCTGGCTGAAGCCGCCACGCAATGGTTCGGCAATATGTCGCAAGCCTCCTACGCGCTTGACCAGCAACACAGCGCCCGAAATAGACAGTACGAGCATGATGAGTGCCGTCATACCTGAAACCGCGCGCCCGGGTGTATCCAGCAACAATGACCGATGCAGGCCTTTCATCCAGCGTGTAAACGTCGAGGGTATGTGGGCCGCAATGCCCTGCCCGGTGAATGGGTCAATACGGTCAATTCCGGTCTGGCCGTCGCGGCTGTAATAGACAATGACCGAACCTGATGGCGTGCGCTGTATCTGCTCTGCTCCGGGGTAATGCCGGGCTATTCGGCCGGCTAGCGTCGCAACGTCGATCTGCCCGGTGGGAGGTATCGTTGTACCCAGTCTTTCCAGCGTTGGGTCAAGCGACAGGATCGCACCGCTGATTGCCAACACTATGGCCAGCACGCCCGCTATCAGGCCGAGCAGCGAATGTAGCTGACGCATCATCACCAGGGAATGTCTCCGGATCGGGATGCGCTCACATGTCGTAAGTGAAAGACTTCACGTAGCCGCGCCCCGTCACAGGTTTGCCGGCGCCCTGAGCAGTTAGCGGCGCGCGCACATCAGCAGGGTTGTCGCGCTGGTCTTCGACCGCGCTGTCCACGCGTATTTCATAGCCAGCATCTATCAGCGCGTCAGCCAGTTCGACCGTGACTTTCAAGGTGCTCCCACTTCCAACGCTAGCCCCACTGACGCCGTCAAACTCGCTGGCTTTCAAGCCGCTGCCGCGCGCCCAGTCACGCAGGTTTTTATAGTATTTGGCCTTCTTGCCAGCAACCCACAGCGTCTTCTTATACTGGCCATTGGCATCGGTCACATAAATTGCCAGATATGCGCCATCACCGTTATAGTTTTTCAATTGAGTAGTCAAGGTCACTGGACGCGCGTGCACCAGAACGGGCAGTGCCATGGCGCCAACCAAACAAAGCGAGACAGCTAATTTGTTCATGATGAATCTCCGGATCGATTCGATGATTGCACGTTGATTCTGCGTGATGAAGATTTTTTACGTCGCATTTGGAAGTGGTTCAGCGTATTTGTTACAGTGGCGCCCCAAGATCGAAACCTTCATTCGGCTTTTCGGCCATGGTCGAGGTAGTCATAGGCTTCTCCATGCCGATTGAAGCTGATTTCGAGTTCACGGATGCGTAGAGTATCAGGTGAAAATTTGGCTTTGAACTTGTTTCCCAGATGGTCCTTGCCTTTGACCTCATAGCAGCCATCGTCCACCTTGATGCGGTGTATCGTCCAGCCCCGCTGCTCAAGCTGCTGGCGCAACACTTCGCGCGGCTGCCACAGAGCTATGGGAGCATCACAGTCGGTGTCCGCCATTGCGGCGCTGCTGATAAGCAAACCAGCCAGCACGGTCGCAGCCAAGATTCGAGGCTTCATAATCACTTACCCATTGAAGTTCCTGATGTTCATCATGGCCCTTCGCAATCGCCTGAATATTGATCAAAATCAACATTTCAGCGGTTTACAAACCGGGGAATTGATAAAGGTCATCACACCTGCGACCCGACCTTCGCAGCGCCGGAAAAACTCGGAACAACCACATACTGCTTCTACACCACGGATCTATTTTCCAGTCGCTTCTTCCTCTTGCTCCATGGCGCGCTCCGCCAGGCGGGCAACCTCGGCAGCTACTCCTTTGCGTTCGCTGTACCGGTCGGTCAGGTAATCGCCGCGGTCCCGAACCAGCAAGGTGAACTTCATGAGTTCCTCCATCACATCGACGACGCGGTCATAATACGGCGAGGACTTCATCCTCCCGTTTTCATCGAATTCCTGAAAGGCTTTGGCCACCGACGACTGATTGGGAATTGTCACCATCCGCATCCAGCGTCCCAGAATGCGCAGCGCATTCACTGCGTTAAAGGACTGGGAGCCGCCGCTGACCTGCATTAGGGCAAGCGTGCGACCTTGTGTGGGACGCACGCTTCCCATCTCAAGCGGCAGCCAATCTATTTGGCTCTTGAATACCCCCGTCAACGTTCCGTGGCGTTCCGGACTGCACCATACCTGGCCCTCCGACCAGTTTGATAATGCACGCAATTCGGCGACTTTAGGATGATCTGCCGGAACACTGTCGGGCATCGGTAATCCACGCGGGTCAAATATTCTGGCCTCGGCACCCAGACGGATGAGGATGCGCGCCGCTTCTTCGGTAAGGAGGCGACTGTACGAGCGCTCGCGCAACGAGCCGTACAGTAAGAGGATACGCGGCGGGTGCCTTGCCGCAGCCTGCAAGGAAAGTTTCTCAGAGGTCGGGATATCCAATAAGGCGTCATCCACCAATGGCAAGGTCAAGTCGTGGGGTGAACAATAGGGGCTCATAAGTATCTCAAACTTCCGGGAAAAGTGCTAAATGGCGTGTTAGCGTATCGGCTACGCCTGGCGAACTCGCCGGCCGAGCTCATCGATGACAACTTCTCCGTCTTCTTTGGTAAACGGTCCCTGTTGGTCCCGCGGAAGGATATCCAGGACGAGTTCCGACGGCCGGCACAGACGCACTCCCAAGGGTGCAACAACAAAAGGTCGGTTCATCAGGACAGGATGCTCTTGTATCGCGTCGAGCAATTGCACATCCGTGAGCGCCATATTATCAAGACCTAATTCGAAGAACGGGGTGCCTTTTTCACGCAGCGCCTGGCGCACTGTTAACCCGGCACGTTTGATTAAATCAGTAAGCACCTCACGTGATGGAGGAGTTTGCAGGTATTCGATTATGGTGGGCTCGATACCCGCATTGCGGATTAAGGCAAGTGTATTGCGCGAAGTCCCGCAGTTGGGATTATGGTAAATCGTGATGGTGTCCATGGGATTCCTAAATTTTAATATTTCGAGTATTATTGATCAATGGAAACTAAAAGTATAGTCCGGGCGCTTGCCGCTATCGCACATGAGTCTCGCCTGGAAACCTATCGTTACTTGGTGCAGGCCGGGCCGTCCGGGCTGCCTGCTGGGCGATTGTCCGAATTGGTGGGGATCGCGCCCTCCTCACTTTCCTTTCACCTGAAAGAATTGGTTAATGCTGGCCTGTTATCGTCGCGTCAAGAAGGCCGTTTCGTCTTTTACTCGGCGGAATATGAAACCATGAATTCACTTTTGGCCTATCTTACCGACAACTGTTGTGGCGGTAATCCGTGCTTGTCCGTGAATGCCGACGCTTGCCCCGCTCCACATAAAGCCCACTCCTAGACATTCTCTGAACCACGTGTCAGTAAGTCCGCCACCCGTAACATAGGAACCACCCACCATGTCGGATAAAATCTTCAATGTTCTTTTTCTATGTACGGGCAATTCAGCACGCAGCATCATGGCCGAGGTGCTGCTGAACTCTTTCGGCGAAAATCGTTTCAAGGGATACAGCGCTGGCAGCCGTCCCAGCGGCCACGTAAATCCCCTGGCTCTCGAAGTCCTTCAGGCGACTCATCTACCAACTGATGGCTTACGCAGCAAAAGTTGGGATGAATTCTCTCGTCCGGGCGCGCCGCATATGGACTTTGTCATCACGCTTTGCGATAGCGCGGCTGGCGAGCAATGCCCACTGTGGCCGGGACAACCGATTACCGCGCACTGGGGCTTTGAGGATCCATCCACCTTTGGGGGATCTGCCCAAGAGAAGCGCGTGTTCTTCGACAAAATATTTCGCCAAATCGCCAGCCGCATCAGGATTTTCAATAGCCTGCCTTTAGCCACTCTGGACCGCGTGGCAATCAAGCGCGAGCTCGACGCCTTGGGCAGTCCAGCCACGCGCACGAGCACCATCACGTCTTAATGACTCGATGCACGCGCATGACGCGACGGTGCGCGGCGCCTTCCCGATAGTCGTAAAGAGAGATACAACGTGCTTGTCGCACTATTGATTTTTGTTGTCACCATTGTTCTGGTTATTTGGCAGCCGCGCGGCTTGAATATTGGTTGGAGCGCCTCAATCGGCGCGGTGCTTGCACTGTCTTTCGGTGCAGTCAGCCTCAGCGACATACCCGTTGTCTGGCAGATTGTCTGGAATGCTACCGCTACGTTCGTGGCCATCATCATTATCAGTCTGCTCCTGGATGAAGCCGGTTTTTTCACGTGGACAGCACTGCACGTCGCCAGATGGGGTGGAGGGCGTGGTCGTCGTCTGTTCGCCCTGATTGTATTGCTGGGAGCTGCGGTGTCCGCGTTCTTCGCCAATGACGGCGCTGCCCTGATCATGACGCCTATCGTAATGGCTATGCTGCTGGCATTAGGTTTCAGTCCCGCCGCAACACTAGCGTTTGTTATGGCAGCGGGCTTCATTGCCGATACCGGCAGCCTTCCGCTGGTTGTATCCAATCTCGTCAATATCGTATCTGCTGATTTTTTCAACATCAGCTTCGCGCGATATGCCGCAGTGATGATTCCGGTCAACGTTGTCGCCGTTGCAGCCACGCTGTTGGTTCTGATGCTGTATTTCCGCCGCAGTATTCCCATACGCTATGACGACGGCCTGCTCAAGGAGCCCAAAACAGCCATACGCGATCTGGCGACCTTTCGTGCGGGGTGGATAGTGCTGGGGTTGCTGCTGATCGGTTTTTTTACCCTTGAAGGCGTTGGCATTCCGGTCAGTGCCATCGCCGCCTTGGGCGCGGTGGCATTGCTTTTCGTTGCAGGACGCGGGCACATAATCAGCACGCGCAAAGTCGTGCGGGAAGCGCCTTGGTCTATCGTGATTTTCTCGCTAGGCATGTACCTCGTCGTCTATGGACTGCGCAATGCCGGGTTGACGGAAATGATCGCAGGATTGCTCGACTATCTTGCTGACCACGGATTGTGGGCGGCAACGTTGGGCACCGGTGTACTGACCGCCCTGCTTTCGTCCGTCATGAATAATTTGCCTACTGTCCTGGTGGGCGCACTCTCGATTGAAGCAAGCCAGGCCACCGGCGTGGTCAGGGAAGCCATGATTTACGCCAATGTTATTGGCAGCGACCTTGGACCCAAGATCACGCCTATCGGCAGCCTGGCTACACTGCTGTGGCTACACGTCTTGTCGCGCAAAGGGATGACGATTACGTGGGGATATTACTTCCGAGTCGGTATCGTGCTGACGCTACCCGTATTGCTCGTCACCCTAGCCGCTCTTGCGATACGCTTGGGCGCGTTATAAGGACCTGGGCTAATTCAAGTGCAGTGGCCTTGGCATAACGCATCCCACCGACCAATGTCGCGGATGCAAAACCAGTCCATTCTCCATAGCCAACGAACCATAGACCCGGCACCTCTACTGACTGGGTGCCGGAAAGAGCAACCTTGCCGTCCGCGTCGACGATATTCAGCGACGTTAAATGCTGCAATGCTGGGCGAAAGCCGGTGCACCAAATAACGGCATCGAATACCGTGCGTGATCCATCCTGCCAGATCACACCGCTATCCGTGAACGCCAGAAACGGATGCACTGCGTGCAGAACACCACGCTCGCGCGCCAACTTTACTGGCTCGACCATAACCACGTCGCCCAAGCCACCGGGAGGGTCTTGCAATAGGCGTCCTTCTTGCTGCGCTTTCCATTTGGCTGTGGCACGCTCGAACAGCACGCGACCATCCACATCGTCCGGCAGAAAGACCGGCTCGGTCTGTGTGACCCATGTGGTCTTGGCCACACCCGACACTTCCGCCAAGATCTGCGCACCCGAATTCCCTCCTCCTACGACGAGCACCCTCTTACCGACAAAGGCCGCGGCATTTCGGTACTGCGATGAATGTATCTGCAAGCCGGCAAAAGTCGATTGACCAGGATAGGTTGGGATGAAGGGGTGGCTCCAGGTGCCCGTTGTGCTGACGACGGCGCGTGCGCGCCATAAGCCTTGGTCCGTATGCACAGTAAATCCGTCGTTTTCGCGGAGAATGTCCGTTACTGTCACCGGCCGTTTCACGGAAAAATCATAGCGTTTCTCGTACTGCGCCAGGTAACTGACGATGTCATCGCGCGTCGGGTAGCCCTCTGTCGTGGGCATGCCCCATCCCGGCAAGGAGCTCCACTGTGCAGGAGAGAATAAACGCAGCGAATCCCAGCCATGGACCCACGCACCACCCGGTCCCTCGCCGTTATCGAGTATCACGACGCTTAAAGGCGTTCGTCGTAAAAAATAGGCCACCGTCAGTGCGGACTGGCCGCCGCCAACGATCACCACATCGGCATTTCCCCGGGTTGTCGTAATCGACAAGTCTTCCGCGTATTGCTGCTGTACCTGCTCTGCCATGACCGTCTTACCTTATGTGTCGACCGCTTGCCGGACATGACAAAATTGTAATGCATCGGTAGGCCGAGTACAGACTCCAAACCCGCGTCTATATGGCATGATGAGGCTTCCAATTGGCGCAGTCCTTCGCGCATCGACTATAGAGGGGCCGCACCGGCACTATTTGCGTGAAGGTCGTAATCATCATGACACCAAAGAACTCTGAACAACATCGCGAACATCACCACCACGATATGACGGCGGCTGTTGCCGGGCTGGAGCTCACGGATCCCGTTTGCGGTATGCGCGTGACGGAAAGCTCTCCGCACCATATCGAACACGGCGGGAAGCCCATCTATTTCTGCAGCGCCAAGTGCATGGGAGCGTTCAACAGCGATCCCGACAAATTCATACAAAAAGACAAAAGCGAAATAGCGATAGAGCAAACGGCTCCAGGCACCATCTATACCTGTCCCATGCATCCCGAAATCCAACAAGATCATCCAGGAAGCTGCCCGAAATGCGGCATGGCGCTGGAGCCGCTGATGCCTAGTCTGGAAGACGACAATCCGGAACTGAAGGATTTTACGCGCCGTTTCTGGTGGACGCTCCCATTTACCGTCATCGTCACAGTCCTTGCCATGTTCGGGCATCAACTCGCATGGTTCAGCATGGCGACGCAGACCTGGGTAGAACTAGTACTGTCCCTGCCTGTGGTGTTATGGGCCGGTCAGCCCTTCTTTGTGCGCGGCTGGCAATCAGTGATCAACCGCAGTCCAAACATGTGGACGCTCATTGGTCTTGGCACTGCGGCTGCGTTCGTCTATAGCGTTATGGCGACAGTGACGCCGGGGCTTTTTCCGGAAACCTTTATGTCCATGGGGCGAGTCGCCGTTTACTTTGAAGCCGCCGTGGTCATCATCTCCCTGACTCTGTTTGGCCAAATCCTCGAGCTGCGGGCGCGCTCGCAAACTTCGGCTGCCATAAAGTCGCTGCTTGGGCTGGCGCCTAAAACAGCGCGTCGCATTAATCCGGATGGCACAGAGGAAGACATACCGTTAGGGCACGTTCATGAGGGCGATCGTTTACGCGTGCGCCCCGGTGAGAAAGTCCCCGTTGACGGCGTTGTTGAAGATGGCGCCAGCTCCCTGGACGAGTCGATGCTCACCGGGGAGTCTCTGCCCGTCAGCAAACGGCCCGGGGACAAGGTGATCGGCGCAACAATGAATACGTCCGGCGCTTTGGTGATACGGGCCGAAAAAGTGGGTTCCGCCACGGTGCTCTCGCAAATCGTCCAACTTGTAGCGCAAGCGCAACGCTCGCGCGCGCCAATGCAACGCATGGCAGATATCGTTGCCGGTTATTTTGTGATGGCTGTCGTAGCTATCGCGATTTTTACCCTGGTGTTGTGGGGTCTTTTTGGACCTCAGCCGAGTTGGGTTTACGGCTTGATTAACGCGGTGGCCGTGTTGATTATTGCATGCCCCTGCGCACTCGGATTGGCCACGCCCATGTCCATCATGGTGGCCACCGGCCGTGGCGCCACTCAAGGGGTTCTATTTCGCGACGCGGCAGCCATCGAGAACTTCCGCAAAGTTGATACCTTGATCGTCGATAAGACGGGCACCTTGACAGAAGGTAGGCCCGCATTTGAGCAAGCCATCCCCGTTGGCGATATGGAAGCCGACGAAGTGCTGCGGCTGGCAGCAAGCCTGGATCAGGGTAGCGAACACCCCTTGGCGGACGCTATTGTCAACGCGGCCCGGGAACGCGGTTTGAGCCTTAGCGCAGTCAACGATTTTGAATCGGGCAGCGGTATTGGCGTGCGCGGTCGGGTGGATGGAAAAAGGCTGGCCCTGGGCAATACCGCCCTCATGGATCAGGAAGACATTGACGTCACGTTAAGGGCCAGCACCGCCGAATCGCTGCGAAAAACGGGTGCAAGCGTCATGTTTCTGGCGGTGGATGGCCATTTATCAGGTTTGCTGGCTGTATCGGATCCAATCAAAAAGAGCACCCCGGAAGCCCTGCAAGAGCTTAAGGCAGCAGGAATTCGCGTCATCATGGCAACCGGAGACGGTGTTTCCACCGCTAAAGCCGTAGCGCAACGATTGGGAATCGACGAAGTTCATGGCGAGGTTAAGCCCGCTGACAAGCTCGAACTCGTCAGTAAGCTTCAATCGGAAGGTCGGATTGTTGCAATGGCGGGCGACGGCATCAACGACGCGCCTGCCCTGGCTAAAGCAAATGTGGGAATTGCAATGGGTACGGGAACCGACGTGGCCATGAACAGCGCGCAAGTCACCCTGGTCAAGGGCGACTTGCGCGGGATTTCGATAGCGCGTCATTTATCGGACAAAACCATCGCCAATATGAAACAGAATTTGGGCTTCGCGTTCATCTACAACGCGCTTGGGGTGCCGCTGGCCGCAGGTGTTCTTTATCCGTTTACTGGGCTCTTGCTATCTCCCATGTTCGCCGCCCTCGCGATGAGTTTGAGTTCGGTGTCTGTCGTATTCAACGCTTTACGACTACGAAAATCCGTATAAAGCTCAAGCCCTTTTCGCATCTTCGAATCTGGTAAGAGTAGTCGGGTACTGAACAAGCCCCGGCCATTACGATCTTGTAATGGTCGCGACATCTCGCTGTCAGACCATGGTCCGTATAGTAAAGCCAGTAGCCAAGCCCTTGGCTAATTGTCGGCAAGGACCAACGTCATGAAAAACCTGCGTACAGTTGTTTTTACTATCCTCCTGACTTCCGCGAGCACTTTATCATGGGCTCAAACTCCAGACGAGCACAACGTCCACCACCCCGACGCCGCTACCACAGGTCAAGCCCCAAACCCCACTCCATCAATTCGGGCAGATAGCGCGTCGCTGGAAAAAGACATGGCTACGCAAATAAAGGCTATGCACGACCTTCACGAAAAATTTCAGAACGCAAGCCCCGATGAGCGCCAAGCACTCATGTCCAAACACCATAACTTGATGCACGAGAGCATGCAAATGATGGGCATGGCCTCTGCTGAAATGCGCGGGATGCGAATGATGAATACTATGCCGGAGAAAACATCAAGCGGTTCCCCGACCGTACCATCCGCTGCAGATCACACGATGATGTTGAAGCGCATGGACATGATGGAATCGATGATGCAATTGATGGTCGATCGAATGTCCGCACCCCCTGCGACAACCCGATAGTAGATCCAGCTAAAGGACTCCAGCTACCCGATAGAAAGGTAGTTCAACATGGGCACGGAAAGGTTCCAGGGGGTTGCGAAACGGAAGCCGAATAGGCCCGACTGCATAACCCCGCTCTTTCCTTCTCCACGCAGTGTCAGTCTTGCGAAAACGGTTTACCAGCGAAATCCACAGTGATCAGGTTGCCGTCGAGCTTCCCCATGCCCGGAGCGTTCAGCGGCATACCGGGCGCCGAAACGCCTGTTATGGATATATCCGTCAAAAGCTTGCGCACCGCATTGGCTGGCACATGACCCTCAATTATCTGCCCCGTGTCTTTCACCACGCCCGTATGGCACGAGCCGAGATTTGATGGCACGCCCAGCTTCTGCTTGATCGATGTCATGTCGGCCGTCTTTATGGCTGTCACGTCAAAGCCGGACTCACGCATATGCTCGACCCAACCGGAGCAGCATCCGCAGTTGGGATCCTGATAGACCGTGATGGCCGTGCCGGCGGCGGCATGTGCGAAGGACGACGCGGCCGACCAGGCAACCGCTGCGAGCCAGAATTTCATGAAATGTACTCCGAGAAAAAATGGGTATTGGGCTGATAGGACAGACCATAACAAAGCCCGTTTAGTTTTGCCGCTGTAATGTCACTTCTCTCTGTGCCTGCAGGACCTTAGGCGGCCACGAACTTTTGATATATGCGAGCACGGCAATGATGTCCTTGTCGGATAAGGCGAGGCCATATGCAGGCATGTCGCTGACATAACCCGGAGGGGCCGTCTTGCCTGGTACCAAGCCGTTTTTCACCATATCGATTAGCATCGCATCGGGATGGTGCCAAGTATGGCCGGTCTTGTCGTGCGGTGGAGCGGGAAGCTTTCCATTTGGCAAGCGTTCACGCCAGTTCGACTGGCCTTGGAGCGACTCGCCGTGGCAGGCCGCGCAATTGTTAGCATAGACCGCCCTGCCTTGCATCACAAGAGTCTGATCTGACGGATCGATGAATGCGGGAGGCGATTGTCGCATAGTGCCGTAAAGAAGAGCCGCGGCTCCTATTATGACTACGCCGACCACCCCGAGAATCAATTTTTTCTGTGTCATTACTATGTGTTAACTCAGCTGACCTTTACCTTGCCAACCATTCCGGCTTCCATGTGGCCAGGAATCAGACAAGCGAAATCGACGGTGCCTGCCTGGTCGAATTGCCACACGAGGCCGCCTATTTTGCCCGGCGCCAAGGTAATCATATTAGGCTCCGCATGTTGCATTCCGGGCATTTTTCGCATGTCGGCTGCGTGGGCCTGTAGCTCGGCAATGGATCCGATCACCATTTCATGAGGAATTTTCCCGGTGTTCTTGATAAAGAAACGAACAGTCTCGCCAGCACCAACCTGTATCTCGCCAGGCGTGAACCGCATTGTATCGTCCATGGTCAGTTCGATTGTGCGGGCTACTTTCGCCGGATCGCCAGGCTGACCTGTCGGGGACGGTGCTTTTGACATCGTGGACATATCGTGTCCAGGCATGCCATGCACTGGCGCAGCGCGCCCGCCGGCATGGCTACCCGCGGCCGATGCCAGGGTCGGAAGCAGGCTCAAAGCCACGATGGAAAGGAATGTTTTCATTGTGAATACTCTCTTATCGTTTAGTAAACGGGGCGGCCGCTGTCGCGCCACCCATGGGAAAAGGTAACGTCAAAATCTGAAACTTAAACCGGCAACAAAACGGGTTTCCTGCTTGGCCTCGCCCACGGCACGTGCATAATCCGCCGTCTTACCAAACTTGCTGGACCACTCCACCCCAATGTAGGGAACAAACTGACGGGTGACTTCATACTTGAGCCGCAAGCCTGCGGTGCCATCTGTCAGCCCGCTACCAATACCCCGGCGTTCGTCGTCTTTGCCATAAAAATTCATTTCCACACTCGGCTGGAGATAAAGTTTTTGTGTGAGCAATATGTCGTATTCAACACTTAAGCCCAATGCGGTTCGACCGCTTGGGCCGACATAGGCGGTGGCGTCTACCTCGAACCAGTAAGGCGCAAGCCCTTTAACGCCAAACGCAAGCCATTTCCGGTTCGGCGCCCCTTGGCCATGGTCGAAACGGAAACCCAGTTCGGTGTCCCAAAACGTTGAAACCGCATGACGCCAAAGCAGTTGCGTCTCGGAGTCTTGCAGTTTGCCGCGCGCGACTTCGCCCTCAGCTTTGATGACCGCCCTGTCATAGGTGCTGCCGTACCAGGCTTCGCCCTCATAACCCCCCCACTCCTCGCCTCGCGCCTTCACGTACTCAAGCCGGTCAAACCTGACTGATGCGAAGTTGTGCATGTCCGACATGATCAGGGCATCCTCGGGCGGCAACGCATACTTGCCTGCATTTCGGGCGTAACCGCCGGAGTAGGCATCCGGATCACGGGCATCAGGCGGCGCCGCCCCCCCCTTGCATCTGCATATCGCGGTGATCCATGACGCCCGCCCCATGGTCCATCCCACCCATGGAGCCAGCCGTTGACGGTGCCCCGGTGTCGGCTACGCCCTGCGGCATTGTGGGCGAGCTCTTCACCGAGTCAGCCTGCTTGCTTTGCATGTTCATGGCCCCGTGTCCCTGATGCGCCTGCGCATGGGCAAAGATGGGTACCGCGCCTACTGCAGCGATTGCCACGGTAAGGAGTTTCCCCTTTAATTGCTTCTTCAAAACCAGAATGCCTGACGTGTCGCTGATTGTCTTCATGCCACCACCACTTCACGAAACATGCCCGCATCCATATGTAGCATCAGGTGACAATGCCAGGCCCAGCGCCCCAGGGCGTCAGCGGTTACAAGGAAGCTGATCCGTTGCGCTGGCTGCACGGGAATTGTGTGACGCCGCGCCTGAAATTGCCCGCTGGGAGTTTCCAGTTCACTCCACATGCCATGCAGATGCATGGGATGCGTCATCATGGTGTCGTTGTGCAAGATGACTCTGACCCGTTCGCCGTACCGGAAATGCACCGGCGTTGATTTGCCGAACTCCACGCCATCGAACGACCATGCATAGCGCTCCATGTTTCCAGTCAGGTGGAGCTCGAGTTCGCGCTCCGCCCCGCGCGGATCCATCGCACCGCCCAAGGTGTGCAAATCAGAGAGCGTAAGCACGCGTCGGCCGTTGTTACGCAGTCCAATTCCGGGATCGTCCAGATTAGTCCGTGGCGTGTCTACCCGCATATCGGCGCTTGCGCCATACTCTGTTCTAGCATGGCGCACTTGGGCGCTCGCCCCAGTCGCTGGCATTGCGCCATGGTTCATGCCGACCATGGAGGGTTGATTCGCCGCAGCATGACTCATCGCCCCTGTACTTCCGTCCATCGCACCCATCATGTCGGTCATGGTCAACCATTCTGCCGGGTCGAGGGTCGGGACGGGCGCATGGAGTCCAGCATGCGAGGCTAGCGTACCGCGCGCATATCCCGTGCGGTCCATGGCTTGAGCATAAACGGTGTAAGCGTCATCCTTGGGCTGCACCACCACATCATAGGTTTCCCCAGGTCCGAATCGGAACTCATCGACCGTCACCGGCTCGACATTCACACCGTCAGCCTGAACTACTGTCAGGCCAAGGCCGGGGATTCGCACGTCATAGAAGGTATTGGCCGCGCCGTTGATAAAGCGCAGCCGCAAGCGTTCGCCCGGTCGAAAGAGCCCCGTCCAGTTGCCCGCAGGGGTCGTGCCGTTCATCAGATAGGTAAGCACGCTGGCGGACAAGTCCGCCAGGTCGGTTGGATTCATGCGCATTTCGTTCCACATCTTGCGCTTGTCGACAGCCGCCTTCACACCGATTCGGGAAACGTCCTGGAAGAAATCTACCGCCGTGGGCTGGTTATAGTTGTAATAGTCGCCCTGGGTCTTGAGCTTGGCCAGGACGCGCATTGGGTCCTCGTCGGTCCAGTCCGAGAGTTGAACGACGTACTCGCGGTCGACCCGTATGGGGTCGGCTTCTGCTGGGTCGATAATGATCGCCCCATAGACGCCCGTGGCTTCTTGCATACCCGAGTGCGAGTGATACCAATACGTGCCACTTTGCTGTACCTTGAACCGATACGTGAACGTTTCGCCCGCTGGAATTCCAGTAAAACTGATGCCGGGAACGCCGTCCATCTGAAATGGCAGGATGATGCCGTGCCAGTGGATCGAGGTGGCTTCTTTCAGGCGGTTCCGGACCCGAATCGTCACCGTATCGCCTTCGCGCCAGCGTAAGGTCGGTGCGGGCAGCGAACCATTGACCGTCGTCGCCATGCGAGGACTACCGGTGAAATTCACGGGCGATACACCGACGTCCAGCGTGAACTCGGTTCCGCTCAGCACGGGGGCTGAGCCGGTATTTGTACCGTCCGGGCGCAGCCCGGCGGCCCGAGCGAACGGCGACAGGCCCAGCACTATGCCACCTGCGGCAAGTCCTTGGACGAAACGACGTCGAGGCAAAAACGTGGGGAGTGCGGCCAGCGAAGTTAGGCGTTTCAAGCGAGAGAGTCCTATTACGAGTTGTTTATTGAGCCCTATGGTCGGTCGGTTTAGTTAAACCACGCGATCAATTTTCTTAACTTTAATCAAGTCGGGCTGTCACGTGCGTGACGGCCGCATTACATTTCTGTAATGCAATGGCCATGTATGCGCGGCCGGGCCAACGCCAAACAGCCCCGCCACTACCAGGGCAAGTAGGGCTATCAAGTTACGAATGAATTGGTTTGGATTCCACAACCCGTCCGGGCATCACAATTCTTTATTGCGGTCCCCAACAGCAGCTACTGTCGGTATTGGCGCCTGGGGAACCTTGCTCTTTTTTGATTCGTTATCGCTGTGGCACGATTGCATACCCTTCATCATGAAAAACATCATCAACGGGCAGATGAGGAAAAATAAAAAAGGGCTCACCGCCGTAATCCACTCACGAGCAGCAGGTAGCGCGGCGTAGGCCCCCGCAATCAGTACGGCTAACCCGAGACCGGCTTTGAGCATTGCCTTCATATCGCATTTCATTTTCGGCTCTCCTTGTAGTTAACGCTCGCTATTCTGTAGTGCGAACGTCTGGCGAAAAGCCTACTTTAGCCATTCCATGCTTGCAGGCAGATTGCGGGCACATTACATCTTCGCAATTTTCGAGAAAGAGCGTCGGGGAAGCCGCCTGTCTGTCGCCACATATCAAGCGACGCTATTGTGGTTATCGACTTACCTTAGCGCATACTAGGCGTGGAAGAGATTTTCTACACTGGAGTTGTAAGAATGGTGAACTACGAGGCCGGACAACGTCCGGCGCCCGAAGTCCATATTCATAGGGTATAGGAGTAACGATCCTGCAATGTGGAGTGTTCAAGCCATTTGAGCCATCCGCTTGCACTCTTCGGCACACCTCCTGCAAGCCTCGGCGCAGCGTTGGCAATGATCCATTTTGTGCTTGGCGCATTCATCTGCGCATGCTTGGCAAATATCCGCACACAGGTGACAAAGCGCTTGAGCGAAATCGCTGCCCCTGGCCATATAACTGGCTGCCAAGCGACAAATTTGAGCGCAATCCATATCCAGTTTTATACAGCGCGCCATACTGTTGACGTCCTGTTCCGCGAGACACGAAGCTGCACAATGGTCACAGGCTGTCGCGCAGGCATAACAAGCGTCGATACAAGATTGGAACTTTTCATGGGACATATTCATCTCCAATAAGGGTCAAATGAGGTTGCACATGGCCATTTCACAAAGCCGCCACCGTTGCCTAGCAATTCGAGTGCCATACGCAGAAGCGTTCTGCCTGTCAAATGTTGGAATCTATGTGCCCCTTCTGCCCGTAATAGGTTACGAGTCTGCCTACACATTACAATTTTGTAATCTTTGCGTCATGTTCACGTAAGCGCCGCCGAATTACAGTCCATTAACGCTAAGTCATTCTAAAGCCGTACCGTACCGTATCGGCTTACCCGGAGGAGTTATATGAAGTTGCTCGTGGTCGAGGACGAGATCAAGACAGGCGATTACGTCCGCCAAGGACTCGTGGAGTCGGGCTTCGTCGTGGATCTCGCACGCACCGGCCTGGATGGCCACCATCTGGCCCTGACAGGGTCTTACGATTTGATTATCCTTGATGTCATGCTGCCGGACGTTGATGGTTGGCGCATCGTGCAAGCGCTGCGCGACGCCAAATCGTCGACGCCCGTACTTTTCCTGACCGCCCGGGATAGCGTGGAAGATCGGGTCAAGGGGCTGGAATTGGGCGCTGACGATTACTTGGTCAAGCCCTTCGCTTTCTCAGAACTCCTGGCACGCGTCCGTACGTTGTTGCGGCGAGGCGCCGCGCCCTCCTTCCAGGATCAATTACAAGTAGCCGATCTCGTCCTCGATATCCCCCGGCGCAGGGCTCAGCGTCAAAGTGTGCGCATTAACCTTACAAACAAGGAATTCGCCCTGCTGGAGCTTTTGGTGAGGCGCCAGGGCGAGGTATTGCCCCGCTCACTGATTGCCTCCCAAGTTTGGGATATGAACTTTGACAGTGATACCAATGTCATTGATGTCGCGATACGGCGGCTACGGGCCAAAATCGACGACGACTATGACCCGAAGCTTATTCATACCGTTCGCGGCATGGGATATATGCTCGATGTGAGCCACCTGGACTAGCCTATGAAGCGACGTCCGGCATCCCTGGCGGTGCGACTTATTGTCTCCATTGGGGCAGTGATTACCGTCGTGTTACTCGCGTTCGGCTTGATCGTTGAACGGTCGCTGAACAATCACTTCATCCAACAGGATGTGGACGAGATAAACGCCGTCGTTCAGGCATTACAGGGCACACTCGCGACGCTCCCGGCTGATATAGCGCCGAAGGATCTCAGCTGGCAGCTTGCCAATGCCGTATCTGGCCACCATAACGCGCAATTCCGTATTTCCGATGACAAAGGCGTGGAGATCTACGCGACGCCAGGGTCCAGCCTGGAAAGGTTTACACAAGTTGCACGTCCGGTAGACAGCGCCACTGTCGACACGGTAGGCACATGGCAAGACCATGGCCAGACATACCGAGGCGCTGTACTGCGCATGGCGTCTGACGGCCTGCCCGCGTCAGGCCCGCTCACTATCACAGTGGCGACTGGGATCAACTTTCACCTCCATTACCTTGACAGTTTTCGCAACTACCTGCGAATTATCACGGTCGCCGCCTGCCTTATCGCTATTCTGGCTACCTGGTTCGCCGTACACCAGGGCCATGCGCCGATACGGCGTATCAGTCGCGAAATAAGCAGGATCAGGTCCGACCAGTTGCATGTCCGACTCCAGCCGGACGCTGCACCTTCTGAGCTGGTAGAGCTTGCCACCTCTTTCAATGAGATGCTCGAACGACTTGAAGGCGCGTTTCGCCGTTTATCGGATTTTTCGGGCGATATTGCCCACGAACTTCGAACCCCGATCACCAATTTGAAAACTCAAACCGAGGTGGCACTTTCGCAGTCCCGTAACGCACAGCAATACCGCGAGGTTTTGTATTCGAACCTCGAAGAGTATGAGCGCATGGCGAAAATGGTCAGCGATATGCTGTTCCTGGCCCAAGCAGACAATAACCTGCTTAAACCGGAACTTGTCAAAATAGGCCTCAAGACCGAGATGCGTGTTCTTTTCGATTATTTCGGCGCGTGGGCCGAAGAGCGCGGGGTCGGTCTAAAGATGGTGGGCTCGGAAGTTTACATCCTCGGCGACAGGTTGATGATGCGCCGGGCGTTAAGTAATCTGATATCGAATGCGATCCGGTACACGCCGGCCGGCGGCAGCGTTACAGCTTCCTTTTGTCTCGAATCGAGTACTGCGAGAGTATCTATCGGTAACCCAGGGCCTCCTATAGATCCCGAACACATCAATCATATCTTCGAACGATTCTACCGGCCAGATGCGTCGCGACACCGCAGTGGTGAGGGAGCAGGCCTGGGCTTGGCGATCGTCAGGTCAATTGTCGAGGCTCATGGCGGAACGATCAGTGCTCACTCCACGCCACAAGCGACAACGTTTCAGATGGCGGTCCCCGCAACAAAATGTTGATCGTTGCTGTGCAACGCCTCATGAGATATGCCTTTCAACTGGCAGGGAACTGAGCAATGGGTGCCGCTGACATTGCTTGGCGAGTCAGGATTACGATAGAACGCCCAGCAACGCGATAGACCGGACGGCTTGAAAGAAGTGACGCGCCACTGTCCGCGATATCATGCGGCGCCTCCAGGCCGGTGTCCACGATACGACACCAAGGTAGTCGCGTTGCGTCCTGGACGGTAAATTCGAGCGGGTTCCAATAGCCGTTTATCATGACATAGATGTCTTCATCGGCCTGGGATTCTCCGTAAAGACAGAAGGCAATACTGCGCGATTCGTAGCTCATGTCTGCTGCGCCGCCGATACCATGCCACTTGACGTCCTCTCGCCAGAACCTGCTTCGCGACAGACTGGAATGAGCCTTTCTGAACGCGATCATGTGTTTGAAAAAACGAAAAACATCCACGTGCTCCCTGAGCCGACTCCAGTCGAGCCAGCTCGTTTCATTGTCCTGGTTATAGGGATTGTTATTGCCGCCTTGAGTCTGCATGAATTCATCTCCTGCCCTCAGCATCGGAGTTCCATTGGCAAGGAACAACAGGCAGCAGAAATTCTTAATTTGCCTGATACGCAGTCGCATGACATTTTCCGGCAGCCCGTCGTCGCCCTCCCACCCACAATTCCATGAATACTCCTCATCCAATCCATCGGTATTCGCATGGCCGTTGCGCCAGTTACGCTTTCTGCTGTAGGAGACTAGATCGTATAGCGTGAAACCGTCATGTGAGGTGATGTAGTTGATGCTCTGATAAGGGTGGTAGGCATCCCGCAAATCGTCGGGGAACAGATCGTCGCTTCCGTACAGGCGCCGAACGAGGGATGGCACCATGCCGGGGTCTCCCCGGACGTAGCGTCTAATATCATCGCGAAAAGCGGCGTTCCATTGTGCGGCGCTGATACCGGGAAACGCTCGTCCGAGTTGGGACACGCCACTTGCATCCCATGGCTCGACAATCATCCGCAAGCTGGCCAAGCTTTGGTCGGACGCCATATCACTCAAAGGCGTGGATGCTGCCGTGTCGATGGCACCATCTGTGCCGCGCGAGAAGACCGAGGCCAGGTCGAACCGGAAACCGTCCACGCCCATTTCAACCGACCAATGCCGAATGCTGTCCATTATCAGTTTGCGCACTGCATGGTTTGCACAATGCAGTGTATTTCCGGTGCCTGTGACATCCATATAGGGCCGTGCGGCCTGATCCGAAATCAAATAGTAGGTACTGTTGTCTATGCCCTTGTAACTGTAAACCGGCCCGGTGTGATCCCCTTCGCATGTGTGGTTGTAGACGACGTCGAGTACGACCTCGATGTCTGCTTCGTGTAAAGCATCGACAAGTTCACGGAACTCGCTCCTCTGGGCTCGACCTGAACGATCTTTAGCGTATCCATTGTGCGAAGCAAAAAAGCTTAATGGGGAATAGCCCCAAAAATTCCCGTCAGAAGGGTCAAACTGGAAGACCGGCATCAGTTCAACTACCGTTATACCGAGTTCCTGCAAGTATGGAATTTTTTCGATGATACCGGCGTAGGTGCCTCGGGCTTGCGGAGTCACGCCTGATGAAGGGTGTTTGGTGAATCCGCCGACGTGCAGTTCATAAATGACCGAGTCGGATTCATGACGCGGACGCCGCCGGGTTGTGGGTGGAGGCGACGCTTCAGTGGGCAGTACGCCGAGTGGCGCCTTACCGGCGTTGGTACCGGGGTGGCTTGCTGCCAGACGGTCCATTCCCGGTGGAAAGAACACCTCTTTCGCGTATGGATCCAGCAGAACTTTAGTCGGATCAAAAGCGTGCCACTCGAATCGTCCGGTCGGGAACGGGCCGTCGACGTGGTAAGCGTAATAGACAGCATTGCACAAATCCGCCCTTGGTATCCTGCAGTGCCAGACGCGTCCGGATTTGTTCTTCAAGTAATCGAACACGAAAGTCACAACCGGCGTCGTCACACAGCTTGCCGCGTACAGCAACAACGTCACCTTCTGTGCGTGCTTGGAATAAAGTGCAAAGTTGTATGCATGTTCTGACTCTATCCAGGTCACTCCCATCGGGCCCGGTTCTCCCTCTGCCGTTCCCCAAGAAGGACGTGCTGGCAGTTGCTCAGTATGAGAATGCTGTCCCGAATCAATGTTCGCCATAGCGAGTCAGTCCTTGGCTGCGAGACGCCTTATGCGTCGGTGTTCCGTATCCGTTCCATGCGCCGGATGTCCTCGCTCAATACTTCGATACGATTCAGAATCTGGACCAGTTGATCGTTTCGCAACCGGTCAAGTTTATCGTGCAACGCCATGATCTCGATCTCCGCCTTCAAATTGACTTCGTAGTCGTGACCAGCGTCGATCCGATCATGCTGCAGTTGTCGATGCTGGGCCATCATGATGATCGGCGCCTGGATCGCCGCGAGCATAGACAGCACTAAATTGAGAAAAATAAATGGGTAAGGGTCAAAGGCCCGTGTAGCCAACCACATATTGCCAAGCGCCCAGATGCCGAGAAAGACACAAAAGCCGGTGATGAAACGCCACGATCCCCCAATGCGTGCCATGCTATCCGACAATTTATCACTGAAGGACAGGTTCTCTTCATACACCTCATTGGTATTTTGCGTGATAGGTTGTCGCTCCATCGCGCTCTTCATTACCCGCCGTTGAGCATCCGTAAGCGCGTCGTAGTTATGCCTGAACCATTCGTGTGGGATTTCGCGTTCCGGTTTCATCCTCAAAACCTCCTGAATTGATAGAGCTCGATTATGTGCCGAAACGGGTCCCTAGTGACGATCACCATGGGTAACCGTGCGAGTTGGTGGGAGTTCTGAGCCGCGACGAATCGTGACCCGCAACCCTTGTCCAAAACCATTGTTTGCCTCGCGCATCCCGAATTGCAGGACCAGTCCATGAATGTGCGCGATTCGGCGCGCGATCGAAACGCCAAGCCCGCTGCCTGGCTCCTCATTTCCTGACGCACGCAGGAATCGATCTCCCACTCGCGGCAGGACCGCAGGGGCAATGCCTGGGCCCTCGTCATCCACAAATATGCCCGTCGCGGAGAAAGTCAGGCGCACATGCGAGTGTTTTGGCCCATAGCGGATGGCGTTGTCAAGAATGTTCTTCAGCATAACGGCCAGCGCGTCCGCATCGCCTACTACGGGCAACGGTACATCGTCGGATTCCGGCCATTCCACGGAGATTTCGACATCGCGCCGATCAGCGATCCATAAGCAATCGCCGACTGCCTGATCGGCGACGGACCGCCAGTCGACAGCGCTACCAAAAGAGACGCGATTGATGTCGTCGAGTCGCGCCATGATCAACAACTGTGACACCAGCCGGTCGAGCCTCTCGATGCCGCGTGTAACGCTGCTCTGTGCATGCTGCCGCTCACCCGGGTCTCGTGTCCGCTGCGCAACATCCCACTGCGCACGCAATGCAGCCAGCGGCGTGCGCAATTCGTGGGCCGCATCCGCTGTAAAACGTCGCTCTTGTTCAACCAGCGTGGCTACGCGCGCAAGCAGCCCGTTCATGGCTTCTACTAACACTTTCAGTTCGCCAGGAGAATCTTCGACCGGCAACGGTTTCGGGTCATCCGGACTACGCCGTTCCAGCTGCGCGGACAGGTCATGGACTGGTTTAAGCGCTTGTTGGACGGCAAGGATCAAGAGCATGATCAACACCGGGAGCCCGAACAACCACGGAACGATTTGGCTGGCGATATAGGCCACCACGAGATCGCTGCGTTCCCCGAGGCGCTGTCCCACAGCTACGCGCGTTTGACTTGAGGGCTCGCTTAGGTAATACAGCCGCCACTGCGTACCGCCGACGGCACTATTGAAAAAACCTTCCCGGGCATCATCGCGCGGGAACTGTAGCGCCTGATCGTCCAGCACTAGGGGGACGTCCGAGCCGCGCCAGATTGCTACGGCGAGATCGCCGAGGCGGGCATCTCCAGGGTCCGCCGGCAATGGCGATGGCAGTGCCGGACGAGACGGCGCCGCCGACCGCGGGATCAGAGCGGCAACTGCAAGCGTCTGCTCGGCGAGCCGCAACATGTCACTATCATAGAGCTCATTGATCTCGTGTGACGCGCGCCAGTAAGTGCCAGCTATAGTGAGCAGCCATGCCAAAGGCGCAGCGACAAGCACGGCGATGATAAGTCTGCCCTTAAGCGTCATATGCCGACATCCTCCGCGCCCAATGCATAGCCCGACCCACGCACGGTGCGCACAATCTTGGGATGGATCTTCTTGCGTAGATGGTGCACGAAGACCTCCAAGGTATTGCTCTCCATTTCCGCATCCCAGTCGTACAATTTGTCGCGTATGAAATCGCGGGTCAGCACACGATTTGGATGCGTTAGAAAAAGTTCCATCAGCAAGGCTTCCCGTGTCGTCAGGTCCACACGCTGCCCCTTCCAGTGCACCTCGTGTAGGGCAGGATAATACTCGAGCTCTCCGTGACGCCAGACAGGTTCCGGCTTGCCGGCTACGCGCCGCGTAACGGCACGCAGGCGCGCGGCGAGCTCTTCGAGTGCCACCGGTTTGATAAGGTAGTCGTCCGCACCGGCGTCGAGTCCCGCAATCCGGCTCTCGACCGAGTCGCGTGCGGTCAAAATGACGACGGGTAATGTTTGATTGGTGTGGCGCCAGCGCATCAGCAGCGCCACACCGTCTTCACCCGGCAAGCCCAGGTCTAACACCACGGCATCATAGTGCACGACACGCATTGCCTGGTCACCTTCCCGACCGCTGGCGAACCAGTCAACCGCATAGCCCAGCAGCCGCAAGCCCCGCTTAAGGCCGTCGCCAATAAGCGGATCGTCTTCTATGATGAGAATTCTCATTTACATGCCCACTGCTTCGTTCCTGCCAGATAATACTGGCCGTCGTTAATTTCTCATTAAGGTCCGGCGCCTAGACTGCCGTACATGATAAAGGGAAATCCACGATGCTTATAGCTGAAACCCACATGGCGCGGCCCGAGCGGTCCTCACGAATGCTGCACCATACACCTGAGCCGCGCTTCCAGCCTCAACCGCTCTCGCTACACATCCACCAACCCGGTGATCCGATGCGGCCTCTTGTTGAATCGTACATCCAGCAACGCTACCAACAGCGGTTCGGCGCACACTTGAAAGAATGGTTGCCTACGCTGGTGAGCATGCAGGCCAATGGCGAAATTCTTGCCGCAGCCGGCTATCGCGTCGCCAATGATCCCTTGTTCCTCGAGCGTTACCTGGCCGCGCCCATTGAGCATTATGTTCACAATCAGGATGCTCCGGTCGCCCGCAACGTGATCGTCGAGGTCGGCCAGTTCGCGGCCGCCCGCCCTGGCGCAGGGCGCCTGCTTGTGCCTTTGCTTGTCCGGCATTTGCGCCAACAAGGCTTCAACTGGGCCGTCAGCACGCTTACGAGCGAACTGCATCACCTCCTTGCCCGCATGGGAATAGTTCACCAACCGCTGTCGGAAGCCACGGCGGAATACCTGAGCGAGCAGGAATGCAAGGATTGGGGAAGCTATTATGCGCACGCGCCTCATGTTTTTGCCGGACGCCTGGACACCATTCTCGACCATTTCCCGGAGAGCGCGGCGTGAATCACGCAGATGAATTTCTCTCCCTGCTCAACGATCCTGGCCGCAAGGGCGATATGGCCGTGCGAGCGGCCGAGGAAGAGCTGACCTATGGCGAGCTGGACCTTCTCGTGCATGCGCACGCCGAACGCTTGGCATTTCATCGGGTGCGTGTGCTCGCCTCGTTGATGAGTAATGGCACAGAGTGGATTATCAATGACCTGGCATGCTTGAAGGCGGGCGTGGTGCATGTGCCCCTGCCGCTATTCTTTACGCCGCAGCAATGGCACCACACGCTGAAGGCCGCGGGCGTGGACAGTGTGCTCAGCCCTCCTTCAATGCAAGCCATGCTCGGTTCCTTTGATTTCCAGCCTATCGACACGTTCTCGGAGACGCTGGCTCTATTTCGGCAGCCTGCACAAATCTCTCTTCCCGCCGACACAGCGAAGATTACTTTTACCTCCGGCTCGACGGGCAGCCCTAAAGGTGTTTGCCTGGGCGCGCGCGCGATGCTGGAGGTGGCCGGCAGCGTGGCAAATGCCACTCAGACACTGAGAATACGGCGTCATCTGACGACGCTGCCTTTGCCCATTCTGCTGGAGAACATTGCGGGCGTCTATGTGCCATTAATCCAGGGAGCAGCCATCACTACAACAAGCCCAGGCAAAACCGGCTTGCAGGGGTCGTCTTGCTTTGACCCCGTGCTGTTCCATGCGACGCTTACAGATACCGGTGCACAGAGTGTCATTGTTCTTCCGCAAATGCTGCGCGC
This sequence comes from Pollutimonas nitritireducens, assembly GCF_002849615.1. Classification (GTDB taxonomy): domain Bacteria; phylum Pseudomonadota; class Gammaproteobacteria; order Burkholderiales; family Burkholderiaceae_B; genus Pollutimonas; species Pollutimonas nitritireducens. Next base: position 258,369 of record NZ_PDNV01000005.1, read on the forward strand.
CTACAGCGCCTGGGTGAGAGCGACGGGCGCGCGTGTTCCCAGCGAGATCCGTTACGTGGCAGTCGGCGGCGCCGCGGTTGGCGCACAACTACTCATGGATGCTCGAGCTCAAGGGATTCCGGCGTATGAAGGCTATGGACTGTCCGAAGCTTGCTCCGTACAGACACTGAATCTGCCGGGCGCCGACTGCCCAGGATCCGCCGGGCGCCCGCTTCCTCATACGCAGTTGCGTATCGCTGCTGACGGCGAGATCGAAGTTGCCGGCAGCCATGCGCTTGGTTATCTCGGCGAGCCATTCGCCCGACGGCATTGGCTGCCCACGGGGGACCTCGGTTATCTGGATGAAGCAGGCTTCCTCCATATTCAAGGCCGCAAGAAGAATGTGCTGGTCACTGGCTTCGGTCGGAACGTATCGCCGGAGTGGATAGAACTGCACCTTACTGGTTTTGCCGCGATTGCCCACGCCGTAGTGCTGGGAGAAGGCGAACCTGCGCTAGGCGCCGTAATTTGGCCGCGCGGTGAAGTCAATGACGAAACCATTGAGGCCTGCGTGGCTCGTGTCAACCAGGCGTTGCCCGACTATGCGCGTTTAGGTCGGTGGACCAGGGCGCGTGGGGAGTTCTCGGCGGCCACCGGATTGGCGACGGCCAACGGCCGCCCGTGCCGCCAGGCCATTGCCGGCTTGCATGCCGACCTATTCCCAGCAATTTCCGCTCAACCCTTACTGTGATTAATCATGCCCTTCTTTGAAACGCTAGTAAAGCACACCCACGCAAATCGGAACTCCCTTGTCCAGACCCCGATCATTCAGGAATGTCTGCGGGGTGATATCGTGTTGCCCTCCTATGTTTCATTTTTACATGAGGCTTACCATCATGTCAGCCACACCGTTCCGCTGATGCATGCCTGCCGCGCGCGCATCCCGGCACGTCTGGGCTGGATGATCGATGCACTGGACGAATACATTGAAGAGGAAACGGGGCACGACAAATGGATTCTGAACGATCTGCAGGCGCTGGGGCAGGATGCCAAAGCCGTCAAGCGTGCTGGGCCGGGTCCGGATACCGAAGTCATGGTGGCATATGCCTATGACACTATTGCGCGAAAGAACCCCGTCAGCTTCTTTGGCATGGTGCACGTGTTGGAAGGAACCAGCGTAGCGCTCGCCTTGAACGCGGCCGACCGGATCCAGCGAGCGTTGGAATTGCCCGACAACGCTTTCAGCTATTTGCGCTCGCATGGAACTCTCGATCAGGAGCACATCGCACACTTGGCTCAGTTAATGAATCGGCTGGATGATGACGACGATCATGCTGCGGTGATACATGCCTCGAACATGTTCTACCGTCTTTATGGCGCGATTTTTAGCGCATTGCCCCGTTCATCGGCGGACGGAGCATCAGCATGACTCCGAGCGATGCCTCCGTGGTGTTGACCGGCGCTGCAGGCGGACTGGGCAGCGCAATTGCGCGTCAGTTGAAGAAAGACGGCGCCACGCTCTTGCTGGTGGGGCGCAGTGCTGGCCCCTTGTTGTCCCTGGCGCAATCCCTCAAAGGGGACCCGCAAAACCGCTCGGACGTCGATGTACTGGTCGTTGACATCACTACAGATCATGGTCGCGCCGCAATCATAGACGCCGCCGCAGCGCGGCAAGCGAACGTTCTGATCAATAACGCCGCCGTCGCTGCTTTCGGTCCTGCGCAGGACCTGCAACCTGAGCTTGCCCGCCGGATGCTCGAGACTAACGTCCTTGCCCCTATGCTGCTGACGGCCGGCATGTTGCCCATGCTCTGTTCTCGCGAACGCGCGCAAGTGCTGAATATCGGGTCGACACTGGGCAGCGTGGGCGTGCCCGGATTTTCGGCCTACGGCGCGAGTAAGGCTGCGCTACGGATCTACACGGAAGCACTACGGCGTGAATTTGCAGACTCTCGCGTTCAGATCCAGTATTACGCCCCACGCGCTATCGATACGGACTTCAACACGCCCCAGATCGTCGCATTCAACAAGGCCACCGGGTCGCCCAGCGATACACCCGAGGCGGTGGCGCGCCAAGTCGCGCACATGTTGAACAGCGAATCCAGACAGCGTTTTGCCGGTCGAACTGAAGCCCTCGCAGCACGGCTGAATGGGTTGTTCCCAGAATGTCTCGACGGCGCATTCGGTAAGCATCGGCGCGCCCTAGAATCCCTCAAACTTACTCCTGGAGCTTCCTGATGGTTGGCTATTTCCTTCTTCGCCTGTTTACCGCTGCCTTCTTGGCGGCGGCATCCTTTACCTATTCCGCCTATGCGGCATCGGCTCCCGTCGAACTTGATGAGGGAATTCGCAGCCTGCAGAACGAATGGGCGCTCATTCAGTACAAAACACCCGAAAAACGTCGCGCCGCGCGCTTTGAAACCCTGTCGCAACGAGCTCATGAGCTGACCACACGCCATACTGCCCACGCCGAGCCGCATATTTGGGAAGGGATCATTCTAGGTTCGTGGGCTGGAGCCAAAGGAGGCCTGGGCGCGCTGAGCCTGGCCAAACGTTCCAAGGCCGAATACGAAACCGCCATACAGATCGACAGCATGGCGCTGGACGGTTCAGCTTTGAGCAGCCTTGGAGTGTTGTACTACCGGGTCCCCGGTTGGCCCGTTGGATTTGGTGACAACAAAAAAGCAGAAGCCCTGCTTCGGCAAGCGCTGGCCGTAAATCCCGACGGAATCGATTCAAACTTCTTTTATGCCGACTTTCTGGTCTCCCGGAACCGCGAAAAAGAGGCATTGGAGTATGTGGAAAAGGCGCTGAAGGCGCCCCCCCGCCCCGGTCGAAAGGTGGCCGACGAGGGTCGCCGCGACGAAGCCCAATTACTTTTGAAAAGAATCCAATCCAAAGCAGACGCACCATCCCAGTGAACACGAATAACGCCCGATTCAACGACGCGGGAGTGATCCCCAATCTTTACAGTAGACAACAGTGCGTAATCCCATATCGCGAAAATCCGACATGTCTTTGAACCAAGCAATTCGAATCCTTATTGTCGAAGATCACGCGGGATTGGCTACGAACCTGTTCGAATTTTTCGACGAGCGCCGCTACATCCTGGACTTCGCCGCTGACGGCCTGACGGCCCTTCATCTCGTTGCAACTAACGACTATGACGTCATTATCCTGGATGTGATGCTTCCCGGACTTTCCGGCTTCGAAATATGCCAGCGTATTCGTCGCGACATGCACTGTTCAACCCCGGTCATCGTCATGACATCCAAGGATCAGCTGCAGGACAAGGAAGAAGGTTTCAGTGTTGGCGCGGATGATTATCTTGTTAAACCGTTCAATCTGCGCGAGCTTCAATTAAGGGTTGATGCGTTATACCGGCGCAAGGCTGGATTTTCCCGGGTGCCGCACATTCGGGCGCCCGGGATCTGCTTTGATCCCGGCACATTTGTGGTGAGTACTGACGACGGAGAACGACTCGAGCTATCCGGCACGGCCGCGCGGATTTTTGAAGGCTTGATCACAGCGTATCCTGGCGTTGTTTCCTATGCAGAAATCCAGAGTACCGTTTGGGGTGAACGGGAAGTCGATATGAATACTTTGCGCACCCATGTGTATTCGCTGCGCAAGCTGCTGCAAGATTCATTCCACTACCCCATGATAAAAACCATGCATGGCCGCGGTTACAGGCTGCTCGCGCAGAACAAGAGCGACTGATGGAACTTGGATCGATCTCCCGCAGGGTTTACCGTGCCATATTGACAGTAAGCGTGGTAAGCATGGTGGCCATGGTCCTGACCGTGATCCTCATCAATGAGGACCTTGAACACACCATGCTGGAAGTGGAGTTCGCACAGGAGCGTGACTTCATCCTGATGAACAGCACGGGCGACGACGTGTTTATATGGGACACACCAAATCTTGCCGTTGTTTTCATACCCACCGGCAAGCCTAGGCCCGCGGTTTTACCGCGGGTGTTCCGAGGACTGCCCAACAATTATTCGTCGGAAATCAGGCTGGAAGCTGAGACCTACCTGGTTGCCGTCAATACCGTTGAGACGGGTTTACTTTACGTCGCAAAGAACATCACCCATTTTGAGAATCGCGAGGCGCTGTTTGAGATAGCACTGCTCATTATGGCGTCGGTCATTGTCGCATCGAGTCTACTGCTTGCGGTAATAAGTAGTCGCCGGATTGTCAAGCCGTTGAAGCTTCTGGCAGATCGGATAAGTCGTATTCCAGTCGGGCCAAACATGCCCCGGATGGAGACCGACTACCTTGATGCGGAGCTGCATTCCATAGCGGTAGGTTTCAATCGTTTTCTGGATGAACTCGAGTCCTTTGTGCGCAGAGAGCAGTCCCTCGTGAACATGGCCAGCCATGAATTGCGCACTCCAATCGCGGTCATGTCGGGGGCACTTGATATTCTGGAGTTGCGCGATCAGCTCACTCCAAATGACCGCACCACGCTTAAGCGCGTGCGCAACGCGTGTGACGAAATGAGCGCCAACGTCAACGTTTTGCTCAAGCTGGCTCGCCGTGATTCCGCTGATCAGACTAATGAAGTACTTGACGTAGCTTCCGCGGTACGGCAGGTAGTCGACGATTTAAAGATCAGCCACCACGCGGGTGACCGTATGACGCTCGACATCCAGTTCCCATTGACGGTAAGGGCAGATCCAGTCATGGCGCGGATGGTGTTCCGCAACCTTTTACAGAACGCAATCCAGCATACCCAGAGCGCTATTCGCGTGACGATATCGGAAAATTTCATCGAGATCGAAGACCGAGGTACGGGACTTACCGCCGATCAGACAGCCATTCTCCAGGGCCAGCGGAAAATCGCGTGGGACGGATCAGCATTGAATGGACTGGGCTTATACATTGTGACGCTGATGACCGAAAGGCTGGGATGGCAACTGGATATCACGCAGACACAGAACAATAGCGCAAGATTCCGCCTGAGTCCGAGTCGTAGCAGCCGGTGCATGGAACACTGATGGGTACTGCGTCCAGCGGCCCCTTTGATGAATTATTGATATTTGCTTGACGAATTCTTGTTGTCGATCATCGTATTCTTATTGCCATAGCATCAATTGCTGGTGTCGGCGCGACGTCACGGCGAGTGCAAATGGCCCGCGGCGTCGCTCACGAACCAAATCACTCAATTCTTCATTTCAGGCGATGTTCCATGAACGCTTTAGTCGAAAGCCGGCACCTTGAGTTTCGAAGGAATCGCAAGGTCGAGTTATCAATCGTGATCCCGCTCTATAACGAGCATGAGGTGATCACGGCAATGTATGAGCGTGTGACCGCTGTACTTGCCATCCTGGCTATCCCGTATGAGCTCGTCCTCGTCGATGATGGCAGCCGTGACGGCACGCCCATCATGATGAACCGGCTGGCCGCGGCAGACCCAAGCGTGATCGCCGTATTTTTGAGCAGAAATTTCGGGAAAGAAGCCGCACTCACGGCAGGTCTGGACCATGCCACAGGTAATGCGGTCATCATCATGGATGCCGATCTGCAGGACCCTCCGGAACTGATTCCGGAAATGCTTCAAGCCTGGAAAGCCGGCGTGGATGTGGTATGCATGCGCCGCCGTTCGCGAGCTGGAGAAAGCTGGTTCAAGCGGTACAGTGCTCGGCGCTTCTATCGGGTGCTCAACGCGATCAGCGATGTAGACATACCGGTCGATACCGGCGACTTTCGCCTGCTCAGCCGCAAGGCTGTCGAAGCGATGAAACAATTGAACGAGCGGAATCGCTACATGAAGGGCTTGTTTGCCTGGATAGGCTTGCCCACCTCCATCATTGAGTACGATCGCATGCCTCGGGCCGCAGGCGCCACTAAGTGGGATTACCTGAGCCTTTTCAATCTTGCCTTCGAAGGTATTACCTCTTTCTCGACAGCTCCGCTACGTCTGGCCATGGGGGTTGGTTTATTGACCGCGTTATTCGGCATCCTGTTCACCCTGTGGATTGTCGCCAAGGCGCTTTTCCTAGGCGATCCCGTGCAAGGCTATCCTTCGCTTATCTCCATGATCACGATACTTGGCGGTGTGCAATTGCTATCGATCGGCCTGCTTGGCGAGTACATCGGCAAGACCTATTACGAAACGAAGCAACGACCTGTGTACTTGTTGCGGGATGTGATGAGATGCGGAAAATCAGTTAATGAAACTGAAGCGGCACCGCATACTACTTTCATGTCGGTTGGAAAAGAGACCTATGTCCGGTTCAAGTAAGACCGCGTGGGGCGCTTTGGCGGCGTTGTTGCTGTTGCCGCTCATCTCGATGGCAGTCATTCCATTCTATGACACAAGCGAGCCGCGCTATGCCGAAACGGCTCGCATGATGGCACAGTCGGGCGATTGGATAACGCCCTGGTTTAGTCCAGGGGTGCCGTTCTGGGGTAAGCCCCCTCTTTCGTTTTGGGCACAGGCCCTGTCGATGAAGGCCTTCGGCTTTACTGAATTCGCGGGGCGGCTGCCTTCATGGATATGCCTGCTGCTCACCACTATCATATTCCTGACCGGACTTAAATCGTTGCGGGGACCACGCGTCGCGCTATGGACGGCCATCGTCTACAGTAGTTGCGCTTTACCCTACATCAGTTCGGGCGCCGTACTCACCGACCCCTTCCTGGCGCTTGGCACTACCTTGTCACTGGTGTCCTTTGCCGTGGTCGCGCAACACGGCAGTCACTCTTCAACTCAGCCAGGAGGCGAACCAAACGGGCAATGCACCGGTGCGAAGCATAAGCACAAGCCTGGGTGGTGGCCATATGGGTTTTTCTTAGGCTTGGCCGTTGGTCTTCTGGCAAAGGGCCCCCTGGCTATTGTATTAAGTGGCGCGCCCGTATTGCTATGGTTGGTTCTGAACCGGAAAACGGCCACGGCCGCATCGCTACCGTGGGGCAAGGGCGTGCTCTTAGTGGCCGCGTTAAGCGCGCCCTGGTATATCCTGGCGGAGATCAAGACACCTGGCTTCCTGGACTATTTCATCGTGGGCGAACACTTTCGGCGCTTCCTGGATCCGGGCTGGGCCGGCGATCTATACGGGTCGGCCCACCGGCGGGTATATGGAACGATATGGATCTACTGGCTGCAGGCTTCATTTCCTTGGGGTGCGTTGGTGTTGGCAGCGATGTGCGGCGCACTACGGAGTTCCCGCTTGCGTATGTCCTTGCGCGTTGTCGGTGAAGATCCTCTCTTCAGCTATTGGCTGGCAAGTGCCTTGATCACACCCTTGTTCTTTACGTTTTCCGCCAATATTCTATGGACTTATTTACTACCGTCACTGGCCGCGTTCAGCGTGCTTGCCGGGATTCTCATCGAGCAGGTGGGAAGGCAATTCAGTATCTCAATGGAAAAATTACTGGCGAGCGCGATTGTTGTTCCGGTGGTAGGCCTGGTATTGAGTATTTATTTCTGGACCAACCCTGATGTACGAAATACAGAACGAACCCTCGTGCGTTATGTCCACCAGGACAGCGCGCTAAACATACCGCTGTTTTATCTATCGACGCCGCCGTTTTCGGCGCAGTTCTACTCAGCAGGACGTGTTAAGGGAATCGAGCCGGATGAGCTCCGGCAGGCCGTCGATTGTGGAATGTCTTTCTACTTGGCGATACCCAAGGACCAGCAGAAGGCAATTGCGCAAATTACCGACAAGCCTGCTATCCCCATTTTTGCCAACAAACGATACTTCCTTGTCAAGATGCCCGCAACTGGATAGTACGCACGCCGTCGTGGATCGCGATACCCCAGGCGCGCTGGCGCAATGCATGAGCAGCTGCTGGCTCGACATGTGGATTGTGCCAAGGCCTACGTGATGTCCTGAACGTATGGGGGTAGTTTCGCGCCACAATTTTGACAAAACTTTGCCGTTTCGCCCAATCCTGTTGCAAGGCATTCCGGACATGTGCGAGTATTTGGCCGGGCAAGAAATCGTTGACTGGTCATCTCTGCGCTGATGATCCCGGTGGGGACCGCCAGGATGCTCCAACCGACCAGCATGCTAATTGAGGTGATTGCTCTGCCCAAATCAGTCTGTGGCGTTATATCTCCAAAACCCACGGTGGTCACAGCTGTGATGGCAAAATAAACCGAAGCAGGAATGCTGCTGAAGTCCGAACCCGGGCCGCCTTCTATAACATAAAGAACGGTTCCATTAACAATCACAATAATGGCTACGACCGAAAGAAAAATGATGATCTTTCGTTTGCTGGCCAATAATGCGCTCGCCAGCATCGAATATTCGTCTACGTAGGAAGCGAGCTTCAAAAGCCGAAAGATTCGCAGCAGTCGCAACAAACGTAGATCGAAGAGCGCATGCAATTCCGGGATAAAGAATGCAGCGTAACTTGGCAGGATAGCCAATAGGTCGACTATCCCATAGAAGCTCTTCGCATATCTCAGCGGATATTTCACGCAGACCAGGCGAGCGATATATTCGATCGTGAAAACCACGGTGAAAAACCACTCAAGAGCCCGCAAAGTAGCGCCATGACGATTGTTTATGGACGCAACGCTATCAAGCATCACTATCGTCACACTTAATAATATGGCTGCAATCAGCGAGAAATCGAACCAACGGCCGGTTCGCGTATCGGCTTCAAAAATGATCACAAACAAGCGGTCGCGCCAGCGGGATTCCGGTCTGCCATAGTAAGCAGCACCATCCGACTTGGCTGGTATCGAGGACCGTCTGCGCTTTGGTAGGTGAGTCTTCATATCCCGGTCCGCACTTTCTAGATCGCCTTGCGTATCGCCAAAGGCTTCTTGGCTGTCACTAACCGGAACACTATGAAGGGTTGGGTCAAGATGCCTGGCGTTGCTGGATAGGTAGGGTGTCAGTCAACACCTGGGTCCGAACACGATACTATGCATTCGCGTGCTGGTCGATATCGTGCTTTCCGGGAACCAAGAGTATCGGATGTGTGGAAAGCCGGAGGAAACCCTCTGCCACACTTCCCAGTAATAGACGTTTAAATCCACCTCTACCATGGGTCCCAAGGACGACTAGGTCTGCTTGCTGTTCATCAGCAACCTTTCGCAACTGTTCGGCAATGGAATCGGTGCTTGTGCGGTTATCGACCAGAAGCGATCGGAATGCAATATCCTGGCTTGCCACCAGACTTTCGGCCTTGTCGAGCACGCGCCTGCCTTCAACTACAAGTGCCTCTGTAACCGGCAGCGGGTCATAACCGAGGTCGGATACATAGACGTGCGGATACTCAATCACATAAACCAATGTTAGCTCCGCCCCTTGGCTTTTTGCCAGCTTCACAGCTTCGTCAAGTGCCAGCATGGCCATCGAGCTACCATCCACAGCCACCATGATCTTTTTGTACATATGAACCCTTTAACCTCGCTGTGACATGGGAGCTTGTTCACAATCGGTACATCGAACAGCGGTGGGAAGAGCAAGCAGACGATCTGGGGCGATGGCTTTTCCGCAAGCCATACAGACCCCATAGTTGCCTTCGTTCATCCGGCGCTCCGCCTCGTCGATGGCGTTAAGTTTACTTTCATCGATTGCTATTTCAGAGCGACGAAGCGCCTCTAGCCGACTAAGCTCCGACGCATCCGAGCCACCTCTGCTTTCACCTTCCAGAGACTCGTGCACGGACTCGATGTCTGCATGGGCAATGCGGATTTCCTCGAGTAGCCGGGCCCGCATTTCAACAAGCTGCCTATGTAGTGATTGAACGGCACTGCTGGAGAGATGCTTCATCGATGCATACACTCATTCAAGAATTAAGAAAGTGGAAAAATGCCAAAGCGCTTAGCTGATTGGAAGCACTTTTCGGCCGCCGCTGCTTGGTTTCTTGGGCAACGAGAGTTCCAGTATGCCGTCCTGGTATTTGGCCACCGCTTTTGAGTCGTCGATCTCATGCGCCAGCGTAAAGCTGCGCGATTGATGACCCATGTAGCGCTCGCGACGCACGACTGTCTCGCCCTCCTTTTCTTCGGTCTCGCGCTTGGTTTCGGCGGCGATGGTGACTTGGTTGCCTTCGACAGCCACTTTCACATCTTCTTTTTTGACGCCAGGTATTTCAGCTTTTATGGTGTAGCCCTGCTCTGTTTCAGAGACATCCATCTTGATGCGCGGCTCGGCATCCAAATGGCCCATCATGGGCCTTAGCCGAAAATCCTTGAACAAATCATCCAAACCTCGCATAGGCGACAAATTGGCAATTTCACTGAAAGGGTCGAACTGCATTAGATTGTTAGCCATGAATAACCTCGTAGAAAAAGTTATTTTGATGCTCGCGGTCAATGCCAATGGAGCGAGCTAGAGCGACAGGCGCGCACTGCTTTTAAGTGCGCACAATTTCATAATACGCCTTCGATTATCACCTTGGATGATTAACATCAAGTTTCGGAGCGATTTCCAACCAGAATTTGTATCGTCGGGTGCGTTGGTGAACGGACTTCAGGAAGGTCGACGGTTATATAATGCATTTTATCGTTCGCATTCAAGTCATGCCCGAACATAAGGAAAAAATGCGATGGGGTCAATGGCCTCTCCTACCATGCGGGCGATGCTCCTCGCTCGCCCCGGTGCGCCACTTCAGCTGGCACGGTTGCCACGCCCCGTGGCCAGCCCTGGACAATTGCAGATCCAGATTGAAGCCTGCGGCGTTTGCCGAACGGATCTGCACCTTGTAGATGGAGAGCTGCCCGACCCGTGTCTCCCCATTGTGCCGGGCCATGAAATCGTTGGCAAAATTACCGCTATTGGAAAGGGTGTCGAGGGTTTTTCACTGAATGAACGGGTGGGCGTACCGTGGCTGGGCTGGACTTGCGGCAAATGCCAGTTCTGCCTGAAGAACAAAGAGAACCTTTGCGAATCAGCGCGCTTTACCGGCTATCACATAAACGGTGGCTTTGCGGAGTACACGGTTGCCGATGCACGCTACTGTTTCACGTTGAAAGACCTTCCCGCTCAGCAGTCATCAGCCCAGCTGGCGCCGCTTTTGTGCGCCGGTCTGATCGGCTATCGCGCACTTCGTTTCGCGGACGATGCACAACGCATCGGTCTATACGGATTCGGCGCTGCCGCTCACCTTATTTCCCAGGTATTGAGGGCCCAGGAGCGGCCTTTTTTTGCCTTTACGCGTCCCGGAGATACTGATAGCCAGCAGTTTGCAATGCGGCTCGGGGCGACTTGGGCCGGTGGTAGCAACCAATCGCCACCAACCAGACTTGATGCCGCGATACTTTTCGCCCCTAGCGGTGAGCTGGTCCCCCTGGCATTACGTCACCTGGACAAGGGAGGTTGCGTGATATGCGCTGGCATACATATGAGCGATATTCCAGCCTTTCCCTATGCTGACCTATGGGGGGAACGGGTGATCCGCTCGGTCGCAAACCTGACCCGTGACGACGGAATTGAATTTCTGGAGTGTGCAGAGAAATTCACAATACAATCGGTCGTCACGTCCTTTCCGCTGGAACGAGCCAATGATGCCATCGAATACCTGCGTTCGGGTGCCCTACAGGGCGCCGCGGTGTTGAAACTCGTTCCGGACTTTTAGCGTCATGTGCGGCTGATGATTACTTTCAGTGCATTTTCCACTGCTGCGTTGCCAAACACAGCATAGGCCTCCATGAACTGATCGAAGGTATATCGGTGCGTGATCAAATCCAGCGGTGTCAGTTTATTTGACTCAACGGTCTTGATCAACATTGGAGTTGTGTTGGTGTTGACCAAGCCGGTCGTTACGGTTATGTTGCGAATCCAGAGCTTTTGAAGCTCGAAGTTCACGCTTTTCCCATGAACGCCAACATTGGCAATGTGGCCACCCGGCCTAACAATATGCTGGCAAATATCGAAAGTTTGCGGTATTCCTACCGCCTCAATGGCAACGTCGACGCCGTCTTTCGTCTGATCGAGGACCTTCTGTACGACATCGCCGCCGGAACTGTCGATTACGTGTGTTGCACCAAGTTTTTCGGCTAAGTCCAGACGTGATCGATCAAGATCGATCATTATTATCTTGCTCGGAGAAAAAAACTTCGCTGTCAGCAACGACGCCATTCCTACCGGCCCGGCGCCAACAATAGCCACTACGTCGCCGGGTTTGACTGCCCCATAAAGCACGCCGATCTCGAATCCAGTGGGAAAAATATCGCTGAGCATGACTAAAGCCTCTTCGTCGGCTCCGGGAGGTATCGCGTAGAGGCTGTTGTCAGCATGCGGAATCCGCACATACTCGGCCTGGGTGCCGTCGATCAGATGACCCAGTTTCCAACCCCCATCTTCGCAGTGGGCGTACAGCTGTTTTTTGCAATACTCGCACTTTCCACATGAAGTAATACATGAAATCAAAACATGGTCGCCTTGCTTGAAGGATCGTACAGCACTGCCGACTTCTTCAATGATTCCCACCCCCTCGTGGCCGAGTATCCTGCCGGGGGTTACGGCCGGCACGTCTCCTTTCAGGATATGAAGATCTGTGCCGCAGATTGTGGTCTTGGTGATTTTGACGAGCGCATCAGTCGGTTCCAGGACGGTTGGTCTTGGAACTTCTTTCCAGGCGATTTTTCCGGGATCAAGATAAACAAGTGCGTTCATGGTGGATGGGTGGGCCATAATAAGCTCCTTGATATTGGATTCAGTTGACGTAAAATTTGATGGGGTGTCTGGATGCTGTCATCATCCGCCTTGCTATCCAAAACATGGTTGACCGGAATCAATATCGCAAGCCTCCATTGGTACAAAATAGTTTCGTAGTCTTTAGTGCATCACCACTTCGATCATCCGGTTATTTTTCAATAGAGGGTGTTATGAAAGACGAAGAACTCCGCCAACACATTATTGATGAACTCAGCTTCGAACCCAGCATCGACGCTGCCAATGTCGGGGTAGCGGTCGAGGATGGCATAGTCACTCTTTCGGGCCACGTCGCCAGCTTTGCCGAGAAGGTCATTGCCGAACGTGCCACGCAACGTGTCAAAGGAGTACGCGGCGTTGCACAAGAAATCGAAGTACGTTTTTCTTCCGCGAAGCGGACCGCAGATGATCAAATCGCCGGACGTGCTTTAGATATATTGGCCTGGGACACTACAATTCCTGACGGAACCATCCAGGTAAAGGTGGAAAAGGGCTGGGTCACGCTTTCAGGAAAAGTGGACTGGCACTTCCAAAGGTTAAGCGCTGCGAACGCCGTCCGCAAGTTGTCGGGAGTAACGGGCATTACGAATCTGATCGACGTTACGCCCAAGGTCAATGCGGCCGACATCAAGAACAGCATTGAAACGGCGCTCAAACGTAGTGCCGAGGTCGAGGTCAAAGGTATCCAGGTTCGCGTGGACGGAAACAAGGTAGAGCTCGATGGTCGTGTAAATAGCTGGCATGAACGGGAAGCGGCCAAGCGTGCTGCCTGGGCAGTCCCTGGGGTGATTTCGGTTACAGATAACCTGATCGTTGCTTAATATCTCTTGTTCTCCGATAGAACCACTTCCACTTGACGCCGTGTCGAGGAATGGCTGGTCCAGGCTGCCAGCCAGAAACTGAGTGTCAAAAGCCCCGCGCATGCAGCAATAGACCACACCACCACGCCATACGACATGGTGCTGGACCACAACAGTGCGGCGGCTAGCGGTGCCAAGGCCCTGGCCAAGGTGCTTGGAAAAGTCAGCAAGCCATTGATCGCGCCATAAGCGCGACGACTAAGCATCTCCGGCACCACCAATCCGCGCACGATGGTAAAGATCCCATTGCCGGCGCCATAGACGACACACACGGCCACGACTACCCACATGCTCGACGGCGCTAGCGCCAGAACAACAAACACCACAGGGAACACAGCAACCACGAAGGTTCCAATGCGCCGCATGGACATTCTCGAGCCGAAAATACTGATCAGGATCCGACCGGCTACCTGCGCGGGTCCGATAGTGGCGATGGCCCAGACCACATTGGCGGTAGACAGTCCCCCTTCGAGCAGCAAGGGATACATATGGAAAGTAAAGGCCGTGAAGGCCCCTGCATAAGCAGTAAGCGCGAGCATCAGTAACCAGAACACCGGCCTGTGAAACACGGCCCTGACCTCCTGCCCGTCGGTGGTCAATGCTGTCTCATGCGCCGTATGCGCGGAATGCAGAGCGTCCTTCTCCGGCCGGATGAAGCAAAAATACGCCGCGGCGCATACCAGCCCGTTCACCAGCGCCAGCACGAGCAGCGCCTCACGCCACCCCCAACGGTCCAGCAAGAATTGCACGAGGGGAATAAATACGGTGCTGGCGAAACCTCCCCATAGCGTTATCGCGGTAATGCCGGATCGAGCCCTAGTTGGCCCGACCCGTCGGGCAATCACCGCGAACGCCGGTTCGTATAACGCCGCCGCCTGTAAAGCTCCGATGCCTGCAATAACCAGATAGAAACCCAATAGACTATCTACCTGTGACCAGACGGCCAGCAGGAGCCCAGCCAGGAGCGATGTTCCGGTCATAAGCGCCCTGCCATGCCCTTTGTCGACAGCGACACCGACCGGATAGGCAAGGAAGCCTGCGAAGACCAAGCCTATCGTGGCCGCGCCATAGACATCGGTTCGCGACCAGCCGAGCTCGGCCATCATCGCCTCCGCGATCAAAGGAAAGCTGTAGTACAGCGATCCCCACGCACATACCTGCCCGATACCGAGCGCCACGATGAGCCCGCGGGGGTTGTCTTCTGTTCCGTGCGAAGGCCTGGCGGGTTTTCCCAATACGTCTACGTGACTATCAGCCATGATTGCGTGTCTCTCACTACTACATATGCGTTCCATTCTCGATACGTACGGGGATCTCGGCAGTCACGTTTCGAAAGTGCCCGCTGGAATAGTACGCGATCCTCCATCTTAAAACCGGTACATGTGGTTCGACGCTCGCGCTGTTGGCTTAGGCACACACATTGCTTTCATGGGAGCGGGCGAACAACTTACCCTGTGGACAGAACTCATTCAATGAATTCGGATTACTACTATTTGTGAGAGTGGCCATGTTCGACATGCAGATGCCTTGGTGGGAATTCATCGTACGAGCCGCGCTCGTCTATTCGGCCTTACTGCTGATGGTCCGAATTTCAGGGAAACGAACGATTTCGCAGTACACACCTTTCGATTTGCTGGTCGTGCTGCTGCTGAGCGAAGCGGCGTCCGGATCTTTGACCGGTACCGACGGGTCGATTCCGGGAGGCCTCATTTCGGTGGCAACGCTCCTTGCCCTGAACATGGGCGTCGCGCTGATCGCGTCACGAAGTCTAAAGGTTGAACGACTGCTAGAGGGATCCCCTGTGCTGCTTGGGCGCAAAGGCAGATGGTTCGAAAGCGTTATAAAAGCACAGCGTATCGGCAACAGCGAACTGGAAAGCGCCCTGCGTGAAGCGGACTGCAAGCTTGAAGACATGGAGTACGCCGTTCTTGAAGCCAACGGCGTCATAGCCATTCTAAAAAAGAAATGACAAGCACGTAACCGCGGCAAAAATGGAACGACGCGGTTGACTGGCGCCGTTTATTCCTACTTGATTTTCGTAACGTGGTCTATCCTACTAATGATTAATAGCGCCTCGAAAAGGATTGGACCACCATATTCGACTGTACACCCGGCATTCTGAACGGCATGTACCCTTTTACTTTCAAGGACGTAAAGATGCAAACACAAATTGGCACCGTCAAGTGGTTCAACAACGAGAAAGGTTTCGGCTTTATTACCCCGGAAAACGGTGGTAAGGACCTGTTCGCCCATCATTCCGACATCCTGGGAACAGGTTACAAATCGCTCGAGGAAAACCAAAAGGTTTCTTACGAACCGGCCGAAGGCCCCAAGGGACCGCAGGCAAAATCCATTCAAGTGATCTGAACCATAGCGGCAAGCCCAGGCAAACACCTGGGCCCCAATATAATGTCATGGATACGACTTCGACTATTTTTTCATCGTCACTCATCTTTGGAAAATTTCCCAGGAGGCCAATTATGGTCGGACGTTACGGAGCCCGCGCCTTTCTGCCTAAGCGATGTATCACGGTCAACCAATTTATTGAACATGCTGTCCGACTCATATAATAGCGCCAGTTTTTTTGCCTCGAATTCCTTGAAAAATTCATCCCACGATATCTCCACGAGGTCATCATGTTCGGAATTTGGGGCGACGGGAAACATGATACGAAGTGTCCCGATCGCGTTTTCCCCATGAGTTTTCTTGACCGCCGCAGGCTTGCCTTTGAATTTGGCGACCCACTCTTCTATCGTCTTTCGGTCAATGCTGGTTTCAGCCATAACGATGCTCCTTGAATCAGATGCTGGCGCAGGCCAACTTGGGAGGGCTAGCAAGTCACATGCCATACCGGTTCGTCATCCGGTATGGTATTTGCTCATCGCCAGGTCTGAAAGAACTCAGAGCTGGAGGAATGAATGGGCCAGGCCACTATCAAATCACGTCGCAAGCTTCGAATACTGACCTGGCACGTCCATGGAAACTACCTCTATGCACTGACGCAGGTTCCTCATGAGTTTTTCATTCCGGTCCGGGCAGACGGCCGTGCAGGCTATGCCCCGCTGGGAAGCAAAATACCGTGGGGGGCCAATGTGGTTCAGATCAAGCCCGAAGATATTGGGCATCATTCATTCGACTGCATCATCTATCAATCCAAGTCCGCCTACGAGGATGACAGCCGCGAGCTGCTGACGCCAGCGCAGCGGGCTCTTCCTTCCATCTATATTGAACACGATCCGCCCAGGCCGTTTCCTGTGGATACCCAGCACTGGTTCCACCATGAGCGAGGAACGCTGGTGCACGTAACGCACTATAACCAGCTGAACTGGGATGCTGGCAGCATGCGGACGAGAGTGGTAGAACACGGCGTCCCAGTAAATTCCTCAGTGATGTACACCGGGATGCATCCGGCAGGCATTACAGTGATCAATGGCCTGCAGAAACGGGGGCGACGGATGGGTGCCGATCTATTCCTGTGGGCACGGGAGCGAGTGCCGCTGGACCTGATTGGCATGCAGAGCGAAGAGATGGGTGGCCTGGGCGAGGTGCCGAACCTGACGGTCGCAGCGACCATGGCTAACTATCGGTTCTTCTTCAGCCCTATCAGGTATACGAGTCTGGGTCTTGCGCTGGTTGAGGCCATGTTGCTTGGCATCCCGGTGGTTGGGGTAGCGGCGACTGAATTACCCACCGTCATTATGAATGGAGTAAATGGCTACGTGCACAACGACAAGGCACTGCTCGTCGACGTCATGCGGCAACTTATCGCCGATCCCGAAATGGCACGGAATTGGGGCGAAGCGGGACGGCAGACGGCCATTCATCGTTTCGGTATGGATCGGTTCATCAAGGACTGGCTGGCGGTTATCGCTGAAGTCACCGAGGTTGATGACGGGGCCACACCACGCCCTACCGAAGGCATGTTGCTTGCTGAAGTCCAGGCATTTCCCCACGCTTAGTTGCCCGAAGGGTTCCGGTTACCGAGTAGCGGTCGCATGTGATGCCGTGCGCCTCAGCCTATTAGTGGAACACAATGCAAAGATCAGATACTGATGGGAAGGCCCCTCTATTCCAGAGCTTCTTCTTGGGTGGATTTGAGTGCTCGACACATCGCCGTACCGATGGTGTCCGACTCGACCTGCTGCGCAGCACTCGTCACGATATTCACGCTGAACGCGACTATCAATCTATGTTGCAACATGGAATTGCCACTGTGCGCGATGGATTGCGGTGGCATCTCATCGAACATTCTCCTGGCCTGTATGACTGGTCTAGTTTCCTTCCCCAGCTACGAGCCGCCAAGGCGGCGGGCGCGCAACCTATCTGGGACATTTGTCACTACGGATGGCCCGATGATATAGACATATGGTCGTCCGACTTCGTCACCCGGTTCGCGCGGTTTGCGGGAGCCGTAGCCAAACTGGTGCGCAACGAGTGCGACGACGTTCCTTACTACTGCCCAGTAAACGAGATCTCATTCTGGGCGTGGGCGGGTGCCGACACGGCGAAGATAGGCCCCCTGGCACGCCGACGCGGTATGGAATTGAAACGGCAGCTGGTCAGGGCGACGGTGGCCGCGATTGAAGCGATGAGGGCGGTGGACCCGCGCGCACGATTTGTGAGCGTCGACCCGGCTATCCATATACTTCCCAAAGGACCTCGTCAGCGCGCTCATGCCGAGAACGCACGTCTGGCGCAATATCAGGCCTTCGATATGATTGCAGGCGAGTTGATGCCGGAACTCGGCGGCCAGCCCGACTACCTGGACATCATCGGCGTCAATTACTATCCGCACAACCAGTGGGTCCTCAATGGGGCTGGCATAAAGCGGGGCGAGCCCTTGTACCGTCCACTGCGGGAAATCCTCACTGAAAACTGGCAACGATACGGCAGACCCATCTTCATTGCCGAAACCGGGGCGGAAGCAGAACATCGGGTGCCCTGGCTGCGTTATGTATGCGACGAAGTCGCCAGCGCAAAGGATAGTGGTGTGCCAGTGGAGGGTATCTGCCTGTATCCTGTCACGGATTATCCCGGTTGGGCAAATAATCGCCGCTGCCCGACCGGCCTGCTGGGCTTTGCCGACGAACATGGCAATCGTCCGGTCTACGAGCCGCTGGCAACCGAGCTGCGGGTACAGGCGGAACGGTTTCAGACTGCTTGGGCCTCGTCGACGTATTAAATACCCGCATAATGCGCAGCGGCGATCCCGGGACGTTTACACCGGAGCGTCGGCAGTGGATCAGGGGTGCTCATTGTGCCTCTGATCCGTTACTCCAGGAATAGCAGACGTAGAACGCGAAAAAGCATCTTTCAATACATCCACACCGGCTTGGGGTTTGGCAAGTTCGACCAGGTCTTTACGCTGCTCTCTGGTTCTGCTCGTACTGACGCCGAGACGTTCGTCGCGCTGCTGAATCATGTCCTGTATCGCTTCACCATCGCGGTTAAATGACCACGCCAGCCTGGGCTCGCCCAATGGAAGCTTGTCCGCCGCCATGTTGAACGCGCCGCTTTGCCAAAAATGCCAGGTCTTGCCATAACTGTTCATCTTGTCCTTCATCAACTCTTTTTCCGCGACTGCAGGTATACCTGGTGCAATCAGTTGTCCTGACAGGATCTCTCCGTTATGCGGGTGCCAGTATTGCTTTTCTTTGTCTGGCAAGGCGTCGAACATACTCTGCGAAATAATGTATTCCACACCATTCAAATTGGATATCGCTTCATTCCCATCAAAAAGCACACACTGCGCGAAATCCTGGTTCACCTGTTTGCAAAAGTGATGGGCCTCCATCTGATGCTCTGGTTCGTCCTTCATAGGATGAAAACCTACCAGGTACATGTCCATGGATTTCAGGGGATGGCTTTCCTGCAAGATCTTGGCACCTGCTTCAAGCATTTTTGTCTTCGTGGCCTTGTCAGAGCCTGGTGGGATGGCCCTCTCAGCGGTTTGCGCCCCGACCATCGTGAAAATGGCAAAGCTGCCCAACGTTGCAGCAGCTGTCATGAGCATGCCGCGCATGCTTGCCAGTAATGTGATGTGCCTCATTCAGTACACCTCCGTTTTTCTGTCAAAGACGCCGCCCTCGCGGCGGCGGCGGACGAACGCCATCATGTCGATGCACACCAGCAATTCGTGCGCCAAGAAGTCTTAGGACTACGTCGATTTGACGTGCATCCAATAAACCGCAACATGCTTCGTTCGGCACGTCAGTTGCTATCTGCGCACCATGCACCTCCCAGATTCATGGACCGATACACTCCGCCTTCGCAGTCCTTATAAGAGGCTTCCAACATGTTGCGCTCTAGCTCCTGGCCGGCGTACGCTGGAAAACAGCCGACGCTTATATGCTTCTCCCATCTACGTTGGAACTTTGTCTACCAACGTCCGCAACACCTAATGTCTCGTTTCGCAAACGAGTTCAACGTTCAATATGTTGAAGAGCCTATTTGGACCGATGAGGCGCACTCGCGACTCGAAATCCGCGATGTCGCGAAAGGTATTCGAGTGCTGGTGCCGCGACTGGGCGACGATGCAAAGGCGCGGCCTGAGCAAGCGCAGCGGGAACTATTGGACTTGCACCTGGGCCCGGACGCCGACAAGGACATAATACTGTGGTACTACACCCCGATGAGCCTCACCTTCTCGCAGCACTTGCGTGCCCGCCTGGTCATCTATGATTGCATGGACGAACTCTCTGCCTTTCGTGATGCTCCTCTGCAGTTAGTCGAGCTGGAGCGACGCCTGATGAAACGTGCAGATATCCTTTTTACTGGCGGCCACAGCCTGTATGAAGCCAAACGCCTTTTGCATGACAACGCTTATGCCTTTCCCAGCAGTGTCGACATTGCGCATTTTGCCAAGGCGCGCGAGCCGCTGCCTGATCCAGCTGACCAGGCAGGCATACCTTCGCCGCGCTTGGGCTTCTACGGTGTGCTGGATGAGCGGCTGGATATCGACCTTATCGATAAATTGGCAGCACTGCGGCCGGACTGGCATCTGGTGCTCGTGGGGCCAGTCGTAAAAATTGACCCGGCAAGCCTTCCTACGCGGCCGAACATCCACTATCTGGGCGCCAAGACCTACGACGCACTACCCCATTATCTGGCCGGATGGGACGTGGCCTTGATGCCGTTCGCATTGAATGCGTCGACGCGATTCATTAGTCCGACGAAAACGCCGGAATATCTGGCGGGAGGCCGGGCGGTAGTGTCGACGCCAATCACCGATGTGGTGCGCAGCTATGGCGCCAGCCCGATAGTGAGGATTGCAAGAACGGCTCGCGGCTTCGCCGAGGCTATTCAGCAGGCTTTACAAGAAACTGGCGACCGCCCAAGCCTTCTTCGTGAGGCCGACGTGGTTCTTGATGGAATGTCTTGGGACCGCACATGGTGGCAAATGCGGCGGCTTATGGAAAAAAGCCTGTCGAGATCGCAGACCCGATATGACGTTCCTGGAACGAAGAGACGAACGGACTACGATTACCTGATCGTGGGAGCCGGCTTCGGCGGTAGCGTTCTGGCCGAGCGACTTGCCCGAGGGCTCGATAAGCGCGTGTTGGTGATTGACCGACGGCCGCATATTGGTGGAAACGCCTATGATTTCCACAACGAGGACGGCTTGCTCGTTCACAAATACGGCCCTCACATTTTTCATACCAACTCGGAAAAGGTCTTTCGCTATCTGTCTGACTTCACCCGTTGGCGTCCCTACGAGCATCGGGTTCTGGCGCAGGTCGACGGGATGCTGGTGCCTATGCCCATTAACCTTACGACGCTGGGCATGCTGTACGGACGCGAGTTCACTTCCGATGACGCTGTCCAGTTCCTTGCCGCGCGAGCCGAACGTCTCGACCACATTAAGACGTCGGAGGACATCGTCGTCAGCACAGTGGGACGTGAACTGTACGAGAAGTTTTTCCGTGGCTACACGCGCAAGCAATGGGGGCTGGATCCGTCTGAATTGAATAAGTCGGTGGCGGCACGTATACCGACGCGCACATCGCTCGACGATCGATACTTCACCGACAGTATCCAGTGCATGCCCTTGCATGGCTACACCCGGATGTTCGAAAACATGCTGAGTCATCCTAACATTACGGTCGCCACCGGTACGGGGTTCAACGATATCGGCACCTCTATAAATTACGATCACCTGATCTACTGCGGCCCCATCGACGAGTTTTTCGACTACCGATATGGCAGGCTGCCTTATCGGTCACTTGAATTCCGCCACGTGACACTGGGCCAGCAGAGGTTTCAACCGGTTGGCGTAGTGAATTTTCCTGGAGAAGACGTGCCGTATACCCGTATTACTGAATACAAGCACCTCACCGGACAGCAACACCGAAAAACCAGCATCACCTACGAGATCCCCTGTGCCGAAGGGGACCCCTATTATCCTGTGCCTCGCCCGGAGAATTTCGAACGCTTTCACAAATACCTGAGACTCGGTGACGCCACGCCGCGCGTTACGTTCGTGGGCAGGCTGGCGACCTACCGCTACTACAACATGGACCAAGTCGTGGCCCAGGCGCTCACGGTCTATGCTCGAATCGCCGAGCTCGATGCGAAACAGCAGCTTCCATACAAGTCCATCGTGGAGGCAGCGTGATCGCATAACGGAACACGAGGTCTCGACGATGACGCCGCTCGTAAAGGCACACAGCCCTTTGGCGTTCCTGCTGGTCTATGTGCGAGCACGGCCCTGGCACTTCGGGGTGCTGGTCGGCCTGGTCATCGGCGCAGGCGCATGCGGGGTCGCCGTCCAATACGGCATGAAAGCGGAAAATCTACGCTCGTCGGCTTGATACAGCGACTGGACGACGTCCAGGAAGGTTGGCTTCTTATCGACGGCCGCGCAGTCGAAGACTTTGCACAGGACCACCTGCGCGGAGGTATCGCTGTCGTACCGCAGGAAATCAGCCTATTTCGACGTTCCATCATGGAGAATATCCGATACGGGCGCCCAGAAGCGACGGACGAGGAAGTCTGTGCGGCTGCCCGAGATGCGCATTGCGACGGGTTCTACGCAAGCAAGAGCATGGCTATGAAACCGTGGTCGGCGAGCGGGGGGCCACACTCTCAGGTGGACAGCGCCAGCGCGTGGGCATTGCACGCGCCTTTCTCAAGGATGCACCAATTCTGATTCTTGATGAGGCGACTGCTGCGCTTGACAGCCGATCCGAACGTGACGTCCATCGGGCACTTCAACGTCTCATGGAAGGAAGGACGGTTATCGCTGTCGCCCATCGCCTATCCACGCTTGACGGATTCGACCGTATCATTATGCTAAGCGCCGGAAGGATTGTCCAAGATGGCAATCCGGCAGATCTGCGTCGCCGGGATGGACTCTACAGCGCGCTCTGGCAAATACAGACGGGCCAGGAGGCGGTCATTCCGCCTCGCACACCGCTTGGTGGGCCCAGTACGCCGGGAAGACGTGCCGGGTTGGCGAGCGCCCGCAAGTTTTAGCTGAATGAAGGTTTAAGCACCACTTTGATGCAGCCATCTTTCTTGTCCCGGAAAGTCTCGTACATTTCTGGCCCCTTCTCCAGGCCAACGGTATGCGTTATGACGAAGGATGGGTCTATTTGGCCTTGAACGATCCGGTTCAACAAGTCGTCAGTCCACCTTTTGACGTGCGTCTGACCCATGCGCCAGGTTAGCCCCTTGTTCATGGAAGCGCCAAAGGGTATCTTGTCGACCAGGCCACCATAAACACCGGGTATGGAAAGCGTACCGCCGGGCCTGCATACATAGATCATTTCCCGCAGGACATGAGGACGATCTGACTCTAGCATGACGGCTTGCTTTACTCGATCATAGACGGCATCTATCGACCGCGTGGCATGCGATTCCATGCCGACCGCGTCAACGCATTTTTCCGGGCCCTTGCCTGCCGTCAGCTCGTTCAAGCGGTCCAGGATGCTTTCCTCGTCGAAGTTGAGCGGGATCGCGCCGCCAGCCTGAGCCATCGCCAACCTTTCCGGAACCCGGTCTATAGCAATGACTTGCCTGGCACCGAGCAATATCGCACTGCGTATCGTCATTTGCCCTACAGGGCCCGCTCCCCATATGGCTACCGTATCCGTAGGTTCGATATCGCATTGGACCGCTGCCTGCCAGCCAGTGGGAAGGATATCGCCGAGAAACAGGACCTGCTCATCAGTCAGACCGTCAGGCACCTTGACATGGGTCGTATCGGCAAATGGCACGCGGACATATTCGGCCTGACCCCCCGGATACCCGCCTGTAAGTTGTGTATAGCCGAAGAGGCCAGCAGTCGTATGGCCAAAAACTTTTGCTGCAGCATCTTTATTACGATTGGTACGTTCGCACACCGAAAAATTGCCGCGCTTGCATTGTTCGCACTCGCCGCAAAAAATCGTGAATGGTATGACTACCCGCTCACCCACTCTCAGCGCATGATTCTCTTTACCCACTTCAACGACCTCTCCCATGAATTCATGGCCGACAATATCGCCGGATTTCATGCCTGGCATGAAGCCATCGAACAAATGAAGATCGGAGCCACAAATCGCACACGCCGATACTTTGATAATTGCGTCGCGAGGATGCTCAATAATGGGATCCGCAACGGTATCGTACCGGATGTCCTGTTTGCCATGCCATCTGAGTGCTCTCATGATTCGCTCCGTAACGTTATTTCGCGACGTCAGGCCGAGCAATCCATATGCCCGAAAATCGATTCGTCAAGAACGTATCCGGAACGGCCATTAAAATGCCCCAAAGACCGGACGAAATGTCCGGGCTTTGGAGCGCTTTACCGTTGATCTAGCGAGGTTTTCTAACGGCCTGTCAATCTTCTTCGACAAACGCCTCGGCACGTTTCTTCCGTATGGAAGGAAGGGCCACCAGCACCACCAGGACAGCGGCGGCGGCCAGCAAGGACATCGATAACGGGCGGGTCACGAAGGTGGTGTAGTCGCCCCGGGCCAGCAGCAATGCCCGCCGGAAGTTCTCCTCCATCATGGGTCCCAGCACCAGCCCCAGCAGCAAAGGCGCGCCCTCGCATTTGAGCTTGCTCCAGACGTAGCCGACGAAACCGAAGGCTGCGGTCATCCAGATGTCGAAGACATTGTAGTTCAGCGAATAGACACCGATCGTGCAGAACACCAGAATCGCCGGGAACAGGATGCGGTACGGCACGTTGAGCAACTTGACCCACAAACCGACCAAGGGCAGATTCAATACCACCAGCATCAGGTTACCGAGCCACATCGACACGATCAAACCCCAGAACAGATCTGGATGGCTGGTCATGACCTGAGGACCGGGCTGGATGTTGTGGATGGTCATTGCGCCGATCATCAGCGCCGTGACCGCATTACCTGGAATGCCCAGTGTCAGCAACGGAATGAAGGAGGCTTGCGAACCGGCGTTGTTGGCGGATTCCGGGCCGGCAAGACCGGCGGGATGCCCTTTACCGAAGCGCTCGGGATTCTTCGAGATCTTCTTTTCCAGGGTGTAGGAAGCAAAGGACGAAAGCACCGCGCCGCCGCCGGGCAGGATGCCCAGTGCGCAACCGACGGCGGTACCGCGAACGACGGCCGGCCAGGACTCCTTGAACTCCTGCTTGTTGGGATAAAGGCTGCCGACTTTACCGGTCAGGTCTACCCGCTGGTCCTTGAGCTCGAGGTTGTTCATGATTTCGGAGAAACCGAACACCCCCATGGCGACCACGGCAAAGTCGATGCCATCCTGCAATTCAGGGATACCGAAGTCGTAGCGGGCAACGCCCGAGTTCACGTCGGTGCCGACCATACCCAGCAACAGGCCCAGCAATATCATGCAGATGGCCTTGGGCAGCGAACCCGACGCCAGCACGACCGCACCGATCAGGCCCAATACCATCAGCGAAAAGTATTCCGCAGGGCCAAACTTGAATGCGACTTCAGCCAGGGGCGGCGCGAAGGCCGCGATCACCAGCGTGGCGACGCAACCGGCAAAGAAGGAACCCAGCGCGGCAATGGCCAGGGCTGCCCCGGCGCGTCCATTGCGCGCCATCTGGTGGCCGTCGAGCACGGTGACGACCGCCGCCGTTTCCCCCGGCAGCGCAACCAAAATTGCTGTGGTTGATCCGCCATAGGCGGCACCGTAATAAATACCGGCCAGCATGATCAGGCCGGCCACGGGCGGCAGGACATAGGTGATGGGCAGCAGCATGGCGATGGTCGGCACCGGGCCGATGCCCGGCAATACGCCGATCAATGTGCCCAACAGGCAGCCCAGCAGGCAGTACGCCAGGTTCTCGAACGAGAGCGCGACGGAAAAGCCCAGGGATAGATGTTCAATGAGTTCCATTTTTCAGATTTCCGTTAGTTGCCGAGAAAACTGGGCCACAAGGGGAAGATCAAACCCAGACCCTTGATGAATGCCCCCCAGACGAACAGGACGATGAATATCCCATTGATCGCAGCGACCTTCCAGTTGAAGATGTGGCTTGCCATGCTGCTGAGAAACACCAGCAGGAAAACCGAGATATAGACACCCAGAAAATCCAGCACGCTGCCGCACAGCGCGACCGAACCGATCACGACGAAAACGATTTTCCAGTCGAATTTTTCGACTTCGGTTTCTTCTGCCTTTTTTGACATTGAACCGAGCATGACGGCCATGCCCAGCACTGCGAGGCAAACGCCCAGCCAGAATGGAAAATACCCGGGGCCCATGCGGGCAGCGGTCCCCATCGAGTAGTCAGTCGCCATGACTGCAAATCCCACGCCCAGCGCGATGAACATGATTCCGGACCAGAAGTCCTCTTTGTTTTGAAGCCGCATAGGGATGAAATCTCCTGCTTGGTCGGGATAAGAAACGCCCGGAACATTCGACCGGGCAAATAGACAACACTAGTCAGCAATACAGGAAAGCAAGAACATAGTGAGTGGGGAATGGTAATAGCGTCACTCACCGAAAAAAAATTCTGGTTTCCCCTTGGTTTCCCAGGGTTTTCCCGTTAAACACCCATTGCCTATTACAAAATCGTTGCAAAACCGTAACCTCGCGGCGGTTAACTGAAAGCAAAATGAAAGCAATTCCAAAGGATAATGAAAGAGTCTGGCCAGTGCAAAGGATTTCCATCGTGCCGCGAAATGCAAAGCGATGTATACGCCCGCAGGAATTCCGGTGTAAGCAGCAAAAAAAGCCCTGACGGGCTTTTGATTTCCAGGTGATCTGTTTCTCTCTACGGAGGACTACGCCAGCATCCCTGAGCGACTGCGCCGCCCCTCGATGGGTGGTATTTCGCGCGGCGGCAACTCGATCCCGCGATCCGGCTCGACCGGTGGAATATCGTTCGGATTTCCAGGGGGTGGGACATCGTCAGGTCGCGGCGGTTCGGTCTCGGGGGGACGATCCGGCGGAATTGATGGTGGCATATCAGGCCGTTCATTGGGCACATGCGCCTTCATACCCTCAATATGATCAATATGCATCGTTGACTCCTCTTAGTGCGTCAATAACAAGTTTGCAGGTCTCCCAGCATATGTCGTGCCGGGGGCGATGACGTGGCAGGCATCCGGTTTGCTGCCCAGAACAGGTATTCAACGGATATGAGACTCCATCACCACACTCGAGACCACGAGGAAACAAATGTCAGAACTAC
Source organism: Pollutimonas nitritireducens (assembly GCF_002849615.1). Lineage (GTDB taxonomy): Bacteria > Pseudomonadota > Gammaproteobacteria > Burkholderiales > Burkholderiaceae_B > Pollutimonas > Pollutimonas nitritireducens. The sequence goes on from NZ_PDNV01000005.1 coordinate 285,464, forward strand.
CTGAAACCCCTGAGGACCCATCCGCGCCGTCCACAAATCAGCAGAAGGAAGGTGAACGCAGAACGTTGGGCAATCATCCCGCCGACCCTAATGCGTGGCCAAACAAAGTGAATATTCCACCCGGAATAAAGCCCGAAGAGGCGATTGATCCGGGGAATGCAATCCCGGGATCCGCGCCTGTGGATAACCGCTCGGGAAAACAAGAAAAACACAACTAGAACATTCCCTGCCGCTGGGAAAGGCTAGCCGCAACTCGGCGTGCGGCAAATGTATGTTGGAAACAGCAAGCAGGTAACCGTGGACGACGCGGAAGTCGACTATCATGCTGAATTGTCTATTGGTAAGAGCCCGCCGAAACGACGCCCACCAACGCACTCTTGCGAATATCGGTGACCAATGCTGATGCTGCTTGTACAAGACTACATATACATAGATGAACGCGATATCGAGCTCACCATGATTCGCGCACAGGGGTCTGGCGGACAGAATGTCAACAAGGTCTCGAGCGCGGTCCATTTGCGCTTCGATATTGACCGATCTTCCCTGCCAGATGAAAGCAAGATGAGATTGCGCGCCCTCTCCGATCGCCGCCTGTCCAAGGAGGGGGTGATCATTATCAAGGCACAGTCATTTCGCAGTCAGGAAAAAAATCGTGCCGATGCCATCGAACGTTTATTGTCCCTGATACGCGGTGCTCTGCACGAAGATGCAGCGCGTAAACCTACCCGACCGACGAGGTCATCACAACGCCGACGCATCCAGCGCAAGACCTTGCATGGCGAGGTCAAACGCATGCGCGCCAAAATCAACGATTTTCACTGAGGCCAGCCATGCGCCCCTTAACAGACGACGAAGCCATCTTCGACGCCACCAGGCACTGGCTACTGCAGGCCGTCATCGGGTTGAACCTTTGTCCCTTCGCGAAAAATGTTTATGTCAAGAACTTGATCCGTTACGTAATCATCCGGGCTTGCGAAGAACCGGTCATACTGGCCGACATTGAGACTGAAATTCGTCATCTTTCTGCCACTGATTCAACAGAACTCGATACGACTTTGCTGATTTTGCCAGATGGCTTCCACGATTTTGACGACTTCAACGGTTTCTTGCCGCGCGCCGAACGGCTGCTGAAACGCACGAAGATGACTGGCGTGCTGCAAATCGCCAGTTTCCATCCAGAATATCGCTTTGCCGACAGCCGACCCGACGATATCGAAAACTATAGCAATCGCGCCCCCTATCCCATCTTGCACCTGCTGAGAGAATCGAGCATCGCTACTGGCCTGCTGGCATTTCCCGATGCATCCGTTATCTATGAACGCAACCAGGAGACCCTGCGCAGACTTGGCCTGGAGGGCTGGAACGACCGGATGCGGAACCAGTTCCATCCCTGAAGTGGTAGGTTCGGTTCTTGCTGCCTATCACCTTTTATGTCACACATAGGAATCCCGACATCATGACTACGGCAAGAAATGAGTTGGAAACAGGAACCCAGCTATCGCGCGACACGCTCAATGCCAAGGAACTGCAGAACATCGACGCTTATTGGCGGGCGTCCAATTACCTTTGCGCCGGAATGATCTACCTGCGCGAGAATCCACTGTTAAGAGAGCCATTGCGTCCCCAGCATTTCAAGAATAGACTACTGGGCCACTGGGGTTCGGATCCGGGTCAGACATTCGCATGGGTGCATCTGAACCGGGTCATATGCAAACACGACCTGGAGATGATGTATATTTCTGGGCCCGGGCATGGCGCACCCGCCGTCATTTCGCAGGCTTATCTTGAGGGTGCCTATTCGGAAATCGATCCCGACAAAAGCCAGGATGAACACGGCATGCGCAACCTTTTCCGGGCGTTTTCGTTTCCTGGCCAATGGGGCAGCCATTGTACGCCCGAGGTGCCAGGATCCATCCACGAGGGTGGCGAACTCGGATACAGCCTCTCCCACGCATTCGGCGCCGCATTCGATAATCCCGACCTTATCGTAAACGTGATGGTTGGCGACGGTGAAGCCGAGACGGGGCCCCTGGCTGCCGCGTGGCACTCCAACAAGTTTTTGAATCCGCTGCGGGACGGCGCCGTGCTTCCCATTCTGCACCTGAATGGCTACAAGATTGCCAACCCGACAATTCTGGCGCGCATCGATCCAGAGGAGCTCGAATTTCTTTTCAGGGGCTATGGGTGGACACCCTATGTCGTTGACGGCAGCGACAGCACCGTGATGCACCAGAAAATGGCCGCCGCGCTGGATGCCTGCATCGAGCAGATCCGAAGCATACAAGAGTCGGCACGCAGTACCGGAAACGCCACCCGACCACGGTGGCCGATGATCATTCTACGATCTCCCAAAGGGTGGACGGGACCAGCCGAAGTGGATGGGCACAAGGTCGAGGATTTCTGGCGCTCGCACCAGGTACCAATAAGCGACCCGGCAGGCAATCCAGAGCACCTCGCGCTCGTGGATCAATGGCTGCGCAGCTACCGGCCGGAAGAATTGTTCGATCACAGTGGCAGGTTGATGCCTTACCTGCGCACGCTTTGCCCCCGGCACCAGCGGCGCATGAGCACCAGCCCGCATGCAAATGGCGGGCAGCTCTGCAAGCCGCTCGATCTTCCCGATTTCCGGCAATATGCCGTTGCCATTGACGGGCCGGGTGTCGAGCGTACGTCGCCCACTGGAGCACTGGGTCCAATGCTGCGCGACGTTATGGCGCGCAACATGAGCAGTTTTCGCCTATTCAGTCCTGACGAAAATGCATCGAACCGGCTGCAAGCGGTGTACGAAGCAAGTCCCAAGACATGGCTTGCCACCATCAAGCCGGAAGATGCAGACGGCACACACGTGGCGCCAGATGGCCGTGTGATGGAAATTCTGAGCGAACACACGGTTGAGGGCTGGCTGGAAGGCTATATTCTCACCGGCCGCCATGGCTTGCTCAACACCTACGAAGCCTTCGTGCATGTCATTGATTCGATGTACAACCAGCATGCCAAGTGGCTCGAGAAATCGAAATTGGAGGTGCACTGGAGAGCCCCGGTTCCGTCGCTGAATATTTTGATTTCCTCCGTCGTATGGCGTCAGGACCACAATGGATTCTCCCATCAGGACCCCGGTTTCCTGGATGTCGTCAGCAACAAAAGCGCGGAGATCACTCGTATCTACCTTCCTCCCGATGCCAACTGCCTGCTGAGCGTCACCGACCATTGCTTGCGCAGCCGTGACTACGTGAACGTGATCGTCGCCGACAAGCAACCGCATCTGGTGTACCTGGACATGGACGCTGCCATCGAACACTGCACCAAGGGCATTGGCGTCTGGGATTGGGCCAGCACCGATAACGGAGCCGAGCCCGATGCCGTCATCGCGTGCGCTGGAGACATCCTGACACAGGAAGCACTGGCGGCCGCGGCCATATTGCGAGAAAGACTTCCCGAATTGAAGGTGCGTTTTATCAACGTCGTGGACTTACATAGACTGCAGCACGAGACCGCACATCCCCACGGTTTGTCAGATGCGGAGTTCGATGCATTGTTCACGACGGATAAGCCGGTCATCTTCAATTTCCATGGCTACCCGTGGCTCATACACAAATTCACCTATCGGCGGAGCAACCATACCAATATTCATGTGCACGGATACAAAGAAAAAGGCAACATCGACACCCCCCTGTCACTGGCCATTCAGAACCAGGTGGATCGCTACCACCTCGCCATTGACGTTATCAATCGGGTACCGGGGCTGGAATCACGCGGGCATGCCTTGAAACAATGGCTGATGGAGCAAATTGCCGAAGGCGTCCTCCAGGCTCATTCCGAAGGCGAAGATACTTCCGATATACGCGACTGGAAATGGCCGGGATCGCCCGACTCAGGTTATATACAAAGGGAGCACTGAGAAGCCCCCGGCCGGATAAACCGCCAGTTGCGCCGGTTTGCCGGGTATCAGGCTTACCTCGTGAGTATTAAGCAGCAACTGCTCTGTGATATGTTGAAGCTCCAGCCTGGCGAGCGGCGCACCGGGGCAAACATGTATTCCCTGGCCGTACAATAAATTCTGACCGGCGTTCTGATCCGGTTTGAACTCATCGGGGTCGCCGAAGACGGTCTCGTCCCGGTTGGCGGATGCCCAAATCAGTGAAAGGCGGTCCCCCTTGCGCAGTTCGCGACCGCCCACAGTTACTGGCTTTGTCACAACTCGGCGATTGGCGATAAGCGGTGCGTGGATGCGCAGGATTTCGTCTATCGCAGCAGGCAACAACGAGAGGTTTTCTCGCAACTGCGCCTGCAAGGACGGTTTAAAAGCAAGATGGTGGGCAATGATGCCCACGCAAGACGCCATGGTGCTGAGTTCCCCGACCGTCCAGTTGCGCAAGATGCTGATGATCTCATCGTCAGTAAGAAGCCTGCCAAATACCTTGTCGCTCAGAAGGCTGGTGGTGATGTCGGCGGGCGCCGCGGAGCCGGCTGTCCTTCGAACAGTGAGCATATCCTTGATATAGCCATCAAACTCAAATGCAATGGCTGCCATCGCGGTTCTGTCGCGTTGCAGGGTCGCCTGGCGGTTCTTTTGTATCCAGGACCGGAGCGGTTCATGCAATTCTTGCGGCCAGCCGAGGTAGGCGCTTTGCATTTGGAGTGCGAACGTCTGGGCAAAATCCCCCATCAGTTCGACTTCCCCTCGGGGCAGCGTGCAAGCGAGCCGAGCGGCAATATCACGACAAACGGGCGCATAGGTGTCAATATATGCCGGCGTGAAATACGAGTCGACAATACGACGATATTCGGAGTGGATCGGAGGGTCCATGCCATTCGGCACTGACAAATGCGCTGACACTTCACTGCTGAACGTCTCGGGATCATTCAGTATGGCCACCACGTCGGCATGCCGGAATACAGACCAATTAAGAAACTCGCTGTGGGCTACCGGGCATGTGCGCCGCATTTGATCATAACCGGCGATCTGATTGTGGAGTACGGCGTCCGCCCGAGGATCCCAGTCGGCAACCGGGCACTGAGTGATGACTTCTTTCACGTAAGACTACCTTGACTTATTGGCAATGACCTCCGCTACTATATATCTTTTACGCCACGACAAGCGAAATCTTCGCCGTAAACCATGATGCAGGTCAATGATTACTCAAGAAGAGGACTAATCCTGCAGTTTCGTCACTTTTGTGCCCTCTACGCTTAAATTCGCCATCAAGCCAGTGTTAGTCAGTACGATGACGCTTACCGGGTCAGCGGCCGTTCGCAGATCCAGCTGACCATCAGCCCCGACCTTGATAATGGCAACGGACGCATCCGCCCCCGCCGTCCAACCATTACTTTGAACAAAGTTATCAAGCGCTTGCCGCGTCATGAATAAGAAGATGATTGCCTTGGACTGCGCACCTATATGCAAACCGGACGATCCCGTTACGGTACTGTAATAGTCCTTGGTTTTTCCGTTCACGCGCAAAGCTCCTTCACCGTACTCGCCGCCGACCACGATACCTGTCGCCAAGACTGATGGGAAAACCAGTACTCCACGGGCTCTGGTGACGAGCTCGTTAGAGCCTTGAACCGTACTATATAGACGATCCAGCGTTGCGTTTACGTTGTCGTCGATCTCTTGTCTACGAGCGGCACCTCTCTTCGGTTTGCTCGACATCGGCGTTGTAGTGCAACCCGACATCAGTAATGCAGTTCCGCCGATCAGCGTTGCGCCCCGGACCAGAAACTCTCTCTTATGCATTTCGCTCTCCTCAGAGTGAGGTACCACCTGCCTGAAGATGGCGCTACGTTAGCAACGCGATCAAAATAATGATGGGAATGGGTATGCCCAGGAAAAACAAAAGCAATGAACGCATATCGGACTCCTTGGTTAAAAAATGATTCTTCAGCCGTCTATCGCATCGCGCCTTCGACCGCCCCAAACTGCAAAGAAACTGGCAAAGAACGCTCCACACAATAAGGCCACGAACGTCCACAATGCCGTGCCCGCTGCCGCCTTGCGCGCCGTATCAGCCGCTTCCTTGGCGGTTGCCTGCGCGCTCTCCAACGTTTGGACGGCTTGCGTATAGACGTCGTCTACGCGCGCCTCCGCCTCTTGCGGACTGAGTTTCGTCCGCTGTGCCACAAGGCTGGCAAGGTAGGATTTATCTTCAGGATCCAAGCTGCCGCTACCCACGTTTTTAACAAGAATGGTCAGCGCCTCGTTATTTCCCTGGTTACCAGTTGCATCGGCAACTGGTTGGTCAGAACGAAAGAGGCTGTCGACGAAGTAGTCCAGCTGACTACTCCCGGGCGCGCTGTCGTCTTGCCCTCCAGCCATCGCCGCGGACCCTCCGGCCACTACGGCCGTCGCTGCGCCGGAGGCAACCGAACCGACCGCTTTGGCACCGCCACTGATCATCCCGCCGATTGCCGAGCCCAGAAACACCGCCGTCACCAGAGTCGCGACTGCCCAGCTGAGCATGCCGTGCGCCGTATCACGAAAATACACTTCGTCGCGATCCGCATCAGCCCATCGGACGCGCAGTCGCCCAGCCAGGTAGCCCCCCATGCCGGAAGCGATGATCTGCGTGAGAGCCAACCAAATCGCGGTCGAGATGCCGATCGTAGTGGCGCTGGCGCCCTCGGGTGACCAGGGTGAGACGGATGACAGACCCAGGCCCATACCCAAAATCACCAGAATTAGGGAAAGCGCTGCGGCCGCTGCCGCACCGGCGAAAATCGCTGGCCACGACGTGGCGGAAGCCTGCGCGGGTGCGACCTGACGGCCGGCCACCCCGTAGGGCAAAGGTTCAGTGTGTTCTCGTTGCATTGTCGACTCCTCGCTACATCATGTTTGCTGGTTTCTTGGCCCGTACAAGTAACGTATAACGCGATCATCGCGTGCGGGCGTGCTGACACAGCAAAGCACGTGCCTGGAATCAGGACACCAACGATCGGCTTACGGTTTTTGATGCCTCCAGCAAGTATCTGCTCGAGACGTACCCCGCCCCTTTCTTCCCTCCCGGGACCTGGCCGGGCTGGCGCGACATTCTATTCATTATTGGCCTGGGGCTATGCAATGGCGCGGCCCAGTTGCTGTTGATTGCGGCCTTTCAGCGCGTCAATGCGTCCACACTCGCGCCGTTCAATTATTTCCAGTTGCTGATGGCGCTCGCCTTCAGCACTTTGTGGTTCAAGCAGGCACCCGATCTCCTGGCACAGGCCGGCATCGTGCTTATCGTGCTTGCCGGAATCTTCCTGGCGACGCGTCGTGATCCCGCTCGGTCAACCCCTCAATAGCCGCGATCGCGCAACACCACGCCGCTCAAGGTCTCGCCAGCCATGTACTGCCTGATTTTTCCGGCGACCTGCTCGATGGTCTCCTCCCGCAGGCTGGCGGCCGCGGTATGGGGAGTAATGGTAATACGTCGGTCACGCCAGAACGGATGTCCCTTTGGCAAAGGCTCCTGACGGAATACATCCAGGGTCGCACCGCGCAGGTGGCCGGAGTCCAGCAGCGACAGCAAGTCTTCCTCGACCAGGTGCTCACCCCTCCCAAGATTGATGACATAGGCGCCGCCAGGCAGTTGCGCTAGCGTGTTGCGGCACAATATCCCCGTTGTGTCCGCGGTGAGCGGCAATAGGTTGATCAAAACCCGAGTACGGGCAAGGAACACAGGCAGTCCACCTTCTCCGGAATAGCTTTCGATTCCAGGTATCTGTTTGGCACTACGGGACCATCCTGCAACGGGATAATCGAGTCCGGCCAGTGTCTGCGCGACTCGGGCACCCATCACGCCCATACCCATCACTCCCACCGTCCACTCTTTCCTTTTAATATTGCCCAGGGGCCGCCAGAGTTGCTGTTGCTGTTGCATTTCGTACTCGTCGAACTGGCGTGAGGCCCGCACGAGTGCATACACGGCATATTCGGCCATCTGCGCTGACATTCCCGCATCTTCCAGGCGTATTACGGCCACGTCTTCCGCCAAACCGGGAAGCTTGACCACCGCGTCCACCCCCGCACCAAGGTTGAACACCGCCTTCAATCCGGATTCGCGCAAAAAGAGGTCTTGAGGAGGGTTCCATACGATGGCCAGCTGCGCGTCTATCGAGGGACCGCCATCCAGCCACGGATGAATTTCCGCAGCTGGAATCAATGCCTGCAACGGCTTCATCCAGCTATCAGGATCGGCATGGGCAGAGGCAAAAATAATTTTCACGCAAGTGGCTCACTATAAGAAATGTACGATAAGTTCATATATGATATATCAACATTATTTAACTTGTCAGGAGCCGATATGTCCTCGTTTTCGCCCGCACAAAGCCGCGATATCAAACACCAGATGCACCCTTATACCAATGATGTTGCCCATAAAACCATCGGGCCACGTATCATCGAACGCGGCGAAGGCATTTATGTTTACGACGATCAGGGCAACAAATTTCTGGAAGCGATGGCTGGCTTGTGGAGCGTGGCAGTGGGATTCGGCGAACCACGGCTGGTGGAGGCGGCCACCCGACAATTGCAGAAGCTGCCCTATTACCATACCTTCACCCATAAGTCCCACTCACCCTCAATCGAGCTGGCCGAAAAACTTGTGGACTACACGCAAGGCCGCATGTCGCGGGTGTTCTTCACCAACTCTGGTTCTGAAGCCAATGACACGGTAGTCAAGATGGTCTGGTATTACAACAATGCACTGGGGCGTACGCAAAAAAAGAAAATCATCTCTCGCAAGCGCGGTTATCACGGCGTAACAGTGGCGTCAGCCAGCATGACGGGTCTGGTCGGCAACCATCGCGATTTCGACCTTCCCTTGCCGCAAATGAAGCACACCAGTTGCCCGCACTTCTACCGTGAAGGCCAGCCCGGCGAATCAGAAGTTGACTTCGCGAGCCGCATGGAGGCCGAATTGGAAGCGATGATTATTCAGGAAGGACCGGAAACGGTGGCGGCATTCATCGGCGAGCCGGTAATGGGCGCTGGCGGCGTCATTGTGCCTCCAGACACTTACTGGGGAAAAATTCAGGCGGTGTGCCGCAAGTACGACCTTCTGATCATCGCCGATGAAGTCATCACCGGCTTCGGGCGATTGGGCAAGCGTTTCGGTTCCGATGTCTATGGAATCGAACCGGACATCATGGTGCTGTCAAAGCAAATCACATCATCATATCAACCGCTGGCGGCGGTTATGCTCAATGACGATGTTGCGTCGGTCATTTCGGAACACAGCGGCAGGTTGGGCAGCTTCGGGCACGGCTACACGGCAAGCGGCCACCCGGTCGCCACCGCTGTAGCGATCGAGAACCTGAACATCATCCAGGAGCGCAAGCTCGTCGAAAACGCTGCAACCACCGGTGCCATCATGCAGGCCGCCTTGCGGGAACTGGCTGGCCATCCGCTGGTTGGTGAAGTACGGGGATTAGGCCTGATCGCGGCCGTGGAACTCGTGGCCGACAAAGAAAGTCGGCGTCCATTCGACCCGCTGGGCAAAGCCGGTGCGGCCGTTTACGGGCGTGCGCACGAGAACGGTCTGATTGTGCGGGCTATTCAAGACACTATTGCGTTCTGTCCCCCACTGATTATCACTCCTGAACAAGTCTCCGACATGGTGGCCCGGTTCGCCAAGACGCTCGATGAAGTCCAAAAGTCTCTCCAGGTCTGACTGCGTGCCTTCCGCGAACCGCCAGAATCCGTTTCAAAATCTGGCGTCACCTACGCTGCTTCAAGAGCAGGTATATCGCCAGATCACGGAAAAGCTGATAACGGGTGAATTGCGCCCTGGCGACCAACTGATCCTGCGCCAGCTATCGTCTGCCATGGGCACAAGTCCCATGCCCGTACGCGACGCGCTTCAGCGACTTGCCGCACAGGGCGTACTGGTGGGGAGACGAACACTATGTGTGCCGACGCTCTCACCCCAGGAACTCGCCGACATCCGCGACATCCGCCTTACCCTCGAGGGACTGGTGGTGGTTCGGGCGGTCAAACTGGCAAATAGCGAAGGCCTTGCCGTGCTGTCCAGTCATTACCAACAGATGGAGGTGGCCGCAGAAAACAATGATTTGCGCCACTTCTTGAAGGCCAATGCGCATTTCCATCTGCAAATTGTGCATATGGCGCACTCTCCGGTTCTGACCGGGATCATCGAACCGCTATGGCTACGGCTGGGTCCTGCCATTAAACTCAGTGATCAGGAGCAACGCCAGTTGCCCCTGACTTTACCGGTCCACCGCAAAATACTGGACGCCTTCAACGCACGGGATGTGGATGCCGCCCAAGAAGCACTGCGCGAAGATATCCTGGATAGCTTTGGGGCCTTGCCAGAAATCGGCTCGTCGTTAGAATAGGCATATTGGTTGCTATGGCAACGGGCTGCACGCTGGCTTTGTGAAGCTTCTCGGGAATCTTGATGAAATACGTTGACTACTACAAAGTGCTGGGCGTCGAACGCGACGCCACACTCGCCGATATAAAAAAAGCTTATCGCAAGCTGGCTCACAAGTATCATCCCGATATGTCGAAAGGAACGGCTAGCGAGGAAAAGTTCAAGGAAATTTCGGTCGCCTATTCCACTCTCAAGGACCCCGAAAAGCGCGCTGCCTACGATGAATTGGGACGGCATCGTCCGGGTGAGGATTTTGTCCCCCCGCATCAATGGCAGGAACACTTCCAAGACGGCACCAGCAACTTCGCCGACGTAGACCTTGCCGACATATTGGCGGCCTTTGCCGCTGCCCAACATCCAGAGCGCCGCGGACGGTCCCAGTCCGCCACGCGTGGGCCAGACTATGAAGTCCCAGTCTCTGTGACCCTGGAACAGATCTACAGCGGTGCCGAAACGGAGATCAGTGTGTCGGTACCCGAATATGATGCCCGCGGATTGCTGCACCAAGTTCCCAAAACGTTTCGTGTCCGCATCCCCAAGGGGGCTACCGACGGTCAACGCCTGCGCTTGCCCGAAAAGGGTGGCAGTGGCTTGCGCGGCGGCAAGGCCGGCGACCTGTATATTGTTATGAAAATACAACCTCACAAGCTCTACCGGGTCAGCGGCGACGACCTGTATATCGATTTGCCGCTGGCGCCTTGGGAAGCGGCATTGGGCGCAAGCGTGCAAGTCCCGACCCTGGGTGGACCCGTGGAAATGACCATCCCGCCCGGGACCACGTCTGGTCGCAAGCTGCGGCTGGGCAAGCGCGGCTTGCCCTCCGCCTCCGGCGCTCATGGCGATCAATATGTCGTGGTCCGCATCGAGGTGCCCAAAACCCTTACAACCCGGGAACGCGAGCTTTTTACAGAGCTTGCCGGCGCCTCGGCCTTCAAGCCATGGGCGCAGTTGCATGCAAGAGGCTAACCATGACCGTTCATATCACCGAGAGCGTCTGGCTTAACGCATCCGACATTTGCTCATTCGAACATCTTGTGCAAGTATCGGGCTTGAGCAATGAAGCACTGCTGGGCCTGATCGACGCGGGCATACTCGAGCCTGCAAACAATGATCCAGCCAATTATTTTTTTCCCGTCGATTGCATTGTAGTGGCCCGCAAGGCGCGACGTTTGCGCGACGATTTCGAACTCGACCCAGAGGGCCTCGCCGTCGCACTCAACTTGTTGCGACGTATTGAAAAACTTGAAAACCAACTGCGCGCGGTACAGGCCCGCCTGACCCAGGACGGCTAGCCGGCGCTTCACTTATACACTGTCTGTTTTGCTACGGACTCGTCATTCCACCCACCAGGAGCACGCCATGAGTCAATACCAAATTGCAGTTATCGTAGGCAGCCTTCGTCAAGGTTCCTTCAATCGCAAGCTTGCGGACGGATTGGCCAAGCTGGCCCCACAGGATTTCTCCTTCAAACAACTCGAGATCGGCGATCTGCCCCTTTATAACCAGGATGACGACGGCAGCCAGGCCCAGTCCGTCCAGCGCCTGAAGAGTGAAATCGCCGCTTCCCAAGGCCTATTGTTTGTCACCCCGGAGTACAACCGGTCTATACCTGGTGTGCTGAAAAACGCCATAGATAACGCGTCGCGTCCCTACGGTGAGAACGCATGGGCGGGTAAGCCGGCCGGGGTCATCGGTGCATCGGTAGGTGCCATTGGCACAGCCATGGCGCAACAGCATCTGCGGAATATACTTGCCTATCTCGATGTCCCAACCCTTGGCCAGCCGGAAGCCTTCATTCATGCGAAAGAAGGCTTGTTTGACGATAATGGCGCTATCGGCGCCGCCAGCAAAGAGTTCCTGCAGACGTGGATGGACCAATATGTGGCCTGGGTCAGAAAACACGCTTGATCGATACTGCGGCGACTGGACGTATTGTTCAGATTTGTTCAAACCGGTCGAAATAGCGTTCGGTGATTTCTTCCTGGCTGGTCACTTCTTGAACTCGTGCCGCAGGCGGGCCCATGTGTAACCAAGACAACATACGATCCACTTGGTCATGAGGCCCTTGAAGCACAGCGTCGACTGAGCCGTCATCGGCATTTCGCACCCAACCTGTTATACCCAGCATATGGGCATGACGGACAGTTGCGATGCGAAATCCGACCCCTTGGACGCGGCCAGTGATACGAACCGACAGCGTTTCGACATGACTGTCGCGATGAAGCTTTTTCATAGTATTCCGAGCAAGTCATTGACAAGCCGTATTATGTCGCCGACACGTTGCCGCTATCGATGTCAAGCGCCGTTACGTGTTCAGCGGATTCCTGATGTGCACGTTTAGCGGCAGGCGCGCGCGCACGGTGCAGATTCAGCGCAGTATTGATGATGCCCACATGGCTGAATGCCTGCGGGAAATTACCCAGCATGCGGCGTTGATGCGGATCATATTGTTCCGCCAACAAGCCAACATCGTTACATAGACCGGCAAGATGATCGAACAGCGCGCGCGCATCATGATCGCGCCCCAGCAGTACATAAACGTCGGCAAGCCAGAAAGAACAAACCAGAAAAGCGCCTTCGCCTGGGGGCAGACCGTCTACGCCAGCGTCGCTATCATAGCGTAGCAATAAACCGTCCTTCATCAGTCGTTTCTCGATGGCGGCGACGGTGCCCAGGAAGCGCGGATCATCAGCCGGCAAGAATCCCGTCAGAGCTATATGCAGAAGACTGGCATCCAGGCTGGTGGCGCCATAATGCTGAACGAAGCTGCCCAGCACGGGATCGTAGGCTTTGCTGCAGACCTCGGCGTGGATTTCGTCGGCAATACGCCGGCAATTATCGGCAAATTCCCTCCCGTTCTTCATGGCGCCCGCAACCGTTGAAATACGGTCGAAGGCCACCCAGGCCATCACTTTGGAATGTGTGAAGTGTTGCCGCTGAGCTCGTATTTCCCAAATGCCTTCATCAGGATTGCGCCACGCCTGCTCCAGAAACGGCACGATAACCTCTGCAATGGCTTCGATGCGGGGATGTGGAGGCAAATGCCCTTCTATGGCCTGGGCCATGGCATCCGCGACTTCACCGAACACATCGAGCTGTGTCTGGGTGGCGGCGGCGTTGCCGATGCGTACAGGTTGGGAATTCTCGTAGCCGCTTAACCAGGGCAGTTCGAATTCCGGGAGGTGCCGCTCGCCTGCGAGTCCGTACATGATCTGCATTTGATCCGGGTTACCGGCGACAGACCGGCTCAGCCAGTCGCGCCACGCGCGGGCCTCATCGAAATAGCCCAGGCTCATGAAGGCAAGCAGCGTCATCGTTGCATCACGCAACCAGCAGTACCGGTAGTCCCAGTTGCGCTGGCCACCAAGCTTTTCAGGTAGAGATGTGGTGGCAGCGGCGACAATGCCACCCGTTGGCAAGTAAGTGAGGGCCTTGAGCGTCAGCAATGACCGTTTTACCAGAGCTGAATAAGGTCCCACGTCTGGGCACCGACTGGAAAATTCCTGCCAGAAATATTCAGTCTGGGCCAGCGCGGCCTTGACGTCGAAAGGATCGGACAGCCGTTCGTGCGACGGTTGATGTACCAAGGTAAATACCTCCCGTTCGCCTTCGGTGACCGTGAAATGCCCGATGGTTTCGGGTCCATGGCCTTCCAGCGGGACGTCGCAGCGCAGAACCAGCAAGTCAGGGCCGGCAACCGCGGTATGTGTTTGCGCATCAGGACTTTCCACCCATGGCACTGTGCGTCCGTAGTTGAAGCGAATGAGCAGATCCACGTCGAAATGAACCGTGCCTTTTACACCCACCACGATACGTACAATACCCTGCAAAGCCAGACTCGATGGCATGAAATCAATAAGCTTGGCTACGCCCCCATCGGTGGTAAAAGTGGTTTCAAGTATCATCGTGCCATCGCGGTAGGCACGTTCCGTGCGCCTTACCGGATTAGACGGCGCTATTTTCCAGCGACCATTATCGCGAGTGCCCAGCAGAGCAGCAAAACACGCCGCAGAGTCAAACCTTGGAAAACAGAGCCAGTCGATTGAACCCTCGTTGGATACCAGCGCTGCTGTTCGGCAATCGCCCAACAAGGCATAATCTTCGATCCTGACAGTCATAAAGTTCCAAAAAATAATGCATATTCATTTCAAGCAAGACTTCCCATCACCCTAACCGTAGCAAGGGCGAGAAAATCATGCCATTATTGATTTAAATCACGACGACGTTTACTCTATCTTTTAATATAAAACAGCTGCTCCTGTATTGCTACCCAAGCCAACAGGTGTAATTTGCGCAAATCTCCACGAGGTATCCATGAGAACCATACTTGTTCCAGTCGACGGCTCCGAATCTTCCAATCGTGCTGTAAAGGCCGCAATCAAGGCTGCCGGCGAATTTGGCGGGGCCACGCTGCACATCGTGACCGTGCACCCTCCTATCGTCTCGGGCAACGTCAAGCGCTTCTTTTCCATTGAAGCCCTCAATGATTATTACCAGGACGAAGGCCGCAACGCCCTGCTTTCCGCCAAGGCACTGCTGGATGAAGCTGGCGTGACCTATACCGACGAGATCGCGGTAGGGCCAGTGGCCCAGACCATTGCCGATGTCGCCAAGAAAAAAGGATGTGACCTGATCATCATGGGTACGCGCGGCCTGGGCGCAGTCACCGGTTTTGTACTTGGCTCGGTAGCCACCAAGGTGCTCAGCCTTGTGGATATTCCGGTGGCTCTTATCAAGTAAACAATCAGGCCGGATCGGCATTGTGCCAGCCACCGTAGCTGGCGATAAGCGCATCGGCCTGTTCCGGCCCCCAGCTTCCCGGTTCATACGGCCATGAAGGATGATGGTGAGTAAGCACCGGCGCAAGCACTTTCCACGCAGACTCAATGGCCTGCTGGCTTGTAAACAGGGCCCGCTCGCCAGCCATGGCGTCCGCCAGCAGGCGTTCATAGGGCATTTCCTCGAACGGGTCCACATCCAGCAGATACAGTTCGCGCTGGTCGCCCACGAATTCCTTGCCCGATCTCTTTACCCGCGCCGCCAAGGCCACGGCTGAATTGGGCGAGATGCGGAATCGAATGTAGTTGGCCCGCCCATCCATCGGCTGCGAGTCGGAAAACAGTTTTTGTGGTGGTGCCTTCAGTTGCACCAGAACCTCTGCCACATTCTCGGCAAGGCACTTGCCGGACCGCAGAAACCAAGGCACGCCCGACCAACGCCATGAATCGATGAACAATCGCAGTGCGCTGAACGTTTCTACGTCGGATAGCTTATCGACATGCGACTCCTGCCGGTAGCCGCGATATTGTCCGCGCACGAGGTCATCGGCACGTACCGGCCTCATCGCCTGGAAAACCTTCGCCTTTTCGGAATGCACAGCCGCATAGCCCTGGTATGCCGGCGGCTCCATGGCCAGCAGGGCAACGATCTGGAATAGGTGATTCTGAATAACATCACGCAGGCATCCGGCACTCTCGTAGAATGCGCCACGATTCTCGACTCCAAAGGTTTCCGCCAGCGTTATCTGCACGCTTTCGACATGGTCTCTGTTCCAGATTGGCTCAAGAAAGGAGTTGGCAAATCGAAAATACAGGATGTTCATGATCGCTTCCTTGCCCAGGAAGTGATCGATCCGGAATATAGCGTCCTCCGGAAACACCGAACATGCCACCTCGTTAAGCCGGCGTGCCGACTCCAAATCGCGGCCGAATGGTTTTTCAACAATGACGCGCGCATTTTTCGCTAACCCTGCCGCGGCCAATCCCGTCATGACAGTGGCAAACAATGAAGGGGGAATGGCCAGGTAATGGATAGGACGCGCACACCTGCCCAGAGCGATTCTCAAATGCTCAAACGACGCGGGATCTTTATAGTCGCCGCTCACGTACTGCACCAGCCCCAGCAAACGGTCGAGCGCCGCTGTATCATCAATGCCGCCTGAGAGCCGGAGACTGTGTTCAATACGCTCGCGTAGTTGTTGATGGGTCAATGGCGAAGACGCCACGCCCACAACTGGAACCGCCAACGTTCCCTTCTTGACCATGGCATAAAGGGCTGGAAAAATTTTCTTCTGCGCCAGATCGCCCGTCATCCCGAAAAGCACCAGACAGTCCGACCCTTCGCCGCGTTTCCCGAATGCAGTCATGAACTGGAACCTTTGGGCTTTTCCACGTGCCCACCAAACTGTTTTCTCATGGCCGACAAGACGCGGTTGGCATAATCGGCATTCCCGCGCGATTCGAACCGCGAAAACAACGCGGCGCTGAGAACCGGCGTTGGCACTCCCTGATCCACGGCCGCCGCCAGTGCCCAACGCCCTTCTCCCGAATCGGAGACATGGCCGGTGTAATCGTCGAGTGCTGCATTGCCCTGCAGCGACCTGGCAGTAAGATCGAGCAACCACGAGCCGATCACGCTGCCGCGTCGCCATAATTCAGTGATTTCCGGTAGATCGAGGTCGTACTGGAAATGTTCGGGATGCCGCAAGGGAGTCGTTTCGGCATCCGACTCACGGATATGCTTGCCAATATTCGCCTTGTGCAGCATATTCAACCCCTCCGCGTAGGCGGCCATCATGCCGTATTCGATGCCGTTGTGAACCATCTTCACAAAGTGGCCCGCACCATGCGGCCCGCAGTGCAAATAACCCAGGTCCGCATTGGTCTGCATCCGACCAGGAGTGGCGGGTACAGTATCGGCGCCAGGCGAAAGCGCGGCGAATATGGGTTCCAGATGCGCAAACGTGGTGCTCTCGCCCCCCACCATGAGGCAATAGCCACGTTCCAGACCTGCCACGCCACCGCTGGTGCCCACGTCCATGTAATGAATGCCGTGGCCAGCCAGCTCGGCGGCCCGGCGTATATCGTTGTGATAAGACGAGTTGCCCCCGTCTATGATGATATCGCCTTGATGCAGCATGGGCGTCAATTGCCCGAGTACGCTGTCGACGGCGGCGGCGGGTACCATTAGCCATATAATTCGCGGAGCAACCAGCTTGGCAGCAAGATCATCCAGCCCGCTGCTTGCGGTAGCACCGAGCTCGACCAATGACTTCGATGCGGCAGGATCGGCATCGAACACCACGCATTCGTGGCCGTTACGCAGCAGACGCTGCGCCATATTGCTGCCCATGCGGCCCAAACCCACCATCCCGATCTGCATTGTTGTTCTCCAGAAAAATAAAACCTTAACCTATAACATCGTAGATTGTTTCGTTGACTCTTTTCCACGAGGTAATGTATGCCCTTCCCATCCTACCAGTACGCGCCTGCCTGGGAGATTGACCAGTGGATCAATACCCGCGACGAACTAACCGTGGAATCTTTTCGAGGACGCGTAGTGGTCCTGCATGCATTCCAGATGCTTTGTCCTGCCTGCGTCAGCCATGGAATCTCGCAGGCGAAAGCCATACATAACGCCTTTCCCCTCGACAAACTGCGCGTTATCGGCCTGCATACGGTGTTCGAGCACCATGAAGCCATGGGGCCGGTTTCTCTCAAGGCATTCATCCAGGAGTACCGGATACCTTTCCCTGTCGGCATAGATCGGCGACAGGGCGACGACCCTATTCCGCTGACTATGCGCGCGTATGGATTGCAAGGCACCCCCAGCCTGATCCTGATAGATCAAAAGGGGCATATAAGATTGCATCATTTCGGGCAGCTGGACGATTTGCACGTGGGCGCGACCATAGGCCAGTTACTCACTGAAGGCACCGCATGACGATCAGGACTTCTTGTTCATCAATGTCGACAGCAAATCCACTGGTATGGGAAAAACCAGGGTAGAGCTCTTGTCACCCGCCACTTGGGTCAGCGTCTGCAGATAGCGGAGCTGCATCGCGGAGGGCTGCACGGCAAGAATCTCGGCGGCCTCCATCAACGCCTGCGCCGCCTGCTTTTCACCTTCGGCGTGAATGACCTTCGCGCGGCGTTCGCGTTCGGCCTCGGCCTGACGGGCGATGGCGCGCACCATATTTTCGTTCAGGTCAATGTGCTTGATTTCGACATTGGTCACCTTGATACCCCACGAGTCGGTTTGCGCATCGAGTATCTGTTGAATATCGAGATTGAGCTTTTCACGCTCCGATAGCATCTCGTCGAGTTCGTGTTTGCCGAGCACCGCGCGCAAGGTCGTCTGCGCCAGCTGACTGGTGGCTTCCAGATAGTGCTCGACCTGGATGATCGCCCGGTCTGGAGCCACGACCCGGAAGTAGAGGACGGCATTGACCTTAACCGAGACGTTATCGCGTGAGATGACGTCCTGCGCGGGCACGTCCATGGTGACAACACGCAAGTCCACCCGCACCATTTGTTGCAGTACCGGTATTACGAAGATCAGTCCAGGCCCCTTCACCTTGGTAAATCGTCCCAGGGTGAAAATTACACCCCGCTGGTATTCGCGGAGGATCTTGATAGCATTGAACATCACCAGCAGTACGAAGATGATAATAACGGTCAAAACAATATTGACGCCGTAGAACATGGTTATTCCCCTGAGTTAATGCCGCATCATGGGTGCCGGTCCGGCACGAGTCACTTGTAAAGTCAGCCCGTCCATGGCAACCACGCGGACACGGTCGCCCGGGGATAGCGGTTCCTTGCTGCGTACCCGCCAACTCTCGCCACGAAGCTCTGCGTACATGGTGCCATCGAGCACATTGGTTACTACGCCTTCCAGCCCCAACATCTGTTCACGTCCGCTGACGATCGCGCTGTTGCGTGCACGAGATACCATGATGCCCGTCAGCATGATGAGGCCTGCACAGGATATGGCAAAGCCGACAAGGAACGGGATTGATAAATCGAACTCAGCGATCCCCGTATCGGTAAGGAATAAACCTCCCAGGATGAACGCAATTATTCCCCCAAGCCCCAGAATACCGAAGCTGGGTAAGAAAGCTTCGGCAATCATCATCGCGGCGCCTGCAGCGGCAAGAGCGACACCGGCCCAATTCACTGGCAACATCTGGAACGCATAAAGACCTAGCAGTATGCAAATCAGGCCTGCCACGCCCGGCAAGGCAATCCCCGGACTGGTCAGCTCGAAAAACAGTCCGTAAATGCCTACCATCATCAGAATCAGTGCAATCTGGGGGTTAGCCAGCAAGGACAGCACCCTGGTACGCCAGTCCGGTGCAATGCGCACGATCGTTGCGCCGGCGGTGGCAAGCTGTACCGATTCACCTTTCTCCAACTTGACCGTACGCCCGTCGATTTTCTGAAGCAGATCATTGGTGTCGGAAGCGATCAGATCTATGACCCCTGCCTTCAGCGCCTCCTGCGCAGGCAGGCTGCTGGCCTCGCGCACCGTCCTCTCGGCAAAGTCGGCGTTGCGCTCCCTAAGTTGTGCAAGACTGCGCAGGTATGCCGCCGCATCATTGGTGGCCTTATTCATCATTGTGCTGCCGCCTGCTTTCTTGTCAGCCTCCGCTTCAGGCGAAGGGGATGCGCCGCCACCTCCGATGGAAACGGGCGTGGCGGCGCCCAGATTGCTGGCCGGCGTCATGGCCGCCACATGGCTGGCATATAGGATGAAAGTTCCGGCGCTTGCCGCGCGTGCTCCGCCTGGCGCGACGAACGTAGCCACGGGAACCGGTGAAGCCAGGATTCCGCGAACGATGGATCTCATGGAGGAATCCAGCCCACCCGGCGTGTCCAGCTCAATAACGAGCAATGCCGCACGTTCCTGCGCCGCTCGCTGCAAGCCCCGGATAATGAAATCGGAAGATGGCGGGCTGATGATGCCATCGACCTGAAGCACCATGACAGTGGAGGCAGAATTGGTCGACGCCGTCGCGTCGGGCGCCGTCGCGCTTGACGATGTCATCTCGTCCGCGGCAATGGCAAGCCCGGGAGTCAGTACCGCCAAACCCAGTGCGGCCAGCACCAGGGCGCCTATGATCGTTTTGATTCTGATCATGTCCGCCTCCTTGATGAGGGAACATTCAGTATAGGCCCATTATTTCAGTTGCCAAGACCCGCGCATGGTTGTGTTCGATATCCTTGGCCGCGTATACCAGCGTGATCGGCTTGCCCTTGGCCGATTCAACCAGGTGATGCATGTGCTGTCGTTGTTCCGGGGCCTGCAACTCCAAACGATAACGTCTGCAAAACTCGTCCCAATGGGAAACCTTATGCCCAAACCAGGTTCGCAACGACGTGCTGGGTGCGAGCTGCTTGCTCCACTCGTCGAATAAAACTTCAGTGCGCGACATACCACGGGGCCAAAGACGATCAACCAGAACGCGATAGCCGTCACTGGCATCAATGGGTTCGTAAGCCCGTTTTATACGGACGTCCGGGTGCTTGCGTCCATCATGCAATGTCACGGCTGTCATCCTCTTGACAAGTTGGTGGCTAGCCTGCGTGCGTCATGTTGATGGGGACGATCCATGCATCGTATTCCTGCGCACTGACGTATCCGAGTTCGAGTGCCGCCGCACGCAAGGTGGTCTGCTCTTTCTGGGCTTTCTTGGCGATGGCTGCCGCCTTGTCATAACCAATATGGCGATTCAGGGCCGTTACGAGCATGAGGTTCTTCTCCAGGTTTTCGGCGATTCGCTCGCGATTCGGTTCTATTCCGACCGCGCAGTAGTCATTGAAGGCAAGACAAGCGTCGCTTATCAAGCCGATGCTCTCCAGTACGTTATGGACCATGACGGGCTTAAAGACATTAAGCTGGAAATTGCCCTGGCTGCCGGCGAAGGCCGTCGCGGCATCATTGCCGAATACCTGTACACATACCATAGTCATGGCCTCGCACTGGGTGGGATTGACCTTGCCCGGCATGATGGATGAGCCGGGCTCGTTATCAGGTATGCTCAATTCACCTATGCCGCAACGCGGTCCACTGGCCAACCATCGCACATCATTGGCCATTTTCATCAGCCCACCCGCCAGGGTGCGCAGTGACGCCGATAGGCCGACCAGTGCATCGTGCGCCGACAAGGCAAAGAATTTGTTGTCGGCAGAACGGAAAGGCAAGCCCGTCAAGCTTTCGATACGTGCGGCCGCCACCTCGCCGAAGCGGGGGTGGGAGTTCAGGCCGGTACCCACGGCGGTGCCTCCAATTGCCAGGTCATAGATGCCGGGGAGATCGGACTGTATCTGAGCCAGCGCGAAGTCGATTTGCGCCACCCATGCACCGATCTCCTGGCCCAGTGTTATAGGAGTGGCATCCTGCAAATGGGTGCGGCCGGTCTTGACCACATCGTCGAACTGGCCTGCCTTGCCTGCAAGCGTGTCGCGCAACTTGCCCACCGACGGAAACAGCCTGAGCGCGAGTTCTTGCGCTACCGCAATATGCATCGCGGTGGGAAAGGTATCGTTCGATGACTGACCCCGATTCACATGATCGTTCGGGTGTACGGGAACTTTGCTACCGCGCTCGCCGCCGGCCAATTCAATGGCACGATTGGCGATTACCTCGTTGGCATTCATATTGGACTGAGTGCCGGACCCGGTCTGGAAAACGACCAATGGAAATTCACCGTCGAGCCTGCCATCGATGACCTCATCGGCCGCCCTGACGATGAACTCGGCAATTTCCATGGGAAGCTCGCCGAGATCGGCATTGGCCTGTGCTGCCGCCTTTTTCAGGATACCCAATGCAGAAATGATGGGGGACTGCCACTGAAACCGTGCAATGCCTATGGGAAAGTTCTGGATGGACCGTTGGGTCTGTGCGCCCCAATATCGTTCGGCCGGAACGTCGATTTCGCCCATGGAATCAGTTTCTTTACGCGTTGCCGCCATCACACGCTCCTTATGCTGGTAGGTGAAAGTACAGTAGCCTTAACTATACGCCTGCAACCACAAGGGCGCTAAAGCTCAGAAGCGCTCAGACCATACCGCTGACACATCAAGCATGCGGTTAGCAAATCCCCACTCATTATCGAACCAGACAAACAGATTGGCAAAGCCATCGCCATTGGTGCGCGTCTGACTACCATCGATGATGGCGGAATGCGGATTGTGGTTGAAGTCTATCGAGGCATGCGGATGATTCGAGTAGGACAGCAGGCCGGGATACCGATTTGTCGATTCCATCAATAGTGCATTCAACTGCGGCGCAGTGACGTCGCATGTCAGCTTCACCATCACGTCGATGGCCGACACGTTCAATATAGGCACCCTGATGGCCTTGGCCTGAACCTTGCCAGCCAGTTGCGGCAGAAGCCGCTCTACACCCTGCGCCAGTCCCGTGGCTACCGGAACGATAGATTGCATGGCAGAGCGTGTGCGGCGCAAATCGGCGTGATGGTAGCCGTCGATAAGAGGCTGGTCGTTCATGACCGAATGCAGCGTTGTCAAGAAAGCATGATCGATGCCATATGCATTGTCCAGTTCGGACAGCACAGGAATAATAGCGTTCGTCGTGCATGACGCATTCGACACGATGCGCTCGTGCCCCGACAAGGCGTCGTGGTTGATGCCAAAAACGACTGTTGCGTCCACATCGGTGGCGCTGTTCCCCGGCTGCGAAACCAAGACTCGGGGGCATCCGGCATCGATGAAGCGCTGGATTTCATGGCGGGCGCTATAGCGACCCGAGCACTCAAGCACGATATCGGGGGCAAGCTTCACCCAATCCACCTCTTCGGGCATACGCGCGTGACTTACCTGGATTTCCCTGCCATTAATGATAAGGCAGTCAGCCCCTTGCTCGATCTTGCCCGGAAACACGCCGTGGGTGGAATCGAATTGCGACAAATAAGCCATGGTGGCCAGGTCGGCCGGCTCATTGATGCCAACGATCTGAAGACGATCTTTCAGGGGCGACTCGTACAGCGCACGCAACACACAGCGACCAATACGGCCATAGCCGTTGATGGCAAGACGAACAGGACGACTCATGGGTAAATGCTCGAAGGAAAAAGCCAGGAAAAAGCGCCACGACCAGCTGGTCGGACACGCGGACCATTATTAGAACACCAAGCAAGTTCTGCCTATGGAATACGTCAAGCAGGACGACAATCAGAATGTGACGGAGAACCCACCATCAACCACAAGGATATGGCCATTCACATAAGACGCGCTGGACGACGCCAGGAATACGGCGGCTCCGCCGATTTCGTCCGGCCGGGCCCAGCGTCCCAGTGGATTGCGGCCCACCACGATGGGACCCTTTACCGGATCAGCCGCCAGTGCCGCATTGGATTCTGTGGCGAAAGTACCCGGCGCTATTCCGTTGCTTGTAATGCCGCGGGGTCCGTATTCCACAGCAAGCGCTCGTATCAAACCGCACAAGCCTTGCTTGGCGATGGGGTAAATAGCATCGCCCATGCGGGCGAGCTCGCCGGCAATCGATGTCAGCGTGATGAGTCGACCCTGAATGCGGTTGTCAGCCATGGCCGCGGCGGCGAGCCTGGACATTTGCACGGCGGCGATCAAATCCACGTTGATCAGTTCAACGATATCCCGAAGCGTCGCTTCGCCCAAAGCCTTGCGTATCCGTATGCCGACATTGTTGACCAGGATATCGGGAGTGCCAATCTTCCTGCATAACTGCGAGAAAGCGAGCTCTTGCTCCTCCAGCCGGCTGATGTCCTGCACGTACGGATGCACATCGTGGCCTTCGGCAGTCAGGGCCTGCACGATGGCCGCGACGCGATCGCCATCGCGGCCATTGATCACGATGCGTGCACCGCTCGCGGCATAAGCCCGGGCTATGACGAGTCCCAAGCCTTGGGTAGAGCCGGTTATCAAGGCGGTTTTCCCCTGGAGGGAGAAATCCGGTTTACAAGACGTGCTCATGACTGGCCCGCCTCGGTGACTTGCGCCGCCTCATTGAACCGCCTGGCCGCCAACCACAAGCGCGTACAATCGCTGGCGCGCTGGCGCAGGAAAGCGGATGTGTTCTGGCATGCGTCCTCCAGCGTGATGGGGCCGGGGACCAGGCTGAACGCCGCTGTGATCCCAATTTCGTACAAAGCTTCGTAGCCTTCACCCAGCGAGCCTGCGATGGCAATGACGGGAATGCCTAGCCGACTGGCGTACCTGGCCACGCCGGCGGGAGTTTTGCCCAGAAGGGTCTGGGCATCCATGCGACCCTCGCCGGTAAAGACGAGGTCTGTGGCATCCAGTGCCTCGACAAGGCCTGAAAGCTCGGCGATAAGTTCGACACCAGGCCGGAAAGAGGCGTCAAAGCAGGTTTTCACTGCAAATCCCAGGCCGCCGGCTGCCCCCATGCCCGGAGTATTCTTTTCGTCTTTGCCCAGTTGCGCCGCACATATCTGCGCAAAATGCAAAAGCGCGTCGTCCAGCACTGCCACGTCGTCCGCCGATGCGCCTTTTTGGGGTCCAAAAATGGCAGACGCGCCGCGTGGTCCGCACAGCGGGTTATCGACGTCGACGGCAATCTCGAAGCTGACATCGCTCAAACGCCTGTCGAGACCTTCAAGCCCTATTCGCGCCAAGCGCTTCAGCGCGGCACCGCCCAAAGGAAGTTCGTTACCGCTGTCATCGAGCAGACTGGCGCCGAGTGCCTGAAGCAAGCCCGCACCCGCATCGTTGCTTGCGCTTCCACCCAGACCCAGGACAATATGACGGGCACCTGCATCCAGGGCCTGGTGTATCAACTGGCCGACGCCATAACTGGTCGCCTGCAATGGTCGGCGCTGTGCCGCCGGAATCTGTTCCAGGCCTGCCGCCGCAGCCATTTCTATAAAGGCTGTGCCATTGCCCAGCCACGCCCAGCTCGCTTCGCAGACTTGGTCATTGGCGTTGCGCACTCGCGCGCAGCGACGTTCCCCTGATGTTGCTGCCAACACGGCGTCCAGCGACCCTTCACCCCCATCGGCCATCGGCACGCACATGATGTCGGCCTCTGGCTCTGCATCACGCACGCCTGCGGCAATGGCTTGTGCCACATCCCACGCACTAAGACTTTCTTTGAAGGAATCAGGAGCAATTACGACACGCATTATGGAACAACCTTACGATACGAAACGGGTGGGAGCGATTTGACCTACGCTGAAGCGGGGGCCGTCACAGCATTACGGGGTGATCCCTGCTGATAGGCCTCGATGTTGTCGATGAGCTGGTCAGCCAGCGCCTGGATGGCCTGCTCGCTGGCCCAGGCTACATGGGGCGTCAGTATGAAATTCGGCAAGTCCAGCAGCTGTATCAGCGCGTTTTGATTGTCAGGTGGTTCCGGTGCTGTCACATCAAATCCGGCGGCACTGATCTGACCCTGTCGCATGGCGTTGGTCAACGCCTGCTCGTTGACCAGCCCGCCCCGCGCCGTGTTGATCAGGATAGGTTTGCGGTGCATCAGGGCAAATTCACGCGTACTGATGAGGTCGCGTGTTTGCTCGTTAAGCGGGCAATGCAGAGTAATGACATCGCTATCAGCCAGGAACTGGTCAAACGGCGTGTAGCCGCCGGGTGGATGCACGTCACCCTTGCGGGCCGCGAACAAGACACGCATGCCCAACGCTTGGGCAATGCGGGCCACTGCCTTGCCCAACGTGCCATTGCCGACAATTCCCAGCGTCGAGCCGGCCAGGTCTTTGATGGGATAATCGAAGTAACAGAACTGCTGCGCATCGTACCAGCGTCCGGCCTTAACGGATTCGCGATACGCCACGATACTGCGACGCAATGCGAATATCAGTGCAAACACATGTTCAGGTACCGTGTTGATGGCGTATCCACGTATGTTGGAAACCACAATACCCTTGAGCGCGCAGGCAGCGAGATCAACATTGTCGGTGCCTGTCGCGGCAACCGCCACCATTCTCAAGTTGCTGGCCTGCTCTATGGCCTCTTGTCGCAAAGGCACCTTGTTGGTGATGACGATATCGGCATTCGCAATGCGCTCGGCAACCTGGTCGCGGCTGGTACGGCCATAGATGGTGAGCTGGTGATCAAACGCGATAGGCCGCAAGACGGTTCGCGGCGATATGGTCTCGCGGTCCAGGAAAACAATTTGCACGGGGCGTTGAGTCATAAGACATCCTATTCCTAATACAAGACGGCCGTCACACCATTGCGGCCTATCCTATATAGTAATAGGAATCTCTCTTTGTTCCGCAACAACGGATATCCTTTATGCCGCCAAGAATTTATCCCATCACTGATTTCTTTCGCAACCCGGCAAGAGGTTTTTTCCGGATTTCTGACGACGGGGCGATGCTGGGCTTCATGGAACCGGTCACAATAAGCGACCACGCCCCGCGAATGAACGTTTTTGTTCAAGACTTGGATGGCAGCACACCGGTCGGTGCGCCCAGACAACTGACTCACGAAACCGAACGCGACATCAGCCAGTATTTCTGGAAAGGCACAGACACCATCATCTATGAAAAAGACTTCAAAGGCGATGAAAACTTTCACATTCTGACCGTCGACACGCGAACCGGAAAGCTAACCGACCTCACGCCGTTTGCGGGTGTGCGCGCGAGCATCGAAGACGACTTGCCCGACGATCCCGACCACGTCCTGATCAGCCATAACCAGCGCGATCCGGAAGTATTCGACGTCTACAGGGCAAACATACGTACTGGACAACTGCTGCTGGTCGCCCAGAATCCGGGAAATATCATAGGCTGGCAAACCGATCACCAAGGAAAGGTACGAGCCGCTATTGCCAGTAACGGACTGGATAGCACCCTGCTATACCGCGACAACGAGACCGAGCCGTTTCGGCCTATTCTTTCCACCAACTTCCGCACTGTCGTTAGTCCGGAGTTTTTCACCTTCGACAATAAAAAGCTTTATTCGCTAAGCAACCGCGGACGCGACTGTCTCGCACTGGTGATTATCGATCCGGCACATCCGGATAACGAAGAACTGGTCTTCGAGGTGGCGGGAGTTGACCTGGATGGCGCAGGCTATTCACGTTTGCGACAGGTCCTTACTGTAGCGACATACCAGACTGACAAGCCGAAGTACCACTTCTTTGACGACCTCAGCGCACAGCGCCACGCCCGCATATGGGCAAAGTTGCCTGGATACGAAATCGCGCTTCAAAGCGGCACACGCGATGAAATGAAGTTCATCGTGGCGGCCTATAACGACCGTACACCGGGCAGCCGTTATATCTATGACGCAGAGAAGGACACGCTGGACAAGTTGGCCGACATCAACCCGGCGCTGCCTGAAGAAGATATGGCAACCGTGCAACCCGTGACGTATCAATCACGCGATGGCCTCACCATCCACGGCTACCTGACGCTGCCAGTGGGCCGCAGGTCAGAAAAATTGCCGTGCATCATCAATCCGCATGGCGGACCATGGCTTCGGGACAGCTGGGGTTTCAACGCCGAAGCCCAGTTTCTGGCGAATCGTGGTTATTGCGTATTGCAAATGAACTTCCGGGGTTCGACCGGCTATGGCCGCAAGTTCTGGGAAGCCAGCTTCGGACAATGGGGCTTAAAAATGCAAGACGACATCACCGACGGAGTGCAATGGCTTATCAAGCGGGGCATTGCCGATCCGGCGCGCATCGCCATCTATGGCGGTAGTTATGGCGGCTATGCCACCCTGGCCGGTATTGCCTCGACACCCGATCTATACGCGGCAGCGGTCGATTACGTAGGGGTGGCCAACCTGCTTACCTTCATGAACACAATACCGTCCTACTGGAAACCGATGCTGACCAAAATGCACAGCATGGTGGGCGATCCGGTTGTCGATCGCGAGCGGCTCGAGGCAACCTCACCAGCGCTCAAAGCCGACAAAATCAAAACACCCTTGTTCATTGCCCAGGGAGCCCATGACCCGCGGGTCAATAAAGCCGAAAGCGACCAAATGGTCGCGGCCTTGCGCTCAAGGGGCGTAGAGGTTGAATATATGGTCAAGGATAACGAAGGCCATGGTTTCCATAACGATGAGAACAAATTCGAGTTCTACGAAGCCATGGAAGCCTTTCTTCGACAACATCTGGACCCTCGGTGACCTGATCCTTCTACTCGAACCCTTACCGTGGCGCTCACCCAAAGCGCCCAACTTGCACGGAGTCTTGTCACAATGAAGTTATATTACTTGCCCGGCGCATGTCCTTTGGCTTCTCATATCGTACTCGAATGGATAGGCAAGCCGTACGAAGCGCAGCCCGTTGGACGCGACGAAATCAAGCAGGCGCCCTTTCTGGCATTGAATCCATTGGGCGCTGTTCCTGTCCTTGAGGATGGGGATTTTGTTCTGACACAGAGCGGCGCCATTCTTGAGTACCTGGCAGAGCTCCACCCCGAGACGGCCCTGATGCCAGACAGCCTGCGTGAAAAAGCCGACACCCGCCGCTGGCTGGGATTCTGCAATGCAGATCTGCACCGCACATTCGCTCTGATATTTGGTGTCGGTTATTACACAGATAATGCTGACTTCCAGCATCAACTCGTCGCCAGGACCGCGGCAAAACTGGTACAACTATTCGGTGTCATGGACAAACAGCTGGAAGGCAAGCAATGGGTAACAGGGAAAAGGTCTATCGTCGACCCTTACCTTTACACGGTATTGCGCTGGGCCCATGCGAAAAACGTGGACATCGGCAATATGAAAAACTTGCAGGCATTCGCGACCCGCATGGACAACGATCCGGGCGTCCGCAGGGCATTAAGTGCACAGGGCTTGTCATAGCAGCGGGCCAAAGCCGGTCAGTCGCAAGCCTTGCTTAAGCGCCCAGGTAAGCCTTGCGAACCTCATCGTTGACCAATAGATTGGCACCGGTATCGGCCAGCACGACTTTGCCGGTTTCCAGCACATAGCCTCTATCAGCAACCTGCAATGCTTTATTGGCGTTCTGTTCTACGAGAAATACCGTGACACCCTGATCCCTGATCGTGCGAATGATATTGAATATCTGAGTAATGATCAGGGGTGCCAGCCCCAGCGTCGGTTCGTCGAGTAACAACAACTTGGGCTTGGTCATCAGCGCCCGTCCGATAGCCAGCATTTGCTGCTCGCCGCCCGACATGGTCCCTGCTCGTTGATTGGAGCGCTCTTTCAATCGCGGGAACAAAGTATATACATGATCGACACCCTCGTCGATTTCCCTGGAACGCAGGAAAAAACCGCCCATTTTCAGGTTCTCGGCCACTGTGAGTTCCGGAAAGACGCGACGGCCCTCCGGCGAAATGGCGATGCCCCGCCGCATGATGGTGTGGGTTTCAGCCTGAGTGATGTCTTCATTTTCGAAGAACACCGAACCGCTGCGTGCGCGCGGCGACCCACAAACAGTCATGAGCAATGTGGTTTTGCCTGCGCCATTGGCGCCGATCAAGGTTACGATCTCGCCCTTGTTGACTTCGACCGAGACATCGTTAAGCGCTTGGATGGCACCATAGTAAGTATGTATATTTTGGAGCTTAAGCACTTATTCTTCCCCCAGATACGCTTTGATGACACGAGGGTCACAACGAACCTCAGCAGGCAGCCCGGTAGTGATCGGCCTGCCGTTTTCCATAACCATGATGCGGTCCGATACGCCCATGACCAGGCTCATATCGTGCTCGATCAGCAAGACGGCCACGTCGAATTCCTTGCGCAACTGGTCTATGAGCTGCTGGAGCTCGCGTTTTTCCTGAGGATTGAGGCCCGCAGCCGGTTCGTCCAGCATCAGCAGCCGGGGCTTGGTGATCATGCATCGTGCGATCTCTAATCGTCGTTGATGACCGTAGGCAAGATTCCCCGCTTCCCGATTGGCGTACTGCCGGATACCCATGAAATCCAGCCAGTCGCCGGCGCGCTGCAATGCCTCATCTTCGGACCGGCGATAAGATGGCAATTTAAGCAAGCCATGCAGCAGGCCGGTCTGGATCCGCGTATGCTGCGCCACCAGCAGATTCTCGAGCACCGTAAGATTCTTGAACAGCCGAACGTTTTGGAATGTCCGCACCAGCCCCTGCTGCGCGACCTTGTGGCTGGGCAAGCCGGTAATCGGCTTGCCGTCCATCATGATATTGCCTGATGACGGTTTATAAAACCCGCCTACGCAGTTGAAAACGGTGGTCTTGCCAGCGCCGTTCGGTCCAATGATCGCGAACACTTCGTCGCGCTTCACCTGGAACGCCACCTGATCCACGGCCAGCAGGCCGCCGAATCGCATGGTCAACTCAGATACCTCAAGAAGTACATCGGTCATACCTTCAGCTCCACATGGGGGCGCTTGACCGGCAATAACCCCTGCGGACGCCACATCATCATCAAAACCATTACCAGTCCAAATATCAACATCCGGTATTCTGCAAACTCACGCGCTATTTCCGGCACGACGGTGAGCACGATAGCGGCGAGAATCACGCCAACCTGAGAACCCATGCCACCCAACACGACGATGGCCAGAATAAGCGCGGACT
The DNA here is from genome assembly GCF_002849615.1 of Pollutimonas nitritireducens. GTDB lineage: Bacteria > Pseudomonadota > Gammaproteobacteria > Burkholderiales > Burkholderiaceae_B > Pollutimonas > Pollutimonas nitritireducens. Next base: position 316,136 of record NZ_PDNV01000005.1, read on the forward strand.
CCATGAAGGTGAACGATTCCGGATTCACCAGCCCTTGGCGGGCAGCAAAGAAGGCTCCGCCCAGACCTGCGAACATGGCGCCCATCGTGAATGCGGAGAGCTTGACGCGGGTTGGATTCAAGCCTAGCGACCGGCAGGCAATTTCGTCTTCGCGCAAGGCTTCCCAAGCTCGGCCTATGGGCATGCGTATCACCCGATTGGATACGAACAGGGCCAGCAAGGCGAGGGCCAGAGCCATCAGGTACAAAAACACGATGACATCCTGGGTGGCGAATTCCCACCCGACCAAGTCATGGAACGTGGTCTGCCCTTCGGGCGCCCGCCGGGCCATGGGAAAACCGAAAACGGTGGGTTTCGGAATGCCGGAAATTCCGTCAGGCCCACCTGTCAGCCCATACAGATTGATCAATAGCAATCGGATGATTTCACCGAACCCCAATGTAACGATGGCCAGATAATCACCACGCAATCGCAGCACCGGAAAACCCAACACAAAGCCGAACAAGGCCGCCATTGCGCCGGCCAGCGGCAAAGCCTGCCAAAATCCCCAGCCGGCCCAGTGAAACAACAAGGCGTAGGTGTATGCACCGACGGCATAGAACCCCACGAATCCAAGGTCAAGCAAACCAGCGAAGCCCACCACGATATTCAGGCCCAGGCCGAGCATGATATAGATAAGCACCAACGTGGCGATATCGACCTGGGCTCTTCCGGTAAAGAATGGAAATATGATGGCAATCGAAACCAGCAAGAAAATGAGTCCGCGCCTGGCTGAGTCGGAAAGCACCGGAAGCGCCCGTTTCACGGCCTTCTTGGCAAACAGCCGGGCGAAGAAAGGCCGCAGTACGAGTTGGAACACGAACACTATGGCCATGCCGACTAGGATAATGTTCCAGTCCGGTTCCAGATGCGTTTGCATCCCCACGCGGGCGATTTGCAGTCCGAATACAGGCGCGATGATGACGCCAGCCATGAAGGCCGCGATCAGCGCATTTTTTATGTTGTTACCCATTACACTTTTTCCACTTCGGGTTTACCCAACAAGCCGGTCGGGCGGAACAGCAAGATGAAGACCAGCAAGCCGAAAGCGACAATATCCTTGTACTGCGACGAGATATAAGCCGCTGCGAAGGTTTCAGCCAGGCCCAGCAACACCCCACCGAGCATGGCGCCGGGAATGCTGCCGATACCGCCCAATACCGCGGCGGTAAAGGCCTTGATGCCGGCTAGAAAACCGATGAAGGGGTTGAGTTTGCCAATGGCCAGCGCGATGAGCACACCGCCCACGGCCGCCAGCATGGCGCCTATGATGAACGTGAATGAAATGATGCGGTTGGTGTCGATACCCAGCAAATTTGCCATGCGCAAGTCCTGCGAACACGCACGCGATGCGCGACCTATGCGCGAGTATTTGATGAAGAGGGAAAGCGCAACCATCAGCACCACGGTGACCACAATGATCATGATGCGCGAATACGGTGCCGTAATGATGAAATCGGTTCCCAGCTTGAACTGCACCGAGCCGGTGACGAGCGCCGGTACCGCCATATCGCGGGCGCCCTGGCCGATTGCAACCCAGTTTTGAAGAAAGATGGACATCCCGATGGCTGATATCAGCGGCACCAGGCGTGGTCCCCCGCGCAGCGGCGCGTAGGCGACTTTCTCGATTGCATATCCGTAGACGCCGGTGACCAGTACCGCGATGATCAGCATGATAAGGATAATGACCGGCAACGGCAGGCCACTGTTGACGCCAATGGCCGAAAGCGTGACCAGGCCGACATAGGCGCCGATCATGTAGATTTCGCCGTGAGCGAAATTGATCATGCCGATAATGCCATAGACCATGGTGTAGCCAATGGCGATAAGCGCGTAAATTGCGCCGAGCGACAGCCCGTTGAATAGCTGCTGCGTAAGCTGGGGAAGAAGTTCAGACATAAAACCGGTATTCCGATGCGTCAGCGGGAAATAGTGCACCCGCCGGCCGAGGAAGAAAAGAAATGCTCCAGCCCAGAAAGGGCTGGAGCACAGAGTACGGCAATTAGAACTTCAGCTGCTCCATGTTGCCAGTCTTATCCCACTTGAAGACGGCAAACTCGAACTTTTTAAGGTCGCCCTTTGCGTCGTATTCCACCTTACCGATAGCAGTATTGAACGGATTGGCGTGCATGTAGTCGGCCACTTTGGCCGGGTCGGTGCCCACGGCATTGATACTGTCGGCCAGGATTTGAACTGCTGCATAGGCAGTAAGTGTGAATGCGCCGTCGGGACTACGTTTGGCCGTCTTGAAGTGTTCGAGCACTTTTTCGTTGCCGGGAAGCTTGGTGAAGTCGGCTGGCAAGGTGACCAGCAGTCCATCGATGGCAGGGCCGGCAATGGCCACCAGGTCTTTGTTGGCAACGCCTTCCGGACCCATGAACTGCGTCTTGAGGCCTTGTTCACGCGCCTGGCGTAACAAGAGGCCCAGTTCCGCATGGTAGCCCCCGAAATAGATAAGGTCGGGATTGAGCGACTTGAGTTTTGTAATGACGGCGGAATAGTCGCTATCGCCAACGTTGATGCCTTCAAAAAAGGCAACGTTGACGTTGTCCTTGGCAAGGCTGTCGCGGACCTGACTTGCCACGCCCGAACCGTAGGTTTGCTTGTCGTGCAAGATAGCCACGGATTTGGGTTTGAGCTGCTTGGCAATATAGCCGGCGGCAAATGGACCCTGCTGATCGTCGCGACCTATGGTGCGGAAGAAGTAATGCGGCTTGATCGTGTCGGTAACCAGGGGCGATGTGGCTCCCGGAGTGATGGCGACTATGCCCTCCTGCTCGTACACATTCACGGCTGGAACGGTGGTGCCCGAGCAGGCATGGGCAACAGCGAACTTGGCGCCTGAATTGATGACCCGGTTGGCTGCCGGCACCGCTTGCTTGGGTTCGCAACCGTCGTCGATCAGGAGGGGCTCAAGCTTCATGCCCTTGACGCCGCCAGCGGCATTGATGGCTTCGATGGCTGTCAGGGCACCCGCCTGGATCTGGTCGCCGTACTGCGTCGCGGGACCGGTCATGGGCTGAGGGATACCGATCTTGATCGTATCAGCGGCGTGAACGCTACCGGCAAATGCCATGGCGCTGATGGCCACCACGAATGGTGTAACTCTTTTTATGAACTTCATGCCTACAGATCTCCGGGTTCAGCCTGCCGTACTTCGTCTTCATGTTTGGAAGACAACTACCAAATACGGCCAGCCATGATGTTTAGCTTCCGCCTCGAACGGCTAGCGTATTCTGCCGTTTCATCATCCCGATGTCACTACGGATAAGCCCTTACCGCCGGAAATTCAAAACCCCTTGGATCCGGTGCTCGCCCGGATAAGAGAGAGCACCCTGTGTTGACCACCGGTTGATCGGATAGCGCGCTGGCACATTGCCACTACGATCAGCCCCATGGCCAGCGCTGCGACAAAAAAACTGCTATCCGATCATGCGCACAAACCGCGTGGACGCACCACGATTCATTTTGAAAATTCGTTTGATAATTCGGCGGCCCGGGTGGCGGCTGCCCGCATTGCCGACTGGATAGTGTCGAAAAACTGTCGATCTTCCAATACCGCGACCGCGGCGGCGGTAGTTCCGCCCTTGGAAGTGACGCGCTCACGGAGCACCGCCAGACTTTCGTGTGACAACGCGGCCAACTGGGTCGATCCGGTCAGAGTCGCCAGCGCCAGGGTCCGCGCCTTGTCTTCGGATAGCCCCTGGCTGACACCACCTTGTATCAAGGCATCGAGAAACAGGAAGACATAAGCGGGACCGCTGCCCGACAAGGACGTGACCACATCGATGTCGTGGTCGTCGTCAACCCATACCGTATCGCCTACCGCCCGCAGCAACTGCTGCGCCATTACCTTGTCGTCGTCGTTGACGCCATCCATCGCCATCAGGCCGCTGGCGCCAGCGCCAATGAGCGCGGGGGTATTAGGCATACAGCGGATGATGCGCGTATATGGACGCAATTCGGTGCCCAGCCATCGCGCTATGGAAGTACCGGCTATGCCTGCGGCAATACTGATGATGAGCGTATCTTCCTGCAGGAAAGGTCGACAGCTCTCCACCGCCTCGCGCATCCCCTGTGGCTTGACGGCGAAGATCCAGACACGACGCGTGGCAAGCGTGTCATCGGGCGCGGCGGCGACCGAAACACCCTGCTGCGACCAGCGATCCAGGACGGCGCCATTGGTATCGATGACGTGCACATCGTGGGCGCCGCAGCGCTTTCCGATAAGTCCAGCCCCCAGGGCGGTAGCCATATTGCCCCCGCCTACGAATGCAATAGTGAGTTCTTTAGTCATAGGGTGCATATTGTACGATTTTCGAGATCTGGCTGGGCATATTTACATTGACCTGACCATCTCAACATCGTTACAGTCACGCCAAGGTAACAAACATGTCATAGACTACCCGCCGTACCCGGTCACGACCAATAAATTGGCCAGGAAATTCAAGGAGAAAAACTCATGCGAGCAAAGCTGTTAGCAGTATCGATTGCGGGCGCAATCGCCGCCATGGGCAGCGCCAATGCTGCGACGACTATCAATTTCTGGCACTCGATGGAAGGCGCCTTGGGCGATCGGGTCAACGGACTGGTGGACGAGTTCAATAAAAGCCAATCCGACTACGTTATCAACGCCGTATACAAAGGCACCTACGGTGAATCGATGAACGCCGGCATTGCCGCATTCCGCGCCGGCAATGCTCCCGACATCCTGCAAGTCTTCGAGGTTGGCACGGCCACCATGATGTACGCAAAAGGTGCCATCCAGCCCGTCCAGGAAATGTCCGAGAAGGCCGGCGACCCGATCAATCCGGCCGACTTCCTTGGCGCTGTCGCCAGCTACTATTCGGCACCTGACGGAAAGCTCGTCTCCATGCCGTTCAACAGTTCCACACCCGTTTTCTATTACAACAAAGACGCCTTCAAGAAGGCCGGCCTTGATCCTGAAAAGCCACCAAAGACATGGAAGGAAGTTGCTGAAGCGGGAAAAAAAGTGCGCGCCGCCGGTCTGGAGTGTGGATACACCACTTCGTGGCCTGCCTGGATCCAGCTTGAAACGTTCGGGGCATGGCACAACACGCCATACGCATCCAAAGACAACGGTTTCGGCGGGTTGGATGCACGCCTTGAAATAACAAATCCGCTGTTCCTGCGCCACATGACCGAACTGGCAAAGATGTCCAAGGAAGGCAGCTTCACCTATGGCGGTCGCGGCGATGCACCGAACTCCTTGTTCACATCGGGCAAATGCGCCATGTTCACCGGATCCAGCGGTAACCGAGCCAACATCATCAAGACAGGCAAGTTTGAGTTCGGTACGTCTTCGCTGCCGTACTACGCCGACGTGAAAGGCGCACCGCAGAACACGATCATTGGCGGGGCTTCATTGTGGGTATTCGCTAAAAAATCCCCGGAAACCTACAAGGGTGTGACCAAGTTCTTCAAATTCATATCCAGTCCTGAAAAGGCAGCACAATGGCACCAGGGCACAGGCTATGTACCGGTTACCAAGGCCGGGTTCGAACTGACCGAAAAATCGGGTTTCTATGCCAAGAATCCGGGTTCTGACGTAGCAGTGAAGCAACTGGATGCCACCACGACTGAAAACTCACGTGGCATACGCCTTGGGTATCTGCCGCAGATCCGCGAGATTGAAGACGGTGAAATGGAAAAAATCTTCTCGGGTTCAGTCACCCCCGAAACGGGTCTTGCCAATATGGTGAAACGTGGCAACGAACTGCTGGAGCGATTCGAGAAAAGCGTCAAGTAAGGACTTTGTACTAAAATCGCCATCGCGAGCGCCCAATGGTGGCGCTCGCAGTTTGCATATGTGCCACTATGGCACCCCTTTTTTTCACCCTCGCCAGCGGCCCGGCCCACGGCGGAAAGCGATGGCTATATAAGATTCCCCCCTATGGAAAAACGCGTCGTTTTCAGCCATAAGACTCTGCCCTATTTGTTGCTGGCGCCGCAATTGGCCATCACTATCGTTTTCTTTTTCCTTCCCGCGGGCCAAGCCGTATGGCAGTCTTTCCGTCTCGAAGATCCATTCGGCTTGTCTTCGCAATTCGTAGGCTTGAGCAATTTTGCCGAACTGTTCGCCAACGACAACTACCTTGATTCCTTCAAGGTCACCTCGATTTTTTCACTATTGGTTGCCGTGCTTGGCTTGACCGTCTCGCTGCTGCTGGCGGTCATCGCCAACCGGGTCGTGCGCGGAGCCGGCATCTACAAGACGTTACTGATATGGCCCTACGCCGTGGCCGCCGCGGTTGCAGGCGTGTTGTGGCTTTTCCTGTTTTCGCCTTCCGTAGGCACGCTGGCCGTGTACATGGCGCAAGCGGGAATCGGCTGGAACCCGCGCCTGGACGGAAACGATGCCATGGTACTGGTGGTGATGGCGTCGGTCTGGAAACAAATCTCCTACAATTTTCTATTTTTCCTCGCCGGGCTGCAGTCGATTCCCCGTTCATTGATCGAAGCGGCCGCCATTGATGGCGCCAGCCCTGTACGCCGGTTCTGGACTATTGTTTTCCCATTGCTATCGCCAACCACATTTTTCCTGCTGGTCGTTAACGTGATTTACGCGTTTTTCGATACCTTCGCCATTATCGACATAATGACCCAGGGCGGACCTGGGGACAGCACATCGATTCTTGTCTACAAGGTGTACAACGCGGGATTCAAAGGGCTGGACATTGGTTCGTCCGCGGCGCAATCGGTCATCCTCATGATGATCGTCATACTGCTCACGGTCGTGCAGTTCCGCTACGTTGACCGCAAAGTCAATTACTGACACCCCTGACACCTTGCTGGCAAGGCCACACATGATTGAACGTCGTCCTTACCTGGATATCCTGTCCCACATCATTCTCATCATTGGTGTGGTGATTATCGCTTTCCCTTTGTATGTCACAGTTGTCGCGTCTACGCAAACGGCACAGGAAGTCGCACAGGCTCCCATGTCGCTCCTGCCCGGCAGCCATTTCCTTGAAAACTACAGCGCCGTACTGTTCGGCGATGGTGCAAACACACCGCCCGTCGCAAGAATGATGTGGGTCAGCACGGTGATGGCGCTAACCATTGCCATCGGCAAGATAGTGATCTCCATGTTGTCGGCGTTTGCCGTCGTCTACTTTCGTTTCCGCTTCCGGATGTTCTTTTTCTGGATGATCTTTGTCACATTGATGCTGCCGGTAGAAGTTCGGATTGCGCCCACCTACAAAGTGGTCGCCGACCTGGGGATGCTTAACTCCTACGCCGGACTGACCTTGCCGCTTATTGCATCCGCTACGGCCACCTTCTTGTTCCGCCAGTTCTTCCTGACCGTACCTGACGAATTGATCGAGGCTGCGCGCATTGATGGAGCAGGACCCATGCGGTTCTTCAAGGATGTATTACTTCCCTTGTCACGAACCAGTATTGCGGCGTTGTTCGTCATCCAGTTCATTTACGGCTGGAACCAATACTTATGGCCACTGATCATGACCACGCAGGAAGACATGTATCCGGTAGTCATAGGCATCAAGCGAATGATTGCTGGCGGCGACAGCGTGACTGAATGGAATCTGGTCATGGCCACCGCCTTGCTGGCCATGATCCCACCCGCCGCAGTGGTGATCTTCATGCAGAAATGGTTTGTGAAAGGCCTGGTCGACGCCGAAAAATAAGCGCTGCGTCCCATAAGGAAGATAGAACCCCGCCCGCATTGCCCGGCACACCGATTTTGGAATGAACTATATGGCCACACTCAGTTTCCGCGACGTAACAAAGACTTATCCGGGCGATATAGCCGTCATACATGGCATCAACATGGACGTTGCGGATGGTGAATTCATTGTTATCGTCGGTCCCTCGGGCTGCGGCAAATCGACTCTGATGCGCATGGTCGCGGGACTGGAAAGCGTTACGGGCGGCGAAATCAGCATTGACGGTAAAGTGGTGAATAAGCTGGAACCCGCGGAGCGCGATATCGCCATGGTGTTCCAGAATTATGCGCTCTATCCGCATATGACGGTTTTCGAGAACATGGCCTACGGCCTGAAGATTCGCAAATTCAGCAAGCAGGAGATCCAGGCCCGTGTAGACAGGGCTGCCAAGATACTGGAGCTCTCGCTGCTGCTCGATCGCCGGCCGCGCCAATTGTCAGGCGGACAACGGCAGCGTGTCGCAATGGGTCGCGCCATCGTTCGCGACCCCAAGGTATTTCTCTTTGACGAGCCATTGTCCAACCTGGATGCCAAATTGCGCGTGCAAATGCGCCTGGAAATCCAGAAGCTGCACTCTCGCCTGAAGACCACGAGCCTGTATGTCACGCACGATCAAGTCGAGGCAATGACCCTGGCTCAACGTATGGTCGTCATGAACAAAGGCGTATCCGAACAGATAGGCACGCCAATCGAAGTATTTGAAAAACCTGCGTCGATTTTTGTCGCCAGCTTCATCGGTTCGCCGCCGATGAACCTGATCCCGGTACACGTCGATGAGCACTGTCATGTCAAGGATGAAAACGGCGCCTTGCTTCAGATCGATGCGGCATCGGTTCCTGCTGCTCTGGCAAATCAGAAGGTCATCATGGGAATGCGCCCAGAGCACATGAAGCTGCATGCGCCGGGAATGGCGATAAACGTCGAAATGGTGGAAATTCTGGGATCAGAGCAATTGATACATGGCCGGCATGGTGATACGCCCATCGTACTGCGTTGCCCGGTCGGGCTGACCAAGGATTTTCCATTGCAACTGGATGAGACGGTTCAGGTCGGGTCTGATGGTGTGCATCCGCTGCACTGGTTCGATATGACGACAGGTCGGCGGATTGTCGACTAACCCAGCACGATAACCTTCTTGCGGCTATCCCGATGGCCGGAAACGACAAGGGCGCCAGCAGGCGCCCTTGTTGTGACTGCCGTATTGACTTACTTGTACACCGTCTTGCTGCCGTCTTTATGCCAGGTAAAGATATCGAACTTGAACTCGGTGAGATCGCCCTGCTTGTTCCAGGAAATTTTTCCGATCGGCGTGGCGACGGTATTAGCATGCAGGTAAGCGGCTACTTTGACGGGGTCGTCGACGCCTGCGCCCTTTATACCATCAGCAATGGCTTTTGTTGCCGAATAGGCGGTTAGCTGGAAAGCACCACCGGGATCGCGTTTTTTATCTTTGAACGCCTTTACGATGCCTGCATTGGAAGGGTCCTGGGTGAAATCGGCCGGAAGGGTCAATAGCATGCCCTCGACAGCGGCACCCGCGATGGCATTGATGTCCGGGTTGCCGACGCCTTCAGGCCCCATGAATTTCACTTTCAGGCCCTGCTCGGCCCCTTGCCGCAACAACAGGCCCATCTCTGGATGGTAGCCACCGTAGTAGACGAAGTCGGCGCCTGTGCTTTTTAGCTTGGTTATGATGGCTGAATAATCGGTATCGCCAGCATTGATCCCTTCAAAAAAGGCAACCTTGATACCGGCTTTTTCAAGCTCGCTTTTCACCGAGCTGGCGATGCCTTGACCATACGACTGCTTGTCATGAATGATGGCGACGTTCTTGGGTTTGATCTGATCGATGATGAACTTGGCGGCTGCAGGACCTTGTTGATCATCCCGTCCTATGGTGCGGAATATCATGTCGTAGTTCTTGCCGTCGGTGACGCCCGGCGCCGTTGCCGAGGGAGTAACCATCAGGACGCCTTCAGTGTTGTAGACGTTCGTCGCCGCGATGGTGGCGCCCGAGCACACGTGCCCGACCACATAATTTATTTCGTCGTTTACAACCCGGTTGGCAACAACGGGACCCTGCTTGGGTTCGCAACCATCATCGATGGAAACGGCCTCAAGCTGCTTGCCGAGCACTCCGCCCGCTGCATTGATTTGTTCTATGGCAGTATCAACGCCCTGTTTGACCATCGCTCCATATTGGGTGACCGGACCGGTAAACGGGCCGGCAATGGCTATTTTGATCGTATCGGCCATGGCGCCCGACGTAAGCAGCATGCCTGTCGCAAAGCCTATGGCGGCGGCAACTGGAGTAAAACGGATTTTCATATAGCCTCCTCAAGGTACGCGGGAAAGCATACACCTAAAAACTGGTGACCGGGCATGATCCCGCACAGGGTTTCCTCTATGGTTTGAGTTCACCGCGGGTATCGGTCAGGACGGGCACAGGCGCTGCGCCGCCAAAAGAAAACCCGCTTTGAAAGCGGGTTGTAAAGGCGTGAATTACCTATTGCAGCAGGCTTCGCAACATCCAGGCATTTTTTTCATGGATATCAAGGCGTTGTGTCAGCAGATCGGCAGTAGGTTGATCGTCGGCGTTATCGGCTTTTTTGAACGCGGCCCTTGCCGTCTTTGCCACGGCTTCGTTTCCCCTGACGAGCAGATGTATCATCTCTTCGGCAGACGGAACGTTGGACGGTTCGCTGATTGAAGAAAGTTCGGCATACTGCGCATAGGTGCCCGGGGCGTAGTGCCCCAGTGCCCGGATGCGCTCGGCAATGGCGTCGAGTGCTTGCCATTCTTCGGTATATTGCGTCATGAACATCGTGTGCAGCGTATTGAACAGAGGTCCGGTGACATTCCAGTGAAAGTTGTGGGTCATCAGATATAGCGTGTACGAATCAGCCAACATTTTAGAGAGCTCGCCTGCCACGACTGATCGGTCCTTGTCGGAAATACCAATATCGATCGGTAAACCCTTGTCACTCATTTTGTCTGTTTTGTTGTCCAGCTTCGCCGGTTTAGCCATACTGACCTCCAAGTGATGCTCATTGAATATTCCAGTTCAAGGATACCACGTCGAAATCAAAAATCGGGGGGCTGACGCAGTGAAAATGCCACTTATCATGCGACGCTGGACGTTGGCGTCATTGCCGTATCGAGGTAGTTGACACCGGGCAGCTTGCACGCGCGGATTGCATCGCTGAGTGCTTCTATGGCCGCAGGCCGCGGAAAGCTTTTACGCCATACCAGTACGACGCGCCTGTCGGGCACCGGCTTCTTGAAGGGAATATAGGCAAGCAAATTATTCTCCAGGCCCGGCATGGAAAGCGCACTGGCTGGCAATACGGTCACGCCGATGCCGGCTGCGACCATGTGTCGTATGGTTTCGAGTGAGGAGCCTTCGAACGTGCGCTGAATCCCCTCACTGGACGCCGAGAAACGCGAGAGCTCCGGACAGACCTCGAGCACCTGGTCGCGAAAACAATGCCCTGTGCCAAGCAGAAGCATGGTCTCATTTTTCAGTGTGCGCGCATCGATTTCTTTCTGTGCCGTCCAGGGATGATTCTTGGGCACTGCCACCACGAATGGTTCATCGTATAGAGGGTGCACCACCAAGCCGGACTCCGGCAAGGGCAAGGCGACAATGGCGCAGTCGATTTCACCCTGCCGCAGGAGTTCCAGAAGGCGGGCTGTGAAGTTCTCTTGCAACAGCAGCGGCATCTGGGGCGTGGCGGTAATCTGGGTCGGCACCAGGCGTGGCAAAAGGTACGGCCCTATCGTGTGTATCACTCCTACCCGCAATGGCCCGGCAAGGGGATCATGGCCCTGCCTTGCGATTTCACGCAAATTTGCCCCTTCTTCAAGCACGCGCTGAGCTTGCGCAACCACACGCAATCCGATAGGAGTGACGCTTACCTCTGTGCCCCCACGTTCGAAGAGCACCACTCCAAGCTCGTCTTCCAGTTTGCGTATAGCGACCGACAGTGTCGGCTGGCTGACGAAACAAGCTTCGGCAGCCCTGCCAAAGTGCCGCTCACGCGCTACAGCCACGATGTACTTCAATTCGGTCAAGGTCATTGCATATCTCGATCTAAATAAGGTTCACGCTGGGCTAGCTGCGTAAAAAGTCCTGTCTGCCCCGCATCCACCGGTCCAGGTGAGCGCGTGCGTGTTCCGGGTAACGGTCGCGCAGCTCGCCTGCGGCCTCCCTTGCACGTTCAGCGATCAGGGCGTCGGTATCGATGCTCGCAAAACGCAGGAGTTCCTGGCCGGACTGACGGACGCCCAGGAATTCCCCGGGGCCACGCTGTTCAAGATCGCGCCGGGCAATCTCGAAGCCATCGGCGGTCTCGTACATGGCGCGCAGTCGCTGCCGTGCCACGGCCGACAAAGGCGACTGGTACATCAGCACACAAACTGACTGTCGGCTGCCCCGCCCCACCCGCCCACGTAGCTGATGCAGCTGCGCAAGGCCAAAGCGCTCGGCGTGCTCGATAACCATCAGGGATGCATTGGGCACGTCGACGCCGACCTCGATGACGGTCGTCGCCACCAGCAAGTCAATGGAGCCGATCCGAAAATCCTGCATGACCTGCTGTTTTTCGGACGCAGGCAGGCGTCCATGCACCAACCCCACCCGCATTCCCGACAACGCCAGTACCAACCTGGCGTGGGTATCCACAGCTGTTTGCAACTGCAGGGCTTCACTTTCCTCAACCAGGGGACATACCCAATATGCCTGGCTGCCGCCTCTTACTTCAGTGATGACATGACTCAACACCTCGTCGCGCCGCGCATCGGAAACCAGCTTGGTCAACACCGGACTTCGCCCAGGTGGAAGTTCATCGATGACTGAAACATCCAGATCCGCGAAAAAGGTCATGGCGAGGGTCCGCGGGATCGGGGTCGCGCTCATGCTCAGTTGATGCGGAATCATGTCCAGACTACCTTCAGATTCTTCACCCTTGCGGCTCAAATCCAGCCTCTGACCTACCCCGAAACGATGCTGCTCATCCAGAATTACGAGGCCCAGATTGGAAAAATTGACCTTGTCCTGGATCAGGGCCTGGGTGCCAACCACCAACTGCGCCTTGCCGGACTCGATCGATTCAATAGCCACTTTGCGCGCTTTGCTCGACAGGCTACCAGTCAGCCAAGTGACGGTAACGCCCAAAGGCTCGAGCCAACTCACCAGTTTCTGAAAATGTTGTTCCGCCAGCAGCTCGGTCGGTGCCATGATGGCAACCTGGCTCTGGCTGGAAATTGCCCTTGCCGCGGCAAACGCCGCCACGATGGTCTTGCCGCTGCCCACGTCTCCCTGCAGCAAGCGGTGCATGGGAAACGAGCGGGACAGGTCGCCGACTATTTCCATGATGACCCGTTCCTGCGCTGTGGTCAGCGCAAACGGAAGGCTGGCTCGCAATGCTTGCGTCAACCCCGCGCGATCGTCCTTGAGCGCCCGTGCCCGTTGACGTCGGCGCGCCGCGCGCGCTGCTGCCAACGATATCTGTTGGGCCAGCAATTCGTCGAACTTGATACGGGTCCAGGCTGGATGCCCCCGTTCAATCAATTGACTGTAAGAGATGTCGGGAGAGGGATGATGCAATACCCGAATGGCCTGATCGAACGGCATAAGATGGTAGCGGTCACGTATTTCGGACGGCAAGGTGTCGGACAAATCGGCACGCGCCAGGGCCTGGTCTATTGCCTTGCGCAGACTGACCTGGGACAGACCATCAGTGGTCGGATAGACTGGCGTTAGCGCCTGCGGCAGTGGCGTATCGGCCGCCGTGATTCTGGGGTGAACCATCTCGTAGCCGCCAAAACCGCCACGCACCTCGCCACGAGCGCGTATACGCTTCCCTGCAGCGACCTGCTTTTGCTGGTTGGGGTAGAAATTCAACCAGCGTAAAACCAGCGAGCCAGTATCGTCCTCAACGACAGCTACGAGTTGCCGACGCGGACGGAACTGCACCTCGCTGCGTTTCACTTCTCCTTCGACCTGAGCGGCCGCGCCCGGATACGCCGACATGATCGGTGTAATGTGGGTTTCGTCTTCATAGCGTAAAGGAAGATGCACGATGAAATCAGCAGGGTCCCGCAAGCCCAGACGCCATAGTTTGCGTTCGAGCAACGAGCCTGGACCCGTTGCAACGTGCCTCGATGCAACCGCTTTGGTGGCAGATGCGGCCACGACAACGACCCCGGATTGTTCGATCAAATGACGATAATCGCTTCAACCTCGAACTGGGCCCCCTTGGGCAGGCTGGCAACCCCTATTGTGGAGCGCGCCGGGAATGGCTGTGGAATGATATCCGCCATGATGGAATTGGCGCTGGCAAACTTGCTGAGATCGGTCAGGAACAGGGTAAGCTTGACGATATGTTCCAAAGACCCGCCGGCTGCCTCAATAACCGCCTGCATGTTGGCGAATGACTGACGTACCTGCCCTTCGAAGTTTTCCGAAACCAGTTCCCCGGTACCGGGTTCGAGCCCTATTTGCCCCGACAAGAACACCGTTTTACCGGGACCCGCAGCAACCGCCTGCGAATACGGTCCGACAGCAGCCGGCGCCGCATCAGTATGGATAATTTGCTTGGCCATGAGTTCGCTCTCTGTAAAGTCAATAAAACAACTATCAGAGTGTAATCATCTATAGCTTGAATTAACAAGCCCCCTTGCGACCCAGGCGCCTATTTTTCCACGAATGCCCGTTCTATTACATAGTCGCCCGGCTGCCCGACCCCACTGGACACCTTGAAGCCGCGCTTGTCCAGCATGGCGCTGATGTCAGCCAACATGTGGGGACTGCCGCAAAGCATGGCGCGATCGGTCTGGGGATCAAGCGGGGGAAGTCCGATGTCGGCGAAGAGCTTGCCGGACTCGACCATGTCGGTGATGCGACCCTGGTTACGAAACGGTTCGCGGGTTACGGTTGGATAGTAAATGAGCTTTTCGCGGACGATATCCCCGAAATATTCATTCTTGGGCAATTCGTTCTGGATATAGTCCGAATACGCCAGTTCGGTTTGGAACCGAACCCCATGCAAAAGAATGACTTTTTCGAAGCGCTCATAGACATCGGGATCCTTGATGATGCTCATGAACGGGGCAAGTCCGGTGCCCGTAGCAAACAGATAAAGATGCTTGCCCGGCTTGAGGTCATCGACGACCAGTGTGCCGACCGGTTTTTTGCTGACCAGTATGGTGTCGCCCTGTTTCAAGTGTTGCAGACGCGATGTCAGCGGACCGTCTTGAACCTTTATGCTGAGAAACTCGAGATTCTCTTCGTAGTTGGCACTGGCGATACTATAGGCACGCATCAGCGGCTTGCCGTTAACCTCGAGACCCAACATGACGAAGTGGCCATTATGGAAACGCAGGGCCGGGTCGCGCGTGGTGGTAAAGGAAAATAACGTATCGTTCCAATGACGTACGTTAAGAACCTGCTCTGTATTAAAGGCTGCCATTTGATTGTGTAAATAAGTTCTAGAAGGCCCGATTTTAGCGTGCCGGTCTAAGCGCACGCCGAAAACCCGTGATACATCAAGGATATTACAGCTCCAGCCACATGGACCACAGCCTCTTTCGAGCGATAACTGCAAGCCATTTAAGATAAATCAAATAAATCCTGAAAACGACCGCATCCTGAGCAGAATCGACTCGATTTTCAATTGAATAGTTGCGGATAGTCTGGTATCTTACAGCATCTATATGAGAATCATTTCTATTCGAATTTAGCCGTTTCAGTCACTACCAAATTCATTCTTAACTTTTCGCCCAGGAGATGCTTACATGCGTTTTACCCGAGAGCCACGGCCCTTGTTTCGGTCTTTAATGCTTGCTGGCTTTACAGCCCTTTGCGCGGCCTCTGGTGCTGCAACGGCGGCCGATGTCAGTCTGTATACAACGCGCGAGCCTCAACTCATCCAGCCGCTTCTGGAAGAGTTCACCAAGGACACAGGCATCAAGGTCAATACGGTTTTCGTCAAAGATGGTTTGATCGAGCGTGTAAAAGCGGAAGGCGAAAAGTCTCCAGCCGACCTGCTCATGACGGTCGACATCGGCAATTTGCTTGACCTTGTTGAAGCCGGCATCACGCAGCCCATCGAATCCAAGGTATTGAACGACACCATACCCGCAAACCTGCGTGGAACCAACAACCAATGGTATGCCTTATCGCTACGCGACCGGGTTGCCTATGTCGCGAAAGATCTCGACGTCAACGCCCTCACCTACGAGGCGTTTGCCGACCCAAAATGGAAGGGTAAGGTCTGCATACGGTCAGGACAACATCCATACAACACGGCACTGATCGCGGCCATGATCGCGCACAATGGCGCAGAAGCCACTGAAGCATGGTTGCGCAATGTCAAGAATAACCTGGGGCGCAAGGCTTCCGGCGGAGATCGCGACGTGGCGCGTGACATCCTTGGCGGTATCTGCGATGTCGGCATCGCCAATGCCTATTATGTCGGCCGCATGAAAAATGCCGAACCGGGCACAGATGCCCGCAAATGGGGCGATGCCATCAAAGTCGTACGCCCCACGTTCGCCAGCGAGAAGAGTCGCGGCACCCATGTTAATATTTCCGGCGCATCTGTCGCGAAACACGCTCCAAATAAAGAAAATGCCGTCAAGTTGCTTGAATACCTGGTCTCTGATAAAGCCCAGAGCTTGTATGCGAATGCCAATTATGAATATCCGATCAAAGAAGGTATCAAGCTGGATCCAGTAGTCGCGAGTTTCGGTCCTCTGGTTGTAGATCCGCTACCTCTGGCTGAAATCGCCAAGCATCGCAAGCAGGCAAGCGAATTGGTGGACAAAGTTGGATTCAACAACTAAAAACTTGACGTTGCCTCCTGGAACGCGAGCCATAACGCCCGCGTTCTTCCGTTTTTTGCAGGAACCCCCGCTGTTGCATCTGCGCCGTTTTTTCTCATGTGAGGCTGGCCTGGGCTGGCGGGTCGGCACGATCCTGATCGCGCTGTGCGTGCTCGCTCCCATCGCCACACTATGCTGGTACGCTTTGCAAGGCACGGCCGGGCACTGGTCCCATCTGCTCTCTTATGTTCTGCCGACGGCCTTCTTGAATACGGTGCTGCTGCTTGTCGGCGTAGGCGTATTGGTCACATCCCTGGGAGTAGGAAGCGCCTGGCTCATTACGGCATTCCAGTTTCCTTCCCAGCGCATCCTGTCGTGGGCGCTCTTGCTGCCGTTGGCCGTTCCAACCTACATCGTCGCATTCGCCTACCTCGACATTCTTCATCCCATTGGTCCCGTACAAACACTGTTGCGAGACGCATTGGGATACGACAGCCCCCGACAATTCCGGCTGCCTGATCTGCGCTCCTTGCCCGGCGCAATATTCTTGCTGGGTTTCGTACTCTATCCCTACGTCTACCTCAGCACCCGCATCATGTTTTCCACCCAGGCAGCCAGTCTCCTGGAGGCAGCCAGGGTGTTGGGAGAATCAAGCCGCAGCACTTTCTTCCGCGTTGCATTGCCCATGGCACGCCCAGCGATCGCTGTGGGAGTCAGCCTGGCGCTGCTTGAAACACTAAACGACATCGGCGCCTCCGAATTCCTGGGCGTGCAGACCCTTACGGTGTCCGTATATACGACGTGGGTCACCCGCTCAGATCTCGCCGGAGCCGCCCAGATTGCCCTCGCCATGTTGGCTATCGTCGCAGTGCTGATACTTACCGAGCGCCATGGAAGGCGCCGACAACGCTACGCGAGCACCCAGCGCACGAGGGCTATGCAGCCCAGAAAACTGAAAGGGCCCGCGGCCGCCGTTGCTTTCATGCTCGGATGGATACCGGTCGTGATCGGCTTCGTGGCACCCGCCTTATACCTGCTGAATGAAACCATCAAGCACTTCAATCGTGTGGGATCGGTCTCGGACCAGTTATTGATGAGCGGCTACAACACTGTCAAGATCGCGCTGATTGCCACCGTTGCCACGATCGCCTGCGGGCTCGTCGTCGCATGGGCGGCGCGCACCATACGAAATGGGTCCACGTTCACCCTGCCTCGGCTTTGCGCCCGAATTGCCACGTCCGGCTATGCCATACCGGGCACCGTACTGGCCATTGGCTTGCTAAGTCCCATCGTATTCCTGGGTAACCTCGGAGCCTGGCTCTGGAAATTACTCGGCAATGCGGACCCCGGCCTCCTGCTGATGGGGACCACGACAGCGCTTGTATGTGCTTACGTCATACGATTTCTCGCCATATCGATAGGCGGAATAGAGTCAGGCCTGGCACGCATTCCACCGTCCATGGAACAGGCGGCACGCCTCTTGGGCGAAACCTCCAGCGGTACCTTGCGACGCATCCACCTTCCGCTGTTGCGTCCGGCGCTGGGGGCAGCCGCCCTGCTGATATTCGTCGATGCCATGAAGGAACTGCCGGCCACGCTTCTGTTGAGGCCGGTGAATTTCGACACACTAGCGACCTGGCTTTACGCCGAGGCAGCCCGGGGAACGTATGAAGAAGGATCCGTTGCGGCGCTGGCCATTGTGCTTGCAGGCTTACTGCCGGTAGTCCTGCTGGCGCGTACTCAATTCAAGTCGACCCAATAGTATGTCCGAACTACTCAAACTCGATCATATCTCGCTTGCCTACGACACCCAGAACGGCGTGGTGCCGGTCGTGGACAACCTTTCGCTTAACTTGGAGAAAGGCCATATCGGCTGTCTGCTGGGGGCCTCCGGTTGTGGGAAGACCACCGTATTGCGCGCGATAGCGGGCTTCGAGCCCCTGCGTGCCGGTTCCATATCGCTGGGTACCACGGTGCTTTCGTCCGACAACGAACAAGTCGAACCCGAACACCGGAATGTCGGCATGATGTTCCAGGACTATGCGTTGTTCCCGCATCTTAGCGTCGAAAAAAATATCGGTTTCGGATTGCGCAGATGGGACCGACAGCGACGCAAGCAGCGCGTCGACGAGCTGCTATGCCTAGCGGGCCTGGAAGGTTCCGGACAGCGTTATCCACATGAGCTCTCGGGCGGCCAGCAGCAGCGCGTGGCGCTTGCGCGCGCACTGGCTCCCGAACCTGAACTCCTGCTGCTTGATGAGCCTTTTTCCAACCTGGACGTCGATACCCGGGAGCGGCTCGCTTTTGAGGTGCGGGATATTCTGAAAAGAACCGGTCACACCGCGATACTGGTCACCCATAATCAAGCCGAAGCGTTTGCCATTGCGGACCGTATTGGTGTCATGAGGAATGGCGTGATCGCTCAATGGGACACCCCTTACGGCATACACCACAGCCCAGTGAATGCCTTCGTCGCGGATTTCGTCAAGCGGGAAGCCTTGATGGCACAACGC
Source organism: Pollutimonas nitritireducens (assembly GCF_002849615.1). Lineage (GTDB taxonomy): Bacteria > Pseudomonadota > Gammaproteobacteria > Burkholderiales > Burkholderiaceae_B > Pollutimonas > Pollutimonas nitritireducens. The sequence goes on from NZ_PDNV01000005.1 coordinate 335,223, forward strand.
GCTCAGGCCTATCTGCGAGGAGAGGCAAGCTAAGCGACCCGCTGCTTAATAACGATAGGTATAAGTAAGCTGGACGACATCCAGACCGTCATTGGGTTCCTTGATTCCCGCATTCGAAAAATGCGAGAACCGAAGTCCCACCTGATGTGCCGGGCTGATGAGCACTCCCACGCCGATATGGTTGCCAAACTGGAACGCAGAACCCAAATTTTTGTCGGCAAAACGGGTGCGGCTCAGTACCGTGGCTCCTACGCCAATTTCGGTGTAAACAAATTCATTGGGCCACCAGCGCAACATCGGCGTAGCGCTCAATTGCCACAATGAATCCGGACGGCCATGGGTGGCGTCCCAGTACGTAAGCCCAAGCTCACCGTTCAAATCCAACCTTCCCCAACCGTTTTGCAGCCGATAACTCCACCACGGCGCCGTCTCATGAAAAAGGCTGACATTGCGATAGTCATCGAAATACCCTATCCGTAGTCCTAGACCGTTACCTGAGCGTCCCGTATCCGATGCGATCGTTGTCGGAGAAACTGGCTGCGAGCTGCCTACGGGCTGGGCGCCAGCCGGTAGCGCGGCGGCCAGCACAGCCAGCGCGATGACCGGCACTACATGACGGAAAACGAACTGCGGTAAAGCGTTCATGAAATGCATGAATATTCCTTGAAATACGAGATGATCAGCACAAGCAAACAGTGTGCCCGATCCATATTAAACCCGCACTGATTGGTATCAAAGCTTCAATCGCCCGCTTCGTCATTCAAACCGAGTTCACTGCATTTGCGGGTCAGCGTATTGCGCCCGATTCCAAGTCGCTGAGCCGCTTCCATGCGGCGCCCCCGACTATGCAGCAGTGCCGACTCGATTAGTACGCGCTCAAAATCCCGAGTGAAGCTTGCCATGATTGCCGGCTCGTTGCGACTCAACCTGGCCTGTACCTCTCGACCCAGCAAAGTTGTCCAGGACATCTCCAGGGCGGATATGGCGTCCGGCTGACTTGCGGGGGCATGGTAACCTTCCCGACGGAAATCGCCGGCGGCAACCTCTACGCTGGCCACTGTTTGCGTAGCGTCGCTGTGCGGCGCACCGAAGACTTCAGGTGGCAGGTCCTTGGATTCAATAATCTGGCTGGACGACATGACCGTCAGCCACTGGCAAAAATTCTCCAACTGCCGGATGTTGCCTGGATAATCGAATCCGGACATTACCTGCAGGGCTTGGGGTGACAGGCGTCGGACTGGTACACCGAGGTCACGTGCACTGTTCTGCATGAACAGCTGGACGAGTGCCGGGATATCTTCTTTCCTTTCACGCAACGGTGGAAGCCTGAGACGGATTACATTCAACCGATGAAACAGATCTTCCCGGAAACGTCCTTCCGCTACCCGCTGCTCAAGCGGCTGGTGGGTCGCGGCGACGATACGGACGTCAGCGTTGATGGCCTGTGATCCGCCGACACGATAAAAGTTGCCTTCTGCCAGAACGCGCAACAAGCGCGTTTGCAACTCGAAAGGCATGTCGCCGATTTCGTCGAGAAACAACGTGCCATTGCGCGCCTCCTCAAAGCGGCCCCGGCGCTGCTGTGTAGCGCCCGTGAATGCACCGCGCTCATGGCCGAATAACTCGGCTTCCAGCAAATCTTTGGGTATGGCTGCCGCATTCAACGCGACGAAAGGGCCGTCTGCACGATTGCTGTGGGTATGGAGGGCCTTTGCAATGAGCTCCTTGCCGGTGCCGGACTCGCCAGTGATTAATACCGTGACGCTGGAAGAAGCAAGGCGTCCTATTGCACGGAAGACCTCTTGCATGGCGGGCGAGGAGGACTGCAGCATGATACCTTCGCTACTGGTCGAAACGGCGTGGCGTTCAGCTACGTCCTCGCTCTCCGCACCCGTGGACTGGGCAGCGCGCTGTATCAATGCGATGGCGGCATTGACATCGAAGGGCTTGGGCAGGTAGTCGAAAGCCCCTTTCTGGAATGCCGCGACCGTGCTGTTCAAGTCGGTGAAGGCTGTCATGACGATCACCGGCAAGTCCGGATGGTCCTCCTTGATGCGGTGCAACAGGCTAAGTCCGTCCAGGCCCGGCATCCGGATGTCAGTCACCAGCACGGAAGGGATGGCGGCTTCGAGCGCCTCCAGTACTTCGGCGGCGCTGGCAAAAGCCCGGGCAGGAATACCAACCCTGGCCAATGCTTTTTCAAGCACCCAACGGATGCTTTGATCATCGTCAATAATCCATACCGGTTTCATCTTTACTCCAAAGGCAGAATCATCCGGAACTCGGTATGACCCGGGCGTGAATCGAACTCAATGATTCCGCCATGTTGTTGCACGAACTCCTGGGCCAGGCTCAGGCCCAATCCGGTACCGTTGGCCCTGCCGGTAACCAGGGGATGAAAGATTTTGTCATGCAGCTCTGCTGGTATTCCGGGCCCGTTATCAACGATGGAAACCACAATACCCAGCTTGGCTTGATGAGTGGCGAGCAGCAGCTGCCGCCCGACCCGGGTGCGAACGGTGAGTCTGGGCGCATCCGGGTCGGGATTTTCCGATAATGCTTGCGCCGCATTACGGGTCACGTTCAGAAATGCCTGCAGCAAGCGGGAGAAATCACCATGCAGGTCGGGCACGGACGCATCGTAGTCGCGGACGATTTCAATGCGTGGGAACTCGGCCCTGACCAGTGTGTAGACCCTCTCGCAGATCTGATGAATATTGAACGGTGCCTTGCGCAAGGTCTCCCCCTGCGGAGCAATCAGCCGGTCAACAAGCCCACCCAGGCGGTCCGCTTCGGCGATGATGACCTGGGTATACTCGGACAAGGCATCCGAATCCAGTTCGGCCTCCAGCAGTTGAGCTGCGCCTCGTATCCCGCCTAATGGATTCTTTACTTCGTGCGCCAAGTTCCGTAAGGACTCCCTCTGTGCCGCCAATTCCTTGCTGAGCTGCTGGTGCCGATCGATCAGGATATGGTGTTCGATGACACGCACTTCCAGCAGCGCCGCCCATTCCTGCTTATGCAATGGAACGATGGCCAGGCTGATGGGCACTGAAACACCTGAACGGTCGATGACGAGATCCTGTCGAAGGATACCGAACTTGCCATCAATCGCATCCGGAAACCGGCTTTGCAGAGAAGTGTCGGAACCAAACAGGTGATGGGCCGGCATACCGGCAAGCTGGCGACGCGATAGGCCGAATAACTCTTCTGCCGCCGTGTTGGCGTGTCGAATCGATCCATCGGCATGTAAAAGCAAGATTGCCGTCGACAATAAATCGTAACTCGCTACGTCCATGATCCGCCTTTACAACCCGAAGGTCGGATTAATAGTACTAGGACAGGCAACGCCGCAGCAGCCAAGGGGCAAGGTGCCGGCGCGGGGCCTCATCGCATGACCGGTTTCAACGCGCTGCGCGCATTACGCGCAGCGCGTCCAGGCGGTTTAAATGCTGTAGTACATGTCGAACTCGACGGGATGCGAAGTCATCCGCAGGCGGGTGATTTCGGCCATCTTCAGTTCGATATAGGCATCGAGCATATCGTTGCTGAATACGCCGCCACGGGTCAGGAACTCGCGATCCTGGTCCAGCGCCGCAATGGCCTCTTCCAGCGATGCGCAGACCGTTGGAATCTTTGCATCCTCTTCGGGAGGTAGGTCATACAGGTTTTTGTCCGCTGGATCTCCAGGATGGATCTTGTTCTGCACACCGTCCAGGCCGGCCATCATCAGCGCCGAGAATGCCAGGTAAGGATTGGCGAGCGGATCGGGGAACCGGGCCTCGACACGGCGGCCTTTGGGACTGCTGACATACGGAATGCGGATTGACGCAGAGCGATTGCGTGCCGAATAAGCGAGCTTGACCGGCGCTTCGAAGTGGGGAACCAGGCGCTTATATGAATTGGTGCCTGGGTTGGTGATGGCGTTCAAGGCCTTGGCATGCTTGATGATGCCGCCGATGTAATAAAGCGCGAATTCGGACAGGCCCGCATAGCCGTTTCCAGCAAAAAGATTCTGGCCGTCTTTCCAGATGGACTGGTGCACATGCATCCCAGAACCATTGTCGCCAACGATGGGCTTGGGCATGAAAGTGGCGGTCTTACCGTATACGTGTGCCACATTTCGCACGGTGTACTTCAAGATCTGGTTCCAGTCTGCGCGCTGAACCAATGTGCTGAATTGGGTGCCTATTTCCAGTTGGCCCTGGCCCGCCACTTCGTGATGATGCACTTCGACAGGAACGCCCTGCTGTTCCAGCAGCAAGCACATTTCGGAACGCATATCCTGGAAACCATCGACGGGGGATACCGGTACGTAGCCGCCCTTCAGACCTGGCCGATGCCCTTGGTTGCCGCCGTCCATATCGATGCCGCTGGACCAGGGAGCTTCGTCGGACTTGATCTTGACGAAACAACCCGACATGTCATCGTTCCAGGTAATGCCGTCGAAGATAAAAAATTCTGGCTCGGGACCGAAGTAAGCGGTATCGCCCAGTCCACTGGACTTGAGGTAGGCTTCAGCACGCTTGGCGAGCGAACGGGGATCGCGATCATAACCCTTGAGGTCCGACGGTTCCACTACATCGCACGTAAGGATCAGTGTGTTCTCTTCGCGGAACGGGTCCAAGTGGGCCGTATTGGCGTCGGGAATCAACACCATGTCGGAAGCTTCAATGCCTTTCCATCCCGCAATGGACGAACCATCAAACGCCACGCCGGTTTCCATCTTTTCTTCGTCCACCGTGTGCGCCGGCACAGTGAGGTGATGCTCTTTACCAAGCGTGTCGGTAAAGCGAAAGTCGACGAAAGTAACTTCACGATCGGCAATTAGCTTGACAACTTCTTCAGGGGTGGACATATAGGGGCTCCTGCACCAATAGAATCGGAAAAATGAAAGAGAGACGAATAACCTTAAGCAAAGGCCATGCCTGTTTTTAACGGGCCATTACGGCGCAAATTGTAAGTCTACGCCGTAATGATTCCCCATAACGGTACATAAGGCACCACTATGGGGCAAAACGTAGTGCATTAATCGAACCTTCGGCACTATTCAAGAAATTCGGCCTGCAAATCGTTCAGGAACCGCCAACCCAGGGAGCTCGCCCGGAACCGCCCAAGTTCGGGTTCAAGCAGCCCCCTGGACCTGGCGCGATCGACGGTGGCCTTGATGGACAGCAGAGATAAACCCGTGCGCTCCTTGAAACTGCCGGACGCGACGCCATCCTTGAGCCGTAACGCATTCAGCATGAACTCAAAACCCAGTTCGTGCGGCCCGATGACACGCTCTTCAGAGATATGGCTGCCATCGCGACGTACCGATTTCTCGATCCAGGACGCCGGGTTCTTGTGTTTCGCCTGCCGAATGATCCTGTCATGGAACGATAATTTTCCGTGGGCGCCGGGACCAATACCAAGGTAGTCGCCAAACTCCCAGTAATTCAGGTTGTGCAGGCAGCGTTGGCCAGGCTTGGCGTAAGCCGATACTTCATACTGTTCCCAGCCACCCGCGCTCGTCGCTTCGGTGATGAGATCCTGCATTGCCGCGCTGGTGTCGTCATCGGGCACGACAGGCGGGTACTTGGCAAATACGGTATTGGGCTCGAGTGTCAGATGATAAAGGGACAAATGCCCGGTCTGAAACGACATGGCCTGCCGCAGGTCATTTGCACAGGCCTCCACGGATTGCCCCGGCAAGGCATACATCAAATCCAGATTGACCCGGTCGACCGAGCGTTGCGCAATCTCGATCGCAGCCCTGGCCTGCCGGGCGTCGTGCACCCGGCCCAGGGCCTTGAGTGCCGCATCATCGAAACTCTGAATGCCCAAAGACATGCGGTTCACGCCGCTGGCCGCATAGTCGGTAAAGCGTCCGGCCTCGACTGTGCCAGGATTGGCCTCCATCGTTATTTCGGCGTCGGGTAGCAGATTCAATAAAGCGCGGAACATTGCCAGCATCTCGTCCAACGCACTGGCGGAGAGCAAACTCGGCGTGCCGCCCCCGATGAAGATGGAGATGACTTGCCGTCCCCATATGAGTGGGAGCGCCTGTTCGAGATCGGCCTGCAAGGCGTCCAGATACTCTCGCTCGGGCACCTCATTCTTCAGTTCATGGGAGTTGAAATCGCAGTAAGGACACTTGCGCACGCACCATGGCACATGCACGTACAAGGACAAGGGAGGAAGACTGGTAAGCGCCGATGAGGGGCCGATACGGGGAACGACACCGGGATTTTTTGTCCGTCCTTCGGTTGCTTTGGGGAATGTGGGATGCACCTGGTTCTCGAAATTAGGACGTGGCGGTGGTGGCGGCTTGATCGTTCAGCGCTTGCAACAACAAGGTCAAGGCCTGTGCACGGTGACTGGACCGGTTCTTTTCATCCGGTTCGAGTTCAGCCGCCGTCTTGCCCAAGGCCGGGAGAAAGAAGTGAGAATCGTAGCCGAAGCCATTGCTGCCTCTGGGCGTATCCACGATCATTCCCTGCCATATGCCTTGCGCAATGACAGGCATGGGATCGTCAGCAGATCGAAGATACACCAGCACCGCCACATAGGATGCGCGGCGATCCTCGACACCCGTCAATTGCTGCACCAGATACCCATTGTTGGCAGCATCTGACTTTTCACCTCCCGCCATCGAAGCGAACCGCGCGGAATACACCCCGGGCGCGCCACCGAGCGCAGCCACGCTCAGACCGGAATCGTCTGCCAGCGCTGGCAGGCCGGTCAGCCGACTGGCGTGTCGCGCCTTGGCCAACGCATTCTCGACAAAAGTCGGGTGGGGCTCCTCCGCCTCGGGCACTCCGAGTTCCCCTTGCGCCACCATGGTGATGTTGGCGCGCTGGAGGATGGCGGAGAACTCTTTCAATTTCCCTGGATTGTTCGAAGCCAATACGACTTTATTCACTACTTTTCTCCGTTGCGCCGTCCTTGACCAGCAGGGAAACCAGCTCTTTGGCAAAGACCGGCAGCTTATCGAACTGTTTGACACAAATATGCAGTCGTCGCAACGCCCATGCATCGTTCAAGGTGATTATTTTCAGCGGTAGATCCTTGACGTAGCGCCGGGCCGCCGATTCGGGAATGACCCCTATTCCTACCTGAGCGGCGATCATGCGGCACGCCGCCTCGAAATTACTGACCTCCACCCGGAAGCGCAATACCCGACCGAGATCGTCGGCCGCCTGCAGCAGGAATGCATGGATGGCGCTGGCTTCGGAGAGTCCTACGTAGTCATAAACCAGTGTTTCATCGAAATCGACCGCCGCATTGGCGGCCAAGGCATGATCCTGGTGCGTGATGAGGACCAGGCGATCGGTCCGATAAGGAAGGAATTCAATGCTTTCTCCGCCGCCAGCCTGCGCGGTAATGCCGATATCCGCGCTGCCGTCCGCCACTGCCTTGACCACCAGATAGCTGAGACGTTCGCGCAGCTCGACATTGACGTCAGGGTGCGCGGCGAGATAATTGGCTAGTATCGTAGGCATGAATTCGTTCATGGCTGTCGTATTGGCATACACCCTCACCCGTCCCTTAACACCGCTGGCGTACTCCTGTATGTCGCCACGGAGATGTTCGAGCTGGCGGAGCACCACACGCGCATGCCGCACGAAAGCTTCTCCCGATGGCGTGAGTGTGACCCCTTGGCTGTTACGATAGAAGAGTGCGGTTCCCAGGTGATTCTCGAGGTTCTTCACTCGATTGCTGGCTGCGGGCAACGACAAGAATGATCGCTCCGCCCCCTTCGTCATGCTTTGGGCGCCAGCGACGTTGACCATGAGCTGCATGTCGGTCAGATCAAAATGCATTGCCATCTATAAGTATTCTCTTCAAAATTGGCAAACCCGGGCTTAAGCAAGCAATAATTGGCAAGCAAGTCGCATTAGGGCAAAGTTAGTGTCATTGTAATGAAACCGGACGCCATCACGCCATGCAGCAATCCATTCAGCCCTTCCAGGAAATCCGCGACGCCATACGCGACTTGTGTTCCCAGTTTCCACCTGAGTATTTTCGCAAGGTTGATCACGAGCGGGGCTACCCCGAAGAATTTGTCAAGACCCTGACCGAAGCCGGATGGCTCGCCGCCCTGATACCGGAAGAATACGGCGGCTCGGGATTGAGCCTGACCGAAGCGTCGGTCATCATGGAGGAAATCAATCGTAGCGGCGGCAATTCAGGCGTATGCCATGGTCAGATGTATAACATGGGTACATTGTTGCGCCATGGTTCCAAGGAACAAAAACTGCGCTATTTGCCGCGCATTGCCACAGGCGAGCTACGCCTGCAGTCCATGGGTGTGACCGAACCCACGACCGGCACCGACACTACGAAGATAAAGACCATGGCCGTCCGGAAGAACGACCGCTATGTGATCAATGGTCAAAAAGTGTGGATCTCGCGCATACAGCATTCCGACCTGATGATACTCCTTGCGCGCACCACACCTCTGGACCAGGTGAAGAAAAAATCCGAAGGGATGTCGATCTTTATCGTTGATTTGCATGAAGCCATCGGAAAGGGCATGGAAGTGCGTCCCATATTGAACATGGTCAATCATGAGACAAATGAACTGTTCTTTGACAATCTCGAGATTCCTGCCGAGAACCTCATCGGAGAAGAAGGCAAAGGCTTCAAGTACATACTGGACGGACTGAACGCCGAACGTACCTTGATTGCCGCCGAATGCATCGGCGACGGGCACTGGTTCATCGACAAAGTGTCTGCGTACGTAAAGGAGCGCATTGTCTTCAACCGTCCTATTGGGCAGAACCAGGGAGTGCAGTTCCCTATTGCCAGGGCGCACATCAACGTCGAGGCAGCCAGCCTTATGCGCTACGAGGCGTGCCGACTGTACGATGCGCATCAGCCTTGCGGCGCCCAGGCGAATATGGCAAAGCTTCTTGCCGCCGATGCATCGTGGGAAGCCGCCAATGCCTGCCTGCAGTTCCACGGCGGCTTCGGCTTTGCGAATGAATACGATATTGAACGAAAGTTCCGCGAAACCCGCTTATACCAGGTCGCTCCAATTTCGACCAACCTTATACTTTCCTACGTTGCCGAGCACGTGCTGGGCCTGCCACGCTCTTTTTAAGCGTACGACCCATTTCCCTTCTCTACCGTAACCTGGCTGGAACCTTGAAATGACTCATCCCAGTGCCGAACTCGCCGAATTCGCGGCCCAACTCGTATACGAAGACATTCCCGATAATGTGTTGCGCCGCACCGAAGACCTGATGCTGGATTGCCTCGCTTCCACACTGGCTGGATCCAGCGCGCGCGCAGTGCAGGCCATCGCGCAATTCGCCGACACCATGGGACCGACCAGCGGTCCCTCGGAAAACATGGTGACCCGCCGCAGCACAAGCCCTCTTTTTGCTGCCATGGTCAATGCGGCGGCCGCCCATATGGTTGAGCAGGACGATGTCCATAACGGCTCGGTGTTTCATCCCGCTGCCGTGGTTTTTCCACCAGCGATTGCCACGGCCCAGGCCTTGGGGCGATCCGGCAAAGACCTGCTGGTCGCATGCGTGGCTGGCTACGAGGTTGGAATACGGGTGGGCGAATTTCTAGGGCGCTCGCACTACAAAGTCTTTCACACAACCGGAACAGCTGGCACATTGGCGGCTGCAGTAGCCGTGGGACGCCTGTTGAATCTGAACAATCAGCAAATGCTCCATGCGCTCGGCTCAGCGGGCACGCAGGCCGCCGGTTTGTGGGAATTCCTGCGCGACGCCGCCGATTCGAAACAACTCCATACGGCCAAGGCGGCTGCAAATGGACTGACCGCTGCCTATTTGGCACACGACGGGTTTACCGGCGCCCGGCGTATTCTGGAAGGTGCGCAAGGCATGGGCGCCGGCATGTCGCAGGACGCTGACCCAGCAAAGCTGACCGACAGACTGGGAGCGCGCTGGACAGTTCTCGAGACCTCGTTCAAGTTTCATGCTTCCTGCCGCCATACTCATCCTGCCGCCGATGCACTGCTCGACATCGTCCAGATCAATGACTTATCAATCGACGACATTGCAAGTGTCGTTGCTCATGTCCACCAGGGCGCTATCGATGTGCTCGGCCCTGTCACGAATCCGACCTCCGTCCACCAGTCCAAATTCTCCATGGGCACGGTGCTGGGCCTCATCGCTCAACAACGACGTGCTGGCCTCCCGGAATTCGACGCGGGCCTGGACGACCCTGTCATCGCCGCGTTCAGATCCCGGGTTTCAATGGAGCTCGACGACGAGGTCAATAGCGCCTATCCACGGCAGTGGATCGGCAAGGTCACCGTACAAACCCGTGATGGCCGCCGTCTGACCGCTCGTGTCGATGAGCCCAAGGGAGACCCCGGAAACACCCTGAGCAGAGCTGAAATTGAAGACAAGGCCCTCAGACTGGGTACCTACCGCAATGCCGCCAGCAAGGAAGAAAGCCAGGCCTTGATCAGGAAAGTATGGGATCTCGCTAACCTGCAAATGGTGGGCCGCTTCGTCGCCTAGCGTTCGCAAGTCGTGGCCTTCAGCCCAGCGCCTGTTTCTGGGCTGCCACAAGCTGGACTATGCCGTCGCGCGCCAAATCCAGTAATGCATCCAGTGCTTGCCGAGTAAAGTTCTGGCCTTCGGCGGTTCCTTGCACTTCCACAAAATCACCGGCGCCCGTCATGACAATGTTCATGTCGGCGCCACAGCCGGAATCTTCAATGTAATCCAGGTCCAGCACCGGGCGGCCGTTGACCAGCCCCACCGACACAGCCGCCACATGATCCAGAATGGGATCGGAGGTCAGAACGCCCTGCTGCAGCAATCCACGCGTAGCGATCGCGGCCGCCAGCCAGGCTCCCGTGATGCTGGCACAGCGGGTTCCCCCATCGGCTTGGAGCACGTCGCAATCGAGATGCAGCGTACGCTCGCCCAACGCATTCAAGTCGAATACGGCTCGCAAGCTGCGGCCGATCAAGCGCTGTATCTCCTGGGTGCGGCCGCTTTGCTTACCGCGGGCCGCTTCCCGATCAGAGCGTGTGTGTGTGGATCTGGGAAGCATTCCATATTCGGCAGTGACCCATCCCTGCCCCTTACCCTTCAGGAAAGGCGGCACTTTTTCCAGTACGCTGGCGTTGCACAAGACATGTGTGTCGCCAGCCTTGATCAATACCGAGCCTTCCGCATGGCGGGTATACCCGGTCTCGATGGAAAGCGGGCGTAATTCAGTGGCTGCACGGCCTGTGGGGCGGGCGGAATCGTCGGTAGCTGCGGGTGTGGCTTCGGACAAAGGGAGGCTCCAATACAATGTCAAGAATCAAGGAGGGAATGATACCCTGACGCCAAGGCGTGGTGCGGCGCGCCGTACTACGGTTCGGCCGCCGCTGCATTACGGTCCTCACTGAGAGCAGCCTTACAATATAACCTTTGCGTCCACAACAGGAATTCCTTCTCATGATCCGAAGCATGACCGCTTTCGGCAATGCCCGTGCGGAATCCGCCCAAGGCAGTGTCACCATCGAATTCCGTACCGTCAATAGCAGATTCCTCGACGTCAACTTCCGCCTGCCCGAAGACCTCCGCATGGTTGAAAGCGCTATTCGGGAAAAACTCGGTACGGTGGTCGCACGGGGGAAGGTTGAAGTCCGTGTCAATTATGTACGCAGCGACACTCGCGCAAGGGTAAGCCTCGACCCTGAATATTTATCGACGCTGGCAGCGCAGCTCCAGGACGCGCGTCGCGTCATTCCGGATGTCCCCGCGCCGCGCCTTACCGAACTTCTGAATGCGTCAGGTGTTGCCGAAAACACGGGCCTGGACCCGGATATCTGGACCGCCATGTGTCTGGAGGCCGCCACCCAGGCACTTGCCGAAATGCAGGCAGCCCGCGAACGTGAAGGCCAACGACTTGCAACGATCATGCACGAGTGCGCATTGGAGGTCAGCCAGATCGTGGATCAGGTTGAAATGCAGCTACCAGTCTTGCTTGCCGAGCATCAGGATAAGCTCAACAACAAGCTGCGCGATACGTTGAACGCCGTGAGCCCAGATGGCTTCGCCCACATCAGCGGCGCGGAACTAACTGCCCGCATAGCCCAGGAGACCTCTCTTTTTTCCATGCGTATCGATGTCGCCGAAGAGTTGTCCCGCTTGCGCTCGCATATCGCTGAACTCCAGCATCTGCTGAGCACCGGCGAAACGATGGGCCGTAAAGACAAGAAGAATAGCGGTAGTGCTGGAAAGCGCCTGGACTTCCTTTTCCAGGAAATGAACCGGGAAGCCAATACCCTGGGGTCCAAGGCCAGCGCCCTGAGCGTTACGCGGGCGGCCATTGACCTCAAATTGCTCATCGAACAAATGCGCGAGCAGGCGCAGAACATCGAATAGCGCACGAAAGAAAAAAGCGGCCTCGCCTTTTTTGCGAAGCCGCCGGCCACAACTTAAAAGGCGTGGCGATCAGAAGTCCATTTCGGGCGCTGGCATGGCGGGTGATTTATCTTCCTTGGGTATCTCAGCCACTGTCGCGTCGGTGGTCAGGATCAGACCTGCGATCGAAGCCGCATTCTGCAATGCCGTTCGAGTGACTTTTGTCGGATCGACAACGCCCAGCTCGACTAGGTCGCCATAATTACCGGTTGCTGCGTCATACCCGAATGTACCTTCACCTTCGACCACACGGGACAACACCACGGATGGCTCGTCGCCGGCATTCGCGACGATCGTGCGCAGTGGCGTTTCGAGCGCGCGCGCCACAATCTGAATACCGGCATCCTGATCCCCATTGCGACCCGTGAGCGAGGATAGAGCTGAGCGTGCCCGCAGCAACGCCACACCACCGCCAGGAACAATTCCTTCTTCCACTGCGGCACGCGTGGCATGCAGGGCGTCATCAACCCGGTCTTTCTTTTCCTTCATTTCGACCTCCGTGGCGGCGCCAACCCGGATCACCGCGACACCGCCCGCCAGCTTGGCTACACGTTCCTGAAATTTCTCACGGTCGTAGTCGCTGCTAGCCTGCTCGATCTGGGCCTGAATTGCCTTGATCCGGCCGTCTATGCGGGTCTTTTCTCCGGCACCGTCGATGATGATGGTGGTATCTTTTTGAACTTCAACACGCTTGGCGCTACCGAGGTCGTCGAGCCCGGCCTTGTCGAGCTGCTTGCCTGTTTCTTCCGAAATCACCGTCGCGCCAGTCAGAATGGCAATATCCTCGAGCATGGCCTTGCGGCGATCACCGAATGCAGGCGCCTTGACCGCAGCGACCTTCAATACACCGCGCATCGCGTTTACCACCAACGTAGCCAAGGCCTCACCTTCGATGTCTTCAGCGACGATGAGCAAAGGCTTACCCGTCTTGGCGACTGCCTCCAGAATCGGCAGCAGCTCGCGGATACTGGAGATCTTCTTCTCGCAAAGAAGGATGAGCGGATCTTCAAGATAAGCGGTTTGTTTATCGGGGTCGTTGACGAAGTAAGGACTCAGGTAGCCACGGTCGAACTGCATCCCCTCGACGACATCAAGTTCATTCTCGAGTGATTTTCCATCTTCAACAGTGATCACGCCCTCGTTGCCGACTTTGTTCATTGCCTCGGCAATGATTTTGCCGATCGCCTCATCCGCGTTGGCCGACAAAGCGGCCACCTGGGCAATTTCCCTATTGGTGGAGATCGGTTTGGACAGCAAACGCAGTTCCTCCACCACGCGGGAGACTGCGAGATCGATACCACGCTTCAAGTCCATGGGATTGTGTCCCGAACCTACGTGCTTCATCCCTTCCCGCACAATGGCTTGCGCCAATACGGTTGCCGTAGTGGTTCCATCTCCCGCGACATCAGACGTTTTGGATGCGACCTGCTTGACGATCTGCGCTCCCATGTTCTCGAACTTGTCTTTGAGTTCGATTTCCTTGGCGACCGATACGCCGTCCTTGGTAACGATGGGCGAGCCGAAGCTGCGTTCGAGCAGGACATTTCGCCCTTTTGGTCCGAGCGTTACCTTGACCGCGTCGGCCAGAATATTGACGCCCGTTGTAATGCGGCTTCGGGCGCTATCATGAAACTGGATATCCTTCGCACTCATTTTGTTCTTACCTCCAAAGTCTCAACTGACAATCAGGATAATCAGGCGACCTTCTTCAGGTCCTTGCGACCATCTTCCAGTACACCCATGATGTCCTCATCGCGGAGTACCAGCAGTTCTTCACCATCGACCTTCACGGTCTGACCTGAATATTTGCCGAAAATCACTTGGTCGCCGGGCTGTAACTCCATGGGGCGCACGGTGCCATCGGCCAGCACCTTGCCCTTGCCTACGGCGATCACCTCGCCTTGCTCGGGCTTCTCAGCAGCTGTATCGGGTATGACAATGCCCGAGGCCGTCTTGCGCTGTTGCTCGGTTCGCTTGACGATAACTCGATCATGGAGGGGACGAATCTTCATGTACATTCTCCTTACTCATAACGTTCATCAGAAAAGAGACGCGGCCAGCCTTACCGGTAATAATAGGCAAGGCGGCCAGTTGCTGGTCAGAATAACCAACGGATGAAAATGTAAGGGTCGCCCTTCACAACTTCAAGCTTGAATTTGGTATCCAGTTGCAACAACCTACTGAATCAACCAGAAAGAATCAGATGGTCCACCCGGCCAAGACGATAAACCGTGCGGGCTGCGCCAGCCCCCCGTGGTGCTGCCTTGATCGGACAAGGCAATGTGCGGCCGCCAGTTTTGTCGACACTGTCATCCTTGTCAGCTAATGTCGCCCAGATTCCTCCCCGTCGGGGCCGAAACAACCAGCGCACGTATCCGCGCCGCGCTGCGAGTTCCAGTAATACCTCACGGTCATTAGCCGTCTGGGCGGATGTAACGACGGGACACGCGGCATCCACAGCGCCCGCATAGCATCCAAAGGCGCGCTGACAGGCAAGCGCCTCGGTTGCCGGTGCACCCGGTCGCCACCATGCCTTATGTTCCACGCGCTCGAGATCCCACGCACCGAATTGCCAAGCGGCATTCAATAGAGGCTGGTCAAGTGCTTCGGGCCTGCTCCAAGTGGCATCCAGTTGCAGCACTGAATCCGGTACAGGCCGCGCGGGTAGGTTGACATCAGGAAGCGTCAACGGCGTCACACGCCTGAACCCATGCCAGTGCATGATGAGGAGCGCCGGCGTGTTGACCTGATCGGCCATGCTGACGGTTACGGCATACAGTGGCAGTCGCATTGCTTTCATATGCATGGACACCAATTCGAATATATTCATGCAAACCTCCATACGAGACACGTCCGGAAAATTTATGCATTACGCGCCAGAATTGCAAGCCTTCCGACGATATGGGGAGATGTTGGCGCAACAACGCTTGCATCCGTCACGCATGACTGGTATTTATAGACCAGACTCTCCTTACAGCATTTAATTAGCGAGATTCCCACCATGTCAACAGACACGAACCACGGATCGACAGGGGATCAGGTATTGCACAATACCGGGAAGTTGCCTGCCAGACCACTGCCTCGACCATCACTTGCCGACTTGGCAATCTTCCTAGACCTCGATGGCACCCTGGCCCCCATTGCACCAACACCGGATCAAGCGAATGTCCCGGCTACCACCCTCCATGTGCTTGATGATCTCTATCGGGCAAGCGCCGGCTCCCTCGCCATCGTGTCGGGTCGTGACTCGCCGGACATCGACCGGCTTCTTGGACCCTTGCTTCTACCTTATGCCGCACTGCATGGAGCGCGAATAAAACCGCCAAACGGAAAAATCGAAACGATGGGCGTTTCTCAGGATAGCCTGAGACAAGTCAGCGCCATCGTGGAAACTGCAATGGGCCAATTGCCGGGCACGATAGTCGAACGCAAGGCTCTGTCCATAGCGCTCCATTTCCGTCAGGCACCTCAGTTCGAGGACGAAATACGTCAGCTTGCAGCCGACGCACTGGTAAACCACAACGGTGACTTCGAGATACAGGAAGGCAAAATGGTGGTCGAAATAAAGCCGCGAGGGGCCAGCAAAGCCAAGGCCATTGAACGGTTCATGGGTATGGCGCCATTCCAGGGACGCACGCCGCTCTTCGTTGGTGATGATCTCACCGATGAATCGGCATTTCGCATTGTCAACGCGATGAATGGAATCACCATCAAGATTGGCACTGGTGCGACGCACGCCAGCTGGCGGTTGGCCGATCCGCCGGCACTCGTTGAGTGGCTGAGTTCGCTTCTTGCTAAACGTCTGTACGATGACGGAGATATCTCAACAGAGGGGAGGCAACCCAATGAGTAGACTAATCGTCGTATCCAATCGGGTCGCGTCTATCACCGAGGGTAAAAGCTCCGCCGGAGGCCTGGTTGTGGGTGTCCTGGATGCCTTGCGAGGAATGGGCGGGATCTGGCTGGGCTGGAACGGAGAAATCGAAACAGATCCCGTACAGCCGCCATTGACCCACAGTGAGAAAAATATCGATTTCATTACAGTCGCGCTTACCCAGCGGGAATACGACCAATACTATCGAGGTTTTTCCAACGGTGTGCTTTGGCCGACTTTCCACTACCGGATCGACCTGAGCCGCTATATCCGTCGCGACTACAGCGGCTATCGCGCCGTCAATCGGCGATTCGCACAAATACTGACGTCATCAATCGCGAGCGACGATATCATCTGGGTGCATGATTACCATCTGATTCCCTTTGGCCAAGCCTGCCGCAGCCTTGGAATAAAGAATAAAATCGGTTTTTTCCTTCATATCCCGTTTCCGAGCCCCTCGGTGCTGCGCACCATCCCGTCGCATCAGGAACTCGTCGAATCGATGTGTGCCTACGACCTGGTGGGATTTCAGACCCAGAGCGACGTACAGGCCTTCATCGACTACACCACCCGGCATCTCGGCGCGATCCATATCGGTGACACCGTCAGGCTAGGCGACCGTTCCATAAAAGTAGGTGCCTATCCGATAGGGATCCAGCCTGAGCAAATAAGGACGCTTTCCAAAGAATCCCGTCATTCCAAGCCACTGGACGCGCTGAGAGAAGGCTTGCAACATCGGAAGCTTATCGTCAGCGTGGACCGTCTTGATTACAGCAAAGGCCTTATCGAGCGCTTCGATGCATTCGAATGCCTGCTTGAAAGTTCTCCGCAGCACCGTGGGAAGGTAACACTTGTACAGATAGCGCCGCCATCTCGACAAGATGTGCAGGGCTACCGTCAGATCCGACGTCAGCTCGAGAGCACGGCTGGGCGCATCAACGGAAAATGGACCGAACTGTCATGGACCCCCATCCGCTATATGAACCGTTCGTATGAGCGTACCTTGCTCATGTCGTTTTTCCGGGTATCTCAGGTGGGGCTGGTGACGCCATTACGCGACGGCATGAATCTGGTCGCCAAAGAGTACGTGGCCTCGCAACCGGCAGAAGATCCCGGCGTGCTGGTATTGTCCGAGTTTGCGGGTGCTGCGGCCGAGATGCACGAAGGCGCCTTGATGGTCAATCCGTACGACGTTCAAGGAATGGCAGACAGCTTGGATAGAGCGCTGAACATGCCGCTGGAGGAAAGAAAACAGCGATACGAGCATTTGATGGGCATACTCAAAAAGAATAACCTTTCAGTCTGGCGCGACCGGTTCCTGAACGACTTGGGCTCCTGAAATTCTTTCAGGTCCTAACCCAGTAACCTACACCATTCATCATCATGCCGAATCCGTCCGAACCATTTCCGTGCGCCATCTATATCCGGGAGGTGGGCCGCGGTGCCCGCGGTGCCCGTGGCCTAGGCCGTGACGATGCCTATGCTGTCTATGGAGCGGTTCTCGCCAATCGGATCAGCGACCTGGAGCTCGGCGCCCTGTTGCTCGCGTACCGTATCAAGGGTGAAACGCCGCAGGAACTGGCGGGCATGCTTGATGCGGTGCACACTACAATCGATCGTCTGAGCTCGCCTGTCGGGACACCTGTGGTGATTCCCAGCTATAACGGGGCGCGCCGGCGCCCGAATCTCGTGCCCTTGTTGGCACTGCTGCTTAGCAAACGAGGAATACCGGTATTCATTCATGGCGTGCTCAACGAACCCGGGAGGACCACCACGGCCGAGATTCTTGCAGAACTGGGCATTCAGCCTGCACCGGATGCCAGAAGCATTGAAGGTTTACTTGGCCGTAGCCGACTGGCCTTCGCTTCCATCGATGTGCTGGCCCCAGCCCTGGCCCGCCAACTGGCTCTGCGCCAAGTCCTGGGTGTAAGGAACTCGGCTCATACACTTGCCAAGATGTTGCAACCGTTTGGCCAACCGGCCCTTCGCCTCGTCAACTATACGCACCCCGCGTACCGCGAGACACTCGCCGACTACTTCAGCCAGCCGGGTATGGCCGGCCCCATTGGCGTGCTGCTGAGCCGCGGTACGGAAGGTGAAGCCGTTGCAGACGCCGAGCTTGCACGCGAGGCACTATGGCTGTACGACCAGGGCCGCGAAACCCTCATCGACGCGACCGAAAAAGAGAATCGCGACAGCCCTGTTCTACCCGAAAGTCACGACGCCGCCACCACCGCCAGATGGACTGAAGAAGTCGTTGCAGGAAATATCCCTGTTCCAAAAGCAATTATTGCCCAAATCAACGCCATAGTACGGATTACCACCCAGGACCTCAGCCAGGAATCCATGCAGCCGTAAGATCTCGAACATCGTCAAGTAATGACCAGCCTTTCGCGCGCCCAAACAAAAACCCCCGCACGTTGAGACGGGCGGGGGTTTTCTTACTGCATAAGAGCTTGACGATGACCTACTTTCACAGACGTACGTCCACTATCATCGGCGCAAAGGCGTTTCACGTT
>NZ_PDNV01000038.1 GCF_002849615.1 Pollutimonas nitritireducens
ACGCCGTGCATATGGCTTCAGGAACTTTGAGAATTACCGCATGAGAGTCTTGGCTCAATGCGGTTGGAACGGTGTGATCAACCGTGTCTGATGAATGCCCATCCCCCGTTAATGGGGAAGAGCCCTGGTTGGAGCCGATCGTGCGCATGTGGCGCTTTACCAAGTCCAACGGCATCACCGAGGGCTTCCACACTAAAATGGAAATGCTCTCACGCCGTGCATATGGCTTCAGGAACTTTGAGAATTACCG